>NZ_PVTY01000056.1 GCF_003003175.1 Nesterenkonia sandarakina | reverse complement strand
TCTATCGAGGTCACCTGGGTATGGGTCAACGAGGCCGGCGATATCATCAACAACCCCACCGAGCGCCGCCTATTCTTCTTCAACTTCGAGGAAGGCGACGACGGGGAACTGCTGGTGAGTGACTACAGCTACGACACCGTCTGATCGGGCATGCAAAAGGATGGGTCTGGTCGCGGGTATCCCCGCGACCAGACCCATCCTTGAGTGTTTTCGTCGCCTTGTTCGTGGCTATCCTGCGCCAACCCCCGATATGACGACACCGGTCAATGTAGCGGGGGTTCTATTGGGGATTACGGTGGACCCAGGTCCGAAGGTGCTTGTGTAGCCACCGTTCTCCCACTGCATTCTGGTGTACCAGTTGCCGGTGTACACGTGACTGCGCATCGGCCATGAGCCAGTGACACTTCCGGTGCCCCGGAAAGCGAAGTCCGCATAGGGGCTCTGGGAGGCTCGGGCACAGAGGTCGCCGGTGCTACACACACGGGACACTGTAGTCAGTGTGCCGAACTCGGGAGCAGCTGTGCCCTCTTCGACTCGAGTTACCTCACCGGAAGAGACGTCGACGTGGATGGTTTTGGGTTCGTCAGACTCTAGAAAAGCTTGCATTTCGTCATCGGTGCTGATGTCGAGATTGGTCTCGATTCCGGAGGCCGCGCGATTTTCTTGTGACGTGCTCGCCGCTGCCGGGGTTGCGACGAGCGAGGCCGAAAAAAAGGCCAGGATCGCTAGGAGGGAAGTTATTCCGTGTCGGTTCTTCACTTTAGTTTCCATATTGGACTCCTGGGAGAGTTGTATTCCGGACACTGAGGTTTCACCAGTGACGGTAAAATTCTAGTTGACCTTCGCAATCAAATACATGTGGACTTAAGGCTAGGCCGATGAACTGGCAGAGTCGATCACCGCGCCCGAGCGCCCGACCACGGGCGCTGAATGGCTAGACGCCGCAGCGGCCGGCGCGACCAGTCAGCCGGCCGTAAAGCCCAACCGGGGTACCTCAGACGAGGTTGTGTCCATCGAGGCGACCTGGGTATGGGTCACCGAGGACGGCGACGTGTTCAGTAACCCGACCGAGCGCCGCTTGTTCTTCTTCAACTTCGAGGAAGGCGACGACGGAGAATTGGTGGTCAGTGATTATGACTATGAAACTGCCGGGATCTAGT
>NZ_PVTY01000055.1 GCF_003003175.1 Nesterenkonia sandarakina | reverse complement strand
CAGCGGATCGACCGTCAGGCGGTCTCTCAGCACTGGCCCGGGCCCCGCACTATCGCCATTGTCAACGGCAAGGGCGGAGCCTCGAAGACCCCGACAACGATCCTGCTCTCAGCAGTGTTCGCACGCTACGGCGGCGGCGGGGTGCTGGCCTACGACAACAACCAGACGCGCGGCACTTTAGGGTGGCGCACCGAACAAGGTCCGCATGATGCGACCATTCTGGATCTGCTGCCGAAGGCCACTGATCTTCTCTCCACCGGAGCCCAGTCGGCGGATCTGGCGCACTTCGTGCATCACCAGACCACTGACCGCTACGACGTGCTGCGCTCAAAGCCGGTCGCCTTGGCCGATGCGCAGCGCGTCGATGCCGGCGATGTGGACGCCATTCATCAGGTCACCAGCAAGTTCTACCGGTTGATCTTCATCGACTCCGGTAACGACGAGTCCGATCCGCTGTGGAAGCGCATGATCGACCTTTCCGATCAGCTCGTGGTGGCCACTACGACCAAGGACGAGCACGCCGAGGCTGGCGCCCTGCTGCTGGAAGCTCTCGCAGACCGTGACGAGCGATCCGCGGCACTGGCCGATGAGGCCGTGGTGATCGTCTCGGAATCCAATGATTCCGCGAAGCCCACGCAAGCGGCCGAGGTCCGCAGCGGGTTCAGCAAACTTGCTCGCGAAGCGGTCTCGATCCCCTATGACCCGGCAATGGTCGATGGGGTGCTGCACTATGACGCGCTGCGGGGCTCCACACAGCGGGCATGGCTGCGCGCTGCTGCGGCCGTCGCGAGGGGGTTGTAGAGAAAAAGAAAAGTCCCGACACGCTGAAACAGTTTCACTGATCTGCGGCGCTCATGGGATTGACTGAGGAGCACGGTTAAAGGAGGAGAAAATGCCGCAGATCAGCAAGGGTCAACGGACCCAAGTGAGCGCGCGTATTGAACAGCCCTACTTTGAGAAGCTGGACAGGTACCTGTCCCTCACTGGCGAATCCAAAAATGACTTCGTCAGGGAGCTGATCATCGAACGGCTCAACCGGGTGGACCTCGACAGTCTCGAGAGAAACCAGGAGCCGCTTCCTTTGACCGCATAAACGAAGAAGCGCCCACCTAACCGGTGAGCGCTTCCCCAAGACTTTTCAGAACCGCTCTAGTTTGCCGACCGGACGGTTCTGAATCCAATCCCCTGAGGAGATCGAACCGATGACTCCCGTATACGGGAGGCACCTTTTGTGCTTCCCACTGTAGCACCGCGCGCCCAAACGCCCCAGAGACCACGCAACAACACGGCGTTTCGTGCTGCCTTCCGCGCC
>NZ_PVTY01000054.1 GCF_003003175.1 Nesterenkonia sandarakina | reverse complement strand
TGGATTGCCGGATCGTCTGGAAGTCTGTTCGAGGGGCCTGTTCCTGTGGGTTGGTCAATGCCCTGTAGACCTCCCGGCAGATGGCTCGCTTGAGACAGCGCATGATTTCGCGATTGCTCTTGCCCTCAGCAGTTCTGCCGGCGACGTAGTCCTTGGTGCGTTGGTCGTGTTGCATCCGCACCAATGCGATGCGGTGCAGGGCGGCGTTTGCGCGGCGGTCGCCGCCACGATTGAGCCGGTGCCTGGTTGTGCGGCCAGAAGACGCCGGGATGGGAGCGGCTCCGCACAGGGATGCGAGGGCCGCTTCGTTCCGGATCCTGTGCGGATTGCCGCCGACGGTTACGGCCAGCTGGGCGGCCACAACAACGCCGGCCCCATAGATGGCCAGCAGCGCCGGGTAGTGCTCGGTGAGAACGCTGCGCAGTTGATCTTCTAGGACCTTGGCCCTGGCGGTGCTGTCCTGATGTGCCTTGGCCAAGGTGCGCATGGCCAGCAGCGCAGCGGTATGCGGAGAATCGATGGGCCCTACCGGCCGACTGGTGGCCAGTCGGGCGAGCACTTCTGCGGTGCTCAGGCCCCGGAACTTAGCACGCAAGGGCTCCGGTGCGGTCACCAACAGCGAGGTGATGCTGTTGCCGATCGCCGTTGTCGCGGCGATCAGCTGGATGCGGGCACCCAGCAGGAACCTGAGGGCCTCTGCAGGAGTAGCGGTGTCTTTGGCCACCGAGATGCCCTGGCCAGCCAGCACGGTACGGGCGGCCTCGATGGCGTCGATCGGATCGGATTTGCCGCGCATACGCCGCACCTGTCGGGCCGGGCGCAGAACCTCAGCCACGGTGAAACCAGCGGCAACCAGGGCCCTGGTCAGCCCGGCGCCGTAGGAATTGGTGCCTTCAACCCCGACGATGGCTATTGTCCCGGCATCCTGCAGGACAGTGATCAGGTCAGAATAACCGTGACCGTCTGCAGTAAAGGTGCCGGTCGTCACCGTCTGTCCCTGGGTAGTCAAGATGGCAAGTGTATGGGTGTCGGTGTGGGTATCGATGCCTGCTACCAGATCGTTCGGGTCGCCGGCCGCTGTTGTGGGAACCACGACGGTTCCTCCTTCACTGTCGGACAGATCAAGGGGTGCCATCGGTTCCACCGGAGCAGACAAGACGCTGAAGGGGCCGATACCATCGCAGTGCCACTTGGTGATGGTCCCGGTCATGCTCCTATGAGGTCATGCACCGGCGGAACCCATGGCCGAGCCCGCAGACGCAGGACAAATCTCACGCAAGACAGACCCACGATTGGGTCGCCAGTCAAGAGGTGGGTCACTACCTCTGCGGGCACTTACCATTATCAGCGTCAAGCGGCTCGTGCCCTTG
>NZ_PVTY01000053.1 GCF_003003175.1 Nesterenkonia sandarakina | reverse complement strand
TCGGGATTGACCCCTGTGGAGTACGAAGCAATCATGAACACCGGCGTCGCTCTCGCGGCGTGACTTTAACTGTCACCTATTCGTGCGGCAGACCCTTGATTTATCACACGGAGAGCAAATGGCAGACAAGCAGGGATCAGGCTGCGGGCTCGTGCTTGGCATCCTCGCCCTACTGATCGGCGTCCCGCTGTTCATCCTCGTCATTGCGATCAGCGGGGGAGAAGGGGAAGAGCCGCAAGCCTCCTGCCGCCCCGGCACCACGGAGGACGCTTCCGGGATCCCGGAAGAATACCGGGAGGCCCTTGAATCCGCGGCCGCTGAATCAGGTCTCTCCGTCGATCTCCTGGCCGCGCAGATCGACGCCGAATCAGGATGGAACCCCGACGCCACCAGCCCCGTAGGAGCCGAGGGAATCGCTCAGTTCATGCCCCAGACCTGGGCCACCTACGGCAACGGGGGAGACCCGTTCAACGCGCAAGACGCCATAGCCGCTATGGGCCGGTATATGGCCTCAGTCTCTGATGAGGTCGCTGACCTTGCCGGTAATGAGCGCGAGCTCGCAGAACTGTCCCTCGCGGCGTACAACGCCGGTCCCGGGGCGGTGCAGAACGCCGGGGGAATCCCCGGCTTCCCTGAGACCGAAGAGTATGTAGACAAGATCATGGGGAGCGCGCAGGGGAACTACTCGGCCGACTGCTCACCCGTTGGTGGCCAGGAGATCGGAGAGCTTGGCACAGGGGAGTGGACCAGCCCACTTCCAGGCGCAGCCATGACCTCGAACTTTGGTGCTCGATCCTGCCCGATCCTTAACGCCTTGAACTGCTCAGGCGGCGTCTCGGATCACCGAGGAATCGACTTCGCCGGCCCCTCCGGCTCAACCGTCGTCGCGCCGATGGATCTAGAGATCCGCGCAACCGGCGTGATCGACAGTTGGGGACAACTCGGCTGGGTAGTGCTCGCCAAGCAACCCGACGCCCCAGGGCTGCACGTGGAGTTCGCGCACTGTGCCGCGAACAGCATCGAGGTCAACCCTGGTGACACCGTGGCACCCGGCACCCCGCTGTGCACCCAGGGCAACACCGGGTCATCGGCAGGGGAGCACCTACACTTCCAAATCGGGACACCTGATAGCGACGAAGCCACCCCAGGGTGGGAGAACCTGGTCGATCCTGCACCGCTACTGGGAGAGAAGGGCATCAGCTAATGGGCCGGAACACGATCATTGGAATCATCGTCGCGGTGCTGCTGCTGGGCGGTGTCGCCGGCGCTTTCGCCTACGTCGCTGTCTCATCGAATGAGCCGGCCGCGCAGGAGCCCGACCCCACGCCGGAACCCAGCGCTTCCCAGGTCCAGCCCGAGCCGGCCGAAGAGACAGCCGACGAGGATCAGGACGAAGATCCGCT
>NZ_PVTY01000052.1 GCF_003003175.1 Nesterenkonia sandarakina | reverse complement strand
CAGCGGATCGACCGTCAGGCGGTCTCTCAGCACTGGCCCGGGCCCCGCACTATCGCCATTGTCAACGGCAAGGGCGGAGCCTCGAAGACCCCGACGACGATCCTGCTCTCCGCAGTGTTCGCCCGATTCGGCGGCGGTGGCGTGCTGGCCTACGACAACAACCAAACGCGCGGCACCCTGGGATGGCGCACCGAGCAAGGCCCCCACGACGCGACGATCCTTGATCTGCTGCCGAAGGCTACTGACCTGCTTTCTACCGGGGCACAGTCGGCGGATCTGGCGCACTTCGTGCACCACCAGACCACCGACCGCTACGACGTGCTGCGCTCGAAGCCGGTGGCCCTGGCTGATGCGCAGCGCGTCGATGCCGGCGACGTGGACGCCATTCACCAGGTCACCAGCAAGTTCTACCGGCTAATCTTCATCGACTCCGGTAACGATGAGTCCGATCCGCTGTGGAAGCGCATGATCGACCTCAGCGATCAGCTCGTGGTGGCCACCACCACCAAGGACGAGCACGCCGAGGCCGGCGCCCTTCTGCTCGAAGCTCTCGCAGACCGCGACGAGCGATCCGCAGCCCTGGCCGATGAGGCCGTGGTGATCGTCTCGGAATCCAACGACTCCGCCAAGCCCACCGAAGCGGCCGAGGTCCGCAACGGATTCAGCAAGCTCGCCCGCGAAGCGGTCTCGATCCCTTATGACCCGGCAATGGTCGATGGGGTGCTGCACTACGACGCGCTGCGCAGCTCCACACAGCGCGCATGGCTGCGCGCCGCTGCGGCCGTCGCGAGGGGACTCTAAAACATGGAGATCGCTGCCACCGTCATTCCTGTCACCGCGTTTCTCGTAACCTCGACTGTCTTTCTCATCGTTGGCCTACTGGCTCGCCGCAAGAACCGCACCAGCGCAGCAGAGAGCCCCGGCCTGTGGATCGCCGCAGTGGTGTTCCTCGCGTTGGCAGTGCTCGGCTATGGGATGACCCTCTTCGTTCTTGTCCTGACCTAGAGGTCCGCCACAGGGGCCCTGATTCAGATTCATGTTCGACACGCCGAATCAGATTCCCTCACTCGGGGCGTCGCACAGGTTAACTGGGAACAGCCGAGAGGAGAGGTCGATGCCCCAGATCAATAAGGGTGAACGTGAAGTAGTCACTGTTCGTCTACCTATAGAGCTCTTCCAGAAACTTGATACGTACGTGAAGCGTTCGCAGACCACCAAGACGGATTTCGTTGGTGGCCTCATAGCGGAAGCACTCGAGCCCGTCGACCTCGAAAACTTGGACCAGCAGCAGGAGAGGTTGCCACTCACCGCATAAAAAGAAGAAGCGCCCACCTACTGGTGAGCGCTTCCCCAAAGCCTTTCAGAACCGTTCGGTCGCCAAACAGTCCGGTTCTGAATCCAATCCCCGAAGGAAATTGAACCGATGACTCCCGTGCGAGGGAGGCACCTTTTGTGCTTCCCACTGTAGCACCGCGCGCCCAAACGCCCCAGAGACCACGCAACAACACGGCGTTTCGTGCTGCCTTCCGCGCC
>NZ_PVTY01000051.1 GCF_003003175.1 Nesterenkonia sandarakina | reverse complement strand
AGGAATACTTCCGCGGACTCTCAGCAGACCCGCAGTAACGCCGCGCAGTGCAAAGACCCCCTGACGCGGGGAGAACTGCCCGCAAGCGGATCCCTTACCGAACATCTCGACGGCCAGCAGCGGCAACGCTAGACCCCTCCCACTGCACGAGCGCCATGTTGATACTGCGTGGAGTGATCCTATGGATCTGTGATCTCGAAGAGTTGCGCCGGTTCGATCTGCAGAGCGTCGCAGATCATCGTCAAGGTGGTGAAGCGGATGGCTTTACCTCTGTTGTTCTTGAGCGTGGACAGGTTCGCCATCGTGATCCCCGTGCGGCGTGAAAGCTCAGTGAGTGTCATGTCACGCTGGAGGAGCGCCTCATCGAGTCGGAAGACAATACGGTGCGCAGGCGCGGCATAGTCAGGTTCAGATGACGCCATCGACGTCTCGTTCCAGTTGAGCTCCGGCACGGAACGCTGTGGTCAGAGCAAGGGCCACCAGTCCGGCGACGATGAGGGATATGGGCCAATTGGGGAAATCGATGTTGATGCCGACGTAGTCCCCACCCAAAAAATCAGCTTGGGCAGCGCGGTCGCGCTGTCCGGTGTTGGGCCATAGGCCGACGTGTGCGCTCGTATAGAGAGTTGCGAAGGTATTGATTAGTCCGATGAGCACGCCGCCGACCATTAGCGTCAGCGAAAGAGCTTTCCAGTAGTTGATCGTTTTGGTGCTGAAGGCTTCTCTTTGGGTCACCCGGCGGAGTACTCGAAGTAGCAGCCATGCGGCGATCACCACGGTGGCAGCTTCGAGGAACAGAGGCGTGGCGTTGGCCCACCGGAGAAGCAGGTCTGCGTCCTCCATCGTCGCCGAAGTACCTGGCCGTAGTTCCGCCGTGGTGAGAATTGGCAGGTGTTCCAAGGGAAGCCCGGGTTCAACGTTGCCATCGGTCCATAGAAAGCGGCCGGTGACGAGTGTGAACCCTTGAGAGAGGTGGCTGATAGCCCAGAAGGCAGCGACAGTGATGAGGATGGCCCGCACCAGCCGGGAGAACACGCCTTGGGGTTTGGTTTCCTCGACCGTGGTCGTCTGCATGGTTTCACTCATCGTCGCCCCTTATCGAATATCAATGTATTGATAATCGATATTATAGACCGAGGCACCAGTTGTCCAGGACCAATTTGTCCACCCGTAAGCCGGTCGCTCACCGGGCACTCCCCCACCCCAAACCCAGCCCATACAGCTACTGGGCTCAGGGTGCACGTATACCCCGCCCGATTTAAAGCACGGTGAGGGTCCCTTATCTGCAACACTGTTGGTCATGACTGGACTGAAGATCGGATACGCCCGGGTCTCGACCACTGGGCAAGACCTAACCGCCCAACGCGAAGGGCTCATCGCGTTCGGTGTTCACCCCGATGAGGTCTATGTCGATCACGGCCTCACCGGCACCAACAGGACCCGACCAGGGCTCCGAGAAGCTCTCGCCGCGGTCCGGTCTGGAGACACTCTGGTCGTGACGAAGCTCGACCGCCTCGCCCGGTCACTCCCGGATGCGCGGAACATCGCTGACGAGCTCACCACCAAAGGCGTGACACTGAGCATCGGTGGCAGCTGAGTATTCGAAGGGTTGGGAGCCACCCAATATTGCCTTTCGGAGCCACCAGTATTGCCGTTGAGAGCCAGTGACCGCCCGTGTGGGAGCCACTG
>NZ_PVTY01000050.1 GCF_003003175.1 Nesterenkonia sandarakina | reverse complement strand
TGAGGGTCTCGTCGCGGGCTTCGAGGGAGTCCAGTAGGGCGGTGGCTCCCATCTCGCGTAGTTTGCGTTTGGTCTCGGTATCGATCCTGGTCACCGGGCACCGCCCGCCGCGTAGTAGGAAGCTCCACGCACGTAGCCGCCTGATTCCTCTGCCGGTAGGCCATCGGGCGATCTGCTGGTGAGCGCTCCTGGTTTGTCTTGACCGGTGTCCAGTATCGGGCGCAGGTGCGCATACCGCGGGGAACGGATCGGGCCGGCCAACGCGATCAGGCAGGCCGCCTCCACCCGCTCGGCGGAGAACCGGCGGGTCAGCCGCAGCACCGCTAACGCCGGGTTCAAGCCCTGTTCGGCCACCGGGACGGATTCGAAGATCCTGTCCACCACGATCACTGCCGATGGTCCGACGCGTTGGGCCCATTCCCGTACCCGGGGCTGGTCCCACTGCCGGTACTTCGGTCCGGCCGGCAGGTCGGCGTCGTGGGTGCGGTATTCATTCACCACGTTCTCTGGCACCAAGAGGTGGCTGGCCAGCCGCTGGTGGCCGCGGTGGACCTCCAGCATCGTGTCCGTGATCCGCAGATCCACCTTGGCCCCCACGTGCGTGTAGGGCACCGAGTAGTAGTTCCGTGCCCAGGCCACGTGCCCGTTGCGGGCGACCCGGCGCCCGTACACCCAGCGGCTGATCTCATAGGCGGCGGCCGGAAGCGGGCGCAGCAGCGCCTTCTCCTCGGCTTCGAACACGCTAGCCCTGGAGCCGGCGCGCTTTTGGAACGGCTCGGCGTTGTAGGCCTGAAGCTGCCCGGTGATGGCGGTCTTCAGCTCGGCCAGCGTGCCGAATTGGTGCTTGCGCAGGGCGGCGATGACCCAGGTGGCCACGTGGGACACGGTGTTCTCCACGCTGGCTTTGTCCTTGGGCCTACGGACCCGGCCTGGCAACACCGCCGCGCAGTAGTGCCCCGCCATTTCCCGGTAGGCGTCGTTGAGGAGGATCTCGCCCTCCCGTGGGTGCTTGATCACCCCGGTCTTGAGGTTGTCCGGCACGATCCGGGGCACCGAGCCAGAGAAGTACTCGAACATCGCTACGTGGGCGCGCAACCACGTGTCCTGCTTCATATCCAGAGTCGGCTCCACGAAAGAGTATCGACTGTACGGCAGACACCCCACGAACAGATAGACCCGACTCAGCTCTCCGGTGGCCACATCGACCAGCTGCATCGTGGGCCCGGACCAGTCAACCTCGACCGTCTGGCCGGCCTTGTGCCCGATCCGGGAGGCCAGCCCTGTGACCAGCACATGCTGCTGGTAGGACTTGCAGAACCGGTCATACCCCATCGCCGGGGAGCCGGAGACGGCGCACTCATCCACGTACTCGCCGTGCAGCAGCTTCATCGTCACCCCGACCCGAGCCATCTCCCGGTGCACCCGGGACCACTCCGGTTCCGCGAAGACACTCTCGTGTTCCCCACGCCCGGGAAACAACAGCGAATACACCTCCGCGTCAGCTCGAGTCGAGATATCATCCCACCGCACCCCGGCCGCATCGGCGGCCTCCAGCACCTCGGCAACACTGTTCCGCGAGATCTGTTGAGACGCCGCGATCGCCCTGCCGGACAGGCCCTCGGCCCGTAGCTGCAGCACGACCTTGGCTTTGATCTTCCTTACCATTGAACTACTCCTTCCGCCGGGTGCCCATTACACCCAGTGGAAGGAGCCTAAGCAGGTGGCTCCGAACCAAAATGACGATGGCTCCCACCACGTCCATCGCCGCAAACAGTCACTGGCGCCCAAACCCAATACGAATGGCCCTCAAAACCGCGAATATTCA
>NZ_PVTY01000049.1 GCF_003003175.1 Nesterenkonia sandarakina | reverse complement strand
CAGAACTCACCACCCGCTATGAGCAATGGCTTACAGCTGTTTGACACAAGATAGGAGCATCTCACGACACCCCCACGCTCAACTGCGGAGAGCCGGTTTACGTGTCTCGGCATGTTCGTGGACAAGTCGTCCGTTATTGGAAACCTCGCGCGAGGTGGTGATGAAAAACCCTCGAGTACGAGTCATGCCCTATCAAGAGTTGTTCCGGGATCCCTCGAGGCGTCGTTGCCCCAGGTCAGCTCGACACGGGGTTGCAAGCTGCTCGATCTGCATTCTCGTAGGCATACGGACTCATTCTGGAACCCCGAATCAACCTAGAAGCCAGCGGATCGCAGCAAGGGAATCATCTCACTCCTGCAGAGTAGAGACCGAGCGTTTTCACTCTGCATTTCCATGTGCTCCGAATACGTCTTGAAAGCCGAACTTCCTGCCCGTGGGACGGGCCAGTGCCAACGCAAACATGCTATAGAGGCCGAAGACAGCGTAGCTAAAGTCACTTACTGGCAACGCGAGCCCCAGGAGACCGGCACCCAAACATATGACCAAGAAGTAAGCGACGCGAAATTCCCAGATGCCCATTTTGATCCTCTGATCAGCGGATGTTAGCGGCCAGGCAGCCACCAACGCCTGCGCTCACGATAGTTGCAGATCCACCAGCTGTAACGCGCCACCGGTTATCGCCACGCTGTGAGGCTACTACTGATACAGCAGCCGGACGAGCTGTCGTAATTGTACCCAGGCCACAACGCCGCGCGACGGTCCGCGGAATCGTGCCTCGTACGGTTCGAACCACTACAGCTGCAGCGCGCGCCGCCGCCGCGCGCTGAGCAGCAGCGCGAGTCGCCGCTTTGATTGCCACCTGCCCCACGACCCTGCCTCCGGCCACAATAAGCGGAACAAACCACACCGGATCAGCGAGAATCGGAAACTGGGAGTCATCCCGGAGAGCCACATGCTGAATCAGCTCGCTTCCCGCAACCTCGTAATAGCTCGGGACAGCATCACCCGCGGCGTCGACTGCCCATGGAGCCGGAATCACAACACTCGTCTCATAGGTGGCCGGGTCCTGGCCTATGACACTGCCGTCCTCTTGCGCCACAAGTTCGTGTCCTGCTGGAAGATCTACCGTAAAAGAGTACGTCGACGGCGAGTCTGGTCCGCCAATGGAGATCAGAGCCCTAACCCCATCAGCAAATACCTCTTCATCTGGAGAGAGCGCCGCCTCTAAAGCGATCGCTGTATCACCTTCGTCGAGCAGTATTCCTTCAAGATCTCCAGCGACATCCACGGGATCTCCGGACGGAAGATCGACCGCTACGACCTCATCATCGCCCGCAATGTCAATGGACCCCGCGGTCGCGTCGTACTGAATGTTTTGTAGGTCGTCAAGAGCTTGGTCAATTCCAGCCGCTTGACCAAATGCGGAGAGCTCCTCCACCGCTGAACCCTCCGCCGCCTCCTCGCCCTCAGTTTCTTCGGCGCCAGCGGGACCGATCCCATAGGCCATGAGTGCGGCGCAGACACCAAAAGTCACCGCGCGATTCATAGTCACTCTCTCCGGCATGATTAGACTTTCCTTTCAAAGTGAAGCGCATTCGCTCCGAGACAAGCAAAGACTATTCTTCCGACTCAGACTTCCTGAGTGGACAAAAGTATCTATTTCGGGGTTTCGGTACAGTCCACTTCTGAAGCCGACTTGGCGGTCTGGCTAGCAGTCGTCGGTAGCGTGCTGCACGGCCACTGGAGATCATGCCGGCAGCTGAATAGGCTCGGTGCCGTGGGTTCCCGACCATCACAGTCGCCGCTAGGTGTTGTGGGGCATGAGGTTCTTGCCACGGGTGCGTTGATGAGATGAGGAACGGGCTCCCCACCACAGGATGGAAGTTACGACACCACC
>NZ_PVTY01000048.1 GCF_003003175.1 Nesterenkonia sandarakina | reverse complement strand
GAACTCAGCAGGATAGGGCTTAGGCACAGGTTCATCCTTCCAGGCCGCCCTCAGGCAAGCCAGATCAGATGTCACCTATTCGTGCGGCAGACCCCAACGACTAATAGCGTGTTGAGTTTATTTACACTTTACAAGACGTTTATGCGTCATCATGTTGTCCATGCGCGCACAAAAAAGTGGTGGGCCTGCGTTAGCAGACCCACCACTCGAGAGCTAGCTCCCATACGAGACGCTAGAACTGACGCGTAAGCATCAGGCCATCACCTGACTTGGATGCTTAGTTGCGGCCCGAACCACTGCAATAGTGATAAGTGGACCGACAACCGGCGCGAGCAGCGCTAGCAAGATGAGAGCGACTTTAGGGATGAGGCCGAATGTCTTGTTCCGAGTCACTTCTGCGACTGCCCATACAAGCAGCCCCACTAGCACAATTCCTATGATCCAAGGCGCAATACCAGTCCCGGGAGACAAAGTCGGATTCATCCCCACAGCTGAAGTTGAGGCGATGCCGTTAATGGTGATCATGAGTTAACCGTCCAGTAACCGTTGGAGTTCACGCGAAGCTGCAACCATACCTCCCATGAGTTGCCGTAAGGGCTAGTGACGGTGGACTGCGCTTGGATAGCCGCGGCCTGGGTGGCTGTCTGGTTGCTGCGGATGATCCAAGCATCCGGTCGTGTACAGGACATGATGCAGTTCTGCGTCACATTCCCAAGATTGGTGATCCTTGCGTATGAACTGGACTTCTCGAAACTGGCGATGAAGCCAATCTTGACGACGCCAGCCCAGCTGTTGGTGACCGAACAATTCGTCCACCGGCCCCAGTTGCCACTAGTCGACACCGAAGAGCAGCTCGAAACCGTACCCCTGGCTGCAAAGTCACCGGTTCGCGGCTTTTCTATGCTTGAGACAACGTAGGAACCATCTTCAAACCAAGAGATCTCCGAATCGAACTCCTCGGTTTCAAACGCATTTGAACTGATGGGCTCCGAGACGCCATCGAACGCGTCAAGTGGTTCACCTGCTTCAAGCTTGTCGATGAGTGCGTCCTGGGTGTCCTCCGGCACGCCGTACTTGTCGAAGTCGATACGAATTTCGCTCTCCTGGGAGTCGGAAAGCTGCGTTACGACGGGATCGGGCACCTCTGCATAGACCGGACTCGCCGCACCGAGAGTTAAACCTGCTGATATCGCTGCTATCGAAGCGACCGCTAATGACTTCAGTCTCATCAATTACCCCTAATATTTAGTAGGCGGTAAAGCTAGTGTTCAGCTTCTGTGAAGCTCGGCGCAAGCCAGAATCAGACAAATCTTGTAATCAAGGATGTCCTGAGGAGTGCTTTGCCGTGCTCGGATCGCGCTCATGACAGTGATCTGGGGAATATATAGACATATCGATAACAATTGCATATCGCACACATAAATCAGCTGACTTGCGTCGCGAACGTCGAAATTTACCTGAATGTTTCAAAGGCCTAATGCGGCTAGACATACCGGGGCAGGCTACCTGGCCGCTTGCAGCCGGCATCTCTCTGGCGTCTTGCAACCCTTAGGTTGCAAGGCAGCGGACGAGACACCTCTCCCCCGCTCAAGATCCGCAGAATCCCGCAGAGGACGATTTCGCCCAGCGCCTCGCAACAGTGTCTCGATAGCTTCGGGCGAATTCATGCGGTGAGCGCAACACCGGCTTGATTCTCTGGACCTGAGAGTATCCCGTCGAGGACCTCTGCAGGAGTTCGGAAGCCATGGCGCTTCCGGGGCCGGCTGTTTAATTCCGCTGCGACGTTCTCAAGGATCCCTGGTCCATGGAACGACAGGTCAGTGCCCTTCGGGAAGTACTGCCGTAAGAGCCCATTGGTGTTCTCGTTGGTGCCCCGCTGCCAGGGCGAGTGCGGGTCACAGAAATAGATCGGCATACCGG
>NZ_PVTY01000047.1 GCF_003003175.1 Nesterenkonia sandarakina | reverse complement strand
TGAGTATTCGGAGGTTTGGGAGCCACCCAATATTGCCTCGGGGGGCCAGTGATATTGCCGGTGGGGGCCAGCGGCCGTCGCTGTGGAAGCCACCGGCTCCCACCGGCATCTGCTCACTACTGGTTCATGGTGGAGTGCTCCCGCATGTTGTGGCTGCCTGTATCGACCCAGACGGTGTTGTGCACGATGCGGTCCATGATCGCGTCAGCATGAACCCCGGATCCGAGTCGCTGGTGCCAATCCTTCTTAGCGTACTGGGTGCAGAACACCGTCGAAGCGGTGTCGTAGCGGCGCTCTAAGAGCTCCAACAACATGCTGCGCATGGACTCATCGGGATGATCCAGCAGCCACTCATCGATCACCAACAGAGTGAACGCGGCGTACTTCTTCAGGAACTTCGTGGTGCCCTGAGGTTTGTCCTTCGCCAGCGCCCAGGCCTCCTCGAGGTCAGGCATGCGGATGTAGTGAGCCCGGATCCGATGCTGACAGGCCTGCTTGGCCACCGCGCACCCGAGGTAAGACTTCCCAGATCCAGTGAATCCCTGGAACACGACATTCTGCTGCCTCTCGATGAACCCACACGTGCCCAGCGCAGCGATCACCGTGCGGTCCAGGCCGCGTTCTTCCACCAGATCGATCCGGCGCAGGTCCGCAGCCGGGTAGCGCAGCCCGGCCCGACGGATCAGTCCCTCGACCTTGGCGTGGTTGAACGCCGAATGGGCCTCATCGACGACCAGCTGGAGCCTGTCCTCGAAGGCCATCCCGAGCACGAGGTTCTCGTCTTGAGCCTCCAGGGCCTCCAAGAAGGCGGCGGCGCCCATCTCGCGGAGCTTACGTTTGGTCTCGATGTCGATCCCGCTCACTTGGCACCTCCTGCGTAATAGCCGGGCCCACGAACGTATCCGCCCTCTTCGGCTGGTTCCTTCCGTGGCGGCCGCAACAGGTCGCTCTTGTCCTGTCCGGTCACCAGGACCGGGTGCAGATGGCTATACCGTGGCGACCGCACCGGGCTTGTCAGTGCCAGCGCGCAGGCGGCCTCCACTCGTTCTGCAGAGAACCGACGCGATAACCGCAGCACCGCCAGAGCGGGGTCCAGGCCTTGTTCCTGGATCGGGACAGACTCAAAGATCCGGTTCACCACGGTCACCGCCGCCGGGCCGATCCTCTCGGCCCAGTCGAGCACCCGCGCCGGGTCCCATTGTCGGTAGCGCTCACCGGCGGGCAGGTCAGCGTCGTTGGTGTGGTACTCATTGGCGGAGCCCTCCGGCAGCAGCAGGTGACTGCTCAGCCGTTCTTGGCCTCGGTATGCCTGCAGCACCCGGTCGGTGATCCGCAGATCGACCTTGGTGCCGATATGGGCGAAGGGCACCGAGTAGTAGTTGCGCTCCCAGATCACGTGTCCGTTGCGGGCCACCCGGCGCCCGTAGGCCCACCTGCTGATCTCATAGCCCACCATCGGAAGCCCACTGAGCAGCGGCTGCTCCTCGGCGGCGAACACGCCGGCCCGTGACCCGGGCCGCTTCTGGAACGGCTCCTGATTGTAGGCCTCGATGCGGTCGGCGATCGCGGCCTTCAGCTGCGCCAGCGTGGCGAACCGCTGCTCCCGCAACCCGGCGATGACCCAGGTCGCCACATGGGCCACGGTGTTCTCCACACTGGCCTTGTCCTTGGGTTTGCGCACCCGCCCGGGCAGCACTGCTGCAGAATAGTGGGCGGCCATCTCCCGGTAGGCATCGTTGAGTACGATCTCGCCCTCGCGGGGATGCTTGATGACTCCGGTCTTGAGGTTATCCGGCACGATCCGCGGCACGCTTCCGCCGAAGGTTTCGAACATCGCCACGTGCGCCCGCAGCCAGGTGTCCTGCTTCATGTCCAGGGTGGGCTCGACGAACGCGTACCGGCTAAACGGAAGACACCCCACGAACAAGTACACCGTCGTGGTCTTGCCCGTGACTGGGTCGTGGAGCTCCATGGTGGGTCCCGACCAGTCCACCTCCACGGTCTGTCCGGCCTTGTGCCCGACCCTCGAGGCCGCCCCAGTGACCAACACGTGGCGCTGGTAGGTCCTGCAGAACCGGTCATAGCCCATCGCCGGGGCCCCGGAAGCGCCGCATTCATCGACGTATTCGCCGTGGAGCAGCTTCAGCGTCACCCCGACCCTGGCCAGCTCCTTGTGGATCCGTTCCCAGTCCGGCTGGGCGAACACGCTCTGATGCTCACCGCGACCCGGGAACAGCAGTTCATACACTTCCGCGTCGGGATGATCGGCGACATCGTCCCAGCCCACACCGGCCGCGTCGGCGGCCTCCAGCACCGCGGTGACGCTCTTGCGAGACATGCCCTGCGATGCCGCGATCACCCGCCCGGAGAGTCCCTCGGCACGTAACTGCAGCACCAGCTTCGCTCTGATCTTGCGTACCATTGACGATTCTCCTTCCGCCGTGTGCCCAATACACACGGCGGAAGGAGCTTAAGCTCGGTGGCCCCCACGCACACCATCACCGGCCTCGACGCCCGCTATCGCCGGACCCGAGTGCTGGCCCCGGAACGCACGACCAGTGGACCCCAGCGAAGCCAATATTCA
>NZ_PVTY01000046.1 GCF_003003175.1 Nesterenkonia sandarakina | reverse complement strand
CGGGATTGACCCCTGTGGAGTACGAAGCAATCATGAACACCGGCGTCGCTCTCGCGGCGTGACTTTAACTGTCACCTATTCGTGCGGCAGACCCCGTTGCCCGCCGGAGAGGTAGGCTGTTCAAGTCACACGCATCGCTATCTCTCGGGCCGACCTTGTCGCATCCTACCTGTCAAGCTAAGAGCTTGGCCTTGCGTGAGGCCACCCCCGCCGTGTGCAGCAACCCAGTTTTGGGAGGAGTTGATTGTGTCTTCTGTTCTATTCCTGAGCCATACAGCCAGGGCCGGAGACTTTCGCGTTGGGAGCCATCATCTTTCAACGGCTATGGCCGGCAGCGGACACCAAGTGGCGCATGTCAGTACCCCGTACAGTACTGTCCATTCATTACTAAGGCCTCATCAACTTGCAAGGCGCGAGGTTGCTAGCAGTGGTGTCACAAGAGTAGGTGGCGTGGCAGATTTCATTCCTCGACCACTTCTGCCGGCAAACATTTACTGGACCCAGCGGCAGATGCAGAAGACACTAGCTTCTATTGGAATTGTGAGACCAGATTACGTCTTCGTCGATCAACCTTTATTTCCGGCCTCACACTTCCCAGATGCGACGGTGATATTCCGCCCAACGGACTTATTCGGCACTCCCGCTCTTCGGCGTGCCGCGCGGAGGGCTGCACACGTCGCGGACGGGATTGCAGCCACCTCACCAGGTGTACTCGAGTCAGTCTTGCCGACTCATAGCGTCTCGAGTTGTGTCATAGAAAACGGCGTCGAATTCTCTAAATTCTTTGCTCGATCAGGTACACCAAAGAAGTATGATTTCGTTTACGTGGGAGCATTAGATTTTCGTTTCGATTTCCCCGCACTGATATCCGCTGCCGAAGCACTTCCCACCTCAGAGTTTGCGATTTTCGGTCCGATCCCGGCGAACGTGCCACGTCTACCCAACAATGTACTGCTACGCGGAAGCGTCGCCTACGAGCGAGTCGCGGATGTAATGGCCGCAGGACGCGTCGGCTTAATGCCTTTCGTTGCGAATGCTTCTAATGTGGCAAGAAGTCCCATGAAGCTCTACGAGTATGTGGCGGCGGGTGTCCCAGTCGTTGCCCCCCGTCCTATTGCCGACCGCGTCACGGACATCGCCGGCCTCCGTGCATATGAACCTGGCATTCGGGGAGAACTCGAAAAGGCTCTTGCATCGGCCCTGAGTGACAATTTAGAAATTGAGCCCACCGATATTCATTCTGCAGCCGATCGCGATTGGAATTTAGTAGCTGACCAATTAATGGCCTTCGCGAAAACTTGTTCGCAGCGGAATAATTAATTTTCCTGAAACTAGCACCACGCCGGGCTAACCGGAAATTTGACTGCCATAAAGGGGCAACATGAAACTGGCACTAATCACAGAAAGCCAGAGCAGTAACTCACTAGGAAGAACTCACTGCTTGTGGATGCTGGCCCAACAACTGGGGTGGGACGCAGAGGTTTTCACGACTGAGGGCGAAAAATTCTGGTACCCACTCTCCGGGACTGCATTCGAGACGGCCACCACACGCGTAGGCCCATCGCAACTAGCCGATGCTATTCCTGCGGATACAGAACTCTTGATTGCGTGCAAGCCGCTTCCGGCATCTCTAGGACGAACGATACCAATTGCTAAGGCTAGAAATCTGCCTCTCCTGGTCGATATTGACGACCCGGACCTGGAAGCCCGCTTAAGAGTTGGCGAGCCTCTAACGCAGATTCTTCGCTGGTTGCGTAGACCCGCGAGGTCCATCGTTGACACGCGACACCGGCAGCTCGCACGCTCACTCCCGAGCCTGGTCAGCAATCCATGGCTCCAAGCCCGGTACGGCGGGACGATAGTTCCACATGTTCGCCCAGTGCCAGGTCTCCAAACGTACCGTGCCGGTGAACACCTCGATATAGTATTCGTCGGCACAAACCATGCTCACAAGGGGACCGCGATTCTCCGTGAAGCAGTGGGCTTACTGCAAGCAGATGGCCCGACAACCACACTGACCGTCACCGACGTCGCCCCCGTTGATGCCCAGCCCTGGGAACGGTGGGTCGGCCGAACAACACTCCAGAGGGGCACCGAGATCGTAGGTGAGGCAGATCTTGTCGTACTTCCAAGCTTGGACGACCGCCGAGCACGAGGGCAACTGCCTGCAAAGCTTGTTGATGCGATGATGCTTGGTCGACCTGTCATTGTGTCGGACGTCGCGCCGATGCCCTGGGCATGCCACGGGGGAGGTCTCGTTGTGCCTCCCGGGGACGTGGAGGCCCTCGCTCGCGCGATCCGTCAGATGCGCAGTCCAGACGCAAGGCGCACCATGGGCGAGCAAGGTCGCGAGCGTGCACTTAAGCAGTTTTCGGTCTCGGCTGTTGCCGAACGGTTCAAAATTGCATGCCAGGAAGCAGTCGCGGGAGCGTCATAACTCCAATACCCGTCCATTGCCGCGCCCAGCCTTTACGAACACCAGACAAAAGCCGTCAAGCGCCCTCTTACCGACGTCGACGGAGGGCCACGAGCTGCACAAACAGTACGGCTGACTCAGCCACCGCGATTCCTACGAACCCCCCGATGGCTCCGTACTGGAGGCTGAGTACGAAGATCACCGGCAGCCCCACAACCGCACCCACAACCGCGCTCGTCAGCACAGAACTTGGGTGAGATCGAACAACCAGCCACACCCCACCTGTGGCGCGACTAGTGGACACGATTGCAACAAGGAGTCCAAGAACTGCGGCACCCGTGGGAGGCACATCGGAGGTTCCGGTAAAGATGATGCGGGACGCTGCGGGTAGAAGGATCGCGACAGTGATACCCGCCAAGGCGCCTACAACCACTGTGAGTCTTGAGGTAGCTGGTCTGGCACTGGCTGGCAGGATAGGCGTCGTGTCGCTCTGCGCCTTGGCCGTGGCTCATACAATTATTCGCCCCT
>NZ_PVTY01000045.1 GCF_003003175.1 Nesterenkonia sandarakina | reverse complement strand
GCGGGCTCTTCTCCTGCGGATGGGTGGTGTCGTAACTTCCATCCTGTGGTGGGGAGCCCGTTCCTCATCTCATCGACGCACCCGTGGCAAGAACCTCATGCCCCACAACATCTAGACGCCGATCGATCTGGGGCGCACAGCTCCTGACTGTGCCGGTGCGTAACCAGACTTGGCAGCGCCGCTGCCTCGAGTCAGAATTTCTCTGGCCGCAGGACCTCGACCTCGCTGAGGTAAAGGATCATCGCGTAGTTCTTGGAGTAGTGCTCTCGCAGATGTGTGGCCAGTGTCCGAGAAGTGTCGGCGTCGCAGACGACCTCGATCCTGATGTTCGCACTGGCTTCCCACCCGGCGTTGCGCACTCCGTGGTCACCTTTTCCGCGGGCGTCGGTGATGGTGTATCCATGTGCGCCGAGACTTTCGATCTCACGTACCAGCGTCCCCTCCAGGGCAGCTTCGGTGACGACGGTCAGTAATTTGCGCTGATGCGGATTCACGGGGTCATCTCCTTGTCAACCATGCGCCAGGGTGGCCATGGCGTGATAGATGGGTATGCCGAACAGGACGTTGAAGGGGAACGTGATGCCGAGGGCGGCCGCCAAGGACAGTGTGGGGTTGGCCTCCGGGACCGAGATCCGCATCGCCGCCGGCACCGCGATGTAGGAAGCACTGGCGGCTAATGTTGCCAGAATCACGGTGCCTCCAAGGGAGAGTCCCAGCAGATAGGCGGTGGCGGTGCCCACGACGGCGGAGAACAGCGGCATGACGACTCCGAAACCCACCAGGAAGAGTCCGTAACGGCGCAAGCCCGTCAGCTGAGCGGCGGTGATGATGCCCATCTCCAGCAGGAATAAGGCCAGTATGCCCTTGAAAAGATCCACGAAGAGCGGTTCGAGTGGAGTCATGCCGTCTGGGCCGGCTGCCCATCCGATGAGCAGCCCACCCAGCAGGAGCACGATTCCTTTGCCGAGGAACACCTCGTGTAACACGGAGCCCCACTTCGTGGAACGGGAGACGCCCCGCGCCAGGATGATGCCTACGAGGATCGCAGGCACCTCCATGAGGACCAGCAACAGGGGCATGTGCTCTTCAAACGGCACCTGGCGACTGCCGAGATAGGCCACGGCCACGGCATAGGTGCCCACGCTGACTGACCCATAGTGCGCAGCGATGGATGCCGCGTCCGCACGCTGCAGACGGCCCAACTTTCGTAGGACTGGGAAAGCGATCAATGCCAGGAAAAAGCCCATCGTGACTACTGCCACCATCTGGGGCAGCAACTGGCCCAGTGGCTGTTTGGCCAGCTCGACGCCACCCTTAAGCCCTATAGCCAACAGCAGCACTATGGTGACGAGCTCATAAACCGCGGCTGGTAGGCGGAGCTCTGAGCGCAACAGTCCGGCAGAGATGCCCAGCACGAAGAAGAGGATGACAGGATCAAGCATGCCGGTGGGTCCTTCCGAGAGCGTCCAGCACAGCAGGGTCACAACAGGGACCCCAACCAAAGACACAGAATACACAACTTCAGTGTCATGTATTGAATGTCGCATATGCGTTAGACTGGAGCATGCCCGAATGGACTTTTCTCAGCAATCACGCTCACGTCCTGATATGCGTGGCGCGAGATCCTGGGTTACTGGTCCGAGAGATCGCCCACAAGGTGGGGATCACCGAACGCGCGGCACAGCGGATCCTGGCAGAGCTTATTGATGCGGGGTACCTGGACAGGGAGCGTGATGGCCGCCGCAATCGGTATCGGGTGCATCCGGAACTTCCTCTGCGGCATCCGGTAGAGCGCCATCACCGAGTCGGGGAGCTGCTGACTGCCTTGAACGATGACGGTGAATAGGTCCAGAATGAACCGGCGCAGGGGTGATGCCGGTGCTGTTTGCGTTCGGATTGATGGGCCCCGTGACCAAGAAGATCCATCCCCCGCTGCGCGCGAGGTGAGTGCGGCTCGTCGCCTACCTATAAGGCTTGAGACGCTCCACTACCAGGCCCTCACCGGAGAGCCCGAACCCGCAAAATATCGGCAGAGAAGCCCAGGCTGGTTCAGCGCCACTACGCCACAGGGGCTTATAGTGCTGTCGTTCGAGACAGCTGTAGGACTGAACGCGGAGCCGCGCCTCTTGCCTCGACAGACAAGCTGATTTTGGTGTCACCAGGTGAGCTCATGGCGTACACGTTCGAAAGAACGGATAGAGGGAAGGACTCTCATCGCTGGTGTGCTGCCGCGAAAGTCTGAACTAGGCCGGAATCTACGCTTAGAGCTTCGATCACCTAGGGCTCAAGTGTGGTGGCGGGGATCTGGTGGCCTAGTGAGGTGATGAGCTGTTCAGCGAGGGCCGCAGAGATTTGGGCCGGTAAATCTCACAGAGGCAGCGGGCCGTGGAGTTACCAGCCATAGTCGGGTCCGCCCTCGCGCACAAAGACGCAACCCCTTCCATCGTCGTCTGCGCACTGCTGCAGATGAAGGGATATAACCTGCCCGATGAACCATCTGCCGACGCGCCGCAGAGGCGACATGTGTCGCTGCGAGGACACCGCCAATAACCGTTGCGAGTCACACTTGACGTTTGCATGGGTGGGTTGCAGGGCAGAGGAGCGCCCGGTGAGCGATCGGCGGATTCTGGCGGTCATTGCAACAGGAAGTCTTCGATCAATTCCCCCGGCGCTCTGGACCGCCCCGGGACCGGCGTTGTACGCCGCGAGTGACAGTTCAGCGAGCTCGCGCTCATTGCCGGCCAAGTCGGTTACCTCGTCGGCCACAGCGGCCATATAGCGGCCCATAGCCGCTATGGCGTCTTGCGCGTTGAACGGGTCTCCCCCGTCGCCGTAGGTGTCCCAGGCCTGGGGCATGAACTGAACGATTCCCTGGGCTCCTACAGGGCTTGTGGCGTCGGGGTTCCATCCTGATTCGGCGTCGATCTGCGCAGCCAGGAGATCGACGGAGAGGCCCGACTCAGCAGCCGCGGATTCAAGCGCCTCCCGATACTCTTCCGGGATGGCGGAATCGTCCTCCATGGTGCCGGGACGGCACGAGGCTTGCGGCTCTTCCTCTTCTCCCCCGCTGATTGCGATGACGAGGATGAACAGCGGAACGCCGATGAGTAGGGCGATGATGCCCAGCATGAGGCCGCAGCCTGATCCCTGGTTATCTGGCTCTTCGCAGATGAGGGTGTAGCAACCGTTGGCGTGGCGGTGCACAGATAGATGTCGAGGCCTTCCGAAGATGGAAGTTCCTACACTGCCCAT
>NZ_PVTY01000044.1 GCF_003003175.1 Nesterenkonia sandarakina | reverse complement strand
CCGCCCTTGCCGTTGACAATGGCGATAGTGCGGGGCCCGGGCCAGTGCTGAGAGACCGCCTGACGGTCGATCCGCTGGGCCTTCTCGGCCTCGCTGGGCGCGATACGGATACCCATGCTCGCCAGCACGCCGCGCCACCCTTCGGTGGCCGGCTGCTCGCGCTGTTCTTGGTTGAGGAAGCTCTGTCGCTGCTCGCGGACCTGCCGCCGGCTCGCCGGCGTGGGAGTGGCAGCGGAAGAGGAATCCGCAGTGAAGGGATTAGGCCGCGAGGGAGCCGGCTGCGCCGGCTCCTGGGTCGCGGACTGTGCCCGGGCTGCTGCGGCCGGCGGGGGAGTGGACGCCACTGGCTGCGCGGGCGCGGCCGGCGTCGCGTCGGCGCGCGCTGGCTCTGCCGGCGCTGCGCTGGGCTGCTCGGGCTGGGTCTCGGCCGTGGCCGGCGAACTACTGGGAGCTTCGGCAGCCGGGACCGGGGTCACGGTGCCGGTGGGCTCGATGCGCAGCGTGGTTGGGGGGTTCTCGTCGGTGATAGCGTGCAGCGGTTCTCCTGCTGCTTTGGCGCGGGCGATGAGCTTATCTATGGCCTGGGCCTGGGCTTCGGCGTAGGTGGCAGCAACCAAGGTTTCTGGTTCTGTTCCGTCGCCGTGCAGCGTGGCGGTCCCGTCATCAGTGATGCTGATTTGGATAGTCATGAATCGTCCTGTTCATCCTGGGTGGTCTCTTCGGTGTCAGTCTCGTCCATGGATTCCTCATCAGAGGTCTCTGCGGCCGCGCGGTAGAGAATGGTCTGATCCAGCCGGGGTGCCACGACGTAGGCGGCATCCTCGGCCACGATCAGCGGGGCCGTATCGGCGTCGGTAAAGGTCGCGTAGGGCTGCGCGCCGTCGTCCGGTTGGCCCAGGTCCACCAGGGCCGGCCCGTCCGTGGTGTTGCCATAGAGGGTGTTGCCGGTCAGCACTGGATCTTCCAGCGCGGGGATCTCGTTGAGGCTGGGATCGTCGTCGTAGCGGATCGCCAGGGTGCCGATTACTGCGCGCTGCGAGTCGGTGTTGTAGGTGATCTCGGCGGACTCGTTCGGCAGCCGTTCTATCTGGTCCTTGATGATGGTTTCCCCGGTGTCTTGGTCAAGGACCGCGATCACGGGCTGATCACCGGACCATGCCAGCACCAACGCTTCGGTGCCGATGGTCCAGAAGGTCTCTGGGGGGCCGTCTACGCTCTGCGGTGGGGTGAACTCGGTAGTGGTGGACTCTCCATCGAGCCCAGTCCTGTAGATGGCGTCTGCGCCGATAGAGACGGCTTCGCCGTCCACGGCAGAGACCGGCTCGGACCCGGCGGGGATCGTGACCTCAGTCAGCGTGCCCTCGTCGTCAGGGACAAGCACAATGAAGTCACCCAGGCTGACCAGGGGGGCGTCTCCCTCCCACAGCAGGTCGGCAGTGTTATCCACCGGCACTTGCTCGGGGGCCACGGCATCGCCGGGGCTGACTTCTTCCACGGGCCACAGGTTGAGGTTCCCGCGTGAGTAGGAAGCCAGAACCGGGGCACCGGCCCAGGTGCTTTCGTGGATCTCAGAGAGATCCCCGGGAGCACCTGAACCGGCCCACGTCGGTTCAGCAGTCTCGGGATCTCGAGCGGAGAGGATTCCATCGCTGTTCGCGGTGAGAATCCGTCCATCGTCAAGCGCCGTGACTGCGGTTTCATCGTTGATATCTACTGACCAGTCTGAGGGGCCGGTGAACCCATCAGGCAGTCCCACAGGGACTTGCTCATTTACCCCGGGGATCTCCCATTGGGGCGCGGTGTTCTGGTCTTGGTCTGTATCGGTGCTCAGGTACATCACAAGGGCGGTAGCGCCGCCCATTGCCAGCACGGTCACAGTCGCACCAATGAGAACGGTGATGGCGCGTCTGCGGGTCTTGTTGGCGTGCTGCGATTCAGGCGGTGGCGTGGTGTCGATGGTTTCGCCCTGAACGGTGACGATCATCTTCCACTCTTCCCCGGCATCGGTACGGATGGTGACCCGTACTGCGTCGAGGCCGTGGGTCTCTGCCTTGCGTGCGGCCGCGAGCTTCGCGGCCTCGATGATGCTCACTCCTGCTGCCGGTTCGATGGGAACGCCATCGAGTCGAGCGGCCTGGGTTTCCTCGTCGTAGTGAATGACGTACTGCGGAAACGCCGGAACCTCATCAGGAGTGATCTGAACCATTACTGCGAATCCTTCTCCTTGGCCGAAGCGTCGGTGTCGTCTACGTCTTGCATTTCATCGGCGTGGAGCAAGAACTCACGGAGCCGGGACTTCATGACCCTATTAACCCGGCGACCGGCGCTAATCGAGGACAACTTGCCTTCTCTGATCCAGGCGTTGACGGTGTTCAACCGCACGCGCATCAGGTCAGCGACCTCTTTGGGGTGCGCCAAGTCGGGAAAATCCGCAAGCAACTGGTCTATGGATTCAGGATCATTCATCGCTGCCGCTGCCTTCCTTCTCATCGCGGGCTTCCGCGTCGGGATCTTTCATCTCGTCTGCGTTGAGCAGGAACTCGCGCAATTCCTTCTTCGGAATGCGGTTGACGCGTAGACCCGCGCGGATCGAGGGGATGTGCCCTGAGCGCATCCACTTGTTGATCGTCACGATGCCTACCCGTAAGAGATCTCCTACTTCCTGCGGCGTTGCCAGATCAGGGAAGCCCTCTAGAAGATCGTCGATGAGTCTCGGGTCATTCATGCGCATGCTCCATATCGTAGCTCGTTGGCCTTAGCGAAGTAAACGAACAAACTTGTCTTCCTTGGGTACTAAGTACTTTTGGTGGGTGTTAAGTTGGTTATACGGCCCAGTAAGCTAACCGCGTGCCTAGATTCTACGGACTACATCTTGGGCTATCAGGGCCTACTAGCTAAGAAACAGGAGACCCGGCAGTGCAGCGAAGTAATCCATTCACACAAGCACCGCTCGAACAGCCGCAAGAGTCCCCAGAAATGCGCGATGACGTATTAGGGGAGCAAACGGTCATAACCGGCCCTCAGAAGCCCCTGGCGTCCGTCTCGGCCCCGGCCGATCTGGTGCCGTGGCCACGAACCCAGATTGAAGATCATCGACTGATCACGGTGGTGGGGCTCCACGGGGGAGCCGGGACCTCCACGGTGGCAGCGATGCTCGGAGAACAGGCCCTCGACGCGGGCACCGGCTGGCCGGTCGCGTCGGGGTGGGTGCGTCCTCTGCCACGGCTCAATGTCGTGGCCGTCGCGCGGACCCACTGGGCGGGGATCGCTGCGGCTGAGGATTTCACTCAGCAGTGGATCTCCGGGGAACTCAACGATTCCCGGTTGCTGGGGCTGATCCTCATGGATGATGCCCCGCGACTTCTCGAATGGCAGCGGCGCGCGGTCAAGCGGCTGTTGCGCAAGGCCCCGTTGGGGGCACATATCCCTTGGGTGGAGAGCTGGCGGGTGCAGCCGCCGGACTTCTCTAAGCCACCGAAGCGGCTACAGAAGATCACTCGTAAGTTCCACCAATCAGCAGAAGAGGAAGAAGCATGATGATTCTCGAACTACTCAGCGCAATGTCTGGACTGACCCCGGCCGGCATCGTCCCGGACGTGAGCCCGGAACAGCCTCCCGGGGTCGAAGGATTCACCACACTGTTGAACTGGATCTCCTGGGCCGTGATCATGCTCGGCCTCGCCGGCTTCCTCGCCTCGGCCGGCTTCCTCGCGTTCGCGTCCTTCACCGGACGCGAGATCAACGGCTTCAAGGGCCTGGTGATCTCTATCATCGTCTGCATCCTCGCCGTGGCGGCGGCAGCAATCATCCGAGTGTTCATCTAAGAACGCTCTAGCCACGACGGAGACGGGGAACCGATATGGCACGTACACAGAAGCAGAGCGGCGGGCGCTCCTGGATCTTTT
>NZ_PVTY01000043.1 GCF_003003175.1 Nesterenkonia sandarakina | reverse complement strand
CCGCCCTTGCCGTTGACAATGGCGATAGTGCGGGGCCCGGGCCAGTGCTGAGAGACCGCCTGACGGTCGATCCGCTGGGCCTTCTCGGCCTCGCTCGGCGCGACACGGATACCCATGCTCGCCAGGAATCCGCGCCACCCCTCGGTGGCCGGCTGCTCGCGCTGTTCTTGATTGAGGAAGCTCTGCCGCTGCTCGCGGACCTGCCGCCGGCTCGATACCAGCGCGGTGGCGGAATCCGCGGTGAGCGGATTGGGCCGTGACGGGGCCGGCTGAGCCGGTGCCTTCACGGGCTGCTCGGCAGGGCTCACAGCGGTAGGCGCGGCCGGTGGGGGACTGACTGCCCCCGGCTTCGCGGGGCTCGCGGCCGTAGGCGCGGCCGGCGTAGCTTCGGCCGACGCTGGCGCAGCGGCCGGCTGCTCGGGCTGGGCCTGAGCGGGTGCCGGCGCGCTGCTGGGAGCCTGATCGGCAGGAACGGGAGTCACCGTGCCGCGTGGCTCGATGAGCAACGTCGTCGGGGGAGTCTCATCGGTCACCGCGTAGAGCTGTTCACCTGACGCGCGAGCTCGGCTAATGAGCGCATCAATGGCCTGTTCTTGGGCCTGATGGTAAGTGCCGGCGACGATAGTTTCGGGGTCGATTCCCTCCCCGTGCAGGGTCGCGGTCCCGTCATCGGTGATGCTGATCTGAATAGTCATCAATCGTCCTGTTCATCCTGGGTGGTCTCTTCGGTGTCTGTCTCGTCCGGGAATTCCTCCTCGGCGGGCTCTGCGGCCGCGCGGTAGAGAATGGTCTGATCAAGTCGGGGTGCCACCACGTAGGCCGCATCGTCAGCGACGATGAGCGGGGCGGTGTCCTCGTCGGTGAAGGTCGCGTAGGGCTGCGCGCCGTCGTCTGGCCGGCCCAGATCCACCAGGGCCGGACCGTCCGTGGTGTTGCCATAGAGGGTGTTACCAAAGATCACGGGATCTTGAATCGCGGGGATCTCATTGAGGCTTGGATCATCGTCATAGCGGACCGCCAGTGTCCCGATCACGGCGCGCTGCGAGTCGCCGTTATAGGTGATCTCGGCAGACTCGTTCGGCAGCTGCTCGACCGGCTCTTCGATGATCGTTTCCCCGGTCTCCTGGTCGATGACTGCGATCACGGGGGAGTCCTCAGAGCCTGGCGCAGACCAAGCCAGCACGAGCGCATCGGTGCCGATGGTCCAGAACGCCTCTGCGGGGCCTTCGACGTTCTCCGGCGCGGTGAAGTCGGTAGAAGTGGCCTCACCGTCTATGCCGGTGCGGTAGATGGTTTCAGGGCCAAGTGAGACGGCTTCGCCGTCCACGGCCGACACGGGATCGGACCCGGCAGGGATCGTGACCTCGGTCAGCGTGCCCTCGTCGTCGGGAACCAACACAATGAAGTCACCGAGAGACACCAACGGGGTATCTCCGTCCCAAAGGATCTCGGCCTCATTGGCCACGGGGACTTGTTCAGGCTCCACGGCATCGCCGGGAGTCACATCTTCCAGGGGCCAGAGGTTGAGGTTTCCCCGGCTGTAGGAGGCAAGGACCGGTTGACCAGTCCAGGTGCTCTCGTGGATCTCAGAGAGATCCTGCGGAGCACCTGAACCGGCCCACTCGGGTTCAGCAGTCTCGGGATCTCGCGCCGAGAGGATTCCATCGCTGTTAGCGGTGAGAATCCGTCCATCTTCGAGGCCGGTGGCTGCGGTGTCGCTGTTGATATCTACTGACCAGTCAGAGGGGCCGGTGAACCCCTCGGGCAGTCCTACGGGGATCTGCTCGCCGGCACCGGGGATCTCCCAAGGTGGCGCGGCGTTCTGATCTTGGTCTGTATCGGTGCTCAGGTACACAGCGAGAGCGGTTCCCCCTCCAAGTGCACCCAGGGTGAGAAGCGCACCGCCAAGAACGGTGGCGGGGCGTATGAGCGGTTTCTTTTGCTGCGATTCAGGGGTGGGCGTGGTGTCGATGGTTTGCCCGTCAACACTGACGATCATGGTCCACTCTTCATCTGCTGCGGAACGAACGATCACTCGCACTGCATCGAGGCCGTGGGCCTCTGCTTTGCGAGCTGCGGCATTCGTTGCCGCCTCCGCGATAGTCACTCCTTGTGCTCGCTCAATGGGAACACCATCAAGCTCGGCGGTCTCGTTCTCAGCGTCGTAGACGATGACGTAGAGCGGGAACGCCGGCACATGTTCGGGAGTGATCTGACCCATCAGGCTGAATCCTTCTCCTTGTCTTCGTCCTTGGTCTCAGCGTCGGGATCTTTCATCTCGTCTGCGTTGAGCAGGAATTCCCGCAGTTCCTTCTTCGGAATCCGGTTGACGCGCAGACCCGCGCGGATCGAAGGGATGTGCCCTGAGCGCATCCACTTATTGATCGTCACGATGCCTACTCGTAGGAGATCTCCGACCTCTTGGGGGGTCGCCAGATCGGGGAATCCCTCTAGAAGATCGTCGATGAGTCTTGGATCATTCACTCTCATGCTCCATATCGTAGCTTGTTGGCCTTGGTGAAGTAAACGAAGAATATTTGCTTCGTATGGTTTGAAGTGCCTTCCCTTAGGTGTACGTTGGTTATACGGCCCAGTAAGCTATCCGTACGCGCTTGATTCTACGGACTACGTCTTGTGCTAACAGGGCCTACTAGCGAAGAAACAGGAGAACCGGCAGTGCAGCGAAGCAACCCATTGACACAAGCTCCACCGGAAGAGCCCGTAGAAGTCGGAGAAATCCGTGACGACGTGCTCGGTGAACAGGTGATTGTCTCCGGTCCCCAGACTCCTTTGCCCTCGGTGTCCGCGCCGGCCGGTGCGGCACCGTGGCCACGGCTACAGGTGGAAGACCACCGGCTCATCACCGTGGCAGGACTGCACGGGGGAGCGGGGGCCTCGACGGTCGCGGCGATGCTCGGTGAACACGCTTTCGACGCTGGGGTGGGCTGGCCCACCGCTGCCGGCTGGGTCCGGCCGCTTCCGACGCTGCGCGTCGTGGTGGTCGCCCGGACTCACTGGCGGGGCCTGGAAGCCGCTGAGGCTTTCACTCAACAGTGGCTCGCCGGGGAACTCACCGACTCACGGCTGCTTGGCCTGATCTTGGTCGATGACGCTCCGCGTCTCATGGAATCTCAGCGCCGGACGGTGAAACGGGTTCTCGGCAAGATTCCCGCAGGGGCGCATATCCCGTGGGTGGAGAACTGGCGGATTCACCGTCCAGATTTCACCAATCCACCGAAGCGGCTGCAAAAGATTATTCGCACGTTCCACACCAAAGCAGAAGAGGACTAAACATGATGATGCTCGAACTTCTTTCCGCACTCTCTGGACTGACCCCCGCCGGGATCGTCCCCGACGTGAGCCCGGAAGCACCTCCGGGGGTCGATGGGTTCAACACCCTTCTGAACTGGATCTCCTGGGGCGTGATCATGCTCGGCCTGGCCGGCTTCCTGGCCTCGGCCGGCTACCTAGCGTTCGCTTCCTTCACGGGGCGTGAGATCCAGGGCTTCAAGGGCCTGGTGATCTCGATCATCGTCTGCATCCTCGCGGTGGCAGCAGCCGCGATCATCCGAGTCTTTATCTAGGAACTCTGAGAACAGCAGCGGAGAACGGGGACGAACATGGCACGGACAGATAAGCAGGGCGGCGGGAAGTCCTGGATCTTCTGGGGCGCGGGTCTATTGGTGGTCATCCTCGTGGTGATCGTGGGTCTGCTCACGATCCCCACGGGATCGAATGAGGCCGAAGAGCCCGATGAGGGCCTGAACGCCGAAGGTCCAGATCCCTCGGCGCAGCCGGTAGAACCAGAAGAGCCATCCGAGACGGACGGGGAGACTCCTGAACGGTGTGAGGATATGGACGCCGACGATTCGTTCCCCACGGAGGCCCCTGAATTTACGTGGGAAGACTTTGAGGGTTCAGGCGGTTTCGCCGTTCCGGTCTCAGAAGAGCACGGGCCGGCCGTTCAGGAGGACGGCTTCTGGCGCTGCTTCTCCCAGACCCCATCCGGGGCAGCCTTCGCCGCACAGATCCTCTTCCTGGATTTCGTGGTCAGCCGAGAGTACGAGGCCGCTATCGATAGCCCTGGCGCACGCGAGATATTGGCACAAGGTGAGGGTGATGACCCAGAAGAATACTACGACGGCGTTCTAGTGCGGGGCTTCCGGATCGTGGACTCCTCCGACGAGGAAGCAACGGTGCAGGTCTGGCAGAGCGTCCCGGAAATGTCGGCCGATGGAGCATACGAATTGACTCTGCTCTGGGATGAAGAGGCCAACGACTGGCGACTCGATCTGGCGTCTGGTGATGCTCCTTTCACCATGCTGGACAACACGGCCGACTTCACTGAGTGGAGGTAAGTCCGATGACCCTGATGACTCTCGTAGCTGCCGATGAAGAGGGATCAGCGTGCTCACCCGGACACACTGCGTGCACTGTTATTGAGGGGGCTTTTGGTGCCGGAAATGCGATCGTCGGAGGGGCGGCGACCGCCGCTTTAGAAGCTGTCGCGCAGGGCCTTGCGAACGGCGCGGTGGCTTTCCTGGAAATGATCTCTACCTGGTGGATGAACGCACCAGGACCGGATCTGAATAACCCTGCGGTGGCCTCGATCCAGGCCGATACGGCGTACTTCATCGCGGCCTTCGCCATTCTGGGATTCTTGCTCGGGCTGGGCCGGATGCTGTTCACGATGGACTTCAAGAAGATCATCACCGCCTTTGCTCCGATAGTGACCCTCATTGTGGTCACCGGTGTCTACGCCGTCGCTATCGGCGCGCTGCTCACCGCCGGAGACAGCACCGCCGCATGGCTGCTGGACCGCGCCACCGATGGTGATGCGAACCTAGAGATCCTTGCCGCGCCGGTCGGTGAGATGGGGCAGAACATCGGGGTGTTCCTGATCGTGTCCCTGCTGACGTTCTTCGGCGCGATCATGAATTTCCTGCTGATGATCTTCCGCGACGTGATTATCCTCGTCCTGCTCGCCTTCCTCCCTGTGGTCGCTGCCTCTACCGGCTCGGTCTCTGGGAAACAGGCGTTCCAGAAGATCAACGGCTGGCTTATCGCGCTGCTGCTGTTCAAGCCGGTTGCGGCAGGGATCTACGCGCTCGGGTTGCGCATGTTGACCCAGGATTCAGAGATCGAGGGGCTGGGCGGTGAGCTGCAGAATTACGCAGCGGCGATGACCGGCATGCTCATTCTGGCCCTGGCCGGCCTGGCCCTGCCCGCGCTGATCAAGTTCGTGGCTCCTGCGGCCGCGATGGGCGCTGCCGCCTTTGGCGGTGGCGCTGCTCTCGCGGGTGCCGCCACTGTCGCGGGCGGCGCTGCTGTGGTGGCTGCAACGGGTGGAGCTGCTGCCCCTGCCGTGGCAGGTGGCGGCGCTGCTGCTGCCGGTGGCGGCGCAGCGGCTGGCGGTGGTGCCGGCGCTGCTGGCGCGGCCGGGGGCGGCGCGGCATCTGCCGGCGCAGCCGGTGGTGGTGCTTCCGGTGCCGGCGGTGGCGCGGCCGGCGGGGGTACTGGCGCGGCTGGTGGCGGCTCTGGACAGGCTGCCGGCGGTGCCGGCGAGAGTGGAGCCGGTGCGGCTGGTGCGGGTGACTCTGCCTCTGGTGGTGGCCCTGCTGGGGCGTCTCCGGTCTCTGGTGAGGACTCCGGTTCCGCTGAGGGTGGTGAACCCGGGGTCGGTGGCGCAGCCGGCGGCGCGGATTCTGCTGGCGAGAGTGGTTCCTCTGCCGGCGGCGCTGCTGGGGGTGCTTCTTCGGGAGGATCGACCGGCGGCAGCGAGGCCGGATCGAGTCCTGCCGGCGCATCACCGGCTGGCGGTAGTTCTGGTCCTGGCGGCGGTTCTGAGTCCGGCGGCGGCTCGGGTGGTTCCGGCGTGAACGCCGGGACTCCCGGCGGCGCTGATTCCTCCGGTGCTGGCGCTAGTGGCTCCGGTGGTGGTGCTGCGGCTTCGGGCGCTGCTCCGGCTGGCGGGTCCGAATCGGGCGGAAAGTCCGGGGCCTCAGGTGCTGGGAAAACGCAGCAACT
>NZ_PVTY01000042.1 GCF_003003175.1 Nesterenkonia sandarakina | reverse complement strand
CCCTTCGCCCGCCACTCGCGTACGTCGGGTTCACGCTCGGTCAGGGAAATCCATCCATCGGTCCGCGGCTTGACGCGGCTACAGATATACAAGTGGCTACGTGGTAAAGGGTTTCATCGCGTTGGGGGCGTACCCGCCATGGACCTGGCAGAACTTACCCCACCTACTCTCGATCAACTCGCCCAATCTCTGTCTGGGAGCGATATGCCGCGTGTAGTGTTGCAGACCAACGGGGTAATCAATACCTTCGGCCGCTAACATGGCTGCCCCTAGGGCTGGAAGATGTGACTCGGTATTAACGATGAACGGTGTACCGAACATGTCGGCTGCGAGCTGCATGAAGTGGCCGTTGCCGCTCACGTCTCCCGCTAACATCAGCTCCCGGGGTGGCTCCTGCGGGTAGCTCTCCGAGATCATCCGGTCTACGAACAGCACGCCTTCTACCGCGGCCCAGGCCATCGAGGTTTCATCCGCGTCCGCAGTGAGTTCAAGGAATCCGGATCGTGGCTCCTCCATCCAGAACGGTGCTCTCTCGGGGCGGACGTGCGGGATGAAGAAAGGCGCGCGGTAGATCGTCTCGGCGTCGGCTCCCATTGCCCGGTCGACCATGGCGGAGACCGCACGTCCACTGCTCCCGTAGCCTAGGGCCCTCGCTGCCACCGACAACGCCAGGCCCCCATTGGACGCGCCGTGACGCAGCCACTGGCCGCGGTGTACGTACGCCCGTTGTAGGTGTAACTGCTCTCGTGCGGGTCTGCTGCTGTGGTCGGTGACGACGTGGGTTGTGCCCAGCGTGATTAGGCGGGTCCCGGACTCGCCGATATCTGCGGCGAATGCAGCGCAGGCGGTGTCCCCGGCTCCGGTCACCACCGGCGTGCCGGGGCGCAACCCCAAGGCGTGCGCAGCTTCGTCCGTGAGCGGGGCGAGCACGTCCGACGAGGGTAAGAGGGGCGGGAGGATTTGTGGAGGAATGCCCAGACGCTGGACGAGGTCTTCCTGCCAGGTCCAGTCACCCGTCGTGTCGAAGGGCCCGAAGTAAGAGGCCTGGGTGGGATCAATGGCACACTGGCCTGTGAGGCGATGGCCGATATAAGTACCAACGGAACCCAACACGTTTAGCTCTCCAGCGACTTCGGGTTCCTGCTCCAACATGAGTAGGTATGCTGCCGCGATGAACGTCGACGGGGAGACCGTGTTTCCAGAGCGGCGGATCTCCTCCTGTGTCAGGAGCGGACGCAGTCCCGACACTGTGTCCGCCAGTGTCGGGACTTCATAGCGGTATCCGGCGGTAAGGTGTTCGCCAGAGGTGCCCATAGGAACGGCGACGGGGGAGTGCACGGACAGGCCGATGCCCGAGAGGTTTAACTTACCGGCGTCCAGGTCGAGGCAGGCCTTCTGGACGCTGTTCCACCAGGAAACCGGATCAACGCGTCCGGGAGGCAACGGAGGCCCGGCGTCATGGGCGACGCGGACCCTCCGGACAGGTTCGCCGGTCTCCGTCAGCACGACGGCTTTGGTAGCCGTCGTGCCGACATCGATGCCCAAGAAACAGCGGGACGGCGTCATGGTAGTTCAGGCCAGCTTTTCTGCCGCCGCGTCCGAGGTCGCCCCGTCTTGCACGATGGCGCGCAGAGCGGTGATCATCTTGGTCGGGTTCTCGGCGCCCCAGACGTTACGGCCGAAGGTCAACCCGGCGGCCCCGGCCTGCATCACGGAATCAGCCATCTCCAACACTTCCCGGTCGGTGTCAGCCTTGGCTCCGCCGGCAACCATGACCAGGGCGGGCGTGCCTGCGACCACCTCGGCGAAGCTCTCGGAGGAGCCGGTGTACCAGGTCTTCACGACGTCGACCCCGAGCTCTGCTGCCGCGCGCGCTGCATAGAGCACGGATTCGGCGCTACCCTTGCGATCGCCCCACAGTTCACCGCTTGGGTATGCGTGGCAGACGGTGGGCATCCCAACCTCGGCGGCGCGCTCCACCGTCGCGGCCAGCATCTCCAACATTTGCGGCTGAACATTTGAGCCGGCGCTGATGCCGACTGCGACGGCGTCAGCGCCCAACCGGACGGCGTCGTCCACGGTGCCGATCGTCGCGTCGATCGTCGCGTGGAAGTCCATCGAAAAGGAAGACGCCTTCAGGATCCACGGAAGTGGCTGCGGGTCCCCGGCAAGCAAGCTCCCACCGATGCCGCGGGTCACAGTGATAGCGCTCGGGTTGCCCGCTTTCACGGCTTGGTAGGTTTTCTCGATCCCGGCCAGCTGCGGCGCGACACCGCGGGGGACCGCCTGATCAAGGGCCACGACGAGGGCCTTGCCGGTGACGCCGAAGAGCCGCCGCAGGCGGATGGCCCGGCCGAGCCCGCTTGTGACACCGAAGGAGGTGAAGGGTGTGGTTTCATTGCGCATTTTCTGGTTCTCCTCTGAGAATCTTTATGAATGTGAAGATTAGGTTCAGGATCGGGCGGTGATGCCCACCCGGAGATCGTCGCCGGCCTTGGCTGCCTCCAAGGCGGCCACCGCCTCTTCGATCTCCATGGTGGTCGTGACAAGGTCGTCCACCTGCAGGGTGCCGTCGGTCACCATGGAGGCGACAAACTCGAAGTCGGATAGGTGGCAGGAGGAGCTTCCAATTAGTGAGTACTCGTTGTAGTGGACATCATTGGCCGACACCGCGAGAACGTCCTTACCCGTCGGGAATCCGGCGAAGAGATTCACCTTCGCTCCTGGGCTCAACGCCTCGAGGTAGGGCTCGAAAGCGTCGGTACGGCCCACTGCCACCACCATGGCGTCAACGCCATCACCGTCAGTGAATTCGAGGATCTCACGCGCTGCGGTATCTCCGGGAGCCAGAGTGAGCTGGGCACCGGACTTCGCGGCGGCGGATAGCCTCTGCGCGGAGGGGTCTACCGCCACAATCTTTTTAACGCCCAGAGCGCTGGCGAGCCGAATGTGCATCAGCCCCAGCGGCCCACATCCAACGACCAGTAGCGCGTGCGCGGCTGGAGCGTCAATGAGCTTCAGCCCGTTGTACGCACAGGACAGCGGTTCGATGACGGCGGCGCTATTGGGACGGACGCCGTTCACCTTCACGAGGTTGCCCGCGCGCACCGCGGCCGCCGGAACGTGCACATACTCCGCGAAAGCGCCGGGAATCTGATACCCAAAGGCAAGACGGTTCCGGCAGATGTTCTCTCGCCCGCGCACGCAAGCGGAACAGTGCCCACAGGGCATGATCGGATAAACGGCCACTAGATCGCCGACGACAAGCCCGTGGGGAAGGGGCCCGTTGCTCTCGGCGATGGTCCCTGCGAATTCATGGCCCATCACGGTCGGGTAGGTGACATTCTTTTTCTTCGTCCCCTCATAGATGCGGATGTCCGTTCCACAGACTAGGGCGGACTGTACCCGGAGGAGACAGTCGCCGGGCTCAAGGGGGGGTATCTCCTGCTCCTTGATGATCATGTCCAAGGGACCGTTGAGGATGGCTTGTTTCACAGCATCGACCTTTCAATCGGCGGCGGATGGGCCTCGCCCGTCCGTCCATGAGGAAATGTGGGGCCCGGGGGAGTGGTTTAACCCGCCAGGCTCTGTTTCTCGCCTGACGGATCCAGCTGGCAAACCGTCAGATTGATGTTTTTGGCGGTCTGGAACGGCGACAGGACCTGCTCGCCAGCGTCACCGTCCGTGACAATTTCGCACGGCGACGGCAACGCGGCCCAGTAGGTGGACCAGGTGGTGTTCAACTTGGATGAGTCGGCGACGATAATGGTCCGCCGGGACTGTGCGGACATGAGTTGTTTGAGTGAGTTCTGCTCCAGAGTCCGTGAGGAAAACCCCCGTTGGACGTCAAGGCAATCCGTGCCAAGGAAAGCAAAGTCGGCATATACGCTCCGTACTATTGTCTCCGCTTGGGGGCCCATCATCGCTTGGTTGGTTCGCCGTAGCGTCCCGCCCAGGGCGACGACCTGAATGTCTAAATCCGACTCAATGAGGACGTTTAGAGCGTTTAGCCCATTAGTGAACACTGTCAGTCCTGGGATGCGAGCCAGATAGCGACTCAGCTGTCCGGTGGTCGTGCCTGCGTCGAGCAGCACGGTGGACCCGGGAGTTACAAGAGCGGCCGCTTTCCTTGCAATCGCGTCCTTGGCAGACGCGTTGCTGATTTCGCGCTCACGAAGGGTTTGCTCCGCCCGGAGACTGCCGAGCACCGCCCCCCCGTAGGTTCTGGTGATCAGCCCGTTCCGTCCCATCGACTCCAGGTCCCGGCGGATAGTGGCGACCGAGACGCCGAAGACGCTGCTGAGATCCTCCACGTGGACGCTGCCCGTGCCGTCGCGAAGCCTGTCGAGAATTAGCTCCCGTCGCGCCTCCGCGGTCGTCCGACTCCGTTCTGCCACTGTGTCCCCACTCTCGCTGGTCGTCACCCCTACATGATCACATCGCTCATCACGATGTGTCAATCGAGCATACGAGCAATGTCCGAAGCAAGCGTAAATATGCTCGATGCAGAACAAAAATGAGCCTATTGACGGCCAGGGTGAGCGATGCGATCATAAAAGCGCCACAGAACGTGTGGTACATCACAAAAAAGCGGCGAAAGGAGTTGTCGCCCCGACGCTCTAGTATGAGCGAAAAAATCATGCCTGGGCTGGCTGGCCGAAAAAAAAGTGAGCCAGATCTCACGAAAAGCTTGCATACTGTATTCGGTATACCGCACACTCAGTCTATGAAGCCGACAATTGCACCTGTGGCGGAACGCAAACTCAGCTCGCATATGTATCGGGAACTGGAGGACGCGATCGTGGACTGTTCGTTCCCGCCTGGCACTCCTTTGAGCGATCGAGAGCTGGCTGTTCAGTTCAATGTCTCCCGAACCCCGGTTAGGGACACGTTGCATCTGTTACAAGTCTCCGGTCTGGTGGAGCGGGGCCAGCGCACGGGGTGGGTCGTTACCCAGATCGGAACTCAGGACGTGAAGGAACTGTACGAGCTCCGGTCTCTGCTGGAGCCGGCGGGGCTAGACCGCATCGTCGAGTGGGGGGAGAAGGAACTCCAGCACGTGGGCACCCTTTTTGACGACTTTGATATGCCGGTCTCGGGTGACGACGTCGAGCGCTACCTGGTCCGGGACGACGAGTTCCATCAACTCATCATCAAGGCGACGGAGAATTCGCAGCTCATCAGGGCGTACCGCGTAGTGGACCGTCAGTTGGCTCGCTGCAAGCGCTTTGTCTCCTACCAGGACAACCTCCGACGGGAGGAAAGCCTCCGCGAGCACCGGGCGGTCTGCCATGCGCTGGCAGAGCGAAACCTAGACGCTGCCCGTATCGCTCTCCTCGACCATATCTACCAAGCGAAAAATGCCCTCATGGGCGCCATCACAGCCTCGGCATCGATGTCCACGTAGGACGGCGAGCGGGGATTAATGCAAAGGAGCATCACATGTCCTCACGTAAGATACCTGCAGCTACCACAGCTATCGTGCTTGCCGCGGTCCTCACCGGATGCGGAAATGGCGGCGGCACAGACGAAGAGCAGAGCGAGGGAGGCGGCGGCGCGGAGCCCCAAACCCTTCGTATGGCCCTTGGGGATCCCGCAGCTTCGTCCGTCGGTGTAACTGCCGACCACTTTGCCGAACAGGTCGCGGAGCGCTCCGACGGTTCCATCGAGATCGAGAACCACCCGGACGGCACACTGTTCGGCGGTGACCAAAATGCCGCGGTCAATCTGCTGGGCAACGGCACTCTCGACTGCACCATCATTTCGACCTCGGTGTACGCGTCGTTTGATCCAAAAATGAACGCGATGAGTCTGCCGTACCTCTTCGATGACGACGAACAGTTCTCGGAATACCTTCAGGGAGAGCCGGGCCAGGAACTTCTCGACTCGCTTGAAAGCGAGGGCATCAAAGGCATCCAGATGTTGACGCGGACGCCGCGACACATCACCAACTCTGTCCAGGCCATCGAGGAGCCCGGTGACCTTGACGGCATCACGATCCGAGTTCCACAAAACGAGCTGTGGGTCGACTTTTTCGGATCGCTCGGGGCAAACCCCACACCTATGGACTTCACCGAG
>NZ_PVTY01000041.1 GCF_003003175.1 Nesterenkonia sandarakina | reverse complement strand
CTGACTTGGGACCGGGGAAAAGAACTCTCTGCTCATGCGCTGCTGACAAGCGAGACTGGACTGCCCGTCTATTTCGCCGACGCGAAGAGTCCCTGGCAGCGTGGCTCCAACGAACACCTCAATGGTCTCCTGCGGCAGTACTTCCCGAAAGGCACAGACCTCTCCAGATGGAACGCCGATGAGATCGCAGCCATCGCCACGGCCCTGAACAATAGGCCTCGCGGCATACTGGGGTGGCGCACCCCAGCTGAGGCCTTCGCCGATCAACTACGCTCAGTGCAACAACAGACTGTTGCGACGATCGGTTGAATACGGCCAATTCCGGTCGAAGAAGTTCCTCCGCGCCCTTCAGGACCACCGCCTGGTCGGGTCCATGGGGCGGGTGGGCGCCGCTGGCGATAACGCAGCCATCGAGAGCTTCTTCTCGCTGCTGCAGAACAACGTCCTCGACACTGGCCCCTGGCGCACCCGCCAACAGCTGCGACAAGCAATCGTGACCTGGATCGAGGCCACCTACCACCGAAGGAGGAAACAGAAAGAACTCGGCAGACTGACCCCAGTCGCGTTCGAACAGACCCTACTGTCCCAGGCCGTGGGACTAGCAGCCTGAACAACAAACCCCACCTGTCACCCCGATTTGCATCAGCCCCCCTTGGCCCCGCCGTTCGCGCCGTGCTTGGCCAGATGCAGCCGCCGGTCGATCAGCCCGGCCAGGTCGATCCGCTGGGCGAGTACCGCCGCGGGAAGCAGCCCGGCGTTCGGCACGATGTTGTGCTCATCGAAGCTCGTGGAGACCCGGCTGAGGTCGTGAGATGCTCGCACCCGTCAGATGCCCTCTCGGTCTGGTCGATCGTGTCCGTCGCAAGACACATCCTCCCAGGTCAGAGGGCATCTGATCTTCCACACGCGCCGCCAGACCACGCAGCGGTGGATCCGGGCTTATAGACTCGTGGCATGTTGCGTTCTGGAAGCTGGGCCAGGCCGGCGGGTGTGAGTCCCGTCTGGGTAGGTACTGGAGCGCCCAGTAGCAGGTCCCAGTCCGTTGGAGAGATCTGGCGGGCCGAGCGGGATGTCGAAAGCCTCTGTGGAGGGAGCAAGCGCGCGGGCCGTCCGGTCGGTCGCCGTCACGACGGCGGGACCCGCCCGGTGGGCGAGGGACCGGCAGGTTCTCCTCGACCGCATGGAGGCGTGGACCACGCGCCGCTCGACCGGAGCGGCCATGGCCGCGCTCGTGACCCTCGCCCTCCTGCTCAGCCTGACCCTTCCCGGGCAGTGACCCCCAGAAAGGACCGACGATGACGCACACCGTCTCCGAGCCGCCCCAGCCCGACCGGGCCGTGGACGACGACGCTCGGGCTGCGGTGGGCACCGCCCACGCGCGCCCGGTCGACGCCGTGCTCGCTGAGCTGGGCGTGACGGATGCCGGCCTCTCCGGGCCCGAGGCCGCCGAGCGGCTCGACCGGTACGGGCCGAACCGGCTGCCCGAGGCCGAGCCGGACCCGGCCTGGCTGAGGCTCGCACGGCACTTCAACGACGTCCTCATCTACGTGCTGCTCGCCGCCGCCGTGCTCAAGGCCGTGCTGGGCGAGTGGGTCGACATGGCGGTCATCCTCGCGGTGGCGGTCATCAACGCCGTCATCGGCTTCGTCCAGGAGGGGCGGGCGCAGCGCGCCCTCGAGGGCCTGCGGACCATGCTGTCGCTCACGGCGCACGTCCGGCGGGACGGCCGGTGGTCGGAGGTCGAGGCGGACACGCTCGTGCCCGGCGACGTGGTGCGACTCAAGTCGGGGGACCGCGTTCCGGCGGACCTCCGGGTCGTCGCGGCCACCGAGCTGCGCACCGAGGAGTCCGGCCTGACGGGCGAGTCCGAGCCGGTGAACAAGCAGACGGAGCCCGTCGACGAGGACGCCGGCATCGGCGACCGCTTCTGCGTCGCGTACTCCGGCAGCCTCGTGGTCAGCGGGCGCGGGACCGGCGTCGTCGTCGCCACCGGGCCGCAGACGGAGATCGGCCGCATCAGCTCGATGATCGACTCCGTCGAGCAGCTGCAGACGCCGCTGGAGAGGAAGATCCACCGGTTCAGCGTGCTGCTGTCCAAGATCATCCTGGGCGTGGCCGTGCTCATGATGGTCTTCGGCGGGACCGTCCACGACTACCCGATCGCCCTGCTGCTGACGGCAGCGGTCGCGTTCGCCGTCGCGGCGATCCCCGAGGGCCTGCCCGCCGTCGTGACCATCACCCTCGCGCGGGGCGTCCAGCACATGGCCGGGCGCAACGCCATCACCCGGCGCCTGACGTCCGTGGAGACCCTCGGCTCGGTGACCGTGATCTGCTCGGACAAGACCGGCACCCTCACCAAGAACGAGATGACGGTGCAGGACGTCGTCACGCCCGCGCGGGCCTACGAGGTGGAGGGCCTCGGCTACGAGCCGTCCGGCCGGGTGACCGCCGAGGGGCGGGACGCGACGCTGGACGCCGACGCCGACCTGCGCGCGCTCGTCACCGCGATGGCCGTCGCCAACGACTCGACGCTGGCGGAGCAGGAGGGCCGGTGGAGCGTCGTCGGCGAGCCCACCGAGGGCGCCCTGCTCGCCCTGGCCGCGAAGGTCGGGTTCGACGCGGACGGCCACGAGCGGCTGGCCGCCGTGCCCTTCGAGTCGGAGCACAAGCTCATGGCGACGCTCGACCGGACCCCTGAGGGGCACGTCGTCGTCCACGTCAAGGGCGCGCCCGACCGCGTCATGGACCGCTGCGCCACCGAGCTCGGCCCCGACGGGCAGCCCCACGCCCTCGACCGCGCCGCGTGGGACGCCCGCGTCGAGGAGCTCGGCGCCCGCGGGCTGCGGGTCCTCGCCGCCGCCCGCCGGACGGCCGAGCAGGGTGCGAACGAGAGCGGGGACCAGACCCTCACCCTCGGCGACCTGGACGGCGACCTGGTGCTGCTCGGGGTCGTCGGCATCCTGGACCCGCCCCGTCCCGAGGCGATCGACGCGGTCGCCGAGGCCAAGGAGGCCGGCATCCGCGTAAAGATGATCACCGGCGACCACACCGGGACGGCAACCGCCATCGGTCGCCAGATGGGCATCATCGACACCTCGACGGACACCGCCGACGAGGCGATCACCGGCCGGGAGCTCGACGCCGCGAGCGACGAGGACCTCCGCGGGATCGTCCGCCGGTACGACACGTTCGCCCGGGTCAGCCCCGAGCACAAGCTCCGTCTCGTCCAGGCCCTGCAGGCGAACGGCGAGGTCGTCGCCATGACCGGGGACGGCGTCAACGACGCCCCGGCGCTGCGCCGGGCCGACGTCGGCGTCGCCATGGGGATCAAGGGCACGGAGGCCACCAAGGAGGCGGCCGAGATCGTCCTGGCCGACGACAACTTCGCCACCATCGAGAAGGCTGTGGAGGAGGGACGCCGGACGTTCGACAACATCCAGAAGTCGATCGTCTTCCTGCTGCCGACGAACGGGGCGCAGTCGCTGGTGCTGCTCACCGCCGTCATGCTCGGCCTGGCCCTCCCCCTCGCGCCGGTGCAGATCCTCTGGGTGAACCTCATCGCCGGGGTGACGCTGTCGCTCGCACTCGCCTTCGAGCCGGCCGAGCCGGACGTCATGCGCCGGCCCCCGCGGATCCCCGGCGGGGCGATCGTCGACAAGGCCGCGCTGGCCCAGATCGCCCTCGCGTCCCTCCTGATCGGTGGCGCGACCTGGGCGATGTACTACCTGGCCCGTGGGCAGGGCATCGCCGAGGCCCAGGCGCAGACGCTCGCGGTGACGACGCTGGCCATGGGCCAGATGGGGTACCTGTTCAACTGCCGCAACCTGCGCGGGTCGAGCCTGCGGCTGGGGCAGTGGTTCTCGAACAAGGTGGTGTGGCTCTCGGTGGCGGCGCTCCTCGCCCTCCAGGCGCTGTTCGTCTACGCGCCCGTCATGAACACGCTGTTCGGCTCCGCGCCGCTGCCCGCGTCCTACTGGGGGCTGACCCTCGGTATCGCGGTGGGGGTCTTCCTGGTGGTCGAGGTGGCGAAGGCGGCCCTGCGGCGGGTCTTCCCGCCCACCCTGACGGCGTCCTGAGCAAGGCGGGGCCCGCGCGCACGAGGGGCCCCCGGCCACGCCGGGAGCCCCTCGTGCTGGATCGGATCAGCGACGCACGGTGATCTGCGTCGCCCGGTCCACCCCGTCACCGAGGTCGACCCGCAGGACGTAGACGCCCTCGCCCCAGCCCTTCGTGCTCAGGTTGTAGACGTACTGGCCCGAGGACACCCGGAACTGGTTGCCCGAGTCCGCCGCCGAGGTGGAGAGCACCGTGAGGCTCTCCTCCCCGCCTGCCGCGCCGACCTTCGCCACGGACAGGGTCGCCGGCGCTCCGGTGGCCCCGGCGCTCGCGCCCGTGAGCGAGAACTTCACCGGGATGGTGGACCCGGACTTGAAGGCCGCCCTGCCGTCGACGGAGATCGGCGCCGCCAGGCCCGACCACGCCACCTGGACGGTGACGGTGAACGACCTCTGCGCGGTGTTGCCCGACGCGTCGGTGGCGGTGCACGTCACGGTCGTGGTGCCGAGCGGGACGACCGCACCCGAGGCGACGCTGCACGCGACCAGGGGGTCCGGGTCGGCCAGGTCCGTCGCGGAGACCGCGTAGTACACGGCCGCGCCGGCCGCGGACGTCGCGGTCACCGTCAGGCTGCCCGGCACGGACAACGTGGGCGCCGTGGTGTCGACCACCGTGATGCCCCCGTGGCGGGTGACCGCCCGGTTGCCGGCGGCGTCCACGGCCTCGCACTCGACCTCGGAGGCCCCCAGGGGGAACACGCTCCCCGGGGCCGGCGTGCAGGTCACGGGGACCGTCCCGTCGACGAGGTCGACGGCCGTGGCGGTGTACGCAACCGCGGCACCGTCCGGCGAGGTGGCCTCGACCGTCACCGGTGTGACGGTGACGACCGGGGCGGTCGTGTCCACGACCGTCACCTCGAACGAGCGGGACACGCGGTTGCCCCGCGAGTCCTCGGCGCTGCAGCTCACCTCCGTGGCACCGAGGGGGAACATCGAGCCCGAGGCCGGTGCGCACACGACCGGCACGTCCTCGTCGACCAGGTCGAACCCGGTCGCCTCGAACGCGACCACGGCCCCCGCGGCTCCGGTCGCCTGGGGCTGGTGCAATGGGGAGTGACAGTTGATCTGGCCCGCTGACTGTGGGCCTGGAAGGATAGTCACTATGCCTAAGCCGTATCCGAAAGAGTTCCGCGAGGACGTCGTCGGTGTGGCCCAGAACCGGGATGAGCACACCACTATGGGTCAAGTCGCTAAGGACTTCGGTCTGCACGAAGACACCTTGCGCAAATGGCTGCGCCAAGCAGATCTCGATGCTGGTAATCCCACCGGCCGTGCACCTGGTCCCACTACTGATGAGAAGTCTGAGCTGCGTGAACTGCGCCGCCGTAACCGCACCCTGGAGCAAGAGCTGGAGGTGATGCGTCGGGCTGCTGCCTACTTCGGTCAAGCCCAGCTCCCGTCAAAATGAAATACCCGCTCGTCAGCGATCTGGCCGCTTCAGGTATCCCTGTGGCGGTGACGTGCCGGGTCTTAGAGATCGCACGCCAGCCCTACTACCGATGGCTGGCCCCCCCCATCCCCGAGGCCGAACTTGTGGAGGCCTACCGCCTCAACGCGCTGATCGATGCCCACCACGATGACCCGGAGTTCGGGTACCGCTACCTGGCCGATGAGGCCGCCGATGCCGGGGTGCCGATGGCAACCAGGACCGCCTGGCGGCTGTGCAGCACCCAGGGGTTGTCCTCCTCGATCTCAACACGGAAAAAGGGCAACGGAACCCGCCCGGGCCCACCGGTCCATGACGATCTGGTCCAGCGCCAGTTCAGCAGCGTCACCGAGGTCAATACCGTGTGGTTCACCGACATCACCGAGCACCACACCAGCCAGGGCAAGCTCTACTGCTGCGCGATCAAGGATGCCTGCTCCCGCCGGATCGTCGGCTACGCCATCGATGCCCGGATGAAAGCCTCCTTGGCGGTGCGGGCGCTGACCAACGCGGTAGCCAACCGACACCGCGCCGGCGCTGAGGTGGCCGGGTGCGTGGTACATAGCGATCGCGGTAGCCAAGCCGTATTCAACTGGTCGTCGCAACACCTACTTCATGGAGGTGTTCGGTGGGAATCAGAGAGAAGCAGAAGAGGGTCCAGGCCTACCGAGGTCAGATTGTTTCCCCAGGGCGACCGACTGTGGCGTGGCGAGAAGATCGAGTGCGGTTCTGGGAAGCTATCGCGGCCGGCGCGAAGACTCGAGAAGCCGGAGAAGCGGCGGGGGTTTCAGAGCCGGTAGCTCACCGCTGGTTCAAGCATGCTGGTGGAGTGAATCCACGACTGGCACCCATCATCTCGGGGCGATATCTCTCCTCGGCTGAGCGGGAGGACATCGCGCTATGGCGAGCCCAACAGGT
>NZ_PVTY01000040.1 GCF_003003175.1 Nesterenkonia sandarakina | reverse complement strand
ACGCCTAGCGACATCGGCGGAGACCGGATGAGTTCCTTGGGACAATGGTCTGGTGGATGCCATCAACCTCTTCATGCTTCTTGCCGCTCTCGTGACCCTCGTCGCTATCGGCGGGATACGTGTGGGGGCTCGCTTGGGACTGCCTGCTCTCCTTTTCTTCCTGCTCTTTGGTATGGTCCTCGGCGAAGCGGGGTTCGGCCTGCAGTTCGATGACGCCACGCTCGCCCAAGGCCTGGGCTACGGCGCCCTTGCCCTGATCCTGGCTGAAGGTGGACTCACCACCAAGTGGAGAGAGATCCGTCCATCCATCGGACTCGCCGCACTCCTCGCCACGGTCGGAGTCATCGTCACCATCGCATTGATGACCGTGATCGGCCACTACGCACTGGGTCTACCGATCCTTCTCGCGCTCTTATTTGGAGCGATCAACGCCGGCACCGATGCCGCCGCCGTCTTCTCCGTGCTTCGAGGAATCTCGCTACCCGCTCGAGTCAAATCGGTCTTGGAAGGCGAATCGGGACTCAACGACGCACCCACCGTGTTGATCGTGACAGCAGCCACCGCCGTCGCCATTGGGGATCAACCCTCCGGGGGAATCCCCGTGGTCGCTCTGATGATCCTCGTCCAACTCATCGGCGGTATCGCCCTGGGTGCCGCCTTAGGCGCGGTGGGAGTCTTCGTGCTGCGCCGCTTCGCTCTACCTGCTGCCGGGCTCTACCCGCTTGCCGCGTTGGCCTGGGCACTATTGGCCTACGGGGTCGCGACACAGATCGGCGTCTCCGGGTTCGCTGCCGTCTACATCTGCGCCATGGTCCTGGGCAACGGCAGACTCCCCCACCAGCAGGCGACTCAAGCTTTCGTTGAAGGGACCGGGTGGATCGCCCAGATCGGACTCTTCGTCATGCTCGGCATGCTGGCCAGCCCCGGCAGAATCACCTGGGAAATCGCCGCGCTGGGACTGCTTGCAGGGTTGTTCCTGACCTTCCTGGTGCGTCCCATCGCGGTGGCCGTGTGCGCGGTGTGGTTCAAAGTCCCGTGGCGGGAACAGGCCTTCCTCTCCTGGGCAGGGCTGCGTGGCGCCGTGCCGATCATTCTTGCCACCGTTCCGATGGCGGCACAGATGGACGACGCTGACATGCTCTTCGACGTCGTCTTGGTCTTCGTGGTCGCCTACACCGCCATCCAAGCACCTTCACTGCCCTGGGTCGCCCGACGTCTGGGACTGACCGAGGTAGCTCCCTGCACTGTTGTGCAGATCGAGCCTGCACCGATGGATGAGGAGCGGGCTGACCTGGTCAGGGTGACCATCACCGAAGACTCGGTCCTCACCAGGTCACCGCTGTTCGAGGTGGACCTACCCTCGAAGACCCAAGTCTCTCTGGTCATGCGCGGGGATAGCTCTTTCGTGCCCACGTCAGAGACCCATCTACAACGCCATGACCAATTACTGGTCGTCATTCCGGCGGAAGACGAAGAACGAGTGCAGGAATACTTCCGCGGACTCTCAGCAGACCCGCAGTAACGCCGCGCAGTGCAAAGACCCCCTGACGCGGGGAGAACTGCCCGCAAGCGGATCCCTCTGCGTGCATCGAGCCCCCAACGGGAGTTGGAGTGCCCGCAAGCCGGATCCCCAGCGAGCACCAAACTAAGTGCTGCGACACTAGGCCAGAGGTCAACTAAATCATCAGCAGGCCCGAGCGCCTTCAAGGGACCCCTTCCGCGGATTGAGCGCGTCGGTCTCTTGATCGAAGATGTCGTTGACGCCGTAGATCAGCAGGTTGAACGGCAGCGTCAGCCACAGGAGCAGCGCCAGTGCATCCTAATGCCACAGGTGACCAGACAGCCACATTCCCAGGACAGCGGGACCAACGGTATTGATCCAGAGCACCGGCCGTGAGATGTGGACCATTCGCTGAACCACAGATTCGGTTCTAGATCGAGTCTTGACGGTGGAGACCCTTCTGCCGGGTAGAACAGTGGTGCTCGGATGAACTACAGGCCGGTTCTCGCCGGTGGACTGGCTTTCTGGCGTCCAGTCGTCAGCGGGGGAGGGTCCCATGATCACGATGCTACGTCAGGAACCGCCCCCGACCTGGAGTGTTAACTCAGAGCAGGGACGACCCCGAACAGCGCGCGCCGCGGTGCGAGCCCGGCGCACCGACTTCTTCAGCGCCGCCTGCCGCCCGTCCTCTAAGGTTCATCCATGACGAATCTTCAGGATGCGGTTGTTCTGGTAGTCGGCGCGACGGGCGGGCTCGGCTCGCGGATCGCTGATCAGTTGGAGAGTCAGGGCGCCATTGTTGCCCGTTCCTCGAAGTCTGCTGGGCACGATCTGCGTGAACCCTCGGTGATTCAAGAGGTGCTGGAGGCCACGAATGCAGAGCACGGACGTCTCGACGGGGTGGTGGTCGCGTCCGGGGTCGTCGCCTTCGGTGTCGCGTCCGAGCTGGAACCTGCCACGGTCGAGGAACTGTTCGCGGTGAACACGACCAGTCCGATCCAGCTCATCGCCCAGAGCCAGCCCTACCTCGCGGCATCCGCTAAGGATGGCCGGGAGCCCTTCGTGGTGACGCTGAGCGGCGTCGTCGCGGAGGCGCCGGTCGCTGGGCTGGCGGCGTACTCGGCGTCGAAGGCTGGGCTCGCGGCCTTCGTCCTCGCGGCGGCGCGCGAGTATCGCCGCGCGGGCATCCGGCTCGTGGATGCTCGCCCCGGCCACACCGGAACCTCGCTGTCCGAGCACCCGATTGCCGGGTCAGCGCCGCGATTCGGAGCGGCGCTGGATCCAGATCAGGTGGCAGCACGGATCATCACCGCGATCGTCGAGGGCGAGAAGGATCTGCCCAGCACCGCGTTCCAGGTCCGACCTGGTGATGAGACTAAGCGGGTGTGCGAACGTCTCTAGAACAAGGGCCAGGGAACCGCGGGGCTGTCACCGGCGGGGGCCGGGAACTGCCCCGCCGAGCGCAACCGGGCGCAGCGAGTCGCGAGCGCTGCGATCTCCTCGGCTCTAAGCAGGTCCGCCAGATCGCGGCCGAGGTCCCCGTCGAGTCCTTCTGTGACCCGACCGATGCCGGCGTTCTCTTCGTCGGTGAGCGGCTCCCCGAGCCATCCCCAGAGGACCGTGCGCAGCTTGTAATCCCGGTGGAAGGTGAGCCCGTGGTCCACGCCGTGGCGGTGGCCGGCTGCCATGGCCAGGATGTGATCGCCCTTGCGGTCGGCGTTGTTCACGATGGCGTCGAACACCGCCATGCGCCGCAGCGCCGGGGAGTCTTCATGGATGAGGGTGACCATCCGGCCGGATTCGTCCCGGCCCTCCAGGACATATTTCCAGCCGGTCTCCGGCACGTCGTCCGTCGCGACCAGGTCGACGGCGGCGACGTCAGGATCTTGCTCCTGCCAGAGCTGCACCATCCCTTCACCCAGGGGACCGTCACGCAGCCAGGTGTGCGGGACGACGCCCCAGCCGAGGGCCTCGGAGACCCGGTAGGCGGCCACCTCCCGATGCGCCAGGGTGCCGTCGGGGAAGTCCCACAACGGACTTTCGCCGGCTATCGGCTTATAGACGACGGTCACGTCGCCGATGCTTCCCAGAAATGTCGCGTTGGAGGCCGTCCTGATGCGGCCGGTGAGCGTCAGCTCCGCGGTCACCAGATCGGTCGCGGACATCAGCCCTCGGCAGCGGTGCAGGTATGCCCGTCCGGGTCCACGGGGTAGCCGCAGATCGGGCAGGCCGGCCGCCCCGCGCCTACGACCTCGAGGGTGCGTTTGGCGAATGCCCGGGCGGTACCGACCGGCAGTCGGACCAGCAGCATCTCGGTGTCCTGAGCGTCGTCATCAAGGGGCGACTCGTCGTCGTCGTCGGTATCGACGTCCGACATGGGGTACGCCTCGATGATGACCTGAGCCGTGGTCGGGTCCCAGCCCAGGCTCATGGCACCTGCACGGAAGGATTCTTGAACGGTCTCCAGCTGGTCGTTGTCGACGAGTTCTATGGGAGTGCTGGTGGGAACGCTGAACCGGTTGCCCTCGATGCTGATCAGCTGGTCCAGGATCTCGTCGATCTTCTCCGCGAGCAGAGCCGACTGCTGCTTCTCGAGGGCGACGCTCACCACCTGCTTCCCGGAGCGCACCTGCAGGTAGAACGTGCGCGCCCCCGGAGGGCCGATGGTGCCGACGACGGCCCGGTCAGGCCAGTCAAACTCGTGAACACGTGTAGGCATGTCAGTAGTCTAGGCGCATGTGGTTCAGGCCGCCTGGTGGCCTGCGCCGCCGCCCACCGGAGCATCGCCTGAGCCGATGCCCTTCGCCAGCCAGGAGAGATCCCCCGCGTCGGTGTTGGTCGCGTGGACGCTGGTCCGGCCGGCGCCGTAGCGCACGATCGACACGGAGGCGGGACCCACGTTGATCCGCTGGAACAGGTCAAGATGCATCCCTAGCGCGTCGGCGAGGATCGACTTGATGATGTCCCCATGGCTGACCGCAGCCCACACGGCATCGGGGCCATGCTCGGCTTCGACGGCCGCGTCGTGGCGCCGAATCGCCGCCACAGACCTGGCCTGCATCGCGGCCATGGACTCACCCTCCGGAAAGACGACGGCGGAGGGCTGCGACTGCACCAGCGGCCACAGATCCTCGGCTGCGAGTTCGGAGAGCAGGCGCCCCTGCCAGGTGCCATAGTCAGCTTCGATGAGCTCGGGCTCGAACGGCGCAGAGGGTGTGCCCGGCTGGCGATCAAGGATGTGCTGGGCGGTCTGCTGGCACCGCTCCAGCGGGCTCGACACCACCGCGACCAGCGGAACGGCCGCGAGCCGGTCTCCGGTGAGAGCCGCCTGGTTACGCCCGATGTCGTCCAGACTGACCCCGGGGGCCCTGCCGGCCAGCAGACCGGTGGCATTTGCTGTGGTGCGGCCGTGCCGCACGAGAAGAACTGTCGCCATCCGGCCAGCCTATCGACCCGGACGAGGGTGCCCTCTACCAGGCTTCGGTCGCGGCGTCAGCGCAGCAAGGTGGCCTGCAGGGTGCGCGTGAGCCAGCCCTGGTACTCCTCATCAGTCCAGTCTCGGTCGCCGGTGAGCTGGAAGTAGACCTCCGGCGAGCCGATGCTCCACATCGCGTCGGCCGCGTGGGAGACGTCGAGGGCTGGATCTAGGTCTCCTGCGGCGGCGACGGCTTCGACGATCCGGGTGAAATCGGCCAGCCGTTGCCGGCCCGCCACCTCAGCGATCTCTCGGAGCTCGGGCTCACCCATACGACCAGCCACCAGCACGCTCGCAAGCAGCGGACCGATGCGGATCAGGATGCGGGTCGAGGCCGCCGCGAAAGCAGCGAGAATCCGCTCGCCCGAGCCTCCATGGAGGGCCGTCTGCATGTCGGGTCGCTCGATCAGGGCCACCGGTTCGTCATCTCCTGAGACCGCAGCACCCAGCACCTGACGGACGAGCTCAGGCTTGTTCTTGAACGACTTGTACACGGTCTCCACCGAGACTCCCGCCGCCTTGGCCACCTTGGCCAGCGTCATGGAGCTGTATCCGAGCTCGACCAGCAGTCGTGCGGTGGCGTCCATCACGCTCGCGCGGTTGTCTGCCGCCTGCGCTGCCCGACTCGAGTTGTCATAGGCGCGAGCTCGTCTCTTGACCACCGGTGCGTCTTTGATTACAGTCTCCGTGTATTCGATGCAGTCTAACTGTCGACAATACTAGGGGGAGGGTTTCGATGACCACGAATACTGTTGCAGATGTCGCTGTCGCCTCGTTGCACGCGATGGGGGTCGGAACGCTCGCGGACTTCCGGTCGCTCTACACCGACGATGCGATCAACCGCGAAGCCCTAGCCGAGCCTCCGGATGCACGAGGAACGGGACCCGATGCGCTGTTTGCGACTGCAGCCTGGCTGCGCACCGCCTTCAGCGACCTGTCATGGGAGGTGCATGAGGTCGTCCAAGAGGGCGACCTCGTCGTCATTCACAGCACCATGTCCGGTCGGCAGACAGGACCGTTCGTCAGTTTCACGCCGGACGCCAAGGTCGCCGTGGCGTTCCCGCCGCGGGGGCGGACGTTCTCGGTCACCCAGACGCACTGGATGCGGACGAAGGGTGACAGGGTCTCCGAACACTGGGCCAACCGCGACGACCTAGGGATGAGCCAACAGCTCGGGTGGAACCCGGCCACACCGCTGTACCTGTGCCGGATGCTATTGGCCAGCCGCCGCGAACGGTCGAAGGCCGCGAGGGCCTAGACGGTATGAAGTAGCTCCTTGCGGTCCGCGAGGGGTTGCGGGCCGGGGCCCCACTCACAGAGATTCGTGGATTACCGGACAAGACGCCCCTTGCCCGGCCTTGCCGACATTTGTGGGAGGCCCCGGTGTTTACCGAGCGTACGAGTGTTGGGCTCGATGTGCACGCACGATCTGTCTTCGCGGCAGCAATCGACAGCGACACAGGAGAGCTCTTCCAATCACGACTGACCCCATCACCCGAGCACATCCTCACCTGGGTCCAAGACCTGCCGGGCCCGGTGGCGGTGGCCTACGAGGCCGGCCCGACCGGGTTCGGCCTCTACCGGAC
>NZ_PVTY01000039.1 GCF_003003175.1 Nesterenkonia sandarakina | reverse complement strand
CGCCAGAGTGATATCGACCAGCGCGGTCAGTGCCCGCGCCAGGTGCGCGTCGGCGATCTCATACCGGGTCTGGCGTCCCTCGGGCACGGCGACCGCGATGCCGCAGTCCCGCAGGCAGGCCAGGTGATTCGACACGTTCGAACGAGTCAACTCCAGGTCCCGAGCCAGCTCCGCCGGATAGGCCGGTCCTTCCATCAGGGTCAGCAGAATCCGGGACCGGGTTGGGTCGGCCATCGCCCGACCCAACCGGTTCATCACATCAACACGAGAGGCAATAGTCAGCATCTACTGAACTATACAGTAACTAATGAACTGACAGAGCGGATTAGAAAGCTATAGCTTTCTAAGACACGGCCGTGTCGTCGAAATCACGACGGCAGGTCTGTGAGTCGTAGCGATAAATGGCGGTCTTCTGACACCGATATCTGTCGCTTAGATCGACAGCACTGGGATGATGCACTGGACACTTGGCAGGCGCACGCGGAGTGACAGGCTCTGCACTGTCCGGGCAGGTCGCTACGTACTGCAGTGAACCTGCCAGGACGTTCCTCAACACTTTCCAATTTGCGGAGGATTCCTTCGACCTCGCGCAGTCGGTGAGCACCGAATGTGGAATCTCGACCGATCAACGGTCCAGTAACCTCTCATAAGCCTGAAAGCCTATTCAAGGAACCTTCGGAAACTCGCGGTGTTCTATCTATGAACTCCACACCATGCCCGGCCGTATCGCAGAGTTCTTCTTATCTCAGGTCAGAGCATCGAGCCCAGGTCAGACCCGACCGAAGGGTAAACCGCCGGAGAGGACCTCAATTCGCGCGCCGTGAGCCCGTACTTCATGGCCAGGCTGATCGTGTTGACCAACTCGGCAACACCATGTCCGAACAGATGAGCCCCCACGATGCGATCACTCGATCGATCAACGAGGATCTTGACCGCCCCCGCCGTCTCGCCGACTCGATACTGGGAGAACCACCGGCTGGTATCGGTATACCTGACCTCGATATCCATTCCGCGCGCCTGGGCTTCATCTTCGAGCACACCCACCCTAACGAGCTCCGGGATCGTGAAGACCGCCGTGGGAGTCCCCGCATAGTCAGGCACAGCATTTCCTGACTTCAGAATGTTTGATGCCGCAACCTTGGCTTCCAATACGGCCACGGGGGTCAGTGGCATCCCTTCAGTATCCGCAGCATCACCGGCGGCATACACGGCGGAATTCGTGACCGACTGCAGATCAGCCGACACGTCGATGCCTCCTGGACCATACGCCACACCTCCAGCCTCAAGATCAAGCCTGGACAGATCAGGGACACGTCCTGCCCCATGAACGACAAGGTCCACCTCAATCATCGACGCGACGCCCTGCTGTTGAAGGTGCACCTGATACCCCGCGGGTGTCTCTTCCACACCGGTCATGCTGGTACCCGATTGCACGTCGACACCACACTCGGCGCCACGTCGGACCAGCAGATCCACCAGATCAGGGTCAAAGCCCTTCAACGGTCGCGATCCACGGTCGATGATGATCGGTCGGGACCCGGCGCGTGCTGCGATATGAGCGAATTCGAAGGACACGAACCCGCCTCCGACAAAGAGGACCCGCGGAGGAAGACTCTCGAGATTCAAAAACGCGGTGCTGTTGATCAGGTGCTCGTGGCCAGGAAAATCAAGCGACACAGGCGTGGCACCGGTCGCGATCAGGATCTTTGTTGCGTGATACTCCACCCCGGAGACCTCAACTTCGGTCGGGCCGGTGAACACTGCGGTGCCGTGGAGTGTCTGCACCCCGTGCGTCTTGAGCCCGTCTTCCATGCTGGCGGGCACCCCATCGGTGAAGCCGTGCTTATGCTTCATCAGCTGCGCCCAGTTCACCGATAGGCCCCCCTCATCGATGCCTTTATCCCCCATGAGATGTGCCGCCTCGAGGATCTCAGCTCCTCGGCGCAGAATCTTCTTCGGGTCACACCCCCGCAAGGCACAGGTGCCACCATAGGGAAGCGAGTCCACGATGGCCACACGCCATCCCTGGGACGCGCACTTGGTCGCTGCCGCGATTCCCGCCATCCCGGCACCAATAACCATCAGGTCGTACTTCTCGGGCTCCTCGTGCTTCCTCGTCATATCTACACCTTCTTTGAAGCGCCTCGACCGTCACGCAGCGGGGTGAATGGGATCCTCGGGACTCAGGATTTATCTCGGCGTGAACTCAGCGTCTGCTAGCGCTGCGCGCAGCTGCTCCATGGTCGGGGCCCCGGCCATCCCCTCAGGACTCACATACCGGCGACACGACAGGCCCACCGCAGAAGAGGCCTCAGCGAATCTGTCGAAACCATCGATCAAAACGCTTGGGGAACCATGAAAGCCAACCAGCTCAGCCTCAGCATCGCTCTCTACCAGCTGCATACTCAGACTGATGTCGGAGCGCTCAGCACACAGCGCCTGGAGCCGCTCATGGGCGATCTTCCAATTGGGGCATCCCTCAAAGTACTGCAGCACGATTTCCATGACCTGACCTTAAACCTTGCAGTCAGGTACAAGGTCAAGTCATAGGATGGGAGGGTGCTTATCGGAGAACTCAGCGCCATCACAGGTCTCGGACGTCAGACGATTCGCTTCTATGAACGCCAGGGCCTCTTGCCGGAACCAGCGCGAACGGGTGGCGGCTACCGTCGCTATGACGACCATGCCGTCGCACGGCTGCGGTTTATCCGTGCCGCCCAGGCTGCCGGCCTGAGCCTGAGCGAGGTACTGGACACGATTGAGCTCCGCGAGACAGGCCAGACCCCTTGTGGACACGTCTCAGGTCTTCTCGAAGAGAAACTCGCCGATGTCCGGGCACGCCAAATTGAACTTCAGGTGCTAGCCGCTGATCTCGAACAGACCCTTCTGGCAAGCCAGAAACTGGACCCGGCAGACTGTAGAGACGCTGAGGTGTGCCACATCGTAACGGCCTCCAAATCCTCCTAATCAGGAGATATGAGTCGTAGCGCTAAATGTCACTCCTGCTGCACCTGAGCGGGTCATCACTAACGAGCGGAAAAGGCTCAGATAGCCGTCCCGTTTCCTTGGTTGTGGGACGGACCTCACGAGCAGGCCTCAGCATCCACAGCTATCGGCGCGGCGGCGTCCCAGAAGTTATCCCACAATCGGATTCCATCTATTCCGTACGATTCCGACTACTGGTACTCTCAGGCCATGGAATTGGGGTACGCACGAGTCTCGACGGCCAAACAGGATCTAGATCGACAGATCGATGCCCTGCGGGAGGTCGGCATCTCAGCCGACCGGATCTACGTGGACAAGAAGTCTGGCTCCACAGTGAACCGACCAGGACTGAACGCGGCGTTGGAGTACGCCCGCGACGGTGACGTGATCGTGGTCCACACCCTCGATCGACTCGGACGCACGGTCCGTGACACCTTGAACCTCATCCATGACCTCGCCGAGCGAGGAGTGGGCGTCAGGAATCTGGCGGATCCGATCAAGGTCGATTCATCGAACCCCAACGATCCGATGGCGCAGCTGGCCGTAGTGCTCCTGGCATTGTTCGGACAGATGGAACGCACCTACACGCTCGAACGTGCCGCCCATGCCCGAGCAGTGGCCACGGCGAACGGTCGCCGCGTGGGCCGACCCTCGGTGGTGGACCCGGACAAGCTGGCCTACGCTGCGCACTTGCGCGAGACCGGACATACCATCGCTGAGATCGTGACCAAGTCGGGGATTGCCCGGTCCAGTCTGTATCGGCATTTGCCGCCCCGGCCTGCTGAATCGGTGACCGCCGGGGTAGGCACCGAAGCCGACGCCGGCTCTGAGATTTGATATCGGTCGGTGATAGCGATGGCGCAGTTCACCGCAGAGGAGAAGATCACTCTGCTGCGCCAGCACGACGAGGGAGTCACTTGGACGCGCATCGCTGCGGAATCAGGGGTGGCCCTGCGAACACTTGCCCGCTGGTCCGCGAAATACCGCGCTGACCCAACCTCGCGCGGCTTAGCGCGCCGGGTTCGTAGTGACCGTGGGAGACGGCGAATCCCGGCTGAGCTCGTTGAAGTGATCGAAGCATTGGCACTTCGGCGGCCTGAGCCCACAGCCGCGTTCATCCATCGCCGGGTCTGCGACATCGCCGAGGACCGAGGCCTGGCCGCGCCGAGCTACTCCAGCGTGCGAGCGATCATCGGCGCTATCGATCCTGGTCTACGGACGCTGGCTCAACACGGGGACGCTACGTACCGGGATCGGTTTGAATTGGTGCTGCGCCGCAGCGCCGCACGTCCGAATGAGCAGTGGCAGGCCGATCACACGCTTCTCGATGTTGCGGTCCTGGATAAGGCTGGCGCCCCGGTGCGCCCCTGGTTGACGGTGCTCTTGGATGACTACTCGCGTGCGGTTGCCGGGTACACCCTGTTCCTGGGTGCCCCGACGGCGGAGCAGACAGCACTGGCACTGCACAAGGCCATCAACCCCAAGGCAGATCCCTCCTGGCCCCTGTGTGGTCTGCCCGAATTGCTCTATTCAGACCATGGCTCCGACTTCACCTCCGCCCGGCTGGAGCGCGTCTGCCTAGACACCAAAGTCCAGCTCATCCACTCCCGGGTCGGTATTCCACAAGGTCGGGGAAAGATCGAGAGGTTCTACGGGTCCGTCACCTCGCAGCTGCTGCCGCATCTGCCCGGGCACATCCCGCACGGGACCAACGGAACCCCGGCCACTGACCCGACACTGACGCTTGAAGAGCTCGACGCGATCATGGAGAAGTTCATCGTCACCGAGTACAACCAGCGCACCCACTCCGAAACCGATGAAGCGCCTGCCCACCGGTGGGGCGCCTCTGGTTTCATCCCGCGTGCCCCTGCCCGGCCTGAGGAGCTCGACCTTCTGCTGCTGACTGCGGCCGCCACGCGGAAGGTTCAGCGCGACGGGATCCAGTTTGCCTCCACCCGGTACGTCTCCACGGTCTTAGCCGCCTACGTCGGTGAACAGGTGACAGTGCGGTTCAACCCCCGCGATGTCGGTGAGATCCGGGTCTACTTCCACGACGAGTTCCTCTGCCGCGCGATCGCTCCCCAACTTGCCGCAGAGTCCGTCTCCCTCCAAGAGCTCCAAGCGGCCCGGACTCAACGCCGCCGCGACCTGAAACGACAGCTGCGACAACGCCGCAGCCTTGCCGACACGCTGCCAGTCGACTCGCGATATGCCCCTCCTACGCCTGCCGCGGTAGAACCGCCAACCATCGAGAATTCACCACCACGACACCGATTGCGCCTCTATGCCACCGAATAGCCCTGGACATTCCATCCTCAACAAAGGTGAGGACGGGCGCCGGTTCCTCACGCAAGACTTCGGAGAGGTCAACTCCAGCGCCCCACCGCGACCCGACCTGCCATCCTTTCAAACGACCCGGGAGCATCGTCGCTTCACTGAGTTCGCGGATGCCGTCAGGGCCCACCGCTACATCGGGCTCTGCTGGGGCCCGCCCGGGGTGGGCAAGACTCTTTCTGCCCGTCACTACGGCGGCATCGATGAATGGGAGCAGTGGCATTCCCTCTTCACTGAAGATCTCGGCCCGGTGCCGCCGCGCGTGCTCGAGGCCCGCACCGCGTTCTTCACCCCCACCGTGGCTGCGACCACTAAGCAGATCGACCAGGGACTGCCGCGGGTCTGCCAGAAGATCTCTTTCGCTGTGGACTTCGCCGAGCACGGTGTCGTGGACCCCTACGTCCATACGGAGTCTCGCTCCAGCGGACGCACTGAGCTGCTCATCATTGACGAAGCTGATCGCCTCAAGACCACAGGCCTGGAACAGGTTCGTGACTTCTACGATCATCACCACATGGGGGTGATCCTCATCGGTATGCCCGGGATCGAGAAGCGCCTCGCTCGATATCCGCAGCTCTACAGTCGGATTGGTTTCGCCCACGAGTATCGTCAGCTGACTGCGGATGAACTCACCGCGGTACTGACCACGCGCCTACCAGCAGCTGAGGGTGCCGCCGACGGTGGTGTCGCCCACGCGACAGCTGTCGCTACCATCGTGCGGATCACAGGTGGCAACTTTCGCCTCGTGGATCGACTACTCACCCAGATCGAACGTGTGCAGACAGTCAATGGGCTCGACGAGTTGACCCCCGAAGTGGTGGAAGCCGCGCGGGACGCGCTCCTCATCGGTCACTAGGGACGCCGATTACCGCTGCGGAAAGACCGACGATTATCGCTGCAACTCACAGGAGATAGAAGTGAACAACGAGCACCGCGCTAAGTGTCTGGCGAGTTCAGGTGGTGAGCGCAACACCCTGAATTGGGTGGGGTGTTGTGAATGGGTCGACCATGGTCGCCAGAGAATGTCCGTTTAGCGTTCTGGGAAGGACTCCGGGAAGGCTTACCGGTCGCAGTCGCCGCAAGAAGATCAGGGGTGTCGCGACCGACCGCGTACCGGTGGCTGAAGGATGATCGGCAAGTGCTGCCCTCACCGCATCTAGAGTCCTTGAAATCACGCGCTGGCTCGTTGTCTTTACGGGAACGAGAAGAGATCGCTTTCCACTTCGCATCGGGTCACGGGGTGCGAAGCATCGCTGCCAGGGTGGGGCGGGCTCCGTCAACGATCAGCCGTGAGCTCGCAAGAAACCGCCTGAATCACCGGTATCTGCCCTCGATCGCTCAAGAACAAACCTGGGCACGAGCTCGGCGACCGAAACCACGGAAGCTCGACGAGTTAGCGTTGCGGCAACGGGTCGTCTCGATGCTCACCGACCG
>NZ_PVTY01000038.1 GCF_003003175.1 Nesterenkonia sandarakina | reverse complement strand
CGCAGCACCTCGACCTCTTGTTCCAGGAGCCGGATCCGTTTACGAGCCTCGCGCAGCTCGGCTGCCTCGGTGCGGGTCTGACCCGGCTTGGCACCGTCATCGATCTCAGCTCGGCGCATCCATTTCTGCAGCGTCATGGGGTGGACGCCGAAGTCTTTGGCGATCTGTTCGATCGTGACTCCGGGTTCACGTTTCCTGGCCACGCGGACGACATCGTCGCGGAACTCAGCAGGATAGGGCTTAGGCACAGGTTCATCCTTCCAGGCCGCCCTCAGGCAAGCCAGATCAGATGTCACCTATTCGTGCGGCAGACCCACGATTCATAACTCGATGAGTGAGCTGAGAATCAAGCTACGCAGAACAGGTTTTGCCGAGAATCTTGTTTCCAATGGAATGAGCCTGTCGCTAGTAGATGCGTCTTGCCCAAAAGTGGGTTGCAGGTTGGCCGGACGAGTTAGTTAATGTCCATGGCCCTCGCCGGCCCTGACTGAACGGAAGCCATAACTAGAAGTCAGGTGTACAAAACGTCAGCTGTGAGACTTCAGGACGTTGGTGTGGCGTCAACCGCAATAACGATGACCAACCCGTTTCCTTAAAATGGAGTCACTCACTCGAAGTTAATCGTCGTGTACGTTCCATATTAAGTATCCACCTATCGGTGTGATGGAACGGAACGTTCTGGAACGCCTCGGAAGCTCAGCTATGAATTTGAACTCTACTGATCGCATGTAACGTGCCAAAGCGTTGGTTCAACTAGAATCGGCTTCGGAACGCGAAAAGTCAATGATTGCCCCGGACCTCAATCCGCCACCTAAGGGTCAGCAAGTTCTGTGCGAAGGCGCCATCTGGGCCCTACTAGCGCGTGACACGGACGCACAGACTTTCTTATAGGTGCCTTGCCACGCGAAATGATGCATTGCTCGGAATCAGACCGTCCCCGGGGGAGGACAAGCATCCACGCTGCCCACTGAGGCAGCCCTCACACCGACCTCATCGTTGCAACCGTCTGGGCATCCTCGAGAGTGAGTGAGAGGGGAACGTTGACGGGCATTACTGGGGCACTCCATCTCTTTGGTCCTCGCCTAGAGAATCCATTTACCAAGCTTGTTGGCGCCCTCCAGGACGATTCGTGGCGAGTTTGGGAATTGCACGCTGCAGTCCTTGTATTTATGGGTGCAGATCGAATTAGCTGACTCTATGCAATTGCGGACCCGGTCGGGTGGACGAATACGACCCCCAGATCCATCGAAGTGTTCTATAGCGGTTCAGGTCGAGAATCCGGCGTCGATAATCGTTGCCCGGCCACGATGGCGAAATCTAGACCAGGGTTAAGCGTCGCCCGTGGCGCCCCCGCCGCCCAGTGACTAGTCGTCGCGAAGTGTCATGGACCCGTCCCGTTCAGCCCGCCGATCCTCGCGGAGCGAGCCTAGGTTGAACCAAGGAGGTATCCTAAGGGACGTTAGGTACTACGACTAAGGATAAGACCGAGGCCGTTTTGCAGCGAGTGTGTCGCTTCGGTCGAGTTTCATGAACCGCGTCTTGGAAGTATCTACACGACGACATGTCCACATCTAAGCTTCAGGGGCCAAGAGTAGTAGTTGAGACGGCCCCACGAATATAACGGTAGGCGGAGCTATGGCAAGTACTGGTAAGCGTGGACTTTCTTCAGGGGAGATGTCACGTGTTAACCTTGAATCGTGGTCTCTCGTAACCGTCACTTACAATAGCGCTGCCATGCTTCGAGAGTATTGGTCTAACGTGCGGTTGCCTTCCGAGGTCGAGTGGATAGTTGTTGACAATGCATCTGCTGACGACTCAGTTGAGGTAGCACGACAACTAGGCGCACGTGTAATCTCCTTAACGCGAAACGTTGGTTTCGGCACGGCTAACAATATTGGATTTCGATCTTCGGAATCTAAATTCGTCGGATTTCTTAACCCAGACGTTTCCCCTAAGCTTGAAGATTTAATTGAGCTTGAGGAAGTTATTATTTCTACGGCAGGAATAGTTGCTCCGCAATTGACTAATCCTGATGGCTCTTTGCAGCCCAACGGGCGTGGATATCCGTTCCTTTTTGATAAAGTACGAAACCGTTTGGATCCAAGCGGTGCCGATTCATCCTATAGAATATTTGCTTCGGCTAAGGAAGACGTTCCCGTGGTTTGGTTTATGGGCGCGGTTGTCTTGGGAACTCGTGAACAGCTCGAGAACTTGGGGCCCTGGGATGAGCGGTTCTTTGTCTATTATGAGGATAGCGACTTAGGTTTACGAGCCGCGGCAGCAGGACTTCCTAGAACGGTTACCGGCAGAGTTCGCTGGGTGCACGGGTGGGCCCGCGAGACGTCAAAGCTAGCTGTCGGTCCTTGGGTGCGGGAGCTCCCTTCTATGGTTAAGTTCTACTCGCGATATCCACGTCTTCTTTCTCTTCGTCCAGACTCAGCAAAAAAGAAGATCGCATCGCTAGGGTGGCCAAGACCATGAGAATAGTATTTGATAACCTCGGATCAACCGAGTTTTCCGGTGGTATGCGCTTGCATAGTAGCGAGTTTGTGAGCGCATGGCTTGAACTTTTTGCAGAGGATAGTGTTGCGATTGTCGGAGGAGCGTGGGTCGCGGCGGAGTTTTCCGGGCGCGACGTTGACGTAGTTCGTTGGCCAAACGAGCATGTTCTGGGCAGGACTATTGGGCAGCTCATTGCGACCCCGGTTGTTGGTGCTATCCGCCGTGCGGACTTTGTTATATCTTTAAGTCCTATTGTTTCGCCAATGGTCCCGCGTAAACGAGCGGTTGCGTTTCAGCACGACTGGCGTCATAAGATCAACCCCGATGAATTTCCAGCTCACCAACGGGCATACCGGAAGCTCTGGGAGGTGTCGGCCGGACACGCGTCAGTCAATGCATGCATTTCCTCTAAAGCAGAAGGGGAGACCCGTAGGTATGTCCCGAGGGCGGAGACAACCGTTGTGGAGAACGGGCGGGATCACGCCAGAAATTGGGTGGTTCCGATCGGGTCAGAGGGCGCCACTGTGCCGACTGTGGTGACTTTTGGCCACCACAACAATAAGAGGCCCGAACTGGTAATCGACGCATTCGCAAAAGCGGTGGCGGATCTGGATGATTTTTCGCAGGCCAAGCTAGTCGTGCTTGGGGCGCGAGGTGATTACGCCGAAGAACTTCGCGTTCGCATAGCCCATGCAGGCCTTAGCGGGCGTGTTGAACTCCCCGGTTTCGTTAGCGACGAGGAATATCAGAAAATCGTTTCCGGTGCTTCGGCAGTCGTAATGGCTTCAACAGACGAGGGCTTTGGTTTGCCAATTGCTGAAGCAGAGTTTTTCGGAATACCGGCAGTGGTGACGGAGAACAGCGGCATGGACACAGTATTCAAAGATTACGCAATCGTCTCGAAGCCCACCCCAGGTGGGCTAAGTTCAGCAATTGCTCAGGCGTTGAGGGATGGACGACAGAATACCGAGCGAACAAGGCACACTTGGCACGACGCTGCCGTCGCGTTGCGTGCTGAGCTTACCGAACGCACGCAATCGAATCGATGGGCCTCATTAGGCGCTGCTGGGCGATTTGCCCGTTGAAAGCGCGCAAGGTGGAGAAAGTGGCAAGACGAGGCACTTCAGGGCACGGCTCACAGCGACGAAGGTCTCGCGCGGCCCGGACTGCGAGCACTGCGCGAGAGGTAGAGGTCAGGTCATCCAACCGAGTTCCAGGCACGGTTCGGGTTCCAGTCACCATGCACTGGATCTTCGCACCCGCAGGATTGCTCGTGGTTCTTCCGTTGCCAGTCTTAGTCGGATCTTTGCTCATCCCAGATGATCAGTTCCTGCCGCTTTTCGGCCAGCCCAGCTTTCTCGACGAGGCTACTCGGGCAACCGCTCTGGCGTACTTAGTAATAATGTTGGTCATATTTGTAGTGCTGGTCCCAATGCGCGGGCGCGCGGTTGCTGAGATAGCACTTGACGCAACTGCAGTTGCGTGGCTTGAGAGGGTTGTGAAGGTGTTGGCCTTCATAACGTTCACGGCATACGCGGTCTGGATAGGAAATGCCCTGCTTCGGGGCCTCCGGTTCGGTACAATGCTCCAACTCCTGAGCGGTGAAGCAGGCACGATGTATGTATTGCGAGGGCAGTACTTCGAGAGTATTAGTGGCGTCACGACTTGGATGCAACTGGGAGCCATCCTTGCCCCCCTTGCAGTTCTGCGAGAGAGAGCGACCGGTCGTTCTGCGCGACGGCTCGTGGGAGTTCTTTTGTTTCTCGCATTTGCTCGCGCTCTTCTTAACAGTGAAAGGTTGGCCCTCATCGAGATCGTGTTGAGCGTGGCCATTGCCTATTTTGTGTTGAGGCGCGAGGCGCCTTCCTGGGTCCGCCGCCCGGTGTCTGCTGGATTATTGGTCGTGGGTTCGTGGTTGGTCTTGTTCGGTGTCTTCAGCGCATTTGAGTTCTTTCGTTCCTGGACATCTGCGCAGGCGTCGTTCGATGGTGATTTTTCGACGTATGCGGCAACACTGCTCTTGGGATATTACGCAACCGCCCTGAATCTTGCTGCATTCGACGGTTACGTGCTGGGAAGTCAACTTGCACCGGGACAGCTCTTTGACGGAAGTCTGTGGGAATCGCTGTTCGGTGCTTCTCCTGTGGCGGGGGTTCAGCAGGCTTACGGTCTGGAAACTTTCACAAACCGATCAGGTTTGCTGGTGCCCCAAATAGCGTTCGGTGAAATCGGCGGGGCTCTCGTTGTAGTCGCGACAGCGCTCCTGCTGGCAGTCCTCGCGCGTTGGACTGCGCGGGGTCACGTGGTTGCATTTGCTCTCTACTGCGCATCCTGCGTTGGAGTTCTCGAAATAGTAAGGATTTATTATTTCGGTTCGTCCCGTTTTCTTCCCGTTGCGGTTGCAGGCGCATGCATGGCTATTTCTTGGGCACTTGTTGCTAATAAACGCAGACAAAATCTTCGGTACTTAAGTCCTCCGCTGGAGAATGGTACTAGGTCGTGGTCGCGTTGATACTGGCTGCGATGACTCTTTGTTTGTATAGGAACAGGTTCCTAGATCTCGACTTTGCGATTTAATTTCTGCTTGTGGACAGGACAAGTCCACTCCGTGGAATGGCTTACGCTCTCGATTTACGTTCGGCCGTTATCCCTGACATTGAACAGTTCCACTGGGGCCGCAGATGCTGCGATCCGCGGGCCCACAGCGTCTGCGGCGGTAATCAGCAGTGCGGTGAGCTGGACCTTCACACCTGATCGGAGTTGGGTTGCAGATTAACTGGCGAACGTGAGGGGTCGCTTGGGTTCCATGGGACCTCTTGGAGTCTTAGCCTGACTCGTGCCATATTTAGTGCGTAGATTTTGCGGCGATCAGATCGAGGATCTCTTGGGTCTCTGTGCTGATAGCCGGGGCTGCGGTGAGTTCGTGGCCGTTGACGTTGATCGTGACTGTCCGCAGCGGCCTCAGTGCCTGGACGAGCTTCTTGATGCTCACCCCGGTGGCGTCCTGGAGGTACCGGGCAACAGCCAAAGCACAGAACACTACGGTCAGATGCGCCTCGATCGAGTCTCGCTGGTGGTGGAACATCGGCCGGGCACGAATGTCGCTCTTGGCCATCCGGAAGGACTTCTCCACCTGCCACAGCGAGTGGTAGGCACTCACGACGGCGTTGCCGTCGAGCACCTCGGGGCCGATATTGGTCACGTACCCTTTCAGCCCCAGCAGCTGCCGGGCTCGTTCGACCAGGTCCCAGTCGACCCCGGGTTTTTTGCCGGTGAGTTTCACGAACCTGTCGCGTTTGATCGCCCGAGTGCCGCCGGCGACCTTCTCGGCCTTCTCGATCTGCTTGTTCAGCGTGTAGTTGTCTCGCTTCTCCCGCTGCCAGGAGTAGTGATAGACGAGCCTGCGGTCCCTGGCCTTAGCGCCGGTACCCATCGTCCTGGTTGATTCCAGGGTCTGGCCGTTCGCGAAGTGGTTCCCATGGCGTTGGAAATGATCCGCCAGGTCGTAGGGGGCCTTGGTGATCCGTGAACCCACGATGAAGGAGAACCCTGCGTCTTCTATGGCGTTGAGGTTCGCCGCCGAAAGCATCCCGGCGTCAGCGACGACCACCAGGTCTTCGACGTGGTGGCGGTCCTGAAAGGAGCGCAGCACCGGGATCAGGGTGAGGGTCTCGGCCTTGTTGCCTTCGAAGCAGTGGATCTCCAGCGGGAACCCGTCCCGGTCGACCAACAGGCCCACCACGATCTGAGGATCGACCCGGCGTTCCTTGCTCATCCCGACTTTGCGCAGGTCGTCTTCGTCATTGGCCTCGAAGTACAAGGTGGTCACGTCGTAGAGCACCACGCCCAGCCCGTCGGCCCCGGTCCGGGACATGGCGTGGGCGTAGGCCGCCCGGCAGAAGCCGTCGCGCCAGTCTTTCTCGATGCAGGCCGCCAGGGTCCGCCAGATCGTGCGCAGTCCCGGGGCCGGGGCCCCGATCTCGTCAAGGACTCGGAGGGTATCGGCCTTGGAGGTGGGTTCCACCAGTCGGGCCAGCACGAGCTTTTTGAACGTGTCATCACCGACAGTGTTGAACCCGATGCGGTCATAGGTTCCCTCGAGGACCTCCCAGAGCAGCTGGGAGGAGGTGCCGGTGACCACCGGCCCAGCCGGAGCGGCTGCATGAGTATTCGAAGGGTTGGGAGCCACCCAATATTGCCTTTCGGAGCCACCAGTATTGCCGTTGAGAGCCAGTGACCGCCCGTGTGGGAGCCACTGGCCCTCAACGTCGTTTCTAGAGACCGTTCATGGCGGTGTGTTCGCGCATGTTGTAGCTGCCGGTCTCGACCCAGATGGTGTTGTGCACGATGCGGTCCATGATCGCATCAGCATGGACTCCAGAGCCGAGCCGCTGGTGCCAGTCCTTCTGAGCGTACTGGGTGCAGAACACCGTCGAGGTGTTGCCGTAGCGGCGCTCCAAGAGCTCCAGCAACATGCTGCGCACCCTCTCGTCCGGGTGATCCAGGAGCCATTCATCGATGACCA
>NZ_PVTY01000037.1 GCF_003003175.1 Nesterenkonia sandarakina | reverse complement strand
ACCCAACCGGTTCATCACATCAACACGAGAGGCAATAGTCAGCATCTACTGAACTATACAGTAACTAATGAACTGACAGAGCGGATTAGAAAGCTGTAGCTTTATAAGACACTTCCAGGGGCTCTGTCGTTTACATCTGACTCCGCGGGAATTCGGGACCTGTGATGTCTCAGTAAGGTGTCTCGACGCAATTCGTCTCAGAAGTGCTCTCTGCACGCGTTTGTGAGGCATTCTTGTCGCATGAGGCTTTTGGGGTACACGCGGGTCAGCACGGCGAGTCAAGATTCACAGCTACAGGTCGATGCGTTGCTGGGGGAGGGGGTGCAGCGTCGAGATGTGTTCTTCGATGTCACCTCTGGATCGAAGACCGCAGTCTCTCGTCCGGGGATGAAGAAACTGCTGGAGCACGCGGAGTCCGGCGACACCGTGGTGGTTTGGCGAGTTGACCGGCTAGGGCGGTCGCTCATTGATGTGTTGAACACGGTGAATCTTCTCCGCGATAGGGGGGTGGCGGTGAAGTCCATCAGTGATGGGATTGATCCTGCGACCTCGACGGGTCGGCTGATGTTGAACATGCTCGCTACCTTGGCCGAGTACGAGCGCGAGCTCATCACCGAACGAGTCAACGCTGGTATTGCGGCTGCGAAGCAGAGCGGCACACGTTTCGGCCGGCCGCCGGCAGATCCGGCAGTGATCGCGGAGAAGCTCCAGGTGGTTCAAGAGGCTCGGGCGCGAGGTCGCACGGCGACCGAGGCAGCGAAGCTGGTGGGCTGGAGTAGGGCGACCTTCTACCGACACCAAGGGGCGGCGCGCTGAAGAGTAGTAGGTCCCGAGCTTGACCAATTGAGTAACTGTAATTCTGGGTGGGTTTTCTGTCTACAATTATAGAAATATAGTTGGACAGACTGTCGCGCAGTAGAACCACAAGTAACGATAAGCTCGGACGCAACCACTCCCACGCTTGGGTCGCGGGGGCCGCCCGGAGCCCCTAATGCCTATATCCGAGAGCATCGCAGAGGAAATATGAGTGGAATCCTGGCTGGCAGATCTTTGCCGCCGCTTGTGGGTACTCACAGCCCGGCAACAGAAGAGTACGAGCACCTGCCACTTGGCCGTTGGAGCTGTACTGAGAGTGACGTCATCCAGGCGTTCGATGTCATAAACGATCCACGGCGCAACGAGTTGTGGACCGGCTGGAAGCAGCACCTAGACCTCGTGAGGCAATCGGCCGGATCGGTTGCAGCTTGCTGGCTCTCCGGAACGTTTTTCACTTCCAAGGAACACCCAGGCGATATTGACAGCGTCTATATCGTTTCTGCGGAGCAGTATCGCCGCATGAGTGGGCAGCAGCTCTTGCAGTGGAACTTTGCCTTCGCCGGCACCGAAGTGCACGGTCTCGATTTGGATGCTTTTCCACTCTTCTGGGATCCACATACTGGCACCGTGGTTGATACTCAAGAGGCTAGTGACTACGTCCGCTCCAGGGGATACTGGGATGACCTGTGGAGTCGCATGCGAGGACCGAATCGCTCGCCCGACCCTCGGCCGCGACGAGGATATGTGGAGGTGATCATTGATGGTTATAAGTGAGGAACTAGAGGCCCGCCTCCAGCGATATTCTGAATCCTTCACCAACGATGATGTTGTGCGCCTCCACGAGCGCACGCCGCAAGACTGGAATCGTGCCGGTATCGAAGCGATGGCAAAGCAGCTCGACGATGCGCGCGTTATCAACTCTCGTGGGGTTCTCCGGTTCCACGGAACCGGAGTGGACGGACACCGAGCCTCACTCAGCTCAATCGGGCTAATAGCCGATGCATGGCAGCGTTCGGTTACCGCAGTGGGTGCCGCAATGGAAGGGGTCAAATCAGCGCGCGGCCAAGTACCAGGCATCATCACTGCGCGGACAGCCCTGATGTTGGAAGCAGCCCCCGTACCCGGATCGGTCCTCTTCAACATCGTCCCTAGAGGTGACGCCCTTGAAGAGATTGAACCTGACGGTGACCGCCCCCTTGCCGACGAATGGCGGGAGCGACCGCTTGTTGACCGGGCTTCAGAAAAAGTCGTTTCGTTGTTGACCGACATGACGCACGTCGAGCTCGACGCTACCGATCAACTGGCACATGCGCTCGGAGATCTAGGAGCCCGCGTTGGAGCCAGCCTCTCCCATCTCGCTGGATCTATCGCGAAATCCGGCATCGCTCTCGACTCCGCCTGGCAGGAACCAGAGCACGAGACAGTACGCTCCCGCGTCACACCTGAGCAGGCACGCTGGATTAGTGACTTTATTAGCCAGCGAAAGCTGTACCGCGAGGAAGAGACTGTCACCGGTTATCTCCGCACCATCAGTTTCGACGACAAATGGAGGATCGTCCTCGACGATGGCAAAGAGCTGCGTTTAGACGCTAGCGATGTTCCTGAGAGCGTGGCCAAACAACAGAACCTCGACAACCGTGTTGCCATGACTGTAGAGATCACCCACAGTATTCGCTCTGATGGGGGCCAGAGCAGCGCGCACAAGCTCCTACACGTCGAACCGGCGCCGGCAAGTGCCGAAGAATCTACGGAATCCTAGACCCAGCCCGATGAACCTCCGCGATGAGTCTCCCGCGTCGCAGATAGGGCACCCGTGCGGGCATCTTTATCGAGCGGGGTATACGTTCACTCTGAAGTCAGCGCCCGGGTAGGCAGGTAGAAGGGCGGGGGAGTGCACGGTGAGCGACCGGCTTACGGGCATAGGGAAAAGATCACCCGGCCTCCGAGATGGCCGCTCCACTACTCTTTGACGCCATAGCCGCGTCCGGGTTCTCGCGGAGCTCGTCGAATGCTCCATCGCTACGCGGTTCGCCAGATCGGTGAGTTGAGCGAGGGGTGCGGCCTACCTTCGGGATCCGAAGTAGGGCTTCGAGAGTGCGGCGGCGGCGCCGCTGCTACCTGAGCCAGGCGAACACGGCGCGCGTAGGCTGGGCGTGGTTCTTGCTTTTCATGATCGATGCTGGGTTGGTCACAGAATCTTCTCCCCAGGAAGGGCGCGAGCCGTTCGACCTGCGACTCGCACACGTGGGCGGGGAAGAGTCACTGACCCCGCCGCGAGATGTTGAGTAGACCTGGAAGAACGATCGGGCGCAGGAAACCGTGGCCCCGACCAGATAAACGACCATCACTAAGACGTGAGGGTTACGGCGGACCTCACCGGGAGTGGAGCCCCACGTCCCGGATCAAGTTTGTGGCCCACCTCGATCAAGGAGCGCAGATGAACACAGCACAGACCGGTCGGGTCCTTGTGGTCGACGATGAAGTCGATCTCGCCCTACTGATCGAGGGGTATCTGCGCAAAGCAGGCTTGGACGTCGCTGTGCGCCATGACGGCACCGATGCGGTGGACGCGGTGCGCGACTTCGACCCGGACGTAGTGGTGCTGGACCTCGGGCTGCCCGGTATCGACGGGATCGAGGTGTGTCGGCAGGTGCGGACCCTCTCCGACTGCCACGTGCTGATGCTCACCGCCCGGGACGACGAGGTCGACAAGATCGTCGGACTCTCGGTAGGAGCTGATGACTATGTGACCAAGCCCTTCAGTCCCCGCGAGCTCGTCGCCCGAGTCCAAGCCATGCTGCGCCGATCCCGCACCAGAAACACCCACAACACCAACACCGCTGAGAGGTCCACAGGCACTGTGCCGCCTGGACAGAGGGTAGTGATCGAGGACCTCGTGGTGGACGAGACCGCGCGAAGAGTCCACCTAGGGCAAGAGACGGTGGAGTTGACCAGGATCGAGTTCGATCTGCTGCTGTGTCTGGCTACTCACCCGCAACAGGTGCTCTCCCGGGCGCAGCTGATGGAGCTGGTCTGGGACACCGGTTGGGCCGGGGACGATCACCTGGTGGATGTCCACGTCGGGCGCATCCGCAAAAAACTCCACGACACTCCTGGCAGCCCGAGGTTCATCCACACCATCCGCGGTGTCGGGTACCGGATGGGCAGTGGACGATGAGCTCCACCACGACAGAACCTCGGTGGTCCTGGGGACCCTTGACCGTGCGGTTGATGCTGGCCCAGACCACGGTCCTGCTAGTGGGGCTGATCATCGTGGTGGGCACCGCGGTACTGGTGGGGCCCACCATGTTCTACCACGGACTCATTGAGGCTGGTCATGCCGATGCGGCCACCGGGCTGGTCCACCTGGACGAGGTCTTCCGCTCGGTGAGCCTCACGGCTTTGACGATCGGCGGATTGCCGGCGCTGTTCATCGCTGGGCTGCTCAGCTTCTACATCTACCGCACCATCGGCCGCTCTCTGGCGTCTTTCAGCACTGCTGCCGGGCAGGTGGCCGATGGCAACTACGACGTGGAAGTCACCTCCGCGAAGCTGGGTCCGGAGTTCGACTCGCTGGCCGCGTCGTTCAATGACATGGCCGCCCGACTCGCGGCTGTGGACACCACCCGCCGCCAGCTGCTGGCGGATCTGGCCCACGAGATGCGCACACCCTTGGCCAGTCTCAAGGGTCATCTGGAGGGCATCGAAGACGGCGTCGTGGAGTGGGACGAGCGGACCGCCGGGATCCTTGATGCCCAGATCGCACGTATGGAACGCCTGGCCCGTGACATCCGCCAGCTCACCGCCGCGGAGGAGGCCACCGCCCGGTTGCAGCTCACCCTCCAGGATCCAGACGTGCTGGCCTCCCAGTCGGTCGCGGCCATCGAGTCCACCGCCGCAGCGAAGAACATCTCGGTGAGGACCATGAGTGCTGGCCCACTGGAGACACCGGTGCTGCTAGATCGGGAACGGATGGGTCAGGTGTTAGGCAATCTGTTGGAGAACGCGATCGGCCACACCCCGCCCGGGGGCACCATCACCGTGCACACCGAGAACGCACCAGAAGCGGTCACCATCACGGTGACCGACACCGGGGAAGGCATAAGCCCCAAGCATCTGCAACACATCTTTGAACGTTTTTACCGCGCCCACACCGGCCGCGAAGCTCGTCGCGCCGGCTCAGGGTTAGGGTTGGCGATCAGCAAGTCCCTGGTCGAGGCCCAGGGCGGGACCCTGGAAGCTTCCAGCGATGGTTTTGGCCGCGGAGCCAGCTTCTACATTCGCCTGCCCCGCACTACACGTAAGGAATAGCCGGCGCCCGGTCCACCGGCGTTGCCGTGAACGGGGCCCACCTGACCTGCGACCGGGAAAGACTCCCGCTAGGGAGGGCATAGCTGTCTACTTCGTGTTTTCTCCGCTATCAGTGGCATTCTTCGAGGGGTCTCCGAGGATCAGTCGCCGGGTGCCCTTCACGCTGGTGCTGACCACCTTCTCCAGGGGACCTTGTCCCAGAGACCGTTGCCACACGATCGCGAACGCGGCTGCGACGATCAGGTGGACTGCGAACCACAGGGAGGGCTGACCATAGTGGACCTCGGGTGAGAGACCGACCAGATGGACGGTGTAGAGGGTGAAGGTCATGGCGCCCATCGCTGAGAGCGGCAGCAGCCACTTGCCGATCTTCGGAGCGATCAGCAGGAACACCCCCAAGACGGCCAAACTCACTCCGAGGCTCGTTGCGATCGCCAGCGGTGTATTCGTATGTGGGGTGGTGATCGCCAGCCACCACCCTGTGGTGGTCGGCAATGAGTCCGGGCCCCAGATCAGGACCTCGTTGAGCTCGTACTCGCTCATCCAGGAGGCCTCAAGGAGCCGCTGGTAGCCGCCGAAGGCGTAGAGCAGCACTGAGGAGGTGGCGTAGGCGAAGATCATCAGCCCCGCTCCGACCACCAGCACTCGGACCTGCACCGCTGTCTTGCGCAGGTTCAATCGCCCGATCCCCAGTCCGACCAGCAGATAGGTCATGTACGGCAGAGCTGGGTAGGTGCCAGTGAGCAGCAGCTGCGAGGCGGTGGCCCCGGGTTCGGTCAATACCTCAGTGAACGTGGGGTTATAGGAACTCCACGCGGGCAGGATGCCAAGCAGATTCTGCATCAGGACCGGGGAGACGATCCCGAAGAGGGCTGCGGAGAGGAAGAGCGCCTTGGGGCCCATGTGCAGGAAGGGGATCGCCAGCAGGAAGAACACGCTGTAGTAGATCAGGATGCTAAAGGCCGGTGGGTCTTGCGGCATCAGGGTCCCGATCCAGAGACCTACGATGGCGATCAGCAGTGCCCGCACGATGAGTCCGACTCGGTCGGCGGTCATCTTCTTGCCCTTGTGCGGGTTTTGCCCACCGGAGGTCAGGGCCAGTCCTACCCCGGCCAGCAGGGCGAACAGGGCTGCGGAGTCACCCGAGAACAGTTGCCAGGACCAGGTGGGCTCACCGGTCTCGTCGTTCCAGGCCGGCAGCAGGTGGATGGCCATCAGCCCGACCAGGGCCAGGCCCCGGGCGGCGTCGATGCCGATGAGCCGGCGCCTGGAGGACGCTGACGTCTTTGCGATTTCCTCCGTCGTGGGTTCTGGTATTGCGTTCATGCCTGTTCCTTCCGTGCCCGTCTTGTGAGGGACGGTGAAGCGTGCGGCCCATGGCCGTCTTTGTGGTCCCGGATTGTTCGGGGTTCGTGTTGCTTCCATGGTGTCGGTTGCACTTAGAGCCCAGGTCGCAGGATCCTCAAGATTTGATGAAGACGCCACGCCCCGGGTTCCGATGGGAAACACCCCCGGACTAGGGCCACGAGGAGAATCGGTATGGGCACTCAGGCCGCCGCTTATCGCTCCGACTCACAACTTTCGTGGGAAGTCCTTCCGAGACGCTTCCTGGGCTTGGATTGGCGCGGGCTGATCATCCCGATTTCGCCAGGAAGATCAGGTCTCAGGACTGTCACTATCTAGGCAGGACCAGGCGCTGTAAGTCCTCAGTCTTGACCTTCTAGCTGACTCGAAGGTTTACCGTTGATCAAGACCTCACTCCGGTTAAACCCACGGGCTGCAGACCGGTCGTGCCATAGCCACCCCTGGAGAAGCAGCAGATGAGCTGGTCCGAACGACTTCAAAGCGTGTTCGTCGCCGTCGCGGCACTGGCTGGACTCGGTGTCGGGTTGGTGACACCGCTGGGTGCCATGGGCGAGCATCTAGTGATCCCCGCTCTGCTGGTGATGCTCATCGCCGTCTTCGTCCAGCTCGATGCCTCGCACCTGAAAGACGTAAGCAAGGCCAAAGGTCTTGTCGCGGTCAGTCTGGTGTTGAACTACGCCTTCACCCCGCTTCTCGCCTGGGCCCTAGGCCTCGGGCTGCTTGGTGAACAGCCCGATCTGCGCATTGGATTGTTGCTTCTTCTGGTCACTCCGTGCACCGATTGGTACCTGGTCTTCACCGCGATGGCCCGTGGACACGCAGGGATCGCCACCGCACTGCTACCCGTGAACCTGGTGTTGCAGCTGCTGCTGTTGCCGGTCTACGTGATCCTGCTCGGCGGTGAAGCCGCGATGGTCGACACCGGCACCCTTCTCGAGGCCGTGGGCCTGATGCTACTGACCCCTCTGGTTGTGGCCTTCACGCTGCGCTGGGTCAGCACCCGCGCCAAAGGGGAGCAGTGGCGCGATGAGCACGTGAACCGGTGGGCGAACCGGATCGTGATGCCGCTGCTGTGCCTGGCGGTCTTCGCGATGTTCGCCTGGCAGGCACCCGTGGTCGCCGAGAGCGGCACTGAAATGCTGCTGCTGCTTCCTCCACTACTCGCCTTCTTCATCATCCTTCCCCTGGTCGCCACCGGTATCGCCCGGATCATGCGCCTGACGGGTCCACAACGGGTGACTCTCACGATGGTGACCACCGCCCGGAACTCACCCATCGCACTGGGCATCGCGGTCGCCGCGTTCCCCGATCGACCCCTGATCGCCGTAGCCCTGGTAGTGGGGCCCTTGATCGAGCTGCCGATCCTGGGGGCCCTGAGTCAGATCATTCGCCACCGAGACAAGACCGCCCCGGCCGAACAGGGCTCCGCGGCGATCAGCGACCGATGACTCTCCCGACGCATTGAAAGGACGTGGACATGCGCATCTCTGAGGTCACCGCGCACAGCGGGGTCCCGGCGACCACGTTGCGTTACTACGAGCAGCTCGACCTGATCCGCTCGACCCGGACCACTAACGGCTACCGCGACTACGCCCCAGAAGTGCTGGAACGGCTGAGCTTCATCGGTGTGGCCAAGAAGATGGATCTGGACCTTGAGCAGATCAAGTGGCTCCTCGATGTCACAGAAACCGGCACCTGCACCAACACTCGGGACGCCCTGCATCCGGTGCTCACCGAGCGGCTGCGAGAGGTTGAAGACAGCATCCGCAAGTTAGAAGAGCTCCGCGTCGTGCTGGCTAGTTCCCTCGAGCACGTGGCGACCTGCCCGGATAGTTCCGAGCCCTGTCAGTCCGAGTGCGCCTTCAAGTCCCTCGCCTAATCCCAGGGTCGTCGATTGAGGCGACAGTTAATGGTGCTGGAATGCCCCCATTCACCGCTGCTAGTCGCAACCAGTGTCTGTATGGAGTGTTTTTGGGGTGGGGGAGTGCCCGGTGAGCGACCGCGAGTTCAACCGGTGGTCACCCTCTTGCTGTGTCCGATGACCCTGCGACTCAGCCCTCGGGGAGTCCTTGCTGAGCTCCCGGCATGAGTCGCAGAGACTGCGAGAATAGCCATTTCGGAACATGGGTGTGGGTCATCAGCACCACGCTGCGTTGGCCATCCGTGGCGCCGAGGAGCTCCTCCAGCAGCTGTTCGGCCATCCGTTCATCCACGTGGGCCGTCGGTTCATCGAGGATCAGCACTCCAGCGCCCGAGAGCAGCCCCCGGGCGACCGCGATCCGTTGGGCCTGACCTCCGGAGATCAATGAGCCGAACATCCCCACCGGGGTGTCTAAGCCCTGCCGCGCCCGGGCCCAGTCCCAGAGTCCGACGGCGCGCAGCGCATCCTCGAGCTCCTCATCGGCCGCCGCGCCCGGCCCCAGAGGATGGGCCAGAGCCAGATTCGCCCGCAGCGTGTTGTCGAAGATGTGCGCGTCCTGCTCGATCAGACACACCTCGCGGCGGAGCTGCTCCGGGCCGAGCGTCTCTGCGCCGTGGGTCTGCATCGGGTCACTGGCCACCGACTGCGCCGCGACCCGATACTGACCGTGATGCGCGAGGAAGCCCGTCAAGCCGAGAGCCAGCGCGCTCTTTCCGGCGCCGCTGGGCCCGGTGATCAGCAGATTCTCACCCGGTGCGAGCTTTACCGAGACAGCACAGCTCACTGCTGATGTTCCCTCGGGCCAGCGCACCGTGAAGTCCTCGAGCTCGAGCGCAGGGACTTCACCCCCGGCGTCGTCCGCGCTCTTCCTGGACGTGATTCCTGCTGCGCGCACCGGGCTCTGCGCGGGCCTGTCCGTGGGAGCAGCTGCGGGCCGAGGGGCGATCGCCGCGATGCGGCGGGCATGGG
>NZ_PVTY01000036.1 GCF_003003175.1 Nesterenkonia sandarakina | reverse complement strand
AAGAACGTCATTGATGCCGGCACCGCCTCTGGCTCCGGGATCAATCAGGCCATTGAAGGCGACGATGGGGAGACAGGTTCATGAGCGATTCAAACTCTGGGGTGATTCAGGGCGTCTATGGCAACCTGCGCCACCCTCAGCGCACCGGCATTCTGGGACTTTCCCTCGGCGTCTCTCTGGCCGGGGTGCCCTTCATCCTCGTGTCTATCGTCCTTATGGCCACCGGCCGCGCGGCGGCGGCCGGTGTGGTCATTGGTGTGGGCGTGCTCGGCGCTGTGTTGTTGGTGGCCACGAAGCGGCAAGGCCGCTCAATCTATGGGAGAACGATGCTGAAGATCGCGCAACGACGCAAAGAGAAGTCCGGCAAGCACCTCTATGTCTCAGGACCGACGGGGTTCACCCCGGATGGGGCCACGCGGCTTCCCGGTCTCATGGCAGACACCGAACTGACCGAACACATCGACAGTGCCGGCCACACCTTCGGGCTGCTGCGCACGACCGGGCGCGGGGCCTATAACTACTCTGTGGTGATCGAGGCGCGGCCAGACGGCGATGCTCTCGTGGATCAGGACTCGGTACGTCACCAGGTGTCCCATTGGGGCGGCTGGTTGCAGTCCCTCGGACAGGATGACGGAATCCGCGGGGCCTCGGTCACTATCGAATCCGCGCCCGATACCGGGCTGCGGCTTCGCCGGCTGCTCTCCCACGAGCGCGCCGATGGGGGCCCAGAATTTGCGCGCATCGTGACCCAGGGAATCGCAGACGAGTATGACCACGGGGCACCAGAAATGACCGTGCGGCTCTCGGTGACCTTCGACGGTAAGACCTTCGAGGCGAACAAGGATCGCGGCCGCGAGGAAATGGCGACCGACATTGGCGACCGGCTCCCCGGAATTTTGAGCGGGCTCTACTCCACCGGGGCCGGGATCGTGCAAGCGTGCACCGCCCAGGAGATCATCGACTTCACCCGTGTGGCCTATGACCCCACGACCGCGCCGGCCGTGGAGGAAGCGCAGATGAACGGGGGCACCAACCTTCGGTGGACCGACGCCGGCCCGTCCTACGCTGCGGATCTCTTCGACTACTACAAGCACGACAGGGCCTATTCCTCGTCCTGGACGCTCTACGAAGAACCGCGCGGGACATTCACCCACGACTCACTGCGCCGGCTCCTAGAGCCCATGCCTGGGGTGCTGCGTAAGCGCGTGACCCTGCTCTACCGTCCGGTGCCTATCGACCAGACCACGGACCTCGTGCAGCGCGAGATCAAGGAAGCGACCTTCGGCGGATCTCAGCAGCGCGTCTCCGTCCGGGCCGCGCAGCGCCAGGCGGCAGCGATGAAGTCAGCGCAGGAAGAAACGATGGGGGCTGGGGTCGCTCGGTTCGGGACTATCGTCACCGTCTCGGTGGCCGATCCCGAACAGTTCCGCCGGCTGAATAAGGAAATCCCCTCCCTGTTTTCGCGGACCCGTCTGCGGGTGCGCAATGCACTGGCCAATCAGGCTGTGACCTTCCAGGCCGGCTTGCCGCTGGGCGTGGTGTTGCCCGATCACATGCTGTTGAACGACGAGATCTCAGACTTCTTCTCCTGAGTCAGGACCGACCCCACACCTCGAAAGGTGTTGATGATGAGTTCACAGACCACCGATGACCAGACCCCGGCGGCAGCCGCGAAGCTCGTGCTCTCCAAGGGCGATAGGCGACGGCTAGAGAAGGAAGAGCGTCGAGCTCGCGAGGCCGCACGCGCCAAGCAGGTCCGGGGGCTGCGCCGGTTCTTCGCGCAGGTCAAGGCAGATCGCAAGGCGACTCTGACCCGTCCCGGCGCCACTGGCTGGAACCGGCGGGGCGGTGGCCCTACAGGCCACATCGAGCGGCCCTATGAGCTGCAAGGGACCACGGTGCAGCTCTGCGGGTACTGGCCGTTTATCGCTGGCTCTGGTGCTGAGCTGGTCGGGGCTCCGTTGGGGAAGGATCTGCGCCGGGAATCTCTGGTGTGCGCGGACCCGATCTCCTGGTTCGTCGGTGAGCTGATCCGTAACCCTTCGGCGTTCGTTCTGGGACAGCCGGGGTTGGGAAAGTCCTCGCTGGTCAAGCGCATGGTGGCGGTGCTGATGGATTGGGGCATCATTCCTATGGCGCTTTCTGATGCGCGCCCGGATTACGTCGATCTCTTCCGCGCCTGTGACGGTCAGGTGATCGAGTTCGCTCCGGGCCGGTCCCATATCAACCCGATGGACGTCTCCGTGTTCGCGGCCGCGCTGGCCGGGGTGAAGGATGAGAAAGCGCGTGAGGAAGGTCTGAATGACCTTCGGACACAGCAGCTCTCGTTGATGAGTGGCCTGGTGGCCATGTTCGCGCGGCGCAGCTTGGACCCCCACGAAACAACCGTGCTGGCTCACACGATCCGGTCAATGGACCCGGATCTGACTGATCCGGTGCTGATCCCGGACATGATCGCTCATATCCGGTCTCGGCCGGCCTCGCTGCGGAATCTGACCCTGACCCATGAGGACACCAACGCCTATGACGCTCGCGTGCAGGGGCTCCTGGATGCGCTGATCGCGATGGGCCCAGACGGGCAGTACAAGGATCTCTTCTCGAAGCCGACCACGGCGCACATCATCCCCGGTAAGCCGGTGGTCTTCGATGTGTCCGCCGTCGGTGAGAACGACGGAGTTCTCATGGCTGCGGTGCAGTCGTTGTGCTGGAACCTCGGGACCATCACCGTGGCCACCGAGAAGATCGTCACCAAGGATCAGGGGCTTCCCCAGAAGCACTACCTGCTGATCATGGATGAGCTGTGGAAGGTGCTGCGCACCTCAGAACAGATGGTCTACTTCGTGGATTCACTGACCCGACTCAACCGTGGTCGTGGCATCGGGCAGATCATGATTACTCACACCATGAATGACTTGAAGCTGCCTTCTCAGGCGATGACCGATATCGCCTGGGGCTTCGTCAACCGCTCCGAAATGGTGTTCCTCGGCGGCCTGGCTCCGGACGAGATGGGAAACCTCGAGAACGTCTTTGCACTCTCAGAGACAGAGAAGTCCTGGCTGACTGAATGGACCGATGACTCGGGCCGGGTGACCGGCTCGGAGAAGCGGCCGCACACCGGCAAGTTCATTCTCAAAACGGGCAAGCGCCCTGGGCTGCCGTTCAAGGTCCACCAGGTGCACGCGGAAATCGCGGTGACCAACACCAACTCGGCGTGGGAGCAGGGCACCGCGACCACGGACGACGAGAGCGGAGATCTCGTATGAGCAACCGGGCAGGAAGAAGAAGTCAGCCAGGCTCCGGGGAGGCCGGCTGGATCTTCCTCGGCGGATTCATCGCCGTGGTGCTGCTGCTGGTCGCCGGCTGGTGGGGCGCTGCGCTGATTGATCCAGCGATCACCGGCCCTGCCGGTGGGAGTGACCCGTTCACGATCATTGGTGGCCAGGTGACGGGCGCGCTGCCGGTCACGGCGGCGCAGCTCGTCATGTTCGGCACTGTCGTGCTCGGCGTCCTGGTCCTGGTGGGCCTGGTCGTCTTTGCCGCGCTGCGGCAGCGGGGCAAGTCCTCGCGGGTCGATCACCTGGCGCGGTCGATGTCGCGGCCGAAGGATCTCAGCGGCCTCGGGATGAAGGCCCAGACGGCCGACGCGGAACGTCTGAAAGCGTCCAACGCTTCACCGGGGGTGCCGCTGGCGCGCTCGGTGGCCAACAACAAGGAGCTGCGCGCCTCGTGGGAGTGGGTGCAGACCTGGATCATGGGGCCGCGTGCCGGTAAGACGTCGTGTGTCTGTGTGCCTCAGATTGTCGAGACCAACGGGCCGGTGCTGGCGACCTCGAATAAGCGAGACATTGTGGATCTCACGCGCGCACCACGGCTGGAAAAGGGCCGGGTGTGGGTCCACGATCCCCAAGACATTATTGGTGAGGAACCGTCCTGGTTCTGGAACCCGCTGAGCTTCGTAGAGGACATGGAGACCGCCCAGAAACTCGCGGACGTGTTCATTACCTCCGAGACCTCGGCCGGGGCCTCCCAGGACGCATATTTCACCTCTGACGGTAAGCGTCTGCTCTCGCACCTTCTGCTGGCGGCGGCGGTGTCCTCGCGTCCGATCACCGACGTGTTCAACTGGGCCAATGACCCGGCCGACACGACGCCGCGTGATGCGCTGTCCAGTGCAGGGAAGCCTAGCTACGCGGCGGCGCTAAGTCAGATCATGCAGCTCGCGCCGAAGCAGCGCGACGGCGTGTATGGCACGATGCGCCCGTGGGTCTCAGTCCTTGGGGATGAGCGGGTGATGCCGTGGCTGCGAGATCCCCAGATCCCCGGCGTGCAGGAGTTCGACCATGAAGCCTTCTCCGAGACCACGGACACGCTGTATCTGATCTCGCGTGAGGGTGGTGGATCTGCTCGGGCGATCACTGCGGCGTTGGTCATGGCCACGCTGAGCACTGCGGAGAAGCGCGCCGGCCGGCTGCCTGGTGGCCGGCTCTCGCCGCCGATTATGGCGGTGCTCGATGAGGCCGCGAACGTGGTCCGGTGGCGTGAGCTGCCGGATCTGTATTCGCACTATGGTTCGCGCGGCATCGTGGTCTCGACGTTCTTCCAAAGCTTCGTCCAAGGCGTGGAGGCGTTTGGCAAGGAAGGGATGCGCAAGCTGTGGTCCTCGGCCAATATCCGGGTGGCCGGCTCGGGTCTGTCTGAGGATGAGTTTCTGCCGTTCCTCTCCCAGCTCGTGGGAGAACGGGACATGGTGAAACGTCAGACCAGCACCCAGCAGCGGGGCCGGTCTACCTCGACCTCGATCCAGCGTGAACGGATCATGGACGTGGCCGACCTCGCGGGGATGCCCTCGGGGCGCGCGTTGCTGTTCAGCTCCGGCCAGCCAGCCGCGCTGATGAAGCTCGAACACTTCTCAGCGAAGCCCTACGCCAAGGCCGTGAAGGAGTCCCAGACGCACTTTGAGGCGAAGCTTGGCGGACCTAATCCGTTCGCCACCCCGAAGCGCTGACCGCGTCGCAACTATCGCTTATCAGATCGACCACTTATCGCGGTGGGCTGCGGCGTAGGCCGCTTCGGAGCAACCTTGATCTTGGGCTGCACGACGAGTTTGGTCGATTGAAGTCCCGACTCGGAAAGCTTCGCTGTCCGCGACGAGCTGATCCTTGAAATCTTTACTTTCTTCGCCATGATCACCCTCCGCTAATGTGGGCCCAAGTTTAGTCGCCCGAGTTGAAGAGGTACAGATTGATCCCTGACACTCTCCAAGGCGTGGTCCTGACGGCACTCGCACTAACGCCTGGACTGCTCTTCTTGCTCGTCCACGAACGCTACTTCCCGACTAGGAAGCACAGCGCCGTGAGAGAAATCGCTCTGTTCCTGAGCGTGGCAGCGTTTTCGTACCTCGCCGCTATCTTTGCGGTCGCTTTAGTCGGAGTCGTCTTTCCCGACATCCAACAAAATCTGCTCGTGTTGTTCGGGGAATCTACGCCGGCCCCGGCGGAAGAATTCTGGGCCTGGGCGACGCTTATCGTGGTTGGTCTATTGGCTTGCTTGCTGGGCGCTTACCTAGGCCGAGCGCCGTGGGCGAAATTCATTCGTCCTCGCACAGCCAATGCGTGGTGGGAACTGTTCGACGCGCGAGAGCCCACCGACGCAAACTCGTATGTGGTGATCACCTCGACCAACGGAGATCGCTTCCATGGGTACGTCAAGAGTTTTTCTCGTGAGGACACCGAGGAACAAAACCGAGCGCTTGTTCTGTATGAGCCGTGGATCCAGTACGCCGGTGACGAAGAGATCCAATCCCTCAACGTAGAGTTTTTGACCGTCCACGCCTCTCAAATTAGCTACCTGACAGTTGACTACTACGCCACCGAAGCCGAAGAACCACGCGCTACCGAGGACGCGGCCTCTCACATAGAACGGCTGGAAGCACACGTCGATGAGATCAAACACCTGAGTTTATGGGCGAGAATCTTTAAGAAATACCCCTCGATGGGGTAGTAGAACGCCACACGCAACTGTCCCCCCGTCCGCAAGAAGCGGACGGGGGGACAGTTGCGTGTGGACTACTGCTCGCGGGGATCGTCTTTCTTCCTGTACCAGCCCTCGGGCGTCGGGGCGGTCTCCCAGATGGGCGGGATGATGTTCCCGGGCACTGGTTCCGGGGTCTCGTGGAAGTTCCAGAATGGGCCGTCAGTGGCGGTGAGCCGGTCCATGATCGGGTAGAGATAATCCCGATAGAAGACGGCGTTGGCTGTGCCGCCTTGCAAGCGCAAGTGCTCCCACGCCTCCCACAGAGCTTCGAGCGCGCCGCCGGCTTCTTCATAGCGCCACCAGTTCGGGTCCCAGCGCCGTTTGCTGCCACCGAGTTCGCGGCGGAAGTTCGGCAGCAGCCAGTCATCGACCCATTCCCCGACGTTCGGGTAGACGGGCGGTGTCTGCCCGTCCTCGGCTTCGGGGTCGGGCACCGGAACTTCTGGTGCTGGTTCCGCTGGCGCGGCGGGTGTGGGGGTCGCTGGTGCCGGCGTAGCCGGTGCTTCGGGCTCTGCCGATTCCTCGGCAGTGTCGGTGTCCGGTGCCTGGGACTCGTTGAAGAGGGCGGTGAAGGGATCTTTCATCGGCTGATCTCCTGTCCTCTCTCCTTGGTGGCCACTGCGCCGCGTGCCGGCTTGGTCGCCTTCTGGCCCGAACTGTTGATCGTGGTCTTGGTCGGCTCAGCGAACATCTTTGCCTGTCGCTGCCGCACCGCGACCAGGGCCGGGTCGGCCTTCTGGATCTCGTTGAGCTCCTGCGCACTGACCCGTGCGTAGGGCTGGGGCTGGCGTCCGCCGGTCGCTTCTTCTGACCGGGCGTGCTCTCGGTCCTGGTGGACCTCGGAGCCGGCCCGGTCTGCCTCGGCAAGATTGGCCGTCTCTGACTTCTGCGCTTCGGCCGCGCGGTCGGTGGCTTCCTTGACCTCGGGGGTCTGCTCCTGCTCAGCCGGCGCAGCGGCTTGGGACTTCTCGGGCTCGTTCTGGTCCTGTGAGAGTTCGGCGGCGGCGACCTCGGGCGCTGCGGTCTCGCGCTGCGCATTGATCCTCGCCTGGTCCGCTTCGGTCTCGGCGCGTGCCTTGCTGAAATGATCGTCCAGCGCATCGCGCAGCGCGTGGTGACGATCCTCCAACGAGTTCGGGTGATCGCGGTTCATCTGCTCGACGTTGATCCCGAAATCGTTGCGCAGCACATCGGCGGTATGCATGGCAGCCATGCGCGCGTCGGGCTGTGTACGTGCCAGATGTGAGGCCACGGTCATGTGGTCAGCGATGTTCTCACTCGACGCGGTGCGCCAGAATTCTTTGCTGTAGACCTCCTGGCGCAGACTCGATGCCAACTGCGCTTCGGTGCGCTGCACGTTAGCCTGATCGGCTGCGCGCTGCTGCGCCTGGGCCTGATGGTTCCGGGTCGCGGTTTCCCGGACCTGCATCGCGGAACCGGTGAGCGTGCGCGCCATGACCGCAATGCTCTCGGAGATCTCGGATTCTTCGTTCTCAGCCATAGTCCTACCTTCCGTAGTGGGCTTATCGTCCGTATCCCTGGTCCGGGCCGTGGGCCTGGAACCTATCGACACTCATCGTCTCTGCGGCCGGCTTCGCGCTGCGCTCTTCGGTCTTCTGTACGCGCGCCAGTTCTGCGCGCAAGATCTGATCCGCCTGGACCAGAACGGGCAATGTCGCTGCGGTGAGCTGCGGCCGGCTGCTGGCCAGCTTGTCATCGGTCATTGCACGGGCAAGACGGTTCGCCTGTTGCAGCACTGCCAGCCAGCTACGGGCAGAGTTCTTTGACGCGAACCGTCCTCCAAGACGGATCGCGTGGGCGACGTTGCCGCCGCCCTGCGCGGCGCGCGCATAGTTCTCTGAGAGCTGGTGGAACACTCCCGGCTTGCCCTTCTCCATCGACATAGAGATACGCGCGTAGATGTTGGACAAGGTATCCGGTGACGTGGTGCCGCTCATGACCTGACCAGTCCGGCGCGGGTCGAACCCGTGGACCTGGGTCGCGCGGTCTGGCTGCGCGATGGAGCCTGAATGAATCCCGCGCAGGAGACGGTCTGCACCCTCTTTGCCTTCACCGTTGAAGCGTGTCCCGATGTGGGGCCACCCCAACGTGCGGTCGATCTTCGAGGGCGCGTAGTAGATCGTCTGTTTACTCGATCCGGGCTCGGGCACGAGACCGACGCGGTAACCCACGACGTGATCGGTCGAGCCCTTGGCGAAGCGTGGCGCAACGCGCACGCCTGAGTCCATGAGGCGCTGTACGTATTCGTGCTGGTTCGTAGACGATGCCAGGGCTGAACGCATCCGGCGGCGCAGCTCTTCCGGTGCCGGCATCGCCCCTTCGTGGTGTCGAACAGACACCTTCTCGGCCGGCTTGTGGCCACTGATCCCGCGCGCCTTGTCCCTGGATTCCAGCACCACGAGTCCGTGCTTCTTCTCGATCTCGCGGGCGACCTGCTGGGACCGACGCTTATCGAAATGAACGTCGGCTTTGGTCCCGTCCTCGCGGACCATCTGCACGGCGATGTGAATGTGATCGTTGCCGTTCTTGGACTCCCCGTGATGAATGGCAGCCCACCGGGAAGTTTTGGCTCCGTCAGGGTCGATGAAGCCCATGCCGTCCACGAAATCGTGGGCGATCTCGGCCCACTTCTCGTCGCTGAGCTTTCCTTCGTCAGCTTTCAGAGCCAGCGAGCAATGCCACACGTGAGCGTCCTTCTTGCCGGTCGTCACGTATTGGGAAGTCTCCGGGTCAAACTCCTTGACGGGCTTCTGAACTGCGGTGCCGTGTGCTTTGCGTGGAGCGTCGAGAACGTTAGCGATATCCAGCGCGTCATCGCGGGTGAGTGCCTTACCGGGCTCGACGGCGAAGGTCACAATATCGTGTCCGGCTATGAGGCGCTGATCGGTGTGCTCATTGGCTCGACCTGGACCGGCAAGGTACATGACGAGTCCAGCCATACGACCACCCTGCGTGACGTTGGGCATCATGTGGAATCGGCCTCTTCGGGTGAAACAGCGAGGCGGGACACCGCATCATTTGTACGCTGCATAGTGGCCCGGACCTGAGCCAGTGAGTGAGTCAGCTCCGCGCTGATCTCCTTGGTGATCGCGTCCTCAGCGTTGGCGTGACGAGCGAGCTGGTTGATGTTGTTTCCGATAGCGGCAATCGCGGCTTGGATCTTGTGCAGGCTAAGAACGATCTCGCGCCGCTCGGTGACGCTGATCCCGCGCTGACGAGACAGCGCAGATTCCTTCAGGAATCGCGCGGGCGTCATGCCGGCCTGTGAAGCAGCGAAGTAGAGGGCATTGTCCTCGAACTCGGTCAGCTTCACCTCGCGACGGATCGGGCGACCGCCCCTGGCGTTCGCTTGCCGCATCCGTTCTGCCATGAAACTCACCGCCCTTCCGCCCAGTGCAACGACGCTTGAACCCTCTGGGTTCAAGGGTGCCACAGGCCAAGCGCAGCGACAAGGCCTACAAGCGAGTTAGCCGTGCTAACTCTACAGCTTGCTCCGTCCGGGACACCTTCTATTGGTCTTTCTGGGTGTGAACGTGCGGACCTGAAAAGACAAGCGTTCTTTTCGCGAGGGAAGCTTACGGGCTGCGCAGAACCGGTCAAGCCTTCCGACCGGCTTTCGCGGCATATCCTCACTCAATCGCTTCGCTCAATCCCTCCGGTATT
>NZ_PVTY01000035.1 GCF_003003175.1 Nesterenkonia sandarakina | reverse complement strand
TATGCGGCCTATATCGGCAGGGCTAAGGATGGGCCCTCGCCGTTGGGTCCGGATGAGACCCGGTACCGGCATGACCGGATTGATATCAATGGGACGGTGACTCTTCGGTACGAATCCAGGATGTATCACATCGGGGTGGGGCGAACCCACGCCCGAACCCGCGTCGTGTTGCTGGTCAAAGACCGCCACATCATGGTCGTGGACTACCGCACCGGTGAGATCTTTAGAGACCTCGTCCTGGACCCTTCACGGAAGTATCAGCCACAAAGCAAAACACCCCGAACCTGACGGTTCGGGGTGTTTCCTATCTATTGAGACAGGACACTGTCGGGCTAGCGGGATTTGAACCCACGACCTTCCGTCCCCCAGACGGACGCGCTACCAAGCTGCGCTATAGCCCGAAAATACTCCGGCAAACTGGCCGGAAGCACCAGGAAAGTCTACCGCATGATCCGGCTCAAGCGCGCATCGAGCTCGGGCGCCGCTGCTGCCGCGGGTCTCACGCCCGGTGCGTGACCTGCAGCGAGCGAGTCCGGCAGGTGGAGAGCGGACGCATCCGCGCCCCACCCGCCGGACTCACCGTCGAGGATGAATCAGCCCTTGGTGCTCTTGCGGGCCGAGCCCCAGATGTCGATGCCGCCGTCGACGGCGTGCTCATCGATCGCGTCCAGCTCTTCGGTGCTGAAGGAGCGCTGATCCAGCGCCGCCAGGTTGGACTTGAGCTGCTCAGGTCGGCTGGCGCCGATCACCAGGGAGCTCACCCGGTCATCGCGCAGCGCCCAGGCCAGCGCCATCTGCGCCAGGCTCTGGCCGCGGACGGCCGCGATGTCATTGAGCGAGCGGATGTGCCCGAGGTTCTCTTCCGTGAGGAAGTCATCCCGGAAGGAGCCCTTGGTCGCGGCGCGTGAATCCGAGGGCACCCCGTCGAGGTACTTGTCGGTCAGCATGCCCTGAGCCAGTGCGCTGAAGCCGATGACCCCGACGCCGAGGTCGTCGACCGCGTCGAGCAGGCCCTCGGTCTCGATCCAACGGTTGAGCATCGAGTAGGAGGGCTGGTGGATCAGCAGCGGGGTGCCGAGATCCTTCAGGATCGCGGCCGCCTTGATCGTGTCTTCGGCTGAGTAGGAGGAGATTCCGGCGTAGAGCGCCTTGCCGGAACGGACCGCCGAGTCCAGGGCCGACATGGTCTCCTCCAGCGGAGTGTCGGCGTCTGGGCGGTGCGAGTAGAAGATGTCCACATGGTCCAGGCCCATCCGGCTCAGCGACTGGTCCAGGCTGGAGAGCAGGTGCTTGCGGCTGCCGGTGGGACCGCCATAGGGGCCGGGCCACATGGTCCAGCCGGCCTTGGTGGAGATGATCAGCTCATCGCGCAGCCCGGTGAAGTCCTCGCGCAGGATCCGTCCGAAGTTGATCTCCGCCGATCCTGGGGGAGGCCCGTAGTTGTTGGCCAGGTCGAAGTGGGTGATCCCATGGTCGAACGCCATGTGGATGATCTCGCGCTGGTTCTCCAGGGCGAAGTCGTCACCGAAGTTGTGCCAGAGCCCCAGCGAGAGCGGGGGCAGCACCAGGCCGGAGCGGCCCACGCGGCGGTACTCCGCGTTGTCGTAACGGTCTTCTGCGGGAACGTACATGGTGGCTCCTGAAGTTCGCGGTGTCAGTGTTCTGAGTCTCGGGGGAGGCCCGGCCGGTCCAGACAGGAGGCGGGCCCCTGATCACCTTACGCCTGCGAAGCCGGTCCTCCACCCGGCAGGGCCGCCGCCGCGCGGTCCAGGTCTTCAGACGTCACGGAGTCTCCGAAGCTGAACCGCACCGCCGTCTGCGCCACCTCCGGTGAGTACCCCATGGCGCTCAGCGCCGGACTCGGCTCACTCGACCCCGCGGCGCAGGCCGAGCCGGAGGAGCAGAAGATCCCTTGACGCTCCAGATCCAGCAGCACCGACTCCCCGCTGCGCCCGGGCAGCACGAAGGACGCGTGTCCGGCCAGCCGGCGGGTCCGATGCCCGGTCAGCTGCGCGCCGGGCACCCGGGCCAGCACGGCCTCGATGAACCCCTCGCGCCGCATCGCCAGTCCTGTGACGTCACTCTGAGACGCGAGCTGCAGCGCCGTCGCCATCCCGACCGCTCCGGCGACGTTCTCGGTGCCCGAGCGCAGGTCCCGCTGCTGGCCGCCGCCATGGATCAGCGGTTCAAACGGCGTGCGACGGCGCAGGTACAGCACTCCGGTGCCCTTGGGTGTGCCGAGCTTGTGTCCGGCCAGGCTCATCGCGCTGACGCCGAGGGCCTGCACATCCAGAGACAGGGTTCCGGCCGCCTGGACCGCGTCGGTGTGGAACGGAACCCGCTGCTCGGCGCAGAGCGCAGCCAGTCCTGCGATGTCCTGGATGGTCCCGACCTCGTTGTTCGCGTAGTGGATGGAGACCAGGGTGGTGTCCGGACGCAGCCTCGCCGCCAGCGCGGCAGGGGTGACCACGCCGTCGTCGTCGACCGGCACGGTCTCCACCTCGTAGCCGAGTCGGCCCAGCCAGGCCGCGGACTCGCTGACCGCGGGGTGCTCCAGCGCGGAGATCAGCACGTGGCGCCCGCGCGGGTCGGCGAGCGCGATGCCCTTGAGCGCGGCGTTGTCGGACTCGGTGCCGCCGGAGGTGAAGATGATCTCGGCCGGCCGGGCGTTGAGGTGCCGAGCAACCTCGGCGCGGGCGGCCTCCAGCGCCCGGGACGCCGCAGCCCCGGGTTCATGGACGCTGGACGGGTTCGCGTACCCGGTCAGGTGCGGCCACATCGCCTCGAGCACCTCGCGTCTTACCGGCGCCGCGGCGGACTCGTCCAGGTAGAGCATCAGCCCGTGGTCCCCGGCCCGTCCGCCTCGAGCTCCGCGGCGAGCACCGGATCGATCTCCACATGGATGCCGGTCCCGGTGTGCACATCCGTGTCCAGGCCCGGCCGCAGGTCCATGTCCAATCCCAGGTCCAGGGCGCGGGCGCCGTGGGTCAGGGCGCCTACGCTGATCAGGTCCACACCGGTGCCGGCGATCCCCGCGATCGTCTCCAGGCTCACCCCGCCGGAGGCCTCCACCAGGGCCCTGCCGTTGATGAGCTCGACGCCGCGGCGCAGGTCCTCGAGGCTGAAGTTGTCCAGCATGATCGTGTCGGCCCCGCCGGCGAGCACCGGGGTGATCTGCTCGAGCCGGTCCACCTCGACCTCGATATGGGTGGTGTGCGGCAGGCGCCCGCGGGCGGCGAGGATCGCGTGGGTCAGCGCCTCGGGGGAGTCACCCAGCACGGCCAGATGGTTGTCCTTGGCCATCACCGCATCGGAGAGTGAGAAGCGGTGATTGTGCCCGCCGCCGCAGCGCACCGCGTAGCGCTCCAGCACGCGCAGTCCAGGGGTGGTCTTGCGGGTATCGGTGACCCGTACCCCGGTGCCCGCCACGGCCGCCACATACGCGCTGGTCAGCGTGGCCACTCCGGAGAGACGTTGGATCAGGTTCAGCGCCACCCGTTCCGCGCCGAGGATTGCCCGGGCAGGGCCTTCCACGCTGGCCAGGACATCCTTAGGGATGAACCGTGCGCCGTCGTCGGTCTCGAGACGCACGACGACGGCGGGGTCCAGCGCGGCGAAGGTGCGGGCGAAGATCTCGCCTCCAGCCAGGATGCCGGGCTCCCGCGCCACCAGCTGGGCGTGTGCGGTGGCCTCGGCGGGCACGAAGGCGGTGCTGGTGAGATCACCGAAGGGGATGTCCTCGGCGAGCGCCAGGGTGATGACCGCGTCGATCTCGCGGGTGGAGAGCTGGGTGTCCACAGTGTCCCTTCAGGCTTTCGGCTTGGCGGCGAGCATCCGGTCCAGCGCGACCTTCGCCTGCACGGAGACCCCCGGGTCGACGCTGATCTGGTTGTTCACCCGGCCCTGGACCAGCTCGCCGAGCACCCAGGCCAGGTAGCCCGGGTGGATCCGGTACATCGTGGAACACGGGCAGATGACCGGGTCCAGGCAGAAGATGGTCCGGTCCGGGTACTGGGCGGCCAGCCGGTTGACCATGTTGATCTCGGTGCCGATCCCGATGGTGTCCCCGGGGGCGGAGGCGGCGATGAACTTCTGGATCGCATCGGTGGAGCCGGACGCGTCGGCGGCGTCGACCACCTCCATCGGGCACTCCGGGTGCACGATGATCTTCACCTCGGGGTTGGCCGCGCGGGCCTGGCTGATCTGGTCCACGGTGAAGCGCCGGTGCACGGAGCAGAACCCGTGCCAGAGCAGCACCTTGGCCTCGTGCAGCTGCTCGGCCGTGTTCCCGCCCAGCGGCTTGCGCGGATTCCACAGCGGCATCTGCTCCAGCGGGACCCCCATGGCCTTTGCGGTGTTGCGGCCCAGGTGCTGGTCGGGAAAGAACAGCACCCGGTGCGCCCGCTCGAAGGCCCACTCCAGGACGGTGGCGGCGTTGGAGGAGGTGCACACGATCCCGCCGTGCCGGCCGCAGAAGGCCTTCAGTGCGGCGGAGGAGTTCATGTAGGTCACCGGCAGGATCGGCAGCTTGCCCGCCGCGTCGGGAGCGGTGTTCTCCGGATCCACGCCATAGGTCTCGCAGATCTCCTCCCAGGCGGTTTCCACCGAGGACTCATCCGCCATATCGGCCATCGAGCAGCCCGCGGCGAGGTTGGGCAGGATCACCGACTGCTCCGGGGTCGAGAGGATGTCGGCGGTCTCGGCCATGAAGTGGACCCCGCAGAAGACGATGGTCTTCGCCTCCGGCTTGCTCAGCGCCGCATTAGCCAGCTGGAAGGAGTCACCCACAAAGTCCGCGTGCTGGACGACCTCGTCGCGCTGATAGAAGTGGCCCAGGATGACCAGCTCCTCGCCGAGGGCGGCCTTCGCGGCCAGGATCCGCTCGTGCAGCTGCGGCTCCGGCATCAGCTGGTAGCGCTCGGGCAGCTGACCGGGCCGGGAGACCGGGTCCGGGAGTCGATCGGCCTGCGAGGAGCCGGGCCCATAGCCCGGGACGGTGTCGAAGTCCCAGGGTCCGGCGGCCAGCTTGGTGTTGCAGCTCTCCTTCGGAGTCAGGGTGATCAGGTCATGGACCGAGGCGGTCATGGTGTCTCCTGGATGGTGAGGGTGTAGCGGGTGCGGTGGGGGTTGGAGCGGTAGAGCCGCGGCGGGCGGTGCGCGGTGCCGGTCATGCGCTCGCCGGTGTCCTCCACCGTGCCCTGGGCGAGGATCTGGCGGCGGAAGTTCGAGGGGTCCAGCGCCCGGTTGAGGATCGCCTCATAGACCCGGCGCAGCTCGGCCAGCGGGAACCGCTCGGGCAGGAAGGCGTGCGCGATGGGGGAGTAGGTCACCTTCGCGCGCAGCCGGTCCAGGGCGTAGTCGAGGATCACGCCGTGGTCGAAGGCCAGCACCCCGGCCTCCTCGGCGATGTCATCGGCGGGGAACCATTCGAGGTTCTCACCCTCCACCGCGTCGGCGTCCTCGTCCTGGCGCACCAGCGCCCAGTAGACGATGGAGACCACACGGGTGCTCGCGGGGGAACGATCCACATTGCCGAAGGCGTAGAGCTGCTCCAGGTGCCGGGGAGCCAGCCCGGTGGTTTCTAGCAGCGTGGATCGAGCGGAGCTGGCCAGATCCTGGTCCGGCTCCAGGGGCCCGCCGGGGAGCGCCCAATGACCGAGGAAGGGTTCGCGGATCCGGCGCACCAGAGGCAGCCAGAGCGTGAGCTCCCCGGTCTCCGGATGCGGGCGCAGTGCGAAGACCACCGTGCTCACGGCGAGCTCGGTCTGCAGGTTCGACGGCGCGGCCATGGCGAGGCCTCCTTAAGGTGACAGTGACACTATGGTGCAGCTCATATGGTCACGTCAACCCGAAGGGGTCTGGATAGTTGCTCCGGGTGCGCTTCACCTCTATGCAGGAGCGCCCTGGGCTGGAACGATGACGTCCATGCGTCAATCCCTGGTGGTCGCCTGCAGTGCCGTCGTGGCCTTGGCCGTGAACATCCTGATGGATGTGTACACCGATGTCCCGATGCTGGTCCGCTGGGCGGTGGCCATCGCGATCGCGATGGTCGTCACGGTGCTGCTTGCGCGCTGGACGGCGGCGCGGGCGCAGCGGGACTCCGGAGCGCCCCGGCAGGGGAGCGGTCCACCCAGATGAGACCGTTCCGCCGGACGAGCCCGCTGCGGTGAGCGCTGGGCCGCGGCCGGCAGCGCCGCTCCACGCGACTGTCAGTCGGCGAGGCCGGCCTGGACCTCGTCGAGGAAGCCTGGGATCTCGGTGAGCTGTCGCGCGAACTCGGTCGCGCCCTCGGGTGCGAGGTGGATGGCATCCCGGCTGTGGTCATCTCCCCACCAGGAGCCGAACTCGTCCACGGGGAACAGCCGGACGTCATGCGGGTCGGTCAGAGCCTGAGCTGACTCCTGCCGGCGGGCGTCGTAATTCCGTCCTTCCGCTTCCAGGTTCGCCTGATGCACCGGGGTGTAGGGAATCTCGAAGGCGAGCACGGTCACGCCATGGCTGCGCAGCAGATCAGCGGCCTCGCCGAAGTCGGCGACAGCCTCATCGTGCACCGTCGGGAAGCCGGGGAATCCCCGCTCCATCCGGGTGTCGCTGATCTCCTCGGCCTCGGCCGCGCTGACCCCGGGGTGGATCATGAAGCCGTCTGAACGCAGTCGGCTGCCTTCTCTGATCCGCAGGCTGGTCTGGGCCGGCTGTCCTTCCTCGGCCCGCACCACCTGACCCCCGCCGGTGCGGAACCGGAACAGCGGGTCCGCGACGTCGCGTTCGCAGCGTGCGGCGTCTGCCTCGCCCCAGGCGTCGCTGGCGGGCCGGTCGCATCCTTCCACCATCGAGGAGAACGGTGACTTCGCACCCTCTGAGGTGTAGAAGTCGTCCCGCTCGGCCGCTCGGGTCGAGATGCCCATCAGCGCGACCGACGGCAGCTCGTCGAGGCTGACGATGTAGCGGGCGAGCAGGCGGTTGATCCCCCAGCGGGCCCGGCTGCTCGCGCCGTTGAAGACCGAGACGTCGTCGCCGGTCGCTTCAGACAACAGCTGCCCCAGCTCCGCCGGATCGACGCCCTGCTGCGTCATGGAGTCGCCGAAGATGACCACATCCGGCGCCGGGTCGGCGGCACCGAGGGCATTCGTCATCGTCTCAAAGGCGCCACCATGGGCGGGTGCCACGGGGAGGAGGTCCTGAGCCGACCAGTCCTCGATCTGCTCCGTCGTCACGTCCTGGGTCAGCGATTCATTGAACTGGACCGTGGGGAAGCTGTCCTCTGCGGGCGCCTCACCGGCACAGCCTGAGAGCACCAACAGCAGGGCAGTGCACACGACTGCAAAACGACGAGAAGGCATGGACTCAGGCTACAGGCATGTCAGCAGTGCGCTGTGCTTCACTGATGGCATGAATCCCTTTGGATCCCTCGAATTCACCGGGTCGCTGGCGCTTAACGATCGGTGACGAAGACGTTGTGTGAGACCGGGACCGCCCCGTCCGGAAGTTCGATGTTGTCCGGGCGTACGCGGTAGTCCCATCCGCCACCGTTGCTGACGTTCACCTCATCGCCCGACGAGCAGCCGGTGACCCACCGCTCGGCGTTCGGATAGATGACCAGGCACATTCCCGCCTCGTCTGCTGCCAAGCCCAGCCAGAGCTCGGTGCCCTCGTGCTCCCCCACCCAACGGGTGGATTCGAGATCGATGTTCCCGGTACGAACAGCTTCTGGAAGCGGCTTCTCGCTGGCGGATTCTTCTGTCAGATCGGTGTACTTCTCGGCCTGACTGGAACACGCAGAGGCGCCGACAAGTACGGTGATGGCAATCGCCAGAGCAGGTAGCCGGGAGTGGTTATCCATCCTCCAACTATCGCATATAGCAAATCGATTTCGTCAGGTGTTTTTGTCGCTCTCTGCGCCGGCGCGTCATCTCAGCGGAATGCTGTAGACGGCGCGCACCGGGATGGGGCCGGCGAGGTCATCGGCGACTCGGTGCATCCCGAGCTTCTCGGCGACCCGTTCCGAGGCGCGATTCTCCGGGTGCAGGATCGCCACCAGCTCGGGCTCCTCGGTGTGCTCGCGGGCGAAAGTCAGGCAGGCGAGCGCGGCTTCGGTGGCGTAGCCCTGGCGCTGCCTCTCAGCCCGCACCCGGAAACCGACCTCGAGCTTGGGCGTGCCGTTCACGGACTGCCAGGTCAGGCCACAGTCGCCGAGGAACTCGCCGTCGAGCGTCTCGATGATCCAGAGACCGTAGTCATGCTCGGCGTAGCGGCGCTGGGAGTTCGCGATCCACTGTGCAGCCTCGGCGCGTGACTTCGGGGCCGGGTAGTAGTGCATGACCACCGGGTCGCCGAGCAGCGCGGCCATGTCCTCGAGGTCGGCGTCGGTCATCAGGCGGAATCTGAGTCGTGCGGTGGGCGGGGGAATCGGCATGGGGGCAAGAATAGGCTGATACCGGTGAAAGGAGAGACTGCACATGGTTCTGCCCGTATGGCTCGCCGACGGCGCCGCCAAGCTGATGCAACGAGCTCCGCGCGGTCCCCGGCTGCCGTCGGAGGTCGCGTTCACCGAGGTGCCCGCCACCACCGAAGAGATCACCGTCCCGACCCGACACGGCCAGCTCCGGGCGATCCGATATTCCCCGCCTTCGGGCCCGGCGGGCGGCGGCGTGTACCTGAACCTGCACGGCGGTGGGTTCGTCATCCGGCACCCCCAGCAGGACGATCCCCTCTGCCGGTTCATCGCGTTCCACGCCGGTGTCACGGTGATCAATCTCGACTACATTCCCGCGCCACAGTCGCACTTCAGGTCTTGATGTACCCAGCCTTGGATCTGAGCATTCCCGCGGCTCAGAAATGGTCACCTGGCCAGGAGAAGTTCCTGGTCAGGATGGGGCCGGTGTTCAACTCCGCCTACTGCCCCGATGTGCGGCTGCGAACCGACCGGCTCGTCTCTCCGGCGTCAGATGCGGACACGGCCGCACTGGTGGGGATCGCTCCCGGACTCGTGATCTCAGCCGAGCACGACATCCTGCGCGAGGAGGCCAGAAGGTACGCGCAGCGCCTGCACGCGGCAGACGCCCTGATCGGTCACCTGGATCTGGAAGGCGTGGGCCACGCGTTCAACATGGGAGGCGCCGGCCGCGACGTCGTCCGGCCGGTGTACGAGGAGATCGCGGAGGCGGTCCGGGTCGCATTCGTGTAGCGACCCGCCCTCAGGGTCAGTCTGCTTGTTCCCACTCGATGACCGCACCCAGGTTCTTGTCGTGGAAGCGCACGACGACGTCGCCCTCGGTGATCTCCAAGAGCCGATTGCGGGCGTTGCCGGTCTCTCTGAATTCGAGCTCGGGGAATCTGCGACGAAAGCTCTCGATGCCGGTGCGCGTCACGAACTGCAGGTGTCTGAGACCGTCGAGCTCAGAACCGGTCTTGGGCTGAGGCAGCTCGACGAAGCTGACGCTCCAACCATGCGCTCGGAGCGGCTCATACAGCCCCAACACCGCGATCAGCCGCCCATTGACCAGGCTTTCGTTGATCCACTCACCGATCAGGGCCAGCTCCTGCTTGAGCCGCGTGTAGCCATCGTTGCTCGAGACATGGAGGCACAGGGTGTCGTTCTGGACCAGTTCATCTCGCACGCCCAGCGACTCGATGAGCTGGTCGGCATCTCGGACGGCGGTGGCGTAGAGCTGAGCGATCTCCATGGAAGCTACGGTACGTCGCCCAGGTCAACACGATGTGCATGCGGTCCATCTCATCGGGCGGCCCGAGCAGTCAGTGCGGATCGAGTACGGAGTCACGACGGTGCCTGCGGGCCAGCGAGAGGAGTTCCAGCGCGCGATGGAGCCCTTCGACGGTCTGGCGAAGCCCGCAGGCACCCATTCGGACTAGTTCAGGTGCGGCGCCCTAGATGTTGTGGGGCATGAGGTTCTTGCCACGGGTGCGTTGATGAGATGAGGAACGGGCTCCCCACCACAGGATGGAAGTTACGACACCACCCATCCGCAGGAGAAGAGCCCGCTCATGATCCACGCTAACGCACCCCTGACCCCGACCGGACGACTGCGCATGGTCACCCGCCACCTGAGTGACGGGATCCCCAAGGCCCATGTCGCGGCGGAGTTCCGAGTCTCGCGTCCCACCGTGGCCACCTGGGTCGCTCGCTACCGCGCTGAGGGGGAGAAGGGACTCCAAGATCGAGCCTCTCGCCCCG
>NZ_PVTY01000034.1 GCF_003003175.1 Nesterenkonia sandarakina | reverse complement strand
ATTCGGTAACAAACAGTCATTGCGAGGAAACTGTCCCTTCCCCGACACCGCGCGCAAGTACCTTTCAGCCTGCATACAGAAGACTTCAGAACTCACCACGGGAAGGAAGGGCCACCCGCCCAGGGGTTTGATTACAACTATCTCGTCAACCTAGAACTGCGCCCTTGAGACGGTCTCCTAGGGCACCGTTAAGCCAAGACACGTCAACATTTAGCCTGAATCGACACCCTCGACGTGTGTCTCCTAAACCTAATGTTGGATGGGACGCACTAGGAGCAACGGGAGTTGAGCCCGAGTTGTACAAGATGTACTCTTGACGCATGACCAGTACAACCCTCAGCGCCTTCCGCGCCCACCAGAGCAAAGTCCTCGACGATGCCCAGCGCGAGCCGGTAGAGATCCTCAGCCGCGGTAGCCGACGTCGCGCCGTCGTGGTCTCCCCTGAGTTCTTTGACCGCGCGATCCAGGCCCTAGAGGATCAGAGTGATATCCGCGGCGCTGCAGAAGCCCGTGGGGAGACTGGTCAGGTATCCCACGAGGAGCTGATGGCCGAACTGGGCCTCTAAGCCCCGGCTGTACCGCTATATGCCGTTGTACTCGATCACCTATAAGCCCTCTGCTGCGAAAGCCTTCCGCAAGGTCCATCCCAGCGATCGTCGTCGCATCAAGGATGCGATCGAGTACCTCGCTCAGAATCCACGTCCTCAGGGATACGTTCAGCTCAGCGGTGGTGACGGTGAGTGCCGTATCCGAGTAGGCCAATACCGCGTGGTCTACGACATCGCCGATGACGAGCTGGTGATCCTAGTGCTGCGCATCGGGCATCGCCGCGAGGTGTACCGATAGAGACCTCGCCCGGGACGCCACGCAGCAACTGAGCAACTGGGTGAACAGGTCATCAGGTCACCTCAGCTGTTGTGGGGCCGTGTCACTGTTGGGGGCTACCCGTTCTCCAGGTGCCCAAGATGTGGGTCCGCTTCCTTTTCACGCACCTATTTCTTGCTGGTAATAACCTGAAAGCTGGAAGTCTCGCCTAGGACTAGACTTTGTGGCTTACTTGTTAGTAGCTACGCCTTCTGCAGGACCGTTCCCTGCAGGAGTGGATTCGAGGACGAGGCAGGTGTTGCCGTGTTCTCGATTAAACAGTGAGGTGTTGGAAATGGCTCAAAAGGTAGAAGTGGTCCTTGTGGACGATCTAGATGGCAGCGAGGCGAAAGAGACCGTCACCTTTGGTCTGGATGCTCGGTTCTACGAGGTCGACCTCAGTGATGACAACGCTAAAGAACTGCGTGAGACGCTGAAGAAGTACATCCGCAAAGGCCGCGCGATCGCGCCGCCCTCACCGCAGAATGAAGCTCGCCAGATACGCGACTGGGCGGTCAAGAACGGCCACCAGGTCTCTTCCCGTGGTCGGCTGCACCGAGACATTGTTGAGGCCTACCGCAACGCCAAGAAGCGCTAGCCATTTCAGAAGTCTTTATCTGTCAGCGGGACCCGTAGCGACAGCGCTTTCAGGCTTCACTGACGTTCACCGCTAACCGTGATGGCAGGCCTACAGCCAAGGCCCTGTTTTCTCAGTTCGGGTATACCTTTTCCTACACTCAAGCGGGGACAGTGGGCGCACGTCGCATGACGTGTCCGCGCGGTCTAAAGGAACACATTCGTGCGAAGCTCTCAGACATGCCACAGCAGATTCGAGGGCAGCGGGTGGCCTACCTGCGGGTCTCCACGAACTGCGCGACACTGGGTGCTGGCGCTCGGCCGCTGGCCTGGGTGGCAATCCAACTCGCAGTGGGGCGCTTCGAGCCTGTAGTTCAGTACGGTTCGTGCTCGGTGTGGGCCGGTCATCGTCATGCGCGACCCGCCCCGCTGGTCAGTTCTCGGGCGCGGGAGTGATGCCGTCGCGCTCCATGCCCTCTTTGATATAGCGCAGCACCACGTCACGCATGGAGATCTCGCGCTTGAGTGCTTCCCACCGCAAGGTGCGATGAATCTCCACCGGGAGATCGAACGTGGTCTTTTTCGTGGGCGTGGTCTCGGTGACCTCGCGGAACGTGTGGGCCACTCCCCCGCCCTGCGGTGGCTTCGGGGCGGCTTTGCGGCGCTGCATAGCTGCAGCCATTGAGTTCTGCTGCTTCTCGCTCATGCTGATATCTCCTTAGTCAGTCAAGACGCGCATTGCCGCGCTGAGTTCGGTGATCACTTCGTCATAGCCATGGAGCCGCGCGCCCGAAAGGTCGGTGTGCCACGCTCGGTTGATCTCCTGTCGATCTGGAATGGCGGTAGTAAAGACTGCGATATCAGCATCGAGCAACATTTCGCGGGACTGCTTGTAGAGCTGGTGACGGGGGTCCACTCTCCACAGCAGGATCGCGGCCGGCGTGGTCATGGCCTCGTAGGTCTGCATTGCTCGATCCATGTCCGCGATAGTGGTCCCAGTGGGGATGACGACCATATCTGCGGCCGCTGCCGCTGCGTCGATGATCGCCGGATCGTTGGGCGCGGTGTCAATGAATAGAAAGTCGACAGTGGACTTCTCGGCGGTCTTGGCGAGAGTGGCCCGGTTGGCGACTGTCACGGAGAAGTTCAGGGGTGTCCCGGCTGCCTCTGCGGCCTCAGCCCAGCTGCTTGCGCTCCCCTGCGGATCCGCGTCGATCACTGCGGAGCTGTAGCCAGCTCGGTGAGCTGCCTCGGCGCTCATGAGAGAGGAGGAAGTCTTACCTACTCCACCTTTCGTATTCAGGAAAGCGACTCGCATATCTCCATACCTCCGTATCTAAGGTTGCCCGTCTAACTATATCTAAGGAAAGGCGGAGGGACGGGAGTAGGTAGTGAATAGTTCTGTCATCCCGTATCCCCATACATATAGCCAGCCGTCAATAGGGGTATACGGGCTTCCATACTTCCCTACTAACGGGCTGCCAGACTCCCGTCCATATATCTCTCCATAAGTAATATTACCGTACATATTCACAGGGTCGGCATGAGACAGGACGTTGCGAGGACCACGCCAGCCGTAGGAAAGGGGGCAGCGAGGGAGCAACCGAACCTGACCATTGATCACACCCGACTAGGCACCGGGGCTGGTGCTGCGGATCGGCTGCGAGGCCTTGAACGTGTCATAAGTGCGGCTTTAGCGTGGGAGCAACGACGGAGCTGCGAGGACGCATGCAGAGAACGAGGGACCAACGGCGGGGGAGTACGCGACGCTGCTGGCCATCCTGGAGGGGCTTGGCATGGAGCACCGCCAGTTCCTTTGTGGAATCTCAGTGGTGCAGGGCTGACCGCCGCACGGTTGAAGGACGCGGTGCACGCGCTGGCGGTATGGGGGTGTAGTCGAGCGTCCTGTAGGGCAGGGCTGCCCGATGAGGTGGTGGAGGTCCGGGCCGAGGCGGGACGGTTAGCCGCTGCGTGGACCGCTGGGTGGTCCTGAGTTCGGGTCACCGGGGGAGCCTGGTCCGGGTGGGGGGATCTCGCAGGGGATTCCTGACCTACGTGACCGGGGAGAGAGGGCCTGTAGCCGGTGGGCCTCACGGTGTGGGGGTCTACGGATCACCTGATGCTCCACTGTTGCACGCGGGCACTGATGCTCCACATACCGCCGTAGCCAGCGGGAAACCGTGGACGGTGCGGCCGCGAGCTTCTGGCCGATAGCGGCCTGTGAGTGGCCCTGTGCGCGGAGCTTCTGGGCCTTGCGGGCTTTGGTGTCCGTGCGGGGCTTGCGGGCCGCTGCGGACGCGGCAGGGCCTAGCGCGCGGGCGGCGCGCTGCGCGGCCGTATTGGCCAATCCGCCGCGCCGGCCCATCTCTGCCATCAGTTCCCGCAACTGGGACGGCACGGCCACGCCTGCGCGGTGGCCACGGGGGCTCGCCATGTACCGGGCGATGCTGCGGATGATCCCGTGCACCTCAGCGGCCTTCATGGGCTCGGGGGCTGAGTCGTTGGTCTCCCAGGCCACCGCCTCGAAGTCCCCGCCGGCATAGGCGACGTGACGGGCAACGTCGAACACGGTTTGATTCCGGTTGCCGGTGTCGATCGCGGCCGCGATAGTCCGGTGAGCTTTCTGGGTGGCGCTGCGGCCGGTGAAGCGCATCCCCTCGGGCCACAGGTTCGCGGTTTTGAGCGCCTGGTGGAGCTGTTTGAGTCCATAGACCGGGGGAGTGGCGGACGCGCGCAGCTCGGCCCGGGAGTAGGTGGGGTTGCGCACGCGCACGGGTGTCAGTGGGTCTACCGCTTCGTCGCCGGCCAGTGCCTCGCGGAGCGCCGCGCCGATAGCGCGAGCGTAGGCGACGGGGCGTTCACGGGCGGTGGATCGCAGGTCAACGGTGTCGATCATCCAGCCGGCTTGTGCGCCCTTGCGGGTTTCCACGATCCAGGAGGGCCGGATCTCGGGCGGGATCGTGTCGAATATGTCTAGAACGGCCTCAGGCCGGTCAATGTCGATGACCAGGACTGAGCCGGCGGAACGTGAGGGCGTGTAGAACTCGAACTCGGCCAGGTCAGCGGCGCTCACGCGCACTGATGGTGCGGTTTTAGTCGGGGACGCGCGAGCCCAGGCAGTAGCCGTATTGCCCAGGAATGCCGCGCGGAACGCAGCACGAAACGCCGTGTTGTTGCGTGGACTCTGGGGCGTTTGGGCGTGCGGTGCTACAGTAGGAAGCACATTGAACCCCTGCCCGGGAGTTGAATGTGCCCCCTTCGACGGGGGGACATGAAAGAGATCTCCTTCTGGGGATCGGATTCAGAACCGGTTTGTTTGGCGACTAGGCGGTTCTGAAAAAGTCTTAGGAGCGCCCGCACCGCGGGCGCTCCACTTTTTTATGCAGACATAGGTAGAGGTTCCTGGCCTTCTAGAGCCAACACATCCACGGAGTCCAGATCAGCCATCAGGACTCTTGCGATGTAATCAACTTTGGTTTCTCCGGTGAGTGCGCACAGGCGGTCAAGTTTCTCGAAATAGCTCGGCGAGAGCTTAGATGTCACGCCCTGCCGTTCTCCCTTTGATGGCCTAGCCATGAGATACCTCCGTGTGAAGTGGACCAACTTGCACAAGCATGCCTCCCGGGAGGCCCAACTTCCGTAATTAGATACGGCGTGTCTCCAATTAAGCTAACGGGAATGAGTCACAGCGCGGGATCCGCCGCTGCTGCGAGACAGAAGTGCGGATTCACGGGCCCTAATCGAGACGCGAACTAATGCACTGACTGTCGACTACCGACGACTACGTAGCGGAAGGCCTCCGCGAGCTCTCATGGCCTGGAGGCTATCGTCGAGATTCAGCCGGCCGGAGAGACGGCTAGCCTCCTCGGACATCCCGAGTGGCGGGGATCCGATTACCGATGTCCCATACCCACCAGCGGTCATCCTCGTTCGCCACTAACGTGACATACACCGCGCGGGGGATCTTCATGGCGGCAAACGTTCGCGAGTCGCCAGCAACCTCTGGGATGAACCGCATAAAAGCGATATCCCTCGCTGGGGCATCAACAGCAAAGTAGACCTTCGACGCCAACGAGAAGCCCTCCAGCATCTCGTCGACCCACACGTAGTCCCCGAACGCCTTCGGAGACCACGTCAGTCTTTGCAGTGCACCCAGCGCCTCCGGGTTGTTCAGTCGTCCGCCCAGGGCTGTCCACCACATGAAGAGAACATGCTGCGGGTTCGTGAAGTCGAACTCTCCATCGGGGGAGGGCCACGGAGAGCCTTCATCCCCTGTGGACTCATAAGCTGCCATCGTCGTCGCGCTTTGGCCCCAGTGGTGATGGAGGATATTCGCCGTCATGGGGACTGTTCCCGCGACCCCTCGGAGCACGTCAGAGACTTCTTGGGCCGGCTGGCGCATCCGGGCGGCTTCATGCTCGATAGCAGCCTCAACGCCTCGTGGGTCTTGATCATGCAGGGCGAGTAAGAAAGCATCGGGATCCACCACAGCCACGTCGTCTGCCTCGGTAGGTGCGGCAGGGAAGTCGCTGAGGTTAAACGTCACCAGAACATCAGCGAACCCGACCTGAGCCGCAGAGTAGACATGCCGGTCCTTAGGGTCACAACGAGGATCCCCTGGCAGTTCCTCATGGCCTCTGACCGTAGCTCGTGGAAACGCGCGCCTCATCGCGTTAAGACGTCGACCCGCCTTTACCGGGTCAAGCCCGAGCTTATGAACGAGAGTTCTCTCGACCTCCTCGAGGATCTCCTCGGACCAACGAGGATCGAAGAGATCATGCTCTGCCAGGGTCAGAAGAAGACTGCTCAGCCGCTGCGGAACTAATACGTTGGCGTCCAGAAGGACAATCTGTCCCGTCACCGGGTAGCGACAGGCTGTTCTTCGACGGTGGGATCGAACGTATCCGCGAGATCCTCCAGCGCACGGGCCCTCTGCGTCTTTTCAGCCTCCAGATAATCATCCAGCGCCTGCCTGGAGATGCGACGGTGGGAACGACGACGCTCATAAGGGATCAACCCGTCATCGAGCATCCTCACCAAGGTCGGCCGGCTGATTCGCAGGATCTCGGCTGCCTGCTGGGTACTGAGATACTCAGCCCGCGCCACAATCTCGACGCCTTCTCCGTCGGCGGTGTGCTGAAAGAGCTCATGAAGACTGTGCCGTAGCTCGTCGGTGAGCACGACCTCCGCACCGTCGATCACCATGGACCGGGCAGAGACCACCTTCACTGCGGCTTCGCGGGCGGAATCCCGAGACTCAGCGTTCACCGTTGTCATGACACACAGTCTACCAAACGAACGAAACGAAAACTCTTCTTGGTTTCGTGCGTGGGACTAAGGCATCCTCCGTCGTATCGCGAACAAGAGACGCTCTTACAGCGAATCGATGAGCCTCCGCAAGAGTGCTGAGACAGTAGTGCCCTGCTCAGCAGCGACCTTGTGGAGCTTCGCGCGACGAGCAGCATCTACTCGGAAGGTGAAGGGGCGCACCTGGGCACCGATACTCACCGGACGTCCCGCCCTAGCGGGGCCGATATGACCACCGCTATACCCCTCTGGGGACTCCGCCTGAGCAGCCCACGCTTCGAGGTCGTCATCAGTAAAGTCTTCACCATTAACCCCGGTGTACTGACCCATCTGATGCCTCTTTCCTCACCCATCACCTGCACAGGTTGCCCCACGCCATTCTCCCCTACGGAGAAAGGACCCTCCATCCTGCCTCACCTGGCGGGGACCGGAAGATCCACCGCGCCACACTGGACCGACCTCGGCTGCGGCCAGGGGACCACTCTTTCGGCTTTAGCGTTCGTACCCAGAATCCCGGTCTTTCCCAGGAGAGACGATGGGACCCCGTGCCGCCTCGGGGGAGTGGTACTGGCTCGGGTCGCGGCGTCCTTCAATCCTGGCCAGTTCCGACTCCTCGGCACGCGTCAGATACGTGCTCGGCGAGGTCCGCAGATGCCGCTGTTCCAGCATCTCAGCCCGGTGCTCAGCCTGACGACTGGCCTGTTTCGCCTCATCGACCTGCGCCAGTGCCTGGTCTCGATGTTCTGCTGCCTCATCTCGAGCAGCCTGGGCCTCGCGGATTTCTGGGGTGTCCAAACGCTGCGGGGCGTGCTTGTCCACGACCGCGTCAGTCCACCTCGACCACAACCTATCCACTTCACTGGTGCTCGACGTGAAGGGATTAGAAGACCGCTGCTTCTGGGGTTTCACTCGCTCACCCACCGGAACATCCCACCGAGAAGCCAGCTCCCGGCGAATCGCGTCGGACTCCTGCGTCACCCGGCCCCGACTCAACAGACCAGCATCGAAGACCTTCACATCGGCATCTCGGCCGCGACGAGCATCCTCTACCACCTCACTGCCCAGCTCCTTCCGGACACCACTGACCAGCCCCTCATATCGATCCGCGGCCTGGACCGCGGCCTGCTTCGCGGCCTTCAACTCACCGCGCGCCGTCGAGACCACGGCGTGAGACTCTAGGCTCTTGGTTTTCGCGTCTTGGACCTCGGCGTAGTCCTGGGCTTCCCGCTGCTTCATCAGCCCGCGCAGCTCCTCAACGCGCTGCGCAGCCCGCTGCGCGGCTCGCTTCTCGGGGGTCACCGTGTTCTCGGTACGAGGTGCCCGTTCTCGACACAGCACCTCAGCCACATCCAGCGTGCTGTGCAGCGTCCCGGCGAGCTGTGCGCGTTCCCGGGTCAGGTTCGTCTCGGTCACGATCCTCGCGATCCGATTCGCCTGGGCAAGTAAGGACACCCAGTCCTTGACCGGGCCACGGCGTCCTACTTGGGTGGCCATCAACCACTGCTGCCCCAACTGCCCCGCACCGCCGTTTCGGCCCTGCGCTGGCTGGTGTGAAGCATGCTGTGCGCTTGTGTGGTGTCCGCCGCGCTGCCGGTACAACACCTCATCGGGAAGTTGGTGGCCGCGCATGCTCCACGCCACTCGTGAGAAATCATCAGAGAGCCGCACCAGAGGACCGTGACTGTTCTTCTCCATGCTGATGGAGAGCCGGGCGTAGATGTTCGCCATCGTGTCCGGCCCAACCTTGCCCGAGATCAGCTTCTCGTAGGACTCCGCACTGAACCGATGAACCTCCTTGGCCTCCACTGGCTGACTCACGGTCTTCTCACGAATTTGGTGCATGAGGTCAACCGCCTCGGCGCGGCCGGCGTCGCCGTAGCGTTCCTCGATCCGTGGCCAGGCCAAAGACCGGTCCAGTTTCGAGGGGGAGTACCAGATCTGCCGGCCATCCCCACCCTGGTCTTTGGAGGCGGAGGGGAACGCCAACCGATACCCGGCGATCGTGTTCCGATCACCTTTCGCGAACCGCGGCTGGACGTGCACACCCAGGTCCTGGAGATGCCGGATGTACTCACCCTGACTCGATGCAGTGGCCAGGCATGTCCGTGCTCGGCGGCGCAACTCAGCACGCTCTGTCATGCCACTATCCCTATCCTGCGCGCGGGCGAGTTCGGCGGGCTTATCCCCAGAGATCCCGTAGCCATGTTCCCGTGAGGCCAGCACCGTGAGGCCGTGCTTCTTCTCAATCTCATTGGAGACCCGCTGGGCGCGTTTGAAGTCGTGACGCACATCAGCCTTCGTGCCGTCTTCACGGACCAGCTGCACTGCAATGTGGATGTGGTCGTTGCCGTTCTTCGATGCCCCGTGATGGATCGCCGCCCACCGAGAAGTCTTGACGCCCTCGGGGTCGATGAACCCCATCTTCTCCACGAAATCGTGAGCAACCTCAGCCCACTTCTCGCGGGCGAGTTCACCCTCCTCTGCCTTCAACGACAGCGAGGCGTGCCACACGTGAGCGTCCTTCTTCCCCGTGGTCACATACTCACCCCGGGCCTCATCGAACTCACGCTCAGAGACTAGAACCCGCGTGCCGTGCTGCTTCCGAGAGAAGTCCAGAATGTTCGCGATATCCAACGCATCATCGGCGCTCAACGCCCTCCCTGGTTCGACGGCGAAGGTCACCATGTCATGACCGGCGATCAGCTGCGGATTCGTGTGCTCATTCGCCCGCCCCGGGCCGGCCAGGTACATCACCAGGCCCGCCATCCGACCACCACGGGTGACGTTAGGCATCATGAGGCATCAGCCTCTTCCGGAGACACCGCAAGACCCGGAAGCGTCCCACTGATTTCCCGCATGGTCGCGCGCAGTTTCGCCAAGGAGTGCGTGAGCTCCGCACTAATCTCAGCAGTCACTGCTTCTTCCGCGTTGGCCCTTCGGGCCAGCTGGTTGAGGTTGTTTCCGACGGCGGCCAAGGAACCATTGAGCTGATTCAACCGGGTACTCATCTCATGGCGCTCACTGACCGAGACACCACGCTCCCGAGACAACGCTGATTCCTTCAAAAACCGTGCAGGGGTCATCCCCGCTCGCTGCGCTGCGAAGTACAACGCATTGTCCTCAAACTCGGTGAGCTTGACCTCGCGACGGATCGGTCGGCCACCTTCGGCATTGGCCTGACGCATCCGACCTGCCACGACAATCACCGCCCGTCTTTGATCCCCTGGCCCAGTGCAACGACCACTAGAAAGCTCCACCTTCTAGTGTGCCACCGGCCCAGCGCAGCGACAAGGCATCAAGCCAGTTAGCCGTGCTAACTGCATAGCTTGCTCCGTCTGGGACACCTTTTGTTGGTCTTTCTGGGTTTGAACGTGCGGACCTGAAAAGACAAGCGTTCTTTTCGCGGGAGAAGCTTACGGGCTGCGCAGAACCGGTCAAGCCTTCCGACCGGCTTTCGCGGCATATCCTCACTCAATCGCTGCGCTCAATC
>NZ_PVTY01000033.1 GCF_003003175.1 Nesterenkonia sandarakina | reverse complement strand
CGAGCATCTCGACACCGCCCGAGCGGAGATCCTTGCGTTCACCAGCTTCCCGGAAGGACTCTGGTCACAGGTCTGGTCCAACAACCCCAACGAGAGGCTCAACCGCGAGATCCGTCGCCGCACAGACAGCGTCGGCATCTTCCCCAACCGAGAGGCGATCATCCGTCTCGTCGGTGCTGTCCTGGCGGAACAGACTGACGAATGGGCAGAGGGCCGCCGCTACCTCGGCCTCGAGATCCTCGCGAAGAGCCGCCTGAGTCTCGTGCCCGATGCGGATAAGGAGGTGGAGGCCGACGCCGCCCTGGAACTCAGCGCCTGATTGATCACGATGAAGGACACCGCGCTACACCACTACCCGGGACTTGACCGCCGGCTCGCGTTGAGCCTCCAGACTTGCGTAGAGCGCGGCGGGATCCTCGGGCAGAACCACGCTGTGCCGCGACGTATCCGCCGGAAAGGGCTGCTTCAGCGCCGCGTACACGGCGACCGCGGAGCAGGAGAGCTTCCGTGGTGGTCGAGGTGCGCGCCCACCGAGCAGCCCCTCGAGCCGGCCTGCATCCAGGCCGCTGACCAATGCGTCTGCCCGGTAGACCTTCTGGGTAGTTCTGACGTGTCCTCGCCCCAGTTCGAGGACGGGCTCATCGGTGCGAACATCGACCCCGGCAGCTCGCGCGAGCCGCTCGAGGGCCCGGACCAGTTCGTGGACACCTCCCTGCGGCACCCACACCCCGTCTTGGGCCATCACCGCAGGCATGCTGGCATACAGTGCCGGGGTGCGGGATGGGCTCACGCCGGCGTTGAGCGTGTGGATGGCGATCACTTCACGCAGCCCGTCGGGCAGCCAGGTGAGACTGTCGAGATAGCTGCGGGTGCTGAGCCGGTTCCCGTAGAGCTTCCCCATTCGAGCCAGAGAGGGGTATGCGTCGCGGGCCATCGGGGCGGTGGTCAGAAGCCGGGTCACATCCGGCCCGATCGGTCCGTGCAGCGCAGCGAAACGCTCCCATGCCGAGTGCCACGGGTGTCCCGGGGGTACCGGCAGGGAACAGACTTCCCCGCGGAAGTAGTACCGGCCGACTTCAGGAAGCCGCTCCAGATTCAGACTTGCCGTGTCTTCGGCCGCTGTTGACGGACTGTGACTGGAGTCGTCCAGCCGGCGCAGCAGCTCCTGCCAGACTGCCGGAAAGGTGAACAGCGAGGGGCCGGTGTCCATCACCTGGCCAGCAACCTCGATGCGGCGGCTCTTGCCACCCAACGTCGAGTTCGCTTCCAGAAGCGTGACAGCGTGTCCCGCCGAGGCTGAGAGCGCTGCGGCCGTCAGGCCCGCCACTCCGCCACCGACCACCACGACGCGGCTCATGGGTACCACCCCAGCAGCAGCGCGGCCACCAGTTGAATGCCGGCCACAGCTCCCGCGACATAGGGGAAGGCGATGGAATAGCGGTACAAACCGTGGGCAGTGCTGCTGCTTGCGGAGCGGAAGAGTATGTAGAGCAACCCGCCGCTGATCAGCGCGTTGAGGAGCGCGACCGGAACATTGACCATCGCAAAGCCGATCGTGGCCAATGTCCACCAGGTTCCGCTCCAGAGCACCGTCCCGCGAACACCGAGGCGCACTGCCGTGGTGGTGATTCCGGCCGTCCTGTCTTCCTCGATGTCTTGGACTGCGTCGAAAGCGTGCTTCGCCACGCTCCACGCCATCAGCGCCACAGCAGCTGCCCAGACCGGACCGGATTCCAGGGCGAGCGGAACAATGGCGATTGGCAGGGCGTAGGCGGCGTTGCTGAGCGAATCCAGATAGGGGCGGGCCTTGAACCGCAGCGGTGGCGCCGAATAGAAGAAGAACACCAGCAGGTAGAGACCGATCCACAGCAGCGCATCACCGGGGAGGACCCACCCGAAGTACGCCAGGAACGGAAGATTGGTCACAAGGACTGCGATCCAGATCGAGCGAACCTCACCGGCGCGAATCCGAGGGGTCTGCTGATTCGCGCCCGGGCCCACGAGGCCGTCACCACCCGCCGGGACAAGGCCAATCCTGCAGTTATACCGATGACATCAGGGGACGTGAGTCCGGCATGGGGACTCACGTCTTCTCGGCAGGGCAGGAATACCGTAATACAGGAATACCGTTCTATGGTCATTGCCCGGGTATCAGCGTCCTGGGACCGGCCGGCAGGAGAGCCTCCTTCCGAACGACCCTGAAAGTTAGCCGCTCCGGGCCAACGAGAACGACACCGTTCTCATGGCTGCGGTGCAGTCGTTGTACTGGAACCTCGGCACCGTCACCGTGGCCACGGAGAAGATCGTGACCACGGACCGGGGCATTCCGCCGAAGCACTATCTTCTGGTGATGGATGAGCTGTGGAAAGTGCTGCGCGCCTCGGAACAGATGGTCTCGCGACCGGAGACCGGGACGAGCGTCATCGAGGAGCTACGGTCCCACGACGCTCCCGCTAACCGGTGAGATGCGGCCCCGATAGGTCAGGGCTTCGCGGCCGATAGCTCCTCACGAACGATGCGCGCACCCGCGCTGAGCGCGCTTAACTTCGCCAGTGCGATGTCCCGGGAGAAGGGCGCCATGCCGCAGTTCGTGCTCGGCAGAAGCTTGTCCGTGTCGACGAACCTGAGAGCGTTCCGGATGGTGGCGGCGACTTCCTCAGGAGTCTCGATCTTCTCGTTCGCCACGTCGATGGCACCGAGCATGACCTTCTTGCCCCGGACGAGTTCGACGAGGTCGATCGGGACACGGGAGTTGTGGCATTCCAGCGAGATGATGTCGATGCTGGACTGCTGCAGGAGGGGGAACGACTCCTCATACTGGCGCCACTCCGAGCCGAGGGTGGCCTTCCAGTCGGTGTTCGCCTTGATCCCGTAGCCGTAGCAGATGTGCACTGCGGTCTCCGCGCGTAATCCCTCTGTTGCCCTTTCCAGCGTCGCCACGCCCCAGTCCTTCATCTCATCGAAGTAGACGTTGAACGCGGGCTCGTCGAACTGGATGATGTCGACCCCCGCAGCCTCCAGATCTCGTGCCTCCTGGTTGAGGATCGTCGCGAACTCCCACGCCAGCTTCTCCCGGCTCTTGTAGTGGGCGTCGTAAAGCGTGTCGATCATCGTCATGGGGCCGGGCAGTGCCCATTTGATCGGCTGATCGGTCTGCTGCCGGAGGAGTCTCGCGTCGTCGACGAAGACCGGCTTGGAGCGGCTCACTGCGCCGAGGACGGTGGGCACACTCGCGTCGTAGCGATTGCGGATCCGAACCGTCTCGCGCTGATCGAAGTCGACCCCGTCGAGATGCTCGATGAACGTCGTCACGAAGTGCTGACGGGTCTGCTCTCCGTCGCTGATGATGTCGATTCCGCGATCGCTCTGTTCCTTGGCGGTGATGCGCAGCGCATCCTGCTTGCCTTCGACCAACTCATCGCCGTGCAACTTCCAGGGCGCCCAGAGGGTTTCAGCCCGGGCGAGCCACGAGGGCTTGGGCAGGCTGCCGACGGTGGACGTGGGCAAGATCTGGGTCATGATCGACTTTCCTTCGGTAATCATCCGACGCGAACGGGGAAGCGGCCGGCCCACTGTTCGAGCAGCTCGCGGTGGGGCTTCATAAAGTGGTCTTCCGTGTACTTGCCCTGCTTCTTTGCTAGCTGACCGCGTTCGACGCGGTCGTAGACGATGGCGGTAGGCGAGTAGTCCTGCTGAGCCAGGGTCGGCCGGTAGATCTCAGCGGCGGGGGAGTTCGCGTTGTAGATCTCCGGCCGATAAATCCTCTGGAAGGTCTCCATCACGCTGATCGTGCCGATGAGCTGCAGGTCGGTGTAGTCGCTGAGCAGATCGCCGCGGAAGTAGAACGCGAGCGGGGCGACACCGCCGGGCGGCAGGAAGTACCTGACCTGGAGACCCATCTTCCGGAAGTACTCATCGGTCAACGAGTAGTCGTCCTGTTGGTACTCGACACCGAGGGTCGGATGGTGTTTCCCGGTCCGGCGGTAGGTCCGGCTCGTGGACACGCTGATGCAGATCACGGGATCCACCGCGAAGCGCTCCCTGTAGGCCTCGGAGTCGAGGAAATGCTGGAACAGTTTGCCGTGCAGGTCACCGAAGTCTCCCGGCACGGTGAACTCAGAGGTGCCCTCGTTGACTGCCGGCAGTCGAACACTGAAGTCGAAGTCGCGGACGTAGGACGAGAAGTTGTTCCCGACGATCCCCGGGAATCGTGCACCGGTGAGGCGATTGACGATCTGAATATTCAGTACCTCGATCAGAGGGAACCGGTGATCCGCGCCGTCCGAGCTGAACTGCAGCTCCGCGGAGACGATCTCGAGCTCGACGGAGTAGTGGTCCCGGCCCGGGTTGTCCCGGCGTGCGAGATCGTTGAACCGGTCGTTGATCATCGCCAGGGTTCGGCGGAGGTTCTGCTGGCGGTGCTCGCCTCGAGCCAGGTTGGCAAAGTTCGTGGTGGTCCGAGAATTTTCGGACGGCGAGTAGTCCTCGTCGAAGCGGGTGGTGGTGATGCTGAACGTGAATTCGTTCGACATGTATGTCCAATTCAGGTCTTGATCGGCCGGGCTCGGCCTTGCGGAAGGACTCTGCACTATCCTGCAGTATCAGTTCAGTCATCGGGTAACTGACGTTGCCTATGGTCTTCTATAGTCTTCAGCTATGGCACGAGAATCCAGAGGCATCACATTGCAGCAACTGCATTACTTCATCGAGGTCGCAGCGGAGGGGTCGATCACCGGCGCCGCCGACCTTTTCTACGTCGCCCAGCCGACCATGTCTGCCGCAATGAAAGACCTGGAATCCCGGGTGGGGCGCACCCTCCTCACTCGATCGGCCCGGGGGGTGACGTTGACCGAGGAGGGGGTAGAGTTTCTCGGCTATACCAGGCAGGTCGTCGAGCAGATGTCGCTGCTGGAGCAGCGCTACCTCGGTCAACCACCGTCCCGTCGGCTGCTCGGAGTCTCGGCTCAGCACTACTCATTCGTGGTCGAGGCGTTCATCCGGATGGTGGACTCCGTTGACGCAGCGCAGTACGAGTTCTCGCTTCGTGAGACCCGGACCTGGGACATCATCGAGGACGTCCGGGCGCTCCGCAGTGAGGTGGGCATCCTGTACCGGAATGACTTCAACCGGAAGGTCATCGACAAACTCCTGCGAGATTCCGGGCTGGTGTTCCACCCGCTCTTTGCCGCAGTGCCGCACATCTTCATCTCCAGACAGAATTCCTTGGCCTCCCGAGATCGCGTCACTCTCGATGATCTGGCCGACCTCCCACGGCTCACCTTTGACCAGGGCGCGAACAATTCGTTCTACTTCGCCGAAGAGATCCTCTCGACCCTGTCGAGCAAGCGGGAAATCCGGGTCGCCGACCGCGCGACCATCTTCAATCTCATGATCGGACTCAACGGCTACACGATCTCGACCGGCATCATCAGTGACGACCTCGATCCCGGGATCGTCGCCATCCCACTCGACGTGGACGAGAGCATCGAGATCGGCTGGATCAGCCATTCCGGGATCCCGCTCACGGCGCAGGCGCAGCGCTACCTCGCCGAGGTGCGGGTCGTCGTCGCCGACTACGGAATCGAGCTGCTCGACTCGCCGTGAATCGGGCCGGCGAGTGCGATCACGGTCGGCGACCAATCCGTCTCGCTCAAGTTCCCGTAAAGCGTCCCGCGCTGGATCTAAGCTCACTCCGAAGGTCCCCGCGAGTCGAACTCCTTTAAGGCGTACGTCGGCATCGATCTTCCCGCAGGGGATGTCTCGGCACCGGTAATGCGCGAGTTGAGGCCCGAGTAGGGGAGTGCCGACCAGAACCATGGACTCGCCACCGTCAGCGTGCCTCTAGTGCCCTCGGCGCTTCGATAGAGCCTTCGGCGGGGTCTCGGAGTCGTGCGGTTTCTGGCTTGGCAACGTATGCGTACCGAGATCATTCTTGGCCAGCTGCCATTGGAGTTCTGGCCGAGGACCGGTGGGGCATGTTCACCGCCGCTCAAGCCTCTGGAGTCGGGGTCAGTCCTACACAATTGTCGCGGCTGGTCTCGGCCGGCGCTCTGGAACGGATGGCACAAGGTGTGTACCGGATAGTCGGGGCTCCTACTGGAGACCACGACATGCTGCGTGCGACGTGGCTCGCGCTGGGAGGACATCTCAAGACTGAGGATGGCGCCCCCCGTGTCATTGCGGCAGGCACGACTGCCGTGGAGCTTCACGGCGTGGGTGATTTTTACCTAGACCTGTATGACTTCGTGGTACCACGCCGGCGAGGCTCGAGGATGAAGAACCTACGACTCCGCGTGCGACAACTCACCCGGTCGGAAATAACGCACGTCGACGGAATGGCCGCCATGACCGTGGAGCGCATGATCGCAGATCTGGTAGAGCTCAACCAGGACCTCTCACTCGTCGGTGACCTGATCTCTGAAGCTCATGGCAAGGGACTCATAGCTTCAGTGCCCGCGCTCTCGTCATATCTGCAACCGCTGGCCAGACGTAATCGAGCGAAATTCGGTGAACAGCTACAAAAGAGGCTCTACGAGGAGGCGAGCATAAGCGATGAGTAGAGACACCTATAACAGCTGGAAAGCACTCGCCTCCGCTTTAAAAGAAGCGGCGAAGAAGGACTCGACGACGAGCGTGGACGCTTCAGACTGATGTGGCGTGGAGGTTCGTGAACCGCTCGGAAATAGTGTTCCTCGGCGGGCTCGCGCCCGATGAGATGGGCAACCTAGAGACCGTGCTAGGGGTTCTGCCCCTGGGCTCATTCTGGCCCCAGGGCGCAACACCTACGCAGGTGTCAACTGGCTGGTGCTTTTGGAGGGGCTCTCAGGTGTTCGAGACCGTGGGATCATCCAGATAGACCTTGGATCCGGAAGCCCGGAACTGAGCAGACTTCTGCTCCATCCCAGCGATAGCTTCCTGTTCGGACATGCCACCGAACTGGTCACGGATGTCCTGAGAGATACGCATCGAACAGAATTTCGGACCACACATCGAACAAAAGTGGGCGGTCTTGGCCGCTTCGGCCGGCAGGGTCTCGTCGTGGAAGGCTTCGGCGGTATCCGGGTCCAGGGACAGGGCGAACTGATCACGCCAGCGGAACTCGAACCTTGCCTTCGACAGCGCGTCATCCCGCTCCGCCGCGCCGGGGTGACCCTTGGCCAGGTCGGCGGCGTGGGCGGCGATCTTGTAGGTGATCACCCCGGTCTTCACGTCGTCTTTGTTCGGCAACCCCAGGTGCTCCTTCGGGGTGACGTAGCAGAGCATGGCTGTGCCGTAGCGCGCGATCTCGGTGGCTCCGATCGCGGAAGTGATGTGGTCATAACCGGGGGCGATGTCGGTCACCAGGGGCCCTAGGGTGTAGAACGGGGCTCCGTGGCACAGTTGCTGCTGCCGCTCGACGTTCTCCCGCACCAGGTGCAGGGGGATGTGACCGGGGCCTTCGACCATCACCTGCACGTCGTGCTCCCAGGCCCGTGCGGTGAGCTCGGCCAGCGTGTCCAGCTCGGCGAACTGGGCAGCGTCGTTGGCGTCGGCGATTGATCCTGGGCGCAGCCCGTCCCCAAGAGAGAAGGCGACATCGTAGCGGGCGAAGATCTCGCAAAGCTCGTCAAAGTGGGTGTACAGGAAGTTCTCCTTGTGGTGGGCCAGGCACCAGCCGGCCATGATGGATCCGCCGCGCGAGACCATGCCGGTGACTCGCTCGGCTGTCATGGGCACGTAGCGCAGCAACACCCCGGCATGGATGGTCATGTAGTCCACCCCCTGCTCGCACTGTTCGATCACGGTGTCGCGAAAGATCTCCCAGGTCAGGGCGCTGGCCTGGCCCTTGACCTTTTCCAGGGCTTGGTAGATGGGTACGGTCCCGATAGGTACCGGAGAGTTGCGGATGATCCACTCGCGGGTGGAGTGGATGTCGTCACCGGTGGAGAGGTCCATGACGGTGTCCGCGCCCCACCGGGTGGCCCACTGCATCTTGTCGACTTCTTCGGCGATGGAGCTGGTCACCGCGGAGTTTCCGATATTGGCGTTGATCTTCACCAGGAAGGCTTTTCCGATGATCATCGGTTCAGACTCGGGATGGTTGATATTGGCCGGGATGATCGCTCGTCCTGCTGCCAGTTCGGAGCGGACCAGCTCGACGTCGCAGTGCTCTCGCAGCGCTACGAACCGCATCTCCTCAGTGACGATACCGGCTCGGGCGTAGTGCATCTGGGTGACGGTTCGATCCGCAGCGGCACGCAGCGTCTTCGGCCTGGTGCCTTTCCACTCGCGGGATGCCGCACCACGCCGGATCGCGGTGGGGCCGTCGTCGAGGAGGTTCCGCTCCCGGCCCGGGTAGGTCTCGATGTCACCACGGTCGGCGATCCAGGCTTCCCGCAGCGGCGGCAGGCCAATGACCGGGTCGCTACCGGGCCCAGCCGTACGGTAGATCCTCAGTGGGGGGTTGGGGGCGCTGCCGGGACTGTCCTCCAGTGAGATCTCCGTGACCGGAACGTGCAGGTCGTGCTCTTGGCTGTGGATGTGCACCAGGGCGTGCTGAGCAGATGTGCTCATATTGGGATTCCTCTTCCTTCGCCGGCATTACCCGGACAGGTTCAACGGTCGCAGGCTGCCTCAGCCCGATCTCAGCCCCTGCAATAGGGCTCCCGTGTGGATAACACCGACCCTAACACCCCCGTGAGACCGGGCACTGACATGACCCCCTGATTTCGGTCCACGAGTGATGAGAGTTGCACTAGCGCCTGGGCCTCTGGGCAGGAAGACTGGTGTGACCATGACTAGCAAGAGACGACGCCATACCCCGGAACAGATCATCCGGAAGCTCCAAAACGCTGAGAAATTGAAAGCCGGCCGGATGGGACCGTGCCCCGCGATCGTTGGATGTGCACCTGGCGCTTCGGGCGTGGTGGCACTCACCGGTGGGACGTGTTCGCTGATCAGGGGGGCGAGGAAGTCGCTGAGTCAGAGGTGCCTCGATGGGGGACGTTCCGGGATCTTCGCAGCTGCGCTCCCGGCGACCCGCTCTGGAAGTCTGGCCTGTTCGAAGAGCTGCTGTACAGACCGAAAGGGGATAGGGGGCAGGTCAGCGAGGATGCTAGACCCCCTGACTACTCATGAATTTCAATGAAGAGCTTCGCAGCAACACTGCCGAGCTGCTCAGCGCCGAAGCTCAAGAGGTCCGGTCCCGCTGGGAGGCTCTGGAGCTGCCGGGCCTGGTCGATATCCATACCCACTTCATGCCAGCGCCGGTGTTGCGAAAAGTCTGGTCATACTTCGATGCTGTGAGTCCGACGCTCGGTCAGGACTGGCCGATCACCTACCGTCTCCCGGAGAACGAGCGGATCGAGATCCTGCGGGCCTTCGGAGTGCGCGCCTTCACTACCCTGAACTACGCGCACCGTCCGGGCATGTCCGCCTGGCTCAACGACTATTCTTATCGGTTCGCCGCTCAAATGCCTGAGGCTGCGCTGAGCGCGACGTTCTACCCAGAGCCGACGGTTGCAGATTATGTGGCGCACGCCCTCGACCGGGGTGTGCGGGTCTTCAAGGTCCACGTTCAGGTCGGGGCCTTCGATCCGGGGGATGCTTTGCTGGATCCGGTCTGGGAGATGTTGGCTGCTTCGGGCACACCGGTGGTGATCCATTGTGGATCTGGGCCGAGCCCCGGAGAGTTCACCGGGGCTGTCCCTATTGAGCGGATACTGCGTAGATTTCCGGGCCTGTGCCTGGTTATCGCTCACCTGGGGATGCCCGAATACACGGATTTCTTAGACCTGGCGGAACGCTTCGACGGTGTGCACTTGGATACCACTATGGTGTTCACCGACTTCATCGAGGGTCTGCATCCGTTCCCTCGTGAGCGGCTCGGGCAGCTCAAGGACTTGAAGGACCGGATTGTGCTTGGCACCGATTTCCCCAACATCCCTTACCGCTACGCCCATGCGCTGGACGCGTTGATCAACCTCGGTTTGGGAGAGGACTGGCTGCGTGCGGTGCTCCACGACAACGGGCTCCACCTTCTCGGCGCCTCTGGTGCTGACCTGCCGGAATAGCCGGAACAGGGACTGTCGACGCCGCGTCTGTCCTGGGCCTGGCGGTTCTACGCATTGGTCGTCTCTGCGACCGAGGTGGGGGACCGAAGGTAGAGCCGACACCCCTGAGTGTTCAGTTTTCGGCCGTCGTTGACACCGTCTGTAGGTACCGCTGCGGTGGCTCCACGCTCATCGAAGGAGGAGAGACTATGACTACCACGGTGACAGACTCTGTTGTTGTAGAAGCCCCCTTGGACGTCGTCTATCGTCAGTGGGCGCAGCTCGAAGAGTTCCCCGGTTTATGACTGTGGTGGCCAGTATCCGCTACGGACACCTGGGTGTTGTAGGTTGCCGAGATTGTTGGAATCCGCCGGTTAATCGGCTCTCCGCAGTTGAGCGTGGGGGTGTCGTGAGATGCTCCTATCTTGTGTCAAACAGCTGTAAGCCATTGCTCATAGCGGGTGGTGAGTTCTGGTAGCGGGCGGCGTTGTTTCTCGATGTCGCGGATGCGGGCGGGCCATGTGTGCAGAGCCTCGGCCGCCCTGGCGAGGGTCAGGCCCTTGGATTGCCGGATCGTCTGGAAGTCTGTTCGAGGGGCCTGTTCCTGTGGGTTGGTCAATGCCCTGTAGACCTCCCGGCAGATGGCTCGCTTGAGACAGCGCATGATTTCGCGATTGCTCTTGCCCTCAGCAGTTCTGCCGGCGACGTAGTCCTTGGTGCGTTGGTCGTGTTGCATCCGCACCAATGCGATGCGGTGCAGGGCGGCGTTTGCGCGGCGGTCGCCGCCACGATTGAGCCGGTGCCTGGTTGTGCGGCCAGAA
>NZ_PVTY01000032.1 GCF_003003175.1 Nesterenkonia sandarakina | reverse complement strand
GTCTACCCAGAATTCAGCTCCCTGATTGGCGAGGATTTCTACGAGACGACGCTTGATTATGTCGGAAGGTAAAACCGAGCACAACGCACACGATGGTCTCACCGTGGGGCGATACGCCGAGGGGGGCGCAGATCACGCTGTCTCCCCCCCCCGGCGAGCCCGCCGAGCGGCTTGGATGGACCTGGAAAGCAGTCAACGCGGTGCTATTTCTCGGAGTGGCGGTGATGCTGCTGAGCGTTGGGGGCCAAGTTTTCAGTAGATTCCTCGGTGTCTCGATCACATGGACTGAGGAACTGACCCGCCTTGTTTTCCAATCCATGATGTTCTTGGGAATGGCTGCGGGTTTCCGCACAGCGGCGCACCCACGGGTTGCCTTGTTGGTCGCGCGAGGCCCCGCCTGGGTGAAGAGCGCTAGTGCCCATGTTTACGCCCTTGTGGGAACGGCATTCTTTTTGGTAATCCTGGTCATGGCGTGGGAGCTCATGATTCAGCAGATCAACTCTGGGGAATCAACCCCCGCGCTCGGAGTTGATATGTATATCGTTTCGATAGTACTTATGGTGAGCTGCGTTCTCGCTATTCTCGCGCACCTACAGAGCGTCTACTACTCGAAAGAAATGCGCCGAGCTATCGAGGACGGGGATATTACATCATGAGCTTAACCCTCTTAGTGATTTTTATTGTCTTATTCCTAATGGGTATACCTCTAGCTGTTGCCTTAGGTGTAAGTGTAATTGGAACGATGTTGATATTCGACATCCCGCTTAACATGCTGGCGCAAACTATGTTAAGTTCGATGAACAGTTTCTTGTTGGTCGCTGTCCCGCTTTTCGTTTTGGCGGGAAGCATCATGGCAGGCGGTGGCATTTCGGACCGAATATTTTCGGCCGCCCAGGTAATGTTTGGACGATATCGCGGTGGACTCGGGCACGTGAACGTTGCTGCGAGTGCAGTGTTCGGAGGTATCTCCGGATCCTCGGTTGCCGACGTGGTCAGCCTCGGCAAGATCGAGATCAAGGCGATGACCGATCACAAGTATCCGCGGCCGTACGCCGCGGCGCTAACTATGGCGACTTCGACCCTGTCTTCCGTTATGCCGCCGAGCATCCTGATCATTATTGCGGCGTCAACGGCGGGCGTTTCAGTGGGGGCAGCACTGGCCGGGGGGATCGGTCCAGCAGCAGTGCTGATTGTAGTTTTGATGATCGTTAACTACATCGTCTCTGTCCGCAACAACTACGGGGAAATTACTCGGACTCGCTTCAAAAAGGGACTCGGTATAATTCTCGCGAGCATACCTGCTCTCGGTGGTCCCGTCGTAATTCTCGTCGGTATGTTCGGAGGGGCCTTCACCCCGACGGAAGCTGCAGCCATTGCCGTCTTTTACAGTCTCCTCGTGGGAATTTTTGTGTACCGCGATATGAAATGGCGGGAAATGCCGAAAATGATTATCGACGCGGGGCTGACGTCCGGGACGATTCTCTTCATCGCCATGACGGCCAATGTTGCCACGTATATCTTCACTATCGATGGGCTGCCGGCCCGGGTGAGTAGCTGGATGCTCTCGGTTACCAGTAATCCCATTGTGGTGATGTTGCTGATTGGGCTGATTCTCGTTCTCATTGGCACCATCGTCGATATCGTGGCGGCGATCCTACTGACCGTTCCGATCCTGATGCCTGCCGCCACAGCGGCAGGCATTGATCCGATCCATTTTGTAGTGTTTCTCGTCGCCGCTCTTTCCATAGGTCTGGTGACACCACCAGTGGGCGTTGCGTTGTTCGCCACATCGTATGTGAGCAAACTTCCGATGGAAGTAATCGTCAAGGCAGCGTTGCCATATTACGCAGTTATGTTCGTAGCGATCGGGCTCCTGGCAGTCTTTCCCGACCTCGTTACGTGGCCCGCTGAACTTCTCACCGATTAGTTGACCATTGTCCTCGGCAGTACGCCACCCCTCTACCCCTGAGAAGTAAGGAACCAAAACTGTGAACACCACAACGACGAAATCAGCAAGCAGCTACATCGCCGGAGAATGGGCCGACGCAGAGAACGCGAGTCTCTATAACACGACCGATCCCGGACGCTCGGGCACCACCGTAGCCAGCTACAGTCTGGCAACGTCCGACGACGTCCAGCGGGCGATCATGGCAGCTCATGGTGCTGCTCCAGGGTGGGCGGCGACCACAGCCAATGAACGGATGGAGCTCATTTACGCGCTGCTCGAGAAGTGGCCCTCGCGGCAAAGCGACATGGCCGAGATCGCGACCCGGGAAATGGGCAAAGTCTTCAGTGAGTCCCTCGGCGAAAGTTCCCGGGCCGTCATGGAAATGCGCTTCTGGGCGGGCGAGGCACTCCGACTCGGGGACAGGACCTTCAGTAGCGTGCGCAGCAATACGGACGCCTACTCAATCAGACAGCCTATTGGACCCGTCGCGGCCATCACACCGTGGAATTTCCCGATCCTCACCCCTATCCGGAAAATCATCCCTGCCCTCGTGTGTGGATGCCCGGTGATCCTGAAACCGGCACTACAGAGTCCGGGAGCCTCCGTCATCATGGCCGAGTTGCTCGATGAAATCGGGGTGCCGCCTGGCGTCTTTAACCTCCTCATCGGAGCAGGGCGGGAAATTGGCGACGCGTTGGTCAACAGCCCGGACATCGCAGGGGTCACCTTCACCGGCTCCACCGACGTCGGCCTTGGAATCGCTACAACGGCGGCGCGACGAAACGCCAGAACCCAACTTGAGATGGGCGGAAAAAACGCTGCGGTCGTCTCATCCGCCACCGACGTTGAGCGCGTAGCGACAGAGATAGCGACAGCCGCCTTTACCGCAGCCGGTCAACGCTGCACGGCGATCAGCCGGGTCATTGTCACAGAGGACCTGCGCAGTCGACTCGAAGAGGCATTGGTCCGCCAGGCGCGGACATTCACAGTGGGATACGGACTGGATGAGGCTAGCCGGATGGGGCCGCTGGTTAACACGGACCAGTTCACCCAAGTGCAGCGGTACGTGGAACAAGCCATCGATGACGGTGCGAAGGTCCTCCTGGGCGGGCAGCCCCTGAAGGACCCCGAACTCGGCGAGGGAAACTACTACCCGGCCACTGTCGTCACGGATGTGGAGCCCGGCAGCCCGCTCGCTACCGAGGAGGTCTTCGGCCCGGTGCTAGCTGTGATCCCCGTGGCGGACTTCGACCAGGCTATCGCCGTGGCGAACGAGACCAGGTACGGACTGACCTCGGCAGTCTTCACCGACAACATGGACCTGGCGCACCGTTTCGTCACGGAAGTGCGCAGCGGCATGGTCCACGTTAATCACGGCACCACCAGCGAAGGACACGTGCCGTTCGGTGGCGTTGCCCAGTCCGGGCAGGGAGCTTACGGCATCGGAGACACCTCGAAAGACTTTTTCACCAACCTGAAGATTGTCTACCAGGTGTACGGCCAGTAGCGACGGACGCAGGAGATCCAGGCTTCCCTGCAACTCAACTAAGAAGGAAGAGCAACAGTGAACTACTACAGGAACTTTTCATTTGATCTACAGACCCGAATCGAGTTCGGGGTCGAAATTGTCGAGAGCCTAGCAGAGCAGGTGATCGGCCTCGACGGCAAACAGGTCCTGCTCGTTTCAGACCCTGGCCTGGTGGCCGTGGGCGTAGTGGGGCGCGTCACCGAGATTCTTACCGCCGCGAACCTTGACGTGATCGTTTTCACAGAGGTGGAACCCGAGCCTGAGGCCCGGGGAGTGATGGCAGGCGCCCAGCTGTGCAAGGACGAGGATCGTGACCTTGTGGTAGGCCTCGGTGGCGGCAGTGCTTTGGACACCGCCAAAACCATCGCGCTGATGGCCAAGAACGAGGGCCACATCCGGGACTACGCAGGTTTGAACGTGCCCAGCGAACCGGGCCTGCCCGTCATCGCGGTGCCGACCACCGCCGGCACAGGCAGCGAGTGCGCCGTTTGGTCCGTGATTTCGGAGAAGTCCGTGAACATAAAATACGGCATCGGCGGACGGAACATGACGGCCACTGTGGCGTTGTGCGACCCCTCACTGTTGCTGAGTCTCCCCGCGCGCCTAACCGCGGGCACCGGCGTGGACGCTCTTGCCCACGCGCTCGAGTCCTACGTGAACAAAGCGACCCAGCCAATATCCGAAGCCTTGTCGGAGAAGGCGATGGAACTCATCGCCCGCTCCCTCCGGACCGCCGTCTACAACGGTGCGGAAATCCAGGCGCGATCCGACATGCTCATCGCCTCCACGATGGCTGCCTGTGCGTTCGCTCCCACACGTCTGGGCCTTGCGCACGCCATGGCAATGCCACTAGGCGCGAAAGCCAAGATCCCTCACGGGGACGTCATTTCCATACTTCTGCCCGAGGTCATGCGCTTCAACATGGTGGCCAATCTCGACAAGTTCGCCCGGATCGCACAAATCTTCGGGGCGGATACCCGATCTCTGTCTCGGCGTGAAGCCGCCTCCGCCGGAGTCGAGGCAGTGGCGCAACTGGTGTCGGACATCGGCGCACCGAACAGTCTTTCCGCCTATGGTGTGGCGGAGACTGACCTGGAGGAGTTGGCCGCAGAAAGCATGGAGTCGGGAAATATTGTAGTCAATCCCCGCGCAGTCACGGCGAGCGACCTGGTCGAAATCATGCGGCGGTGCCTGTGAAAGCGACAGGCGGACGAGTTGAAGACAACGTTGTGGAGGGCGCACCCGACGAGAACCGTCCGGTGACATCTGCCAGACTCCAGGAATACTGCGCCGCCATCCTCTCCGCGGCCGGGCTCCCCGACACCGACGCCATTACCGTGGCAATGTCCCTGGTCGACGCAAATCTGCGGGGAGTCCATTCCCACGGCGTCAGCCGCATCCCCATTTATGTAGACCGCCTCCGCCGTGGACTGGTTAACAAGGACCCGCAGGTTAAAGTCGTCCGAGAGACCGGCGGGACACTCGTAGTCGACGGGGACAACGGGATGGGTCAAGTCGTGATGCAACGCAGTTTGGAACTGGCCCAGCAACGACTCCCGGCACATCGAACGGTGTCTGTGGCCGTCCGCGGCTCCAACCACTACGGTTCGGGAGCGTACTTCGCCAGGCAGGCAGCTGCCTTCGACGCGGCGATCTTCCTGTACGGCAACGCCCCCGCCACGATGGCTGCCTTCGGCGGCCGGGACCGGTTCCTTGGCACCAACCCGTACACGTTTGCAGTTCCGGCAGGAGACCGCGAACCGATGGTCCTTGACATGGCCACGAGCGTGGTGGCCCGGGGGAAGATTATCTCAGCCGCACAATCGGGCGACACCATCCCGGAAGGTTGGGCTGTCGACCCGAATGGCATGCCCACCACCGACGCAGACGCGGCCCTGGCCGGCAGCGTCCTTCCCTTCGGGGGGCCCAAGGGATACGGCATCGCTCTCGTAGTCGAGGTCATGGCCGCCATGTTCTCCGGTGCCAACTCAGGGCCGGAGATCGGAGACCTGTACGAGGACCTCGACCGCCCACAGGGCGTGGGCGCCTTCTTCACGCTGTACGACATCGACGCGTTCGTTCCCGTAAAACAGTTCGCCGAACGCATGGAGCTGCTATACAGCGCGATCAAGGACAGCGGGCCTGCCGACGGGGAGGTCCTTCTTCCCGGTGAGTTAGAAGAACGAGCAGCACGCCGCCATTTGCAGGAAGGCATTCTCCTTCCCCCTGCAGTCGTCGCGCAGCTCGAGAACCTCTCACCCGAATCCACGCCCCTGATCTTGTCGACCGACGGACCCCCCAGGAAGTAGGAACAATGAACATCGTTCACCTTTACCCGGTAGCAACGCCGCTTCCCGACGAACTGGTACGCCGGGCTCGCCGGTTGCAGGCCTCTCTGATCAGTGACAGCCAGGAACGAGTTCAGGGAGCCGTGGGCATCGCCCCGGTGGGTGACTGCCTCATGTCCCTGCGCGGAGACTCCATGGTGGGGACGGCCCTGACGGTACGTACGAGGCCAGGCGACAACCTTGCCGTGCACCAGGCACTCGAGCTAGCCCGTCCGGGTGACGTTCTGGTCATCGACGCGCGCGGTGAGGTCACCAACGCGATTCTAGGCGAACTGATGACGTTGTACGCCGCGTCCCATGGAGTGGCTGGCATCGTGGTGGACGGCGCTGTGCGTGACCGGTCCGACCTTTCAGAAGGCCCCATCCCCGTCTTCGCCAAGGGCATTTCCCACATGGGCCCCTATAAGAGTGGCCCCGGGGCCATCCACGGGTCCGTCACCATCGGCGGTTCTGTCGTCCACGACGGGGATCTCGTCGTGGGAGACGCCGACGGGGTCGTCTTCGTGTCCCGACATCGGGCCGAGTCGGTGATAACGGCGGCAGAGGAGGTCGTCGCCAGCGAAGCGAAGCAGCGCGAGGCGATCAGCCGGGGGGAATGGGACCGGTCCTGGATCGACGCCGCAATCAGCCTCGTCCCGACAGAGAATGAGTCCCACAGTGCCTGAGAACCACGTCTTCCTCACCCGTCCCCTACCCGAGAGGGTCATGCACGAGGCCCGAGCGTCGCTTCCCGTGACCTTGACGAGCCACCCCACCAAGGATGTTCCTCCGAACCGGCAGGAATTGATCGAGGGCTGCCGTGGCGCAAGCGGACTCATCGTCATGCTCACCGACCAGATCGACGACGAGGTGTTAGACGCGGCGGGACCGCAACTGCAGGTTATTGCGAATGTCGCGGTTGGTTTCGATAACATTGACGTTGAAGCTGCCTCGCGGCGCGGGATCGTCGTTACCAATACTCCCGGTGTGCTCGATGAAGCTACTGCGGATCTCGCATTCACCCTCCTTCTTACGACGGTGAGACGACTGGTCGAGGCGGACCGCTTTGTGCGCAGCGGGAAACCGTGGAATTGGGGGCCGCAGAGCTTCGTTGGTTTGGACGTCAGCGCCGGCGCGACGCTCGGCATCGTCGGGCTCGGCCGCACAGGTATGGCGGTGGCCCGCCGAGCCCACGCTTTCGGCATGAGCATTGTCGCTACTGGCAGCCGTGCCACGTCGTCCGAAGCTGTGGAAATCGGTGTCGCTGCCTCGGACCTTGAACACTTGCTGGAGATCAGCGATGTCGTCAGCCTCCACTGTCCCCTGACGCCGGATAACCGACACATGATCGGACAGGCCCAGTTGGCCGCTATGAAGCAAGGCAGCTACTTAATTAACACAGCGCGCGGGCCGCTAGTTGACGAAGAAGCACTGGCCGACGCACTAGATAGTGGGCACCTCGCGGGAGCCGGGCTCGACGTCCACGAACATGAACCGCAGATCAACGCCCGGCTTCGCGAGATGGAGCAGGTGGTGCTGCTGCCTCACATCGGTAGTGCCGGATCCGCCACCCGGGACGCCATGGGATCCCTCGCCGTGCGCAACGTTACTGAGGTCCTCTCCGGCCGAGATGCTCTGACCCCGGTCGACCTCCCAAGAGCGAAGGGTTGACCGTTGCTGGATAATGCTAGGGAGTTGCTCCCGTGACCATCCTGATCACTCCTGACAGCTTCAAGGGCACCTACACTGCCGCGCAAGTGGCCGCCCACATCGCACAGGGGGTGCGGGCTGGCGGCCAAAAAGCGGTCGAACAACCCGTCGCCGACGGAGGAGAGGGCACCTATGAGATCTTGCGACAGACAATGGATGCCACCCCAATTTCGGTAGATACCTTTGGCCCGTGGCACGATCCGGTGCGTGCGATTTACGCAATGACCCGCGACGGGACCGCAGTGATCGAACTGGCGTCCGCCAGCGGTCTGACCTTGCCTGCTCCTCGCGGACGTGACCCTTTGACCGCTGACACGTACGGAACCGGTCGGCTCCTAACACACGCGGTCGAACACGGGGCTAGACACATCGTCCTCGCCGCAGGAGGCAGCGCCACCACCGACGGTGGCGCCGGGGCTATCGCTGCCATCGAGGAACACGGCGGCCTGCGCGATGCGCAGGTCACCATCCTTAGCGACGTCACCACGCCGTTTGAAAATGCTGCTGTAGTTTTCGGCCCGCAGAAGGGCGCCGATTCCGACCAGGTGCGCACGCTGACCGCCCGTCTGCACGCCCAGGCTGCCGCGTATCCAAGGGACCCTCGCGGAGTACCTCGCACCGGGGCGGCCGGAGGTTTCAGCGGTGGTATGTGGGCCTGGTACGGCGCGCAGCTGGTCTCGGGTGCAGACTTCGTGCTCGACGCGGTCAGCTTTGACAAAAAAGCGTCCGATGCAGCCGCCATTGTGGTTGGAGAAGGCCGACTCGATTCGCAAACTGGAGAGGGTAAGGTGATTTCTGCGATCTTGGCGCGCTCTGTCGACATACCGGTATATGCCGTGGTCGGATCGATCGATGCACAACTGGGCAAGTACGCCGAAAATTTTGCCGGCATCTTCGTGGCTTCGGAGGCAGAAATGATGACAGAAGCAGGAGAATTCATAGCGAACCAAATTAATGTCTGACGGGCAGTTTGTTCTTCCACGTAGAGGGACAGTTCGTTCAGTGCAGAAACGGGCGCTTCATTCGGGGCATGAGGTGACTTGCTGAATTCTTGGCTGGCAGCGCCTCCAGGCTACTGCCGGGCAGCAGCACGACGACTTTCGGTTGGCGGTATAGATAATTGAAACCATCGGGATACTGCGCCCCATCCGGTTCCCGACACGCACTGGGATGGCCCCCAATAGTGGGGAACTCTCATGGTATTGACCGATACAACGTTGAACGGTTGATTCCGAGGCCGCGTGGGATCACGGATTGGGATTCGCTTTGCAAGGTCATTCCTGGCAGCTTCTGCTCCCAGTCTGCGGCAGTGAAGAACCGGAACCGCATCCCTCGGCCTCCCTGGCCCACGACGATTTCGACTGGGCAGAGAACTACCAGGAGAGCGTGCAAGGAATCCCGGAGGAGGACTTACCGCAGGTCCAGGTGCAGGAGCCGACCGATCAACTCTCTTCATCGCGATATAGGGAGTGAGGGGACTACGAGGAAATCGACGACACCGCGCTCCGGTTCTACGTCCTCATGGGAAACCCCAGATTGCAACGGGCTGCAGTACCGAGTGGAAGAGATCGATGATGAAGTGGCCGTCGCGGTGAGTACCAGCGTGCGCGAGGGCGGAGAAGAGTGGCGGAGGAGGCCGTCAGAGGTGCCTTTGACGTCGGGCTCGAGGAACCCCTGGCGACCGCGACGTCGTCGACCTCAGCCAGACCTTTGCACTCAGGCGATTCCATCTGGCGCCTCGATGTCTGACTACTAAGTTCTTCTGACTCTCACCGGCGGGGGTCGCTCTGGTCGATGGCAGGAAGACAGTGCGGCTATGGAGTCTCGATGCAGCACGGCATCTGTAAGTCGCGCAGTCCGGTGGACCTGAAGACCGTCCCAGTGCCTTGGTTGTGGGACACCCTCCGCCCTCAATCGTTCGACCGCAGAACCATCGACGAGTCTGTGTACCACAAGTTATCCCCACTAATACGTCTCACCTACGCCGTACGGTTTTGATTATTGGTACTCTCGGTCCATGGAATTGGGATATGCGCGGGTCTCGACAGCGAAGCAAGACCTCGATCGGCAGATCGATGCGCTGCGCGAGGTCGGTATCGCAGCTGAGCGGATCTATGTGGACAAGAAGTCCGGGTCTACCGTCAACCGGCCCGGACTCACTGCTGCGCTGGAGTATGCCCGCGAGGGGGATGTGATCGTGGTCCACACTCTGGACCGGCTGGGGCGCACTGTGCGGGACACGTTGAACCTGATCCATGACCTCGCTGAGAGGGGAGTGGGGGTCCGGAATCTGGCCGATCCGATTAAGGTCGACTCCTCGAACCCGGAGGATCCGATGGCGCAACTAGCCGTGGTGCTGCTGGCCCTGTTCGGACAGATGGAACGGACTTACACGGTGGAGCGCGCGGCGCACGCGAGGGCAGTGGCGACAGCAAAGGGTCGCCGGGTGGGCCGGCCTTCGGTGGTGGACCCGGACAAGCTGGCCTACGCGGAGCACCTGCGCGAGTCCGGGCACACGATCGCGGAGATCGTCACTAAGACTGGAATCACCAGGACGAGTCTGTATCGGCACCTGCCACCACGCCCAGCTGAATCTGTAACCGCTGAACCCGAACCCCCGACCGTCTCCGGTCAATAGATCTGACCTCTCCATGTCGGGCGCTGATATGTGGGACCGGACTCAGTTCTCGGATTGGGCGATGAGTTGGGCCGCGTGATCGCGGAGGTATTCGCGTAGTTCCGGAAGGGCGAACTCGAAGCGACCATATGTGGCGGCGGGTTGGATCATGCCGGCCCGAATGAGTCGATCCCGGTAGACGCTGATGTAGTTGCTTCCTTCGCCCATACGGGTCTGCATATCGATGGCGCGAGTTGGTCCGCTGTCTTGAGACATATGCGTCAGGAAGGTGCGGTCCACTGGGGAGAGGTCGGCCAGGGCGGGGGCGTGAACGAGGTCCCCGAGTCGCTTTCGAGCTTTGTCCCGCCCGGCGGCAACGTGGGAGCTGGTGACTTCACCAGTCTTGCCGATGCGCCAGGTGTGGTAGCCAACGAGCTGGATCATGAAAGGGTAGCCCCCGGTTGCCTGCGCGCACTCCATGGCCACTTCGGGCGAGACGCTGCGGCCTGCTTCGGTAAGAGTCTGCTCGAAAGCTGCTGCGACGCTGTGCAGCGGGACTTCCTCTAAGGAGGTGCGTTCGGCTCGACGCATGAAGGTGCTGACTTTGGGGCGCTGGGCGTTATCAGAGATCATCCTCTCGACAGCCTGGGGGATCCCGGCCATGAGAAGCCCGACAGGGCGGTCTTCCCTGATCAGGTGCTGGGTAATAGCGGTCAGTTCCTCGAGCTCTGATTGAGGGATGGTGTGGATCTCATCGACGGTAATGATCAGCCCGGTCTCGCCGTCGTGGAGATCGAGGGCATCGCAGAGCATGCCGATCTCCTCACGCAGTCCAGGTGCCGCTCGGTCGGGGGACTCCAGGTCCAGGTTTGCGCCACCGAAGGGTCCCAGGCTGATTCCTGCGCCGGTGATTTTCCGCCGAGATGGTTGGCCGAGTTCTTCGCGGTGCCGTCGCACCGCGCTGGTGAGTCGCTGGATCAGTTTCGGGGTGGCGGTCTCGTCGATGACGATCCAGCCCTGCTGCCGAGCACGGCGCCCCATCTCGGTGAGCATGACGGTCTTTCCGACTCCTCGGGCTCCGGTGATGAACTGCAGCAGGTAGGGAGAGCCGGCGCCGTCTTCTAGAGCTTCATCCAGATCTTCTAGTACGGAGTCACGACCGACCAGCACCGGTGGGGTTGCTCCGGCAGTGGGTTTGAAGGGATTGCGGGCCATTGTGTCTCCAGAGCGTCAGGGTGCATGTCTACCTTTGAGTCCTTTATATCCTTTATAACTGGAGTCGTCCATGCGTGTACTGATTCTTTCGGGGCAGCTGATCAATGCAGGGCAGGTCGTCTCAGCTGTGTTCTTCCAGCAGACCCGAAGCCGGAGTCGGGGGCAAGCACAGGTGCAGACAGGAGTAGCCGTGTGAAGGAGCACATGAGAAAGGCGTAGTTTTATAGGACACTCAGCAGGCTCTCTGCTGCACACCTTGAGCTCCGCGGGAATTCGGGACCTGTGGTGTCTCAATAAGTCATCTCGACGTAATGTGTCTCAGAAGATATCGACGCACACATTTGTGGGGCATTCTTGCCGTATGAGGCTTTTGGGGTACACGCGAGTCAGCACGGCAAGTCAAGATTCACAGCTGCAGGTCGATGCACTGCTGAAGGAGGGGGTGCAACGTCGAGATGTGTTCTTTGATGTCACCTCCGGATCTAAGACCGCGATCTCTCGTCCCGGGATGAAGAGGTTGCTGGAGTATGCAGAGTCCGGGGACACAGTGGTGGTCTGGCGAGTCGACCGACTGGGGCGTTCGTTGATCGACGTACTGAATACGGTGAATCTTTTCCGGGATAGGGGAGTGGCGGTGAAGTCCATCAGTGATGGGATTGATCCTGCGACCTCGACGGGTCGGTTGATGTTGAACATGTTGGCCACCTTGGCGGAGTACGAGCGTGAGCTCATCACTGAGCGAGTCAACGCTGGCATTGCGGCTGCGAAGCAGAGCGGCACACGGTTCGGCCGCCCACCGACGGACCCTGCGGTGATCGCGGAGAAGCTCCGGGTGGTTCAGGAGGCCCGGGCTCGAGGTCGGACTGCGAGTGAGGCGGCGAAGTTGGTGGGATGGAGTAGGGCCACTTTCTATCGACACCAGGGGTCATAGTCGCTGGCTGGAGTCCCCAACAGGCACCAGTCGAGAGGGTGGCTGTGTTGCGGCTGGCTTCCTGATGTTTTGGACCTAGTTGGCTGTGTTTGCGGGCCACCGCACGGCGGTGTCGCAAAATGATGGGGTCTGCCGCACGAATAGGTGACAGTTAAAGTCACGCCGCGAGAGCGACGCCGGTGTTCATGATTGCTTCGTACTCCACAGGGGTCAATCCCG
>NZ_PVTY01000031.1 GCF_003003175.1 Nesterenkonia sandarakina | reverse complement strand
AATACCGGAGGGATTGAGCGAAGCGATTGAGTGAGGATATGCCGCGAAAGCCGGTCGGAAGGCTTGACCGGTTCTGCGCAGCCCGTAAGCTTCCCCCGCGAAAAGAACGCTTGTCTTTTCAGGTCCGCACGTTCACACCCAGAAAGACCAACAGAAGGTGTCCCGGACGGAGCAAGCTATAGAGTTAGCATAGCTAACTCGGTTGCGTCCCTTGTCGCTGCGCTGGGCCGGTGGCAGACTAGAAGGAAGTTCATTTCTAGTGGTCGCTGCACTGGGCCAGGAGATCAAAGACGGGCGGTGCGTTTCATGGCAGGTCGGATGCGTCAGGCCAACGTAGAAGGTGGCCGCAAGATCCCTCGCCAGGTGAAGCTCACCGAGTTCGAGGACAACGCGCTGTACTTCGCAGCGCAGCGCGCGGGTATGACCCCGGCACGATTCTTGAAGGAATCCGCGCTGTCTTATGAGCGCGGAATGTCAGTGACCGAACGGCACACAGTGGTCAAAGAGCTGTTTCTTTTGAAGCGGTCACTGGCAGCCATCGGAACGAACATCAACCAGCTTGCGAAGTGGGCCAACGTTGAGGAATCGCTAAACGCGGAGATCTCAGCAGAGCTGCATTCCTCACTGGCGTACCTGAATCGGCTCATGGGCGAGATCAGCGAGAACACAGCGCAGCTCGCCGTGTCCTCGGAAGAAGCTGACGCGTCATGATGCCGAACATCACGCGCGGTGGACGGATGGCCGGCCTCGTCGTGTACCTCTCTGGTCCCGGCCGCGCCAACGAGCACACTAACCCGCAGCTCATCGCCGGCGATGAACTGGTGACGTTCGCCGTTCCCACGGGTAAGACACTGAGCACCGATGACGCGCTAGATATCGCTAATGTCCTGGATGAACCGCGCAAGATGCACGGGACTCAGATTCAGGCCCCTGTGCGTGAATACGACGAGGAACAGGGCCAGTACGTCACCACTGGGAAGAAGGACGCTCACGTCTGGCACTGCTCACTGTCGTTGAAGGAGAACGAGGGTGAGCTAAGCGCGGAGAAGTGGGCCGAGATCGCTCACGATTTCGTGGAGCGTATGGGGTTCAAAGACCCGGACGGGGAGAAGACTTCCCGGTGGGCTGCCATCCATCACGGCGCGTCGAAGAACGGCAACGACCACATACACATCGCAGTGCAGTTGGTGCGCGAGGATGGCACCAAAGCCGGGGTTCACAACGACTTCAAGCGCGCCCAGCAGGCCAGCAACGAGATCGAGAAGAAGCACAATCTCGTGGTGCTGGCATCGCGTGAACATGAGTACGGAATCTCAGGGGATAAGCCCGCCGAGGTCGCCCGGGCACACAGCCAAGGGACGACGGTCACTGACCGCGCCGAGCTGCGCCGCCGAGCCCGCGCGTGCCTGGCCACTGCCTCATCGCAGGGCGAGTACATCAAGCACCTTCACGATATGGGCGTCCACGTTCAACCACGCTTCGCCAAGGGCGACGGAACCAAGATCGAAGGATACCGGCTGGCACTGCCCTCCACCCCGAAAGAGCAGGGCGGGGACGGGCGGCAGATCTGGTACTCACCCTCGAAGCTGGATAAGTCTCTCGCGTGGCCACGAGTCGAGGAACGCTTCGGGGACGCCGGCCAGCGCGAGGCAGTGACCCTCATGCACCAGATCCGAGACAAAACAGTTGCGCAGCCACAGACGATCTCGAAGCTGCACGATCTTAGCCCCGCCGCCTATGACAAGCTCATTTCCGGCAAGGTCGGGCCGGATACGATGGCGAACATCTATGCCCGTGTGTCCTTGACCGTGGAGAAATCCAAGCACGGCCCGAGCGCGCAGCTCTCCGATAATTTCTCCCGAGTCGCATGGAGTATGCGCCACTACGAATTGCCCCCGGAAGTGCTCTACAAGCAGCGCAACACGCAGCAGGGAACCACCCGGGGAATCGGCCAAGCACGCCAGCAATGGCGGCTGGCTACCCAGGCCGGCAAGCGTGATCCGATCAAGGGCTGGCTAGCTATCCTGCAACAAGCTAACCGGGTCTCCCGCGTGCTCACGACCACGAACCTCAACCGCGAACGGGCGCAGCTCGCGATAGCCGCTCACAAGGGCATCGACGCGGCCGAGACGATCCGCACGCAGCGCCACGCAGAGTTGAGCGCGAAGAAGGCCGGCAGCACCCCGAGCAAGGGGCCGAACACGCTGCACCCATTGACCTACACGGAACGGACGAAGGGCACCGGCCGCGACGAGCCGCAGCGTGGAGCCAAAGGCACGGATAAGGGTTACGAACGGTAGACCCGCATACCCAACCGAGAAGGAAGCAGCGTCATGGCTGAGAACGAGGAATCAGAGATATTCGGTGACATGGGGCGGATACTTCAAGCCGCCGCAGGAGCCTCACTACAGACCGCCGAGCAGCGCGCACGCATCAATCAGGCCAGGGACGATCAAGCGGCCCGCAGCGTGGCCGCGCAGCACTCCGCAGACCAGAACGTGGCCCGGAACATCAAGCAGGATTTCCACGACCGGGACTTCTGGCGGACCGCCACCCCCGAATCGGTGGTGGACCGGCTCACGGTCGCCCGGTCACTCGCCGCGAAGCACCCTGAAGCCTCATCGGCGTACATGCGCGGGGTCGATGTGATCCGCAAGGATTATGACCTCAATATCAGCCAGATCGGCCGCGATCACACCGACTTAGGCGAATACCGCACGGTGGCCACAGCCGAGCTTGAAAAGGCATTCAGCAAGGCTGACACCGCAGCGGCCCAGGCCCACGCGCAGAAGGAAGCTCAACAGGACTTCCAGGCCCAAGCGGCCCAGGCGTCAGCCCTGGAACGCGAGGTATACCGCAACGAGTTCTGGCAGTCCGCGGGCTCAGAATCCATCGCTGACCGCGTGACGGTTGCGCAGCAGCTTTCGGCCGATCACCCGGCCGCGCAGACCGCCTACCTTCATGCCTCAGACGTTCTCAGGACGAACTACGGGATCAATATCGAGGATATGAATCGCGATCATCCCACCAGCCCCGAGGACCGTCAGGCAGCCCTACGGGAAGCACTTGATGATTACTTCGCGCGCAACCAGCTCGAATCCGAGCAGCAGGGCGCAGCGGCCTCAGCAGAGAACGAAGCAGAGGCCGGCAACGAGCCCGAGGCAGCCGCAGAGGAGTCCCGCGCCGAGTCCCTGGGAGCTGACGCAGACCGCGCAGCAGAGTCAGAGTCTGCGAACCTCGCAGAAGCCGACAAGGCCGGCGCGGAGGTCCACCAGGACCAAGAACACACCCGCGCCGAAGAGGCCACCGGAGGACGGCAGCCACAGCCTTACAGCCGCACCAGTGACGCCGAGCTAGCCAAGGTCGCCAGCGTCGATCCCTCAGCCGCCGAGGCGCGGAAGATCACCGCGCCTAACGCGTCGAGGCCCGCGCACGGGGCAGGGATCAAGCCCTACCGCACTGGCAAGGCCGGCCCGAAGGTCAGCCAGGCCGGCCGAGTCCAAGAAGTGGAGGTCACCCGATGAGCCTGAGCGCCCTAGAAGAGACTGTGACCGAGGACGACGAGCTAGGCACAGACCCCGAGCCCGACACCGAATCAGACGGCGACGACGAGACGGTAGAGAAGTATTTTGCCAACGCTGAGGAATGGGTCAATGAGTGGATGATCCCGCACTTCCGCCGTGACGTGCGCAGCAGGAAATGGGCTCCCCACTGGTTCCGCTACCCCGAGGCCGTGACAGTCTTTGAAGGTTTGTGGGATCTCTGGGAATCAGCACGAGCCGAGAGCCCCGGCGCAGTGGCCGAATACATGCGGGTCCAGTTCTACCCGCTGATGGATATCATCACCGGCCCAGATGGCCCGTTCTGGGCCTATGACGAGGCGTTGAACAAGCGCCAGCCGCCGGAGAACTGGAAGACCGAGAAAGCGCCCGAGGGCATGTTCCGCGACCGGGACCACCCCGACGAACAGGCGTAGCCGGCATCCAGCAGAGGCGTGGCCCCGGGGAAACCCCCGGGGCCACAGTCATGAGAGGCGGTTCGGCGGCGTCAGAATGAGTTCCCGAGTCCTGAGATCAGCGGTGAAAGCGCCAACAGCTTGAGCGCGGCTTCGTGTCCAAGTCTGCTAGCGAACCCACCCAAGAGGTTGTTCTTGAGAGTCTCGAAATCGGCGGCATTGCCGGACTTTGCCACCTCTTCTAGCTGGGTGATCTGCCCCAGCACTTCCTCGCGTTCTGACTCTGAAACCGGCGCTGAGTGCGCCAGCTCCCTCAGCTCTTGGAAGTGCTGATGAATCTCGGAGCCAACGTTCTCCACGTGAGCTGAGTTGTTGGCTCCGAACTGTGCTGCGCCAAAAGTGCCACCGCTGATGTTGATGTGAGTGTTGAATGTTCTCTCTGCCGGGGAGGAATCCCCCCGCAATCCAGGAACATGATGCTCAGTGTTGGATGCTGTCTCGGCCGGGGAGGAACCCACCCGCAACCCGGGAACATAGTGCTCTTCCCGCTCGTCCTCACCAGATGCCGTGATTTCGAGACGTAGGAGCCCTGCTCCGTGGGACTCTTCAGCCTTGATATGGCCTTGTTGGTGGAGCAGTTTCGCCGCAGCGTGAATCTCGTCCTCTGTGAAAGCTCGTTCTAAAACGGGGTCACGGAAGGAGTCTTCAAACGCATCCTCAGCTCCCGGCAGGGAGCCGAACCGCTCCCGGGGGATCGCGTGCAGGATCTCGTACGCTGCGCTGTAGACGGGGTACTTAGCGGTTGAACGACGTGCCTGGCGGCTGCCCTCCGTCGATAGAGACCAATCGGGGTAACCGCCCAGGGTCTTTTCACCGGGTCTTAGCCAACCCAGCTTGTCCATCTCTGCGCGGGCAAATTCTTCTTCGTCCGGTGGCATCACTTGGTGCGGCACCGCCGCTACCGGGATCACCTCGCGGACCTGTTGGTTCAGCCAAAGCAGGTTGCGATAGGCGTAGATCGTGACGGACATTGGCAGTCCTCCTTGATAGTCCCGGCGGTGGGCCTTCACTGTTCTTTCAGCCTACAGACGCCCTCGGACGTGGCACCGGCAGCAGTGTGGCCCCGGGGGAACACCCGGGGCCACACACTCAGGTTTTGCGCTTAGACGGACTGGCGGTTGAACTCGCGCAGCCCTTCGTAGTACTCCTGGGATTCCTTCACCCGCGCCGCGTGTTCGGTCTCGGAGAAGTGCCGCAGCTTCAACAGCGCCGGCCGATGACCAGAGCTGAACATCAGCGCCCGGAACCGGGGCATAGCCCCAATGTCGGCTTCATCGAAGATCTGCTCCCGCTGCACTGAGGTTGAGGTCGAGCGGCCGCGTGATTGAGTGCTCACGCTGCGCTTGACCACATCACGCGGCCCCACTTGGCGAGAGAGGAAGCTGCCGAACTGAGCTTCTGAGAGACCCGAGCCGGCCACCCGGATATTCGCAGCAGACCAGAGTTTGCTCATCCCTTCCTTGCCGAATGCTTCCTCCCCTTGGACGAAGCTTTGGAAGAAGGTCGAGACGACGATCCCGCGCGACCCATAGTGGGAATACAGGTCGGGCAGCTCGCGCCAGCGGACCACGTTCGCTGTCTCATCGAGAACAGCCATCAGCGGCGTCTTGAGACGCCCCCCGTGGGTCGAGGCGTACTTCTCTGCCGAGGATAGGACCGCCATCGCCAGCGCGGCCGTGATGGCCCGCGCAGAGCCTCCACCCTCACGCGAGATCAAATACAGCGTGTCCGTGGTGGCGTGGAAGTTCCGGTGATCGAACTCCACTTGCCCGGGCACCCCGCTATCGCGCAGCCACGGGATCACCTTGTCACTGCCAAGGACCGAGATCCACGGGCGCATCGTGCCATAGATACCGTCACGCTGCTTCGGTGTGATCCCCTGAATGCGGCTCAGACCTTCGGCAATCTGGACTTTCCCGCCCTGTTCCAGCGCCCGCACCGGGGCAGGGTCATCCGGGTCATTCGCCCAGTTGTAGACCTCATCGACGCTGACTTCTGCCACGGCCGCAGCCAGCAGCAGGTAGGAGAGCAGCCGTTTACCGTCTGACTCGAAATACCCGTCAGCCGGCCGCGCGGCCGAGGTCGCTGAGGACACGAAGGTGTCGGCCAGTTTCTCCGCCGATTCAATGTCCTCTACGAAGCTCAGCGGGTTCCAGAACCAGGACGGAGATTCACCGATGATGCCCTGCACATCGTGAACCCAGACCTGCCCGCGCATCATGCGCGGCCGGCGGGTCAGGTCCACAATGTCAGGCTTATTCGACGTGGCCACCACAGGCCCGTTGGTTTCGAGGATCTGAGGCACGCACACGTTCTGCGTCTTGCCACCACGGGGACCGATCACCCAGACCTGCACCCACTCCCACGAGGCGCGCATGACCTTGTTGTTGATCACCAGCCGGCCAAGTGGCGGGCCGATACTCGCCCCGGTGGCCCCGAGCTTTTCCGCGTCAGCCGTCGCAGCCTTCTCGAAAAACTCTTCATGATCCTTCGGCCGAGACATAGACCGGGCCAGCCGGTCCGCCCACGTCGATTTCTTCCGCTGCCGCAGCGCGGCCACGACGATCAGCCCCGTCAGCCCGAGCACGACGAGCAGCATTGCCGTAAACACGGCAATCTGCAGAATGGTCACCGGCAGAGCCCCGGTCGCTTGCCCGGAAATGATCGTGATCGGGTCTGTCGCGGCCGCTGGGCCGGTGATGGAGGAATCCAGCAGAGCAGCGCCCCACCAGCCCACGACGACCACCAGAACGAACGCGAGCAGCCCGCCGAGGATCATCCACCCGGTTTCCCCGGACCCCGGCTGATTCCTTCTCCCGGCGCGGTTGCTCATACCAAGCCCCCGTCTAGCGCGGAGTCCTCAGCAGAGCCGTTGTTCTTCCACGCTTGGTTGGTGTCCGTCACGGCGATCTCTGCCTCTACCTGGATCACCTTGAACGGAATCCCGGGCCGCTTACCCGTTTTGAGGATGAATTTGCCGGTGTGCGGCCGGCGTTCAGAGCCCATTCCGCCACCAGAGTCATCGGTCCAGTCCGTGATCCACGACTTCTCTGTGTTCGAGAGCGCGAACACGGTCTCTAGGTTTCCCATCTCGTCGGGCGCGAGCCCGCCGAGGAACACCATTTCTGAGCGGTTCACGAACCCCCACGCCACGTCGGTCAGCGTCTCGGAAGAGAGCTTCAAGTCATTCATGGTGTGAGTAATCATGATCTGACCGATGCCGCGACCACGGTTCAGCCGCGTCAGGGAGTCCACGAAGTACACCATCTGTTCCGAGGCGCGCAGCACCTTCCACAGCTCATCCATCACCAAGAGGTAATGCTTCGGCGGTATCCCGAGATCCGTGGTCACGATCTTCTCGGTGGCCACGGTGACGGTGCCGAGGTTCCAGCACAACGACTGCACAGCGGCCATGAGAACGGTGTCGTTCTCATTGACCCCGGACACATCGAAGACCACCGGCTTACCGGGGATGATGTGCGCCGACGTCGGCCGAGAGAACAGGTTGCCGTAGAGCCCATCAGGCCCCATCGAGATCAGCGCATCCAAGAGGCCCTGCACGCGGGAGTCATAGGCGTTCTCGTCCTCGTGGGTCAGGGTCAGAGTCCGCAGCGTGGCCGGCCGGGACTGAATGAACTTGGTCAGATCCGGGATCAGCGCCGGGGTAGTCAGTTCTGGGTCTAGCGTGCGGATCGCGTGAGAAAGAATCGTGGTCTCGTGCGGTTCCAGGCTGCGCCGCGCGAACATGGCCACGAGCCCACTCATCAACGAAAGCTGCTGAGTGCGCAGATCGTTGAGCCCTTCTTCCCGGGCATTCGCGTTCTTCACGTCCGCCAGCGCGGCCGCGAAGGCCGACATATCCATAGGGTTAATATGCGCCCGCCCCGGAGCGAACTCGATCACCTGGCCATCGGCAGCCCGAATGAGGTCCACATAATCGGGCCGAGCGTCAGAGAGCGCCATAGGGATGATGCCCCAATCCAACAGGACCGCGACCATGCGCTTAACCAGCGAGGACTTCCCCAGGCCCGGTTGCCCCAGCACGAACGCCGAAGGGTTACGGATCAGCTCAGATGTGAACCAGGAAATCGGATCAGCACAGACCAGGGACCGGCGCCGCAAATCCACGCCCAGCGGAGCGCCAACGAGATCCACCCCTGAGCCCGCGATAAAGGGCCAGTAGCCGCAGAGCTGAACCGTCGTGCCCTGTAGCTCATAGGGACGTTCCACGAAGCCCACAGGCCCGCCACCGGGCCTGTTCCAGCCCGTAGATCCCGGCCGCGTCAGACTTTCTTTGCGATCCGACTGGATCTGCGCGAACACCCGCCGAAGCCCGGTGACCGGCTTCGCCGTCTGTCGAGCTCGACGGTCCTCCCGTTCCAATCGGGCGGCATCTTTCTTGGAGAGCACCAGGCCCGAGGCTTCCGCCTGGCTGTGTTCCCTGGTTTTGCGTGGACTCATCATCAACACCCCTTCAGGTGTGTGGTTTAGGAGAAGAAGTCTTGAATCTCGTCATTGAGCAGCATGTGATCGGGCAGCACCATCCCCAGCGGCAAGCCCGCCTGGAACGTCACCGCCTGATTCGCCAGTGCTTTACGAACGCGCAGACGCGTTCTCGAGAACAGGGCCGGCACTTCCTTATCCAGCCGGCGGAACTGCTCGGGATCAGTCACCGAGACGGTGACGATGGTCCCGAACCGGGCCACACCGGCCCCCATCGTTTCCTCCTGTGCGGATTTCAGCGCCGCCTTCTGCCGCTGCGCAGCCCGGACTGAGACCCGCTGCTGAGATCCACCGAAGGTCGCTTCTTTGATCTCGCGCTGCACGAGATCCGTGGTCCGGTCGATGGAAACCGGACGATAGAGCAGGGTCACGCGCTTACGGAGCACCCCTGGCATCGGCTCTAGGAGCCGGCGCAGAGAATCATGGGTGAATGTGCCGCGCGGTTCCTCATAGAGCGTCCAGGACGAGGAATAGGCCCTGTCGTGCTTGTAGTAGTTGAAGAGATCCGCAGCGTAGGACGGGCCGGCATCTTCCCACCGCAGGTTCGTCCCGCCCTCCATCTGCGCTTCTTCAACGGCCGGCGCAGTCTGAGGATCATAGGCAACGCGGGTGAAGTCGATGATCTCCTGAGCCCCGCACGCCTGGACGACGCCGGCCCCGGTGGAATGCAGACCGGCGAGGATTCCCGGGAGCCGATCGCCAATGTCGATCGCCATTTCATCGCGGCCCCGATCGCGGTTCGCCTCGAAGGCTTTACCGTCGAAAGTCACCGTGAGCCGCACCGTCATTTCCGGTGCGCCGTGGTCATACTCATCAGCGATTCCGTCAGTGACCATGCGAGCAAACTCAGGGCCACCATCAGCCCGGTTATGGGAGAGCAGCCGGCGCAGTCGCAGCCCGGTATCGGGCGCAGATTCAATCGTGACCGAGGCACCGCGGATTCCGTCATCTTGGCCGCGAGCTTGGAGCCAGCCGCCCCAGTGGGACACCTGCCGCTTGACCGCTTCCTCATCCACGAGAGCATCGCCATCTGGGCGCGCCTCGATCACCACGGAGTAGTTATAAGCTCCCCGGCCGGTGATGCGCAGCAGCCCGAAGGGCTGCCCGGCGCTATCAAGGTGTTCTGAGAGTTCGGTATCAGCCATCAGCCCGGGAAGGCGTGTGACGCCATCCGGTGTCTGGCCCGTGGGACCAGACACATAGAGGTGCTTGCCGGCACGTTCTTTACGTCGTTGCGCGATTTTCAGCATGGTTCTCCCATAGATCGAGCGGCCTTGCCGCTTGGTGACCACCAACAGCACAGCGCCGAGTACCCCGACACCGATCACCACGCCGGCAGCAGCCGCGCGGCCCGTGGCCATCAAAACGATGGCCACCAAAATGAACGGAACCCCCGCCAGTGAGACACCGAGGGAGAGCCCCAGGATGCCGGTGCGCTGAGGGTGGCGAAGGTTGCCATAGACCCCGGGGATAACCCCAGATGTTGAATCGCTCATGCGCCACTCTCCCCGTCGTCGCCTTCAACGGCATTGTTAATCTGTGCCCCGGAGGCAGTGCCGGTATCAATGACGTTCTTCAATTGCTGCGTCTTGGCAGCACCAGATCCTCGCGTTTTTCCGGTGCTGGAACCGGAATCACTGCCGGTGTTCTGTGAGGCACCGGAAGCGGCTGCGCCGCCACCTGAGCCGCTGTGTCCGTCGCTGGAATCACCAGAGGATTCAGCGCCGCCAGGAGTGCCGGCGTCCACACCAGCACCACCAGATCCGCCGGCACCCTCAGAGCCACCGCCGGACCCGCCACCAGAGGAATCAGACCCCCCACCGGAAGCCGAAGCCCCGGCAGGAGTCGAAGCACCCTGACCACCACCGGACGATCCTCCCGAGGAAGCACCACCAGCAGCAGAACCACCCTCAGCAGCGCCGCCGCCATCAGCCCCGCCAGATTCAGCGCCACCGGCTGCACCGCCAGCCCCGGATTCACCGGAACCACCGTCACCGCCAGCAGAATCAGAGCCCGAGTCGCTATCGGAAGGAGTAGCGCCGCCCGGTGTAGAACCAGCAGCACCGCCCCCAGATCCCCCGTCACCAGCACCAGCAGATCCGGCACCACCGGAGGCCCCGGCCCCTTGGCCACCGGCCGCGCCGGATGATCCACCCCCAGCAGCGCTCGCGCCGGCAGCACCGGCACCAGCCGATCCGCCACCGGCTGTACCCGCAGCGCCCGCGCCACCGCCGGCAGCTGCGCCGCCTCCACCGGCAGCAGCAGCGCCGCCCCCTGCCACAGCAGGAGCGGCAGCGCCGCCCGAGGCACCGATGACCGCTGCGCCGGCCGCGACCGTGGCCGCGCCCGCGATAGCTGCGCCACCGCCAAAGGCAGCAGCGCCCATCGCCGCAGCAGGGGCAATGAACTTGATCAGCGCCGGCAGCGCGAGGCCGGCCAGCGCGAGAATGAGCATCCCGGTCATGGCAGATGCGTAATTTTGCAGCTCGCCGCCGAGTCCCTCGATCTCTGAATCCTGGGTCATCATGCGCAGCCCCAGCGCGTAGATCCCGGCCGCGACTGGCTTGAAGAGCAGCAGCGCGATCATCCAGGAGTTGATCTTCTGAAACGCCTGTTTACCCGAGACCGAGCCGGTAGAGGCAGCCACCACCGGCAGGAACGCGAGTAGGACCAAGATCCCCACATCGCGGAAGATCATCAGCAAGAAATTCATAATCGCGCCGAAGAACATCAGCAGGGAGACGATCAGAAACACGCCGATGTTCTGGCCCATATCCCCGACAGGGCTGGCAAGCACTTCTAGGTTCGCGTCACCGTCAGTCGCTCGATCTAGCAGCCATTCCGCTGTGCCGTCACCAGCAGCGATCAGCGCCCCGATGGCCACCGCGTAAACGCCCGTGACCACGATCAGCGTCACTATCGGCGCGAACGCGGTGATGATCTTCTTGAAGTCCATGCTCAGGACCATCCGGCCCAGGCCAAACAAGAAACCGATGATGGCGAACGCGGCGATGTAGTACCCCATGTCCGCTTGCAGAGACGCCACCGCAGGGTTATCAAGATCAGGCCCCGGAGCGTTCATCCACCAAGTGGAGATCATTTCCAGGAATGCCACAGCACCGTTCGCAAGGCCCTGCGCGACAGCCTCTAGAGCATCATTTGCAGCATTGCCGGCAAGGTCGCCGAGCCCTTCCTTGCCCTTGCAGATGAACTGCCACGGCTGACACTCTTCCTCTTCTCCCGCAGCCATTAGGTCTACCGCCACTCCGTGTAGTCGCTGGTGTTCTCGATAACCTCAACCGACGGCTCACCACCCGCGAGATCAAGACGCCAGTCGTTGGCCTCTTCGTCCCACACGAGATCGAACACAAACACCAGATCGGCTGAACCATCAGGGGCAGCGCCCCACATTTCGACTGTGGCTTCTTCGTCGCTGGAATCAACGATGCGGAAGCCTCGAATGAGAGCGGCCACGTTCTCCCGCGACTGCTGCAAGTCATCCGGCATCGCGGCACGTGCCCCAGGACTATCTATCGCGGCGTCAAGGTGACCACCCAGGGTGAGGCTGGCGTAAAGGTGTGGTGCTGCGAATGCAGCACCAGCCGGGGTCTGGGAAAAGCAGCGCCAGAAACCGTCCTCCTGGACGGCTGGCCCGTGCTCTTCCGAGACGGGGAGGGCGAATTCCTCAACCCCGTCAAAGTCCTCCCACTCGAACTCTGGTGCCTCAGTGGGGAACGCGCTATCGGCCTCCATATCCTCACACTGAGAGACTTCACCGGCCGGTTCCTCGTCGTCTGGCTCCACCGGCTCAGGAGCCGGTGAATCGGTGTTCTGCGCTGCTGGCTCCTCGTCGGGCTCATCATCTGAGCCGGTGGGAATCGTGAGCAGACCCACCACCACGACGACAACCGCGATCAGCAGTCCCGCCCCCCAAAAGATCCAGGAGCGCCCGCCGCTCTGCTTCTGTGTACGTGCCATATCGGTTCCCCGTCTCCGTCGTGGCTAGAGCGTTCTTAGATGAACACTCGGATGATTGCTGCCGCCGCCACGGCGAGGATGCAGACGATGATAGAGATCACCAGGCCCTTGAAGCCGTTGATCTCGCGTCCGGTGAAGGACGCGAACGCGAGGAAGCCGGCCGAGGCGAGGAAGCCGGCGAGGCCGAGCATGATCAC
>NZ_PVTY01000030.1 GCF_003003175.1 Nesterenkonia sandarakina | reverse complement strand
CCGGCGTCCTCAGGCAATACCACTCGCCATAGGCTGAATCGCGGAGGCGACCGAAGACTCAATCGCGCACTCCACATGGCCACGGTCGCCCTCATGGCCCACAATCCTGAGACACGTGCCTACGTCGCCAAACGTCGGGCTGAAGGGCTCACCAACAAGGAGATCCGACGCTGCCTCAAGCGATACCTCGCCCGCCGGATCTACCGTGCCCTGGAAAACTCCCACAGGATCCCACTCGTTGCTTGACAGACATAGAAGAGTCCATCGTCCTCATACTGCCTGTGGCGAGATGCCCCCGGCCTCACTGGTCCCGATCGGTGTCAATAACGTCACGCCCTCTTACACCTAGACGTCTGCCTGGAGGCGATCCATCGTCAGTGTCTGCTCCCGGCTAAAGAGGCTGCTGCACCTCATCGCCCGCAGCCCGGTGCGCCGCCAGTGCCTCACGCCGCTGCCTCTGCTCCACAGGATCAGGGACGGGCACCGAGGCCAGCAGCCGCTGCGTATAGGGATGCTGCGGGTCGGTCAACACCTGCTCCCCGGTGCCGTGCTCGACCAGCTGCCCGCGGTAGAGGACCCCGATGTGGTCAGCCAGCATCCCCACCACCGCCAGGTCATGACTGATGAACAAGGTCGCGAAGCCAAGCCGCTCCTGCAGCTCGCTGAAGACCTCCAAGACCCTGGCCTGAACCGAGACATCCAGCGCCGAGGTGGGTTCATCGGCCACCAGCAGCTCAGGGTCCAGGGCGAGTGCGCGGGCGAGGCTGGCTCGCTGACGCTGCCCGCCGGAGAGCTCGTGCGGATACCGCTGGGCGTAATGGGTGGGCAGGTGGACGGCGTCGAGCAGGGCCTGGACCTTCTGCTTCGCCCCTGCGGCGTCCTCGGCCAGGCCATGGATCAGCAGCGGTTCGGCGATCGCTTCTCCCACGGTGAGCAGCGGGTTGAAGCTCGTGGCGGGGTCCTGGAACACGAAACCGACGCGGGAACGAAGCGGCCGGAACGCACGCTCGTTGAATCCCACCATCTCGTGGCCGAGCACGCTCAGCGAGCCCCCGGTCGCCCGGGTGAGACCCACGATGGCACGACCGATCGTGGTCTTGCCAGACCCGGATTCCCCGACGAGACCGAGCACCTCACCGGGAGCGATCGTGAAGTTCACGTCCTTGACGGCATGGAAGCCAGACCGGCCCAGCCGGCCCGGGTAGACGATCTGCAGATCCCGTGCCTCGACCACCGGAGTCACCGGCTCCCCTGTGGACGCGACCGGCGCGGGCCGGTACACCCTCTGCGCGCCGAGCCGGGGCACGGCGCCCAGCAGGTGCTGAGTGTATTCGTGCTGGGGGTTCGCGAACAGATCGCGGACAGCAGCCTCTTCGACCACCTTGCCGTGATACATCACCGCGACCCGGTCAGCGAGATCAGCCACCACACCCATATTGTGTGTGATCAGCACGATGGCGCGCCCGAAGTCGTCGCGGACCCGGCGCAGCAGGTCAAGGATCTCGGCCTGCACGGTCACATCCAGCGCTGTAGTGGGCTCATCGGCCACGATGACCTGGGAGCCGAGCGCCAGCGCCATCGCGATCACCACGCACTGCTTCTGTCCGCCGGAGAACTGGTGCGGATAGTGGTCCACCCGCTTCTCCGGGTCCGGGATGCCGACAGTGCCGAGGATCTCGACGGCGCGCTCCCGTGCCTGCTTCTTGGAATACTTCCCGTGCGCGCGCAGACCTTCGGCGATCTGCCATCCCACGGTGAACACCGGGTTCAACGCGGTCGAGGCCTCCTGGAAGACCATGGCGACGTCGCGTCCGCGCACCTGGCGCAGCTGGGAGGCGGAGAGCTGGACGACGTCGTTGCCCTCGAGCACCACCGCACCCGAGACTGTCGCATTATCAGGCAGCAGGCCGAGGATGGACTTCGCGGTCACGGTCTTGCCGGATCCGGACTCTCCGACGATGGCCAGCACCTCACCGGGCTGCACATGCAGGGTGACGCCATCCACGGCCTGGACCGGCTCGGCGTCGGTACTGAAGCTGATCCGCAGATCGTTGATGGAGACCGCGGGCTGCGTCGCGGCCTCGGGCTCGGTGTGGTTCTGCACGACGGTCATCACGCAGCTCCCTTCATGGCGGCGGCGGTCTTGCGGGGCAGCCGGGTGGGCCGGCGGCGCATTCTCAGGCGCGGGTCGGAGAGATCGTTGAGCGACTCTCCGACCAAGGTGATCCCCAGCACCAGCAGCACGATGGCGGCACCCGGGAACACCCCGGTCCACCAGATTCCTCCGGCGACGTCGGAGATGGCGCGGTTGAGGTCATAGCCCCACTCCGCGGCGGCGGTGGGGTTGATGCCGAAGCCGAGGAAGCCCAGTCCGGCGAGGGTCAGGATCGCCTCGGAGGCGTTGAGCGTGATGATCAGCGGCAGCGACCGTGTGGCGTTGCGCAGCACGTGCCGGGAGAGGATCCGCGGGGTGGAGGCGCCGAGCACCCGGGTGGATTCCACGAAGGGCTCGGCCTTCAGCCGGACCGTCTCGGCGCGGACCACCCGGAAGTACTGCGGCACGAAGACCACCGTGATGGACAGCGCGGCGGCCAGGATTCCGCTCATGAACCCGGATTCGCCGCCGGAGATCACGATGGAGACGACGATCGCCAGCAGCAGCGAGGGGAATGCGTAGATCGCGTCGGCGATGGTGACCAGGATCCGGTCGAGCCATCCACCGAGGTAGCCGGAGATCAGACCCAGCGCGATGCCCAGGAAGATCGAGGCGAGCACGGCGAGCAGCACCGTGAGCACCGCGGTCTGAGCACCCCAGATCACGCGGGAGAAGACGTCATAGCCGCCTACCGTGGTGCCCCACCAGAACTGCGCCGAGGGTGCCGCCTGGCGGGGGAAGTTGCCCTCGGCATCGGAGAGCTGGTTGAAGCCGTAGGGGGCGATCAGCGGTGCCAGCACCGCCATCAGGACGAACATGGCGCAGAGCAGCAGTCCAGCGATCAGCATGCCGCGCTGCAGCCCGACGCTGCGGCGCCGCTGCCAGACCACCGGCAGTCGCTTCCAGCGCGGTTCCCGCTCGGCGGCCTCGCCGTGGGCGACAGGATCGGCGCCGGATTCCGCACCGGAGGCCGGCGGGATGTCGTGGGTGGGGACGCTCATTCTCAGTACCTCACTCGGGGATCGATCAGGGCGGCGATGACGTCGACGGCGAAGTTCGTCAGGGCGACGATCACGGCGAGCAGCGCCACGATTCCCTGGACGGCCACGAAGTCTCGGGCACCGAGGTACTGGGCCAGCTGGAAGCCGAGCCCGCGCCAGCCGAAGGCCGTCTCGGTGAGGATCGCGCCGCCGAGCATCAGCGCGATCTACATGCCCATGACGGTGATGATGGGGATCAGCGCCGGCTTATAGGCGTGCTTGCGCAGCAGCCGGCCCTCCCGCACCCCGCGGGAGCGCGCGGCGTCGACGTAGTCCATGGAGAGCGTGCCGATGAGGTTTGTCCGCACCAGCCGCAGGAAGACTCCCGCGGTGAGCAGCCCCAGGGCCACGGCCGGCAGCACCGCGTGGGAGAGCACATCCGAGATCAGGTCCCAGCGGCCGGTGCGGAGCGCGTCGATGATGTTGATGCCCGAGGATCCGGAGATCCGGTCGAGCACCAGCTGCGTCTCGGTGCTGGCTCGTCCGCCGAGCGGGAACCAGCCCAGCCAGACCGAGAAGACCAGCTTCAGCAGCAGCGCGGCGAAGAACACCTGGGTGGCGTAGCAGAGGATGGCGAAGATGCGCAGTGCGGCGTCGGGGATCTGGTCTCGGTGGTAGGCGGCGAAGCGGCCCAGCGGGATGCCGACCACGAGGGCGACGACCAGGGCGAAGAAGACCAGCTCCAGGGTGCCCGTGCCGTAGGTGACCAGGATTTCGCTGATCTCCCGGTTGTCGGTCAGGGTGCGCCCGAAGTCGCCGGTGAAGATCTGTCCGATGTATTCGAAGTACTGCACCAGCACCGGCCGGTCATAGCCGGCTTCGGCGAGGCGTGCGGCGAGCTGATCGGGAGTCAGCCGACCGCCCACCGAGGCGGAGATCGGATCACCGACCACTCGCATGAGGAAGAAGACCAGCGTCACCAGGATGAACACGGTGGGGATGATCAACAGGAATCGCACCAGGATGTAGCGGCCCAGGCCGCCGCCGCCGGAACTCTTTCCGGCAGTGGCGATCGGGGCGGTTTGTTCAGCGATGGTCACGCTGGTCCTCTTCTCTCAGGCTCTCTCGATGGTCCGGGGACTCAGCGAGTCAGCGGGGCGTAGCGGAATTTGAACGATGGATCCAAGGTGACGCCTTCGATGTCATTGGCTGACACCGCGACCTGGGCGCCCTGCAGGTACGGCAGGGTGGAGAGGTCTTCTGCCACCAGCTCCTGGGCCTCTTCGATCAGCGCGGTGCGCTCGGCTTCATCGGCGGTGCTCGACTGCGCCAGGATCGTCTCCTGGACCTCGGCGTCGGAATACCCGTTGACCAGGAAGTTGTCCTCCTGGAAGAACGGAGAGAGGTAGTTGTCGGCATCCGAGTAGTCCGGGAACCAGCCGAGCTGGTACGCCGGGTAGACGCCTTCGACGCGCTCGGAGTTATAGGTGTCCCAGAGCGTGGACTGCAGGTTCACCTCGAAGAGACCGTCGGCCTCGAGCTGGCTCTCGATCATCGCGTACTCCTCGTCCGAGGAGCTGCCATAGTGATCCGGGCTGTACTGCAGGTTCAGCTCCACGGGGGTCTCGATCCCGGCGTCTTCCAGCACCGAGGCTGCGGCCTCGGCGTCCGGGCCGCCCTCGCCGTCGCCGTACATCTCGCGCAGCGGCTCGACGGCGCCGGTCAGCCCCTCGGGGACGTAGGAGTAGAGCGGGGTGTAGGTTCCCTGGTAGATCTCGTCGCTGAGCGCCTCGCGGTCGAGCAGGTTCGCTGCTGCCTGGCGCACGGCCAGCGCCTGTTCCTCATCGGCATCCTCGGTGTCAGCGCCGAACGGCTGGGAGTTGAAGTCGAAGACCATGTAACGGATCTCTCCGCCCGGGCCGTCGTGGACGGTGACGTTCTCGTCTTCCCGCAGGTCGCCGAGATCCGTGGGGCTGAGGTTCCGGAAGGCCAGGTCGATGTCACCCTGCTGGACCGCGAGCTTGAGCTGCGTCTCCTCGGTGAAGTACTGGGCGGTGACGACGTCGGTCTCGGCGGCCTCGAGCAGACCGTTGTAGTCCTCGAACGCCTGGTAGCGGATCAATTCGTTCTCGGTGTAGTCGGTGATCGCGGACTGGCCGGCGAAGGCGTTGCCCTCGACGATGTCCTCCGAGGAGGTGAGCTCGGTCGGGGAGAAGACGTCCTCATCCACGATCGGACCCACCGGTGAGGACAGGATCTGCGGGAAGGTCTGGTCGTCCTCACTGGCGAGGGTGAAGACCACGGTCAGGTCATCCGGCGCTTCAACGCTCTCGAGGTTGTAGAGCAGCGAGGACGGCCCGTTGGGGTCCGCGATCTCCAGCTGGCGGTCGAAGCTGAACTTCACGTCCGAAGAGGTCAGCTCGTTGCCGTTGGCAAAGGTCAGGCCTTCCTTGAGCGTGACGGTGTACTGCGTGGGTTCGGTGAACTCGGCCGACTCGGGGATGGACGGTCTACGGCATACAGATGCCGCGACCGGGGTCGCGGCGAATCGTCGTGCCCGGGAGCTATTGGAACACACAACTATTCCAACGTGCGTGACGTGCCGCACAAAGCTCTCCAACGTGCGAGAATGTCAACGGCGACGAAACCTGGCGCTCCGTCGGGGGTCCAGGAGTAGTCTGCGAACGTCTCGACCCGCTCGGACCAGGACAGATTCTCAGGAGAAGGCCACCATGCGCGCAGCACGCTTCTACGACCGCAAAGACATCCGGATCGAAGACATCGATGAGCCTGCACTGAGAACAGGACACGTGGCCATCGACGTCGCCTGGTGCGGCATCTGCGGCACTGACCTGCACGAGTACCTCGAAGGTCCGATCTTCGTCCCGGCTCACGGACACCCGCACCCGATCTCCGGCGAGTCCGCCCCGGTCACCCTCGGACATGAGTTCTCCGGGACGGTCACCGCCGTCGCCGACGACGTCGAGGACCTCGCCCCCGGCCAGAAGGTGGTGGTCGAGCCCTACATCATCCGCGAGGACGTTGAGGCCAAGCCCGGCGTCGACTATCAGCTCTCCCCCGACATGAACTTCATCGGCCTCGGTGGTCGCGGCGGCGGACTCAGCGAGAAGATCGTGGTCGAACGCCGCTGGGTGCATCCGATCGCAGACCATGTCGCGCTCGATCACGCCGCGCTGATCGAGCCCCTGGCCGTGGGTCACCACGCTTTCGTCCGATCCGGCGCAGCCGCCGGTGACATCGCGATCGTCGGCGGTGCAGGTCCGATCGGTCTGCTCACCGCCGCGGTGCTCAAGGCCGAGGGACTGACCGTGTTCATCTCTGAGCTCTCCGAGGCGCGCAAGGCCAAGGCCAGGGAGACCGGCGTCGCCGATGAGGTCTTCGACCCCCGCGAGGTCGATGTCGCTGAGGAGGTGCGCCGCCGCACCGACGGCCGGGGCGCCGACGTCGGCTTCGAATGCTCCTCAGTCCCTGTGGTCCTGGACATGCTCCTCGACGCGGTGCGTCCCGCCGGAACCATCGTCAACGTCTCGATCTGGGGGCACAAGCCCGAGGTCGACATGCCCAAGCTGGTGCTCAAGGAGATCGCCCTGCTGGGCACCATCGGCTACTCCAATGACCACCGGCGGGTGATCGAGCTCGTGGAGGACGGCAAGATCGAGCTGGGTCCGTTCATCACCGGCAGGATCGGCCTCGACGGGCTGGTCTCCGAAGGGTTCGACCAGCTGATCAACAACAACGAGGCACACGTCAAGATCCTGGTCGACCCGAGGGCTTGACCCCGACCCGGACCTGCAGGTGACCTCCGCGCGCCGAGGCCGCTCGCACCTGGGTGCAGTCGCGTTCCAGCGCGGTCCACGGGTGCGCCTCGATGTCGGCGCCGCCCAGCCGGCAGGCGAATCTGGCCAGCGGGCTCAGCGGCGCGCTGAGCCCAGTGGGGCGCTGCATGTCCAGCACCCCCAGCTGCGCGTCGGACCTGGTCAGCTGCCAGAGGTTCTCCCAGGCCCGCTCCCACGGGTCCATCAGCGACAGCGCATACGTCGCCAGCCCGACGCGCGACAGGCCTCGCCCACCGGCGTCGGTGATCTGCTCGGAGACCTCTGAGGTGATCATGGTGGTGGCGTCGGCCCGGACCAGGATCACGTTGTCCCAGCCGTGCCGGCCTGCTCGCCTTCGGGCCTGGGCCAGCATCTGTGCACTGCGATCGATGCCCACGATGACCCCGCCAGGTCCGACCCGGTGCTGCAGCAGCGCGAAGTTCAGCCCGGTGCCGCAGCCGAGGTCCACGACCTGGTCACCTGCGCGCACCGCGAGGGACTCGATGAGCCGTCGTCGTCCCGCGCCGTAGACGGGGTGCTCGGCGGAGAGCAGATCGTAGAACGGGGCGAAAGCGGTGTACTTCTCGGCGCTGTTTCTCGTCAAGGCCAGCCTCCCCTTCCACGTACGCTGTGCACAACTGTCCTCAAGGTTCACCGCCCAGGGTATGTGCTGAGGCCTGCCTCGCCTGCCCGCTGCCGAAGGAGCTCACCGTGGAGGATATGATCGATCTGTTGGTTATCGGCGGCGGCACCGCCGGCATCGTGGGGGCGAAGACGGCGGCCCGGCTGGGTGCCCGCACGGTGCTGATCGAGCAGCATCGGACCGGCGGCGACTGTCTCTGGACCGGGTGCGTGCCCTCGAAGACCATCCTCTCCGCGGCTGGACGGGCCGCCCTGATCCGCGAGGCCGCAGGCCTCGAGCCGGACTTCGACGAGGTCCGGGCCCGCATCCGGGCCACGATCACCACGATCGAACCCGACGACTCCCCGGAGGCCCTGGAGCGCGCCGGCGTGACCGTGCTGCACGGGACCGCCCGGTTCATCGCACCGGGCGTGGCTGAGATCCCGAGCGGCACCGGGATCTTGAGCGGTACTGGGATCTTAGGCAGTGCTGAGATCGCGGGCGCGGCCGGAGTCGCGGGACGCGGAGCTGATGCGGCTCAGCGGATCCGTTTCCGCCAGGCCCTGGTCGTGACCGGCAGCGCCCCCGCGGTCCCGACGATCCCCGGCCTGGACGCCGCCGGATATGTCACGTCGGAGACCGTCTGGGACCTGACCGCGCTGCCGCCGCGGCTGTTGGTCATCGGTGGCGGCCCGATCGCCTGCGAGCTGGGCCAGGCCTTCGCCCGGCTCGGCTCGCACGTGACCGTGCTGGCCCGCGCGGGGCTGCTGCCCAAGGAGGACCCCGACGCCGCCGCCCTGGTGCAGGCAAGTCTGGAACGCGACGGCGTGACGGTGCTCCTCGATGATGAGCCCACTCGTGTTCACCTCTCATCCGGCAGCTCCCACAGCCGTGACAGCTCCCCCAGCCCTGACCGCTCCGACAGCACCGACAGCACCGACAGCACCGACAGCACTAGATGACACTGACACCTCAGGACCCAAGGCGGTCACCACCGCGGTGGGTCGGCGGCTGGAGGCCGACGTCGTCCTGGTCGCCACCGGTCGCACCCCGCGGACCGCCGGCCTGGGGCTGGAGCAGCTCGGGGTGGACTGCGACGCCGCCGGCCACATCATCGTGGATACCACGATGCGCTCCTCGGACCCCACCCTCTTCGCCGCCGGAGATGTCACCCCGCACCAGAAGTTCACCCACCTGGCCGGGGTCCATGCCAGCACCGCCGCCTCCAATGCAGTGCTGGGTCTGCGCCGACGGGTCAGCGCTACGGCCCCGCGGATCACCTACACCTCCCCGGAGGTCGCCGCAGTCGGGCTCACCGCGGCCACCGGCACGGGCATGACCACCTCGACGGTCTCGTTGGAGCACACCGACCGGGCGCTGGCCGAGGACTTCACCGAAGGGTTCGCCCGGCTGGTGATCGGCCGGCGCGGCCGGATCCTCGGCGGCACCATCGTGGGCCCGCGAGCGGGTGAGTCACTCGGAGAGCTGACCCTCGCCGTCGCGCAGAAGCTCACCACCCGGCAGCTCGCCGCTGTCACCCACGCCTACCCGACCTTCAACGACGCCCTCTGGAACGCCGCGATCACCCACGCCAGCGGCGGACTGGACTCCCCCGCTGTGAGGACCGCGACCAGCGCGCTGGCTGCCCTGGTCCGTCGACGCCGCCGCGGGCCTGAGTCTCAGCCCAGCTCCCGGTAGCCGACGACGACGCGGTGGCCTGCGCTCAGGCCGACCAGCAGCGCCCAGACGGCGGCGATCGGGGCAGCTGCGAAGGGGAAGATCAGCCACAGGCTGTGCACGAGAACGGTCTCGGCCCCCTCCGCGAGGCCGCCGAGGAAGGAGAGCGAGCGGCCGTCGTCGAGCGCTCTGCCCTGCTTCTCTGCGATGCAGGAGAACGCGAGGAACGCGCCGCCGTTGATGTAGTAGGCGAAGAGCACCAGCAGGAACGGCAGCCAGGGCGCGTCGAAGGCCGCGGTCGCGCCGATGGCCACTCCGACCACCGTGGCGCCATAGACGATGAAGTCCGCGCAGATGTCCCAGAATCCGCCCTGTCCGGAGGCAGGTGAGTGCCCGCCGGCCCTACGCCGGGCCAGCGGGCCGTCCAGCCCGTCGGCGACCCGGCAGAGCAGCCAGAGGATCAGCGCCGGGATCCACTGCTGGGTCGCGGCGAGCCCGGCGCTGAGCAGACCGGCGACGAGATTCACCCCGGTGAGTCGGTTCGGGGTCACCCAGGGCACGTCGAGAAGGCGAGCGCCCGCCTCCAGGGCAGGGCTGAATGCGGACCTGAGCCTGGCATCAAACATCGGTGGTCGTGCTCCTTCGGCGAGCGCGCGCGGCGAGGGCGACCCCGGCCAGGGTCAGGACTCCGAGCACCGCGAGGGCCAGCTCGGCGCGGGCACCCGAGTCGAAGCCGTAGGCGCCCAGCGCGAGATAGCTGGCGGTGCCAGGGACGATCCCGATCAGGGTGCCCAGGAAATAGGGCCACCAGCCCAGCGAGGTCAGGCCTGCCGAATAGTTGATCGCGGTGAACGGCAGCACCGGCACCAGCCGGACACCAACCACGGCCACGAACCCATGGCGGTCCAGGACGTCTTCGGCCTTCGCGCCCCGGGTGCCGGTGAACCGCTCGACCGCCTCGCGGCCCAGCGCCCGTCCCAGCCAGAAGGCGGCGGATGCCCCCACCATGGCAGCGAGGTAGACGACCAGCAGCCCGGGGCCGAATCCGAAGAGCACACCCGCGCCGATGGAGAGCACGTTCTTCGGCAGCGGAGCCAGCGTCGGGGCCGCGTAGCCGAGACCGAACCCGACCGGTCCCCACCAGCCCGCTTCGGCGACGAGGCCTCGGATCTCCTCCAGCGGAGGCAGCGGGAGCAGCAGCGCCGCGACGGTGAAGACCGCGAGCGCCACGACCAGCAGCACGGCTTTGACCACCGCGACTCGGCGGCCTCGTTGCCTCGCGGCCGCGGAGTCGCGGGTGTCCGTCGCCGCAGACCTGAGGCGGGCCGACTCCTGGTCACTCACTCTCCAGAGCGTACTGGAGCCCAGCAGCAGCACCCGTGGGTGCCGGGCGCTCGACCTGGATCCCGGGCGCTCGGAGCGCTGCCCGTGATAGGAAGAGCCATGCCTGCCTCACCGCCCGTGGTGCTCTTCGACGTCAACGAGACGCTCTCCGATATGCGACCCCTGATGGGGGAGTTCGAGGACGCGGGTATGCCCGCGGCGGGGGCGTCGCTGTGGTTCACCGAGGTGCTCCGCGACGGGTTCGCCCTGACCGTCACCGGAGAGAATCCAGACTTCGTGGTGCTGGCCCGCGACGCGCTGCGCCGCCACCTGGCCACGACCCCTGGAGCTCGCGAGGACCCGGGAGAGGCGGACCGAATCCTGGAGGTCTTCACCCATCTCGAGCTGCACTCCGACGTCGTGCCGGGTGTCACCGCCCTGCGCCGGACCGCGGAGCTGGTCACGCTGAGCAACGGCTCCTCGGCGATCGCAGAGTCCCTGCTTACCCGCGGGGGCGTGCGGGAGCTCTTCTCGCAGTGCCTCAGCGTCGGGGACGCGCCGTTGTGGAAACCCGCTCGGGAGGCCTACGAGTACGCCGCGCAGCAGACCGGACGGCGCGTCGATGAGCTGATGCTGGTCGCGGTGCATCCTTGGGACATCCACGGAGCCGCGATGGCAGGTCTTCGGACGGCGTGGATCAACCGGACCGGGGCGCCGTTTCCGAGCTGCTTCCGGGCACCGGAGATCGAAGCGGAGCACCTGGTCGGCCTTGCAGAGATCCTCGGGGTGCCCGGGGACTGAGCGCCGGCCCGTCAACCGAGTTCACCGCGCCTCGAGCACGAAGAACAGGAAGCAGATGAACGACCGGCCCACCAGCGCTGGAGGGATCAGCTCGAGCGGGGTCTCAGGATCATAGGGCGGCTCGGTGACCGAGGCGATGTCGAACCCGGCCTCCGTGAATGCTGAGGTGATCGCGGGCAGCGGTCGGTGCCAGTAGGTCAGCGTCGCCCACTGGCCCGCGAAGGTGAACTCATCGGAGAACTGGGTCGTCGCGAAGTAGTCGGCCTTCGGGTGGTTGAGCATGAAGGCGTAGGGGTGATTCACCGACAGGATCAGCCGACCTCCGGGCGTGAGCACGCGGTGCAGCTCCGCCAGGGGTGCGGTCCAATCCTCGAGGTAGTGCAGCACCAGGGATCCGACCACGTCATCGAAGGAGTTGTCGGCGTACGGTAGCGGCTCACCGAGGTCTGCCACGCGCAGGTCCACGTCTGCGCCGAGTCGCTGTCGCGCGATCTCCACCATCGCTGGGCTCAGATCGAAGCCGACGACGTCGGCGCCCCGGTCGATCAGCGCGGCGGCGAGCAGCCCGGAGCCACAGCCGGCGTCAAGCACTCGACGCCCCGCCACATCTCCCGCCAGGTCGATCATGGCTGGGCGTTCATAGTGGCCGTTCACGAAGTTCCCGGCATTGTCTGCCGCATAGGCCGCGGCGAAGCTGTCATAGGGTGCTGTGTGCATTGCATGAACTCCCATTCATACTCACGGTATTCGGACCCCCTGCCTCGCCCATCCCAGCACAATCGGGCCAAATCGCCAGGAACAACACTCATTGGTTTTTTGAGCAAAGCGGTGAACGATCCGGGAGAGAACGGTTGGATAGGCTGGCGGAATGACTCATACGTTGGTGGAAATCGAGCGCGCCTTCCGGTCCTCCTGGGGCGCCGACACGACGTGCCTGGCCCCCGGCAGCCTCCCGGGGTGGCGTCCCGAGAACCCCGCACATGGTCAGTGCGGACCGACCGCTCTTGTAGTTCAGGACCTGCTCGGCGGAGACCTGCTCATCGCAGACGTCAGTGAGGCCGACGGACCGAGCGCAGTCCATTACTGGAACCGGCTTCAGGGTGGTCTCGAGATCGACCTCACCCGCGATCAGTTTGCGAACGATCATGTCGTGGGGGAACCGCGCGTCGTCGTCCGACCCCCTGAGGGTCCGAGAGCCCACGTCGAGGAGTATCGGCTGCTCCACCGGCGAGTATCCGCAGCGCTAGGTGTTGTGGGGCATGAGGTTCTTGCCACGGGTGCGTTGATGAGATGAGGAACGGGCTCCCCACCACAGGATGGAAGTTACGACACCACCCATCCGCAGGAGAAGAGCCCGCTCATGATCCACGCTAACGCACCCCTGACCCCGACCGGACGACTGCGCATGGTCACCCGCCACCTGAGTGACGGGATCCCCAAGGCCCATGTCGCGGCGGAGTTCCGAGTCTCGCGTCCCACCGTGGCCACCTGGGTCGCTCGCTACCGCGCTGAGGGGGAGAAGGGACTCGAAGATCGAGCCTCTCGCCCCGCTCGCAGCCCTGCTCATACTCCGGCAGAGGTCATCTCGCGCATCGAGGACCTGCGTCG
>NZ_PVTY01000029.1 GCF_003003175.1 Nesterenkonia sandarakina | reverse complement strand
CCCACTGTAGCACCGCGCGCCCAAACGCCCCAGAGACCACGCAACAACACGGCGTTTCGTGCTGCCTTCCGCGCCTCATTCCTCGGCAATATGGCGACCGCTTGGGCTCGTGCGTCACCGACCAAAACAGCACCATCAGTGCGTGTCAGCGCGGCCGACCTGGCCGAGTTCGAGTTCTACACGCCATCCCGTTCCGCCGGTTCCGTCCTGGTCATCGACGTTGACCGGCCCGAGGCCGTTCTAGACATATTCGACACGATCCCGCCCGAGATCCGCCCCTCCTGGATCGTGGAGACACGCAAGGGCGCACAAGCCGGCTGGATGATCGACACCGTTGACCTGCGATCCACCGCCCGAGAACGCCCCATCGCCTACGCCCGCGCTATCGGCGCAGCACTGCGCGAGGCACTGGCCGGAGACGAAGCCGTAGACCCACTGACGCCCGTGCGAGTGCGCAACCCCACCTACATCCGCGCCGAGCTGCGCGCGTCCGCGACTCCCCCGGTTTATGGCCTCAAGCAGCTGCACCAGGCGCTCAAGACAGCGGACCTTTGGCCCGAGGGGATGCGGTTCACCGGTCGCAGCGCGACCAAGAAGGCTCACCGCGCGATCGCGGCCGCGATCGACACCGGCAATCGGAATCAAACCGTGTTCGACGTCGCCCGCCACGCGGCCTACGTCGGGGAGGATTTCGAGGCGGTGGCCTGGCAGACCAACGACGCCGCTCCCGAGCCGCTGAAAGCCGCTGAGGTACGCGGCATCATCCGCAGCATCGCCGGATACATGGCGAACCACCGTGGCCACCGCTCCACGGTCGCTATGCCATCGCAGATGCGGGAACTGCTCTCAGAGATGGGCCGGCGCGGCGGGCTGGCCAATACGGCCGCGCAGCGCGCGGCCCGTGCGCTTGGCCCCACAGCCTCCGCAGCCGCCCGCAAACCCCGCACGGACACCAAAGCCCGCACGGCCCAGAAGATGCGCGCACAGGGCCACTCAGCAGCCGCGATCGGGCGGAAGCTCGCGGCCTCACCGGCTACGGTTTACCGCTGGCTGCGCCGCCATGTGCGGCATCAGTGCCGATTCTCATCAGTGGAGCATCAGGTGATCCAGAGACCCCCTCGCCGCTCCACTGCTCCTTCGGCAGGCTCCCTCCCCGGGCACCTCCGGTACTGGCCGCACCCCCGACATCAGACGCCGGCCCCCCGATGCACCCGACAACCCCCACCCACCGGACCCTAAATCGCTTCCAGCTCCTAAACTGCGCGGACTACAGGTAGCTCCTCCCAATGTGTGGTGTACCGAGGACTACGCATCTCACGCTTCATCTCCCACGCCTGACCAGCTTTGAGCCCCGCAGCGCCTAAGCCGATAGCCGGCTGATCCAGTTTCTTGCGGATGGACTCGATCAGCGGCCCGATATTGCGTTCCTCGTGCGCGTCAGTGAAGAGATCGAACGTTGGTTCAAGCCCGGTTTTCTGCAGATCGGTCAGCACGATTCCCGCCCGGGCGTACCGCACACCCTCCTCGAGCTTCGGAAGCAGCAGCTTTGCTGTCTTGGTCAGGGTCACCGGGTCAGCCGTGGCAGACGTCAGGGTGACCTTCAGCGAGGGTCCATGGGCTCCCTCGGCGTGGAAATGACTGGTCATCGCCCACGCGGTCACAGTCTTGGCCTGGCGATGATGCCGCTGCAACCTGGCCGAGGCCCGCTGCGCGTAGAGACTGAGAACCTGCGCCATTTCCGCCCTGGTGGTCACCGGTTCAGAGAAAGACCGCGAGACGATCAATTGGCCCTTGATCTCGGTCTCTTCTTCAAAGGGCAGACAGGGTGTGCCCCTGAGTTCCAGGCAGAGGCGCATGATCACGATGCTGAACCGGTCCCGCAGCATCACTGGGTCAGCATCTCGGAAATCCTTGACCGTGGAGATCCCCCGGCCGGCCAGACGCTTCGCCATGCGCCCCGCGATCCCCCAGACCTCATCGACTGGCAGGTTCGAGAGCAACTGGTCCCGGTGGGCTTCCGGGACGGCTTCCCAGACACACACCCCGTTCAGATGATCGAGCTTCTTGGCCGCGCGATTGCTCATTTTCGCCAGAGTCTTCGTGCGCCCGATCCCGACACAGACCGGTAACCCGAGATGCTTCCAGATTCGGTCCCGAACCATCCTCGCCCAGCTCAGCAGCTCCGGCAGTGTTCCGCGCAGCTTCACGAACGCCTCATCCACGGAGTACTGCTGCACTTCGGCAGCGCAGTCCCGCAGCACCCCGATGAAGCGATCCGACATTTGCCCGTACAGCTCGTAGTTCGAAGACTTCGCTACTAGATTCATGCGGTCGGCCGAGGCAGCGAGCTTGAACCAGGGCTCCCCCATCTTGATCCCCAGCGCCTTAGCCTCCTTGCTCAGCGCGACCGCGCAGCCGTCGTTATTCGACAAGACCAGGACTGGCCGGCCGCGCAACGTGGGGTCAAAGACCCGCTCGGCCGAGACGTAGAACGAGTTCACGTCGATCAGGGCGATGTACTCGCGCGGGCCGAGGTCTTCGGGGGTTGTGGGTGTCTCTAGACGTTGTGGATGCACTTGATGACGACTCCCCAGATATCGAGCTCAGAGAGTTCCCGCACCTGGATCGAGGGATACGAGGGGTTCTCCGCTTGGAGCACCACTCCCCCATTGACCAGCCTGAGCCGTTTGACGGTCATTTCGCCGTCGAGAATAGCGATCACCACGGACATGTCCCGCGCCATCAGGGACCGGTCCACAATCAGCTCATCCCCGTCACTGATCCCGGCGCCTTCCATCGAGTCCCCGGAGACGCGGACGAGGAAGGTGCTGTTGAGATCCCGGATCAGGTACTCAGAGAGATTGATCGGCGCTGTTTGGTAGTCCTGCGCTGGCGACGGGAAACCCGCCGCGACCGACTCCGGGACCTGTAGAAGGCCCTGGGTCAGGTCGGTCTCATCGAGACTCTGGATCTGGTCGATACGCATGGGAGCCTCAGTATCTATCGAACATACATTCGATAGCAACAGGTATCTAACGATATACCGTAATACCGGTCACGGTATAGACGCCAGTACCGGGGACGGTTTATAAAGCTATACCGCGATACCGTTCCCGGTATAGCGGTATATACGCCGATAGGCGTGTCTTTACAGCGGTATCGCGGTATAGCGGTAATACTGGCAGTACTGGAATACCGCGATAAGGGAAGAGTTGGATGCGCATTGCGATCGTGAACAGTAAGGGCGGAGTAGGGAAGACGACCACCGCCATCTACCTCGCTACCGCCGCAGCGCGCGACGGCAGGCACGTCGAGCTATGGGACGCAGATATCCAAGGGTCGGCAACTGAGTGGGCATCCCGCGCTCAGGATGAAGGCGAGCCGCTGGAGTACGAAGTCCACTCGGTGTCGCTGCCGAAGCTTCGCCGCAAAGAGACAAGCACTCCATGGGTCTTTGTTGATACTCCACCGGGGCAGGCAGAAGTTATGCAAGCCGCAGTCGATTTTGCTGACTTCGTCATCGTTCCTGTCATGCCAGAACCTATGGGACTCGATCGCGCCTACGCCACTCTCGACGGGCTGGCCCACGGAAAAGATGCCGCCCTGCTCCTAGGAGCCGTAGATAACCGAGAGAAACTCACTCTGACCACGCGCGATGTCCTTGCCGACGAGGCTGCTCCGCCCAAATTCACGACCGAAATTCGTCGACGAACGGCGATCTCGCAGAACACCTATTCGCGCCCACACAAGCTTTATGGATACGAGACTGTCTACAAGGAATTGAAGGAGATCGCCGGTGAGTGACATGAAATCAAAGCTGGCCAATCGGCGGGCGCAGCAACAAGCCTCGGAACCGAAGCCGACTTTCATATCGGCCCAGGGGAGTGCGGAGCAGACGAAGCGCACGTCCTACGATCTTCCGGTCTCTGTGCACCGCCGCCTGAAGCTTGCTGCGGTAGAGCAAGATCGGACCCAGGTCTCGATCCTCATTGAAGCGCTCGAGGCCTGGCACGCACAGCAACCCTAAATACCGGGAACGTTATTTAGGGTACTACCGTGACTGGTGGACCCTAGGCGAGAACGGCCTGGCACCCTGATCCGATGCGGGAGACGTGTGGCCTGGCGGGAGCTGAAAGCTCCTACCAGGCCACAGGTGCGTGTCGAGTCGGTAGTTACCGCTTCTTGGCGTTGCGGTAGGCCTCGACGACGTCACGGTGCAGCCGACCTCTGGATGAGACTTCGTGCCCGTTCTTGATCGCCCAATCGCGGATCTGGCGGGCCTCATTCTGCGGGGTGGGTGGCGCGATCGCGCGCCCCTTACGGATGTACTGCTTCAAAGTCTCCCGCAGCTCCTTGGCATGATCCTCGCTGAGATCGATCTCGTAATGCCGAGCATCAAGCCCGAACGTCACGGTCTCCTTCGCCTCGCTGCCGTCAAGGTCATCTACAAGAACAACTGCTACCTTCTGCGCCATTTCGATACCTCACTCGTCAGTTGAAGAACCGGCACTTGGTGCCTGACTCTTCGAATCCACTTCACCGGGGGAACGGTCCCGGAGAAGGTGCTGCTCACATTCCATGAAGTGAAAAGTGTAGTCGGAGACGATGATTTCAGTCTCCAGGGTTCTTCTAGGTGGATGCATGGTTCCGCACATCAATTAAACCGCGAGAAGAGTCTGTGGACGGTCATGCCCTTTGTCCTGAATCGCGATCCAATTCAAGGAATATTTGCGATAGCAGGGTAACCACTCCGGAGCGCTTCACAGTGGGGGAGGGGCCCCAAACTTCAGCATCCCGCGGGTCACAGGCTCGATCGCCTTGCCCCTGCAAGCGGCCACCGAGGACACGAGGCGTGGCGAATCCTGCTGCCCGCCTCCGTAACGACGGCTCGCTGGCTCCTTTGAGGTTGGCTCTAGCGGTATATCTCGCGTCGGTGTCCCACACGCAGCACCAACACGACCAGCTCCTGATCCTCGATGTCGTAGACCACCCGGTACTGACCTACTCGGATGCGGCACTCTCCATCGCCACCGCTGAGCTGGACATACCCCTGAGGGCGCGGGTCTCGAGCGAGATCTTCGATGGCTTCCTTGATCCGCAAACGGTCACTGGGGTGGATCTTGCGGAAAGCTTTCGCCGCAGAGGGCTTATACGTGATCGAGTACGGCGGCATTGAGAGGCGCTAGTCCTGACTCAGAGGCCGAGCTCGGCCATCAGTTCCTCGTGGGAGAGCTGGCCATCTTCGTTGCGTGCTTCCCGGGCGCCGCGGATGTCAGTCTGGTCTTCAAGGGCCTGGACCGCGCGGTCGAAGAACTCGGGGGAGACCACCACGGCTCGGCGCCGGCTGCCACGGCTAAGGATCTCCACCGGCTCGCGCTGCGCGGCATCGAGGATCTCGCTCTGGTGAGCACGGAAGTCGCTGAGGGTTATGCTGGTCATGCGCCAAGAGTACATCTTGTACAAGTAGGACTCAATCGTCACCAGTCGAGCGTGTCTCACCCAACATTGATGACCTCAACCGGTGAATGCACCGCTACTCGGCAAAATGAGTGGTGGAGGTGCGCATGGAGTTCACACCAGAGCAACAGCTGGCCATCTGGGACGGTTGGCGAGAGGGCGAGTCCTTCCAACGAGTCGCTGACAGGGTAGGGCAGCGCGCCCACGTCATCCAATACTTCCTCCGCAGCCACGGAGGCATCAGACCGAAGCCGTCTCACCGAGATCGCAGGCATCTCACCCACGATGAGCGTGAAGAGATCTCTAGAGGAATCGTGGCCGGTTGGTCGTTGCGCACAATCGCAGCGGCCCTGAACCGTCCGCATTCCACCATCTCAAGAGAGCTCACAAGGAATGGTGGGCGTCTCGTCTATCGCGCCGCTGCGGCCGAGCACGCCGCAGGGCTCCGAGTGAAGCGACCGAAAGTCACCAGGCTCAAGGAAAAACCCGCATTATTGCAGGTGGTCAGAGCGAAGCTGGAACTGGACTGGTCTCCAGAACAGATCTCTGCCTGGCTGAAGAAGGCCTACCCCGCCGATCAGCGCATGAGGCTATCCCACGAGGCGATTTATCGGTCGATCTACTACGTCTATCGGCGTGAACTCGATCGAGGCACATCCCAGCATTTACGGTCCGGGCGCACCGTTCGTCGACCGCGACGACGCGGACGACCATCGGGGCGGGGTCGCCTCAAGAACATGGTGCCCATCAGTGCACGTCCCGCGTCAGTCGAGGACCGTTTGCAAGTCGGGCACTGGGAGGGTGACCTCGTGATGGGGAATCGGCCTTCGGTGGTCGCGACTCTGGTGGAACGAAGTACCCGTTCCATGGTCAGCCACAGTGGTGGACTCACGAGGACCCGTCCAGCCCTGCACGATGAGCCAGAATTGCCAGTTCCGTGCGGTCACGCGCATCGAGTTTGGTGAGGATCCGACTGACATAAGTCCTAACAGTGGCGGGACTCAAATAGAGCTCAGCCGCGATCTCAGTGTTTGTCTGGCCCTGTGCCACCGCTTTGAATACCTGCAGCTCACGTTCGGTGAGCACCGAGAAGTCCTGACTATCTCCCGCAGGCGGACCTGACGCGACGTGGTCCATGAGTTTCCGGGTGATCTGGGGAGAGAGCTGACTCTCTCCTGCCGCGACAGCACGGACTGCTTCGCGCAGGCGGGGCCCCGAGGTGTCCTTAAGCAGGTACCCGGCAGCTCCGGCCCTGATGGCACTGAGGACCTCATCATCGTCGTCAAACGTGGTCAGGATCAGAACCGCGGGCGAGGGCTCAGATTCCTTGATGCGCGAAGTGGCGTCGACACCATTCATGACCGGCATGCGGATGTCCATAAGCACCACATCGGGTTGAAGCTCCTTCACCTGGTCAAGGGATTCTTCGCCATTTCCGGCTTCGCCGATGACCTCGATCTCCGAGTCATTCTCCAAGAGAGCCCGTAAGCCGGTCCTGACGAGGTGCTGGTCGTCTGTCAGCAGGACTCTGATCATGCTGGCGCCTTCTCTAAGCGTTGCGGCTGCACAGGATCGATGGGCAGCAGGGCCCGGACTCGGAACCCTTCACCCCAGGGCCCTGTCTCTATCGACCCTCCTAACGCGGCGGCACGTTCCTTCATACCCACCAACCCCACGCCGGTGTGCGCCTCTAAGAGACCTTCGCGTGGTCCGTTGTCCCGGACGGTGACCTCCAGGTCCCTTCCACGTTCACGTATCTGCACATAGACCGTGCGAGCGACTGAATGCTTGGCGACATTGGTCAGAGCTTCCTGCACGATGCGATACACCACAGCCTCTACCTCTTCACCGAACTGGCGGGTCACCGCAATATCCGCCTCGATGGTCAACGCAGAGTCCGCGAACACGGACTTCTCCAGGGCCGCAATCGAGACCACCGGCCGTCGCACCTCGTGTTCCCTTAACTTTCGCACCGTGGCTCTCAACTCGCCGATCATCTCGCCACTGGTCGAGCTGATGACTCCCAGGGCGTCCTGCGCCGCAGCAGGGTTTCCCGGGAGAGCCTCGGCGGCAACCTCGGCGTGCATCGAAATCACGGTGGTCTGGTGACCCAGGGTGTCATGAAGCTCCCTGGCGATCTCAGCGCGTTCGGACGCTGCGATAGCTTGGGCCAAAGTTCTCTCCTGTTCCGCTGTCGCCTCCAGCAGCCGTGCTGAACGTTGGGACGCCTCGCGGCGTGAACGGGCACCATCGCCCAACGCGATCACAGCAGCCATCAGCGCGACCTCCGGGGCCAAGGTATAGACGAAGAGGGAGAACACATTCTCGTCAGTGTGTCTGACGAAGGGTGCGACCACAGCTGCGGCGAAGAACAAGAAGACCAGGCCACCTGCGATCTTCAGCGACCATCGGGGTCGGTGCCGCTGGGCTGCTGAGTACAGGGCTGCGGCCAATGGTAGCCCCAGACCGATACTGGGATAGCCCAGCAGGCTGTAGATCATCAAGATGCTCACACTGAACAACAAGACGCTCAAGGGGAAACGACGACGCCAGAACAACAGCATCCCCAAAGCCAACGCGAACAGGTACGCCAGCGCATCCGGAGCCCGGATGCCACCCTGTTCGGCTTGGATGATCAGTCCCAGCACGAGGAAGAGACCTACTGCCAGGGACGCATCCACCACCCTGGGCCGTTCCAAGAGCGCACCCGGCAGCTTCTCGACACCGCTGACAGGCCTGTACATGAGACCAGTCTAGAGACCGGTTCTGTGCGGAGGCAGTCACCTGGAATCGACACAGCACTGTCGCTTCCAGGCGACTCAGAAGACGATCACAGGCCGATGTGTCACCCGCGCCCTCTTCCATAGATTGGAGCCAACACATCCACAGAGAGGCTCCTCACCATGGCATCACCGGTCCTTGAGACCCACGGGCTCGTGAAGACCTATGGGCACGGAGAGTCCGAGTTTCAGGCCCTGAAAGGGATCACCACAAAGATCTGGAACGCCGAGAGCGTCGCAGTGGTCGGAAAATCCGGTTCCGGCAAATCGACTCTGATGCACCTGCTGGCCCTCCTGGATGCCCCCACCCAGGGAAGCATCGTGCTCAGCGGACAGATGACGTCTCAGCTGGGGGCCCGAGAGTTTTCCCAGCTGCGCAACGAGACCTTCGGTTTCGTCTTCCAACAGTTCTTCTTGAACCCTCAGCAGACGGTGTTGGAGAACGTCACCTTGCCGCTGAAGATCGCAGGAGTCAGCAAGACCGAGCGCAACCAGCGCGGCATGGAGACTCTCGAGCAACTCGACATGGCGGAGAAGGCGAAGAACAAGGCCACCACCCTCTCTGGGGGTCAGAAACAACGAGCCTGTATCGCCCGAGCACTGATCAACGAGCCCACTGTGATCTTCGCTGATGAGCCCACCGGCAACCTAGACACTGCCACCGGCGAGATCGTCGAAGACATCCTCTTCGATCTGCACACCCTGCGGATGATTACCTTGATCGTGGTCACTCACGATGAGGACCTCGCCGCTAAATGCCAACGCCGTCTCATCATGCAGGACGGGCAGATCCTTAGGGAAGAACACGGGGTCACCGCGTGAGAACACTAGACCTCGTTGGAACCGCAGTCTCGAACACGTCCCGGTCAAAGCTGCGCACGGCCCTGACCGTCATGGCGATTGTGATCGGAGCGTTCACCCTGACAGTGACCGCCGGGATCGGCTCCGGGGTCAATAAGTACATCGACACCATGATGGCCAGCTTCGGCGATGAGGACCAGCTCTACATCCTCGATGAGACCAACATGGATCAAGCTGGAGCGCCCGGCAGCGCCGGGGCCCCACCGGAGTACGACCCCGAGACAGCTGGTGCGAGTTCCGAGTTTGGTTTCATCACCCTCGATGCTGCCGATATCGACGTGATCCAGGACATCGACGGCGTCGAGTCCGTCAACCCGATGGTGTCTGTCAATGGTGAGTACCTGGAGACTCCAGATGGTACTGCATACGCGCTAGATCAGTTCGACGCCCCGCAGAACGCCTCCGGGTTGGAATTCGCCGCCGGTGGCGCGCCTCAGGGAAACGACGAGATCACGGTGCCCACCGCGTGGCTGGAGATCTTCGACACCGAGGACCCCCACGCTGTGATCGGTCAGGAGATCGAGATCGGGCTGTCGAACGCGATCGGAGAGCCGCAGTCCGCCACTGCCGAAATCGTGGGAGTCACAGAGGAGGCCATCTCTGGTCTCGGGGGGAACCCAATGCCCTCGATCGCGCTCAATGACGCGCTCTACCAGCTGCAGACCTCCGGCATGGACATCGATGACCAGTACATGGCAGTCACCGCGGTGGTGACCGACCTGGAGGGCAACGAGGACGCGGTCAAAGCCGATCTGGAAGATCAGGGGTACCTGGCGATGACCGTCGAAGATCAGATAGGAGCGATCCAGGGGATCATCAACATGGTCACCTACATCCTGATTGGCTTCGCACTGATCGCCTTGTTGGCAGCAAGCTTCGGCATTGTGAACACGCTGCTGATGAGCGTGCAGGAACGCACCCGAGAGATCGGTCTGATGAAAGCCCTCGGTATGAGCGGAGGCCGAGTCTTCGCCCTGTTCTCCCTAGAAGCCGCCATCATCGGCCTTCTCGGATCAGGCATCGGCATCGGACTCGGGGTGATCACTGGGGTGGCCGGAAACCAGTTCCTCACCAGCGGACCTCTTTCAGATGTTGCGGGGCTCACCCTCTTCGAGGTCGAACCAGCAGCTCTTGGCCTCATCGGACTACTCATCGTCGCCATCGCCTTTGTCTCCGGGACGCTTCCCGCATCCCGAGCGGCACGAAAAGACCCCATCACAGCCCTTCGACACGAATAGGAACACATCATGGCGTTACCCACCGAAGACCTGCTTCAACAGTATTTCGACGATCGCCTCGCTCTGGCACGGCTCAATGCCATGCAACGAATCGAACAATTCTCAGACGCCAACCTCACCATGCATGAACTTCGTGTTGTTCTCGTCGTCGCCTCCGGAATCGCACCCACCAGAGAACGCCTGGTCAGGGCTCTGCACGCACCGGCGGACAGCATCATCGCCACCCTGGGCCAATTGGTTCAGCAGGGGTATATCGAACCAGTAGTCCCCGAGAATGACCGGCTCACCCCGACTGAGGAAGCGATGAATCTCTTCGACGCGGTGGCCGAGCGCAGAGACACCACCATGGAACTGCTGGCCAACCTAGACCCTGATGATCTGAGCGCACTGGTCCAGGGGACCCGGGCGCTGCGTGTCGCGATGGAACTCGACGGCTCCGAAGAAGGCGGACTGCTGCCCGCCGACACTCTGATTCGAATGCAACACCACGCCGGCTGAGGCACCATGCGGCGCCACCGCGGCGGTCGTCTTCCGCCCCCGAGCGTTGAACGCACCAAAGCGGCAGCAGCTGTCAGTCCTGCTCTTCCCAATAAACCTCCGCTGGGTGATGCGGCCCAGCGGTGGACATGGTCTGCTTATCGATCCCAGTGCTTCCCCGATGAGCAGGACATGTCATAACGGGGTCGGTCATCTTGATTTTGCCCCCTTCTCAGGATGACCGGCCCCCCTCTCCGATGACCCCCGAGCCCGCAAACCGAATCAAATGAAGTCATCAGAAAGGACATCTCATGTCACACGTCTCTTCCCACCCCTCAGCAACCGACCCCGCCGTCCCCACACCCGGTCCTAGTACCCCGGATCAGCCCGAGACCAGGACCTCGGCAGTGTTGCGAGAGTTCGCGGACTACACGCAGGCACAGCGCCTCGTGGACAGTCTCTCCGACGACAAATTCCCAGTCGAGCACCTGCGTATCGTAGGTCTGGGGATCCGCACTGAGGAGCAGGTCACCGGACGCATGACAAAAGGCAAAGCTGCCCTCGCAGGAGCCGGCGGCGGCGCGTGGTTCGGCGTGCTCTTCGGCGTGCTGATCGGCCTCTTCGCTCCCGGAGCGATCTGGCTGACGGTCATACTCGGGAGTGTGGCTTTTGCAGCCTTCTGGGGTGCAGCATTCGGATTCGTCGCTCACTGGGCCACCCGCGGCAAGCGAGACTTCGCCAGCATCCAAACCCTTAAAGCCGACCGGTATGCCGTTATGGTCGACGCTCAGTACTACACAGAAGCACGCACCCTCGCCGAGAAGATCTGACGGAGCACGTTCTTGGGGCATGCAGGTCGATCCATCGGGCGTATGGAACAACCCCGATGACCTGACCTACAGTCTGGTTTCCACTCGTCTTGACTAGCTTCCGGCGGTGAGCGGTTGAATGGTATGTGCGAGGTCGTAGTCATGCGGCGTGGCGTAGGCCAGGCCGGAGTGGCGGCGTCGACGGTTGTAGAACACCTCGATGTACTCGAATATTGCGTTCGCCAGCTCGACCCTGGTCCGCCACTTCTTACGATTGAGCAACTCGATCTGCATCGAGGACCAGAAGGACTCCATCATCGCATTATCAAGCCCATCACCCACGGTCCCGAAGGACGGCAGCAGCCCTGCCGAGCGGATCTTCTGGGTGAACACCCACGAGGTGAACTCGACTCCGTGATCGGCATGCACGATCCCTCCCGGGTTGGGGGTTCTCGCGCGGATCGCCATATCCAGAGCGTTGACGACCAGGTTTGAGTCCTGCTTGGAATCGATCGCCCAGCCGATGATCTTGCGGCTGCAGGCGTCCAGCACCGCTGCGCAAGAGATCTTGCCTTCTCTGGTGGGATGTTCGGTGATGTCCGTGACCCAGAGTTCGTTCAGCCCGAGGCGCTGGAACTTACGGTTGACCAGGTCATCAGCTGTGGCCACGCCCTTGAGTCGTTTGACCCTTGTTGGTCCTGGTAGACCGCCCAGTCCTGCGCGGCTCATCAGCATCCAGACGAGCCGGCTGGAGCAGGTGATCCCCATCCCGAGCGTGAGCTCGGCATGGATGCGTCGGTAACCATAGGTGCCACGGGATGCGATGTGGACCTCGCCGATAAGGCCGGTGAGCCAGCGTCGACGTAATTCCGTGGCGCTGGTGGGGCGCCCTTTGTAGCGGTAGTAGCCCTGTCGGGAGACCCCGGGCAGGCGGCAGCAGGTGTTCACTGGTTCCCCGGCGTCGACGAGGCGGTCGATCACCGGGTGTGCTCTTTTGGGTCGAGTGGCTCCTCATCGAGCCAGGTGAATGCTCGTCGGAGGATCGAGATGTCTTGCTCGAGCTGACGCACCCTGGCGCGGGCTGCGCGCAGCTCCGCCGCTTCCTGGGTCGTGTGGCCCGGTCGGAGACCGTGATCGATATCGTCCTGGCGAAGCCAGGAGTGCAGTGTGACCTCATGGATCCCGAGGGCGGCCGCGGTCTGTTTGACCGAGCGGCCCTCGCGCACCAGTGAGATGGCGCGGGTCCTGAACTCTGGAGGATAGGGGCGTGGCATGGTGATCATGCCTTCCATGAAGGCCATCGGCTAGCGAGGGATGGTGGCAACCAAACTGTGGGTCAGGTCAAACTGTCACCAATTCGTGCGGCAGACCCGATGGGTCACCACTTCGAACGACCTCACCGAGACTTGGCATGTCGATCGGAGGCCACCCGCGCTGATCTCGAAGCCAAGGGTGGTGCACTGATCGGTTGAGCTCACCATCTGATCTTCGACGCTTCACCCCTGACGAGCTCAACGAGATCGCCGGACGACTCAATGATCGACCTCGACATGTCCTGAATTGGTCCAGTTCGAACGACCTCATCAAGACTTGGCATGTCGATCAGGGTGCGTCCGCGCTAATCTCGAAGTCAAGGGCGGTGCACTGACCGGTTGAGCCCACCGTAGGTTAATGAGACACTCAGCGTGAACTCTGCTGCGGACGTCCAACTGTGATTTTCGTAGATAAATGGCGGCGATTTTTCGGAGTTAAATGGCGCACGGGTCGTCGCCTGAGTGATCAGCAGGGGCCACGGAACCTACGTC
>NZ_PVTY01000028.1 GCF_003003175.1 Nesterenkonia sandarakina | reverse complement strand
CGCCGAGCTCGTGCCCAGGTTTGTTCTTGAGCGATCGAGGGCAGATACCGGTGATTCAGGCGGTTTCTTGCGAGCTCACGGCTGATCGTTGACGGAGCCCGCCCCACCCTGGCAGCGATGCTTCGCACCCCGTGACCCGATGCGAAGTGGAAAGCGATCTCTTCTCGTTCCCGTAAAGACAACGAGCCAGCGCGTGATTTCAAGGACTCTAGATGCGGTGAGGGCAGCACTTGCCGATCATCCTTCAGCCACCGGTACGCGGTCGGTCGCGACACCCCTGCTGTTCTTGCGGCGGCTGCGACCGGTAAGCCTTCCCGGAGTCCTTCCCAGAACGCTAAGCGGACATTCTCTGGCGACCATGGTCGACCCATTCACAACACCCCACCGAATTCAGGGTGTTGCGCTCACCATCTGAACTCGCCTTCGTGCACTCATCGTCAGTTGCGAGACACCTGCACGAAGCAGCGATAGAGAACTTTCGACTGGGGATGCCTTGACGGGCGCTAAGGAGGATGGCGCTCCGAGCCCGGCGCTGAGATCGCATGGTTACGCCAGGAACGCGCAAACCCCGCGGCCGGAGCGTGAGGGAGCACTATTTCCGGACGCGGGGTCTACTGAATCACTCGCACCTTCAAGAGGTAGTCAAGACACTAGAGAGCCTTCTTGGACAAGCAGTGTTCATGGCCTGGGAGCTCCCTGAAGCTAGCAAGCGGGCAGCACTGGGCTGCGAGAAGGAAGCGCATGTTAGAGGATCCCTCTGCGGGCACCGAGCCTTCGAGTGGACTGGTGGTGCCCGCAAGGCGACCCCTCACCGTGCAGAAGTTGGTCGCGGTTCATGTGGCTGGTATCCCCGTACACCAAGACCGAACTGATGATCGAGGCACACTCCCTTGGAGGACAGATGGCACTCGTGAGATCGAGCGCTCTCAGGAAACCAGGGGCATTAGCTTCTCAGAGCGCACTGATCGGGTGATTCTCCGCGGACCATTGATTCATCCCGCCTCTCATGCTGGCGACACTGAACCCTTCGCCGGCCAGTACCTGCGCGGCATGGAGACTACGCTTGCCGCTCCGGCAGACGGTGATGATCTCGCGTGCGGAATCAAGTTCAGCCAAAAGGGCGCTCAGCTGTCCGAGAGGGATGTGAACGGCACCAGGAATGACCCCGACGGCCACCTCGTCGTCCTCTCGAACATCAACAATCTGTACCGTGTCCAAACGATTGACAGTCGCTGCAGGCGAAATTTCCTGCATAGTCAGACTCCTTAGTTGTGGTTCTGTGGGTGGTGGCTCAGGACATCGCGCTGAGATCGATCGTGGTCGGGGCTCACACGGACCGAGGTCCTGCGCGCTGTCAGGGAGCGCGCGGCGACATCAGGGGCGCGCTTATCGCGCGATCGGAGTCGCTCAGGAGAGGGACAGGAAGAGTTTCTCCAGTTCGTCTACCGTGAGTCCATCTTCGATTTCGGCAGCGCGTTCTGGTTCGGTGATGCAGAACTGCATCGCCGAAGAGACCACGCTGAACCCGGCGCGATCCAGGGCGGTTGAGACCGCGGCGAGCTGGGTGACCACGTCGCGGCAGCTTCCGCCGTTCTCCACGGCGTTGATCACGGAGTCCAATTGGCCGCGGGCTCTCTTGAGCCGGTTGACGATGCGGCGTCGGTTCTCTGCGTCGGCTTCTCTCATCATGATCTCTCTGTTTTCTCGCGATGTGGTGTGCTGATCGCCCCAGAGGCTCCTCGGGACTGGCGTGTTTCGCGTCCGGTCGGGGCTTACGCTGGCGGGTTCTGATCTACCGGGTTCCTTTGGGCCCACGGTGTAGATCTCGGCGTCTCGTCAGCTCGTCTGGAGAGCTGGTCGAGGATCCTGCGGTGACAGGTTCAGAGCGAGGTTCGTGCTCTGTCGTGGCGCGGCGGCCTGCTTTTCTTCGGCGGTACAGAAGGATCACCAGCACTGCGAGGATCAGCACTGCAGCGCTCACCCCGTAGGCCAGCGGCAGCTCCTGAAGGAACACCACGATGCCCATAGCCAGCACCAGATACCCGAACGCCTTCTTCAGGGCCTTCTCCGGGACATGCTTTCCCAGTGCGGAGCCGATCAAGGCGCCGACCACCGTGATCGCGGTGATCATCAGCACAGGCACCCAATCGATGCTCACCGATGTGAGGTAGCCGGCGAGCCCGGTGAAGGACTTCATCGAGATGATCAGCAGCGAGGTCCCCACCGCGGCGGGCATCGAGAGCCCACCCAGCAGCACCAGGGCGGGGACCACCAGGAAGCCTCCCCCGGCGCCGACCATGCCGGTCACCAGACCCACCACGAGTCCTTCGATAATGATCTTGCCCAGCGGCAGCTTCTTCTTCGGCCCGCCGGAGGCTTTGGCCCGGCGGTCCAGGATCATCGCCAGTGCGGTGGCGACCATCATGATCCCAAACGCCACCATCAGCACCACGCTGGGCAGTTGGCTGCCCAGCAGGCCTCCGCCGAAGGCGCCGGCCATCGCGGCTGCGCCGAAGATGAACCCGGTGCGCCACTGCACGTTGCCGCGCCTGGCATGCGGAATCACGCTGACCGCGGAGGTGATCCCGATGATGAACATCGAGGCGGCAATGGCCTCATGCGCCGGGAACCCGGCCACGTAGGTCAGCAGCGGGACCGCCAGGATGGTGCCTCCCCCGCCGAGCAAACCCAGGGAGAGCCCGATCCCGACGGCGAGGACCATCGCAAGAATCAGGCCGCCGCTCATCCCCGCGGCGCCTGGATCTGGGTGGAACGGGGGATCTCGGCCAGCAGCTTCTCCACGGTCGGATCAGCTTCGACCTTGTTCCACGGCATCTTGTTCAATGCTGCGGCCATCGCGCAGGAATCGGTGAGCGCGGAGAAGGTCAAGCCCGCACCGATCGCGCCGGCGAGGTAGCCGACCTTCGGTGAGATCAGCTTGCTGCCGAGGAACCCGGTGAGCACCAAGGATCCGGCGACCATCCGGACCTGGCGATCCATGGCCCAGCGCTGCTGACCGCGGTGCGTGTGCTGGCTGTGCTGGGCCTCCATGGCGACGACGCCACCCTCGAGCACCCGCGCGGTGTCCACCCCTGCGGCGCGCAGGTGCTGCAGGGCCTGGTTGGCGCGGTTGCCGGTCTGGCAGATCAGCACGATCTCACCGGTGAACTGCTCGGCCAGGGTCTCCTTGTTCTTCTGCAGCAGATCCAGCGGAACGTTGTGGGACCCGGGGACCCGCAGCGACTCGTGCTCCGCAGGGGTGCGCACGTCGACGAGCAGCGGAGTGTCCTGTGAGCGGAGCTTCTCGGCCAGTTCGGTAGGGCTCATCGGTAATGCGGCCCCCGTCGTCGTCGGGGTGGTGGTCGTGGTGGTGTTCGCCATAAGACTGGTGGTTCCTCTCGAAGAATGATGGGTGCCAGCGGGCACCTCGGAGACCCGAGGTGCCCGCTGAAGTTCAAGCGTGTGTCTTAGTTGGAGTGCTTGTATTCCGACCAGCCGGAGTAGCTGCCGACCAGTTCCCGGACGTCGTGGCCCTGCCGGCGCAGTGCGCTGGCGGCCACGGAGTTCCGGACACCGGACTGGCAGTAGGTCACGATCGGACCGCTGCTCGGCAGCTGGTCCTGGTGCCAGAGCACGCGGCCGGCGCTGAGCTGCTTGGAGCCCGGGATGTGGCCATCTGAGTGTTCGGACTTGTTACGCACATCCAGCAGCAGCGCGGGCTCGAAGTCCTCGAGCTCCTCCGGGGTGATGGTGGCCGGCTGGGTCTTGGGCAGATCATCGAGGCTGATGGTGTAGCCCTTGACGGCGTCGATGCCGACCCGCATGAGGTGGTTGCGCATGTCTTCGGCTTGGTCCTGATCCTCAGCGAGCAGGATCAGCGGCTGCTTCTGGGTCTCCGGATCGTAGGCCCAGGCGCCGAAGCTGGCGAACTTGCCGCCGGCCGGGATGTTCAGTGCGCCGATGACGGTGCCCTTCTTGACCTGGTCGTTGGTTCGGGTGTCGACGAAGATCGCTCGGTCCTCTTCCAGGGCGCTGCGCACCTGGTCTGAGGTGAAAGCCTGAACCGGAGACAGCGTGCCCAGAATCTGTGGGCCGTCCTTGTTCTCGCGCTTCATCCGCCCGAAGTAGGCGTGGGCGTCGGGCTGACCGTCGAGCAGCTCATCGATGAAGCCCTGTTCGTCGTCGGCCGCGAGGTGCTTGGACCACCAGGCGTTGGCCCGCTCGTAGCCGACCGTGGTGGCCGGCAGCGCGCCCAGGGCCTTGCCGCAGGCGCTGCCTGCCCCGTGGCCGGGGTAGACCAGGATGTGATCAGGCAGAGTGAGGAACTCGTTCTTCAGGCTGGCATAGAGCTGCTTGGCACCTTCGAAGCGGGTGTCCTCTCCCCCGGCAGCCTCATCCAGCAGGTCGGGGCGGCCGAGGTCTCCGGCGAAGACGAAGTCTCCGGAGATCATGTAGCCGGGATCGTCGCTGAAGGCGCCGTCGGTGACTAGGAAGATCAGGTGCTCTGGGGTGTGTCCGGGAGTGTGGCGGGCCTCGACACGGATGTTGCCCAGGGTGATCACGTCGCCGTGGCTCAGCCGGGTGGCGTCGAAGCCGTACTGCCAGTCCTCGCCACCCTCGCCGGAGATGAAGGCCTCAGCGTCTGCCGCGGCCGCGAGCTCGCGGGTGCCGGAAAGGTAATCGGCGTGGATGTGGGTCTCGGCGACCTTCGTGATGCGCATCCCGTGGTTCGCAGCGAGATCGAAGTACTCGCCGACATCGCGGCGGGCATCGATGACCATACCTTCGCCGGTGGCCTGGCAGCCGATGAAGTAGCTGGCCTGTGCCAGGTCCTCGTCATAGATCCGTTCCAGAAGCATCAGATCGCTCCCCTTCCTTGAAAGTCATTGGATACCCCGGGGGGTATGTAGACTACTTTCGCACATACCCCCGGGGGTATGCAAGGTGGCCGCTGTGGACGTGTGAGATCTGGGCGCAGCAACGGTCCGAGAAGGTGACCATCAGAGGATCTACGGACACCCCGGGCAGGAGTGCCCAGGCGCGGATATGGGCTCCACCCAGCAGTCAGGTGGTGAGTGATCCCGCGCCACCTATTACCCGGTCGAGGTGAGCCTCCGCGCGGCTGGGCCGGTGTGGGTGGGGTCAGATTCCACAGGGAGTTCGTTCACGCGCCACTCCAACATTCCCTCGTGGAGCCGCGAAGCGCTTCGTCCCGCTGCGCGAAGAAGATCCACTGCTTCGTAGGCGAGTACGCAGTACGCACCGCGGCAGTAGGCGATCACCTCTTGGTCTGAGGGCAATTCGTCGATGCGCTGTGAGAGCTCATCCATCGGAATGGAGATTGCACCGGGGATATGAGCCGCCGCATACTCCTCCCCTGGGCGCACATCGAGCACCGTGACAGCTCCCGCAGCCACCCGATTGAGCAGCTCGTCCCGGCTGACCTCTTGAGCTGAATCAGGGGATGACTCGTGCAGTGACCCGCGCACTGACCCGTAGCCAGGCTCGAGGGCTTCGCTTGTTCTTCCGCTGCCGAGATAGTCCTCGCGCGCACGGCTTACATCAGCAACATGCTCCCCGGCGACATTGCGCAGCTGCTCGTAGAGGCGGAACACGTCAAGTCCTGCCAGCGCATAGTGAACCCGTGTGCCCTCACGTCGCGTCGTCACCAAACCGGCCTGCCTGAGTACCTGCAGGTGCGCCGAGGTGGTACTCAAACCCAGCTGAGCCGCTGCGGCAAGATGCTCCACGCTGCGCTCCCCCTGTGCCAGTAAGTCCAGAAGCTCCAGGCGCTTGCCGCTGCCCAGAGCTTTACCGACTCGAGCCACCTGCTCGAACAGCACCGTCTTCTTCTCCCGGTCACCCATTTGCTCCCCCAGTCATCCTCGACATATCGTATGATCCAGTATTCCAGAGATATCTGGAACAGTGCCTCACTTGCTGTCGCTTGCAGGGCGATCTTTATAGAGCGGAACACCATGGATACCTCAGCACGCGCGTCTGATGGCAAAGCGGGCACCCGGTCTGCGCGGCTGGGACTGCGCGCCAACCTCGCCCAATTCGCCCTGCTTGTCGCGGTCAATGCGTTGGTCGGAGGCATGGTGGGCCAGCAGCAGACGGTGCTGCCGCTTCTCGCGGAATCTGAGTTCGAGCTCACCGGCTACAGCTTCATCTTCACCTATGTCGCGGCGTTCGGGATCACGAAGGCCATCGCGAACTACTTCGCCGGGACCCTGTCGGATGAGTACGGTCGCAAGCCGATCCTGTTGATCGGGTGGCTCTTTGCCGTGCCGGTGCCGCTGATGCTCATCTTCGCTCCAGACTGGGGTTGGGTCGTCGCGGCAAATGTGCTTCTGGGGATCAATCAGGGACTCACCTGGTCGACCACTGTGGTGATGAAGATCGACCTAGTGGGACCTACGAAACGTGGCCTGGCCATGGGGCTGAACGAAGCCGCTGGTTATGGTGCGGTCGCGGTGACCTCGCTGCTCGCTGGGTACCTCGCCGAACAGTACGGGTTGCGCCCGGCGCCCTTCCTGTTGGGCCTGGCCTATACGGCGTTGGCGCTGCTGCTCTCCGGGGTCTTCGTGCGCGAGACACGGGGCCACGCCCAGCTAGAGGCCGCGCAGCACCAGCCTAGAGACGATGGGGTCCATGATCATCTGCACGCGGACCTCACCAACCGACAGGTCATGCTCCAGACGAGCCTGAAGGAACCGGCCCTCTCCGCGGCGAGTCAGGCAGGTTTGGTCAACAACCTCAACTTCGGCCTGTCCTGGGGTCTCTTCCCGTTGCTCTTCGCCACCGCTGATCTCACGCTCAGCCAGGTCTCGGTGCTCTTCGCCCTCTACCCGGGAGTCTGGGGAGCCGGACAGCTGGTCACCGGGGCGCTCTCGGACCGCATCGGTCGCAAGCACCTGATCACCGCCGGGATGGCCACCCAAGCCACCGCCTTGATGGTGATCGCCTCTGGTGATGCGTTCACCCATTGGGCCGCCGGCACAGTGCTGCTCGGGGCAGGCACCGCAATGATCTACCCCACCCTGCTGGCCGTGGTCGGTGATGTCGCCCATCCTGCTTGGCGGGGTCGAGCTGTCGGTGTCTATCGGGTCTGGCGTGATCTCGGCTACGCGGCAGGGGCTGTGCTGGGTGGCCTCGTGGCAGATGCGCTGGGCCTCTCTGCCGCCGTGTGGGCCGCAGCAGTCGTGAGCGCAGTATCTGCTGCCGTGGTAGCCGTGCGGATGTACGAGACTCACCAGAAGCCGTCAAAGAACTGAGGCGATCTCAATCCGCACGTCCACCATGGAGGACATCTCACCCGGCCCTGCGGTCAGTTCTGCGCGGCGCCACTGAGGGCAGTCAGTGCCGCGCGCAGCCGCTGTTCTGCATCCTCAGCGACTTCTCGGACCACGGGTGCACCGCTGAGTTGAACCATAGTCTGTGGGTCGATCGCATCAATGGTGGAGTGGCCCTCGGTGGAGCCCCGGCGCACGACCACGTTGCAGGGCAGAAGTGCGCCGAGCTCGGGTTCTGCCGCGAGGGCCTTGCTGGCCAGCGTGGGGTTACACGCGCCGAGGATGATGTAGTCCCCGATCGCCTCCCCGGCGTCAGCTCCGAGCTTGGTGGTGAAGGTGGCTTTGACGTCGATCTCAGTGAGGACCCCGAAGCCCTGCTCAGCCAGGGCTGCGCGGGTGGCCTCCACGGCCTGGTCATAGCTCATCGGGACGGTGATGGTGTGGGTGTAGCTCATCGCTTGCTCCTTCAACTCACGGTTCTCCGAACCCGGAGAGGGCCGGCTAGGTTCAGGCTCTCAGATGACGCACCCGGAGGCGAGGGCGGCAAGCGCCGCTCCGTGGGCGATGACGCTGGTCACGATCAGCACCGCCATGATCACGATGATCGCGGCCGCTCCCAGAACCCCTCGGCGCGGGTTCACCGGAGAGATCAGCTGCCTGACACGCTCTGGTCCGGCAGCCAGCATCATGCGCGAAGGGCCTGATTGGTCGCTGGCGGCGCGTTGGGCACTGCTCGCCTCCCCCATGGCCAGCAAGGCAGAGGCGAGGGCGCGAGTGCCCGCGCGGCGCTGGGCGGCGTTGTCGGCCGAGACTTCGAGATAGTGCGGCACCGCGTCACCGATCGCGGCGGCGAAGGGCACCCAGCGCAGGGGTCCGGTGATGCTTCCGATGAAGTCCAGGACCAGGTGGTGGCGTTCGCGCAGGTGCGTTGCCTCATGGGCGAGCACAGCGCGCAGCTCCTGATAGCCCAGCACCTTCAGCAGCCCCGTGGAGACCACGATGCCCCAACGGTCCCTACCCAGCGCGAACGCTGACGGGTGCGGATCATCGATCACGGTGACCTGATGGCCGTCGATGACCTGCCGGTGGCCCACCGGCAGCAGCGAACGGCAGGTCTCACGCAGTTGGGCCTGTCGTTGCCACGCTGCCCTCCCGCCCAGGGTGAGCACGACCATGACTGCCGCTGCCGGAGCGAAGAGGAACGCGGCAGCGGGGACGACGGTCTGTGTCGCGAAACCGGCGGAGAAGGGGTTCGATGCTGCCAAACAGCGCTGGCAGACCTCGGCCACAGGGGCCGGCAGTGGACTGGGACCGCTCAGCGACCAGGCCAAAAACAGTCCTGCGGCCACCACCGACGCCAGCCAGAGCACCAGGCTCAGCCCCAGGCCCAACACCGCGAATCGCGGAAAGCGGATCAAGGCGGGCGCCGCAGCACGGATTAGTGGGCGCCCGATCACTGCCGTGGCAAGCACAGCAAAGACCATCAGCCCGGAAAGCAACATCGGATTCACGGTGAACCTTGGGAGTCTTGGGAGTTCTCACCGGCGAGATAGGCCCGCAGAAGGTCCCGCTCATCATCGGGCATGGTGTCGACGAAGTGGAGGATAGAGGCGGTCCGGTCCCGGCTGACCCCTAGGGCCTGGCGCATCATGCCTGCGGCGTGTTCCTCGCGGGTGCGCTGGGGCAGGTAGCGCACCCCGCGACCCTCGCGGCTCGGTGAGACCAAGCCTTTGCGCTCAAGATTTCCCATCACCGTGGCAATGGTGGTGTAGGCCGGTCGACTGGGGAGGTCGTCCATGACTTCTCGGACGGTGCGCCCCGAGTGATCCCAGATCAGGTCCATGACCTTCTGTTCCAAGGGACCGAGCCGCCCAGCAGGCGCTTCGGCCTGTGGTTTCTCATTCATGCGGTGACCAGATCCTTCCGGGGTCGCACAGCGCAGGCGACCTGCCCCTTGAGGCGCCAGATCAGCGCGACGCCGGTGAGCAACATGGCACCCAAAGCGAGGATCGGCTGCAGCGGCGTGAAGTAGGTGATCGCCCCAGAGTATCCGAGAGCAATCAGCGCAATCTTGTTGCACACCGGACAGCCCACCGCGAACCAGGCCAGCACCATACCGGTCATTCCGAGGCGGCTGCTGCTCCGGTCCTCGGCGGCAGAGGCCCCTTCTCCGGGGGGCAGGGCTGCGATGGAGTCTTCTGAACTGGATTCGCCCCTTGAGCCCACCGGGGCCGGATTCGAGGCCCGCACATAGGTGGCCAGAAGCATGCCACTGAGCACCGAGGTCAGGATCCACACCGGGTAGTTCCACCACACCGGCGGGATCTCCCGAGAGAAGAAAGAATTAGGAATCAAGACCGTCGCGACCCCCACAGCCACACCGACAACCAAGCTCGCCCCGGCCGCCACAAGAACCTGTCGAGGAGTCCAGGAGCTCAGAGCCTGCACAGCAAGCACCGTCGAGGCCCGCCAGGTCGCGAGTTTCATGGAGAGAGAAGCCATGGGTCCACTATGCCGCATACCAACTATCTTTCATAGTTACTATGCTGCATAGTAACTATGAGTCATCGATATTCTCTGTGAAAGGTTCCCCCAAAATGTCTGACGCCACCTCCACGCGAGAGAAACCTGCCACGAGGTTCTCCCCGATTTTCCCGGTGATCGTCATCATCATTGCAGCGGCCATGATCGCTTTCGTCGTCTGGCAAAACACGGGCAATGACACTGCTGAATCGACGCAGACCGCCGTGGAGCAGGAATCCCCTGACGAAGGCGTCCAGCCAGAGGGGCCGGCCGCAGTGCCTGAGGGCGGCGCCGAGCCGGAGCAGCAGGACATGAGCGATATCGAACGCCGAGACTCCGAGGACCTTCTGGCAGTCGGTCCCGTAGACGCTCCGGTGGCAATCGTGATGTTCAGCGACGCGCAGTGTCCCTTCTGCGCCGCCTGGCATGACCAGACCCTGCCCACCATGATGGAGTACGTCGAGGCAGGAGAACTTCGCATCGAGTGGCGTGATGTCAATGTCTTCGGCGAAGCTTCCGAACGAGCCGCCCGAGCCACCTACGCCGCGGCGATGCAGGACAAATTCATGGAGTACCAAGGGCTGCTCTTTGACGGTGGCGAGACGCTGCCAGAGTCTGACCTCACCGAGGACGGACTGGTGGACCTCGCTGAGCAGGTGGGCCTCGACACCGCAGAGTTCGAGAAGGACATGGACTCCTCGGAGGTCGCAGGGCAGATCGAGGCCAACGCTCAGGAGGGCCTCGACATCGGGGCCTACTCCACTCCAGCATTCATCGTGGCGGGAGAACCGATCATCGGGGCCCAGCCCACCGAGGTCTTCGTCTCCGCAGTTGACGACGCCTTGGCCCAGGACCGCTGATGGAGATCAGCCTGGTCACCGCCTTCCTCGGCGGAGTGCTGGCACTGTTGAGCCCGTGCAGCGCGTTGCTGCTCCCGGCGTTCTTCGCCTCGACCATCGGGGCACGACTGAAGCTGCTGGTCCACGGAAGCATCTTCTACCTAGGACTGGTGCTCACGCTTGTCCCGCTGGGACTGGGCCTGGGCGCGGTCGGCACCTTGTTCATCGATCATCGCCAGGCATTGATCGTGGGCACATCGGTGATCCTCATCCTCCTAGGGCTGGCCCAGATGGTCGGCCTGGGGTTCGACTTCTCCGAAGCCCTGCCCGGGACTCAGCGGCTGCAGCAGCAAGCACACACCAGAAAGGGCCTGGTGCGTACTTTTCTGCTCGGCGCGGTCAGCGGCGTGGCCGGCTTCTGCGCAGGACCAATCTTGGGCGCGATCCTGACCCTGGCGGTGGCCCAGGGAAGCATACCCCAGGCGGGGCTGATGCTGGCGGTCTATGGCGCGGGGATGGTCGTACCGCTGATGATTCTTGCCGCACTGTGGGGACGCATCGGCGCCCGGTCGATGAGGTTCATCAGAGGACGTGGGTTCACGCTCTTCGGCCGTGAGCTCCACACCACCTCGGTCCTCGCAGGCGCCCTGATCACCGGGGTCGGGGTGTTGTTCTGGACCACCAACGGCCTGGTGGCTGCCCCCTCCCTAGTGCCCAGTGAGACCCAGGGGTGGCTGCAGACTTTGGGCTCATCAGTCTCCGGCCCAGTCGCCGACATTCTCCTGATCCTCGTGATCTCTGGGGCGGTCCTCCTTGCCTGGATCATGAACCATCGCCGCGCCGGCCGCACCCAGGACCGCACCGAAGCCCCTCAGAAGGAGACTCTGCAATGAGTTCGAGTCCACATGTTCACCGTCGTGCCCGGATCACCACGCTTTTCGGCGTCCTCGCGCTGAGCCTGGGAGCGTGTTCCGCTGAGCAGTCGCAGGATCCCACCTCGCAAGAGAAATCGGCGCCGCCTTCCGTTTCGATTGACCCCGATCCGGTCCGCGGCGAGTCCGCAGCACAAGACGCTGACCTCGACGACGTCCACCTCCCCGTTCATCTGACGGACCTGGTCAGCGTGGATCCCCAGTGGGATACGCCCCCGCAGGTCCACGACGGCGTCTTCCTCGCCCCAGGAGAACAGGACGGACGCCTGGTCTTCAGCGCCGTGGCCGCCGACGGGACCGTGCTGTGGACCGCTGAACGGCCCTTGAGCTGCTCAGGCTTTGCCATGACCAGCGCCGGCGACCGCCCACTGGCTGTGCTGACAGATCTCACCGACCCAGGCGAATCGGCTAAATCACTGGGGACCACCACCGCGACAGCCTATGACCTTCACACCGGGGAAGAAGTCTGGGGGCCCGTAGACGTCCCCGGTCCTCATCAGGGTCCGGGCTTAGTGTTCGCTGAACGCGGTGACGAACCACTCGGAGGCACCGGTACGCGCGTCGCGCTGGACGCGGAAACCGGGGAACGCGTGGGTGGCGAAGCCGATGTTATCGGGGAGTTTTACGGGACAGTCGTGGTCACCGACGATGGAGATCTTGCTGCCTCCACCAACGGGAGTTCCGGTGATCAATGGCGGGTACCTGCCGGTGATGCGATGGCTGGACTCGACCCAGAAGCGCTAATAAGTCCTGCGACAAATCGCCTGCCACCGGGCAGCGCGTTGATCGGCTCGACGGAGGACGGCTACGGTCTATGGGACCTCGACGAGGGAGAAATTCTGGAGCCTGACCTCGATGATGCGATGTTCGACCTCATGACCCAGACATGGATCGCACTCCGCGACGAGACCCTGATCGGACTGGACCTCGGCGGTGAAGAACTCTGGTCCGCCGATCTCGGAGATGAGCCTCAACTCCTCAGCGCCGGTGGGGTCATGACCTACGTCCTGACTGAGGGGACAGACCTGGACATTTACAACACCGTGACCGGCAATGACGCGCGCGTCTATGATCCCCTCGAAGAGGGAGAAACCGCGATTCCACTGGCCTTCACCGAAGGAGCCGCAACTGTGGTCGATACCGGCTCGAAGCTGCTGCTCGTCACGGACCAGCCAAGAGCCGCTGCGGACTACGAGGATCAGAACGACCCACTCGGGGGGCAACCCTGAAAGTTCGACTGACGAAAGTGGGTCGCGGTCGATCAGCTGAACCGTCCTGGGTTGAGTGTGCACCGTTCTCTTGTGCGTACCGGCGCCCGTAAGCCGATGGTCTAGCGGGCAGTGGGAGATCGCTATCCGGCACACTGCCTGCTCCTGCCCAAATCATCTGACGCCTAGCGACATCGGCGGAGACCGGATGAGTTCCTTGGGACAATGGTCTGGTGGATGCCATCAACCTCTTCATGCTTCTTGCCGCTCTCGTGACCCTCGTCGCTATCGGCGGGATACGTGTGGGGGCTCGCTTGGGACTGCCTGCTCTCCTTTTCTTCCTGCTCTTTGGTATGGTCCTCGGCGAAGCGGGGTTCGGCCTGCAGTTCGATGACGCCACGCTCGCCCAAGGCCTGGGCTACGGCGCCCTTGCCCTGATCCTGGCTGAAGGTGGACTCACCACCAAGTGGAGAGAGATCCGTCCATCCATCGGACTCGCCGCACTCCTCGCCACGGTCGGAGTCATCGTCACCATCGCATTGATGACCGTGATCGGCCACTACGCACTGGGTCTACCGATCCTTCTCGCGCTCTTATTTGGAGCGATCAACGCCGGCACCGATGCCGCCGCCGTCTTCTCCGTGCTTCGAGGAATCTCGCTACCCGCTCGAGTCAAATCGGTCTTGGAAGGCGAATCGGGACTCAACGACGCACCCACCGTGTTGATCGTGACAGCAGCCACCGCCGTCGCCATTGGGGATCAACCCTCCGGGGGAATCCCCGTGGTCGCTCTGATGATCCTCGTCCAACTCATCGGCGGTATCGCCCTGGGTGCCGCCTTAGGCGCGGTGGGAGTCTTCGTGCTGCGCCGCTTCGCTCTACCTGCTGCCGGGCTCTACCCGCTTGCCGCGTTGGCCTGGGCACTATTGGCCTACGGGGTCGCGACACAGATCGGCGTCTCCGGGTTCGCTGCCGTCTACATCTGCGCCATGGTCCTGGGCAACGGCAGACTCCCCCACCAGCAGGCGACTCAAGCTTTCGTTGAAGGGACCGGGTGGATCGCCCAGATCGGACTCTTCGTCATGCTCGGCATGCTGGCCAGCCCCGGCAGAATCACCTGGGAAATCGCCGCGCTGGGACTGCTTGCAGGGTTGTTCCTGACCTTCCTGGTGCGTCCCATCGCGGTGGCCGTGTGCGCGGTGTGGTTCAAAGTCCCGTGGCGGGAACAGGCCTTCCTCTCCTGGGCAGGGCTGCGTGGCGCCGTGCCGATCATTCTTGCCACCGTTCCGATGGCGGCACAGATGGACGACGCTGACATGCTCTTCGACGTCGTCTTGGTCTTCGTGGTCGCCTACACCGCCATCCAAGCACCTTCACTGCCCTGGGTCGCCCGACGTCTGGGACTGACCGAGGTAGCTCCCTGCACTGTTGTGCAGATCGAGCCTGCACCGATGGATGAGGAGCGGGCTGACCTGGTCAGGGTGACCATCACCGAAGACTCGGTCCTCACCAGGTCACCGCTGTTCGAGGTGGACCTACCCTCGAAGACCCAAGTCTCTCTGGTCATGCGCGGGGATAGCTCTTTCGTGCCCACGTCAGAGACCCATCTACAACGCCATGACCAATTACTGGTCGTCATTCCGGCGGAAGACGAAGAACGAGTGCAGGAATACTTCCGCGGACTCTCAGCAGACCCGCAGTAACGCCGCGCAGTGCAAAGACCCCCTGACGCGGGGAGAACTGCCCGCAAGCGGATCCCT
>NZ_PVTY01000027.1 GCF_003003175.1 Nesterenkonia sandarakina | reverse complement strand
ACGACCCGTTGCCGCAACGCTAACTCGTCGAGCTTCCGTGGTTTCGGTCGCCGAGCTCGTGCCCAGGTTTGTTCTTGAGCGATCGAGGGCAGATACCGGTGATTCAGGCGGTTTCTTGCGAGCTCACGGCTGATCGTTGACGGAGCCCGCCCCACCCTGGCAGCGATGCTTCGCACCCCGTGACCCGATGCGAAGTGGAAAGCGATCTCTTCTCGTTCCCGTAAAGACAACGAGCCAGCGCGTGATTTCAAGGACTCTAGATGCGGTGAGGGCAGCACTTGCCGATCATCCTTCAGCCACCGGTACGCGGTCGGTCGCGACACCCCTGCTGTTCTTGCGGCGGCTGCGACCGGTAAGCCTTCCCGGAGTCCTTCCCAGAACGCTAAACGGACATTCGCTGGCGACCATGGTCGACCCATTCACAACACCCCACCGAATTCAGGGTGTTGCGCTCACCATCTGAACTCGCCTTCGTGCACTCATCGTCAGTTGCGAGACACCTGCACGAAGCAGCGATAGAGAACTTTCGACTGGGGATGCCTTGACGGGCGCTAAGGAGGATGGCGCTCCGAGCCCGGCGCTGAGATCGCATGGTTACGCCAGGAACGCGCAAACCCCGCGGCCGGAGCGTGAGGGAGCACTATTTCCGGACGCGGGGTCTACTGAATCACTCGCACCTTCAAGAGGTAGTCAAGACACTAGAGAGCCTTCTTGGACAAGCAGTGTTCATGGCCTGGGAGCTCCCTGAAGCTAGCAAGCGGGCAGCACTGGGCTGCGAGAAGGATGCGCACGGTAGAGGATCCCTCAGCGTGCGCGTTCTGATTGGGAACGCACGGATGTGGGCGCGCTCTGACCAGAACTCATACTTCCACCGGACTCAATGCGGTGTATCAGTGGCACGATAGAGGGGTGACGTTCCTTCCTTGCAGCGACCTAACGGCCGCAGAGTGGATCGCGACTAGTGACGAACACTGGTGGAAACTGGTCACGATGGGCCCTGCCGGGTTCCCGGCATATGCCCGCCTGCGATTCATCCCTGATCCCACCTACGAGGGTCAGTCCGAGAACGAGGTGGGGCGCCCCAGTGGCATCCTGTCCGACATGGAGCAACTCCGCGTCGCAGCGGGCTCGCTGCTGCGCCACACGGGCTCGCCTTCCGAGGGGTATCTGCTGATCTGGGATGGGTGGGGCGAGGATTCGTTCCCTGACCTTGTCCTTCGTGCACCTCGTGTGGTTGTCCCTGGTCGTGAGTACTACCTGTGCAGGGTTTCTCTGTCCGACTTCGTCTCCGGAACGATCGAAGACTCTTGGCAAGCCAAGACTGATCGCGCCATGCCGCCTCCCGCGTTCATCTGGCCGAAGGACCGAGCCTGGTGCATCACCCAAGACGTCGATCCCCACTGGGCCAGCATCGGAGCTGAGCAGGCGATGATCGACCCGTTGCTTACCGAACCACGTCTGGACGTCGTCCGGGTCGAGGCTAACCAGAAGTTGCCCTTCTACTTCTGAAGCCAGCGAACCGATGAGTCACGGGGACGGTGCGTCGTTAGAGGATGGGCTTACGGGCCTTTAGTCGGGCAGGGTATACGGGCAACTGAGTCCCCACACTTGCGCCACGTATCCACTTAGGGGCCAGGGCCTCCAAGCGAGGACCGGACCAGCACAACCGGAAACGCCAACCCGGAAGGACTTCAAAAGCCCTACTGATAACCACTCGGCACCTGTTTGGCTGATCCAGAAGACGCGTGGGCTGTCCGCTCCAGTCCCACTGCATAAATTTGCTCCCGCCCCGGTCGTTACCTCAACGTGACATTTGTTATCGATCTGTTATAACTTCGTAGTCGCGCCTGCGACCGATGTCCGAAGTCGCAGCGCCTCCAGTCAGATTCTTCTCCTGCCGCTGACCGGAGCTGTTCCGCAGAAACTACCGCAAGGCAGGGTGCGGGGCATCGCGGTCGATCGAGACCTGAAGAACGTGAGCTTCCCGGCTCGCGCTTCACTTAGGCGGCCCCGCAACTACAGGGAGAGGTTTCCAGAGAAGTGACAGACATGACTTTCGTCTCACGCCGTGACCGGCGCCGCCAGGCCAAGCCCTCATTGGCAAAGGCCGTGGCATCCAACGCCGGCACCGTCGGACGAGGTGCGGCAGCCGCCGTCGCCGCATCCGGCCTCGTGCTCTCCTCAGGAGTTGCCGCGAACGCCGGCACCGACATCAGCACCCCCGAGGTCACCACCTTGGACGTGACCGCATCCGGTCTCAGCGTGGAGCGCGCCAGCACCACCTCCGCAGTGGCCGTGACCGCATCCAGCGACGTCGAGCTCTCGTTCGACCGTCCGGTGGTCACCTCCACCCCCGCACCGGAGCCTGCTCCAGTGGTGGAAGCCGCACCGGCACCAGAGCCCGCACCTGAGCCGGAGCCGGAGCCAGCACCTGAGCCCACCCCAGTGGTGGAAGAGGTGGAAGAGGCCGTCACCGCCTCCATGCCGATGCCAACCGAGCCGGAAGCTCCTGCGCAGCAGACTGATCCCGCACCGCAGGAGCAGCAGTCCAGCACCGGAAACACCGGTTGGTCCAACACCGGCCAGCAGGGTGGAAACACCGGGCAGGCTCAGAGCAGCACCGGCCAGCGGACTTCGCAAGCCAACACCGGCCAGCAGTCGCAGGGCAACACCCAGGTCGCCTCAACCTCCCCCGCACAGGAAGAGGCCCCGGCCGCTTCCAGCGGCGGCAACGGCTCGATCGTGGGCGCCGCCTATGCAGGTCTCGGCAACCCCTACGTCCTCGGTGGCACTTCACCGTCTTCGGGTTGGGACTGCTCCGGCTTCATCAACTGGGCCTACAACCAGGCCGGCGAATCGCTGCCGCGCACCACTTACGGCATGATGGCCTCAATGCGCCAGGTCTCCTCGCCCTCCCCGGGCGACATCGTCATCCAGAACGGTGGCAGCCACGCCGCCATTTACGTGGGCAACGGCCAGCTCATCGGCGCCAATAACCCCCGCGTGGGCACCATCCAGTACCCGCTGAACTCCCCGTACTGGACCAACACCATGTACCTCAGCGCGAACTGACGCTTCCGCCGCCTCGGCGGTGCAGTAGAAACCTCGGCCGTAGGGCGCGATCCTCACAGGGATCGCGCCCTGCGGCTACCAGGTTCACGAACTTGGAGTGAGTGAATGAGACCAGCAAGGTCTCCGTGCTGATGGTCTTCGCCTCGCTCTGGCGCGCCCGGTTCAACCGGGGCCCTCTCGAGGTGTTGTTGCGGGCGCCCGAGCTTCGACGCCCCACCCCCTGATCAAGTCTCTCCGGCCTGATCCGGTCTGGCCTGCGAAGAAGAGCCTTGTACTTGATGAAGGTTCGTTGAAGATCGCCTGTCCCCGGCATGGGTGAGACACCTCGCGAGGTTGACTCTCCTGAACCCGAAAACCGCCTGACACCGGAGGATCTCATGACGACGAAGACTTTCACCGCGACTCTGGGAGCATTCGCTCTCGCGGCAGCACTGACCGGCTGCGGAACATCCGATGAAGAGCCCAGCGAGTCTGCCCCTGACACTACACAGAGCACAGAAGAGGTCTCGGAGCAGCACAACGAGGCAGACGTCGAGTACATCTCCGGGATGGTCATGCATCACGCCCAGGCCGTGGAGATGTCAGAGATTGTGCTGGAGAAAGACGACATCGAGACCGAAGTCTCGACCCTTGCCGAAGACATCAGAGAGGCCCAGGGCCCTGAGATCGAGCAGATGGAATCCTGGCTTGAAGCCTGGGGTGAAGAGGGCACCAGTGAGGGCGACATGGAAGGCATGGACCACGGCGACGGGGACATGGAGGGCATGTCGGACATGGAAGGCATGATGAGCGAGGATGACCTCAGTGAGCTGGAGAGCGCCACCGGCACTGAAGCATCCAGGTTGTTCCTGGAGCAGATGATCGCCCACCATGAAGGTGCGGTGTCCTCCGCCGAAGATCACCTGGAGAACGGGGAGAACCCCGAGGCCCTGGAGCTCTCGGAGACCATCATCTCGGACCAGCAGGCCGAGATCGACGAGATGGAAACCATGCTCGAAGAACTCTGACCAACCGAAGAAGAGAGGGCCCTGCCGGGATGTAGCTGCATACCGGCAGGGCCCTCTCTTTGTCGGGTTCTTCTCGGCTCGCGTCAGGCCAGCTGTTCGACGGTGTTTCCACCATCCACGGTGCGCAGCACAGTGGAGTCCACGACTAACAGCGCTTCCACTGAACCGTCTTCGGTGAGGCCAGCGCCGAGGGCCACGACCTCGCCCACCGGCTCCTCACTGGCACTCCAGCTCTGCCCGGAGTCGCGGCTGGTGAACAGTCGCCCATCAGTAGCGGACCCGACGATCGTGGTCTCATCAGCCCAGGCCACACGCGAGATCAACCCCGGGGCCTCAATGGTCTCCCAGCTGGCGCCATCGGTGGAGAGCAGCAGCCCGGATTCGGTGGCTGCGGCGATCTCCCCCGTCCCTGGCGCCATGGCAAGGGCTGCCGGTGGGGCCGGGATCGCCAGCGTCTCCCAGTTTTCACCGTCTGTGCTGACGCGCAGCTCTCCGTCGAAGCCGACGATACGATCAGCGCCAGCGGTCAGGGCGTGGAAGTCTGATTCCCCGCCTCGAGAGAGTACATTCCAGCTCTCTCCCTGATCGGTGGATTCGATCAGCCCGACAGGTTCCGGCAGGTCTGATCCAGCTCCTGGGTGGCCTGAAGCCAGGTAGCGACCGCCTGAGGCGAGTGTGAATCCCATCAGATCAACAGTGGGACCCACCGAGACCAGCTCACCCTCTAGGACGCGGAACAGACCGAAGTGGGTAGCCAGCACCACCACTCCGTCGGAGGGATCACGGACGATGCCGTGGACATGACCGACCGCATCGTCGTCCTGGGAATCTGCACCGTCCTGGGGTCCTGAGCCGGCGTCGGTCCCCTCCGAGGAATCAGGTCCGGCGCAAGCTGTGACAGCACCGGCCCCAAGCAGGCCGAGTCCTCCTGTGAGCAGGAGCCTTCGGGTCAAGGTCGTCATACAGCCTTTCCTGTTCATACCGCGGATTTGCCGAGCAGATCGACCCCCAATTCTACCGGCGGTCCTGCCGGTGACAGGCCCGGGTTGCCTGAAGATTCAATGAAGCTGGGTACGAAAACCCGCTCTTGCCATATACCCCCCTGGGGTATATATATGGGGTAAGAGAAACCCGTGCGTACGAGTCGATTCAAGGAGACTGAGATGACTACCGAATCCCGCCCGACCCTGCCGATGGCCTCCACCGGCTGCAGCTGCTGCGCCCCGTCCACCACTGACGACCGAGAAGTTTCAGCACCTCCCACTGCGGAGCTCTCGACCAGGACCGTCTCCTACGGTGTGGAAGGCATGACCTGCGGACACTGTGTCGGCACGGTCATCGAAGCCATCAGGTCGCTGGAAGGAGTCGAAGATGTGCGCATCGATCTGCAGGCCGGCGGTGTTTCTACTGCAACCGTGACCGGTTCACCGACTTCTGCGGCCGTGCGCATTGCGATCGAGGATGCTGGTTACTCCCTGGCCAGGTCCTGAGCACCGAGTCCTGGGCGCTGAATTCTGGACGCTGAGTTCTGAGCCCTCATCGGGCCACCCCGCACTAAATCTCCCGCAGCCCCTTGACCTCCTGACTCTCCCATCCTCCTGATTCCCCGGGCTCAGTGGAAGGAACACTATGAGCATCTCGCACCCCCACGGCGACCATGTTGACGCCGAGACCCACGGACAGACCATGCCCGACGATCACGCCCATTCGGCCCTTGACGAGGACCATCAGAAACACAGTCACGGAGAACATGCCGGGCACTCCACGGCGATGTTCAAGAACAAGTTCTGGGTCTCCCTGGTGCTCTCGATCCCGGTGGTCATCTTCAGCCCCATGGTGGGACACCTGCTCGGCTATGACCTCCCCGAGTTCCCAGGCGCTACCTGGATTGCCCCAGTTCTGGGCACCGTGATCTTCTTCTACGGCGGGACCCCCTTCCTCAAGGGCGGGCTCACTGAGGTGAAGTCCCGCCAACCTGGCATGATGCTGCTCATCGCCATGGCCATCACCGTGGCGTTCATCGCGTCCTGGGTCACCACCCTGGGAATCGGGGACTTCAACCTCGACTTCTGGTGGGAACTGGCCCTGCTGGTGGTCATCATGCTGCTGGGGCACTGGATGGAGATGCGCGCCCTGGGCGCAGCCTCCTCCGCCCTGGACGCTTTGGCTGAACTTCTGCCCGATGAGGCAGAAAAAATTGTCGATGACGAGACCACCACCGTTTCCATCGCCGAATTGGCCGTCGATGACATCGTGTTGGTTCGCTCCGGAGCCAGGGTTCCAGCCGATGGGACGATCACCGAGGGTGCGGCCGCATTCGACGAGTCCATGATCACCGGAGAGTCCCAGGCGGTCTCCCGCGAGGTCGGCGACACCGTGGTCGCGGGCACGGTAGCCACCGACAGCGCTGTGCGCGTCCGAGTCGGGGCCGTCGGAGAAGACACCACTCTGGCTGGTATCCAGCGGATGGTCGCCGATGCCCAGGCATCCTCCTCCCGGGCCCAGGCCTTGGCAGACCGCGCCGCCGCCCTGTTGTTCTGGTTCGCACTGGCCGCAGGAATCCTCACTGCCATTGCCTGGACCATCCTCGGCAACCCCGATGACGCGGTGGTGCGCACGGTCACCGTGTTGGTCATCGCCTGCCCCCACGCCCTGGGGCTCGCCATCCCGCTGGTCACCGCCATCTCCACCGAACGGGCAGCCCGCTCCGGAGTGCTGATCAAAGACCGGCTGGCGCTGGAACGGATGCGCACCATCGACGTCGTGCTCTTCGACAAGACCGGGACACTCACCGAGGGCGCTCATGCCGTGACCGGCACCATTGCAGCTGCCGGGACCAGCGAGGGGCGCCTGTTGGCCTACGCCGCGGCGGCGGAGGCCGACAGTGAGCACCCGGTGGCTCGAGCGATTGTCACCGCCGCCGGGGATCATGCGGAAGCCAAAGATCTAGGTCTGCGTGGGACCGGGTTTAGCTCCACCTCCGGCCGCGGTGTCACAGCCACCGTCGACGGCACGGAGATCACCGTCGGCGGGCCCAACATGCTCCGGGAGCAGAACGTGGCCATCCCCTCCGAGGTCGCTGAGCACACCCAGGCCTGGACTGAACGTGGTGCTGGTGTCCTTCATGTTCTCGCCGACGGCGAGGTCATCGGGGCACTGGCACTGGAGGACAAGGTCAGGCCCGAATCTCGGGCCGCTGTGGCGGCCCTTCAGGCCCGTGGGGTGAAGGTCGCCATGATCACCGGGGACGCGAACCAGGTCGCCCAGGCCGTAGGTGCTGAGCTGGGTATCGATGAAGTCTTCGCCGAGGTCTTGCCCCAGGACAAGGACACCAAGGTCGCCCAGCTGCAGGAACGCGGCAACACCGTGGCCATGGTCGGAGACGGTGTCAACGATGCCCCCGCCCTGGCCCGGGCTGAGGTTGGCATCGCCATCGGCGGCGGCACCGATGTAGCCATGGAATCCGCCGGAGTCGTCCTTGCCAGCAACGACCCTCGAGCGGTGCTCTCCATGATCGAGCTCTCCCGGGCCAGCTACACCAAGATGGTCCAGAACCTCGTATGGGCTGCTGGTTACAACGTCGTGGCAGTTCCCCTGGCGGCTGGGGTGCTCGCACCCGTCGGGTTTGTGCTCTCCCCCGCCGTTGGTGCGGTGCTGATGTCGGTGTCGACCATTGTGGTGGCGCTCAACGCCCAACTCCTGCGACGCATCGACCTCAACCCTGCACACCTGGCCGCCACCGAGGCGCGTGACGAAAGCGCCTCAGATCCACAGCCGCGCGCAGCGGTCTCCGCCCCCGCTTCCTGAGGTCGACCATCACCCAGTCGACTCCGCTAGAGAGCCGGCACGGAGAGGCTGGGACATCTTTACCGCAACCGACAGCATTTCTGGATATGGATGCTCCAAGGCGCCGCCTGTCAGATAGCGGGAGCGTGGGTGGGCGACCGATCCCGGGACGAGCTTGTGCCTCTGGCCCGGGCCGGTCTGCCTCGGTGCGCTGGCGGGTCTACCCCAGTGCACTGAGGAGTTCGTCGCATGCCGCCTCGCAGCTCCGACAAGCCTCTGCGCACAAGCGGCAGTGCTCGTGCATCTCGGCGTGTTCCTCGCATTCCTGGGCACAGGCTCGGCATGCCTCTCGGCAGGCCTGCAACATCGTACGGACCACGTCTTTGTTCTGCCCGGTGAGACGAGTCAGGATCCGACCAGTTGTCAGGCAAATATCGGCACAATCTTGGTCTGTGCTGATGCACGTCACCAAGTCACCAGCCATCGGTTCACTGAGACAAGCATCAGCGCACGCCGTGCAGGTCTGGGAACATTCAAAACACGCTGCAATACACGCCGCGAGCTTCTCCTGATCGATTCCGAGATCTCCCTTGGGATGAGCCTGAAGCATGGACCTCACGTGAGACATGATGTTCCTCTCGTCGCTGTGGGGCGCTTGCCATGAACCTCGGCCGGCACGGCGCCAGTGGATATGAGGCTACTGCTGCTACCCGCGTTTTTGAACCCGCGCAGGTCCTGCAAATGACATGGCCAACGACTGAACCAGCTCTCCCCGAGTGTCCGCACGTCTGTTCCGAGGAAGATCCACTCCGGGGTCGAGGACAAGGCGCCGACCGCGCAACGGTAACGGCTTACGCAGATGCCGGGTTAAGGATGTCCGTGGGGCGGGGCTCACCGTCCGCACAAGTCTCTGCAGTTGGGCCGAATGTCGGGTGTTACGTCCTGCCCAGGTCTTCCTGTGGTGCGCCGTAGAACCGACCCAGCGCGCTTGATCGGCTCACCCTGGGCGCCCATCACGACGAGCGCCCAGACAGTTTCAACCGGCATGCCCACTATCGCTGGCGAAGTGTTCGAGAATCTCGCGGTTTGAATCCCCTTGGACAGATAATCGGGTGGCGAGGTGCTGTGCTACATCATCCAGCGCTGATTGAAACAGCTCTCCGTCGAGCCGGGTTTCTTCGACGGGCGAATTTCGTGCGGTTGCGCTATTCAACTCGAGGTAGCCTTTCGTCCGGTCCCTGGAGAAGGTCCCGGACACTCGCTTTCAGTCTGGGACATGGGAGAGCTGGGGACTCGTGGTAGTCGGGAACTGGACGGCTTCTGTCTCTTCGGCGGTGGGGACTGAGCCTGCTTCGATGTCCTCGATCAGCTAGCAGTCCGTCAACGCAGCTGTTCACTCTCCTGCTCGTCGTTGTCGGAGTCCTCCCTCCGACGTCGGACGATGACCCATTGGGCCAGGATGATGAGCGCCGCCACCACGGCTGTGACCACCAACGTGAACGGGTCCGAGGACCCCCTGAGGATCAGGAACGGCACGAGCACCGCGACGTCGAGCACGATGGCCACCCACGGGATCCAGACCTTCGCTTTCACCTCTTCCTTGAGATGGCGGAGGATGCCGTAGTGGATCGCAATGTCCATGCAGAGATAAAGGATGGCCCCCAGCGCGGCGATCTGGGAGAGGTCGAACAGCGCCGCCATCACGATCGCCAGCCCGGCGGTGATGAGCAACGACTGGTGTTCGCGCCTGCCGGGCAACCCCGGCACCTGGCCCATATCGCGGAGCATGTCGTAGAGCTTGGAGACTGCAAACAGGCTCGCGATCAGTCCCGATACGGTGGCCACCACTGCGACGACCACGGTGAGCCCCACGCCCCACGCCCCGAACAGTGGTTCTGCCGCTTCGGCCAGCGCGTAGTCGCGTGCCTCGATGATCTGCGGCACGCTGAGGCTGCCGGTGACGGCGACGGTGATGAGCAGGTAGAGCACTGTGCACAGTGAGATCGAGATGACGATCGACCGGCCGAGATTGCGCTTCGGGTCTTTCAGGTCACCGCCCTGATTGGTGATGGTGGTGAAGCCCTTGTAAGCCAGGATGCACAGGGTGACCCCGGCGAGGAAGCCCAACCACCCCTGATCCGGTGTTGCACTCTCTGGGGAGACCAGCCGTCCCAGGGAGGACACGCCTGCGGCGAACAGTCCCGCGATCGCCAGCACCGCAATGCCGATGATCTTGATTGCCGCGGTGACGGACGCGGAGCGTTCCACCCAGCGGTTGCCCACGACGTTTACCAGCGCCGCTCCCACTATGGCCAGGACTGCCAGGACTGGGACCCACAGCAAGGAGTCCTGCATCTCGAAGGGCCGCAACGCGTAGTTACCGAATGTACGGCCTAACAGGGACTGCGCCAGAACCATCGAGACATACATGAACAGTGAGAATGAACCAGCGATGACTCCAGGACCGTAGGCCGCCTTGAGTAGCATCGCGATCCCGCCCGAGGAGGGGTTCGCCATGGAATACCTGATGTAGGAGTAGGAGCTGAACCCCACGACGACGGCGCCGGCCAGGAAGGCCCAGGGGACCCAACCGCCGGCCAGCTCCGCCACCTGACCGATCAGCGCGAATATCCCCGCGCCGATCATCACCCCTGTTCCCAGGGCGACGGACCCCGTCAGGGACAGCTGCTGCCCGCCTTGCTGCTGCCTGTCCGTCTGGTGTTCGTGCGCCTCGTCGTGAGTCATGCTTCTCCTATGTGGTCCGGCGCGGTGTTCCGCGGTGTCAGCTGACCTCGATGGTGCCCATCATGCCGAGGTCCTCGTGGTCGAGGATGTGGCAGTGGTAGACGGTGCGGCCGCCGAAGTCCTCGAAGGCCACTCGGACCGTCACCTCCCCGAAGGCCGGGATGTTGACCACGTCCTGCCACCGCGGTCCGGAGACGTCGCGGGCATCTTCGCTCATGACCTGCATGGGCCACACGTGTAGGTGCATCGGGTGATCCATGGGACTGGAGTTGGTCAGGGTCCACTCCTCCACGGTGCCCACCTGGGCCCGCTGGTCAGTCCGCTCGGCGTCGAACTCGCGCCCGTCGATCGTGAAGGACATCATCCCCCCGGGACCGCCCATTCCTCCCATCCCACCCATCCCCATGTCCATGGCGAAGTCAATGGTGCGTCGGGCGCCGACCGGCTCATCGCGCAGATCCCGCAGGGCCGTGCCCGCGGGCACGGGCCCGGGCTCCCCGGCCGGATCCCCGGTGACCTCGAGGATGAGCAGGTCGATCGGCTCGTCGTCGCCGGGGCCGTCTCCGGGTGTGTCCCCGCCCATCATGCCGCCCATGCTCCCGCGGTCCACCGGGGCGGTGCGAAGCGTGGAGGTCCCCTCGCGGGTGTCCACCAGCAGCTCCACGCGGTTGCCGGGGGCCAGCGTCACCTCGGTTATCTCCACCGGCTCGGGCATCCGACCGACATCTCGGCCCAGCACTCGTAGCCCCTGCCCGTCCAGGGTCAGGTGCAGATACCGGGAAGGGCAGGCGTTGACGACCCGCCACAGCTCCCGCTCCCCCGGTGCCGCGGCGGCCTCAGGACGGACCTGGCCGTTGACCAGCACGGTCTCACCCTCCCGGCCCATCATCCGCTGCGGCGGGGAGACCTCGGTGAGGTTGCCGGAGCCGTCCAAGGTGATGTCTGAGACGACCAGGACGCGCTCCCGGGCCACGGGGACAGGATCCGGATCCTCGACGACGATGGCCCCGTAGAGCCCTGCCGCGATCTGGTCGGCCACGTGCCCATGCCTGTGCGGGTGGTACCAGTAGGTGCCGGGAGCGTGGTCCTGTGGCAGGACGTACTCATAGTCGAAGGACTCACCAGGTTCGATGCTCACGAAGGGGTTGTCCCCGTTGCCCTCGGGGGACACGTGCAAACCGTGCACGTGCAGGTTCGTCGGGGCCTCCAGGCCGTTGGTCATCGCCACCCGGAGGGTGTCCCCGCCCCGGACCCGCAGGGTGGGTCCGGGCAGCGAGGAGTTGAAGGCCTGCACGCTCGCCTCACGCGCCCCGATCCGCACTCGGGTGGGGGCGGCCTCCAGGGCCAGGTCCAGGACCCCGTCCCGGCTGGTCAGCACCTCGGGCTGCAGCAGCGCCCTATCGCCGCCGAGGGTCTCACCGCCGCGGCTGCTGGTCCACCACAGCCCGCCCGCGCCCACGGCCGCGGCACCGGCCCCGACCGCACCCAGGGCCAGCAGCTGCCGTCGCGTCAGCGGGCTCACCGGTCACCATCCTCCAGGGTCCGCAATCGTTCGTTGTACTCCTCCGTGCTGATCTCCCCGCGCGCGTAGCGCTCCTCGAGGATCTGTCGGGACCGGCGCGGGAGCGCCCCCGTCGCCGGAGCGGAGCCACCCTGTCGGCTCCCGTCGGTGGAACCGCCGGTGAAGGCCTTCACAAGCACGACCACCAGCACCACCGTTCCCACGATCAGCAGGATCCAGAAGAGCCACATCCAGCCCATTCCCGCTCCCATTCCGGTGTCCCACATCATCACGGTCCTCCTTCGTCGATCGACTCATCGCCCTCTGCCGGACGCGGCACGCATGTGATGACACCGCGCGATGGGGCGAGCAAATATCCTCTGACAGTTCTTGGAACATCCGCTCCATCTCGACCGAACTTTCTCGTGGCGACCTCCGGAGGCGGCCGCACTGTGAGCTCCCCTTTTTACTGCTTTGTGATGTCAGTCCTAATGGTGGCACCCTTTGCCGCTGACCCCTGGAGTCTTCATCAAATCTTGAGGATCCTGCGACCTGCGCTCTAAGTGCAGCAGACACTCTGGAACCAGTACCATCCCGGCACTCCGGGACCACAGCGACGACCATTGGGCGCAGGCTTCACGCTCCCTTACGGGACGGAAAGGAAGGGGCACAAGACATGAGTAGAACATCAGGAAGTGGAGCGGGGGCCACCGAGAATGCTTCTGTACGGTCTACGACCCGGTTGGTGGGCATCGATGCGGCACGCGGGCTGGCTCTGGTGGGGCTCATGGCCATCCATCTGTTGCCGGCGTGGAATGAGGAGACCGGGGAGGCCAGCTGGTCCTGGCGGCTGTTTTCCGGGGACTCGGCGGCGTTGTTCGCGCTGCTGGCCGGGGTGGGTCTTGCGCTGACTTCCGGCGGCCGGAACCCGCATCAGGGTAGGAGGATGGCAGCCGATCGGGTGGGGCTCGTCGTGCGGGCACTGCTGATCGCAGTCGTTGGTCTGTGGATCGGAACTCTGATGCCGCAAGACCCTCCGGCCTACAGCATCTTGGTCTACTACGGGATGTTCTTTCTTCTGGCGATCCCGTTCCTGCACATGGGCCCGAAGGCGCTCTTCGCCTCGGCGGCGGTGTTTGGGATCGTGTCCCCTGTGCTCATGCAGAATCTTGCTAGCGAACTGCCTGCGTGGAGCTCGTATAACCCCACGTTCATCGACATGGTGACCGAGCCCGGGGCGATCGCTTCTCAGCTGCTGCTCACCGGTACCTACCCGGCGCTGCCTTACATGGCGTATCTGCTGGTCGGTCTGGGGCTGGGTCGACTGAATCTGCGGGAGACCGCGTTGCAGGTCCGGGTGTTGGTCGTGGGAGTGGGGCTGACGATCTTCGCGTACTTCACGTCATCCATCCTGCTTTACGCCTTCGGTGGGTACCAGCGGCTGCTGAGTGCTTCCGGGATGAGTGAGTACGAGCTAGATCAGGTCCTGACCTGGGGCCCGGACTCGTTGCCGGCCTCGACCGGGTGGTGGTTGGCGATCACCACACCACACACCAACACTCCGTTGGCGATCATGGCCAGCCTCGGGGTGAGCCTGACCGTGCTGGGAGTGTTCCTACTGATTGCTCCCAAGGTCGGCAAATGGTTGTTGCCTCTCTCCGCGATGGGCGCGATGACCTTCACCCTGTACACCGCCCACCTGGTGGCCCTCTCGGCCGAGGTCCACTACAGCCAGCCCTACCTGTGGTTCCTGATCCACCTGGTCGCGGCAGCCCTATTTGCGGTGGTGTGGCAACGGTCGCTGGGGCAGGGGCCGTTGGAGAAGGTGGTCAGCACCAGCGCGAAGGGCACTCGACGGTTGGTGTCCGGAGCTGAAGGTCAATCTCGAAACGTCGCCGGTGGTCGGGGCAGCCAGACCTGAGCCCCCGCGTCTGCAACACGGAGGACACCCTGCTCCGGCACATGCGTCCCAGTGGCGGGGCGGCCCGTGAGACGCGTGAAGGGTGCCCCGATTTACTGCGGGGCTGGGGTGCGGGGAATCCGGATGTGGAAACTGGCTCCGTGACCGAGCCCGTCGCTGGTCGCCTCCAGGGTTCCGCCTTGGGCTTCGACCAGGGATTTGCTGATCGCCAGCCCCAGCCCTGAGCCTGCGCGGTGGGCTTCACGGCCAGTCTCGACGCGGTAGAAGCGCGCGAAGACATTCTGAAGGTTCTCAGGGCTGATGCCTTCCCCGGTGTCGGTGACGGTGATGGTGACCGCGTCTGGTGTGTTTTCGGTGTGCACGGTGATGGCACCTCCGGGCGGTGTGTGGCCCAAAGCGTTCTCCAGCAGATTGCCCAGCACCTGACCCATGCGTTCCGGATCCAACGGCACTGGTGTTGAAAGCGGGCCGGCGCTGCTGGCTGCCACCGTGATGTTCTTGTCCGCTGCGGCGGGCTCGATGGCCGCGACCGCCTGAGCGGCCAACGCACCCGGGTCCTGGAGGGTGAGCTGCAGCTTGGCCGTGGCCTCCTCGTCGGCGGTGAGCTGCCGGATATCACGAGCGAGGCGTTCCATGCGGGCGATCTGCGCGTTGAAGATCCCGATCGTCCGGGCATCCCACTCCACGACCCCGTCTTCGATCCCCTCCAGATGGCCCTTGAGGCTGGCCAAGGGGGTGCGCATCTCATGGGCCAGATCGGCCAATAGTTGACGCCGAGTGTTGTCTACGGCGGCGAGTCTGGTAGCCATGTCGTTGAAGGAAGTCGCTAGAGAGTCGAACTCCGGGCCCAGCTTCGTGGAGGTGACGTCGACCTCGTAGTTGCCAGCAGCAACTTCCTTGGCGGCGGTGCTGAAGGAGGACAGGGAACGGCCGATGGTGCGGTAGAGGTAGAAGCTGAGCAGCCCGGCGATGAACAAGGCTGGCAGCCCGCCGATGACCAGAGCGGTCAGAATCACCGAGCGGAAGGCATCTTCGAGGTGGACCAGCCCGGTGGCTTCATAGGCGTGACCGGCCTCGACAAGTTCGTGGTAGAACATGGAGGGCCCCACGAGCACAGCGGTGGCCACCACGATGATCAACCCGATCACCAGCACTGCGGTCTGGGCCAGCATCAGCCGGACCGTCAGCGGGCCCCATGACCACACGCGGTCGTTTTGAATGGAGCTCATCGGCCAGTGCCCATCCGGTACCCGACCCCACGGATGGTGTGGATGAACCTTGGGTCAGAGGCATCATCGCTGAGCTTCTTCCGGATGCGTCCGATGTGGACATCTACTAGATGATCCTCCCCGGTCCAAGCGGTGTCCCAGACCAGCTCCACCAGCTGAGCCCGGGATAACACCTGGTGCGGGTGAGTAGCTAGAGACACCAGCAGATCAAACTCGATCCGGGTCAGCGCCACCGGTTCGCCTCCCAGCTGCACTCTGCGGGCTGCCTCATCAACCACCAAGTCCTCGATCACGAGCTTCTGACCTGGAGCATCCGGCGCGGTGAGTGCTTCCGTGTCGTGGGTGCGGGCTCTGCGCAGCATGGCCTGGACCCGGGCGACGAGCTCCCGGGGGCTGAAGGGCTTGGTCACGTAGTCGTCAGCCCCTACCGAGAGCCCGATGATCTTGTCGATCTCATCATCCCGGGCGGTGAGCATCAGCACGTGGCAGTCCGAAATGGTGCGCACCTGCCGACACACCTCGATCCCGTCGATGCCGGGCAGTCCCAGATCTAACACCACCACGTCCGGGTCGAAGTCGCGCACCGCGGCGACCGCTTCGGTGCCGTCATGGCGCACCGCGACATCCAATCCTGCTTTGTGCAGATACCCCTCTATCAGCCGGGCCAGATCGACTTCGTCGTCGACCACGAGGATCCGACCGGTCTGTGCTGGGTTCATCGGTGCTCCTTGATCGAGGTGGGACCACGCGTTCGGCCTGGGACCTGACGCGGGCCGTGCCCGGACAACTCCGCCGTGGCTCTCACTTCCCAGCGATGGTAATTAGCATGGTCACACCCGGGGGGTCGTCTAATCGGCAATCCTTCCAAGCTTCGTCAGCACTGCCCACTGGCTTCCCATATCCCGTTCACGACCCGCCACAACCACCGCTAGAACCCGCAGCATGTCTACATACCGTAAACCTGAACCGCTCAGGGTTAGCTTGTTCTCGTGCACACGTCGGCGCCCGTAAGCCGGTCGCTCACCGTGCACTCCCCCACCCCAAAACCAGCCCGTACAAACTCTGGGTGTGATTTTCGTAGATAAATGGCGGCGATTTTTCGGAGTTAAATGGCGCACGGGTCGTCGCCTGAGTGATCAGCAGGGGCCACGGAACCTACGTCGGTGCCGCCTATAGGGGGCCTCTGCTGGAACTTCCGCAGCGGGGTGGTTCTTGGGTGCGGGCAGCGGAGGCTGAGGAACCAGGCGAGGGAGGAGCCGGACCTAGGTGACCGTGCCGACGACCGCGACCAGGGCGAGGGTGGCCATCATCAGCGGCACCGCCAACGCCTCCGTTAGCTCCATCACCCGCCGGGCGGCGGCGAAGCGTGTTGCCAGGT
>NZ_PVTY01000026.1 GCF_003003175.1 Nesterenkonia sandarakina | reverse complement strand
CTCCGCGTCAGCTCGAGTCGAGATATCATCCCACCGCACCCCGGCCGCATCGGCGGCCTCCAGCACCTCGGCAACACTGTTCCGCGAGATCTGTTGAGACGCCGCGATCGCCCTGCCGGACAGGCCCTCGGCCCGTAGCTGCAGCACGACCTTGGCTTTGATCTTCCTTACCATTGAACTACTCCTTCCGCCGGGTGCCCATTACACCCAGTGGAAGGAGCCTAAGCAGGTGGCTCCGAACCAAAATGACGATGGCTCCCACCACGTCCATCGCCGCAAACAGTCACTGGCGCCCAAACCCAATACGAATGGCCCTCAAAACCGCGAATATTCAGCAGCTTGTACGACCCGAACGATGCGGTGGGTCGCCTGCTGTTCAACGTGCTCGGCATGGTGGCCGAGTTTGAAGCCGACCTCATACGAGCCCGGACCCGGGAGGGCATGGCCATCGCAAAGGCGAAAGGTCGGCTGCGCGGGAAACAGCCCAAGCTCTCTCCCTCAAAGCGCAAACATCTTTTGGCTACTCACCGAGCTGGGACGCACACTCAGACTGAGCTGGCGGAGCTCTTCGACGTTTCGCGAGCGACCGTTTACCGCGAACTCCGACGGGCACAACCCGAATCCCTATGATTCCGGTGATCGACCTGATCAGCTGTAGCGGGATCGGGAGGTGCCCAGCAAAATTTTAGATGAGACTTCGGTAGACACGTCCCTGAGCTACATAGGTGACGTCCGCTTTTAACCCCATCGCGGAAGCTCGCTCGGAATCAGCGTTGCATCATCGGGATGGTGGAACAGAGTGCGAGTCGCGTTGTGGACGGTCCGCGCATTCAATCGTTTCTTCCACACGTTATCCCCTTGGACTACTTGATCGAAGGCACCCCCGAGCAGCGCCTCGGCGTCATCTTCAGACTCCAATGAATACGTGGCGCCGAAGACGAGTGCGGTCGTCCTACTCAGTGGCAACGAAATGCTCGGGGCATTCAGCAGTCCCCACCTCCGCGGGCCGTCTTCTACGTCGTGAAGACTCACAGGAGCATCGGAAGTGATGAGGGTGGGAGCGTCAAAGCGAACAAGCGTCCAATAGCGACCTAGGAGATACGGCAGTACCGTCTCGGCGTGAGTCGCAATCTGCCGCGCATGATAAGCCGCGTCAATGGTCACCAGTGGCTCTCCGGTCCCGACCGCTGCATCCCATCCTTCACGCGCACGCTGTTCGGTCAGTTGCAGCCCTCGTTCCGCAAACCACTTCGCAGCGCCGTGCTCCGCGACACGTTGGTTCTCTCGTTCGACTATCCCCGCCTGCAGTGACTCCGCCAACTGACGAAGGTTGGGGCCACGGAGCGCCTGGAGTATGACGAAGGCACCAAGCGCGATTCGGTCATCGACCGACAGCGGCCACGTACCTGAGTCAATCTTCTTGAACACCTTAATTGCCAGGCCCTCCACTGGCCCGAACGCTTTCTCTAGAGCCTCGGAGTCCACAGGGTGAGCATTGACAGCGTAGAAACCTCGCTCCATTGCGACGTGCGTGATTGGTTTTCCGTATCGCGCTCCGCTGGCCAGATCGACAACTCTGATGAGTCCGCTTGTCCCCCATCGCTTGAGGTAGCTGCGTGGAACGTAGTGGTGCTTATTACCTTCACCGGCACTCGAATGAGACATGCCTCAATTATGGCAATCCAAGGAACACCACTATCTATCCGAGAGCTCGTCCACGCGCACTCCAACCGAGCATCGCACCGCAAACCTATTTGTCCGTCTACCTCGGTGCAGACCAGATGATGATTGGGATGTACGCAGTACCTAGGACTGACTGGGCACCCAACTCGATCTGTCGTGTCTTACAGAACTACAGCTTTACGAGACAAGAACTCCACGTCGACCACTAGGCGCACTAGGCGGCTACGACGAGCCTCGACCATGATCGATGGCTGCTCGGAACCCAGTGGGCCGGGGTGAGAACAACACAGGAGAGATATGCGGAAGGGTGAACCGCGACGAACACTCAAGCGCACCTCCTCACCCGGGAAACAGGGCCTTCGAAGACCAGTGACTTCGGTCTCACAATGTCGACTTTTTACGCTAATGCGAATCGTTAGCGATAGTGTCACTAGGGCTCCTCCCCCAGGCTGATGCGCCTGCCCTTCCGACACTGGAGATCTCTGCTCGTGCACACTGCCATCAAGACCCACGCACTCAGCGTGCACTCAGAAGACGGCACCACTCTTCTCAACGAGGTCGACCTGAATGTCACCGTCGGGGAACGGGTTGCGCTGATGGGTCGGTCTGGATCGGGAAAGTCGCTGCTCTCCTCCTGCCTTGCCGGCGGTCTCTCTCCCGTTCTCCGCCGGACCGGCATTGTGGAGATCCAAGGCAATCCGGTGAAGAACTCCCACGTCGGTCGCATCCCCCGAGTCGCCGTCGTTCGGCAGGACAGCTCCGAAGCGTTGAACCCTCTGGTGCGGATCGGTCCACAGCTGATGCTCCCGCTCAAAGTCTCACGCCGGAACGCAGCTCCAGCAGGTGGCTCAGGTCAGCTCCTGAAGCGGGTCTTGGAACTTTTAGAGGCGGTAGGACTCCCCGACGGGCACCGGATTACACGATCATTTCCTGCGCAGCTCTCTGGGGGCCAGCGCCAGCGGGTCTGCATCGCCCTGGCACTGGCTTGTGAACCAGAGATCCTCGTCGCCGATGAACCAACCACTGCCCTAGACGTCGTCTCTCAAGCCACAGTGATGGAGGCCCTCAGCGCAAATATCGCGCCATCGTGCACCCTGATCTTCGTGACACATGACCTCACGGTCGCTTCCACCCTCTGTGAGCGCGCGGTCGTGATGGATTCAGGCCGGATTGTGGAAGACAAGCCCATGCATCACCTCATCATCTCCCCGGACCATGCCTTGTCCGTCTCGCTGGTCACCGAAGCTGTTCGTCGCTCAGAGGTCAGCGCATGAGCATCCCAGAAGACTCAGGCGTCGAATCCCCAACTGACGCCTGCGACGGACTGTTAGAGGCGATCGACGTCCACCGCATCTTCACCAGCCACCACGGCCGGGACACGGTGACTGCGCTGGACGGAGTGAGCATCAGCATCTGCGCCGGACAACGGCGGGCGTTGATCGGATCCTCCGGGTCAGGAAAATCAACACTGCTCTCACTGCTGCTCGCCGCAGAGCGCCCAACTCGAGGAACAGTCCGTTTCCAAGGAGAGGTGATCGAACCACGCAAAGCCTCTCGGATGCGACCTTTCCGTCGCGCCGTACAGTTCATCCCTCAGGACTGTGCCGCAAGCCTCGACCCCCGCATGACGATCGAGGAACTCGTCACCGACCCGCTGCGTCGACTCGGAATCCCGGGCGACCACCGGCACGCCGCACTCCAAGCCCTCGAGAACGTTCATCTGCCATCGTCACTGCTGGGCAGAAAGCGAGCCGAGATCTCTGGCGGGCAGGCCCAACGAGTCGCAATCGCGAGAGCCGTGGCCATCGGACCCAAGATCCTGCTCGCCGATGAGCCCGTCAGTGGACTCGATCTGCCCCTGCGAGACCAAGTCTTGTCACTGCTGCGCGAGCTATCGCTGGAACAACACCTGGGTGTGCTGCTGGTCACTCACGACCTCGACGCCGCCCGCGCTCTCTGCCACGACGCCGTCGTCCTGGACCGGGGACAAGTAGCGGACCGCGGAGACATCCGGGACATGATGTCTGATCCGCAGCATCCGGCCACCTCGCGACTGGTGCATTCCATGCCACGAATCCCCTCGGAGCTGATGGAAGCACGCCTCGCACACCACGCTGATAGGACTCGCGAAGGAAAGTTCGGGTGAAGCGCCAGAGAGACACCTCAGGAACCGTCCGAGTTCCTACGCTGCTCGGTGCTCAGGGAATCTTCAACGTCGGCTTCTATGCCGTGGTCCCCTTCATCGCCATCGTATTGGCTGAGGACTTCGCTCTCGGAGGGGCCGCTATAGGACTGGTCCTAGGTACCAGGACCGCGGCGCAACAAGGCATGTTCCTCCTCGGCGGAGTCCTGGCGGACCGGTTCGGAGCACGCAGTCTGATCCTCACAGGCTGCGCGGTCCGCGCCCTGGGGTTCGGCACACTGGCCGTCTCCGTGAGCTGGCACCACTCATTGCCCCTGTTCGTTGTCGGCACGGTGCTTACAGGCCTCGGCGGTGCGCTCTTCTCTCCCGCCCTGAGCACCCTGGTCGCTCTGGCACAGAGTCAGCGCGAGACCCTGAGCCAGAGTGAAACCCAGCCTGGAGTGCGGGCACCGCACCGGGCGCCCCGCACCACGCTCTTCGCCGCGCTTTCTGTGGTCGGCGAGACAGGGGCCGCTATCGGACCCCTGCTGGGGGCAGCACTCTTGGGGTGGGGGTTCGCGGTGACCGCAGCTTCGGGAGCAGGACTGTTCATCATCGTCGGATTCGTCCTGACACGCCTTCTGCCCCGAACCTCTTCGACCCAGAGCGAGGCACATGGACCTCAGCTCAGCGACGACGCGTCACAAGAATCTCCTCGGACCCGCCGCAGCCGCCGCTGTGCCAGCCTGCATCACCGTGGATTCGTCTGCTTCGCTCTGCTGCATGCGGTGGACCTGCTCAGCTACAACCAGCTGTACCTGAGCCTTCCGACCGAGATCAGACGCTCGGGCGCCGGCGCAGAGACACTCGCCGCCCTCTTCGCCCTGGTCTCGATACTCACCATCACCGCGCAACTGCCCATTGCTCGACTGGCCCGTCGTCTTGGACCCCACCGGGCGCTGCCCCTGGGATACATCACAACATCCGCCGGGTTCCTCGTCCTGGCCGCAAGCACCACCACCACAATGCCGGAGGGCCTCGAGATCGCTCCCGCGGTCGCTGCCGTCGTTCTCTGGATCCTGGGTCACTTGATGGTCGGACCCGTCGCGCTGGACCTTGTCCCGCGATTCGCCGGCAACACCAAATGGGGTTCCTACTACGGACTGCTCGCCACAGCCGGCGGAGTCGCCGTGCTGGTGGGCAACGCCGCAGTGGGATCGCTGCTCCCCCTCACTGAATCCTCGAGCTCGCTGGCATGGGCACCGTGGATACTCCTGGGTGCCCTTCCCCTGATCAGCGCCGCACTGATTGGCCGCACGCTTCCGCCTCACCCGCAGACCACTCCCGCTATTCCGTCACAAGAACTGTCCGTATCGACACACCAAGAAAGCACCTGATGACATCTCCAGAACACCGCAGCACTGCCCCGTTCTCCGCGCGCCGCAGGCCACTAATCCCACGTCCAATGCTGGCTCTGCCCCTGGCCGGAGTCTTCGCCCTCACTGGCTGCTTCAGCAGCTCAGAAGAAGAGCAGAACAGCGCCGAATCAGCCGACACCGACGCTCGCGTGAGCCTCGCAATGCTGCAGCCACCCCGCAGCGGACTCTCCCCACTGAGCGACGACGCTTTCAAACTCTCCCGGTGGAGCACTGCCGAGACCCTCATCTCTCTCGACGCAGACGCAACAGCACAGCCTGGACTCGCCACCGAATGGACACAAGATGGAACCGACCCTTCACTCTGGCGCTTCACGATTCGCGAGGATGTGACATTCCACGACGGCACCGAGCTCACCGCGGAGGTCGCGATGAACGCACTTCAAGCCGCGATCGACGCCTCTCCGCAGCCGCGCATCCTCGACGGGGTCGAGCTTGACCTGTCGGTCGAGGGCAATGACCTCCTGGTGCGCACCGCGGAGGAAGACCCGCTGGTCCCCCAACGGCTGTCCAGCCCGCAGCTCTCCATCCTGGCCGAGGCAGCCTATGAAGGCGGCCAGGTCGTCGATCCCGTGGGCCACGGCACCGGGCCTTTCGAGCTCATCTCAGTCGATGGCACTTCGGCAGCTACCCTCGACCGGTACGAGGACTACTGGGGCGAGCCCGCTTTGGCCAGCGGAATCGATGTCGATTTCGTCCCCGATGGCACCGCACGCGCCGCCGCGCTGCGCACCGGTGAGGCTGACGTGGTGGAGGCCATTCCCGTCGGACAAGCCGGGCAGATCGATGAAGACCTCATCTATGAGGTCCCCATGCCGCGGACCAACACCCTGTATCTGAACAACGAGGAAGGGCCGTTCGAAGATCCCGAGGTCCGCGCCGCGGCCCGTGAGGCCATCGACCGCGCAGCCCTGATCGAAGGGGTCTATGAGGGACGCGCCGACATCGCCGAGGGGCTGCTCGGCCCCGCGCTGCCCTGGGCCCAAGACTTCAGAGGCAGCCAGTCCTACCAGGACACCCTCGAAGGTCGCGCCGAACCCGCCCAGGTCGACGGCGTGGAGATCTCATTGGGAACCTTCACCGACCGCGCTGAACTGCCAGAGGTCGCCGTCTTGCTGGAGCAGCAGCTGGAGGAAGCCGGCTTCGTCGTGACCCAGGATGTCCGCGAGTACCAATACATCGAGGCCGATGCTGTCGACGGCCAGTTCGACGCGTTCATCCTCTCTCGTGCCACAGTGCTGGACTCCGGTGACCCGGCGGCTTATATGTACAGCGACTTCGCCTGCGAGGGGTCCTTCAACCTCTCCCAGTTCTGCGACGACGATGTGGATGCAGCACTCCAGAACGCCTCCGAGCAGTACCCTGCGGAGGGTCGCGAAGAAGCCATCATGGCGGCCGAGGCGGAGATCCTGGCCCAGGATGCTGCGATCCCGCTCTTGCATGAACGCGTCATCCAGGGCGAATCGTCACGGACCTCCGGCGCCGAGCAGGACCCGCGAGAGCGACTGCTGATCACCGCCGAGACCATGCTTGGCCAGGAAGACTGATACATGCTCCAGCGCTTCCAACGTCAAGGGTGGGCTGCTCTGAACCACATGGTCATCCCCGCCTCACGTCTGCTTTCAGTAGCCGCAGTCGTGCTTCTGGTGGGCCTGCTGCCCTGGATGTCTGGGAGCTCAGCCGAGTACACGATTCTCCGGGCACGCTACGCGGACCTCCCCGCGACGCAGGAGAATCTTGCACTGGTCTCAGCTGAACTGGGGTTGGACCGGGGTCCGCTGGTGATCTTTTGGGACTGGGCGTCAGCCATGATGCGCGGAGACGCTGGTGAGTCCTGGATCAGCGGGCGCCCGGTCCTGCCTGGCGTCACCGATGCGCTGGGAGTATCACTGACCCTGATGGGCTTCGCCATCATCATTGCGCTGCTCCTAGCCTGCGCACTGTGCGTGCCGGTGCTCATCGCCGGGCTCCGTGGACGCTCTGCCCGCGGGTCAGGAGCCGCAGCAGCGGCCTTCACGGCACTGCCGGAGTTCCTGCTCGCGGCCAGCCTGCTGGTCATCGGATCCGTATGGCTGGGATGGTTCCCCCCGTATGGCTGGCAGGGCGCACAGCATGCCGTGCTCCCCGCCCTGGCGCTCGGTATCCCGGGTGGAGGGCTGATCGGCCGACTGACGGTCGAAGCGATCAACCAGACCTTCGCGGAGCGATGGACGGTGACCTGGCAGATGGCCGGGGCCAGCCACCGGGTTCTGCTGACAGCCGTGCTGCGTCGTTCGCTTCCGGCAGTCCTGGGACAAGTGGGCCTGGTCCTCATCGGACTGACCGGTGGCGCCGTCGCGGTGGAACAGGTCTTCGCTATCCCTGGTCTGGGTCGACTGACTCTCGGGGCGGCCACTTCTCAAGACATCCCGGCGTTACAGGCTGGAATGCTGGCACTGGTGATCATTGCGATCCTCATCGGAAGCGCGACGGGTCTGGCCCGGCGAGCCCTTCTGGGTCCTGCGTTGAGACACGACGCGGTGCCGGTTCAAATGCCGCAACGGTCCCGTCGGACTCGTGATCTGATCGTGCCCGGGCTCGCAGGAGTCGCGCTGCTGCTGCTCACCGTCGCAGGGACCTTCCGTGACGCGTACAGCGCGGTCAACGGGCGTCTCACGGCCCCCTCCCTGATGCTGCCACTGGGATCCGATGCCACCGGCAGAGACATTCTCGCTCGGGTGGGGCAGGGCACATGGACGACGCTGGGCACGGCTCTGGCAGTCGTGTTCGCGTGCCTGCTGATCGGCCTGTTCCTGGGATGTTTCCCTCGGCTCTCCGCCGGACCGGCGGAGGTGACCAATGCGGCCCCTCCCATCATCGCCGGGCTTCTCGTCGCCGCCGTCTCTGGACCAAGCGTTCTCGGGGCGGCAGTGGCGATCACTGCCGTGAGCTGGGCCCCATTAGCGGTCTACACCGCAGGGCTGGTGACTGAAATGAGCTCGCGCACGCACATCAAGATGCTGCCTCTACTCGGTGTAGGGCGGGTCCGCATCATGGTCCACCACGTGCTGCCCGCGGTAATCGGGCCAGTCACCCGACATGCCATGCTGCGTCTGCCTGGGATCGCCCTGGCGCTGGCCGCGTTGAGCTTCCTAGGACTCGGTGCGCAGCCGCCTGCACCGGAATGGGGCCTGGTACTCGCGGAGGGGATGAGCTATGTCGAACGTGCACCATGGACCGTCGTAGGGCCGGCCTCGGCACTCATACTCGCCTCGGTACTCGCCGTTTCCCTCTCCTCACTGCCCACCCGACCAAAGAAGAAACCACACAGACGCGCTTCCGCCACATCGGCGGAATACTCACAACCCGTCGGCTGATCCGGTCCCCCGGGGCAGAGCGAAGGGTACGCCCCATCGGGGCGCACCCTTCGCATCAACGTACCGACAGTCCCTAGACCAGCAACCATCCCAGACGGGACGCGACACCGGTCTTCTGCCGATCAGCCGGATCTCATATCAACGGTCGGATCAGTGCTCGTCGTAGTGCTCACCGTGGGCTGCATGCTTGTGACCATCGTGGATGTAGTCCACGTGATCATCGTGCTGAACCGCCTCATGGCCACACTCAGGCCCGTGCGTGTGGTCAGCGACCGTGTGCTCGGCCGCCTCATCGTGCTCGTCATAGTGGTCCTCGTGCAGCGCATGGTGGTGCGTGCCGTGCACATAGTCGGTGTGGTCCCCGTGCTGGACGGCCTCGTGGCCACACTCGGGCCCATGTTCGTGGTCGGCGACCGTGTGCTCGGCGCGGATTTCGGTGACAGTCATCTTCTTGCTCCTTCGTCGTCAGACGGTTCTTCGAGAACGTGTGCGATCGCATCATCAATGACATGCGCGATGTGATGGTCCGCCAGCTGGTACTCCGCTTCCCGGCCGGACCGCGAGACCGTCACGATGCCCACCTGGCGCAGCACCCTCAGGTGCTGGGAAACCAGGGGCTGAGACATCCCGCTGCGGGTAGTTAGAACCCCCACGGTGGCCGGCTCTTCAGCCAGAAGGCGAACCAGGTAAAGCCGGGACTCCGACCCCAGCACTTTGAACAGTGCTGCTGTCGCTTCGAGCCCGTCTTCATGCTTCATGAGTGCATCCCATCACATATATAAGTGTATTGCAATACGTTGATGCTAATGCGAGTGGTTTTCACTCCACTCCTCGAGAGGCCCACCCTCAGGCCCCCGCCTCTGGTGCGACGCTCGGCCGCGTCTCAAAAACCTAAAGGTTAACGAGGCAGCGGAAGCTCGCCAAAAGGCCGCGGCACAGAAAACAGCCTGAAGCGTCCCAGGTTCTCTGCGGCAGTTATACGGGCTGCGACTCACTCACATTAGCTGCGCAGTAAGCGCGCTCGCACACTACTGGGTCAGGCTTCCACATAGGACCACCCCGCCCAGGTGCGCCCATAGGTGAAGCCCGCAACCCAGACACGACTCGGCGCCTCCGCGGTGAAGTCCCGATTCAACAGACCCCCAGCGCGGACCCCGTCCTTAGCTGATCGAGCACCAATCAGACGGCGCGCTCCGTCAGAGCGGGATCGATTCGACGAGGCATGGCGACATCCATGCAGCTGAAAAAGATGCGGCATCACACCTGGGACTTCATCCGGTGCATATCAACCAAGCTGTTCAACGTGAAGGGATGTCGTGAACCTCCCCTAGAAGGTCTAGGGACTTTATCGACCTAGTTGTAGCATTGAACAATGAGTGGCAACAGATCCCGTGCCTCCCTCGCGGGAGCCGCTGAGATCGGCTTCGTCGAACAGGTGCTGGACACCGTAGAGGACCTCTGCAACGCGACTCAGAACCTATCGGATGAGGATCGGTTGTTCTTTTCGTTGGCCGTCAGTGAGATCGCGACCAATATCGTCACTCACTGTGACCAGGACGCTGGCGTCACGGTGAGGGCGGACCTGGTGGTGGACCAGGATTCCCTGAGAGCTCAGTTCCACGATGATGCGAAGCCCGCGGATGTTCCACTGGGTGACGCGGGGATGCCTGAGGAGATGGCCGAGTCTGGGAGAGGCATGGCTATCGCGACGATGGCACTGGACCAGCTCAGCCACGAAATCAGTGACGGCAACTTCTGGACGCTGGTAAGAAACCGCCGCCCAGCGGAATGACAACCTGGAACCGTGGATCAATCAGTTCAAGAACCGTCCTCGGCGATCTTGAGATGACCCACAAAGTCCCACGGACAGGAGATGAGAGCTCTCCACCAATTAGACCTCCAGCAGACCCTAACAACGAGAGCCAATGTGCGAGTCATCAGAATTCATCACAGTGAGATAGGAGGCATTTTGACCATTCTCTACGAGGCCCTCGTCCGACAGGAATCGGTGCCTGAAAGCGCGCCTAGACTACTTTTGCAAACTGCGCACGTATCTCTAATGGCTCCTTTTCAATGACTACAGATGCCGTCTACGGTAAATTTGACCTCTGGGCACTTCTAGGCACCCCGCCAGGCAACTTGGGCTGAAAAGTTTCCTGGCGCCAATTGAGTGCGATCCAGCACCATTGCCCAAGCAGGCGGGATTTTTGCATGTCCCGCAATCTAGCAGGTGATGCAGAGCTGCCATAGACTGTCGCTATGGATGTCAAGCACGTGGGCCTACGTGAGATCAAGAAGCGGATGACGCGCGACGCTATCGCTGCCGCGGCGTTGAAACTCGCGGAGCAGAAAGGTCTGAACGAGGTCACCGTTGAAGAGATCGCGCGAGAGGCCTTCGTCTCTCCGAGGACGATCTCGAACTACTTCGCTTCCAAAGAGGAGGCTGTGCTGGCCGCAGGGGACTTGGGTATCGAGAAAGTCCTTGACGAGTTCAGTTCACGCCCATCAGATGAACCACCACTCAGGGCGCTTCGTGAGTTGTTGAGCGATTACGCTCGCGAGCATCCTGATCATCTGCGCGGGGCGTCGAAGATGACCCGTTTGGAACAGTTGAACCCCACCCTGCGGCCACATCGCATTGCGCGCGAGGTTGAGATGGTGGAGATGCTCAGTGCTCGTGTCGCCGCACGCACTGGCACCAGTGTCACCAGTGACCTTTATCCCTCAGTGGTGGCCTCGGCTGCGATGACCGCGATGATCACGTCCCTGGCGATCTGGTCTCGCGAAGAACTCTCTGATGAAAGCTTGCCCCGCCTCATCGAAGATGCTTTCAACATGATGACCGCTGGCTACCCAATGACCCGCCAGGAACCCCGTACAACCGACGCCCCTGTAGAGACGAGCTCCCCCTAGATGCGCTCTACATTAGCGAGAGAAGGATCCGACACCTCGGTTCAGGCGCCCTGAAGGGCGAATCACCACTACGGTCACCCTCCAAAGAGTCGCCGGGTGAGTATTCTCAGCCCAGAAGGACTGGCTCACCCCAGCCTTCACACGCGCATGGGCTGTGCGGGTCTAACAGTTGAGTCCCGCATAGTGGTGTAACCCATGGTGGCCACGCCTGTCGTTACGGACATAGGTGCGGCCACCGTGTGATCCTTCGAGAAAAACTCTGACATCCCACTCGAAAGGCATCATCACGATGACCGCACCTCACATTATCGACCCTGCCGGCCTGCTCGCTGAAGCCCTCACCGACGCATCTCCGGATCTGATGCGCAACCTCCTGCAGACGGTGATCAACACGCTGCTCTCGGCAGACGCTGACGCGGTCATTGGAGCCGAATGGGGCAAGCCCAGCCCCGACCGGAGCACTCAGCGCAACGGCTACCGCCACCGGGATCTCGACACCCGTGTCGGCACCGTCGATGTGCAGGTCCCGAAGCTGCGCTCGGGCACTTACTTCCCAGAATGGCTGCTCGAACGTCGCAAGCGAGCCGAGTCTGCGCTGATCACCGTCGTGGCTGACTGCTACCTCGCGGGGGTCTCGACCAGGCGGATGGACAAACTGGTCAAAACCCTCGGGATCAACGCGCTCTCGAAGTCCCAGGTCTCCAGGATGGCGACTGAGCTTGATGAACACGTCGACCAGTTCCGCCACCGGCCCCTCGACGAGGCCGGCCCGTTCACCTTCGTCGCCGCTGACGCGCTGACCATGAAAGTCCGTGAAGGCGGGCGGGTCATCAACGCGGTGGTGCTGATCGCCACCGGGGTCAACGCTGACGGGCGCCGAGAGGTCCTGGGCATGCGGGTCGCCACCTCAGAAACCGGCGCCGCATGGAACTCATTCTTCGCCGACCTGGTTGCCCGTGGACTGCGGGGAGTTCAGCTGGTCACCTCTGACGCGCACCAGGGCTTGGTGGAGGCGATCGCGGCGAACCTGCCTGGAGCTGGGTGGCAGAGATGCCGCACCCACTACGCGGCGAACCTGATGAGCGTCTGCCCCAAGACCATGTGGCCGGCGGTGAAAGCGATGCTGCACTCGGTCTATGACCAGCCCGACGCAGAGGCAGTCCACGCCCAGTTCGACCGGCTGCTGGACTACGTCGAGACCAAGCTTCCCGCCGCGTTCGAGCACCTTGATACTGCTCGGTCAGAGATCCTTGCGTTCACCAGTTTCCCGGAAGGGCTCTGGTCACAGGTCTGGTCCAACAACCCCAACGAGAGGCTCAACCGTGAGATCCGTCGCCGCACCGACAGCGTCGGCATCTTCCCCAACCGTGAGTCGATCATCCGTCTCGTCGGTGCGGTGTTGGCGGAACAGACCGATGAGTGGGCAGAGGGCCGCCGCTACCTCGGCCTCGAGATCCTCGCGAAGAGCCGACTGAGTCTCGTGCCCGATGCGGATAAGGAGGTGGAGGCCGACGCCGCCCTGGAACTTAGCGCCTGATTGATCACTATGAAGGACACCGCGTTACACCACTACCCGGGACTTGACCGGTCTAACCTGCAGCTGGGCCATCACGGATCGCATCGAATGGCGTGTCTTGCCCGAGATAAAGGCCTGGAGGAGTCATTCGTACACGAATCTTGAGGCAAAGTCTGTGCTCGCCTAGCAGGCAGTAGATCACATGAGCTTTGAATCGTTCCGTCGAACAGTCCATGCGCCCCATCCGCTGACCGCCCCAGAACCGCTGACCTCGAGTTGGCTTGAGGCCTGAGCGGCCTCAGCATAAGGCGATGTGGCCCTGCCCGCTACCTGGAGTCCACATTCAATCTCAAACTCGCGCAATGAGATACATTGCGTCTTGGGAGTTTTGCGCAATAAGCAGAGATTGGGGACTATCGTGGAAGAAGATGCATATTCGCGACGGGAGGAGCTCATCGCAGGAGCGCTCACGGGTCACCTCACGGATGCCGAGAGGGAAGAACTCAACAACACCCGTCAGGCAGATCCCTCGATAGATGTCGAGCTCGCGGAACTTCGCGTCGTTGCTAAACGGCTCAAAGAAAGTGGTTTGACCCTGAGTGACGAGACCATGCCCCCGGGGCTCGAAGAACGGATACGCGCCGCGACTTCTCAGACAGAATCCCAGAACGACACCTGAACCCGGACGGACTAGAGCCACAAGAAGCCGAGCGCGACTCACGCTGATCAGGCTTAGCACTGAAGTGCAAAAGAGGACAGGTAGCTTCGTGTCGGCAGGCGCTGACGACAACTTCGCCTTGACCTGAACGCGTGGGACAAAACGCTGCCGGAGCACCATTGCCTCTTGCCGCAGTTCTCAACGAAAGCCTCCAATATGGATAACCACCCCGACGATGCGTCTTGTCAACCTGATGGCCTATAGAACGCCGCACGGGAGGGGTCTGCTGACGGTTTAGTTGACCTCGGGGTTTACCCCGCGAGAGCGACGGTCGTTCTGTAAACGGTCTCGTATTCAACCGGGGTCAGATTACCCAGACGCCGCTGCCGACGACGCCGGTGATAGTCCTAAGGCCGTCCCACACGCCGACCCTTCGCTGTCGCTACCGCCCTTGCGTGCGCGCTCTACTATGTAGGTGCGTTCCATCTGGCCGGACAGCGCCAGCAGCACAACAGCAAGGTGCGCCATCGGATCCGCAGGGTTCGATGAATCGACCTTGATCGGGTCCGCCAGATTCCGGACCCCCACTCCCATAGCAGCCAGATCATAGATGAGACTTAACGTGTCGCGGACAGTGCGCCCTAGCCGGTCCAGGGTGTGGACCACGATCACATCACCATCGCGGGCGTACTTTAGAACCGCAATCAGCCCGGGCCGGTTCACCGTCGACCCGGATTTCTTGTCCACATAGATTTGATCGGCTGTGATCCCGACCTCGCGAAGGGCGTCGATCTGCCGCTCCAGGTCCTGCTTCGCCGTCGACACCCGCGCACACCCCAAGTCCATGGCACGAGCAAACCAATAGTTCGAACCATACGGCGTACGTGGAACGAGTTAATGGGAGTACCTTATGGAACGCAGGCGCACCGATGAGTGCGTGGTCGACCGATTGAGGGCGGAGGCCCGTCCCACAACTAAGGAACTGGGACGGCCAGAAAATTGGGCTCCCCTCTTATAGTTCAGCGTTTACTGTATAGTTCACTGGGTGCTGACTATTGCTTCTCGTATCGATGTGATGAACCGGTTAGGCCGGGCTATGGCCGACCCCACTCGATCACGGCTACTGCTGAGATTGATGGAGCGGCCGGCTTACCCGGCGGAGCTGGCTCGAGAGTTGGAACTGACCCGCTCGAATGTTTCTAATCATTTGGCGTGCTTGCGTGACTGCGGGATCGTGGTCGCTGCGCCACAGGGTCGCCAGACTCGGTATGAGATCGCTGATGCGCACCTGGCACAGGCGCTGACTGCGTTGGTCGAGGTCGCCCTGGCCATCGATGAGGACGCACCGTGTCTGGACTCTGGCTGTTCCGTGCCGGGGTGCTCACCGGAGTCGGCCCCGTGATCCTCTCCTCTGTTGTGCAGGCGATCGGTCTGTTCATTGCCACCAATATTGATGACGTCATCGTGGTCTCGCTGTTCTTCGCCCGCGGAGCCGGCCAACGCGGGACCACCGCGCGTATCGCCGCCGGGCAGTATCTGGGATTCGCAGGCATCCTCGGCGTAGCGGTGCTGGTGAGTCTGGGCGCCGGAGCTTTTCTGCCCTCGGCAGCTATACCGTACTTTGGGCTGATCCCCCTGGCTCTGGGCCTGTGGGTTGGATGGCAGGCCTGGCGCGAAGACCAAGACGACGACGATGCCAAAATCGCGGACAAGAAGGTCAGCGTGTGGACCGTCGCCGCAGTCACCTTCGCCAACGGCGGAGACAACATCGGGGTCTACGTGCCGGTCTTCCTCAACGTCGAGCCAGCCACAGTAGTGACCTACTGCATCGTCTTCCTCGTACTCGTCGTCGCCCTGGTCATGCTGGCCAAGTTCATCGCCACACGCCCACTGATCGCCAGAGCCCTGGAACGTTGGGAACACGTACTGTTCCCCATCGTGCTGATCGGGCTCGGGATCTTCATCCTCATCAGCGGCGGAGCATTCGGGATCTGACCTCCCAGACCACCGCCACCAGGGCCACCTCGTCTGCTGACGATGCCAATTACCGGTGCGAAAACCACGCCACTTATCTCTGCGACTCACACCGGTCTTCCCTCATAATTCGACCGGCTTGTCTCAGAAACCTACAGATTCCTGACACACAGTCTCCAGGAGTACTGCCAGACGCAGCACCCGCTGAAATGGTCTCTGCGAACTCGAAGCACGAGCCTCCCCGGTCGGCGTCCTAGGACCAGTGAGTGTGAAGGCGTGACTGTGACCTGGACTTACTGACCCAGGCCAGCGAACTTCTGGTGACTACCCAATCGGCTCGACCTCGGTGTTGCAGCGGCACCTGAGCGCCAGCGAGCCTGAAGCTCGGCGGCTCGAGGACATCATGGAGTCCTCCGGGGTGGGCAGACTCATCGAACAAACCGAAACCTGCAAGGTGCTGCCATCTCCCGACGCACCGGCATGCTCATGACGGAAGTTCCAGGCCGCGCCTCCCGAGTTCCAACAGCATGTCTTCCACGAGCTGCTCTGCAGGGTTGCTGGCATCGATGGTGATGAACGTCGGAAACTCTGCGAGCTCGGTATAGGCCTCGTCGAGGGCCTGGAGGTGCTCAAGGGTTTCGATGTCCGTGGCCCGCCGGCAGATCCTGTTGTAGGCGATACCCACCGGGACATCAAAGTAGAAGACGATGTCGGGAGTGGGCAATACCTTCAGCAGCAGAGGCAGGAACCGGCCCGGTTTCAGACCCCTCGCTCGCCTCAGTGCAGATTGGCAGTAAAGGTACCGGTCCATGATCACGACACGGCCCCCGGTGAGTGCGCGCAGGTGGGATACGAACACGTTGACGCAGCGGATGCTCGTTTCCGCAGCGTCGAGCAGACGCACCGACGGGTTGATGTTCCGCTGCACACACCAAGCCGTGATGCTGCGTCGCCCGGAGCTGTTTCTGGTGAAGACCGCAGGATATTCGCTCGCTCTAAGCCGCTGGGCAAGCAGTTGTCCGGCCGTCGTCTTTCCAGCCCCGTCGATTCCAACCAGAACGACAAGCATGGTTCGGCGCCCCCGCTGGGGTCCAGGCCGAGCATGCGAACAACGGAAACCACCTGGTCGACACGCTGTTCCCTGACCTTCGATGCGACGTTGGCCGCCACATGGCGCCCTCATTCCACGTCACCTGGTCCTGATCGCGGTTCCTGTCGTGGGTGATCACGCTTAAGCCCGCGGCTCCCCTCGATCATGCCTCTCCTCCGCGTGTGTTGTTCGCATCGATGTGCCAGTGAGTGCCAGCCTGCGGTTGGACAGTCACTGGCAGGGACGGCGTCTCCTGTCCCTCGCCGCTGATCTTGAACGCTAAGCCCATCTAATCCTCCTGGCTTCGCCTCACGCTGTCTGGACCTCCACGCTGTGCACCGCTACGAGCGAGCCCTCGGGGGCCTATCGCCCCCTGTGGACTCATCGGCATCGATATCTTGCATCTGGTGAGACGCCCGGCTTGCGGTCACCTCAACTTCGTCGTCGCTCCCGTCGTGGCCCTTCCTCGTTGAGGGTCGCCGCCGACCCCAGAGGGGTTCGAGAGCCGCGATCTCTTCCTCGCCGGCGCTGCGGAAGGGTGCCACGGCCGGTCCCGGCGGGTTTCGCCGTGACTGGCCGCGAGTGGCGATGAGGCTCGCGACGACCGCGGCGGTAAGGATGGTGACGATCACCGCGAGGGAGATGGTGGTCGGGATGTAGTAGAGGTCGATCTTCAGGGCCATCTTGATCCCGACCCAGACCAGGACCAGGGCGAGTCCGACCTTGAGGTACACGAAGCGGTGGATGACGTCCGCCAGGAGGAAGTACATGGCGCGCAGGCCCAGGATCGCGAACGCGTTTGCGGTGAAAACGAGGAACACCTCATCGGTGACGGCGAAGATCGCCGGGATGGAGTCGACGGCGAAAATGATGTCCGTGACTTCCACCAGGACGAGGACCGCGAGCAAGGGCGTGGCGAGAAGGACCCCGTTCTTCCGGATGAGGAACCGCTGCCCATGGAAGGTGTCCGTCATGGGCACGTACCGGCGGAAGAGTTTCAGGGCCCGCGATTTCGACGGATCGATGTGCTCGTTGCGCTGGACGAGCATCCGATATCCGGTGAAGAGTAGGAACGCCGCGAAGACGTAGAGGACCCAGGAGAAGCTCTGGATCAGTACCGATCCGGAGGCGATGAAGATTCCGCGGAAGACCAGGGCTCCGAGGACGCCGAAGAAGAGGACGCGGTGCTGGTACTCGCGAGGGACGGCGAAGAACGTGAAGATGATGGCCCAGACGAAGACGTTGTCCACGGCGAGGGATTTTTCGATGAGGTAACCGGCGAAGTACTGCTGACCGAACTCGGCTCCCCAGACGCGCCACACGATGATCCCGAACACCACACCGAAGAAGACCCACACCGCGGACCACGCGGCTGCTTCTCGGACACCGATCACATGGGCGTGCCGATGGGCGACGAGGTCGATGACGAGCATGAGGAGAATGAAGCCGATGACGGCCGCCCAGACCCAAAGCGGTACGTTCATGAAAGAGCACCTTCCAGTCAGTTGCTGAACCAACTGGAGGTCTCTCCCGGCCGTAATGATCGGCCCTGTCCGCCGGGGAGTACTGGGACTCCCGAAATGACGACGAACTGATAGGGGATACTCCCCTCCACGTGGAGAATATTGAACCACACTTCATCTGCCGCGGGAAGTGCGGACCCGATCGAGATCATGGGGCTCCCGGCGCACGACTGCCAACTAGCATCAACACCAGTGCTCCCTCGGGGACCCGCTCTCTAGGTCGGAACCCACCTTCGATCAGGCTGCTACGCGCCCAGCGACCACCCGGCTATGCATCAACCACAGAACCACTCGAGATCTCCATTGCTACTTACACGATGCGTCTCTCGTGCTCTCCTCTAGGACTGAACATCGGCCATCCAGCGATGCGAAGAACGCGCCACCAGCCGATGTCACTTAATGCGGAGGCGAATTCATGCGGTGAGCGCAACACCGGTTTGATTCTCTGGACCTGAGAGTATCCCGTCGAGGACCTCTGCCGGAGTTCGGTAGCCGTGGCGCTTCCGGGGCCGGCTGTTTAATTCCGCTGCGACGTTCTCAAGGATCCCTGGTCCATGGAACGACAGGTCAGTGCCCTTCGGGAAGTACTGTCGTAAGAGCCCGTTGGTGTTCTCGTTGGTGCCCCGCTGCCAGGGCGAGTGCGGGTCACAGAAATAGATCGGCATACCGGGGGCCAAAGTGATTTCCTGGTGCCGGGCCATCTCACGTCCTTGATCCCAAGTCATC
>NZ_PVTY01000025.1 GCF_003003175.1 Nesterenkonia sandarakina | reverse complement strand
GAGCACTCGGCGTCGCGCGCTCCAGGCTAGCGGCACGCTGGCTGCCAACTCGAAGACTGCCAGCGGGATCAGCGCAAGGGTGACCAGAACTGCAGGGTCGACCTCGGCGAATCCGAGGCTCATCCCGGACCCCATGGGCACGGCGGCCTGGAGGGAGGGGACTGCCAGGAGCAGGGCGCCCAGCACGGCAGCGCCAAGCCCGGTCATGAGGACTGCGGCCACCAGACCCGCGCCTCGGGCGCCGAGCAGAGCCTCGCGGCGCAACCGTGCATCGAGCTCATTCACCCTGCCCAGCTGGGCATCCACGGCGTCATAGGCGATCAGGACATCGAGTTCTGCGACGAGGTCCACCACCTCATCGGCAAGTGCACCGCGCAGCTCCGCCGTGCGACGTTCGGCGCGCACCGTAACCGACTCGGTGACCACCGTGCCGATGAACAACGTCAGAAGCAACAGAGCGGCCAGGCACAGGGCCACCGCCGGTGAGAGCCAGGCGACCGCCGCCACGGTCACGCCCACCACGGTCACGGCGGACGCCAGCGGCTGGATCACGCGGATCGGGAGGTCGATGAGTCCGTCCACATCGCGGACCACGCGGGTGAGCAGGTCGCCGCGACGTCGTGGGCCCAGCTTCACCGGCGCCAGCGGTTCGAGGCGGGAGAAGGCGTCTACCCTGACCTCGCTGAGTGCCCGAAAGGCGGCGTCGTGGGTGCTCAGCCGCTCCAGATAGCGAAAGACGCCACGGGACAGCGCGAAGGCCCGGACCCCGACGACCAGCAGCCCGAGGTAGAGGATCGGAGGCTGTTCGGCGGCCCGGGTGATGAGGTAGGCCGAGCTCCCCAGCAGCAGCACCGCGCTGAGCCCGGAGAGCACCCCGAAGATCACACCCGGCGCCATCGCCCGCCAGGACGGGCGTGAAGCGACGAGCAGGCTGCGAGCCTGGCGAAGTGCGCCTTCTGGAGCCACGGTCGTCGTCATGCCGCCGCCTCCGTGGGGATGGTCGAAAGATCGATCACCCGGTCGGCCGCCTCACGCAGCGCGCTGCGGTGACTGATCACGACCACCGTGCGGCCTGCCGCCGCCTCAGCCTTCAGGGTCAGGATCAGCTGGCTCTCAGAGGCATCGTCGAGGGCTGCGCTGGGTTCGTCGAGGAGCAGGACCGGGCAGCCCTGGCTGCGCGCTCGGAACAGGGCTCGTGCGATGGCCACGCGGTGACTCTGACCCCCGGAGAGTCCCGCGCCACGGACTCCGATGTGTCGATCCAGGCGAAGCTGAGCGTCATTCGCCGTGAACCCCAGATCCATCAGCGTTTCTTGGGCACGCTGCCGCGTCCACGTGCTGTCGGGGACCATCTCGCCGGAGACCATCGCGATGTTCTCCAGGATCGTCCCGCTGCGCAGACCGTGGCGCTGGCCGCTCCAGGCGATGAGGTCGCGTCGGTCGGCCCCGGTGAGCTGCGGCGTCCTTGCCTCAGCGCCCTGGCTGGAAAGCAGGATCCCTCCGCTGGAGGGGATGAATCCCATGATGGCGGCGAAGAGGGTGGACTTGCCGATTCCGCTGGGTCCCGCGAGGACCGTGATCTCCGCCGCGCGGGCGCGCATATCGAGCCCGTCGATCACCGGTGTGCTGCCGCGCTCCACACTCAGTCCGCTGATCACCAGATCCAGTGGTCCCGCGGACATGGTGTGGGAAGACCCCGCGCCAGAAGCCCCGGTGTGGGAAGACCCCGCGCCGGCGGCCGCTCCTGCGCTGAGCTTCTCCGCGGCATCCCGCGCCGGTGCGCCGTCGAGGATCTCGAAGACGTCCTCTGCGGCGGCCACTCCTTCGGCTGCCGCGTGATAGTTGGTGCCCACCTGACGCAGCGGTGCGTAGGCCTCCGGCACGATCAGCAGCACGAAGAGCCCGACCGCGAGATCCATCTGCCCGTCGATCAGTCGGATCCCGACCGATACCGCCACCAGTGCCACGGACATGCTGGCGGCCAGTTCAAGCACGAACCCGGAGAGGAAGCTGATCCGCAGCACCTTCATGGTGCTCTGGCGCTGGGCCTCGGAGATCTCCCGCAGGTTCTGCCGCTGCTGGTGCGCCCGGTTGAAGACCTTCAGCGTGGCCAGGCCCTCCACGAGATCCAGGTAGGTGCGGGAAAGTCGGTCGAGACGGCTCCACTGCCGCTGCTGCGCCGCCTGGGTGGAGAAGCCGATGAGTGCCATGAAGAGCGGGATCAGCGGAAGTGTGAGCGCGACGATGACTGCGGTGGTGGGATCCTGGGTCGCGAGCACTCCGAGGTGCAGCGGAATGGCCAGCGCGGTGAGCACCAGCTGCGGCAGGTAGCGGGAGAAGTAGGGGTCCAGCGCGTCGAGGCCTGATCCCAGCACGGTGACGGCGTGTGCGCTGTCCCGCGAGCTTGGCGAATCCTGCCCGGCTGCCACCTTCGCGGCCAGCGCCTCAGCGGCACCGCGGCGGAGCTGACTCTTGGCCTTCACCGCCGCCTGCGCCGCTACGGACTCCACGGCCCAGGCGATTCCCGCGCGCCCCAGCACCACCGCACCCAGGCCCAGGAGTGCCGGCACCAGCTCCGGGAGCAGCGGGCCGTCGCCGGCCCCGGGCACCTCCCCGACGATCCCGGCCCACGCCGCCGCGCGCGCCAGGATCCAGGCCAGCAGTCCGCTGAAGATGATCGCCAGCGCTACCTGAGCCAGGCCGAGCAGCGCCGCGGCCACAAGAAATCTGCGCGAGGCGGTCGCGTAGCGCAGCAGCCTCGGATCCAGCGGTTTCATCGCGTCTCCCAGCGAGCTAGTGAGCGGAGGAAAGGATGTGCTCGCGGCCCAGCCGGCGGCGAAAGACCCAATAGGTCCACGCCTGATAGCCGATGACCAGCGGCGTCGTGATGAGCGCGACCCAGAGCATGACGCCGAGCGTGTACTCCGAGGAGCTAGCGTTGATGATCGTGAGGGTGCCTTCCGGCGTCGTCGTCGAGGGCATGACATTGGGGAAGAGCGAGACGAAGAGCGTGGCCACGGCGGAGGCGATGGTCAGCGCCATGGCGAAGAAGGCGAATCCTTCGCGGCCCCGCAGGCTGAAGAGTCCGGCCGTCACCAGGGACGCCGCAGCAAGTCCCGCGATCGCCATGATCCACCCCAGATGCGGGACCTCGACATGCATGGCCACGGTCCAGAACAGGAACGTCGCAACCACTGCGATGGTGGGCACCATGAAGCGCAGGACACTCGTCCGCGCGCGGATCCTGATGTCACCCTCGGTCTTCAGTGCGATGAAGATCATTCCGTGGACCAGGCACAGCAGCACCAAGGTCACCCCGCCGAGCAGGCCATAGGGGTTCAGCAGACCGAAGAGCGAGACGCTGACCTGGTGGTCCGCGTCCATGGGGACGCCACGGATGATGTTGGCGAAGGCCACGCCCCAGAGGAAGGCGGGCAGGAACGAGCCGATGATGATCATCAGGTCGAAGCGTGCCGCCCATTCCGGGTGCTTGCGCTGATGCCGGTATTCGAAGCTGACCCCGCGGAGGATCAGGGCGAGCAGGATCAGCAGCAGCGGCAGATAGAAGCCGGAGAAGAGGCTGGCGTACCACTCGGGGAAGGCGGCGAAGAGCACCGCGCCGGCGACGATGACCCAGGTCTCGTTGAGGTCCCACACCGGTCCGATGGTGTTGATCATGACGCGCCGGTCGGTATCGTCGCGGCCCAGCAGCGGCAGGGCCATGCCCACGCCGAAGTCGAATCCGTCGAGCACGAAGTAGCCGATGAAGAAGAAGGCTACGAGGGCGAACCAGATCTGTTCGATGTCCATCAGAGGATCCTCATTCCCTGCGCGGTGCGCGGCTCAGTAGACGATGGCGAGTGAATCGGATTCAGCACTGTCGTCATCGCCCTGGGTGATCTCCGGGGGACCCTCCTGGGCAGCCTTGAGAATGAGCTTGAACTCCACGACGGCGAGGATCCCGTAGATCACGGTGAACGCCGCGAGCGAAACCGCGACCTGCCACCCGGCCACATTCGGCGAGACCGCCGCCTCGGTCTTCATCAGCCCGAACACGATCCACGGTTGGCGACCCATCTCGGTGAAGATCCATCCCACCAGGGAGGCCGCCATCGGCAGCGGAGCGGTCCAGATCAACACCCTCCAGAGGCGGTCCTGGACCAAGGGGCTGCGCTCCGGCGCATTCTTCCGGGTCAGCCAGAGCATCAGCAGGCTCACCAGGGCGGAGAACGCGCCGAGTCCGATCATCCAGCGGAAGGCCCAGTAGGTGATCCAGATGATGGGTGAATAGTCGCCTGGGCCGAACTGGGTGACGTACTGCGCCTGGAGATCGTTGATCCCTTCGACTTCACCGTCGAGGGTGTGGGTCGAGAGCAGCGAGAGCAGGTAGGGGATCCGGATGGAGAACAGCTCGCTGGCCCCGTCGGGGGTGCCCAGTGTGAAGATCGAGAAGCTCGCCGCGCTCGTGGTCTCGTAGAGCCCCTCTGCGGCCGCCATCTTCATCGGCTGGGCGTCGACCATCGCGAGGGAGAGCTGGTCTCCGGAGAGCCCCACTCCCATGAAGGCGAGCACGTTGGTCCAGAGCCCGGCCTTCAGTGCGGTGCGCATGGTCTCGAGATGCTGGTTGCGGCGCAGATGCCATGCGGCGACGGCGATCATGACCGTGGCGGCGAACATGATGGCTGCCAGGATGGTGTGCGGGAAGGCAGCGAGGACCACAGGATTCGACAGCACCTCCCAGAGACTCGTCAGCTCGGCTCGGCCGCGTTCGAGGTTCATCGAGTAGCCCACCGGGTTCTGCATGAACGCGTTCGCGGCCAGGATGAAGTAGGCAGACATCGCGCTGGCGAAGAAGACCATCCAGATGCAGAGCAGGTGCGCCAGTCGTGGAAGCTTGTCCCAGCCGAAGATCCACAGGCCGATGAACGTGGCCTCGAGGAAGAACGCCGCCAGACCTTCGATGGCCAGGGGCGCCCCGAAGACGTCACCGACGAAGCGCGAGTACTCGGACCAGTTCATCCCGAACTGGAATTCTTGGACGATGCCGGTGACCACGCCCATGGCGAAGTTGATCAGGAAGATCTTGCCGAAGAGCCGGGTCAGGCGGAGATACTTGACGTCCTTGGTGCGAAACCATGCGGTCTGCATGATCGCCGCCATGAGTGCCATGCCGATGGTGAGCGGGACGAAGATGAAGTGATACAGCGTGGTCAGGCCGAACTGCCACCGGGCCAGGGCCAGCGGATCGAAGAACTCTTCCATGCATCTCCACCTCAACAGCACGGGCGGGTCTCCGCTGTCGGGCGACAGCACTGATCCCTGGGAGCCGGTCCTGATCCCTGGTGACGCTGGTCGTCCACGGAGGCTGTCACGCTGTCGCGACGTCCGCTGTGCTCGAATTCTACGGCGTGTAGAAGAGTTCTTCTACATGATGTAGAAAAGTGTGGTGAAGCACTCGGCGCCACACCCGGACCAGGGCCAGTGCAAGGATTAGGGTTTAGCCCTTGCTGAGCTCTGCCGCGGCCTCGTGACACCACCGGCTAGCGAGGGAACGGTTTAGGGGAAGACTGGTCGGGCGCTCCTGCGGTGCCGGCCCGCAGGGCTGAAAGCTAACACTACGAATGGAGCCTCATGCCTACACCGCAAGCCCAGACACCATCCCAGAGGCCATCGGAGTACCAACGCAACGCCTTCGCCCCAGCGATCCTCGCAGCGATCGTCTGCCTGGCCGGGATCGCCCTGATCGACCACGAGTACTACTTCGAGGTCCGCTACATCATCACGATCCTCGCCGTCATCATCGGGTGGTTCGCTCTGCAGGCACGCCAGTGGTGGTGGGTCCCCGCGATGCTCGCTATCGCGGTGTTGTGGAACCCTCTCTACCTATTCGAATTCGAGGGCCCGCAGTGGGCTGGTGCGCACGTGACCGTCGCAGGTGTCTTCCTCGCAGCCGGCATCTTGATCAAGACACCACGGAAGCCAGTCGCTGGCCGGTCTGGCGAGTGAAGCGCCCAGGGCTGAGGTTGCCCGCCATGACTGGGGTGCACCATGCCGGCACGCACCGCACTGGACGAACCGAATTTCTGGCTCTCCATGAGAAGGGGGGACGGCGCTGCTGAGGTCGGTCAGTGTCAGTCCCGCCCCCTGTGCCGCCCAGATGAACCGCGCCCCCGAGGCGGCCGCTTCCTCGGTGACTGTCTGTTTCGTCTGATCGCTGTTCTGACTTTGATCGCGTTGCAGACACGCGTTGTGGGGTTGTTCTCAGAGGTATGCGGAGATCAGCGCGAACAGGGCGAAGCCAGATGTCAGGACTACGGGCCCCAGTGGGCTGGTGTCGCCCTTGTGTGCCTCAGCAAGCATCTCTTCGATGACCACACTGATCAGTATTCCGCCGGTAAACGCCAGCACAGATACGGTCAGCAGTTCAGGCGCTGATTGGAGCACGAAATAACCTAGAGCTGCTCCGGTGAAGACTGGGATGCCGAAGGCCAGGGCGAGCAGGATCCGTTTGCCGCGGTTGACTCCTGCTCGACGCAGGGTTGCGATGGCGGCGAAGCCTTCAGGGGCATCTGCGGGCACTTGACCAAGGGCCAGTATCAAACCTAGTCGTGGGTCGATGAGGGTCCCGGCGCCGATCATTATCCCGTCGCTGAACAGGTCCAGAGAAACACCAGCGAAGATCGCCCAAGGACCGTTGCTCTCAGCACCGCGTCCTAGACGGTGGCGCACGGAGTCGATGACACGTTCTAGTCCCATGAAGCCCAACCCACCTGCCGCCAGTGCCAGGATCGGCACCCACGCGTGCGTCGCTGAGAGGGCTTCCGGCATCAGTTCGAGTCCGACGACGGCTAAGACGATGCCAGCGGCGAGATGCAGTGCCAGGCTCAGGGTGCGGTCGGGGACCTTGACGATTTCCGCGAGCAGCCCACCGAGAAAATTCCCGGCAGCCGGCAAGGCTGCAAGGACCAGGACGAGGGCGAATCCCTCCATCGTTTAACCTCCAAGGTATTTCATCGGCGGGAGACTCTTGTAGAGAATTCGCAGCGACACTACGCGATCAACGGGCCGGTGCGGTGCGGTGCGGTGATGTGAGGCCTGGCCTCTGATTCAGCTGAGGTGAAAGCATGCTCGGCTGAGGGGGTGCGGGCGGCGCGCAGCCCGTTGAGGATGACGAAGACTTCAGCGATCTCATGGACCAGCACGACAGCGGCTAGACCGAGCACACCGGTGATCGCCAGGGGGAGCAGCACGATGATCAGCGCCAGTGACAAGACGATGTTCTGGGTGATGATCTGTCGGCCTCGCCGGGTGTGATCAAGTGCCTGGGGGATCCGACGCAGGTCTTCGCCGGTGAACGCGACATCTGCTGATTCGACTGCGGCGTCCGAGCCGGTGGCACCCATGGCGATACCGATATCTGCGGTGGCCAGGGCGGGGGCGTCATTGATGCCGTCACCGATCATCGCCACCGGACCTGATCCGGCTTCGCGCAGCTGGGTCACAGCGCGTGCCTTGTCCTGGGGGCGCAGCTGAGACCGAACCTCGGTGATGCCCGCCTCGTGGGCGAGAGCTTCTGCGGTGCGAGTGTTGTCCCCGGTGAGCATGGTCACGCCCAGACCCCGGGAGGTCAGGGACGTGATGACCTGGCTGGTCTCCGGGCGAAGCTCATCGCGGACCCCGATCGCGCCAACCGGCTGACGCCTCCGGTGCAGGATCACCATGGTCATGCCTCGATTCTCGAAGTCTTCGACCTGTTCAGCGAGTTCACCTGGGCTGAGCCAGCGCGGATTCCCCACAGACATCGGCACCTCATCGAGGACCCCGCTGATTCCTTGACCAGCCGTCTCTGTGACCTGCTGAGCATCAAGCACCTCGGTGGACTCGGCCGTGATGGCTGCGGCCAACGGGTGGGTGCTATGGGCCTCCAGAGACGCCGCCCAGTTCAACACCTGGGACCGGGTGGTGTCACCGGTGGTGAGCACCACGGTGACGGTGGGCTCATTGCGGGTCAGGGTCCCTGTCTTGTCCAGGGCCACATGGCGGATGCCACCGAGGCGTTCGAAGGCGGCGCCGGACTTGATGATCACTCCAAATTTGCTGGCTGCACCGATGCCAGAGACCACCGTGATCGGCACTGAGATCGCTAACGCGCACGGCGAGGCGGCCACCAGGACGACCAGGGCACGCTGCACCCATAGCTCCGAGTCGCCGAAGATCCACCCGACCAGAGCGACCACGGTCGCCAGGAGAAGCACCCCTGGCACGAGGGGTCGAGCTAGACGATCGGCTAAGCGGGCTTGGTTGCCCTTCTGAGTCTGTGCCTGCTCGACCAGCTCCACGACCGTGGTCAGGGAGTTATCCGTGCCTGAGGCGGTGGCTTCGACGTCTAAGGTCCCGGAGGTGTTGATCGATCCGGCCAGCACGTCATCCCCGGGGCTGACTTCTACAGGGATGGATTCTCCGGTGATCGCTGAGACATCCATGCTGCTGTGCCCAGAACGCACCACCGCGTCGGTGGCCAGACGCTCACCAGCGGCCAGACGCAGCACATCACCGGCGACGAGATCCTCAACCGGTGTGGTGCGTTTTGCGCCATCGGCCGCGAGCACGGTGGCGGTGGTGGGGATCAGGCCGAGTAATGAACGCAGCCCAGACTGGGCCCGGTCCATGGAGAGGTCCTCCAGCGCCTCGACGATCGAGTACAGGAAAGCCAGAGCGGCGGCTTCCTCGATATACCCCAGAAGGACTGCACCCGTCGCGCTGATCGTCATCAGCAGCCCGATTCCCAGCCGACCGCGAGTGAACAGTCCCTTCAGCGCCCCCGGGACGAACTGGGAGGCACCGAAGAGCAGTGAACTCCAGAACAGCACCATAGCGAGCGTCTCGGCTTCGCTGGAGAGCCACTCCACCAGGAGACCGAACACCAGCAGCAGCCCCGAGGATGCAGGGATCAGCACGGAAGGGCTTCGCCACCACGGGGTGTGGCGCTCTTGCCCAGCTGCCGGTGTTGGGGCTTCGCAGCCGCAGGCCGATGTGGTCACTGCTGGGCCGCCTGGCCCTCGCAGCACCCTGCTACCGTGCATTTCGGATCCACACAGGGGGCCTCTTCATCGACGGCCAGTGTGGTCTCTACCAGCGTGTTCAGCGCCCGAGACAGGTGGGCGTCGACGATCTCGTAGCGGGTCTTCCGCCCCTGGTGCTCCACGACGATGATCCCGCAGTCCCGCAGGCACGCCAGGTGGTTCGACACATTCGACCGCGAGAGCCCCAGCTCCCGAGCAAGATCTCCGGGATACCGTGGCCCCTGGAGCAGGAGCAGCAAGATTCTCGAGCGGGTGGGATCAGCCATCGCCCGACCCAGCCGGTTCATCACATCGAGACGCGAAGCAATAGTCAGCATGCGCTGAACTATACATCAAGTAGTGAACTGTTTGGAGAGTCTCGTACGGCCTCGGTGGGCGAGAAAAGTTTCTCAATTCCCCGGCCCCCGGGAATCTTGGCAAACACCAGAAAACCCCAGGGCTACCTTCGTAGTGGGAGCGGCTCATTGATCAGATGGGCATGACTACTTCGTTGGCGAACCAGTCTTGGAGAGCGTAGGTCCAGTCATTCCAGATTCCGGTGACCATTAACAGGCCCACGGTGATCAACATGCCCCCGCCCAGTCGCATGACAGTGGTCTTGTGCCGGGTGAAGAACTTCAAGGTGCGCATGCCACGTTGCATGCCTGCGCTGATGAGGATGAAGGGGATTCCCAGTCCCAGGCAGTAGGCAAACACCAGGAGGGCTCCGCGTGTGGAATCTTCTCCGTAGACCAGCGCCAGGACCGCGGCCAGGGTTGGTCCGATACATGGTGCCCAGCCGATGCCGAAGGTCGCACCGAGGAAGGGTGCTCCTAGCAGTCCGTCTGGTGGGCGGCGGTGGATCTTTCGTTCACGCTGGAAAAAGCTGAAGGCGCCCATGAAGACCAGGCCCATGAAAACGACGATCACACCGAGCAGCTGAGTGACCCAGCCCCCCTCGACCCTGAGCCAGGTCGTGGCGTAGATGAATACGGACCCGATCAGCATGAAGACCACGCTGAACCCCAGGACGAAGAGCAGCGCGCCGAGCACCATGCGTGAACGCGAGCGTTGATGCAGTTCAACCCCGGAGAGCCCGGTGATATACCCGAGGTAGCCAGGCACCAGCGGCAGCACGCACGGAGAGAGGAAGGAGACCAGGCCCGCGAGCATGGCAACCGGTGTGGCCAATAACAGCGAGCTGTCGAAGACGATTTCTGCGAAAGGGTTATTCGTGGTGGCTGCGCCGAGCATCAACGGTTCCCCCTCTGCTCCTCGCCGACGCTGTCAACGACGCCGCTGCCGGTTAAGTCGGCTTGATCTTCGTTCAGTACGGTGCTGATCAGGGTGCGCAGTGTGCTCGGCTCGATGATTCCTACAACACGAGCGCTGACCCGAGCCTGGGTGTCCAGGACCAACGTCGTGGGTACCGCGGAGGGGTGGACGTAATCGGTCATGGCCATCATGACCTCTCCGGTCCGGTCCTCCATAGAGGGGTAGGTGATGCCGAAGTTCCGTTCAAAAGCCTCGGCAGTCGCTTGAGTATCGCGGGTATTGATCCCGAAGAATTGGACGCCATCGGGTCTGAACTCCTCATAGGCGGCTTCTAAGTCGGGAGCCTCTACCCGGCACGGAGCGCAGGCGGCGTACCAAAAGTTGAGGACGGTGACCTCACCCTGGAGGGTTTCCGGGGTGATCTTCGTACCGTTGAAGAGTGTGGCCTCGAAGGCCACGGCAGCTCCACGACTATCAGGTGCGTACTCCTCCACGGAACCGTCGCCAGAGATGTAGTTCGATCCATCATTTTGTGCTCGCTGTGCTAAGTCGTCATTCTCGGAGCCGCAAGCACTGACCATAAACGCCGTGGCGGTCAACGCGATCGTGGTGAGGGCGTGCCGGCGGGTCCGAGGTGTGGGTGAAGAATCTGCTGTCATGGAGTCTCCTGGTGTGAGATCTTCGCGGTCCTGTGCGGCCGGTCGGGCTCTGTGCTTGCCGTCCTCGCCGCGCTCTGGGACAAGGGGAGCCGCACACTTTAGGAGAAGTTCAGAGCGGCAACGATCACGAGTCCCGCGATCAGTACGAACCATGTCAGCAACACGGTGCCGTGGTGCTCCAGCACGGTCCGTGCCAGTCGTGGGGGTCCTCCAGATCTCTGGTGGCCCCATCGGCTCAGGGATTCGAGGCTGACGTACCACATGGCGGAGAACATGGCGGCCCACGCGAGCATGCAATAGGGGCAGAGCGCTTCGATGCTGAATAGGCTCTGAGACATCAACCAGCCGACGAAGAACGTGCCAAGTGTGACACCGGCCTGCAGGCCGCCCCAGTACCACCCGCTCAGGCGGGCACCACCCAGAAGTGCCCCGCCGGTGGCAGCGACCAGTGCAAATCCTACGAGGCCGATATACGGGTTGGGGAAACCAAAGACCTCAGCTTGCCAGGAGTTCATCACCGGCAAACAGGACACGGTCTCGCCCAGGGTGCAGCTCGGAGAATAGAAGGGGTTGGTCAGCAGCCAGTACTTCTCCACCGCGAGTATGAAAGAAGGCACCAGTCCCAGGACACCAGAGACGAGGAGAACCAGCCCCGTGACCTTGGGGGGTAGGCCCGGAACACCTCCGGGTGATACTGGTGCGGAACTTTTAGACGACTCAGGTGTGGTGTGTGTCCTCACTGAGCTTCGAGGGCTTCATCAAGGGGGTCTGTGAGGTCTTCGATCGACTCAGGGTTGAGCTGTTCGTCGTTGACGAAGAACGTCGGTGTTCCCTGGAGTTGAAGCTCTACAGCATCGTCAAAGTCCGCTTGGACCCGGTCTGCGACCTCATCGGAGAAGTAGTCCTCTTCCCATTGATCCATGTCGAGTCCGAGTTCCTCGGCGTAGCCACGAAACACATCGTCCTGAGGGTCTTCGTTGTGGCTCCATTGCTCCTGGGTCTCGTACATCTGCTGATACATGGCCTCTAGTTCACCCTGTCGGGCGGCAGCTTCCACCGCGTGGGCTGCCTGCCGGGAGTTTGGGTGTCCATCGAGGGGGAAGTACCGGATCACGAAGGACACTTCTCCTTCGTAGCGTTCCCGGAGATCTTCGACGGTGGGGTAGATCGCGCCGCAGGCTTCGCACTCGAAGTCCAGGAACTCCACAAAGGTCACATCGCTCTGCGGGACGTCGTCGAGTCTGCGTGAATCTTCTCTGACGATCAGCTCGGAGTTCACCGCGCTGGACTCAGAGGCAGGAGGCGTTTCGTCCGGGGAATCGCGGAAGATCATGATCGCGACCACGGCTAGGACCACGACGACTGCTACGCCAAGAAGCCATCGTAGAGTCTTTTTCTTGGTGGCCGTGCCGCCAAGGGGGCTGTTGATAGGGGGATCTGAGGGGTGATCAGCAGACATGGGGATCCGTTCTTGAGGCAGGTTCTTGGTCACCGGTAGAGCGCAGCTCACCGGGGCAGAGCATCACAAGCCACCGCCGAAGCGCAGCAGCGATCGAGTCTCAGACGCGCTTCACGAGGCCAGGATGAGCTCTGGTGGTCCCCGAAGAGGAGTGGGCCCCTCCCCAGGGCGAGGTTTGACGGGCGCCCATATCGTGTTTGCCACGGCCACACAGGCTGGGTAGGAGGCCCGGGGAATGACCTCGGGCAGCGGCTGAAACAGCGACATCCCCAGCACTAGGTACAGCACTTCTACCAGCTCATCGCCGCGACGAATCACCGCGTAGGTGACCACCAGAGCCACCACATGAATCGAGAGGGCGCCGAATTCGAGATGAATCAGCAGCGGATGCTGATGATCCCCCACAGCAGCGGGACCTGGCCCGAACAACAGGTGAAGGAACACTTGACCAGTCAGTACCGCACTGACGAGTCGTCCTCGGCTGCGCGGCACGCGGGAGAGCCCAATGCAGACCGGTGTGGCCACAGTGAGGGCGAGGAGAACTGTTACTGGTTCCGGCACATGGCCGGTGGCGGAGTAGTGAGCCACAGCGGTGGAGAGTACGGCGGTGAAACCGATGATGAGACCCCGGGCGACCCGTCCCAGACCGCGAAGATTTGAGGCGTACACAGCACCCTGCCTCCTCCCAGTCTCCACACCCCACGGGTGGGGATCGGCTATCTGCAGAAATTCTACAGGACGTAGAAAACGGCATACCGAGAGGTGCCTGTGGAGAGTCATACAAGCCCGGCCCGGCAGCTGCGAACCCATCGGAAGGCCTGCGGGGATCGTTCCCGTGCGACTGACGGGCAGCCTCGTGGTGTAGATGCTGCCATCGCCGGTCTGTGTGATGCTGTTCGCCGGCCAGGCGGCACTGATGTGGTCAAGGCGCCGCCCTGGATCTCGTTCACGTCAGGATGCGGACCCACGTTGAGCAGGAATGCCCGACCCTAGTAGGCATCGCCGGCTGGAGTGTCAGCGGGGACCAGTCAGCAAGCGTGGGTTCACTTTCCGACTCGCGACCAGGGCCGTCTAATTGACGCATCAGCGTTGCGGCGCCTGGTGACAGTGATGATTACTGCGCCCAGCACCACTGCGCCCAGCACCACCGCAGTGAGGACAAGCGTCAGCCAGGCGGGCAGGCCGCCTGAATCCTGGGTCCCGGAAAGGTCGGCGTCCGCATCGGAGGTGGGGTCCCGCTCAGGGCTCTGAGAAGACGCTGGTGGGGCTGGGGTGCCAGCCTGTTCTGGGTCCTCGTCGGTGGGTTCGGAGCTGGGATCCTGTGCAGACGGTGATTCTGCTGCGACGCTGAACGAGTAGCTTCCTTCGATGCGGTGTCCGTCAGAGGACACCACCGACCATTGCACCCGGTAGTCCCCGGCGCCCACGTCAGGCAAGGGCACGGTGGCGGTACCAGAATCGATGCGCGGTGGAGTATCGGTGATGACCTCGCCCTCTGCGTCAGAGACGATGATCAGCGGGTTCATCTCCACCAGTTCCCCAGAAAAGGTCAGCGAGACCTGGTGCGGGGGTTGCTGCAGCACGGCTCCGTCCGACGGGGTGGTGTCCACCAGGACGTCGTGGGCCAGAGCTCGGGGCGCGGTGACGGTGCTGATTACACCGAGCAGAGCGACGATCATGGTGAATATGAAGACTCGGGGTAGAACTCGGGTAGGGCGAGCAGAAACGTGGCTTCGCATCAGGCCATCCTAAAAGGACAGGAGCGCTGAAGAGCACCTGCGCGGGATGCTGAAGAGGATGTCTGCTCCGGTGTCACCAGTACTGAGGGCCTGCACGCAGGCGGTGCAGCCTGGTCGCTCGTGTGAAGCACCAGGGCACCGTCATGGGTCCGGCCAGGATCGAGGCTAGCCTTGGCGGGTGAAAAATTTGATGCGTATTGGTCGCCCGTCGGTGTGGTGGTTCGTTCTCGCGGGTCTGCTCGCAGCGGTGCTCGCTACCGTGGCCGGGCTGCTGATGACCGGTGCCTCAGCTCCGAGCTCCTTGGCCGATCCTGGCCCGGTGGTGCGGTGGGGCACGCCGATCGTGACAGTGCTCCTGAACCTGACGGCGACCGTGGCCATCGGTGCCTTCTTCCTTTGTGCCTTTGTTCTTCCCCGACGGCACCCGGAGATCAACGGCCAGCCCGACACCCGGGGCGGTATCGAGGGTGCGGAATCCGCTACTGGATCCGGGAAAGAGCCAGTGGGGGGTGCCTGGCGTTTCGCCGCCGGCATCGGGATGTTCGCCGTGGTCCTCTGGGTCCCGACACAGCTGGCGCACTTGATCCTGACCCACCTCGCGGCCCTTGGCACGGGAATCGGCAGCGTGTCTTACATGGAGCATCTGGTGCAGTACGTCACCGAGATCGATGCGGGACGCATTCTTGTGGCCGGGGCGCTGATCATCGTCCTGGCCTCCGCGGTCGCGGTCACGGTCACTGGGTACACCTCAGCTGCCGTGACCCTGTTGTTAGGTGTGCTGGCCCTGGTGCCGCTGGCCCTGACCGGTCACGCCGCAGGAGCAGCCAATCACGAGCTGGCGGTGACTGCGATCTGGTTGCATGTGGTCGGGGTCACGATCTGGGCCGGCGGTCTGGCGGTGTTGTGCCTAGTGGCACCGCGCACCGGTCCAACCCTTGGCGCTGTGGTGCAGCGCTATTCACAGGTGGCCCTGTGGTGCTTTGTCCTGGTGGCCGTCTCGGGCATCACCAGTGCCTGGATCCGGCTGCAGAGCGTGACGGACCTGGTCACGACTACCTATGGCTGGCTGTTGATGATCAAAATCGTGTTGACCCTGGTGCTGGGTGTAGCCGGGTGGTGGCACCGCCGGGTGACGATCCCGGCGATCGGCAGACACGCGGTCGCCTCCCAGGCCGACCTCGGTTCTGAAGGCAAGCCCCGTCAGGTTCGGGGGTGGGCGTTCTGGCGATTGGCCGGTGTGGAGGTGCTGGTCATGGGCGCGGTCATGGGAGTGGCCGGGGCTCTAGGCTCTTCGGCACCGCCCATTCCCCAGGAACCTGCTCCCACCGATTCAGGGTTGGCCTTCTTCCTGACTGGCAGCCCGGTGCCACCACCGCCGACGGTGCTGAGCTACCTCAGCCACTGGCGACCGGATCTGATGTTGGGCCTGCTCAGCGTCGCCGCCGTCCTGGTCTACCTGCGCTGGGTGGCGCGTCTGCGTCGGCGCGGCGAGATCTGGGCTCCGGGTCGGACCGCCAGCTGGATTCTCGGCTGGGTGCTGTTCTTCTGGCTAACCAACGGAGGCCCCAGCGTGTACGGCGGGGTCCTGTTCAGCGGATACGCGCTGCAACTGCTGATAATCACTGCGGTAGTGCCCATTTTTTTGGTGCACGGAGCTGGCCCCGTCCTGGCGTTGCAGGCGTTGCCTCCACGCCAGGACGGCTCCTATGGTCCCCGGGAATGGATTTTGCACCTGACTCGATCACCCAGAGTGAGTGCCTTGGCCCATCCGGTGCTGCTGGCGGGGATTCTGGGTGGGTCACTGCTGGTGTTGTTCCTCACTCCGCTGTTAGACCTCACGGCAGGAAGCTATTTCGCTCGCGCTGCCCTGGTGGTGTATCTGTTGCTGATCAGCGGCGCCTTCATCCAGGCTGTCACCAACGCGCCCGGTCATCGTCAGACTACTTATCCTGGGCGATTGCTTGCTCTAGGAGTGGCACTGGCCTGCTACGCCGTTCTGGGATTCGGCATCATTTGCCAGACCGGGCTGCTTTCGGTGGACTACTTCGCACAGATGGGGCTGCCCTGGATGGACAATGCTCTGTCCGACCAAGACTTGGGGGGCAGGATCGTTCTTGGTGTTGGGGGCGCAAGCATTGTGGCTCTAGCTCTCGGGGCCACAGCCACTCGGCGTTCACCTGCCAGGGCAGCATCAAGGTCGTATCCTGTGCCCGTCCCCAGCGACGGGGGTGCATCTAGTGATTGAGGCCGATTCTGGAGAAGTCTCCCCGGCTGCACCATTCTTGTGGTTGGACTCACAACAGGTTTCGGGTAGAGCTGCGACGTAGATCTCGAGGCTGGACAAAGACCCGCTTCAATGCGGGCGCCAGGAGCTAAGTAGCGACTGTCGAGGAAACTACCTTGATCACCGCGCGGTGACCTGGACGGGTGCGGATTGACTCGCTCCATTGGCGTTGACCGGTCACGTACTGGGGTTCTTGGAGAACTCGACGAGGGCAAGGCTCTGCGTCTCGGGCTATCGAGACTCTAGTGGTGAGATGTTCGCCGTAGCTCTTCCGGGACGGGTTCATCCAGGGCCTCCGGCGTGTGCCCGGAGCCCTGCTGTGATGCCTCTTGGCGCACCTGCGCCTCCGCAGCTCGCTCACTGCGGTCCGCGCGGAAGATGGCACGCATAGCCATCCAGAACACCAGTCCCACTCCTATGGAGGGAGCAAGAACCTCAAAATACATCCAGAAGTTATCCATAAAATCCTAGCGCTAATACAGTTTTCGCGAGAGGCGTATTTTTTCAGTTATTCACACTTCGGTGTGCGTGCTCCCGCGAGGGCGGTTCTGGGGCATCGGCGTGGCCGTCTGAAGTTCTTGCCCAGGATACGTGACTGGTAGTTGGTCGGGTTCCGGCAGCCGTGGCCACTGCTAGTTCGAAGGTGCTTCCCGCGTTGTGCGCAACGGCCTCTGAGTTCAGCATCTTGCGTAGGAGTTACTTCTCCACCCGAACCGCGACAGTCTGCTCCAGGCGGCGCTCTCGATGAGGCGTGAATACTGGTCACCTTGCCACGCGATGAGCGTCCAGTTTTGGGGAGTCGTCGACACAGGCGCCGCTGGTTTCACCTGACATCCACTGCTGGTCCTTGCGCCGCGGCAGGAGATGGTGTGGTCACCGCCCGCAAGCCGGTCGGCTTGCGGGCACTCGGACTCCCGTCGAGGGAATAATGCACGCTGAGGGATCCTCTACCGCTCGCATCCTTCTACGCCGTCTGGTGCTGTCCACTTGTTGCCTCCAGGGAGCTACCAGGCCTCGACCACTGCGTGTCCACGAAAGCCCTCTAGTGTCGTTGCTACCTCTTGAAGGTGCGAGTGATTCAGTGAACCCCGCGTCCGGAAACAGTGTCCCCTCACACTCCGGCCGCGGGGTTTGCGCGTTCCTGGAGCAAGCAGGCGATTTCAGCGCCGGGCTCGGGACGCCATCCTCCTTAGTGCCGGCCAGGCATTCCCAATCGAACGTTCCCTATCGCCGCTTCGTCCAGGTGTCTCGCAACTGACGATGAGTACACGAAGCTATCGAGACACGGTTGCGAGGCTCCTGGATGTATCGGCTGCTGCGAGATCTCGCGGATCTTTGGCGGGGGAGAGGTGCCGCATCTCGCTGCCTCGCAACCTAAGGGTTGCGAAACACCTAGTTCGACACCCATCTATAGCTGAGCTTCTATACAGTGGTAGCCAAGGAAGCTTAATCTTGTACGTGTTGCATATCTAGGCTAAGGAAATCAATGTCGGACAATAAAGGCTCAGGATGCGGGCTAATGCTCGGTATCCTCGCTGTTCTGATAGGTGTGCCACTGTTCATCCTCGTCATTGCGATCAGCGGGGGAGAAGAACCAGAGCCGCAAGCGTCGTGCCGTCCCGGCACCACGGAGGACGCTTCCTCGATCCCCGAGGAATACCGCGAGGCCCTTGACTCCGCGGCCGCTGAATCGGGCCTCTCCGTCGATCTCCTGGCAGCGCAGATCGACGCCGAATCAGGATGGAACCCCGACGCTGAAAGCCCCGCAGGCGCCCAAGGAATCGCGCAGTTCATGCCCCAGACCTGGGCCACCTACGGCGACGGGGGAGACCCCTTCAACCCCGAGGACGCCATAGCCGCTATGGGTCGCTACATGGGCGCTGTGTCCGAAGAAGTGTCGGACTTGGCCGGTAATGAGCGCGAGCTAGCAGAGCTGGCCCTCGCGGCGTACAACGCCGGTCCCGGGGCGGTCCAGAGCGCCGGGGGAATCCCCGGCTTCCCCGAGACCGAACAGTACGTAGAAACCATCATGGGAAGCGCCCAAGGCAACTACTCCGCAGACTGCTCACCCGTGGGTGGCCAGGAGATCGGAGAACTTGGCACAGGGGAGTGGGTGAGCCCCCTGCCAGGGTCCACGATCACATCTGGATTCGGCGCACGGTCCTGCCCGATCCTCAACGCCCTGAACTGCTCAGGCGGCGTCTCCGATCACCGAGGGCTCGACTTTGCCGGCCCCTCCGGCTCTACCGTCGTCGCGCCGATGGATCTAGAGATCCGCGCCACCGGCGTGATCAACGGCTGGGGACAACTGGGCTGGGTCGTGCTGGGAAAGATGCCCGACGCCCCAGGGCTCCACATCGAGTTCGCGCACTGCGCTGCCAACAGCATCGAGGTAAACCCCGGTGACACCGTGGCACCAGGCACCCCGCTATGCACCCAGGGCAACACCGGGTCATCGGCAGGAGAGCACCTACACTTCCAAATCGGCACCCCCAACGGTGACGAGAGCATTCCAGGGTGGGAAAACCTCGTGGACCCGTCACCACTACTGAGAGAAAAGGGCATCAGCTAATGGGCCGGAACACCATCATTGGAATCGTCGTCGCGGTGCTGCTGCTGGGCGGAATCGCCGGCGCTTTCGCCTACGTCGCTCTCTCATCGGATGAGCCCGCAGCACAGGAGCCCGACCCCACGCCGGAACCCAGCGCTTCCCAGGTCCAGCCCGAGCCGGCCGAAGAGACAGCCGACGAGGATCAGGACGAAGATCCGCTAGCGGATCGTGAGGCGATGGAGGAACTGGGGATGGAGGTCGCAGAGATCATGACCACCTGGGACCCCAACGAGGACTTCAACCGGACTGCCGCTGAAATGCGCGCAGCGGATCTCATGACCGAGGAGCTTGCCGACTCGATCACCGCGCCCGAGCGCCCCGCGACCGGGGCGGAATGGCTCGACGCCGCCGAGGCCGGCGCAACGAGTCAGCCCACCGCCACACCGAACCGCGC
>NZ_PVTY01000024.1 GCF_003003175.1 Nesterenkonia sandarakina | reverse complement strand
GACGACGAGGACTTCGAGCAGGTCGCCGCGGCCTGGGCGGTGAAGGAGCACCTGCGCAGGATCCTGAACGCGGAGTCCATCGCAGCGGGCCAGGGCGCGAGAATCGACTTTGAGCTGGCAGTGGTCGCGGCCGGGCTGCCCGAGGCCGACAGGCTGGCGGCCACAGTGGCGAAGTGGTGGCCGGAGATCAAGGTGTTCCTCGGCACCCGGGTCACCAACGCCCGGACAGAGGCGGCAAACACGGCGATCAAGCAGATCAAGCGCACCGGCCGTGGGTACCGGAACCAGACCAACTACCAGTCACGTATTCTAGGCAGGAGCTTCCGGCAGACACGCCGACGCTCCCAAATCCACCCTCGAGCAGGACTCCACGCTGAAGTGTGAAGAGCCCCTAAAGGCCCCCACAAACGCAGAAGCGCCTCACCGGATCTGAATCCGGTGAGGCGCTTCTCTGTCTTAGACCTAGCCGCAGTTCACGGCTTCATACTCGTTGGTCGCCTTGTCGAATGAGTAGATGCTGTCGGGGTTTGGCGTCACCCGGATTTCTAACTCGCAGTTGTTCATCGACGCGTAGCTGATCGCAGACTTGAAGTTCGCGCTGCCAGAGGCCGCGCAAACCGCCGCCACGTAGGCGTTCGGGAAGAACGAGCACGCAGTCGTGCCCGTAAAGACGTAGTTCCAAGTGTTGACCTGGGATTTGGAATAGGTCTGCGTCACGGTGCTGGCGTCAGCGGCGCTGGCCGCAGCTACACCGGTGAACCCGACTGCGCCCAGGCAGATTGCCATTCCCGCAGATACTCGTTTCATCCTGCTCTTCACAATGAATCACTTCCTATCTCGGTAAGTACCATTCATGCCGTCGCGATGTTGTTCCGTTGAATACCGCAATCAACCTACGGAGCACGAGGTAGACCGTCAATAGGCAAACGTCCAGGAAAGCGACCAAGTCAGTTGAGTGCGGCGGGCGTCCTCAACGGGCTGTGCTCACTGAGCCATGTGCCCGGCCCTCTGGCCGGCCGGTAGTTCGGCTTCCAAGACGTGTTCGGAGCACATGGAGGTGCAGAGTGAAGACGTTCGGGCACCCCCGATGTCCCGACACATGAGGTGAGAGCCGGATCAGCGTTCAGCTCCGACCCGCAGGATCTCGGCCTCGCGGACGCCGGCTGCGGCCCTGGGTCGAATCCAGATGCCGTCCCCCTGCTGCAGGTCCAGTGCCTGGGACTCCGTGCGAGAGAGCTGCACGTGCACCGGCGGGTGAGAATCGCCCAGTGAGTCCGGTCCTGAGTCCAACAGCACCTCCAGGCGCACTTCGAAGCCGATCCGGGCCAGCCTGGTGATCCGCCCGGGGTGCGAGCCGCTCTCGGGGTCCAGGGTCACCTCCAGGTTATGGGGCCGCAGCCGCAGCCCCCCGAACCGGGTGACCTCCCCGATGAACCCGAAGACGAAGTCACTGGCCGGATGGTCGTAGATCTCCTCGGGCGTGCCGACCTGTTCGATGCGCCCTTGATTCATCACGACCACCGTGTCAGCGACCTCCAGGGCCTCCTCCTGGTCATGGGTGACGAACACGCTCGTGACATGGACCTCCTCGTGCAGCTGGCGCAGCCAGTCGCGCAGCTCCTTGCGGACCTTCGCGTCGAGGGCGCCGAAGGGTTCATCCAGCAGCAGCACCGAAGGATCCACCGCGAGGGCGCGGGCGAGCGCCATGCGCTGCCGCTGGCCGCCGGAGAGCTGGGCGGGGAGCCGGTCGCCCAAGCGCTCCAGTTGGACCAGTTCGAGGAGCTCCTGCACCCGGCGCCGGACCTGCGCCTTCGGAGTCTTGCGGACCTCCAATCCGAAGGCCACGTTCTTGGTCACGCTCATATGCGTGAACGCCGCGTAGTGCTGGAAGACGAATCCGATGTTGCGCTGCTGGGCGGGCAGCCGCGTGACATCGCGCCCCGCGAGGTGCACCGAGCCGGCGTCGGGTTCTTCCTGGCCGCCTAGGATCCGTAGCAGCGTGGTCTTGCCCGACCCCGAGGGACCGAGCAGGGCGGTCAGTCCGCCGGAGGGGACCGAGAGGCTGATGTCTTCCAGGGCGGTGAAGCTGCCGAAGCTCTTCTTCACGTGGTGGATCTCAATTCCCACGGGTGTGCTCCTTTGGTCGTAACACGGTGACGATGGCCAGTGCGGCGATGCCGATGAGTGCGAGCAGGAATCCGATGGCGTAGGAGCTGCCAGTGGCGAAGCCCTGATGGAAGCGCTGGACCGCCATGGTGGCGGTCTCGGTCTGACCGACGAGGCCCCCGGAGATGATCAGCACGGCCCCGAACTCCCCGATGGCGCGGGCCAGGGTCAAAATGACCCCGTAGGTCACCGCCCCCCTGATCGAGGGCAGTGTGATCCGCCAGAGGATCTGCCCGGCGTGGGCCCCGAGACTCCGTGCGGCGATCTCCTGCTCCATGCCGATCTCGCGCAGCACCGGGATCACCGCGCGCAACACCAGCGGAAGGCTGACGAAGGTCACCGCGAGCACGATGCCGGGGAAGGAGAACACCACCAGGATGCCCAGTTCGGCCAGCGGGCGGCCGAGCCAGCCTTGGACGGGGCCGTAGGCGAGCAGCAGCGCCAGGCCAACGACGATCGGCGAGACCGCGATCGGCAGGTCCACGAACAGCCCGAGCAGCCGTTTTCCCGGGAAGTCGTGGCGCACCAGCAGGATCCCCAGCGTGATCCCGAAGACCGTGTTCAGCACGACCGCCCAGGCGGCGGCCGCGAGGGTGACCCGCAGCGCGCTGCGGACCGCCGGGTCCTCCCATGTGGAGACCAGGTGGTTCTCCCCGGAGAGGAACGTCTCCTGGACCACCATCCACAGCGGCCAGCCGACCAGGAAGAACAGATAGGCGATCACCACGGTGCGCAGTGCCGTCCGCGTGGCGCTCACCGGGGGCGCTCCTTGGAGGTGAGGATCTCCACGAGCAGCGTCGCGGCAAGGGCGGTGGCCAGCAGCAGCACCGCGACGGTCGCCGCAGCGGCGGTGTTGTCGACCTCGATGTAGCTCTGGATCCGCATCGGGGCGCCCTCGGAGATGTTCGGCCGGTTCCCGGTGAGGATCACCAGGGCACCGAACTCGCCGACTCCGCGGGCGAAGCACAGGGTGGCTCCCGCGGCCAGTGCGGGGGTCAGCGCCGGAAGGATGATCCGGCGCACCGTGGTGGCGCGGCTGGCGCCGAGCGAATGGGCCGCCCGCTCGACGTCGCGGTCCAGCTCGCCCAGCACCGGCTGCACCGTCCGGACCACGAAGGGCAGCGTCACGAAGAGCAGCGCGAGGAACACCGAGGCGGGGGTGCCCAGCACGTTGATCCCCAGCGGGCTCTCCGGTCCGTAGAGGCTCAGCAGCACCAGTCCGGCGACCAGCGAGGGCAGCGCGAAGGGGATGTCGATCATCAGCTCGATCAACCACCGACCCGGAAAACGGTCGCGCACCAGCACCCAGGCGATGAGCAGCCCCATCACGAGGTTCACCGCTGTGACGGCCAGCGCGGAGACCAGCGTGAGCCGGATCGCGTTCGCGGTCTGCACGTTGGTCAGGGTGTCCCAGAACGTGGACCAGCCGTCCTCCACCGAGGAGATGAGCAGCAGGGCCAGTGGGATCATCACCAGCAGGCTGAACCACAGCACCGAGATCCCCAGGGCGAGCCCGGCGGGCCGGGTCAGCGTGCTGCGCCGTCGACGCCGGGACCTCGGGGTGGATCGGAACCTGGACCGGAGTCTGCCCGGTGCCGCATCAGTGCCGGGAGCGGGGGTGTTCAGCGCGCTGGTCGGCATCTCAGCTCCGTCCCGAGTCCTCGATGAGCCGGGTGATCAACCCGTCCTCGTCGAAGTAGTCGTCCTTCACCTGGTCCCAGCCGCCGAAGTCCTCGTCCACCGTGGCCAGCTGCTGCACCTCGGGGAAGGGTTCGGCGGGATCGTTGGCTCCGCGGACCGCTTCGATCTCGATCGGGGCGCCGTCCTGCTCCACCGGGCGGAAGCCGAAGCTGGCGTAGATCGCCTGTCCCGCCGGGGAGAGCGCGAAGTCGTGGAACTGCCGGGCCTGGGCCGGAGCGTCCTCGGTGACCGCGGCGACGTTCTCGATCAGCACCGAGGTCTGCGGAACGATGTAGTCGAGCGCTTCTCCCTGCTGCACGCCCAAGATCGCCTCGTTCTCATACGAGACCAGCACGTCACCGGTCCCGTCGAGGAACGCCATGGTCGCGTCCCGGCCGGAGCCGGGGAACACCGCGACGTTGTCGATGAACTGTTCCATATAGGCCTGCGCCTGAACCGGGGTGCCGCCGTCCTGCAACTGGGACGCGAGGGCGCCGAGAATGTTCCAGCGCGCGGCGCCGGAGGATCCCGGGTTGGGGGTCACGATGCTGACATCCTCGCGGATCAGGTCCTCCCATCCGGTGATGCCCAAGGGGTTGCCCTCCCTGACCACCAGGACCACCACCGAGCTGGTCAGCTGCCCGCCCCAGGCGTTGTCGTCCCAGTCCTCGGCCACCCGTCCCGCGTCGACCAGGCGCTCGAGGTCCGGGGAGATGCTCAGGTGCACCAGGTCCGCCGGCAGCCCGTTGGCCACGCTGCGCGACTGATCTCCCGAGGCTCCGTAGGATTCCGCCTTCTGTGCCCCCTGGCCCGCGGGGGTCTCGGTGAATGAGTTGAACACTTCATTGTTCGCCTCCGCCGGCGCCGCGAACCCCACGAGCGTGATCTGCCCGTCAGGCTCGCCCGCGCAGCCGCTGATCAGAGCTGCGCCGAGGACAGCAGAGACCGCCAGGATGGTCGGTCGGGTCGCTGGTGTGCGCATGCGGAGACAACTCGTTCCTCGGCGGTGATCGGGTGATAGTCCCACCGTAGACAAAGACTCGTCGAACCACTAGTAATGCGTCATATAGGTTCATAAGTGTTCAAAAACAAAGTACGCTGGGTGGTGTCGTGGGAGATTGTGCACCACCACGACGCACCTATGGACGCCGATCGACGAAAGGGCATTCGACATGTCTTCAGACCAGGACTTCTCGCACTACGCCAACCCCGGCGCGCTCGTCACCACTGACTGGGCGGCCGAGCACAAGGATGACCCCTCCGTGGTGCTGCTGGAATCGAACGAGGACGTGCTCCTCTACGAGACCGGCCACATTCCCGGGGCGCACAAGATCGACTGGCACACCGACCTCAACGACCCGGTCACCCGGGACTTCATCGATCCGGAACAGTTCGCCGCGTTTGCCGCGTCCAAGGGCATCACGCCCGAGACCACCGTGGTGTTCTACGGGGACAAGTCGAACTGGTGGGCCGCCTACGCCCTCTGGGTCTTCACCCTCTTCGGGCATGCGGACCTGCGCCTGATCGACGGCGGTCGGGCCAAGTGGGTGCAGGAGGGCCGGGAGCTGAGCACCGAGGTGCCGCAGCCGCGTGACGCGCAGTACCCGGTCCCGGCCACGCGCAACGATCCGCAGTGGCGGGCCTTCCGCGAGGACGTGCTCGAGGCCATCGGCCGCACCCCCCTGGTCGACGTGCGTTCCCCCGCGGAATACTCCGGGGAAGTCACCTCGGCGCCGGGCTTCGAGGACAAGGAAGGCGCCCTGCGCGGCGGACACATCCCCACCGCCGTCTCGGTCCCCTGGGCCCGGGCCGCGAACGAGGATGGGACCTTCAAGTCACGGGAAGAGCTTGCCGCGATCTACCAGGAAGAGGCCGGGGTGGGGGACTCTGAGTCCGTCATCGCCTACTGCCGCATCGGGGAGCGCTCCTCACACACCTGGTTCGTGCTCAAGCACCTGCTGGGCTACGACGAGGTTCGCAACTACGACGGCTCCTGGACCGAATGGGGTAACGGCGTGCGGCTGCCCATCACCGTCGGCGCCGAGCCGGGTGAGGTACCGGCCTCGTGACGACCGGCACGCCGCTGGCCCGGATCTTCGAGGAGTTCCAGTCCGTGGGGGAGCAGCAGCGGCTGATGCTGCTGCTTGACTACGCGAAGCGCCTCCCGGAGCTCCCGGGGGCCTATCGGGACAGCCTCCAGGACATGGACGAGGTCGTGGAGTGTCAGTCTCCGCTGTTCCTGGCGACGGACTTCGACGACGCGGCGGAGGTGGCGCACATCTACTTCGCCGCTCCGCCGGAGGCTCCCACTACGAGGGGCTTCGCCTCGATCCTGCAGCACGGACTCAGCGGCCAGAGCTACGAGGCGATCCTGGGTGTGAAGGCGGATGTGGGTTCTCACCTGGGTCTTGCCCGGGTGATCACCCCGCTGCGGCTGCGAGCGGTCAATGCCATGGTCGGGCGGATCTCCCGCTCAGTCCGCGACCATGTCGGCTGAGGGCTGGTCACTGACTGCTGGCGACTGACTGCTGGTGGCTCAGCCCTGGTGGGCGTCAAGGACTGCGCGCATCGAGTCCAGGCCGAAGATCTCCGCCACGGCGTAGGCGCTCTGCCGGCCCAGGCGAGGGTCAGCGCCGGCGTCGAGCAGGGCCGTCGTGGCGGCCTCGTTCTGCCGGAACACCGCGCAGCCCAGTGCGGTCTGGCCCTGATCGTTGATCCGGTCCACATCGGCGCCGCGGGTGAGCAGGCCTTTGGCCAGTTCGGTGTGGTCGTTATAGACGGCAAGGATGAGCAGCGTGTCGCCCTTCTCGTTGCTCAGGTTCGCCGGCACGCCGCGGTCCACCAGGTCAAGCAGCTCCTCGGTCTTGCCGGCCCGGGCCACCCCGAACATCGAGGTCAGGAACTCCATCTGCTCCTCGGTCAACTCGGGTGCTCCGCCTGCCTGAGGCTGCTGGTTCTCCGGGAGATCGGTCGAGTGCTGGTGGTCCTGTGACATGGCGGCAAGTCTATCTGAGACCGAGCCTGCGCCCTGAGCCGTCGGGGGCGGGAAGAGGATAGCCTGGCGGGGACCCCGAACCTCATCGGCACGTTTATGCATACCTGCGAATAATTATGTAGGCTGTCTTCGAGCCAAAGTTCCGTTCCCCAAGGAGATTCGCTGTGACTGATCGTATTGTTCTCGCCTATTCCGGCGGCCTCGACACCTCTGTGGCCATCGGCTGGATCGCCGAAGCCACCGGCCAGGAAGTCGTCGCCGTCGCCGTCGACGTGGGTCAGGGCGGTGAATCACTGGAGACGGTGCGTCAGCGTGCGCTGGACTGCGGCGCCGTGGAGGCCTATGTGGCCGATGCGCGCCACGAGTTCGCCGATCAGTACTGCATGCCCACGCTGAAGGCCAACGGCCTCTACATGGACTCCTACCCGCTGGTCTCGGCGATCTCCCGCCCGGTGATCACCAAGCACCTGGTTGCCGCCGCCCAGCAGTTCGGCGCCTCCACGGTCGCCCACGGCTGCACCGGCAAGGGCAACGACCAGGTCCGCTTCGAGGTCGGCATCCAGACCCTCGGCCCGGAGCTCAAGTGCATCGCCCCGGTCCGCGACCTGGCCCTGACCCGCGAGCTGGCCATCGAATACGCCGAGAAGCACAACCTGCCGATCGAGACCACCAAGAAGAACCCCTTCTCCATCGACCAGAACGTCTGGGGCCGCGCCGTGGAGACCGGCTTCCTGGAAGACATCTGGAACGGTCCCACCAAGGACGTCTACGACTACACCGAGGACCCCTCCTTCCCGCCCTCGCCCGACGTCGTCACCATCACCTTCGACCAGGGCGTGCCGGTGGCCCTGGACGGCCAGACCGTGACCGCGCTGGAAGCCATCGAGCAGCTCAACCGCCGCGCCGGCGCCCAGGGCGTCGGCCGGATCGACATCGTCGAGGACCGTCTGGTCGGGATCAAGTCCCGCGAGATCTACGAGGCCCCCGGCGCGATGGCCCTGATCGCCGCGCACCGCGAACTCGAGAACATCACCCTCGAGCGCGAGCAGGCCCGGTTCAAGAAGACCGTGGACCAGCGCTGGACCGAGCTGGTCTACGACGGCCAGTGGTTCTCCCCGCTCAAGCGCAACCTCGACGCGTTCATCGACGAGACCCAGAAGTACGTCTCCGGTGAGATCCGGCTCGAGCTGCACGGCGGCCGCGCCACCGTGCAGGGTCGCCGCTCCGAGACCAGCCTGTATGACTTCAACCTGGCCACCTACGACGCCGGCGACGCCTTCGATCAGTCCAGCGCCCGCGGATTCATCGACATCTTCGGCCTGTCCTCCAAGGTGGCCTCTCAGCGCGAGCAGCGCATCCACGGCAAGCCGGACTTCTCCGGCCTCGGCAACCTGGACCGCTGAGCATGACCCCGGAGAGCACGGACTTTGACAACGCGGACTCGGACAACGGAAACTCGTCCAGCCGGCACGGCACCAACGAGGGCGCGCTCTGGGGCGGCCGGTTCGCCTCAGGACCCGCCGACGCGCTGGCCGCGCTGAGCAAGTCCACGCATTTCGACTTCCGCCTGGCCCGCTACGACATCGCCGGATCCCGGGCACACGCCCGGGTGCTGCACCGCACCGGCCTGCTCGACGAGGCGGAGCTGACCGGGATGCTCTCTGCCCTGGATCAGCTCGAGGCCGACGTGCTCTCCGGGGCCTTCACCCCGGCGCCCAGCGATGAGGACGTGCACGGGGCGCTGGAGCGCGGACTGCTGGCCCGGGCCGGTGAGGACCTGGGCGGGAAGCTGCGCGCCGGACGCTCGCGCAACGACCAGATCGCCACCATGGGACGGATGTTCCTGCGCGATCACGCTCGGGTCGTCGGCGCCGGCGTGCTCGGCACCATCGAGGCGCTGATCATTCAGGCCGAGGCGCACCCGAACGCGCCGATGCCGGGCCGGACGCACCTGCAGCACGCCCAGCCGGTGCTGCTGAGCCATCATCTGCTGGCCCACGCCTGGGCGCTGCTGCGCGACCTGCAGCGCCTCGTGGACTGGGACCGTCGCGCCGCGACCTCGCCCTACGGCTCCGGCGCACTGGCCGGATCCTCCCTGGGCCTGGACCCGCAGCGCGTGGCGGAGGAGCTCGGCTTCAGCCAGGCCGCCTGGAACTCCATCGACGGCACCGCCGCTCGCGACGTCTACGCGGAGTTCTCCTGGGTCAGCGCGATGATCGGCGTCGATCTCTCCCGGATCAGCGAGGAGATCATCTTCTGGGCCACCAAGGAGGCCGGCTTCGTCACCCTCGACGACGCCTTCTCCACCGGCAGCTCGATCATGCCGCAGAAGAAGAACCCCGACGTCGCCGAGCTCGCCCGCGGCAAGTCCGGTCGCCTCATCGGTGACCTCACCGGACTGCTGGCCACGCTCAAGGGCCTGCCGCTGGCGTACAACCGGGACCTGCAGGAGGACAAGGAGCCGCTCTTCGACGCGGTGGACACCCTGGAGCTGCTGCTCCCGGCGGTCTCCGGGATGATCGCGACCCTGGTCTTCCACACCGAGCGGATGGCCGAGCTGGCCCCGCGCGGCTTCGCACTGGCCACCGACATCGCCGAATGGCTGGTCCGCCAGGGCGTGCCGTTCCGGGTGGCGCACGAGCTCTCCGGTGAGGCCGTCCGGGTGGCCGAGGCGCGCGACGTCGAACTCTGGGACCTCACCGACGCGGAGCTCAGCGGCATCTCTGCCCAGCTGACCCCCGCGGTGCGCGAGGTGCTGACCACCTTCGGCTCGCTGAACTCCCGGTCCTCCCGCGGCGGCACTGCGCCGTCGGCCGTGGCCGAGCAGCTCGAGGAGCTCAAGCTGCAGCTGAGCCCGATCCGCGAGTTCATCGGCTCGGCGGGCAGCAACGTCGGTCCGGACAGCATCAGCTGAACCGCTTCAGACAGCTGGCGATTCAGTGACCACCGCATGACGCGAGCCCTTCCGAGGCAGCGCCGAACCGCCCTGGCCGTCCTGGCCGGGGCGGTTCTGCTTGCGCTCAGCGGGTGCGCGGAACCCCGCCAGGCTCCGGCCCTGGACTATCCCAGCGCCCCGGACCAGCGGCTCCCTGAGGCGGCCGCACCCGCCGAGGTTCCCGCGCCCGGTCAGCCCTGGGTTCCGATCGCTGGCCTGGCAGACGAGCAGTGGCTCGAGGCGGTGGCCGAACGCACCGGCATCCCGCAGCGCGCGCTGGCCGCCTATACCGGTGCCGCCCTGCTGGTCGCGCAGACCCGGCCCGAGTGTGGACTGGGCTGGAACACCCTGGCCGGGATCGGTCAGGTGGAATCCCAGCACGGGACCTACGCCGGCGCCGAGGTCCAGCCGGACGGGCAGGTCTCCCCGGCGATCATCGGGATCCCGCTGGACGGATCCCCGGGCTTCGCCGAGATCCCCGACACCGACGGCGGCACGCTGGACGGGGACACCGAATGGGACCGCGCGGTGGGGCCGATGCAGTTCATCCCCGCCACCTGGGCGCTCTACGCCCAGGACGGGTCCCGCAGCGGCAGCTCAGATCCGCACCAGTACGACGACGCCGCGCTCACCGCCGCGGTGTATCTGTGCGAGAGCGGGGGAGACCTCACCAGCGACGAGGGCTGGGTGGACGCCGTCGTCGCCTATAACCAGTCGGTGGAGTACGTCAACGACGTCGCCGCCCACGCCCAGGACTACGTCAGCCCCGAGGAGTCCTGACCACCAGCGTCCTGGGCCGCTGCACCTCTCTGCCATCATGGGCAGATGGATTCCGCACGGCTGCACGCCCTCTTCGACGCCCACGCCACCGAGTTGGCCCCGGCCCTGCTGGGCTGCGAGCTCACCGTGGAGACCGCCGAGGGGTCCGTGCGGGTGCGGCTGACCGAGGTCGAGGCCTACGGGGACCAGGGCGAGGATCCGGGTGCGCACAGCTTCACCGGCAGGACCGCCCGCAACGCGGCGCTCTTCGGACCGCCCCGGCACACCTACGTCTACCTCAACTACGGGATCCACCGCTGCCTGAACCTGGCCTGTGCCGCGGAGGGCACCGCGGGCGGGGTGCTGCTGCGCGCCGGGGAGGTCCTGGCGGGACGGGACCTGGCGATCGAGCGCCGCGGCGGCCGCGACACCGGGGCGAAGCTGCTCTCCGGTCCCGGACGGCTCGGACAGGGCCTGGGGATCACGCTGCCGATGGACGCCCGTCCCGTTTCCTTCGATCATCCGGCCGGCACCGACGACCCCGCGCGCTTCACGCTGACCCCGCCCGCAGAACCGGTGGATCCCCAGCGGATCCGCACCGGCCCGCGCGTCGGCGTCTCCGGAGCCGGGGGCAGCGCCGTCTATCCCTGGCGGTATTGGCTCGACGCGGAGCCCTCGGTCTCGGCCTACCGCCCCGGACGCAACGTTCCAACCGAGGTCAGCTCCTGACCTGGACCGGGTCTGGTCATCTTCGGTTCACCTGAATAGAGGTATGATTGATGGTCAGCAAATTCGCGACGGAGAGCTGCGCTGCTTGATGAGTGATTCACAGTCCTCGGCCACGGCCGAGATCATGCCCGAAGACCATGACGTTCCGGTGCCCGGCCTCGAAGCCGGCGTGGAGGAGGAGCGCGAGTACGTCGGCGTGCTCTACTCCCGGCTTGATGAGCTGCGCGCCGAGAAAGAGGTCCAGCTCGCGAAGGTGCGCCGGGTCGGCTCCGGCGGCACCATGCAGAACGCCTCCGAGCGCGACGCCTTCGCTGCGATGTATGAGGACCGGCTCGCGCAGCTCAACGCGGTCGATGATCGGCTGGTCTTCGGCCGGCTCGACCACGACTCCGGGGAATGCCGGTACATCGGCCGGATCGGTCTGACCTCGGCGAGCCACCAGCGGCTGATGCTCGACTGGCGCGCCCCCGAGGCAGGCGTCTTCTACCAGGCCACCGCCTTCGAGCGCCAGGGCGTGCGTCGGCGTCGTCATCTGCTGCTCAAGCGCCGCGAGGTGCACGGGGTCGAGGACGACGTGCTCGACGCCAGCATGCTCGAAGAGGCCAGCCACAACCACGGCGACGGCGCCCTGCTTGCCGCCCTCACCGCGCGCCGCACCGGACAGATGGGCGACATCGTCGCGACCATCCAGTCCGAGCAGGACCGGATCATCCGGGCCGAGCTGCCCGGCGTCATGGTCGTCCAGGGCGGACCCGGCACCGGCAAGACCGCCGTGGCGCTGCACCGCGCGGCCTACCTGCTCTACAGCCACCGCGACCGGCTGAAGTCCGCCGGCGTGCTGATCGTGGGGCCGAACTCCACCTTCATGTCCTATATCGACCGGGTGCTGCCCTCCCTGGGCGAGACCGGTGTGGTGCTGTCCTCCCTGTCCGAGCTCTTCCCCGGCGTGCGCGGCGGCGAGGAGAAGGACCCCCGGGTCGAAGAGATCAAGGGGCGCCTGGACTGGGTGCAGATCATCGGCGCCGCCGTCGCCCACCGGCAGCGCACCATCCCTGATGTCCGCGACGTCACCGTGGACGGGACCCGAGTCGGGGTCACCCCGAAGATGGTCAACCGGGCTCTGGAACGGGCCCGGGCCACCGGCAAGCCCTATAACGAGGCGCGCCCGACCTTCGTGAAGGTCCTGGTCAAGGAGATCGCCGAGAAGCTCGAGCGAATCATCGAGAAGCGCTCCGAGGGCAACGACGCCGACCGGTCCTACCTGCTCGAAGACGTCCGCAGCTCCCGCGACGTCCGGGTCCTGCTGAACCTGTGCTGGATGCCGCGCAGCCCGCAGGGACTCCTCGAGGACCTCTACTCCAAGCCCAAGTACCTCGCCGACGTCGCGCCCGAGCTCAGCGCGGCCGAGCGGGAGCTGCTGCAGCGCCCGCCCGGAAGCCCGTTCAGCAGCGCCGACGTGCCGCTGCTCGATGAGGCCGCCGAGCTGCTCGGCACCTTGGACGAGTCCGCCGGACGCGAGGCCGCCCGACAGAAGGCCGCCGCCGCCCGGTCCCTGGACAACGCGCAGCGTGCCGTGGAGAACGCCACCCCGCAGCTCGAAGAGATGGGCATCGAGGGGTTCCTCGACGCCCAGGCGGTGGTGGACATGAACGCCGAGTCCGGCCCACGGCTGACCGCGGCCGAACGCGCCCAGGTGGATCGCAGCTGGACCTACGGCCATGTCGTGGTCGATGAGGCCCAGGAGCTCTCGCCCATGCAGTGGCATGTGCTGATGCGCCGCTGCCCGCTGAAGTCCTTCACCATCGTCGGGGACATCGCCCAGGGCTCCTCGCCCTCAGCCGTGCCGAGCTGGCAGAAGGCCATGGCGCCCTTCGTCGGCAAGCGGATGCGCGTGGAGGAGCTCACGGTCAACTACCGCACCCCCGGCACCATCGTGGAACTGGCCGAGCGGGTCGCCAAGGCCAACGGGTTGGAGACCACCTCGCTGCGCACCGTGCGTGACGGGGACTACCCGCCGGTGATCGAGACGGTCGAGGCTGATCAGCTGGTCAGCGCAGCCACCGCCGCGGTCCGCGCCGAACATGAGCGGGTGGGGGAGGGGCTGGTCGCCGCGATCGTCCCGCAGCGCCTGCTCGGCGCCACCCGGAGGTCCCTGGTCTCGGAGTTCGGTTCCCGCGTGGGCCGCGGCGCCGGATCGTTGACCGAAGACATCCTGGCTCTCTCCGCCGATGAGGCCAAGGGCCTGGAGTTCGACGCCGTGGTGCTGATCGAGCCTGCCGAGATCCTCGAGGAGACCGCCGGGCGGGTGGGCAGCCTCTATGTGGCACTCACCCGGCCCACCCATGCGCTCCACGTGGTGGCCTCCCGCGACCTGCCCGCCGGATTCTGACCTGACCCGCACGATTCCGACGTTTCGGAGCTGTTCGGCACGAGAAGATTGGTAACGTACCTGCTGTGACCCAGATGAGCCTCGAATCCACGAACCCGGCGCTGGCTGCCCAGCGCAACGATCCAAGCTTCGAGACGCTCTGGCAGGAGCTGAACTGGCGCGGACTGGTCCATGTCTCCACCGAGGCCGACGCGCTGGAAGAGGCGCTCTCGGGGGAGCCGATCGTCTACTACTGCGGCTTCGATCCCACTGCGGCCTCGCTGCACCTGGGTCACCTGGTGCAGCTGCTGACCATGCGCCGCATCCAGCTCGCCGGCCACAAGCCGCTCGCCCTGGTGGGCGGATCCACCGGTCTGATCGGGGATCCACGGCCCTCGAGCGAACGCACGCTGAACACCCCGGAGGTCGTCGCCGGCTGGGTGGACTCGCTGCAGCAGCAGATCAAGCACTACATCTCCTTCGAGGGGGACAGTGCCGCAACCATGGTGAACAACCTGGACTGGACCCAGGGCGTCAGCGCGATCGAGTTCCTGCGCGACATCGGCAAGTACTTCCGCGTGGGCACGATGATCAAGAAGGACATCGTCGCCAAGCGGCTGAACTCTGATGAGGGCATCTCCTACACCGAGTTCAGCTACCAGATCCTGCAGGGCTTCGACTACCTGCAGCTGTTCCGGCACTACAGCTGCACCCTGCAGTTCGGCGGCTCAGACCAGTGGGGCAACCTCACCTCGGGCACCGAACTGGTCCGCCGTGCCGAGGGCAAGCAGGTCCACGCGCTGGGCACACCGCTGATCACCAACTCCGACGGCACCAAGCTCGGCAAGTCCGAGGGCAATGCCATCTGGCTCGACGCCGAGCTGTGCTCGCCGTACACCTTCTACCAGTACTGGCTCAACCAGTCCGATGCCGACGTGATCGACCGGCTCAAGGTCTTCACCTTCCGTACCCGGGAAGAGATCGCCGAGCTCCAGCGCTCCGTGCAGGAGGCCCCCTTCAAGCGCGAGGCCCAGCGGGCACTCGCCTGGGACGTGACCTCCCTGGTCCACGGGGAAGAAGCCACCCAGAAGGTGATCGATGCCTCGGGTGCGATCTTCGGCAAGGGTGAACTCACCCAGATCGATGAGCCCACCTTGCAGGCGGTCGCCTCAGAGCTGCCACACGCCAGCATTCCTGCCGATGAAGCTACGGCCGTGCGACTGCTGGTGGACACCGGTCTGGTGAAGTCCAATGGCGAAGCCCGTCGAGCGATCAACGACGGCGGCGCCTACGTCAACAACGAGAAGATCACCGACGCCGATGCGCTGGTGACCGACGCGATGTGGCTGCACGAGAAGTTCCTGCTGGTCCGCCGCGGCAAGAAGAACCTCGCCCTGGTTCATCGGGGCTGAGCTGCCCCTCCTGCGTGGGGGTGTAAAAACCCCCAGGTCACGGGGATGCAGGGGTGTGATGCAGGTCGCACCGGTTCTGGTTTGCGGACTCGGCAGGGCATGTGTAAAGTTCTATCTCGTGCTCAAGGGCGCACAGCGGAAAGCCACGGCGGACCGATGAAGACCTTAGTTTTGATAACCACATAGCTTCTCCCCATACAGGACATGGTCCTGGCAGCAGGATTCACCGGCCATCTGGTCGTGGTGATGGTGCTGGCAGGCTTAGTGTTCGGGGGGTTCGAGACCACGGTTTTCCTGGTGTTCATATGGTGTTGACCTCGAGTTGACGGCAGCGAAGATCAGGACGTAGAGTTGAGAACCGCGCAGACGACGAGTTGGAGTCGGTCCAGTCAGTGAGTATTCGCTGCTGAGTGATTCACTTCGAGTCGGGTCAAGACGGTGGAAACGCCGAATTGACGAAGCGGAAGCTTGTTGGTAAGCTTACAAAGTTGCTTCGGAGCGATTCAGAGAAAAACTTCTGATGGTGCCGGTAGCGGTTGTTGTTTGAGAACTCAATAGTGTGCCAAGTTTGTTGATACCAAATTATTTATTTGGTTATAACAGTGACATTATCACCCCCGTGATAGTGATCGCAAATTTAGCCAAGGATTCATTAACTGGTGTCTGTGGTTGATGATGAGCGGATCGTGAGGGCCTTGTTTTTCTGGCAGGGTCTGGTCTGTTTGTTGTTGATTGTGGATGCTGTCTCTTATTAATTTTTTAATGGAGAGTTTGATCCTGGCTCAGGATGAACGCTGGCGGCGTGCTTAACACATGCAAGTCGAACGATGAAGACCGTGCTTGCACGGTTGGATTAGTGGCGAACGGGTGAGTATCACGTGAGTAACCTTCCCTTGACTCTGGGATAAGCCCGGGAAACTGGGTCTAATACCGGATACGACCAGTCCTCGCATGGGGTGCTGGTGGAAAGATTTATCGGTCTTGGATGGACTCGCGGCCTATCAGCTTGTTGGTGAGGTAATGGCTCACCAAGGCGATGACGGGTAGCCGGCCTGAGAGGGTGACCGGCCACACTGGGACTGAGACACGGCCCAGACTCCTACGGGAGGCAGCAGTGGGGAATATTGCACAATGGGCGAAAGCCTGATGCAGCGACGCCGCGTGCGGGATGACGGCCTTCGGGTTGTAAACCGCTTTCAGCAGGGAAGAAGCGAAAGTGACGGTACCTGCAGAAGAAGCGCCGGCTAACTACGTGCCAGCAGCCGCGGTAATACGTAGGGCGCGAGCGTTATCCGGAATTATTGGGCGTAAAGAGCTCGTAGGCGGTTTGTCACGTCTGCTGTGAAAGCCCGAGGCTCAACCTCGGGTGTGCAGTGGGTACGGGCAGACTAGAGTGCAGTAGGGGAGACTGGAATTCCTGGTGTAGCGGTGAAATGCGCAGATATCAGGAGGAACACCGATGGCGAAGGCAGGTCTCTGGGCTGTTACTGACGCTGAGGAGCGAAAGCATGGGGAGCGAACAGGATTAGATACCCTGGTAGTCCATGCCGTAAACGTTGGGCACTAGGTGTGGGGGACATTCCACGTTTTCCGCGCCGTAGCTAACGCATTAAGTGCCCCGCCTGGGGAGTACGGCCGCAAGGCTAAAACTCAAAGGAATTGACGGGGGCCCGCACAAGCGGCGGAGCATGCGGATTAATTCGATGCAACGCGAAGAACCTTACCAAGGCTTGACATGGACCGGATCGCTGCAGAGATGCAGTTTCCCTTCGGGGTCGGTTCACAGGTGGTGCATGGTTGTCGTCAGCTCGTGTCGTGAGATGTTGGGTTAAGTCCCGCAACGAGCGCAACCCCTATCCTATGTTGCCAGCACGTAATGGTGGGGACTCATGGGAGACTGCCGGGGTCAACTCGGAGGAAGGTGGGGACGACGTCAAATCATCATGCCCCTTATGTCTTGGGCTTCACGCATGCTACAATGGCCGGTACAATGGGTTGCGATACTGTGAGGTGGAGCTAATCCCTAAAAGCCGGTCTCAGTTCGGATCGAAGTCTGCAACTCGACTTCGTGAAGTTGGAGTCGCTAGTAATCGCAGATCAGCAACGCTGCGGTGAATACGTTCCCGGGCCTTGTACACACCGCCCGTCAAGTCACGAAAGTGGGTAACACCCGAAGCCGGTGGCCTAACCCTTGTGGGGGGAGCCGTCGAAGGTGGGACTCGCGATTGGGACTAAGTCGTAACAAGGTAGCCGTACCGGAAGGTGCGGCTGGATCACCTCCTTTCTAAGGAGCAGGACCCGAGTCGGGTCCGCCACTTCATGTCGCCGTTCGTGTGACTGGTGGTTTGCTCAAGGGTGGAATATCAACGAATCGTCATCATGGTCTTGGCATTAGTTTCTCCGGTACGCCTGACGCTCACACTTGTGTGGGATCACGTGGGGTCGGAAAGAGAGCTGGTGTCTATATTCTGTGGTGCTTGGCACACTGTTGGGTCCTGAGACAACAATGGTTGTTTCATGATCTGGCCCTCGGCTTCAGGTAGCCGATCCGTGTTATGCGGGTTGGTGATGGTGGTGGGGGTTGTTGTTTGGGAACTGCATAGTGGACGCGAGCATCTTTGTTCTTTTGAACAAAATACTCGAATCATGCTGGTCACACCTTTGGTGTGGTCAGTCTTTTTTGTGTCAATTTTTAGTCGAGCACTTATTTGTGAGTGTCATCGCAGCTACTGTGATGGCGGTCGTAAGTGTTTTAGGGCGCATGGTGAATGCCTTGGTAGTAGGAGCCGATGAAGGACGTGGGAATCTGCGATAAGCCTGGTGGAGCTGATAACCGAGCGTTGATACCAGGATTTCCGAATGGGGAAACCCCGCATGCTGTGATGGTGTGTGACCACCGGTTGAATGTATAGACCGGTTGGAGGGAACGTCGGGAAGTGAAACATCTCAGTACCGACAGGAAGAGAAAACAATGTAGTGATTCTGTGAGTAGTGGCGAGCGAAAGCGGATGGGGCTAAACCGGTTGCGTGTGATACCTGGTAGGGGTTGCGTGGCCGGGGTTGTGGGACATTACGTGGGGGATCTACCAGTCCTCCGGGTTGAGGTGCGGGCGTATAGACGAAGAAGGTTGAGTCCTTCGCCGTAGAGGGTGTGAGTCCCGTAGTCGTAATGCGTTCCGCCGGCCTGTGAGTGTATCCCGAGTAGCACGAGGCTCGAGGAATCTTGTGTGAATCAGCCAGGACCACCTGGTAAGCCTAAATACTACCTACTAACCGATAGTGAATCAGTACCGTGAGGGAATGGTGAAAAGTACCCCGGGAGGGGAGTGAAATAGTACCTGAAACCATGTGCCTACAATCCGTCAAAGCATCCTATAGGGGTGTGATGGCGTGCCTTTTGAAGAATGAGCCTGCGAGTTAGTGCTCAGTGGCGAGGTTAACCCGTGTGGGGAAGCCGTAGCGAAAGCGAGTCTGAATAGGGCGTTTGAGTCGCTGGGTCTAGACCCGAAGCGGAGTGATCTACCCATGGCCAGGTTGAAGCGCGTGTAAGAGCGCGTGGAGGACCGAACCCACCTAGGTTGAAAACTGGGGGGATGAGCTGTGGGTAGGGGTGAAAGGCCAATCAAACTCCGTGATAGCTGGTTCTCCCCGAAATGCATTTAGGTGCAGCGTTGCGTGTTTCTTGCCGGAGGTAGAGCTACTGGATGGCCGATGGGCCCTACAAGGTTACTGACGTCAGCTAAACTCCGAATGCCGGTCAAGTCAGAGCGCAGCAGTGAGACTGTGGGGGATAAGCTTCATGGTCGAGAGGGAAACAGCCCAGACCACCAGTTAAGGTCCCTAAGCGTGTGCTAAGTGGGAAAGGATGTGGAGTTGCTTAGACAACCAGGAGGTTGGCTTAGAAGCAGCCACCCTTGAAAGAGTGCGTAATAGCTCACTGGTCAAGTGATTCCGCGCCGACAATTTAGCGGGGCTCAAGCACACCACCGAAACTGTGGCATTTAGTCCCTTGCGGACTGGATGGGTAGGGGAGCGTCGAACACTGCGGTGAAGCAGCAGCGTAAGCTCGTCTGTGGAGTGTGTTCGAGTGAGAATGCAGGCATGAGTAGCGAAAGACACGTGAGAAACGTGTCCGCCGAATGACTAAGGGTTCCAGGGTCAAGCTAATCTGCCCTGGGTTAGTCGGGACCTAAGGCGAGGCCGACAGGCGTAGTCGATGGACAACGGGTTGATATTCCCGTACCGGTATAAGACCGCCCATGGTGAACTGGTGATACTAACTGCCCGAATCGTGCTAGAGCGTGCCCCTTGTGGGTACGACGTGTACGAGGAGCGCAGGACCTGAACCGGGGAGCCAAGCGTATTAACAGGTGTGACGCAGGAAGGTAGCTGAGCCCAGCGATGGTTGTCTGGGTCTAAGAGTGTAGCCCGAGTCCTAGGCAAATCCGGGACTCGTTATATGGGTGAGACTTGATGGGACTCCACTTTGTGGGGGATTCAGTGATCCTATGCTGCCAAGAAAAGCATCGACGCGAGGGCTTGTACCGCCCGTACCCATAACCGACACAGGTGGTCAGGTAGAGAATACTAAGGCGATCGAGAGAACCACGGTTAAGGAACTCGGCAAAATACCCCCGTAACTTCGGGAGAAGGGGGACCACCCTGGTGATCCAGGCTTGCTTTGGTGAGCTGGTGGTGGTCGCAGAGACCAGGGGGAAGCGACTGTTTACTAAAAACACAGGTCCGTGCGAAGTCGTAAGACGATGTATACGGACTGACTCCTGCCCGGTGCTGGAAGGTTAAGAGGAAGGGTTAGTCCTTGTGGCGAAGCTCTGAATTTAAGCCCCAGTAAACGGCGGTGGTAACTATAACCATCCTAAGGTAGCGAAATTCCTTGTCGGGTAAGTTCCGACCTGCACGAATGGAGTAACGACTTCCCCGCTGTCTCAACCGTGGACTCGGCGAAATTGCACTACGAGTAAAGATGCTCGTTACGCGCAGCAGGACGGAAAGACCCCGAGACCTTTACTATAGCTTGGTATTGGTGTTTGACATCACTTGTGTAGGATAGGTGGGAGACTGTGAAGCGGCCACGCTAGTGGTTGTGGAGTCGTCGTTGAAATACCACTCTGGTGTTGTTAGGCATCTAACTTCGGGCCCTGATCGGGTCCAGGGACAGTGCCTGGTGGGTAGTTTAACTGGGGCGGTTGCCTCCTAAAGAGTAACGGAGGCGCCCAAAGGTTCCCTCAGCCTGGTTGGCAATCAGGTGTCGAGTGTAAGTGCACAAGGGAGCTTGACTGTGAGAGCGGCAGCTCGAGCAGGAACGAAAGTTGGGACTAGTGATCCGGCGTCACCGTGTGGAAGGGACGTCGCTCAACGGATAAAAGGTACCTCGGGGATAACAGGCTGATCCTGCCCAAGAGTCCATATCGACGGCATGGTTTGGCACCTCGATGTCGGCTCGTCGCATCCTGGGGCTGGAGTTGGTCCCAAGGGTTGGGCTGTTCGCCCATTAAAGCGGTACGCGAGCTGGGTTTAGAACGTCGTGAGACAGTTCGGTCCCTATCCGCTGCGCGCGCAGGAGATTTGAGAAGGTCTGTCCTTAGTACGAGAGGACCGGGACGGACGAACCTCTGGTGTGTCAGTTGTACTGCCAAGTGCACCGCTGATTAGCTACGTTCGGGATGGATAACCGCTGAAAGCATCTAAGTGGGAAGCCGGCTTCAAGATAAGATCTCCGTCACCTTCGGGTGTGAAGGCTCCCAGCTAGACTACTGGGTTGATAGGCCAGATGTGGAAGCGCAGCAATGCGTGAAGCTGACTGGTACTAATAAGCCGATCACTTACACCACACTCATATGAGTGTGCTCGATGAGTGTCAATTGAACAATTGCGTGTTTGCGTCCACTAGGCGGTTCTCTGCCAACAACCCCACAACACCCGTGGGCCTCCCGTTTGGGGTGGTCTGGTGGTGTGGGTCAGAGTCAGTAGTTGAATAGTGTTGTTGTGAATTTAGGTTTACGACACCTTCGTACCCCACCACAGGTACACGCCCGGTCCTTTTAGGCGGGTGTGTGTTGTGTGGTGGTGTGGGAGCGGGTGTTGTTCTAGAGTTACGGCGGTCATAGCGTGGGGGAAACGCCCGGTCCCATCCCGAACCCGGAAGCTAAGGCCCACTGCGCCGATGGTACTGCACACTGGAGTGTGTGGGAGAGTAGGTCGCCGCCGGACACTTTTTGTAGAGAGGGTTCAAGCCCGGTCCCTTGTGGGGGACCGGGCTTGACCTGTATCCAGGG
>NZ_PVTY01000023.1 GCF_003003175.1 Nesterenkonia sandarakina | reverse complement strand
AGCAGTTCATACACTTCCGCGTCGGGATGATCGGCGACATCGTCCCAGCCCACACCGGCCGCGTCGGCGGCCTCCAGCACCGCGGTGACGCTCTTGCGAGACATGCCCTGCGATGCCGCGATCACCCGCCCGGAGAGTCCCTCGGCACGTAACTGCAGCACCAGCTTCGCTCTGATCTTGCGTACCATTGACGATTCTCCTTCCGCCGTGTGCCCAATACACACGGCGGAAGGAGCTTAAGCTCGGTGGCCCCCACGCACACCATCACCGGCCTCGACGCCCGCTATCGCCGGACCCGAGTGCTGGCCCCGGAACGCACGACCAGTGGACCCCAGCGAAGCCAATATTCAGATGCACAAGTCATGGCTGTCGGTCCTCCAGTCGTCAAGGTGTGGAACCCTATCGAGGTCGATTCCCTCGTCGCCAAAGGTCGCTCCGCAGGTGATCCGGATCGCATCACGATCTCCGTTGCCGCGGAGCGCGAGCAAGACAAGGTGATCGCCCTTCAGCTGGTCGAGGAGAGGCAAGCACTGGGCGTCACGCCGTGATCGTCCCAGATGCGCCTGAGCCCGCTTCAGCGCTCCGGAGAAGAGGTTTCGGCGAGTGAGTTCTCCAGCAGCTTCCGAAGGGCTCCGCGATCGATACCGGTCAACCGAGTGAGATAGAGGCAGGCTTTGCTCGCGCGGTGCTTGCCGAGCTGGGCGACAAGTTCAGGCCAGCGCTGCGAAAAGTCGTGGGTGAGGTAGACCGTGTGTTTCGTGGAGCTGGTTGCGAAGGCGAGCAGGGGCGCGCGGCCGCTGTGCCCGCTGTCGTAGCGGTACTCGTATTCACCGAAACCGATGATGCGGTCCGCCCATACGACCGGCTTCTCCCCGCTGATGTCGCCGAGAATCGCGACCAGTTCGTCAGCCTCTGTTCGCCGTGGTCCGGTGACGCGGTCGAGCACCTCCACGACGGGAGTGTCCGATGGTGACATCGCTGGTGTCTTCGTTGCCATGACTCTCCTCAGGGTCGTGCTGGTTAGCCCAAGAGTAAATCAGGCAGCAGTTGCATGAACGACGTCAGCTGAAAACCTGTCGGTCCTCATGCCAAACAGCGGGACCTTGAAGGAAGTCTGTGACTGGCTGTAGGATCCCGCGGATCCTGTCACACGGCCTAGGCGCTGACATGGGGAGTGACATTTCGTCGAGACGCAGTCTGTCTCACTAACTTGTCGTAATCCTCAGACTCAGTGCGAGGATATGCACGCCGGTCGGTTGGTGCGGACTCTTCCACCGCCCTGGCGTTCTTGTCGGGCCTCGGATGCGAGAGTGATGACTATTTCTGACTTGGGTGTCGAACCGCGAGTTGGCGAGGCACTAGACGAGTTCGCCAAATCTCGACCTGGTGTCAGTATCGGAACGTCTTTCCGTAACGGGTCGGCGCGTCAGGGCCATGGATTCCTTCTTTGATCCAGGCGCGTTTTGCTGCGCGCTTCAGCGCCGAAGCGCAACGATCAGAGCATGTGTGACGCTCCAGCATGAGCCAGAAGAGACCATCAGGTATTGGAGTCCCACAACGGATGCAGGGGTCACTCGGCTTGGCTCGCCCACCAGGGTGCCTGAGACCAGCACGCAGCCAAGCGTTGTAGTCCAAGTCTTGGGTATTGGCGAGCTTCGCTTGATCCAGCACATATGAAGGAAGCCACTGAGATGCGTTAGGAACCCTTTGTTCCCGTGTAGCCGCTTCAAGAGCTTCACGGGCAACTTGTATTCGTTCCAGAAAGTCTTGTTCGTCGAGGATCTCGAGCGGCTGTCCAGATGCTACAAGCTCTTGCGCTCTTTGAAGTTTCCCTGTGAGGTTGGCCCCGGGCCTCAACGTCCTTGGATCAAAGTCCCCGCTGACCACGAGTGTCGTTGTCTTGCCCACGCTAGCTTGCGCTTTCCCACCTAGCGATTCAACCAAGCTCTGCGCTTCAGCGCGCTTCAAAATCTGTAGAGCGCCCGTAAACACAACTTTTTCACCCTCAAGAGGGTTGGATGTCGACAAGCCAGTGAAGTCGCCAAGGGGTCTCGCACCCGAACCCGCTTTCCTCGCCTCATGATGACTCCACTGGAACAGGTCGTCGAGACTGTTGACGTCCGCTCTATTGGCAAGTTCGGTCACGATCCGCGCACACTGCACAGCGTCGTCCATTGCACGGTGATGGATGAACTCTGAGAGACCCAAGAAACTAGAGACGACTGGAAGCTTGTAGGACGAGAGTGTCAGCAGGTTTCTCGCCAGAATCTCGGAGTCATGCCAGACATTTGTCGGGGGTTCAAGATCGTATATCGTGCATGCGCGCTCGATGGCGGACCTGTCGAAATTGCTGTGGGCGACGATCACATCCTCTTGAATGAACGCGCTGAGTTCTTGCTGGATCGTGTCCCACGCTGGTGCTTCTGCCACATCTTCAGGACGGATTTGGTGAACGTCGATGTTGCGGGAGTGAAACTCTGCGAACTCCTCGTGCGGCCTAACCAAGGACGACCACGTGTCAACCACCTGACCGTCACGGACCTTGGCTAGGCCGATCGCGCAGATAGAAGCGCGCTGAGGATTGGCAGTCTCAACATCCACTGCGGTGAACGAGAGTCCTGACTGTTTTGCGGGCGGGTTGACGGTCATTTTGGTCCTTCCGACTCTAGGTCCACTGTAGGAACGCAGTACGTCAGACGTGTGGTCTCGACTCTGACGGAGTTGATGATTCTGCCGGAATTACTGGTGCAGATCTGTCTGTTTGTCTTGGCGCTCTAGATCCGGTCAAGGAGGTCTGTCTTCTTCAAGGTGAATTCTTCGTCGGACAGAACACCTGCGGCATGTAACTCTCCGAGTCTCTTGATCTGTTCAATCACGTCATCCTGTTTCTTGGCGGGCATCGCGGCCACTTTGGGGGCGGCGACGGGGGTTGCCGCTGTGGGCGCGGCGAGTCCGCCCAATACGCCCCGCCCGGCAACCTCCAGACCAAGCGCGGTCTTGTCTGCACTGCGCGCCATTCCTCCCGTGGCCTTCAGGGAGTGCACCCGCTTGTCGGTCACGAGCGTGAGGAACACCGTTCGCTTCTCATTAGATGCGAGATAGTTGAGCCCAACTGTCGCCATGCCTGCGAGCGCGCGACCACCAGCGCTCTTGTCCTGAACCTGGAACGAGTGCTTGATCGACATCAACTTCTCGTACGGAGTCGTTTTAGAGATGAACGCGGCGACGCGGACATAACCACCGTCGTAGATCTCGATCGTCGATCCGCCGAACGATTGCTTTGTCACAAGGTTCCCCGCCGGCTCGCGCGCCTGTAGCGCCCGCGTCTCAGCATCTTCAGTCGCCTTCTTGGCGTCCGCGACGGTTTTGGCCCAGAACCCCTGCTTCTTGCCGGAATCTCCGGTGGCGTTGTTACCCATGTCACCATTATGCCTACGTAGTACAGATTCGAAATTGTCGACTTGGGTGTTGTTGAAGGAGAGTCGTAGAGCCCTTCGCAGACCAAGTGTGACAAGAGCTCATCCTGTGGCGACTGGGTGCAGGAGCGTAAGAGTGGGAGGTTGTCACGCGTGTGACACGAAACTGCGACGGTGACACGGATGACGGGAGCTGACGCTCCCGCCCGCCGCCGCTGTAGGATCCCGCGGATCTTGTCACAGGCGTCAGCCGCTGACATGGGGAGTGACATTTCGCTGAGACGCGGTCTGTCTCACTAACTTGTCGTAATCCTCAGGTTCGGCAGATGAGAATGAACGCTGCGTCCGGCTGGTTTCAGGCGACTAGGGCCAGGCGTCGGAGTCCGGATCGTCACAGGTTCGGCGATAACAGCTCTGCGATCCCGAGAGTGCTATCCGTCTGCAAGTCGATCAACGATGCTAGGGACATGGAAAATGACCAGACGTTGCGACGCTTTGTTCTCAGAGCCCGCCGTATAGCGGCACACTCGTTGGCGACTGAACCCGACGTACTACGAGGGCTGGCAGATTTCACCCTCGCGGGAAGTCTCGCCCTCGATGGGACAATTGAGCTACGCCGCCGACTCCCTGATGAAGAGATCTTCGAATCCCTAGCGGCTCGACTCAGACCTGTACTGCTAGGCAGCGAGTCCATTTATCATGAGAAGGTCCTCACGGCTATTGAAGGCACCTTGGCGAAGGCAGACACAAAAGCTCTGGACATTAGTGAGTGCCTCCTAGAGACCGCCCGATTACGAGAACGTTGGGCTCGGTTTACATCCACCAATCTTGTGGATCATCGATATTCCGTCGGCAGTGTCAAGGTCGACGGGACCGAACCCGTCTCCCAGGTGTCTGACAGCCAACTGGCTCTGGCTTGGCTATACGGTGATCTAGTACACGTGGATGTGAAAGGCGAGAAGAAGCCAGGAACCCGCCTCCCCATGAAGGAACGGTATTCCGCTGCGGTTCCCTACTTCTCTGACGTCGCACTGCTCTGCGCAGACACATTCGAGCTCATCCTGGCGATTTCTGATCTTGGTCTACTGGACCTGGGCAGCGAAGCCCTCGAGGCGCCCGTCGTGGTGGGTCTTGACGAGCTCACGAGTACCGGTCTCGCCTTTATTGCACCTGCCGGCGGGGACGAGATGCCCGCGTTCGACATTGCGTCTGGAGCATTGCCTGCAGGCTTCAAGCAACTCACGGTTACTGAGTTGCTTCGGCTAAATCAGAAAAACCGGGTGCAGGTGCGACTCGAAGCAGCAGACGGAAACCTGATCGCCGAGCACGAAGGTGGCGTTACCAGAAATCGGAACGGAACGACGCATGCATGGCGTGCGCTAGTGGCGGGGGCCATTACCTACGAACTTACTTTCGACGTCGAAGCGGATCGACTCTTGCAACCGCGCTGCACTATGACATTTGAAACCGTTTCGACGAATGAAATGGCGCTGGAAGTCGCCAGATTTGAACGAGATGCTAGCCGGAGTGCAGTTATTCGTTTCATCGTGGACGATCGAGAGTTCTTCACAGTCCCCGCCTCGGCCGCAACTCAGGACGAGGCTCGAACTATGGATATTTCGGTGGAGGTGCTGTCGGACCTTGTTGCTATCGAGGCTGCCGCTGGGGTCCAGCTTCCACTAGTTGCTGCTTCTGCGACTTATCTCGAACGGGCGAACCTACGCCGAATGAGACTGCTTTGGGAAGGTCACGTGGTGCCGTTCGTCCGCAGCCCACTGACCACTACCGTCGCGAGAGGTGTGGTTCCTGACGTCTTAGGTGTCCCAGCCAGTAGTCAGAATTTCGCAGATCTGCAGTTTCCCTCTCCAGCTCTGTTGATCCGCCATCCTCTGATGGAACCAGGGTCCGTGCGAGAAGCCGAAGCAAATCAACAACCTCAAGACCTGATGGAGATGGTCATACCAGTCGCGGAGCCCTTTGTGGCTTGGGCGCCAGATATACGCACGGTCAACGGGGATAGCGACCTAGCGAGGCCATCGCCCTGGGGCTTGTCTCATTTCGACACGTCCTCTCTGTTGGGAGATGGGTGGTCGCCTGAGCGCGGAATCACGACTCGTCGGCGTCAGAAGAGTTGATGTAAACGATGGGAATGTTATGAGGGTGCAGAAGTTGGTGGCGGGGCAATCACCTCAGCCTACGAATCGAGTAGGTTCCGAGAGGCGACTGAACCATGCCTAGAACTCGCCCTGGTTGCCCATGCGGTGTGTATCAGTGCGTTCACGAATCAGCTCCGTGCTGAGTCTGATACTCGCAACTGTGTGCCTACAAACTCTCGGGCCTTGATAGCGCCGGACCGTACCAAGAAAGTCGAACCCTCGAGTTCAGTGGGGGTCATAGCAGTCACGTCGAGCGGTAGCTGGCCAACCTGCACGTCATCCCGGTCCAGAAACTCATTTAGGTCACTTTCATCCTCGTAGACGACAAGGAGGTCTAGATCGGCTGGATCAGCGCGCGTCAACATGGAACCGAAAACGAAAAAATCCAGTGCGCTGCACTCCTCGACAATCGACTCGATAAACTGAGGGATCTGGGCGATCACTTGTGCAACGCAGCGAGAGTTTCACGCCATTTCAGCACTCGTATCTCGCCCAGCTCCGCTACCTCGGTTGCCTCTACAGTCGGATCGCTGTTGGGGTTAGTTGCGGCGAATATATCGAACTGGCCAAACCGGTCGATCGCGGATCGGACCGAGTGCGCGGTGGGTTGATACTCGGATCCGATGTAAATGACAAGGTCGGGAAGACCGCGGCGGATAACTAAGATTCTATGGTCGTCGAGAAGAGTGAAATCAGTGATCGCCCGATGCTGGCGCAACCCTCGTATGACGAAAGTGAGTTCGCGCTCCTCATAGTCGCCAAGAACTTCACAGTCTCGGAGTGCACGGATGGCGTCGCCGAGCCCGCCCCAGCCGATACGTTTTTCCCGCAGTAGCACGATGGCGTCGCCCATGAACCGCCCCTCTTTTGGGAGGTTAAGCACGAAACCGACACCTTCGTTTGCTTCGAGAAGGGACCGGGCATCTGCGCGCTCCACATCGCGCGTTGAGAGGACCCCTATCAAAGCTTCTGGGTGAGAATCGCGGACCACCCTTACCGTGTTTTCTTGAGGCCGGGCCTCGCGGATGAAATCGTATTCCTTTAGACGTTCCGAAATCCAGCGCGCGGTGTTATTCAAAGACCCTGTCCATTCCACTCGGATACCGTCGGCTCGTGAGGCCTCGCCGACCGTGTAGATGTCTCGCTTCCAAATCACTTACGTGGGAGCGATACTGCTCGACTATTGAGACCTCAGATTCCGTTAGTAGTCCACGGTTGACATCAATGATGCGGAGCATGCTGCGATGATTCGGGATCAGAGTCTCAAGCATCGCTCGTCTCCAATGAGCTGCTTGTTCCGCTTCGGGGTTCATGGCGTAGTCATTGTCTGGGCCGAGATCGGCGTGAATCATGCGGTTTTGGACACGGAGGGCATGGATTGCGGACCAGGCCTCCTCCCGGGATGCCACGGCCGATACGCCAAGTGCGCGCTCCGTCTTCTCGATCCTCGAGCGCTTCCACTCGAGAAGCATGTCTATTGGGTAGGCCTCCGGGGACTTGTCGACAAGCGCATGGCAATTGGCGCATAGCAACAGAAGGTTCGCCCAGTCGCGGCGTGCCTCGTCCGACATGTCCAGATTCGCTCTTGGTCCACTTCCACTGGCTGCCACAATATGGGCAGCTTCCGCAAAGTGAGCGTCCTCCCCAACCGGATCTTGAACGATGAGTTTGGCGAGGCAATCGGGTCTTCCGCAGTATCCGCTTGAATCGCCCCACAGCCGCGACCGGGTAGACGCAGATGGGTTGGTTGGACCGCGGGCACAAGGCATAAAGTGAGCTTCTCACGACTTTGATAGTCACGGAATAGTCGGTGTACAGGAATGGGGTCTGCTGCACGTTTCGGTGTCCGGAATCATCTCAACGCAGGCTGTCCCGGAAGAGGTCTGGATGGAGACGCATCAAGACACGACGATCGCGGCGGCGTTGTTGGGCTCGACGGCTGCTGTCAGTGCCTTCCGCTGCGGCCGCAAGTGTCGCTGCCAGCCGCTCGGGAGAGCGAGTCGGGTCCTTGAAAAACCGGCCGTCGCGAAGATGCTCGCTCACGGTATAGGGGGCTACGCCGGTGCGTCGCGAGATCTCCTTCGTGGTGAGTCCTTCGCCCGATAGTCGGACTATTTCCAGACACCGATTCACCCGTTCCATGACCTCGTCGAAGTGAGAAATCGTCCGGAGAGGTGTTCCCGATTCCCCGAGCACTCTCGCGACGGTGGTTTGACCAATGCCCAGTTCGCGCGCCACTGACATCTGAGATTTGCCTTCGGTGTATAGGTCCACGATGAGCTTGTCTCGCTGGAGGCGGTCTTCAGCTTTCGCGGCACGGATGCGTTCTTTCTCTTCTTGATGTTCGACACGTCGTCTATGCCGCTCTTCAATATCTCTCTGGCGTCGGACACGCCTTGCGTCCCTCCATAGCCCGTAGAGCTCGTCGTCGATGGACGGTGGAAGGTAAGGAACTTGACGCCCGTCTCGGTACTGAATGCTGGGATAGTTGTGGTGTTTGGGCCATGAGATGTATCGGATGTCGTGACGTCGCGCACGTAGCTGCGCTATTTCTTCGTCCGAGATAGCGAAATCGCTCCGCTGTCCTATGTCTGCGACCATACGGGCTAGGGCCTTCTCTAGAAACCGACGAACATCGCGCTGAAGTCCGGATTGGTCTAGGTGTTCCTGCGTGATGTCTCGGGGTAGCTCGACGTAAGTGGTGTCGCCAGCTGCTAGGACTGCTCGCCCATGATGATTGTGGGCTGCAATCAGATCATGCAGGTCCCGAGCCTTGCTTGCTTGAAGGTAACCAAAGCGGTGGCCTTTGACGTAGACGGCGACCGCGGTGGGGTCGACTTCGTTAGTGGGCTCCGGGACTAGCTCCACTTCGGTGGTGGTTCCGGAGAGGAACTTCTGGTTGCCAGCGTGTTCGGGGCGGAGTGCGATCCAGTGGTTGTCCCACAGGTAGCGTTTCGATTTGTCCACGAGAATATGGTGTCTCTGTTTGCGGCGCACGTAGCGTTCTGCAGACAACGTCTCGGGTGAGACGAAACCGTCCCGGTTTCGTCGTGCTGCCCAGACGTCCTCGTCGTCACGTCCCGGCCTTTGCACGACATCCATCTTGCTGCTCCTTCTCAGTTTCAACACGCGGTGTACAGGCCCCATATTGGCCTGACGTTTTACGGGTTAGAAGACAACGCAGTCGTGACCTGGGAGAGCAAGCGACGACGCTCCAGATCAGGATCGATAATCTGGATGAACTCAAGGGCGTTAAAGCGGTCGCCCTGTCTCCGGTTCTGCGGCGGTTCCAAGCCCTCAATCATCAGCGCCTCCAGAGTGGCGATCAACATATCGATATCGATGCCCGACGGTGCAGTCCCGAGTGATCCGTCCTCCTGAACTGGGCGGACACCGAACCAGGAGAACCGGTCCCATCTGCCGCTCAGCCGATCCCTGGTGTGCTCCCACAGACGAGCGCCCATGCGTTCCTTGGTCACTCGACCCACGTAGATCGTCCGCGACCGGTCATGGAGCAGATAGATGCCGGCCTGAGGCGCGAAGTCCACGCCTGCACTGCCAGACTGTTGCGAGCCAAATAGTTGCGCGTTGCGGCTGCGGGACCAGTCAATGCCGTCTCGGCGCCAGTACATACCAAACGCATTGATGAGGCCCATGTCTTCAACGTCGGTTGATTCACTGGGGGCCGGTGGAGCGATGTCTTCCACTACGGCCAGTGGACTCTCAGACTCGAGGGGTGCGACATGGCGGGTTGAGAGGGCGTAGGTGCCTCTTTCAATGCGCATGACCTCATTCACCAGAGGTGGTCGAGAGAGTTGTGCGGCAACTGTCGCAGCGGGAGTCGCCCCCACATTGGTGCGAAGCCCCTCATCGATGATGGCTTGAGCGATGTCGGTGTAGTGGACGGGCTCCTCTGCCGCATCCAGCACCTTCTTGATCGCATCCTGCCACTTCATTTGAGCCATCTTCATACCTCGCCTCATCGCACTGACCTCGCGGCACAGCATGCCACTGTGAGTTTCGACTGTCTTAGCCTCAGAGCTTATTCGTCTTCGATTCCGAAATGGTTCAGGAGTCTCTCTAGTGTGAATTCCTGTCGCAGTTTCCCAGCACTGTTCTGATTCGCGAACATGCCCTTCACCCAATACGCCTCCGACTTGGGAACCGTGGTCTCCCATCGAACTGGCACCACGTATTCAGCAAGATCCGCGTCCAAGGACGGCTTCTGATCACTGTGCTCGTAATCCGCCGCTAGAGGTTGCTGGCAGAGAGGAACCAGCTGCCCATCGGACTCGACTTCAGCTCCTGAGAAAGCAATAGCTTCCCCCATCGTCACACCGACTCCGACGTAACCGTGCTTAGGGATGTGCACAAAGATCCTGGCGCCCACCGGTAGGCTGCGCAGCGTCCTTGAGTACCATTCGCCGCCGCCAGCGGATACGAATCCATACCGTCGGGCGTCCTCCCAGTCCCGGTGGTCCCCGTCGCCGAAGGTGACGAACCAATCCCGGCCGTTCCATTCGGCCCGCTTACTCGCCCGGCGGGTAGATATCGGCGCGGCAGACGATGCTTCGGATGCCATCCAGGATCGTGCCAAGTAGCGCCGTTCATCGTCTTCCAAATAGGAGAAGAAGACGGCATTGATGGGGAGGCCGAACTCGCGCAGGTAGGTGACGATGCGCTCTGAACTGTCGTCGAGGCTTGTGGCCACGATAGTCATCGTGGTTTCCTCGTTCAGCTCATCCGGTGCGGGGGCCTCGAATAGCTCCGTGAATGCTTGTTCGAACTCTAGATCGGCCCGTGTCGCGGTGAAGTGGGTGTTGGCGATCTCGATGACGGAGTCTCGGTCCAGTGTGGAGATCCAGGAGCCGTAGTCGAGGATTTGGGCGACGACTTCACGGGGAGTGCGGTCGCGCTTGAGCTCTAGGACGTGGAGGTTGCCCTCGTAGTCCATGGCGAGGAGATCAATCCATTTGCCGTGTGGGGTCCGGACTTGTCGCCCGATGATTAGTAGCTGTTGCCCCAGCAACGAGGAGTCCTGTTCCAGGAACGTTTCGAGTTCGGCTTCTGTGGGCAGGCGGCCGGCGGGCAGTCGCCGTGGGGTCGCGCCATCGAGGCGCCACACGCCCATTTCGATCGGCATGAAGGCCTCCATCTCGAACGCACGTGGGGAGCAGGACTTCCTTTCGTGCCATTCACCGTAGTCGTCGAGGGTCCGTCGCGATAGGCCAAAGGACGCCACCCGGGGTGCCCCGCGGGAAACCTGCGGTGTCCAAGGGGGCAGGAGGGAGCCGTTAGGTGCCTGAGACTAAATAGTCTCTCTGGATACCCCCCGTCTGTTGACCCCATCTGCTGGCCCTCGCCCGTGCCTGGTGCGCTTCGAAGGAGGCCGTGTCTCTGAAACGCTCTGAGACGTCCCATACGCCGGGGTCACCGCTGGGTTGCACGTCGAAGGAGATGCAACCCGGTTCAGCGCGCGTCAGTTCTACATGCAGAGGGAGGAGATCGGTCACGGTCGTAATCTCCTCCTCGCTCCGACAGATCAGGCGCCCGGTCAGCTTGATGTTGTGCATACTCCGGATTGTCCCAGGCGGGCCGCCCGAAGAGCTCTAGTCGACGAGTTCTCTCCCGGACGCAGCGCGCCAGACGATGTGGTCCAGGGTGCGGGAGCTGACCTGAAGCTCGTCTGCCGTAGCCTGGATCAGCTCTACGGCCCTGTCGAAGTAGAGGTCAGTGTCCTTGCCCAAGGCGTCAGCCAAGAATCGCAGGATCATACGATCGGGCTTCACCGACGGCATCCCAGCGAGAATCAACAGGTAGTTGTAGGTGACACCAGAGCTCTGACTCGGGAGCTTCTTCCAACCGGTATGGACCGGATTCTCCTGCGGTGACTCTTCCACTACTGTGCGGAGCTCCTCGACGGTATCGATTCCGAGTTCCACCATGAGATGGGCTGCTCGCTCAATGATCTCGGCCTTCAGCGGCGCGTGAGCTTTCGTGTGGGCGGGCTTGAGATTACCGACGACGTTCTCGGCCCAACCACGTGGGCCACCTGCCTTCTCAATGGAGCCAAGCAGGTCCTGAGCGCCGTGTGAGGTTCCTTCGGTGGTCTTGTACTTGGTGATGACGTTGACCACTGAGGTGTAGTGCGACCCAGTGGAGTAGAGAGAGTCGATGATGCACAGCGCCAGGCTGTCTGGATAGCCTTCGGGGGTCTGCCAGAGGGTTTTGTCTCCGAGGTTGTCCTCGCAGTATTTGACGAGGGTTTGGATCTCGGCCTGGGTGACGGTCATATGGTCTGCTCCTTGATTGTTCTGGTTGTTGAACTGCACGCGGTGGACCTGCGTCATCCCGCCTGGGTGGCGTCCGCGAGGGCATCGAGCAACCCGACATCGACCAGCAGACGCACCCGTTCAGCGTCAGGCAGGTCCCGGAGGCGCTTGATGATCTCGTCCGTCTGAGTCTCATGACTCCAGAGAGCATCCTCAGAGACGTCCACGAGGGTGGGGGAGTAGAGGAAGTCCTGGGTGGAGTTGTTGCGGTACTGCTGCTGCAACGTGGAATCGCCAGCGATCTGATTCGCCAGCAACCGGAGTGCCCCGACCTTGTACTCATCCGTGGCTGCGAGGTCTCCAAGGTATTGGTTGACCTTCTCGATGACCGCGTCCATCGCGGCGCGTTCCTTCTCGGAGGCACGGTTCATCCCTGCCTCGGTGAGCCCCTGCAATCCCTGGGGTTCACCACTGGTGAGGTCCAGAGTTTCCTCACGGAGCTTCTCGAGCTTGTAGTGGGTGAGCACCACATCAGAGATATCAACTGCCGCCGGGTTGGTCTCGTCCTCGGTGAAGTCCTTGAGCAACCGGGCCAGGAGTCCGCTGAAGGGGGAGAGCTTCTCGTAGGTCGGGTCCCCGTAGTCCAGGATCTGGGAGAAGAACGAATACGCCTTGGGGTACTGGGTCAGCGTCGCGCGGAACTCGACCAGGCGCTCGATGGTGGAGGTGTCTTGTTCGCGGATGGCCTGTTCCCACCGGTGGGCGAATCGATCCTTGGCATACTCCAAGGAGGAATAGACCGCGTTGTGGCGCTCGGTCTTGGAGCGCCATTCCCGCCAGAACATGTCGACCTCGGACTGGGTGAAGATGTTCTCGTTCTCCATCTTGGTCCGCAGATCACCGATCAGCTCGGGATCGGATTCCGTCTCGACGTGGGCGTCTTCGTAGTACTCCTGGAACGCGGCCAAGATCTGGTCTGGTTCGTTCACGAAGTCCAACACGTAGGTGTTGTTCTTCCCCGACGCCCGGCGATTCAACCGAGACAGCGTCTGGACCGCGGAGATGCCGGAAAGCTTCTTGTCGACATACATGGCCACCAAGAGCGGCTGGTCGAACCCGGTCTGGTACTTGTTCGCGACGATCAGCACGTGCTGCCCGTCCTGGTCGAACACCTTGGCAAGGTCACGACCACGCAGCGCAGGATTGGCAGAAGCCTCCGTCACGGTGGGCCGGTCGGACTCGTTGAGCACTTTCACGTCAGGGTCCGGGACATCCCCGGAGAATGCCACGAGCGACTGGAGGTCCAGCTGTCGGCGTTCGACTTCGCGTTCGAAGGCCCGGTGGTACTGGACCGCTGCTGCGCGGGATCCGGTGACGACCATGGCTTTGGCTTTTCCGCCGAGTTCGGGTCGGACGACGCGTTGGTAGTGCTCGATGATCTCGTGGACCTTCGAGGCCACGTTGGTCGGGTGCAGTTCCACGTGGGCGATCAGGGCTTTCGCGCCTCGACGTAGATCGATCTCTTCACCCTCGTGCCCTCGAGGAGGTCGTTCACCTCCAGCACGTTGGGCGATGCGGGCGGCGACCTCGTAACTGGTGTAGTTCTGGAGCACGTCGAGGATGAATCCCTCTTCGATGGCCTGCTTCATCGGGTACAAGTCGAAAGCCTGGAAGATGCCGGCGTGATCTCGGCGGCCGAACATCTCCATGGTCTTGCCCTTGGGTGTGGCGGTGAAGGCGAAGAAACTGATTCGTCCCTCTGCGTCGACCTGGGCGGCCATACGGTTCAGCACATCCTGATCCACACCCGCGTCATCGGGATCTTCAGCGTCTGCATCGTCGGAGTGGGTGTAGAGAAGCTCTTTCAGAGAGCTGGCGGCGTCACCGGTCTGGGAGGAGTGGGCCTCATCCGCGATCACGGCGAACCGGCGTCCCGCTATTCGGCCGCCTTCGTCCTGGACCCGCTTCAACGCATAGGGGAACGTCTGCAGTGTCAGACCAATGATCGGAGTATCCGCCGCGAGGGCTTCCAAGACCTGGTCGGTCTTGGAGCCTTCTGATCCGCTGGTGATCGCCTTGAAGGTGCCTGTCGTCGTGGTGAGCTGGTTCACCGCGTCCTGGAGCTGCTTGTCCAGCACCTGTCGGTCAGAGATCACTAAGACGTTGTCGAAGACCTTCTCGCCAGCTTCGGTGTGCAGTGAGGCCAATCGGTGGGCTGTCCATGCGATGGAGTCAGTCTTGCCGGAGCCCGCCGAGTGCTGATCAGGTACTTATGCCCTGGGCCTTCTTCTCGAGCCGCTTGGGTCAGGTTCGTGACCGCGCGCCACTGGTGGTACCGAGGGAACCGCACCTGGGACTTCTCGGTGACTTCACCGGTGGTCGGGTCTGTGCGTCGTTCGTGGTTGATGTAGATGAACTTCGTCAAGATGTTCAGCCACGTATCTGGGGCGAGGATCTCTTCCCAGAAGTACGCGGTCGGCGCCTTGCCCGGGATGGAAGGGTTGCCCTCACCGTTATTGTGTCCGCGGTTGAACGGCAGGAACGTGGTCGCATTGCCCTCGAGGCGGGTGGTCATCGCCACTTCAGTCTCTGAAACGGCGAAGTGCACCAGGGCCCCGCGCCCCACGGTCAGCAGCGGCTCACCCTTGGGGTGCCGGTCCTTCTTGTACTGCTGCTTCGCCGCCTCCAGAGCTTGGGTCATCTCAGTCTTCAACTCGATCGTCGCCACGGGCAGTCCGTTGAGGAAGAGCACAAAGTCCAGGCTCGCCCCGCTCCTGGTCGAGTATCGGACCTCCCTGACCACGCGCAGCCGATTTAACCGGTACTTATCAACGAGGGCTGGGTTGCGGTCATCGGCCGGCGGGAACTGCATCAACGAGAAATCACGCGCTCCGGGGAGCCGAAGCTTCCCACGCAGAGTCTTCAGTGTGCCGCCACCCTGGGACTCATCAGTGCTCAACTGCTTGGCTAGGCGGTCGAGGATCCGGCGGCGACCTCGCTCCCGAGAGGTCTCATCGGCGGAGGACGGGACGATCTTGGCGAAGTTCTCGGGATCGGAGTCTTCTAGCCAACCGAGGAGGTCCTCTGGGAACAGTGCCCGCTCGACGTCGTATCCAGTCGAGTTGTCTGACCGTAACCAACCCAGTGACTCGAGATGGTTAGCGATCAGTTGCTGGAAGCCCTTCTCTTGATGCGTAGAACTCATACGTTCTGTCTGACCTCATCTTCCAGTTCCTCGGCTACAGGTTTGCGTCGCTCGGTCACATCAATTTGTCCGGTTACTGCCGCGGAGATCAGAGCTGCGCGACGTTCAAGCGCGAGAGTGGTCGCGGTCTTGAACTCCTGATGGACGACATCCATGGACGCTTGGTCTCTCGCGATATAGCGGCCGACCGACTCTTGCTCGTCGAGAGGGGGTCGGAAGATTCTAAGTTTAGATACGTCGTCGACCGATAGTCCTGGCTGGGCAGCAGAGGTTGAGTACTGACCCAAGTTCATGAAGTGCAGCAGGTACTCCAACCATTTGAGGTCCAGCGAACCCGAAGGCTCCACAACTACAGCGTGTTCTGTTGCAAAAAGCGGACCATGCCCGACAAAGACTTGGCCACACAACGCTCCCTGGCGCCCGAACATCACTTGGTCATCGTTGTGCGTCCAGCTAGAGGTATACCCTCGAAGGCCACCTCCTCCGTAGACCGGGTACTCTCCAGAAGGGTCTATGTCGGCAGCCGTGATGCTGTCTCCACTTCTGAGGCGAGCTACCAACCCAAGTTTTACAGTCTCCCAGTGTTCAGGTATTCGAGCGCCCTGCAGCCAATCAACTTCGTGATCTTGGGTCAAGGTTGGGTTCTGCTTTGTCCCTTGAGTGAGCCAGATGGCATGTTGTGCGGATGAGCGTTCCAAAGCAAGAGCGGCGAAGCCCTTGGTATCGGAGATAAAGGCGTCGATTTCAGCGATCTCATGGTCGAGGTAGTCCGCAATCGCAAACTGCGAACTGGGTTCGGGGTAAGGGACGACGCGGTGACGGAAGGCATGCAGATTTAAGTTCGGCACTGCGCCGGGGTTCATCAACGGGGCCAGATCGATGGTGTGCAATAGATAGTAGAGAAACCGAGGGTGCGTGCCATCCTTTGGTATCAGGGCCATTAGATTATTGTCGATGCAACACTCTTTGGGATTTTGCGCAACTCTCCCGAGCACCGTAGCGGCGCCAATCTTCGCCATGAGACTGCTGTTCTCAGGGATTATTTCAGCCCCAAGCCCAACCGCGGTCTGGAAGCTGATGGTGTCGCGAGACTTCAGCATCATGCCCCAGAGGTCTACTGACTTTAATGAACCAACTTTAAAGAACGAAACATCTTCGGATTCTTCGCCCTGATAGGCGATCGGGAAACCGGTCCCGGAGGAAATTCTTGCGAGCCTCTTCAGCGGCGCGTGGTTCATGACCTGACGTGCTCGAGGCGTTTGCGGATGCGACCAAGTACCGCTTCGAGCTCTTGATCGATCTCCTCGAGAGGTCGCGGCGGTTCGTACTCATAGAAGTGTCGAGTGAAGGGGATCTCGGTGCCTTCTTTCGTCTTGGTTTCGTCGATCCACGCATCGGGTACGAATGGCTTCACTTCGCGTTCGACATAGTCGTGGATATCTTGGCTCCATGGGACGTTCTCGGTGTCTCTCAAGTCTGAGTTGGGTTCGGGGGTGCCGTCGCGCTTCGTCACGAGTTCACCGTGGTCGTCGTGCTCTCCGAGCTCACCGAGCAACGCTTTGAGCTCGGACGGCTTCAGCGCAAGCCCGGCTTGATCGAGACGTTGTTTGAGGTCCTTCTGGAAGGTCGCGCGCTGAGTGCTCACCTGGTCGGCCGTCTCAGCGCTAGCTCGTTCGAGCTCCTTGCGGAGAGAGGCGTGGGTTGCTTCGGGGAGCTTGATGATCGGCTTGGCTGCCAGTGCGCGTTCGATGCGCTCACCCGAGTAGGCGTAGTTCAGCCGCAGCGGGCGCTCGACTGTGATGGTGCGGTAGTAGAAGTCTTCGTTGGCGAAGATTTTGGAGTGCTTTGTTTCCGTGAAGTCTGCGTAGAGCTTTGCGATGGTCGTGATGTCATCGGGGCCGAGCATCTTGCGTTTGGACCCGACCGACTTCCGCATCTTGGTGAACATCTCGGTGGCGTCGATCAGCTGCACCTTACGTTTGCGGTGTGCGGGTTTCTCTTTGTTGAGCACCCAGATGTAGGTGGAGATACCGGTGTTGTAGAACATGTCGGTGGGCAGCCCGACGATGGCTTCGAGGTAGTCGTTGTCCAGGACCCATTTGCGGATGTTCGACTCGCCAGACCCGGCCCCGCCGGTGAATAGGGGGGAGCCATTGAGGACGATCGCGCCACGGCCACCAGTCGTGGAAGCGTCGGCTTTGGGTTCGCGGAGCTTGCTCACCAGGTGCATCAGGAATAGTAGCGAGCCGTCGGAGATGCGGGGCAGCCCGGGTCCGAACCGGCCGTCGTACCCCTGGACTTTGTGCTCTGTCTCGACCTGCGTGCGTCTGGTCTTCCAGTCCACGCCAAAGGGCGGGTTCGAGAGCCCGTAGTGGAAAGTCCGGTCCCGAAACGCTGGGTTGGTCAGGGTGTCACCGAGCACGATGTTGTCGATGCTCTGGCCCTTGACGACCATGTCTGCTTTGCAGATGGCGTATGAGGCTGGGTTGAGCTCCTGGCCCAGCAGGTTCACGGACGCGTCAGGGTTGATGGCTTTGATCTTGTCGTCTGCGACCGAGAGCATGCCGCCGGTGCCGGCTGTGGGGTCGTAGACGTCGCGCACAATGCCGGGGGCCTTGAGGTCTTCTTCGGTGTTCAACAGCAGGGTGACCATGAGGTCGATGACCTCACGCGGGGTGAAGTGCTCACCGGCGGTCTCGTTGGAGGCTTCCGCGAACTTGCGGATCAGCTCTTCGAAGATGTGCCCCATCTGGTCATTGCTGACCCGGTCCGGGTGCAGGTCGGTTTTGGCGAAGTGCTGGAGCACCTGGAGCAACAGGTCGTGGCGGGCCAGGTCGATGATGGTGTCTTCGAATTTGTACTGCTCGAAAATGTCCCGGACATTCTCGGAGAATCCGTTGATGTAGCCGCGGAGGTTCTCTTCGATGTTGTCAGCGTCGCCCCGCAGCGTCTTCAGGGTGTGTTGGGACCGGTTGTAGAAGCTGTAGTGGTGGCCCGCCCTGGACCGGAGCATCCCGCGGGAGGGTTCCTGGTCGGGCTCGAGGTCCTTCACCGCGGCGAGGACCGCATCTTTCGTCGGAGCGAGAACTGCGTCGAGTCGAGCGAGCACGGTGAAGGGAAGAATCACGTCACCGTACTGGTGCTGCTTGTGGGCTCCGCGGAGGGTGTCTGCGACTGACCAGATGAATTGCGCGTGATTAAACACGGAGATCGTTCCCTACTACTTGCTCGGAATGCTTGCCTTCCACTCACCGTAGTCGAAGGTGCAGACAGAGCCACGGTGATCGACTACGTCGACGATGTTCGCCTTCGCAATGACGTGATCGGGCCACTACGACCGGAGCGCTCAGAGAGGTGCCCCGGTCTGCGTGGATGAGATGGCGTGCGCATAGGTTACGAGCGGGTGGGAGGTTCGGCTACCCGCTTGATTTCCTCCAGCTGTTCAGTGCTGGCTGCAGCGATCAAGAGCTCTCGCATCTGGGCGCGACCAACCTCGGTCGGCCTCACGATAGTGGCGTCCTTTCGGATTGCCCGTTCGTCCGAGGCGGCCCATTGCTCCAGAGCGTCTTCGTCAGGTGTGTTCGTGGTTCGCTTGCGGATCATTTGGGGCTCCGTGTCTCGTTGGGGTACAGGGGCCTTCGACATCTAGCTATCCATGAGCGCGATCAGAACGCGTGCCCTGGAGCTTCTCTCGGACAAGTCTTGGGCGCGACTCTGGCACTAGTACAGCTGCCCGACTCAACCGCGGTGATCTCCACGCCCACGACCGACTACCTTGAATGGTGGCGAAGCTCCGAATCGTGGAGCTCTGTCGTTTCCTCCTTGCCGTTCGCGCATGCCGAAGGAGCGAACGGTCCTTACGTAGAGCCTTGACGCGATTGGCCATGTGATGCCCCAGGCGGAGGGCCGGTCACGGGGTATCTCCACTGCTCGATGGCTTCAATATCCTGAAGCAAATCATGAACGGACGAGTAAATACGATCAAGCTCATTGACCGTGCCCTCGAAGGACGGTGATATCACATCGAAGTCACCGTCCTCAGTAGGCGTAATGCCTGTCCCGCCTCCCTCGTAGGAGTCGTCCCACCCCTCAGGGATGCTTGGCCGGTAGACCCATGAGTCCATGAATGCTGCAATGGTCGTATCGAGGAACCAATCCTTGCGCGGTCCTAGTGCTCGCTTCAATTCGGGTGAGCGGAGCACTGGCAACGAGAAGGTCAGCGGCGGTGGATCGGGTTCCTGCCGCTGGCTTGTTTCCTGGGGCCACTGCGCGACGGCTTTGGGACGCTGACTACTTTCTCGGCGCTGCTTCGCTACCGCCTTGGGACGCTTCTTACTCTTGGGCATTAGAGCCTCGATCCCTCCAGAAGGGGCAACCGTTGGTCGATACCAGTGTGAGCTGACGAGGTACCCGTTGGGCTACACCGTGGCAGCAGTTGTTCGGCGTGCCCCTGAACAACTCTTGCTCCACTCATAAGCCCTGTGGATCCGCCGGAAGATGCTGCGGCCATGTCCATTAGCTCCCAACCTAGACGGCCGGAGTCTAGAAAGTACCCCGTTTGCGCGTTCACTTCGCTTCGTCCCGAGCCTATTCCTGATGGAGGTGAAGCGCTAGACGACGATTCCCGACAGTCCGGTTCAGAGTCGAGCGCCGATGTTCGATAGCTCCCCACGACTTAGGCCTCTCGACGTTGAGGCGCGCGAGCAGTCTCCTCAGAAAAGGTGTTTATAGAGCTCTGGGTAGAAGCCAAATACTTCGAGACCTCCGGTGCCGCCGCGCAGTTGGTCCTCTTGAATTGTGAGCCATGGGCTGCCGAGCGAGTAGAGAAGCTCTTTATCGTGGTCCCCGCCGCCGTGCAGGTTCCTGATGTCGATGGCATCGTGGACTGCCAACCAATGTTCCTGCAAGGTAGTTCCTGGGCACAGTGCAAGATAGTTCATCCTCTCCTCGCTCAAGGCCTCGGCGAGATCGGTTGCATGGTCTTCGTGAGCTCTAGACTCATGCATGGCGGCGGAAACCTTGGGGTCAAACGCGGGAGGCGTCAGGGGTCCCTTGTCACCTCTTCAAGGAGGTGCCCAATAGATCGGCTCGTTGAAGTACGTCTCCAATGCGTCGCTCAACCGGTTGAGCTGGTCGGGCGCTAGGGTTCGAGGTGTGAGGCGGCGACCCCAGTTCTCTCGCTGCTGGGGTGGAATAAGGTTGCAACTACTTTGAGTGGAGAAAGACCACATCCACAGCAGCCCTTCGTCTCCCAACCCTTCGGTCACCCCGAGGTCGGGGAGAAGCATTCTGAGTGCTTCAGGAGAGGGGAGGACATCTCGTCGCCGTTGGTAGTTAATCGGTGGTGGCGCATCGTGGAGAGCCTCTGCCATCTCTACAAACTTCCTCTGCAGGGGCCGCCACCCCGAGGTCTCCGCCAATCTCCGCCATGTTCTCGTCGCAAATCGTGCTGAGGCCTTAGTAGCGCCAAGACCCTCTGCGATAGAAGCCAGGGTCATTGAACGACCGACGTTGCAGATCGCCAGACTCATCGCGAATCGGTCGCCATCGGTTAGAGCCCGATCAGCGAACTCGTTGCTATCTGCCCACCAAAGTTGCGGCACTCGGTGGAAAGCCAACGCGGGAGTACTCCACCGAGGAAAGTGAACTGGCACCTCGGGTTGGGGGACCCTCACGCCTTGCGGTGCCCGAGGCCACGTCGACTCCAGCTGGTACGTCAGATGCATAGTCAGAGGAAGCTGATCACGAATGCTCTCGAGATAGAGCGCTTGAATAATGGGATGCGCGGCCTGAATGGGTGTCCCCTTAGGGGCGGGTGTGATCATGTCGGGGCGACCCAAGTGGCCACGCAGAATTTGATACTTCTGGGCCCGCGAGACAGCTTGGCAGAGCGTGGGTTCTTCGAGTATTTGGTATGCGATACCGAGCGCTGATCTGACGTTGTCTCTCGTGGGTTTGGTGGAGTGCTGACTCGCTAGATCACGAACGATGACGGTCAGAGCGGTTGCGGCCTCCTGGTTAGATGCCGGAAGGCCCGCGGCACTTCTCGCTCCGTGAGGTTCTGATACGCCTTTCGATAGAAGAATGCAGGCAGCCACAGTCGCCGGGTCGGCCTCGGCGCACCGGCTCTCCCGGAGGTCCGCTCCGCACTTCGTGAGTTTGGTTCGAGCTCTTCTTCGGGGGTCGGGTCGGTTTTCCGGACATTCCGTCACGGGTCTTTCGTTCATCGCCCAGGCGGAGGTTGCGAACGGTTCCTGGCCGCAGGCGTGACAAACTCCCGCCAGTAGAACGTGATGAATCGGGCACGCCACGTTAAATGGGTCACGCCAGGCGCTGCGCCAGTAAGGCTCTGTGGCCAAGCATTGGGGACAGAACCGGCTGCCTTTTAGGGAGGGAATGATCGGATGGCACTCCCACGCCATGTGGGGCGGCTCGCGGTACTCCAGGCAGTGGGCCATCCGCGCTTCATCACTGAAGTTAGTTCTGATTCCGACTTCATTTTCGGTGGAAACTAGCGCCCGCTCGACCATGCCGAGGCGGTAGTAGGTGAGTTTGACGTGCAGTGCTCGAAAGAGCGCTGCTGGGGACATTCCGTATCTATGGGCCAGGCGGCCGGCCCAGCTCGGCAGAGTTTCGTCATCATGAATTGGGACTGCGATTGGCCAAGCTTCTAGATCGTCTCCACCCGGTACCTCCCGCAGTGTTAGACGCCCGGCTCGGGCGCGCCTAGGCTGTGCGGCGGCTGGTTTCGGCTGCATTGTCCGCTTTTGCGCGGGCGAGAACCTCGGCATCGATATTTTCGACGCCTGAGCTGATGGCCAGATAGCTCGCGTGATCGAGCAACATCGTCAGTTGAATATTGGCTTCGCTGGGGTCCACTGGTCGTGCGTTCCGGGGCCAGCACTCGGGTCCGGCGATAGCGGGCGTCGAGGCCGGTGATGGTGTGCG
>NZ_PVTY01000022.1 GCF_003003175.1 Nesterenkonia sandarakina | reverse complement strand
TGGCCTCGGAGTTCCTCGATGAACGCCAGGATCAGCGGCTGCGGGGGTCGAGTTCCCCCGCGAAGAAAATTGAGGCCCTGCGCAGGATCTCGTTGGTCTCTTTCAACCGACGGTTCTCCATGCGCAGCTGCTTGAGCTCGGTGTTCTCATCGGTGCTGACACCTTCGCGGGCGCCGTGGTCGATCTGGTGCTGACGCACCCATCGCCGGAGCGTATCTCGGCCGACACCGACCTGCTTGGAGATGACCTCAACTGCGGCGGTGCGGGAGGAGTATTCGGACTGGTGATCGAGGACCAATCGGACGGCGCGCTCCTTCAGAGCGGGATCGATTCGACGAGGCATAGCTACATCCTTTCAGCTTAAAAAGATGCGGCATCAAACCTGAGGCGCTTCAGGACGAGGTGGCGGGAATCTACGACCGTATCCAGTTGCGCCCAGAATACGAACGGACGCTCCGAAAAGCTCTCGAAGACGGTCTTGGCGGTCTTCAGCGCGACACCAAGCTAGAGCGCGATCAGCTGGAGCAGAACCTTCGAAAGATCCAGCGGCAGCAGGAAAAGCTCCTGGAAGCGCACTTCCAGGACGCAATCTCACTAGAACTCATGAAGAAGAAACAACAGGAGCTCCACCGGGAGGAAGGCGCAGTTAAACGCCGCCTAGAAGCTGCTCAAGAGGACTCGCAAGAGAACGCGGAGATTCTGTCACTCGCTCTGGATCTCGCGAGGGACATGGCGTCAACCTATCGAACAGCACCGGACCGCCTGAAGCGACAGTTGAACCAGACGTTCTTTCAGAAGATCCTGGTTCACGTCGATGAGCTCAGTGAGCACTACCTAGAAGCTCAGCTCGAGGCCCCGTTTGATGTGCTACTCGGCAGTAACTCCCCAGAATCCGACGCTGAACGCCAGTTCGGCAAGACTCAGTCCGCAGAACGCAAAACGCCCGCCCCACAGGGGGACGGGCGTTGCGATCAACTCGCAGTTGCTTCAGACTCCAAAAAATTTTGTCTAAACATCTTGGCAATGGTGACCCCAGCGGGATTCGAACCCGCGTTACCGCCGTGAGAGGGCAGCGTACTAGGCCGCTATACGATGGGGCCTTATGAATTTTTGCCTCCCGGAAAGCCGGAAGGATTCTGCATTGTGGAATGCCAGTCCCCCGCGCTCCGGAGAGCTCGGGGGCCAGACGACCGTGACCCCAGCGGGATTCGAACCCGCGTTACCGCCGTGAGAGGGCAGCGTACTAGGCCGCTATACGATGGGGCCGTATTCCATAGCTGTGGCCCCCGTCGCCGAGGGCCGGTGTTGCTGTGTCAAAGACCACATAAGGGTCTTCGCTGGGCTACTAGGACTCGAACCTAGAACGACGGTACCAGAAACCGCTGTGTTGCCAATTACACCATAGCCCACTATTTGCTTGTCAACGCGGCTGCTTCAGCGAAGTTTTCCGCGCGGAGCAACGGGAGATAACTATACACACGGGTGGCGCCCAAGCACAAAATGAGGCGGGCGCCACCGGTGGGTGAGGCAGATCAGCCGCGGGCGGCGAAGAGCTCTCGGAATCGACGCAGCCGGTTCAGCGAGGACTCGCGACCCAGCAGCTCCATGGATTCGAACAACGGCGGGGAGACCCGGCGTCCGGAGATCGCCGAGCGGACCGACCCGAAGGCCTTGCGCGGCTTGAGCTCGAGTCCCTCCAGCAGGGCCTCGCGCAGCGCGGCCTCGATCACCTCGGTGTTCCACCGGACGTCGTCGATGTCGGTGAGCGCCGCGATCGAGGCGTCCAGGGTCTCGAAGACCTGATCACCCAGTCCGCTGAAGGCCTTGTCCTCGATGGTGAGGTCGGCGTCGTCGGTGAAGAGGAACGCCATCATGTCGGCACCCTCGTCCAGCAGCGCGATGCGCTCCTGGACCAGCGGGGCCGCGCCGTCGAGCAGCACGGCCTGCTCAGGCGTCAGCTGCTCCCCCAGCAGACCCCTGGCCTGCAGGTAAGGGATCAGGCGGTCACGGAAGTCCGCGGCCTCCAGGAGACGGATATGGGTGCCGTTGATGGCCTCGGCCTTCTTCACGTCAAACCGCGCCGGGTTCGCCAGCACATCGGAGATGTCGAAGTGCTCGATCAGCTGCTCCACGGTGAAGATGTCCTCGTCGGCCGAGAGCGACCAGCCCAGCAGGGCGAGGTAGTTCAGCAGTCCCTCGGGGATGAAGCCGCGGTCACGGTGGTGGAAGAGGTTCGACTCCGGGTCCCGCTTCGAGAGCTTCTTGTTCCCCTCTCCCATGACATAGGGCAGGTGTCCGAAGACCGGCATGTGCTTGGCCACGCCCACGGCGTGCAGCGCCCGGTACAGGGCCACCTGGCGTGGCGTGGAGGAGAGCAGATCCTCGCCGCGCAGCACATGGGTGATCTCCATGGCGGCGTCGTCCACCGGGTTGACCAGTGTGTAGAGCGGCTGCCCGTTGGCGCGGGCCACGACGAAGTCGGGGGTGGAGCCGGCGCCGAAGGTGATCTCTCCGCGCACGGCGTCGGTGAAGCTGATGTCCTCATCGGGCATCCGGAAGCGCAGCACCGGTTCCCGGCCCTCGGCCCGGTACGCGTCGATCTGGTCCTGGCTGAGCGTGCGGTCGAAGCCGTCGTAGCCCAGCTTCGGGTCCCGGCCGGCGGCCTGGTGGCGCGCCTCGACCTCCTCCGGGGTGGAGAAGGCCTCGTAGATGAATCCGGCCTCGAGCAGCTTCGCCAGCACCTCGGCGTAGAACTCGCCGCGCTGGGACTGCCGGTAGGGGGCGTGCGGGCCGCCGGTCTCGGCGCCCTCGTCCCAGTCGATGCCGAGCCAGCGCAGCGCCTCGAGCAGCTGCTGGTAGGACTCCTCAGAGTCCCGGGCGGTGTCGGTGTCTTCGATCCGGAAGATCATCTTGCCGCCGGTGTGCCGGGCGTAGGCCCAGTTGAACAGGGCGGTGCGGATCAGCCCGACGTGCGGGGTGCCGGTGGGCGAGGGGCAGAACCGGACGCGGACCGGGGTGGAGGGGTCCACCGCGGGGATCTGGGTGGACGGTGCAGTGGTGACTGTCATAGCGGGGAATCAGTTCCTGAAGTGGTTGACGAGTGTGCCGATGCCTTCGATGTCCGCTTCGAAGCGGTCTCCGGGGCTGAGCAGTCCGACGCCGGCCGGAGTGCCGGTGAGGATGACGTCTCCGGGGAGCAGGGTGAAGGCCTGGGAGATGTAGGCGATGAGCTCGGCCACGCCGAAGATCATCTCGGAGGTGGAGCCGTCCTGGACGGTCTCGCCGTTGAGTCGGCCGGAGATCCGCAGGCCCTCGGGCTCGAGGTCGGTCTCGATCCAGGGACCCAGCGGTGTGGAGCCGTCGAAGCCCTTGGCGCGGGCCCACTGGCCGTCGGTGCGCTGGGCGTCGCGGGCGGTGAGGTCGTTGGCGACGGTGTAGCCGAAGATGACCTCTTCGACCCGGTCCACCGGCACATCCTTGCAGATGCGCCCGATGACGACGGCGAGCTCGGTCTCGTAGCTGATCTCCTCGGAGAAGGAGGGCATCGTGACCGGCTCGTTGGGGCCCACCACCGCGGTGTTGGGGATCAGGAACAGCAGCGGGGAGACCGGGGTCTCGCCGCCCATCTCCTTGACGTGGTCCGCGTAGTTGCGGCCGACGCCGATCACCTTCGAGCGGGGGATGATCGGGGCGACCAGCCGGACGTCTTCGAGGCGGTGGGTGGTCTCGGTCTGCTGGATCCCCTGATAGAACGGGTCTCCGTTGAGCTGGATGATGGTTTCTTCGCCCTCTCCCCCGGTGACAAGACCGTAGGAGGGTTCGGCGTCCGTGACAAAACGTGCAATGCGCATGGGCCAACTCTATCGCCCACGCGCATTGCACGTTCTTGTCGTGTTCAGTTCTCCGGCGGACCAGCTGTCCGGAGGCTCAGCGGCACAGCGGCACAGCGGCACAGCGGCTCAGGCGAGGCGGTGCATCCAGCCGTGGCGATCCTCGACGGTCCCGGTCTGGATCCCCAGCAGCTCCTCGCGGATCGAGAGGGTGACCTCTCCGGTGCCGGCGGAGGCGATGCTGCGCTCCCCGTCCAGCAGCTCCCCGATCGGGGTGATGACCGCGGCGGTGCCGCAGGCGAAGGCCTCGGTGATGCTGCCGTCGGTGATCCCGGCGTCCCACTCCTCCAGGGTGACCAGGCGCTCCTGGACCTCCATGCCGCGGTCCTTGGCCAGCTGGATCACCGAGGCGCGGGTGATGCCCTCGAGGATCGTGCCGGTCAGCGCCGGGGTGATCAGCGTGTTGTCGGCGGTCACCAGGAAGACGTTCATGCCGCCGAGCTCCTCGATGGCGTTCTCTCGCATCGGGTCCAGGAAGAGCACCTGGTCGCAGCCCTTGGCGGTGGCCTGCTGCTGGGCGGCCAGGGAGCCGGCGTAGTTGCCGCCGGTCTTGGCCGCTCCGGTGCCGCCGGGGGCCGCGCGGATGTAGTCGCGAGAGACCCAGATGCGCACCGGCTTGAGCTCGCCGCCGAAGTAGTTCCCGGCCGGGGACGCGATGACCCGGTAGGAGACCTCACGGGCGGCCCGGACGCCGAGGAACGCCTCGGAGGCGAACATGAAGGGCCGGAGGTAGAGCGCCTCGCCGTCGCCGTCGGGGACCCAGTCCTTGTCGGTCTGGACCAGCTCCTCCAGGGATTCGATGAAGAGTCCCTCGGGGAGCTCGGGCAGCGCCATCCGCACGGCCGAGCGGTTGAGCCGCTTGGCGTTCTCCAGCGGACGGAAGGTGTAGATCCCGCCGTCGGCGTGGCGGTAGGCCTTCATGCCTTCGAAGATCTCCTGGGCGTAGTGCAGCACCGCGGCCGCCGGGTCCAGGGTGATCGGGCCGTAGGGCTCCACCCGGGCGTTGCCCCAGCCGCCCTCAGACGTCCAGTCGATCACCGAGGTGTGGTCGGTGAAGTGGGCCCCGAATCCCGGGTTCGCCAGGATCTCCTGCAGCCGATCGGCTGTGGTGGGCGAGGGATGGGGGGTGTGATGGAACGTCATGGTGACCTTTCAGATGTGCACGGGCGGGTGCGCCGGGAGCGAGTCTCGTGCCCTACTCTACGAGACTCGCTCCCCGCGCCGCTCGGTGCAGCACAGCGGCACAGCCGCCCAGCAGTGGCGTTCTCGCGAGAGGGACGCCTGCGCGGCAGCGGCGAGTCAGCCGGAGCGGCGGCTCAGCTGGTCAGGCGCGCCACGAAGGCGTCGCCGCGCTGGCCGGTGCTCAGACCGGTGGTGCCGTCCTGCGCCCACTGGCTCAGCTGCGCGTGGACCGCCGACTCGACCCGGGCCGCGGCCTCGCCGAGGCCCAGGTGATCGAGCATTAGCGCGGCGGAGAGCACTGCGGCGGTGGGATCGGCGATCGCCTTGCCGGCGATGTCCGGCGCGGAGCCGTGCACCGGTTCAAACATCGACGGCGCGGTGCCGGCGGTGTTGATCGAGGCCGAGGCGGCCAGGCCGATGCCGCCGGTGATGGCGGGGGCCAGGTCGGTGAGGATGTCGCCGAAGAGGTTGTCGGTGACGATCACGTCGAAGCGCTGCGGGTTGTTGACCATGTGGATGGTGGCCGCGTCCACGTGCAGGTAGTCCCACCGGACGTCGGGGAAGGACTCGGCCACGGCCGCCGTCGTGCGGGTCCAGAGGTCCCCGGAGTAGGTGAGCACGTTGTTCTTGTGCACCAGGGTGAGGTGCTTGTCCCGGGCCTGGGCGCGGACGAAGGCGTCCTCGACCACTCGGCGGACGCCGTAGGCGGTGTTGACCGAGACCTCGGTGGCGATCTCCGCGTCGGTGCCCCGGCGCAGCAGCCCGCCGTTGCCGGCGTAGGGACCCTCGGTGCCCTCGCGCACGACGACGAAGTCGATCGGGTTCTCCTCGTCCACGCCGCGCAGCGGGGAGACGACCCCGGGGTAGGAGCGGGTGGGACGCAGGTTCACGCAGTGGTCGAGGTTGAAGCGCAGACCCAGCAGCAGCTCACGCTCGATGATGCCTGAGGGCACGCGGGTGTCCAGCGGATCGGCGCCCACGGCGCCGAAGAGGATCGCGTCGTGCCCGCGCAGCGCCTGCAGCGTCTCCTCGGTGAGGGTCTCCCCGGTGCTGAGCCAGTGCTCGGCGCCCAGCGAGTACTCGGTGTAGGTGAACTCGGCGCTCTCCGAGGCCAGCGCCGCGTCGAGCACCTTGCGGGCCTCCGCGACCACCTCGGGTCCGATGCCGTCGCCGCCGATTACTGCAATGTCGAATGTGTTCTGAGCCATGTCGTCACTCTATGCGCTGGGCACCGAGCGGACCGGGTGAGCGAGGCAGGCTCTCAACATCTGAGACCCCGGCCGCGCGGGGCGGGTTCCTCCGCACGCGGCCGGGGGTGTTCCCTGCTCAGACTGGATCGTCCCTGTTCAGTCGGTCTTCTCCTCGTGGCGGGGGAAGATCGGTGTGGGCTTCTCCAGCGGGGTGCCCGGCACCAGCTCGGTGTGGAATGCCTCGAAGCTGCGCGGACCGGCCCCGGAGGCGTTGGTCCGGCCGGCGTCGCCTCTAGTCTCCACGTTCAGCGCGTCCAGCAGCTTCGTGGCGGAGTCCGGCATGACCGGCTGCGCGAGCAGCGCGACCTTGCGGACCACCTCGGCGGTCACGTAGAGCACCGTGTTCATCCGGGAGAGGTCGGTCTTCTTCAGCTTCCAGGGCTCCTGCTCGGCGAAGTAGGCGTTGGCCTCCCCCAGCACGAACCAGGTGCGCTCCAGGGCGCGGTGGAAGTCCTGCATGTCGTAGGCCTCGCGGCTGATCTCCAGCAGCTCATCGGACTGGGCCAGGATCCGACGGTCGGCGGCGGTGCGCTCGCCTGGCTGCGGGATCATCCCCTCGCAGTTCTTCACCACCATCGAGAGCGACCGCTGGGCGAGGTTGCCCAGGTTGTTCGCGAGGTCGGAGTTCTTCCGACCCAGCACCGCCTCGTGGGTGTAGGAGCCGTCCTGGCCGAAGGGGAACTCGCGCAGCAGGAAGAACCGCACGGCGTCGAGCCCGTACTCCTGAACCCAGGCGGAGGGGGCGACGACGTTGCCCACGGACTTGGACATCTTCTCCCCGGCGTTGTGCAGGAAGCCGTGGATCATCACCCGTTTGGGCAGCTCGAGACGGGCGCTCATCAGGAACGCGGGCCAGAAGATGCAGTGGAACCGGGAGATGTCCTTGCCGATGACGTGGACGTCGGCGGGCCAGAACTTCCTGAAGCTCTCCGACTCGGTGTCGGGGAATCCGACGCCGGTGAGGTAGTTGGTCAGCGCGTCCACCCAGACGTACATCACGTGGTCGAGGCTGGTCTCTCCCGCGGTGAGGTCCTTGGGCACCGGCACGCCCCAGTCGAAGGTGGTCCGCGAGATGGAGAGGTCGTCGAGACCTGACTCCACGAAGCGGATGACCTCGTTGAAGCGGGTGCGCGGTCCCCCGAAGTCGGGGTTCGCCGAGTAGAAGTCGAGCAGCGGCTGCTGGTACTTCGAGAGCCGGAAGAAGTAGGACTCCTCTTCGGTCCAGGTCACCGGGGTGCCGGTCTCGGTGGCGTAGCGCTCGCCGTCGGCGCGGACCTCGGTCTCATCGGCGGTGAAGAAGCGCTCGTCGCGCACGGAGTACCAGCCGGCGTACTTGTCCAGGTAGATGTCCCCGGCCTCGACCATGCGGCGCCAGATGGCGGTGGACGCGGCGTAGTGGTCCTCATCCGTGGTGCGGATGAAGCGGTCATAGGAGATCCCCAGGACCTCGTCGTCGACCCGCTTGAACTCCGCGGAGTTCCGGGTGGCCAGCTCGCGCGGGGAGATGCCCTCCTTCTCCGCGGACTGCTGCATCTTCTGCCCGTGCTCATCGGTGCCGGTGAGGAAGTAGGTCTCGTGTCCGTCGAGGCGCTTGAAGCGCGCCATCGCGTCGGAGGCGATGTACTCGTAGGCGTGGCCGATATGCGGCGTCCCATTGGGATAGGAGATCGCAGTGGTGATGTAGAACGGGGGCTTGGAAGAAGTCACCCTAGGAATTTACCCCACGTGGTTGCCAACCGCAGTGACATGGCAGTGATGCCCCAGTGATGCCGGCGGTGACACCACCGGTGACACAGCTGACCCCGGTGCCGGTCTGGGACTCAGACCTGCACCGGGGTCAGCCGGGAGTGTGGAGCGGAAAGATCAGTCTTCGAGGTCGACCTCGGCGGCCAGGTTGGCCTGGACCTCGGCGTTGATCGTGTCCAGCACACCGGTGGGAAGGGCGGCGTCGATGGCCAGGACCGCCAGTGCGCGGCCCTCCTTGGTGTTCTGCGAGACCTGCATGCCGGCGATGTTGACCTGGTGCTCCCCCAGGATCCGACCGAGCGCGCCGACGACGCCGGGGCGGTCGGCGTATTCGAGCACGACCAGGTGCTCGGTGAGCGCGATCTCGAGGTCGTAGCCGTTGATCCCGACGATCTTCTGGATCTGCTTGGGCCCGGTGAGGGTGCCGCGGACCTCGAGGTTGGTCCCGGAGCTGGTGGCGCCGCGCACGGTGAGCGCGTTGCGGTAGTCCTCGACCTCGGTGGTGGTGGTCAGCCGGGTGGAGATCCCGCGCTGCTCGGCGAGCACCGGGGCGTTGACGTAGGAGACCTGCTCGGAGACGACGTCGGTGAACAGGCCCTTGAGCGCGGCCAGCTGCAGCGCGGAGACGTTGAGCTCGGCGATCTCGCCGGCGGCCTCGGTCTCGATGTCGGTGAAGGCGTCGGTGGCCAGGGCGTTGAGGATCCGGCCGAGCTTCTCGATCAGCGGGATGCCGGGGCGGACCAGCTCGTCGATGGCGCCGCCGGCGACGTTGACCGCGTCGGGGACCAGCTCGCCGGCCAGGGCCAGGCGGACCGACTTCGCCACGGAGACGCCGGCCTTCTCCTGCGCCTCGGCGGTGGAGGCGCCCAGGTGCGGGGTGACGACCACGTTCTCGCGGGTGAAGAAGGGCAGGTCGGTGGAGGGCTCGGTGGCGAAGACGTCCACTGCGGCGCCGCCGATGGTGCCTGCGGCCAGCGCCTGCTCCAGGTCGGCCTCGTCGATCAGGCCGCCGCGGGCGACGTTGACCACGAACGCGGTGTCCTTCATCTTCGCGAAGGCCTCGGTGTTGAGCATCCCTAAGGTCTCGGGGGTCTTGGGCATGTGGATGGTGATCACGTCGGACTTCGCGTAGAGCTCGTCCAGGGTGACCAGCTGGGCGCCGAGCTGGTGGGCTCGGGCCGAGGTCACGTAGGGGTCGTAGGCGATGACGTCCATGTCGAAGGCCTTCATCCGCTCGGCCACGAGACCGCCGATGCGGCCCAGGCCGATCACGCCGAGGGTCTTCTCCGCGAGCTCCATGCCGGAGTACTTCGAACGCTTCCAGGCGCCGTCGCGCAGCGCCTGGTGCGCCGGGGAGATGTGCCGGGCCAGGCCCAGGATGTGGGCGCAGGTGAGCTCCGCCGCGGAGGTGATGTTGGAGGTCGGGGCGTTCACGACCATCACGCCGGCCGCGGTGGCGGCCTTGATGTCGACATTGTCCAGCCCCACGCCGGCCCGGGCGACGACCTTGAGCTGCTTGGCGTGGGAGAGCACCTCGGCGTCGACCTGGGTGGCGGAGCGGACCATGATCGCGTCCGCGTCGGCGAGATCGGCGAAGAGCCGTTCCCGGTCGGTTCCGTCGGACTGGCGGATCTCGAAGTCCGGGCCCAGCGCCTCGACGGTGGCGGGTGAGAGTTCTTCGGCAAGTACGACGACGGGGCGGTGAGTGCTCACAATGTCCTTCTTCTGCTCGGTGCGCTTATCTGAGATGGTCTGGTCACGCGAAGACGGTGAGCGGGGCGGGCCTGTGACAGCCCGCCCCGCTCACCGTGATCACTCATCGAGCGGTCGTGCCCTCGGTGTAGTCGTCATCCTGCGGGATCCAGGAGAAGAGCTTGCGCAGCTCGCGCCCGGTGGACTCGATCGGGTGCGACTCGTTCTTCTTGCGGAGCTCGTTGAACTCCTTGCCGCCGTCGCGCTGATCATCCATGAAGCGCTTCGCGAAGGCTCCGGACTGGATGTCGGCGAGAACGGCCTTCATGTTCTCCTTGACCTCCGGGGAGATCACGCGGGGGCCGGAGACGTAGTCGCCGAACTCGGCGGTGTCGGAGATGGACCAGCGCTGCTTGGTCAGGCCGCCCTCGACCATCAGGTCGACGATCAGCTTGAGCTCGTGGAGCACCTCGAAGTAGGCGATCTCGGGCTTGTAGCCTGCCTCGGTGAGGGTCTCGAAGCCGTACTGCACCAGCTGGGAGGCGCCGCCGCAGAGGACTGCCTGCTCGCCGAAGAGGTCGGTCTCGGTCTCTTCGGTGAAGGTGGTCTCGATGACGCCGGCGCGGGTGCCGCCGATGCCCTTGGCGTAGGCCAGGGCGATGGACTTGGCCTCGCCGGAGGGGTCCTGCTCCACGGCGATCAGCGCGGGGACGCCGCGGCCTGCCTCGTACTCGCGGCGGACCACGTGGCCCGGTCCCTTCGGGGCGACCATCGCGACGCCGACCTCGGTGGGGGCTTCGATGTAGCCGAAGCGGATGTTGAAGCCGTGGGAGAACAGCAGCACGTTGCCGGGCACCAGGTGCGGGGCGATCTCGGCGGAGTACACCGCGGCCTGGTGCTGGTCCGGGACCAGGATCATGATGACGTCGGCCTCGGCGGATGCCTCGGCGACGGTCTTCACGGTCAGGCCCTGCTCTTCGGCCTTGGCCTTGGAGCTGGAGTCAGCCTTCAGACCGACGACGACGTCGACGCCTGAGTCGCGCAGCGACAGTGCGTGGGCATGGCCCTGGGATCCGTAGCCGATGACAGCGACCTTCTTGCCGCTGAGCACGGACAGGTCGGCGTCGTCGTCGTAATAGAGATCAGTCACAGTGAGGTCTCCTCATGTTGGGGATTGGGTAACAGGTCAGTGGTGCTGAAGGTGGTTCTCAGATGGTCAGCGCAGGGCCTTGTCCGTCATGGACTTCGCGCCGCGGGAGATCGCGAGGGTGCCGGAACGCACGATCTCGCGGACTCCGAAGGGCTCCAGGACCTCCAGAAGAGCATTGAGCTTGTCAGGTGCGCCGGTGGCCTCGACGGTGAGCGAGTCCACGGAGACGTCCACGATCTTGGCGCGGAAGAGCTCGACGGCCTGGGTGACCTGCAGACGGGTGGGCGCATCAGCCTTGACCTTGATCAGCAGGTGTTCGCGCTGGACCGAGTTCTCCGGTGCCAGCTCGATGATCTTGATGACATTGATCAGCTTGTTCAGCTGTTTGGTGATCTGCTCGAGCAGCTTCGAGTCGGCGTCGACCACCACGGTGATCCGGCTCAGCCCGGGCAGCTCGGAGGGGCCCACCGCCAGGGAGTGGATGTTGAAGGCGCGTCGGGCGAAGAGCCCGGAGACCTTGGTCAGCACGCCGGGGACGTCCTCGACAAGGACCGAGAGGGTGCGGCGCTGCTCGGGCGCGACGATGTCATGAGTGCCCATATGTCAGTCCTCCTCGTCCCACTGCGGGGTCAGGTTGTGCGCGAACTGGATGTCGCTGTTGGAGACCCCTGCAGGGACCATCGGCCAGACCATCGAATCACGCGAGACCACGAAGTCGATGACCACCGGGCGGTCGTTGATCGCCATGGCCTCGGCGATGACGGCGTCGATGTCCTCGGGACGCTCGCAGCGCAGCCCGACACAGCCATAGGCCTCGGCGAGCTTGACGAAGTCCGGGATCCGCACGACCTCGCCGCCCTCCGCGGTGACCGAGGTGTTCAGATGGGTGTTGGAGTAGCGGGACTCGTAGAAGAGCGTCTGCCACTGCCGGACCATGCCCAGCGAGGAGTTGTTGATCACCGCGACCTTGATCGGGATCTTGTTGATCGCGCAGGTGGCGAGCTCCTGGTTGGTCATCTGGAAGCAGCCGTCGCCGTCGATGGCCCAGACCACCCGGTCCGGGTTGCCCACCTGGGCACCCATGGCGGCGGGCACCGAGTAGCCCATGGTGCCCAGGCCGCCGGAGTTCAGCCACTGCCGGGGCCGTTCGTACTTCACGAACTGGGCGGACCACATCTGGTGCTGTCCGACGCCGGCCACGTAGACGGCTTCGGGGCCGGAGGCCTGGTTGATCTTCTCGATGACCTGCTGCGGGGCGATCTTGCCGTCCTCGGGGGTGGCGTAGCCCAGCGGGTAGGTCTCGCGGAAGCGGTTGAGCTGCTTCCACCAGCCGCTGATGTCGGTGCGGCCGTGCTTGGCGACCAGCGCGTCGAAGGCGAAGCCGAGCTCGGGGACGATCTCCTTGAGCGAGCCGACGATCGGCACATCGGCCGCGCGGTTCTTGGAGATCTCGGCCGGGTCGATGTCGGCGTGGATGACCTTCGCGTCCGGGGCGAAGGTCTCCAGCTGCCCGGTGACCCGGTCGTCGAAGCGCGCGCCGAGGGTGATCAGCAGGTCCGAGCGCTGCAGCGCGGCGACGGCGGAGACCGTGCCGTGCATCCCGGGCATGCCCAGGTTCTGCTCGTGGGAGTCCGGGAACGCGCCGCGGGCCATCAGGGTGGTGACCACCGGGGCGCCGACGGTCTCGGCCAGGGCGTGGAACTCCTCGGAGGCGTTGGCCTTGATCATGCCGCCGCCGATGTAGAACACCGGGCGGGAGGCGGCCTGGATCAGCTTCGCGGCCTCGCGGATCTGCTTGGAGTGCCCGCGTGTGACCGGACGGTAGCCGTTGAGCTCGATCTTCGGCGGCCAGGAGAAGGTGGTCTTCGCGACCTGGGCGGACTTGGTGACGTCCACCAGGACCGGACCGGGCCGGCCGGTGGAGGCCAGGTGGAACGCCTCGGCCATCACCTTGGGGATCTGGTCGGCGTCGGTGACCAGGAAGGAGTGCTTGGTGATCGGGGTGGAGATCCCGACGATGTCGGCCTCCTGGAACGCGTCGGTGCCGATCACGTTGGCGTTGACCTGCCCGGTGATCGCGACCATCGGCACGGAGTCCATGTGGGCGTCGGCCATCGGGGTGACCAGGTTGGTGGCGCCGGGGCCGGAGGTGGCGATGCAGACCCCGACCTCACCGGTGACCATGGCGTAGCCCTGGGCGGCGTGTCCGGCGCCCTGCTCATGGCGGACCAGGATGTGGTTGACCTGGTCGGAGTCCATCAGCGGGTCATAGGTGGGCAGGATCGCTCCGCCGGGGATGCCGAAGACGTCTGTCACACCCAGCTCTTCGAGGCTGCGAATGATGGACTGCGAGCCTGTGACCTCTACCGGGGCGACGGTGCGGCCGGGGCCGTACAGTCGGGGGTCCACGGTGGTCCCAGCGGCGCTGCTGGATGCTTTCGAGGCCAGCATGGCTGGGCTCGTGGCTGTCGGATTGCTCATCTTTTCCTCAGTCTCTGGTTCCCGAATTGATCCAAGAAGTCTCTGATCCGTCGCGGATCCACTCCGGTCAAGAGAAAACCCCGGCTGAAAAGCCTGTGGGGCCTTCATGCCGGGGTGAGCGGATGCGTCAGCTCCAGTTCAACCATTCGGCCGCCTCGGGTGAGGCGGACGAGCGGCCGACCTGAGGCGTGTGAATCACTTCACAGGTCCCCCGGCGGCGGTTACGGGTACTACCGCTAGTAGTTGACGCATGGCGTCCATGCTTCCCTGGCCTGTGATCAGTGTCAACATCCCGGATGCCCGTCTCACATCGTGGAAATCCGGTCTGCCGACCCTGATCCTGACCGGCTCAGCCGCAGTAGGCACCCTCTGCGGCGGAGCGGACCAGCTTGGCGTATTTGCCGAGCACACCGGTGGTGATGAACGGCGGCAGCGGGGTCCAGTCCTGCTGCCGGGTGGCGAACTCGGCGGCGTCCACGACCAGCTCGATGCTGCGCCCGGCGATGTCGACCCGGATGAGGTCACCGTCGGCGACGAAGGCGATGGGCCCGCCGTCGACCGCTTCGGGGGCGATGTGGCCGATGCACAGGCCGGTGGTGCCTCCGGAGAAGCGGCCGTCGGTGATCAGCAGCACGTCTTTGCCCAGCCCGGCGCCCTTGATCGCCCCGGTGATGGCGAGCATCTCGCGCATGCCGGGTCCGCCCTTGGGGCCTTCATACCGGATGACGACGACGTCGCCGGCCTGGATCTTGCCCTCCTTCAGGGCCTTGAGCGCCTGCTGCTCGCGCTCGAACACCCGGGCGGTGCCTTCGAAGACCTCGGCGTCGAAGCCGGCGGACTTCACCACGGCCCCCTCGGGGGCGAGCGAGCCGTGGAGCACCGCGATGCCGCCGTTGGGGTGCATCGGGTCGTTCAGGGCGCGGATGATCTTGCCGTCGATGTCCGGCGGGTTGATCGATTCGAGGTTCTCGGCCACGGTCTTGCCGGTGACGGTGAGCGCGTCGCCGTGGATCAGGCCGGCGTCGAGCAGGGCGCGCATGACCACCGGCACTCCCCCGACCCGGTCGACGTCGGCCATCACGTACTGGCCGAAGGGCTTGAGGTCACCGAGGTGGGGCACCTTGTCGCCGATGCGGTTGAAGTCTTCGAGCTCGAGCTCGACCCCGGCCTCGCGGGCGATGGCCAGCAGGTGCAGCACCGCGTTGGTGGAGCCGCCGAAGGCCATGGTCACCGCGATGGCGTTCTCGAAGGCCTTCTTGGTGAGGATGTCCCCGGTGGTGATGCCCTTGCGGAGCAGCTCCACCACGGCCTCGCCGGACTTGTGTGCGTAGTGGTCGCGGCGGCGGTCCGCCGAGGGCGGGGCGGCGGAGCCGGGAAGCGACATGCCCAGCGCCTCGCCGATGCAGGCCATGGTGTTGGCGGTGTACATGCCGCCGCAGGCGCCTTCGCCGGGGCAGATGGCGCGCTCGATGACGTCGAGGTCGGCCTCGCTGATGGTGCCGCGGGCGCAGGCACCCACACCTTCGAAGGCGTCGATCAGGGTGACCTGCTTCTCGGTGCCGTCGGCGAAGCGGGCGACGCCGGGCATGATCGAGCCGGCGTAGAGGAACACGCTGGAGAGGTTGAGCCGGGCCGCGGCCATGAGCATGCCGGGCAGGGACTTGTCACAGCCGGCGAGCAGCACCGAACCGTCGAGGCGCTCGGCCTGGATGACGGTCTCGACCGAGTCCGCGATGACCTCGCGGGAGACCAGCGAGTAGTGCATGCCCTCGTGGCCCATGGAGATGCCGTCGGAGACCGAGATGGTGCCGAACTCCAGCGGGTAGCCGCCGCCGGCGTGCACGCCTTCCTTGGACGCCTTGGCCAGGCGGTCCAGCGAGAGGTTGCAGGGGGTGATCTCGTTCCAGGAGCTGGCGATGCCGATCTGCGCCTTGCCGAAGTCGTCGTCGCCCATGCCGACGGCGCGGAGCATGCCGCGCGCGGGGGCGCGGGTGTAGCCGTCGGTGACCTCCCAGCTGCGCGGCTTCTCCGGGATCGAGGGTCCGGTGACCGCCTTGGGCGGGGTGAAGGGTGCCTTGCCCTGGACGATGTCAGGGGTGTTCTCGGGGGTCTCTGCGGTGTGCTCAGCCATGCTTTGGATTCTATGCCTGAGAACGTGTCCCGGCGCACCCGCACCGCCGCCCGTCTCACGATGCAGAATTCCACTGGGGTGGAGCGATGGCGATACCCCACTGCATTGAGGGGCTGAGGCCCCGGGAGTGGATAGCCTGGGACACATGGATGAGGTGCAGATTCGCGGGGCCGTGGTGGATGAGCAGACCCGGTGCCGGCATTACGCCGGACCGCTGGACGTCGTGGCGATCAGGTTCTTCTGCTGCGACCGCTGGTATCCGTGCCTTCAATGTCACCGGGAGGCCGAGGCGCACCCGATCAGCCGCTGGCCTCAGGCCCGCCGCGAGGAGCTGGCGCTGCTCTGCGGGGTCTGCCGGGAACGGTTCAGCATCGCCGAATACCTGCTCGCCCAGGCCTGCGCACACTGCGGAGCCGGGTTCAACCCCGGCTGCGCGACGCACCACCGGTTCTACTTCGAGCTCTGACCCCAGCTCAGCGGCGGCGTCCAGAACGCCGCGGCTCGCCGGGCACGGAGCGACGACGCGGAACTGGCAGGAGCCAGGCCGGAGGCGGCGGTATCGTGACCCCCATGCCAGCGGATGAGCGCCCTGCCGGGGCCGCCTGGGACCAGCTGCTGGCGACCCTCGAGGAGGACGGCAGCATCCTGAAGGAGACCATCGAGAACATCCGCGCCACCGTGCCCGGCTACGACGACGTCCCCACCGCCGCCCTGGAAGCGTCCGTGCGGCGCAACATCGCGCTGAGCATCAGCACCGTCCGCGCCGGCTTCGAGCCCTCCCGCGACGACGTCGCCGAGGCCGACGCCCTGGCCTCCGAGCGGCACGCCCAGGGAGTGCCCGTGGGAAGCGTGCTCGCCGGCTTCCGCGCCTGCATGTCCGTGATCCTGCACCGACTGCTGGACCACGCCCCGGACCATGGCATCCCCGCAGACCAGGTTCTGACCTCCTCCACCCTGCTCTGGGCGCTGGGGGACGCGTTCTCCGCCCGCGCGGTCATCGTCTACCGGGACAAGGACATCTCCCGCGCCCTGGCCGACTCCACCCGGCGAGCCGCCTGGATCGGCGATGCGGTCGCGACCTGGATGGAGCCGACCGAGCTGGCGCGCGGCGCCACGCTCTACGACGTCCCCACCGCCGCACCGCTGCGGGCGCTCGCCGCAGACTCGCATCCGGAGGCAGACCTCGACCGCCAGCGGCTGCTCCACGACTGGGCCGAGCAGGCCGGGATCCGGGTGCTCACCGCGGTGCGGGCCAGCACGCTGATGGGCATCCTGATCGGCGAGCCCCCGCTGAACTCGGAACCGGAGCAGCTGACCATCGGCCTCGGTCCGGCGGTGACCCTGGAGGAGCTGCCACGATCCTTCGAGTGCGCCTCCACGGCCCTGCGCGGCGCCGCGGCCGTGGGGCAGACCGGGATGGTGGACCTGGAGCGCCTCTCCTGGCGGGCCGGGATCCACGCCACCCCCGAGGTGACCGCGCTGCTCCAGCAGCGTCACCTGCAGCCGCTGGTCGAGGCCGGCGAATTCGGCGAGCACCTGCTCGAGTCCATGGACGCCTACCTGCGCCATCGGCTCAACATCCCGCTGGCCGCCCGCAGCATTCCGGTGCACGTCAACACGCTGCGCTACCGGCTGCAGCGATTCCAGGAGATCACCGGGTCGGATCTCGGGGACCTGGACACGCTCGTCGAGCTGTCCTGGGCGCTGGCCGCTCATCGCGGCACACTCCCCCACAATCTGCCTTCGTAGCCAGCTACGAAACAGGTGCTCCAGCGTTGAACGAATGGATGTAGCCCACGTCACATTCGGGCGCGCATGCTGGTCTACGACGCCGTGACGGTCGTCACTCGCTCACCACCCTCCATGAGGAGACCTCCATGATTCTGGCCATCTTTGGCATCATCGTGTCCCTGCTGCTGCTCATCACCCTCGCCTATCGCGGCGTGCCGGTGATCCTGGCCGCTCCCGTCGCCGCCGTCGTCTGCGTGCTGTTTTCCGGGGCACCGATCCTCGCCTCCTACACCGAGATCTTCATGCCAGCCATGGCCGGCTTCGTGGGCAGCTGGTTCCCGGTCTTCCTGGTCGGGGCGATCTTCGGGATCCTGATGACCGTGACCGGATACGCCGAGTCGATCGCGCGCACCGTGACCGGATGGATCGGAAGCCGCCGAGCCATCGCCGCCACCGTGATCACCTCGGCACTGATGACCTACGGCGGGATCAGCCTCTTCGTGGTCGCGTTCGTGATGTATCCGCTGGCCCGCGAGCTGTTCCGCGTGGCCGACATCCCGCGCCGGCTGATCCCGGCACCATCGCCCTGGGCATCTTCACCTTCACCATGACCGCCCTGCCCGGATCCCCGCAGGTGCAGAACATCATTCCTGGACCGTTCTTCGGCACCGACGCCTACGCCGGACCAGGAGTTGGCATCCTCGGCGGAATTCTGATCTTCAGCCTCGGCATGCTGTGGCTGGAGCACCGACGCCGCAGCCTGATCGCCAAGGGCGAGCACTTCGAGTCCGTGGAGTCCGAAAAGGTCATCGGAGGATCCTCCGACGACGGCTCCACGATCACCACCATGATCGCACCGCCCAACCGCCTCGTTCCCTTCCTGCCGCTGCTCACCGTCTTCGCGGTGAACTTCGCCTGCACCCTGCTGATCTTCCCGGCCCTGGACTGGTCCTACCTGCAGGAGGACACCTTCGGCGCCACCACCTACGACTCCCGCGCTGGACTGTGGGCCGTGGTCGTGGGCATCCTGGCCGCCATCGGACTCATCGTCGCGATGAACTTCGGCCAGTGGAGCACCCTGAAGGTCGGATTCAACGACGGCGTCAAGCGCTCGATGCTGCCGATCTTCTCCACCGCCTCCGAGGTCGGCTACGGCGCCGTCGTCGCCTCGGTGGCCGCCTTCGCCGTGATCCGCGATTCGGTCTTCGGCATGGGCGCCAACGCGCTCGTGACCTCTGTGGTCACGACCTCGATCACCGCCGGGCTGACCGGCTCCTCCTCCGGAGGCATGACGATCGCGCTGAACGCCCTGGGCGCCGACCTGCGCACCATGGCCGAGGACGAAGGCATCAGCCTGGAGATGATGCACCGGCTGACCGCCATGGCGGCTGGCGGCCTGGACACGCTGCCCCACTCCGGCGCCGTCGTCACCCTGCTGATCGTCTGTGGCCTCACCCATCGTCAGTCCTATAAGGACATCGGCATGGTGACGCTCGTCATCCCGGTGCTGGTGGTCGTGGCGCTGATCGCTCTCGTCTCCGCCGTCGGCGGATTCTGATCCCCACCTCGCCCGGCCGGCCGTCTCCGTGGCCGCTCCACCCGACTCGTTCCCCCACCGACGCTTCTGAAGGAGCATGATGAACCCCCACACCACGCGCAGCTCGACGATCCCGGCCGATGCGCTCAGCGGCCGCCGCGCCGTCGTCACCGGCGAAGCCTCCGGCATCGGCGCGGCCTGCGTGCGGGCCTTCGCCGCCGCCGGAGCCCACGTGACGGTCTGCGACCGCGACGGCGACGCCGCCGACGCTCTCGCGGCCGAGATCGGAGGGACCGCCTGGACGGTGGATCTCGCTGAGACCACCGCCCTGGAGGAGCTCACCGCGGAGACCGGGGTCCTCGACGCGGACATCCTGGTCAACAACGCCGGCATCCAGCGGGTCGCTCCGCTGCACGAGTTCGACCTCGAGGCCTGGCGGTTCATGCACCGGCTGATGGTGGAGTCCCCGTTCCTGCTGATCCGCGCCGCCCTGCCGGGGATGTACGAACGCGGCTTCGGCCGGATCCTCAACATCTCCTCGGTCCACGGACTGCGGGCCAGTCCCTATAAGTCCGCCTACGTGACCGCCAAGCATGCGCTGGAAGGGGCTCTCCAAGGTCACGGCACTGGAGGGCGCCGAGCACGGCGTGACGTCGAACTGCATCAACCCCGCCTATGTGCGCACACCGCTGGTGGAGAAGCAGATCGCAGACCAGGCCCGGATCCACGGCATCGACGAGGACCAGGTGATCGAGAAGATCATGCTGACCGAGTCCGCGGTGAAGCGGCTGGTGGAGCCCGCAGAGGTGGCCTCCCTGGCCAGCTGGCTGGCCTCCGACGCCGCGGGCATGGTGACCGGCACCTCCTACGCCATCGACGGAGGCTGGACCGCGAGCTGAGCCGACCACCACACAGAGACTCCACCAGTCCACCAGCCGCGCAGCAGAGCACCACAAGTCCCTGAGGAGGGCCCATGACCATCGACAAGACCGTCGCGACCGCCGCCGATGCCGTCGCCGACATCCCTGACGGAGCCTCGCTCGCCGTCGGAGGCTTCGGCCTCTCCGGCAATCCGATCCAGCTCATCGAGGCGCTGCTGGAGCAGGGCGCCTCCGGGCTCTCCGTGGCGTCCAACAACTGCGGCGTGGACGGCTGGGGCCTGGGCGTCCTGCTCGCGGCACGCCGGATCGCGAAGATGACCTCCTCCTATGTGGGTGAGAACAAGGAGTTCGCCCGCCAGTACCTGGAGGGCGAGCTGGAGCTGGTCCCGCAGGGCACTCTCGCGGAGAAGATGCGCGCCGGCGGCGCCGGGATCCCGGCGTTCTACACCCGCTCCGGCGTGGGCACGCAGGTCGCCGAGGGCGGCATCCCGATGACCTATGACGGCTCCGGCGGCGTGGCGAAGGAGTCCGCGCCCAAGGAGGTCCGTCCCTTCACCCTCCACGACGGCCGGGAGCTCGACTTCGTCCTGGAGGAGTCCATCGTCGCCGACTTCGCCCTGGTCCACGCCCAGCGCGGCGACCGGCACGGCAACCTGGTGTTCAACAAGGCCGCCCGGCAGTTCAGCCCCGACGCCGCGATGGCGGGCCGGGTCTGCATCGCCCAGGTGGAGGAGCTCGTGGAGCCCGGGGAGATCGACCCCGACGCGGTCCACCTCCCCGGGGTCTACGTGCACCGGATCGTGGAGGTCCGCGCGGAGATCGACAAGCCCATCGAGAAGCGCACCGTCCGCAGCGACGAGAAGGAGTGACCACGACATGATTACCGAGATCAACGCGGGCTGGACCCGCGACCAGATGGCCGCCCGCGCCGCCGCCGAGCTCCCCGACGGCGCCTACGTGAACCTCGGCATCGGCATGCCGACCCTGATCCCGAACCACATCCCGGCCGAGGGCACCGTGGTGCTCCAGTCCGAGAACGGGATCCTCGGCGTGGGCCCCTACCCCACCGAGGATTCGGTGGACCCGGACCTGATCAATGCCGGCAAGGAGACGGTCACGGTCCTTCCCGGGGCGGCCTTCTTCGACTCCTCCACCAGCTTCGGCATGATCCGCGGCGGCAAGATCGACGTCGCCGTGCTCGGGGGCATGCAGGTGGCGCAGAACGGCGACCTCGCCAACTGGATGGTGCCCGGCAAGATGGTCAAGGGCATGGGCGGCGCCATGGACCTGGTCCACGGCGCGGAGCGGGTCATCTGCCTGATGGAGCATGTGGCCAAGGACGGCTCCCCGAAGATCCTGCCGGCCTGCACCCTGCCGCTGACCGGCAAGGCCGTGGTGGACCGGATCATCACCGATCTGGCCGTGATCGACGTAGTGCGCGGCGAGTCCGCCGCGCACCTGCGGCTGGTGGAGACCGCCCCGGGGGTGAGCGAGGAGCAGGTGCGCGACGCCACCGGCGTCGAGCTGCACTGAGCCTCCGGCGTCGAGCCGCGCAGCCCCACCGGCGCCGAGCCGGACTGAACCCTGCAGACTACGTATGATGCAGAACACATTGAGTCGACCACAGCATGAAGGAGCACCCATGGCACCCGGTTCCGTGATCCTCGGAGGAAGCCGCACCCCGATCGGCAAGCTGATGGGCGGGCTCTCCTCCCTCACCGCGGCCCAGCTCGGGTCCGTTGCGATCCGCAGCGCCCTGGAGAAGACCGGGGTCCGTCCCGACCAGGTCGACTACGTGATCATGGGGCAGGTGATCCAGGCCGGCGCGGGACAGAACCCGGCCCGGACCGCGGCCCTGGGGGCTGGCATCGATGCCGGTGTCCCGGCGATCACGGTGAACAAGGTGTGCCTTTCCGGGCTCAGCGCCATCGCCTATGCGGATCAGCTGATCCGCGCGGGTGAGTGTGAGCTGGTGGTGGCCGGCGGCATGGAGTCGATGTCCAACGCCCCGCACCTGCTGCCGGGCTCACGCAGGGGCACCACCTATGGGGACGCCACCCTGGTGGATTCGATGGCCTATGACGCATTGTTCGATCAGGCCACGCAGCAGAGCATGGGAGCCCTGACCGAGTCCTGCAACACCGCTGACACCGAGGTCTCCCGGGAAGAGCAGGACCGGGTGGCGGCGCTCTCCCATGAACGCGCCGCACGGGCCTGGGATGAGGGCGTCTTCGACGCGGAGGTCACTGCCGTGGAGGTGCCTCAGCGCAGGGGCGACCCGGAACTGGTCAGCCGCGATGAGGGAATCCGGGCCGGGATGACGGCCGAATCCCTGGGCAGGCTGCGCCCGGCCTTCGACAAGGCGGGCACGATCACCGCGGCGTCGTCCTCGCAGATCTCCGACGGCGCCTGCGCCGTCATCGTCACGACCCCGGAGAAGGCCCAGGAGCTCGGCCTCACTCCCCTGGCGGAGATCGGCGCCTACGGCATGGTCGCCGGCCCGGACTCCTCGCTGCAGCTGCAGCCGGCGAACGCGATCGGCGAGGCGTGCAGGAAGCAGGGCATCGACCCGGAGACCCTGGATCTGGTCGAGATCAATGAGGCGTTCGCCGCCGTGGGGGTGGCCTCGGCGCGGAAGCTGGGCCTCTCGGAGGACAGGCTCAACGTCAACGGCGGCGCCATCGCGCTGGGCCACCCGGTGGGCATGTCCGGGGCGCGCCTGGTGCTGCACCTGGCCCTGGAGCTCTCCCGCCGCGGCGGCGGCACCGGTGCCGCGGGCCTGTGCGGCGGCGGCGGCCAGGGCGACGCCCTGATCCTCACCGTGCGGGGCTGAAGCCGCCGACGCTGGACCCCACCACCCGGACCCCACCAACGCGTCGAGGGGCGGAGCGGGGTTACTTGAGGTACGGCGGGGAGTCGGTCATCTGGTCGACCACGGTCTCGGCGACTTCACGCATCGAGAGCCGGCGGTCCATCGAGGTCTTCTGGATCCAGCGGAAGGCCTCGGGCTCGGTGAGCCCCATCTTGGTGGTGAGCAGGGACTTGGCCCGCTCCACCAGCTTGCGGGTCTCGAACTTGTCCGCGAGCGAGGTGACCTCGTCCTCCAGCGCCCGGATCTCGTCGAAGCGCGCCATGGCGACCTCGATGGCCGGGATCAGGTCGTTCTCGGTGAAGGGCTTGACCACATAGGCCATGGCACCGGCCTCGCGGGCCGATTCGACCAGGTCGCGCTGGGAGAAGGCGGTGAGCATGACCACCGGGGCGATCCGCTCCTCGGCGACGAGCTTCGCGGCGGTGATCCCGTCCATGATGGGCATCTTCACGTCCATCACCACCAGGTCCGGCTCGGTCTCCCGGGCCAGCTCCACCGCGCGTTCACCGTTGTCGGCCTCGCCGACGACGTCGTAGCCGGCGCCGATGAGGATCTCGACGATGTCGAGCCGGATGAGCGTCTCATCCTCGGCGACGAGCACGCGGCGCGGCGCGGTCCGGTGTTCGTCGGCAGCCGCGGGGGGTGCTTCGGTGCCGCCCGCTGGGGAGGCCGTCTCGTGGGCGTCGGTGCCCGGAGTCTGTTCGCTCACCGTTCTCCTTCTGGTCCCTGACCGCCGTGCCGGGAGTGTCTCCCGGAGGGGATGCTCCCCGTGCTGGGCCGGTCTTCGTCTTGGTGCCCGAAGTGGGACTCGAACCCACACACCAGTGGTACCGCATTTTGAGTGCGGCGCGTCTACCGATTCCGCCATTCGGGCTGGACCGAGGAGGTCAGGGCCTCCCCGGCGCTCATGCTGTCCCCTCCGAAGCGTCTTCTCGGACTCCTCGGCGAGGACAGCACCAGCTTACCCGGGCCTGCGCCCGAGCATTGAATCTCGCATCGTGCCGCCCTGATCAGGTGGACAGTTCGGCACGCCGCACCCCGGGGCCGACTAGGTGTTGTGGGGCATGAGGTTCTTGCCACTGGTGCGTCGATGAGATGAGGAACGGGCTCCCCGCCACAGGATGGAAGTTCCTACACAACCCATCCGCAGGAGAAGAGCCCGCCCATGATCCACGCTAACGCACCACTGACCCCGACCGGACGACTGCGCATGGTGACTCGTCACCTGAGCGACGGGATCCCCAAATCCCACGTCGCTGCGGAGTTCCGAGTCTCGCGTCCCACCGTGACCACCTGGGTCACCCGGTACCTCGCCGAAGGCGAGGAAGGACTCAAGGATCGAACCTCTCGACCCGTTCAGAGCCCGTCCCAGACTCCCGCAGAAGTCATCGCCCGCATCGAAGACCTGCGCCGGGA
>NZ_PVTY01000021.1 GCF_003003175.1 Nesterenkonia sandarakina | reverse complement strand
GACGAACGGGCGGGTATGCGCGACGATAGCCATGGCGATCGACGCTCCTCTCTTCGAGACGGACATGGTCACGGTCGCCAAGCGGCCGGCACGGGTCCGGGAAGAGGTCACTTCGGGGCGAATCTGTGATGGGCCACGGCCCGAGGGCCGGGCAGTCTCCTGATGAGGTCACCGAGGTGGGCCGGACGGTGTCGGCCGCACCGACCCGGGCGGACAATTCAACGGGAAGACACCGCAAGCGGGCCAATTGCTTCGAGAGTCACACCCGGTTCGATACGACCGACATCCATCCTGACCGGCCAGTCCCAGACCAGCCAGATCCAGACTCACAGAGTGCCTCGGTCGGCCCGTTGCTGGTGCCGGGTCGTTCGAAGTAGGCGAGCACGTCGGCGGCTCGCTTCTTCAGGGTCCGGCCCAGGGTGGTGAGCTCGGTGAGCACCTTGGGGACGCCGGCGCTGAGGTCGGTGATCAGCTTCTCCATGAGCTCGCGGCCACGTTGCCGGTCCTCGTGGCGATAGGCGGCGATCATCCGCTGGTAGACACCCCAGGTCGCCTCGACCTCGACGTGAGCGTCATCAACGAACAGCGCGCGTAGCCTGTCGCTCTGCTTGTCGGTGAACAGGTCCGCGCCGGTGTGCAGCGTGCGCCGCGACTTGTAGAGCGGATCGTCCCTGAACCCACGGTGCCCGTGGATCGCGAGTTGGACCCGGCGCCGGCACCTGTCGAGGGCGTCACGGGCCAGGCGCACGACGTGGAAGGGATCCATCACCGTGACCGCGTCCGGGATCTCCTCCGCAGCGGCGGTCTTGAACCCGGTGAAGCCGTCCATCGCGACCACCTCGACCGCGTCACGGAAGGCGTCGTCGCGGTCGGCGAGCCAGGTCTTGAACGCCGCCTTCGACCGGCCCTCGACCATGTCCAGCAGGCGGGCCGGGCCGGTGCCGGCCCGCAGCGGGGTGAGGTCGATGATCACGGTGACGTACTTGTCGCCACGCCTGGTGTGGCGCCAGACGTGCTCATCGACGCCAATGACCTTCACGCCCTCGAACCGCGTGGGGTCGTTGATCAGCAGCCGCTTGCCTTCGGCCAGGACCGCGTTGTTGGCGGTGTCCCACGCGACCCCGAGTCCCTCGGCGACACGGGCGACGGTGAGGTGTGCGACCACGATCCCTTCCAGCGCCCACCGCAGCCCGGTGCGCGAGAGCTTCGCGCGTGGCTCCGCCGCGGCGCTGGTGTCTTGGCGCCACACGTGTCCGCAGTCGGCACAGCGGTAGCGGCGCACTACAACTTCCAGCACGGTCGGTCGCCAGCCCAGCGGCTCGTGGGCCAACCGCCGGATCACGGTGTCACGAGCGGCGCCTTCGCTGCCGCACCGTCGGCACCACTGATCTGGTTCCACCACGCGGCACGCGAGGACCGCACGATCCGGTTCAAGTCGTTGCCCGATCACGCTCAGACCGAGGCCGTCGAGTCGAGCGAAGGCGGTCAGGTCAGGGCGGCCGAAGCCGGCCGGCGGGGTAGCGTCGGACACGTCGAGGTCTTTCGGATGGATGGCGTAGGAACCTCCATCGTCGGGAGACCTCGACGTCTATCTGCGGACCGACTCGGCGGGGCGCGATCGTCTCGTGCGTTGGCGGACTACGGGAGCTTGGACGCGAGGACGTCGGCCGCCAGGATCTCGGGTGCTGCGCCGAGGAGGTGCTGGTTGGCCATCAGGGCTGCGACGATGGCGCCGTTGGCGTGGGCGTCGCGAGCGGCCTCGTCGGGGAATGCATCGAAGATCCAGAAGGTGTCGGCGTGGGTCCTAGCCGCGAACCAGACAATCGTTCCTACTTCTTCGTTGGCGAGTGCGACAGCGCCGGCGAGCAGATCGGCGAGCGCGTCGTGCTGTCCATCGGCCGCGACGATCTTGGCGATGAAGGCATACGGAAGTGGTGCGGGTGTGGACATGAGGGGTTCTCCTTGAAGTCGGGGTTCTTCGTGGGGCGAGTTCAGCATATGACGAGCGAGGGCCGATGGGGAGTGGCGTATACGGCAGTGTTGCTATTATTCACGCCATGCGTATCGGACTGATCGCGATCGACGGCTGCTTCGGTTCGGCGGTCGCGTCGGTCATCGACATCGTGCGGGTGGCCGACGGAGCCCGCGGCGATGTCGACCCGCGGATCGACCCGATCGAACTCGCCATCCTCGGACCGAAACGGCGAGTGACCACGACGGCATCGATGACCCTGTCGGTGGACCACCCGCTGTCGGAGTCCGGAGAGTTCGACGTGGTCGTCGTCCCTGCGCTTGGAACCCTCACGGCCGCCGCGACCCACGACGCCCTCCAGAGCCGAGATGCTCGTTCGGTCATCGCCTCACTCGGGCGCCTCGACGACGCGACCACCCGGATCGCCGCGGCGTGCACCGGCGTGTTCGCCGTCGCCGAGACCGGACGGATGCATCATCGGCGGGCGACGACCAGCTGGTTCCTGGGGCCGGAGTTCCTGAAGCGCTATCCGACCGTCGCCCTCGATCTCGACACCATGGTCGTGGTCGACGGGAACCTCGTCACCGCCGGCGCCGCCTTCGCCCACATCGACCTCGCGCTCTCACTCGTGCGATCGATCAGCCCCGACCTGGCCCAACATGTCGCCAAGCTCCTCATCATCGACGAGCGCCCGTCGCAGGCGGCTTTCGTCGCCTACGAACATCTCCGGCACGAGGACCCGATCGTGGTCGAGTTCGAACGCTTCGTGCGCGCCCGCCTGGACGAACCGTTCAACGTCGCCTTCGTCGCGCAGTCGCTCGGCACCAGCCGGCGCACCCTCGAACGACGAGTCCGTGCGGCGCTCGACCTCACTCCGCTCGGCTTCGTCCAACGGCTTCGCACCGAACGAGCTCGGCACCTCTCAGCAACCACGGACCTCACCTCCGCCGAGATCGCGCTACGGGTCGGCTACGCGAACGCCGAGACTCTGCGCTCCCTCCTGCGCAGGGAGCGACGCCGTTCCTGACCTATCGCCATGCCTGTAGCTTGTGTCCTAGCGCTCGGTTGGAACTACCTCTCAGCACGTCGCGTCGACGCTCCTGCGTCGCCCCTGGACTACCCACTCGACACGCCCGCAGCACAGCCCATGTGACGTGCCCCGGCTTCCCGGACGGTCGGGGTTGGGTGGCTGTGATGTCGCTGCGTTCTCGTCGAGAGGGTCAGCAGACCCGATCAGAGCCGATTGGGATGCGCCGCGAAGGCGGTTAGGTCAGGGCGGCCGAAGCCGGCCGGCGGGGTAGCGTCGGACACGTCGAGGTCTTTCGGATGGATGGCGTAGGAACCTCCATCGTCGGGAGACCTCGACGTCTATCTGCGGACCGACGCGCCCGGCCGACCTACACCCTCATCTGGGAAGAGCCATCAAAGTGAGAGCCCGGAAGAGGCCCTGTGGACTTTGGCTCCCTCGTCCGACAAGGAATCAGGTGCCTCCTTGACAATTACAGCGTTTTGCTGTTTAAGCAACTTTCCGTCAAAAATACTTTGCGCAACATGCATGCTTGCAATTACAGCAGTTGTACGTGTGCAAATGGACCATTTCGGATCGAGAGAATGAGAGCCCGATCTTCTGGATCGCTGCAGCGTGGGCCAAGTGCGCCCATCACAAGGTCGGAGACGAAGTTTGCCGCTCTTGCAAAACGTCTCGCTCAGCAGACCTGCGGTGATCTTTGACAATGGACGACGAGCCGCTGGGACTGCGTGAGCTGAAGAAGCAGATGACGAGGGAAGCCATCGCGGCAGCAGCCTTGAAGCTCACGCTCGACAAGGGACTCAGCGATGTCACCATCGACGAGATCGCGCGCGAGGCGTTCGTCTCGCCGCGCACCGTCTCCAACTACTTCCCCTCCAAAGAGGAAGCCGTGCTGGCGGCCGGGAGCATCGGAGCCGAGCAGATCCTCGACGAATGTGACGGCAGCCGGTCCGATGAGCCTCCGCTGAAGGTGCTCTGTGAGCAGCTCAGCGAGTACGCCAGGGAGTATCCCGACCACCTGCGACGCGCCTCACAGCTCGCCCAGCTCGAGGAGGAGAATCCCTCGCTGCGGCCCTACCGGATCGCGCAGCAGGTGGAGCTGGTGCAGCTGCTGAGTGAGAGGATCGCCGTGCACACCTGCACCGACGTCAGCACAGACCTCTATCCTTCGCTCGCCGCTTCCGGCGCGGTCTCGGCCATGGTCACCTCGCTCGCTCTCTGGGCGCGCAACGATCTCCCAGATGAGAGGCTTCCGACCATGATCGAGGATGCCTTCAGCATCTTGATCGGTGGCTACCCGCATCCCCCGGCCGAAGCGGACAAATCGCGGCCAGCAGACGACTGATCCCGACCGCCATCGAGGCAGACACCCACCCCTCCCCCACCTGGGTACATGATCGTGAACACGAAAAGGCCCAGCCCCGCGCTGGTGGAGAAGATTCCACCGGCACGGAACCGGGCCTTTCTCAGCTGAAGGCCTGAGCCTTCATCGCTGGTGCGCTGAGCGGCGGCTCAGCGTTGAATCACTGAGCCAGGACGAAGGCTGCCTCGAGATCGATCGAGACCTTGTCGCCGACGAGCACGCCGCCGGCCTCCAGGGCTGCGTTCCAGGTCAGGCCGAACTCCTTGCGGGAGATCACGGTGTTGGCGGAGAAGCCTGCGCGGGTCATGCCGAAGGGATCCACGGCCTGGCCGCCGAACTCGACCTCGAAGGTGACCGGCTTGGTGACGCCGCGGATGCTCAGGTCGCCGGTGATCTCGAACTCTTCACCGCTGGCGGTGATGTTGTTCGCCACGAAGGTCAGCTCGGGGTGCTTCTCGGAGTCCAGGAAGTCCTCGCCGCGGACGTGAGCGTCGCGGTCGGGGCTCTTGGAGTTGAAGGACACGGCCTTGACGCGGGCGTCAACGGTCGCCACATCGCCCTCTGAGACGACGAGGGTGGCCTCTGCCTCCTCGAAGACGGCCCGCACCTTGGAGATGCCGGCGTGGCGCACGGTCATGCCGATCTCGGAGTGTGAAGAGTCAAGATTCCAGGTGCCAGGGGTGAGGTTCGCCATGAATAGGTCTCCTAAAGATTGCGGCCTGGCGCCGAGCGCGCAGGGCCATCGTTGTTGGTCGAAGGTGTCAACAGCAGTCTGCCTCATTTTATTTCAAAACTGAAGCAAGACGGTCGGAATGTCATCCGGAGGTCCGTTTCACCATAGCCGTCTGCAGCACCACTGGGTCCACGCTGTCCCCCTGCATCAGCTGCAGCAGCAGATCTACGGCGCGGCCGGCCAGTTCCCCCACGGGGTTGATCACGGTGGTCAGCGGCGGCCGGGTCAGCTGCGCGGCGTGGGTGTCGTCGAACCCGACCACTGCGATCTGTTCGGGCACGGAGATCCCGCGCGACTGCACCTCGTGCATGGCGGCGACTGCCATCAGATCCGAGGCCACGAAGACGGCGTCGAGATCTGGTGCGCGCTCCAGGAGCCGCTCCATCGCCACCGCGCCGGAGGCGGAGGTGAAGTCGCCGAATTCGACCAGGCCCGAATCCAGGCCGGCGCGCTGCAGCGCAGCAGTCCATCCCGCCAGTCGATCCGAGCCCGCCGCCATGTCCTGCGGACCCGCAATGGTGGCCAGCCGGCGTCGTCCCTGGCTGATCAGGTGCTCTGCCGCGAGCGCGGCACCGGAGTTGTTGTCCACATCCACCCAGGGGATGCCGACGTCCCCGGCATAGGGGCGGCCCACATAGACCGCAGGCAGCTTGGTCTCGTGGATCACATCGGAGAGGTCATCATCACGGTGATGCGAGACGATGATCGCTCCGTCGGTATAGCCGCCGCGCAGATATCGCTCGATCTTCTGCCGGCCACCGGGCTGGCCCATGGCCAGCAGCACCTGCACCGGGGAATCCGCCAGCCGCTGGGTGATCGAGGCGAGCATTGCGGCGAAGAACGGATCCGCGAAGACCCGATCCTCGGCCTCCGGCACGACGACGGCGATCGAATCGACCTCCTGGTTCACCAGCGAGCGCGCCGCCCGGTTCGGCCGGTAGCCGAGCTCGGTCACCGCGGCCTCCACCGCGATCCGGGACTGCGCTCGCACGCGGGGGTCCAGATTCACCGCTCGGGAGGCGGTGGCTCGGGAAACCCCGGCCCGGGCCGCCACATCCTCCAGAGTCGGCAGTCGCCGAGCCGGCATCGGGTCCCCCTTTCTCGGATGCGATCACCACCGCCTTGTGGCGTATTCGCTCAGTCCACCACACCCGTGGCCGCCACCTGTGCGTACCAGTGCGCGGAGGCCTTCGGGGTGCGCGCCAGCGTATCGTAATCCACCCGCACGATCCCGAACCGACGGTCATAGCCGAACGCCCATTCGAAATTGTCCAGCAGCGACCACACGAAGTACCCGCGCACATCCGCGCCGGCCTCCTTCGCCCGATGCACCGCGTGCAGGTGCTCTCGGATGTAGCTGAGCCGCTCATCGTCCTGCACGAAGCCCGCCGGATCCGGCGCATCCGGGTAGGCCGCGCCGTTCTCCGTGACATAGAGCGCCACCCCGGCGCCACCGGTGTACTCCCGATGCAGCCGCAGCAGCAGGTCATGCAGGCCCTGCGGGAAGACCTCCCAGCCCATCGAGGTGGCGGGCAGCCCGCGCGGCACCGAGGTCACATGCTCGGAGCCGACATTCGGGTTCGGCGCACCCTGGGCCCGCGCGGCCGCAGCGGCCTGGGCCGCCCGCTCCGGCTCCACCCCGGTCAGCAGCTCCCCGGTGTAGAAGTTCACCCCCAGCACGTCGATGGGGGTCGAAATGATCTTGAGGTCCCCCGGCTGGACCAGCCCCTCGCGCCAGAGCCCGGCCTGGTCTTCGAGGACGTCCTCCGGGTAGGCCCCGTCGAAGATCGCCCCGGCGAAAAACCGGTTGAAGCTGCCGTCGAGGCGCCGTGCGGCATCCACATCTCCGGGGGACGCCGGATCCGCCGGACGGTAGTCGGTGAAGTTCAGCGTGAGTCCCAGCTCCAGCTCCGGGTCACGACGACGCAGCTGCGCCACCGCGAGCCCATGCCCGAGCAGCAGGTGGTGCGCCGCGGCGAGCGCGTCCTCAGGGGAGGTCCGCCCGGGTGCGTGGTGTCCGTTGGCGTAGCCCAGGAAGGCCGCGCACCAGGGCTCGTTCAGCGTGGTCCAGTGCCGGACCCGGTCGCCGAGCGCCTCGTGCAGCACCACCGCATAGTCGGCGAAGAGCTCCGCGGTCCGCCGGTTCGCCCAGCCTCCCGCATCCTCCAGCGCCTGGGGCAGATCCCAGTGGTACTGCGTGAGCCAGGGCAGGATCCCGGCGGCGAGCAGCTCGTCGACGAGGTCGGAGTAGAACTGCAGCCCTTCCGGGTTCACCGTGACGCCGTCGGGCATCACCCGGGACCAGCTGACCGAGAACCGGTAGACCTTGAGGTTCAGCCGCTTCATCAGCGCCACATCCTCGCGGAAGCGATGGAAGTGGTCGCAGGCGACATCCCCGGTGTCCCCGGCGTGGACCTTCCCGGGAGTGTGGGCGAAGGTGTCCCATACCGAGGGGGCGCGCCCACCCTCTGCTGCGGCTCCCTCCACCTGGTAGGCGGCGGTGGCGGAGCCGAAGAGGAAATCGGCGGGGAACTCCAGGGTGCGCGGTGCGCTGATGGCCTGGGTGGCTAGGTCAGAACTCATTGTTTGACGGCTCCTTGCATGATTCCGGACACGAGCTGACGGCCCGCGAAGATGAACAGGATGAGCAGCGGCACGGTGGCCATGGTGGCCCCGGCCAGCACCAGCGAGTAGTCCACGAAGTGCGCCGCCTGCAGCTGCTGCAGCGCCACAGGCAGGGTGGGGTTCTGCGGACCGAGCACGATGAACGGCCAGAAGAAGTTCGTCCAGTTCAGGACGAAGGTGAAGAGGAACAGCATGGCCGCCGCCGGCTTCGCGGCCGGCATCGCCACGTGCCAGAAGGTGCGGATCATCGAGCATCCGTCCACGGTGGCGGCCTCGATGAGCTCATCGGGGATCGCCTGGCGCAGGTACTGGGTCATCCAGAACACTCCGAAGGCTGTGACCAGGCCCGGCACGATCACCGCCTGGAGCTCTCCGATCCAGCCGAGCGTCGCCATCACCTGGTAGAGCGGGACCACCCCGAGCTGGGTGGGAATCGCCATGGTGGCGATCACGAACACCAGCAGCGGCACGGCTCCCTTGAACCGCAGCTTCGCGAAGGCGTAGCCGGCCAGGGTCGAGAAGAAGACCACCGAGACCGCGGTCACGGTGGACACGATGATCGAGTTCATCGTGGCGCGCCAGAAGGGCACGGTGTCGATCACCGAGGTCGCGTTCTCCAGGAAGTTCCCACCCGGCAGCAGCGGGAAGGAGTCCCGGGAGAGGATCGTGGAGTCGTGGCTGCCGATCAGGAACGACCACCACAGCGGGAACATGCTGCCCAGGATCACCGCGGCCAGGCAGCCGTAGACGATCCACCCCGGACCACGGCCGGGACCCCCGGAACCTCCGCGGCGTCGCCGGGCCCCGGGTCGGGATCCGGCCCCGGAGCCGGACCTGTCGCGACCGAACGGATCGTCGTCGTTCTTGGCAGCGGTTGCCGGTCCCGTGCGCGGGATGATCGGCAGCGGCTTCTCTTCGAGCGCGCTCATCGCTTGGCCTCCGAGCTTGAGATGCGGCGGGTGATGACGAAGTTGACCAGCCCGATGGCCACGATCAGCAGGAACAGCAGCACCGCCACGGCGGAGGCGAGCCCGAAGTCGGACCGGGTCCAGCCCAGTTCGTAGAGGTACAGGGTCATGGTCTGCCACTGGCCGTCGGCGCCGCCGCGGCCGTACTGGTCGAACATCCGCGGCTCATCGAAGATCTGGAGTCCGCCGATGGTCGAGGTGATGATCACGAAGATGATCGTGGGGCGCAGATTCGGGATGGTCACCGAGATGAACTGCCGGACCTTGCCGGCTCCGTCGATCGCCGCCGCCTCGTAGAGGTCCCGCGGCACCGCCTGCATGGCGGCCAGGAAGATCAGCGCGTTGTAGCCGGTCCAGCGGAAGTTCACCATGGTGGCGATGGCCAGGTGGCTCGGGAGCACATCCGAGTGCCAGCCGATGGCGTCGATGCCTATGGCCTGCAGCGTCGAGTTCACCAGCCCGTAGCGGTCGCCGAAGAGGTTCGAGAAGATCAGCGCCACGGCCACCGGAGTGACCACGTAGGGCACGAGCACGCCCATGCGCCAGAAGGTCTTGGCGCGCAGGTTGTAGTCGAGCAGGTAGGCGATCAGGATCGCGACCACCACCTGCGGGGCCGAGGAGAGGATGAAGATCGAGAGCGTGTTGCGCAGCGAGACCCAGAAGGCCCGCTCGCCGAGGATGTGGGCGAAGTTCTCCATGCCGATGAACTCGCCCTGGCCCATGATCAGGTCCCAGTCATGGACCGCGACCCAGGCGGTGTAGATCAGCGGGAACAGGCCGACCACGGCGAAGAGCAGGAAGAACGGACTGATGTAGAGGTAGGGCGAGTACCGACGGTCCCAGGCCGAGGCCCGGTGCCGGAAGCTGATCCTCGGCTTCCGGCGACCGGTCCCGGTCGGTCCCGTCGGGCCGCCGCCACGAGGGCTCGTGACGGCGGCCTCAGCCCGGGCGGGGGCGACCATGATCAGCGCAGGGCTTCCATGTCGTTGACGAACTTCTCCCAGGAGGACTCCGGATCATCGGAGCCGTCGACGTCGACCCGGTTGATCGCGTCCTGGATCGCGACGTTGATCGTCAGGTAGTCGGTGCCCTTCAGCGGCTGGGTCTCCACGGCCTCGGCGCGTTCGGCCAGGATCTCTCCGGTCGGTGCATCGTTGAAGAACTCGTTGGTGGCCGAGAGCAGCTCCTCGGACTCCAGCGCGTCCACCGTGGACGGGAAGGCGTTGACCACCTCGAAGGCCTTCAGCTGCTGCTCCGGAGCGGTGAGCCACTTGGCCAGCTCTTTGGCCGCCTCGACGTTCTCGCCCTGGGATGGCACGGTCAGGTAGGACCCGCCCCAGTTGCCGCCGCCGCCCGGGAAGGTGTTGGCGATGTCCCAGCCCTCGACCTCCGCGGCGTTGCCCTCGATGATGCCCAGCATCCAGCCCGGGCACATCATGGTGGCGAAGGTCTCCTCGCGCTGGAAGGCATCCGCCCAGTCGCCGCTCCACTGGGTCAGCCCGGCGGAGAGCTCATTCTCCACGGAGGCCTCGAGCAGCTGGTCGTAGAGGTCCTTCACCTCAGGGTTCGTGTCGGCGATGATCTCGCCGCTCTCGTCCTGGAAGGGCACCTCGACCTGGTTGATCATGCCCTGCCAGATGTTGTCGGAGCCGGAGTACCAGGACGAGTCGGACGCGGCGACGAACTCCTCCCCGGCTGCGAAGTAGTCCTCCCAGGTGTCCCCGAGGAAGTCAGCGACCTCTTCCCGATCGGTGGGCAGCCCGGCCTCCTCGAACAGGTCAGCCCGGTAACAGACAGCCTGCGGGCCGCTGTCGGTGCCGTAGCCGATGAGGCTGCCGTCTTCGAGCAGCGCATCCTCGTGCTTCCAGTCCAGCCACCGGCCCTCGACCTCAGGGTCCGAGAGGTCCTCGAAGCGGTCCGGGTACTGCTTGAACTCGGCAAGCCAGTCCACCTCCAGCGGCTCGATGTCCGAGGCGCCCTGTCCGGCGCCGAGGCTGTTGCGCAGCGAGTCGCGGGCGTTCTCCGCGGTGTCGATCTTGTTGTGCTCGATGGTGACGTTGTCGTTGAGCTCTTCGTACTCCTCGAAGAGCTCCTCGTAGCCGAACTCGTTGAAGGTCGTCACGCTCAGGGTGACGTCCTCCCCCTCGGCCGCACCGCCGTTCTGGTCGTCGCCGTCGGCGGAACCGCCGCAGGCGGTCAGGCCCAGCGCCAGCACCGAGGTCAGTGCGACCCCCTGCAGGACCCGGGGGTGACGCCGCCGGCTGCGCGCCGACGTCGGGCGCCGGCCCGGATGGGCCGCTGCGGAGGCGTTGGTCTCCGCGTGATCAGTAGTCCTCATCACAGATGTCTCCTTAGAAGTGGGGTGCGAGCGGATCTCCGAGGCATCATATGAGAGCGCTCTCACGGTGAGAAGAAAGTAGCACCCTCGGTGGGAGTGTGGCAAGGGTCACAGTTCGCTCGGCTCGATCCCGGGCCTCTGGGGGTGCCAGGTGAACCGCACAGGCCGGAGGTGAGACAGTAGACTCAGGACAACTTGCCCACCTCACGACGCAGCCATGCAGAGGCCGGGCACACATTCATCAGTAGAAGGAGGTGCCGGTGGGACTGTTAGACAACCTTGAACGCGGCATCGAAAAGGCCGTCCGCGGTGCCTTCTCAGGACGAGGAGGGAGTCTCGGACCCGTGGAGATCGCCACCGCCGTACGCCGGCATATGGACCGAGAGTCCAAGACCATCGCTGAGGGGCAGCACCTGGCGCCGAACCTGTACAAGATCCGACTCGCCGCTGAGGACTTCACCGAAGCCAAGAAGTACGGCGTCGCCCTGGCCGAGGAGCTCTGCGAGGAGATCCTGCGCCACGCCGAATCCCAGGGATACACGCTGCTGGGTCCGGTGAAGGCGACCTTCGTGAAGAACACCGAGCTCAAGCGCGGTCAGCTGAGCATCGAGTCACGCACCGACAAGGACCCGCAGTCCGGACCCGTCGCGCCTCAGCAGTCCTCCCCGGCCGCCGGTCCCAGCGCCGGTGTACCGCTTCCGTCCACGATGGCCCAGCCCACGGTCACCCCGCGGCCGCCCGCGCCGGCTCCTGCGCCGTCCGCGCAGCCCTCGGCGAGCCTGGAGTATGAGGAGCAGACCTACCCGCTGCGCCCGGACTCCACCGTGATCGGACGCTCCACCTCTGCGGACGTCACGGTCCCCGACACCGGGGTCTCGCGCAAGCATCTGGAGCTCTTCCGCTCCGGCGGCGCCTGGTACGCCCGTGATCTGGGCTCCACCAACGGCTCCTACGTGGACGGCGAGCAGCTCACCAGCGACTCGCCGAAGGTCCAGCTCATCGACGGCGCCCTGATCTCGCTCGGCAACGCGCGCCTGCGCTTCCGCCAGGGCTGAAGGACGCCTACACATGAGTGAACTTGCCGTCACGGTGCTGCAGTTCGGGGTGCTGCTGCTGCTCTGGATCCTGATCCTCTCGATCATCGCGGCGCAGGGCCGGGACATGACCATCTCCAAGCGGTCCCGGGCGCGGGCAGCCGCTCCGCACCCCGCGCCCGCTCAGCGCAGCGGACCGCCCGCCCCCGCGGGCACCGGTCATTCCGGTCCCACCCAGCGTCCTCGACCGCGGCGACTGCTGGTCAGCGAGGGACCGCTGGCCGGAACCGAGCTTCCGCTGGGCTCCGCCTCGATCATGATGGGCCGGGCGCAGGAGTGCACCCTGGTCCTGGATGACGACTACGCCTCGGGCAAGCACGCTCGGCTCTTCCCGCAGGGATCACGCTGGTTCCTTGAGGATCTGGGCTCGACCAACGGCACCTGGCTCGGTGACGAGCAGCTCACCCGGGCCTCCACCGTGGAGCCCGGGGACCGCATCCGCATCGGCAAGACCGTCCTGGAGCTGAGGACCTAGCCCGTGGCTCTGGTATTCCGCTTCGCAGCGCGCTCCGACACCGGTGCCGTGCGCTCCAAGAACGACGACTCCGGCTACGCGGGGCGCTATTTCGCCGTGGTCGCGGACGGCATGGGCGGCCACGCCGGTGGCGACGTCGCCTCAGCCTCCACGGTGCTGGACCTGGCACACCTGGACACGCGCGGTTTCGCCGACCCCGACACGGTCCTGCCGGATGAGATCCAGACCGCGAACTCCTTCCTGAACAAGCTGGTCAAGGCCAACCCGAAGCTCGCCGGCATGGGCACCACCATCACCTCCCTGCTGATCACCGCGGACCGGCTGCAGTTCGCCCATATCGGTGACTCCCGGGCCTACCGACTCAAGCGTGGACGCTTCCGGCAGGTCAGCAAGGACCACACCTTCGTGCAGCGACTGGTGGACGAAGGCCGGCTGGATCCCGACCAGGCCGAGTACCACCCGCACAAGAACGTGCTGATGCGCGTGCTCGGCGACGTCGACGCCTCCCCCGAGCTGGACATCACCTCGTTTCCGCTGGAGGCCGGCGAGCGCTGGCTGCTGTGCTCCGACGGGCTCAACGCAGTGGTCTCCGAACGACTGATCGAGCAGAAGCTGCGCTCCACCCAGACCCTGGAATCCATCGTCGATGACCTGGTCGATCTCACCCTCGGCGGGGGCGCTCCGGACAATGTCACGGTGATCTGCCTCGAGGTCGTGGAGGCCGACGAGGCCGCCCTGGCGCCCAGCGATGAGCTGCCGCTGAGCGAGGCCGCCGTGGCCGCCGCCAGCTCCAACTACGGCGGGGCCGACGCGACCATCGAGCTCGACGTGGTCCCGGTGGTCAACTCCGAGGCGTTCTCCGACCACGACGACGAGGACTCGCTCTCCCCGCTCTCCGCGGCGATGCTGCGCAAGAAGCTCGGCGCACGCCCGCACCTGCTCGTCGGTGCAGCCAACAAGGCCGCCGAGACCGGCACGATCCCGGTGGTCGCCCGCAACGTGGATGAGCACCCGATGGCCTCCCTGCTCACCGGCCAGCCGCTGCGCCCCGTGCGCCACACCTACTCCGAGTTGCTCGAAGAGCACCCCCACGACCCGTCCGTGACCGGTCGGGGGCCCCAGGAGGCGGGCGACGCCGGCGCCGCGGACGCCGTCCCGGCCGCCGCAGGCTCCGCAGGTTCCGCAGGTCTGGCAGGGGCGACCATCGACGTGGGGCAGTCCGCGGACTTCCCGGATGCGGACCTCCCTGACGCTTCCCCCGGGCAGACCTCCAGCGACTCGCCGTCCTCCCCCGATTCACCGTCGTCCGGCGACTCCGGGCCGCACCGCGCCGGCGCAGGCCTCGCGGAGGACCCCGAGAGCCTCGAGGAGGAGCAGCTGGTCCTCGATGAGGAGGAGCTCGACGCGCTGGAGACCACGCGCCGCCGCAGCTCCTGGTTCCTCCCCACCTTCGTGGCGCTGCTGGCAGTGCTGGTCGCCGTCATCACCTTCCTCGGCTATGTCTGGACCCAGACCCAGTACTACGTGGGCGAGGACGAGGGTGAGGTCGCCATCTTCAGCGGCGTCTCCCAGTCCCTGGGCCCGATCCGGCTCTCCGAGGTCGACGAGCACTCCGAGATCTCAGTCGAGGACCTCACCACGTACCACCGCGAACGGGTCGAGGGGGGCATCGCCGCCGACGACCGCGATCATGCCGAACACATCCTGAACCAGCTGCGCGCGATGGTCGACTCCACTGCCGACCCGCAGGAGCCCGGCACCGAGGACGCGGCGGGCGAGGATGGGGCCGAGGAGCCCACCGACGCCCCGGCCGATGAACCAGCCCAGGACCAGCCAGCCGAGAATCAGGGAGGTGACCAGTGAACGCAGCAGCACAACAGGTGTACAAGCCCCGCCGGAACCTCGAGCTGGCGCTGCTCCTGATGGCCCTCACCGTGGCAGTGGGCTCCCAGTTCCTGGTGGCGCTCGCCCTGGACGAACCGATCACCACCGACTACTACGTGGAAGGCGCCGTCTTCGCCGGTCTGGTCCTTGCGTTCCACGTGGTGCTGCGACTGCGTGCGAAGTACGCGGACCCCTTCATCCTGCCGATCGTGGTGACGCTCAACGGGCTCGGCATCGCGATGATCCATCGGCTCGACTTCACCCCCTCGTTCTCCGGGGTGGCGGATCGGCAGCTGATGTGGACCGGGGTCTCCATCGTGGCCGCCATCGTGCTGCTGTGGCTGCTCCGGGACCATCGTCGACTCCGGCAGCTGACCTACATCTCTCTGGCCGTCAGCGTCGTGCTGCTGTTCCTGCCGATCGTGCCCGGACTGGGCCAGGAGCTGAACGGGGCGAGGATCTGGGTCACGCTCGGACCGGCCTCCTTCCAGCCCAGTGAGATCGCCAAGATCACCCTGGCAGTCTTCTTCGCCGGGTTCCTGGCCAACAACCGCGACCTGATCCTGTTGGCGGGCCGCAAGGTCGGCCCGGTGACCTTCCCTCGACTCCGCGACCTCGCCCCGATGTTCATCGCCTGGATCATCGCCATCGGCGTGCTGGTGGTGCAGAACGACCTCGGCAACGCGCTGATGTTCTTCGGCCTCTTCGTCGCGGTCATCTACGTGGCCACCTCGCGGTTCTCCTGGATCGCCATCGGCTCGGTCTTCATGCTCATCGGCGCCGCCCTGGCCTACCAGTTCGTCGGGCACTTCCGCGACCGTGTCGAGATCTGGCTCAACGCCTTCGACCAGGACATCTACGAACGCACCTTCGGCGGCTCCTACCAGGTGGTGCAGGGCCTCTTCGGGCTCGCCCACGGCGGACTCGTCGGCACCGGGCTGGGCTCGGGCAACCCGAACATGGTCTCGCTGGCGAACTCAGACATGATCATCGCGGCCTTCGGCGAGGAGCTCGGCTTCATCGGGCTCTCCGCGATGCTGCTGCTCTACCTGCTGCTCTTCAGCCGGTATATGCGCGCCGGACTGGGCACCCGCGACACCTTCGGCAAGCTGCTGGCGGTCGGCCTCGCCGTCGTGCTGGTGCTGCAGGTCTTCGTCGTCGTCGGCGGGCTCACCCGGGTGATCCCGATGACCGGCCTGGCCACACCCTTCCTCGCCGCGGGCGGCTCCGCGCTGCTGGCGAACTGGCTGATCGTCGCGGTGCTGCTGCTGATCTCCCACTCGGCGCGACAGCCGGTCATCGTGGGCCCGATGGTCAACGCGACCGGAGAGTCCTCCTCCGGCATCGAGTCCAGGCTGCAGCACTCGGACGGGCCGGGAGCCCGCGAGAGCGCGGTGCACCGGCACAGTGCGCACCGGCACCACCACGACGACGACGAGACCCGCCTGAACCACACTCCAGCTGACCAGCAGGCCCCGGCCGACCAGGGAGGGACGAAATGAACAACGCCATCCGTCACACCTGGGTCGTCTCGGTCGGCCTGTTCATCACGCTGTTCGTCGCGCTGTCCATCATTCAGGTGGCCATGACCGACGAGCTCAACGCCAACCCCAACAACGTCCGCCAGGTCTATGAGGACCGCGGCGCACCGCGCGGGGCGATCACCGTGGACGGCACCGCCATCGCGGAATCGATCCCCTCGGAGAACTCCAGCTTCGACTACCAGCGCGTCTACAACGAACCCGAGCTCTACTCCGGGATCACCGGCACCTACTCCATCGCGGCCAATCCCACCGGGCTCGAAGGCACCCTGAACGAGTACCTCTCCGGCCAGTCCGACAGCCAGTTCTTCGACCGGATCGCCTCGGTCTTCACCGGCGACACGACGGACGGCGGCCAGGTCGAGCTGACCCTGGACTCCGAGCTGCAGCAGCTTGCCTACGACCAGATCCCCGACGGCACTCGCGGCAGCATCATCGTCACCGAGATCGCCACCGGCGACATCAAGGCCATGGCCGCCAAGCCCAGCTACGACAACAACCTTCTCGCGGTCCAGGACTCCACCGAACTGGTGCAGAACCAGGAGCAGCTGGAGACCGACCCGGACCTGCGCTATACCTCGCGGGCGATCTCCAGCACCCTCGCGCCGGGCTCGGTCTTCAAGCTCGTGGACCTGGTCGCGATGCTGGAGTCCGATGACTACGAGTCCGACACGATCTTGGACAACCCGAACTCGATCACCCTGCCGGACTCGAACACCCAGCTGGAGAACTTCGATCGCGGCATCTGCGGCCAGCGACCGCAGGCCGAGCTCTCCTGGATCGTGGCGCAGTCCTGCAACACGCCCTTCGCCGAGGCCGCCATGGACCTCGGGCAGGGACCCATCCAGGACAGCGCGGAGGCCTTCGGGTTCAACTCCGAGGACCTGGGCATCCCGCTGCGCGTGGAGACCTCGAACTTCCCCGAGGACCTCTCCGACGCCGCCCTGGCCCAGTCCTCCATCGGCCAGTTCGACGTCACCTCGACGCCGCTGCAAATGAACATGGTCGCGGCCGCGATCGCCAATGACGGCACGCTCATGAAGCCGAACCTGGTCGACGCCATCCGCGGCTCTGACCTGCAGCTGCTCGAAACCTCTGAGCCTGAGACGCTCTCCGAGGTGACCTCGGAAGAGGTGGCCGATGAGATCACCGAGATGATGATCGGCGTGGTGGAGTCCGGCACGGCCACCCGTGCGCAGACGCAGAGCTTTCAGGTCGCGGCCAAGACCGGCACGGCCGAGGTCGGCGACACCGGAGAGGTCAACTCCTGGATCACCGGGTTCGCGCCTGCCGATGATCCGCAGTACGCGGTCACCGTGGCCTATGAGCGGATCGACTTCGACACCGGATCCTCGCTCACCGCACCCCAGATGCTGACGATGCTCGAGGCGGCGATCGAATGAGGCCCGTGGTCGGCATCCTGATGGGTGAGCGCTACCAGCTCACCGAACGCATCGCCATCGGCGGCATGGGCGAGGTCTGGAAGGCCTCTGACCAGGTGCTCGGACGTACTGTGGCGATCAAGATCCTCAAAGAGGAGTACACCGGGGATGAGGCGTTCCTGCGCCGATTCCGCGCCGAGGCGCGGCATACCGCGCTGCTGAATCACCCCGGCATCGCTGACATCTATGACTACGGCGAGCAGTCCGGCTCCGGCTACCTCGTCATGGAGCTGGTCCCGGGGCGCCCGCTCTCGGTCCTGCTCGAGACCGACAAGACGCTGTCCTGGGAGAAGACCCTCTCGATCATCGCCCAGACCGGCCGGGCCCTGCAGGTCGCCCATGATCAGGGCCTGGTCCACCGCGACGTCAAGCCCGGAAACCTGCTGATCACCCCCACCCGGCGGGTGAAGATCACCGACTTCGGCATCGCCCGGCTGGCCGACCAGGTGCCGCTGACCGCCACCGGACAGGTCATGGGCACCGTCCAGTACCTCTCTCCGGAGCAGGCCACCGGTCAGCACGCCACCGGATCCTCGGACATCTACGCGCTGGGCATCATCGGCTATGAGGCCCTGGTGGGACACCGCCCGTTCACCGGGGAGTCGCAGATCGCGATCGCCCTCAAGCAGGTCAACGAGCCGCCCCCGGCACTGCCGGACAGCGTCCCTGAAGGGGTGCGCGCGCTGATCATGTCGATGCTGGAGAAGGACCCCGGCAAGCGACCGCTGACCGCGACCAAGCTCGCTGAGGCGGCCGACGCCCTGCTGCGCCATGACACCGAATCCGCGCTGAAGGCGGTTCCGGCCATGGCTGCGCACATGGACGGCGCCGAGCCTGACGCGGACGCGACCACCGCGATCCCTCGGGCCGACACCACCCCGACCGCCGTCGTGCCGGGTGCCGGCCGGGCGCCCTCGGCGCGCACCCCGGAGCAGCCGGCCCAGGCGTCCGACCAGACCGCCCAGTATGGAGCCGCTCCCGCCGGGGCCCGCGGCGCCCACCCGCGCCCCAGCGCGCGCAACGACACCCCCGAGTCCGGGGCGCAGAAGGAGCAGCGCCGACTCCACGGAGGTCGCCGGTGGTACTGGCCGCTCATCGCGCTGCTGGTGCTGGTCCTCCTGGCCCTGATCGGCTCGTGGTTCTTCCCTCAGCTCGGCGGCAGCGGCGGCGAGGACGAGCCCACGCCGACCCCGACCGTCACCGAGACCTTCACCCAGGGCACCGAGGTCGTGGAGATCAGCGAGGGCGACTTCCTCGGACTCTCCCTGGACGAGGCCACCGCACGCCTGCAGGAGGCGGGGCTCGAGGTCCAGTCCGAGGCCGTCGCCTCGGGCCAGCCCGCAGGGGTGGTCACCGGCATCACGCCGACTGGCAGCGTCCCGGTGGGGTCCACCGTCACGGTGCTCTACTCCGCCGGAGCCGGGAACCCCGCGCCCCAGGACCAGGCTCCCGGCACCCAGGACGGCGGGCAGCAAGACGGTGGCCAGGGCGGCGGGTCGGGTCAGAACGGTGCCGAGCCGAACGACACCGGACAGGACGACGGCGGGCAGAACGACGGTGGACAGGACAGCACCGGCCAGAACGGCGACGGCGAGAATGGCACCGGGCAGGACGACACCGGGCAGCAGGACCAGCAGGAACCTGCTCCGGCCACCTCCCCTGCCCCCACTCCCTCACCCGAGACCCCGGATGAGGCGCAGGATGATCCCGAGGCGACCGAGGCGGAGCCCAGTGACGCCGCCGACGACGCAGCACCGCAGGACGACCAGGCCGGTGGCGAATCCGGCCCGGAGAGCACCGGGGATCCGAACCGGGCTGGCTTCTCAGCCGAGGATGGGCCAGGATCGGAGACAGGAACCGAGATATGACCGAGACTGCAGAGCGCGTCCTCAATAACCGATACCGGATCACGTCGCTGATCGGCCGCGGCGGGATGGCCGATGTCTACCTCGGCCATGACCTCACCCTGGACCGTAAGGTCGCGGTCAAGATGCTGCGCCCCGACCTGGCCCGTGACCCTCAGTTCCAGGGTCGCTTCCGCCGCGAGGGCCAGTCCTCTGCCTCGCTGAACCATCCCAACATCGTCGCCGTCTATGACTCCGGCCGCGCCCAGGTCGAAGACCAGGCTCACCACGAGATCAAGACCCCGTTCATCGTGATGGAGTACGTCGACGGGGTCACCCTGCGGCACATCCTGCACGGCACCCCCCGGATCACCGACACCGCCGACGTCGACGACGAGCAGACCCGGATCGCCGGCGAGTCCAACACCCATGCGCCGACCGACGAGACCGACGACGACGTCCTGGCCCTGGGAGACACCGGCCGGGTCCACGACGGCGAGGATCACCTCCCCGCTGCGCAGGTCGGCGCGCAGCTGCAGTCGAAGATCGACCAGGCGCTGAACACCCCGCTCTCCGAGCGGGAGACCGCCGGCTACATGCACGGGATCCTCGGCGCCCTGGGATACAGCCACGAGAAGGGCATCGTCCACCGCGACATCAAGCCCTCCAACGTGATGGTCTCTCAGAGCGGGCAGATCAAGGTCATGGACTTCGGCATCGCCCGAGCCCTGGCCGACTCCGCCTCCACCATGACCCAGACCTCTGCGGTGGTGGGCACCGCGCAGTACCTCTCGCCCGAACAGGCGCGCGGCGAAGTGGTCGACCACCGTTCGGATCTCTACTCGGCCGGCTGCGTGCTCTTCGAGCTGCTCACCAATCGTCCGCCGTTCCAGGGTGAGTCTCCCGTCTCCGTGGCCTACCAGCACGTCCGCGAGGAAGCGCCGCTGGTCAGTGACTTCAACCACCGGGTCAGCCCGGCGATGGAGTCCGTGGTGGGCAAGGCCCTCACCAAGGACCCCGCGTATCGGTTCCAGACCGCTGAGGAGTTCAACCAGGCCATCCAGAAGGCGCTGATCGGGATCGGCGTGGACGACGACGACCACCCCACCGCCGCGATGGCGGCCATCGGGGGACGTCAGGACTTCAACCAGGTCCTCGCCGCCGGCGCCGTCCCACAGTCTCCGCAGCTCTCGGCCCGCACCCCCGAGGACCCGGACCTCTACCAGGGCTATGACCAGCCCCAGGAGCGGCCGCGGCGTCGTCGTGGGGGCCTCATCCTGATCTGGACCCTGCTGATCCTTGCGCTGGCCGGCGGAGGCACCTGGGCGCTGATGAGCATGCTCGACAACCCAGAGGTCTCGATCCCCGATGTGACCGGGCTGACCGAGGACGAGGCGCTCGAGGAGCTGAACGCGGCGAACTTGAACCCGACGGTGGAGACCGAGTCCCATCCGGAGATCGACGAGGACCTCGCGATCCGCACCGACCCCGAGGCGGAGACCACGGTGGAGCCCGACAGCGCCGTGGTGCTCTACATCTCCACCGGCGCCGAGAGCGTGCGCGTCCCGGACGGCCTGCAGGGCTCCTCGGAGGACGAGGTGCGCGAGGCGCTCGAAGAGGTGGGCCTGGAGGTCGGCGAGATCAGCCAGGAGAACCACCCCAGCATCGAAGCCGACACGCTGATCAGCACCGACCCCGATTCCGGCTCCTCGGTGGCGCCCGGATCCGAGGTGGACCTGGTGCTCTCCACCGGTCTGGTGACCATGCCGGGAGTCTTCGAGCGCAGCATCACCGAGGCGCAGACGACTCTGGAGATCCTCGGACTCAACGTGACCACCGTCGAGGACGAGCGCACCGACTACGCCGAAGGCACCGTGGTGGGTCAGCGAGTGGGTGGTTCCTCGGTGGTCGCCGGGGACAACATCCCGCAGGGCTCCACAGTGACCCTCGTCGTCGCGGTCGCCCCGGAGCAGGCACCCGCACCGGCGCCCGACACCGATGACGACGCCGCCCCCGAGCCCCCGAGCGAAGAGCCCGAGGAGTCCCCCAGTGAGGACGCCGAGGAGTCGCCGGGCACCGGTGGAGAGGATGCCACGGAGGAGAGCACGGATGAAGCCTCCGAGGCACCCGAGGAATCGCCTGAGCCGGAGGAGTCCCCGGAGGCCAACAGCGGCTCCACCGGTGACGCTCCGCAAGACTCAGAGGAATCCCCCGCGAATTCCGGCGGGAACAGCGGCGGCGGCGGCGGAAACAACGGGAGCACCGGCGACGGCAACCGCGGCGGCGGCAACACCGGCGGCGACGGCAACCGCGGCGGCGGCAACACCGGCGGCGGCGGCAACAGCAACGGCGGAGGCAGCGGCGACTGAGCTGCCGTTCGACCCGGACCACCGCGCGGCATCGAGCTGCGCAGCACCCCAGGAATGAGATGAAATAATCAGCGCCATGTCCAGACTCCCCTCATCACCGCGCACCGTCGCCTCGGCCCTGGGATCGGTCGGCTCCGTGCTCATCGGCCGTGCCGCCCGCACCGTGACGAAGCTGCGCGGGGGTGGTGGCTCGGCCTTCCCTGGTCTCGTCGTGGAGAAGCTGGACCCGCATTTCCTCGCCCGCACGCTGCACCGGCTGCCCCGCGGCGTCATCGTGGTCTCCGGGACCAACGGCAAGACCACCACCACCAAGATGGTCGTGGAGCTGCTGCAGGGCCAGGGCCTGAAGGTCTTCACCAACCGCAGCGGGTCCAACTTCACCCGCGGCGTCGTCGCCTCGATCCTCGAAGAGGTCCGGCTCTCCGGCAAGCTCGACGCCGATATCGCGGTGCTCGAGCTCGATGAGGCCCACGCGGTGCACTTCGTCAAGGCCGTGCGCCCGAACCACAGCCTGCTGCTCAACGTGATGCGCGATCAGCTGGACCGTTTCGGTGAGATCGACACCACCGCCGGGATGCTGCGCACCATCGCCCAGCACACCGTCGAGGCCGTGGTCCTCAACCGCGAGGACCCCAGGGTCCGGGCCATCGCCCAGACCCTGGGCACCCAGCAGGTCGACTACTTCGGGCTCAGCGAGTCGCTGCGCAGCCACTTCCCCAGCGACGATGACTTCCACTCGGCGCCCGCGAGCGCGGCGGATCATCCGCACGCCGACGTGGTCTTGGAACAGCTGATCGAGGGTGGGGGCCGGTTCACGGTGGACGGCGAGTCCGTGACCACCTCGCTGACCGTCAACGGCGCCTACAACACCTTCAACGCAGCGGCCGCGATGGCGGTGGTCCGCCAGGCGCTGGGCGACGCCGTGGACGCCCCGGCGCTCATCGATTCGCTCTCAAAGGTCTCCCCCGCCTTCGGACGCGGCGAGAGCCTCACCGTCCAGGGCCGTCCGCTGGACCTTGTCCTGGTGAAGAACCCCTCCGGCTTCCGGCTTGGACTGAGCTCCTTCGCCCCCGGCGGCGTTGCCACGATGATCGCGATCAACGACAACTACGCCGACGGCCGGGACATGAGCTGGCTCTGGGACGTGGAGTTCGCCTCCCTCGCCGAGGAGGGGGTGCGGATGATCTCCGGAGTCCGCGCCTACGACATGGCGCTGCGACTCAAATACGACGACGTGGACTTCGATGCGGTGGAACCCGACCTGAAGCTTGCGCTCACCCGCTTCCTGCAGGAGAACCCCGACCAGCCGGCTCGGATCTTCTGCACCTACACCGCCATGCTCGCACTGCGTAAGCTGCTGGGCGCCTATACCGAAGTGGAGGCCTTCTGATGGCCGAGCCCAGACCCATCCATGTGCTGCAGCTCTATCCCCGGGACATGAACATCTACGGGGACTTCGGCAACGCGCTGGTGCTCCAGCGCCGCCTGCAGTGGCGCGGCTACGAACCGATCCTGCACAGCTACGACCCGGAGGATGAGTTCCCGGAACAGGTGGACATCGTCATCGGCGGCGGCGGTCAGGACAGCGGCCAGGACAAGATCCAGCAGGACCTGCTGCGCATCGGCGAGAAGCTGCACACCCTGGCAAACTCAGGCACCCCGATGCTGATGATCTGCGGGCTCTACCAGCTCTTCGGCCATTCCTTCCGCACCCGGGAGGGCCGCGAGATCAAGGGCGTGGGCATCCTCGACCTGCGGACCGAGGGCACCGACACCCGGCTGATCGGCAATGTGGTGGCCGAGTCCAAGGAGTTCGGCGAGATCCTCGGCTACGAGAACCACTCGGGACAGACCTACCTCGGTCCCGGGGTCCAGCCGCTGGCCCGGGTCACCAAGGGCGCGGGCAACAACGCCAAGGATGCCCACGAAGGGGCGCGTTGGAAGAACATCGTGGGCAGCTATCTGCATGGCTCGCTGCTGCCGAAGAACCCGGCGATCGCAGACTTCCTGATCGCCAAGGCCGTGGAGAACCGCTTCGACGAGCCCATCGCCGCGCAGATCGATCCCTCCGGGGCGAATCAGCCCATCGAGGAGCTGACCAGACAGGCCCGGGCGACGGCGACGCGGCGGCCTCGCTGACCGGTCCGGGTCCACCAGGTCTCGCGCCGCTTCGGCGTCAGGCCCGCGTCAGGCGGGCTTCAGCTTCTGGGCAAGCATCACGATGATCCCGCTGGGACCGCGGATGTAGCTGAGCCTTCAGCGGTCCTCATAGGTCGCCACCCCGCGCAAGGGGTGGCAGCCGTGCTGCGCCGCGATCTCCAGGGAACGATCGATGTCCTCCACGGAGAAGGCGACGCGATGCATGCCGATCGCGTGGGGCAGCGCGGGCTCGGGATGGATCGGCTCGGGATGGATGTGCTCGAAGAGCTCGATCCGGCCGTGGCCGTCCGGAGTCTGCAGCATCGCCACCTTGGTGTGGCTGCCGTCGAGGCCGACCACCTCGTCCACCCAGTCACCGCTGACCGTGTCGCGTCCCAGAAGCTCCAGTCCGAGATCCGTGAAGAAGGCGATCGTGGCCTCGAGATCTCGCACAGCGATGCCGACGTTGTCGATTCGGATGCTCATGGGGCCACGCTAGCGAGCGTGGACGCTCGATCCCAGACTTCGCGGGTCTACTTCCAGCGCATGGTCATGAAGAACCCGACCATGGCTATGCTGAAGCCGATGATGATGTTCCAGCCCCCGGCGCCGGGCACCGGAGCGGCGCCCTGGGTGATGTAATACACGATCAGCCAGAGCAGACCCAGGATCATCAGGCCGATCATGGTCGCCCGGTACCAGAGCGGCAGGGAGTCGTCCTCCAGGCCCAGGTCCTTGAGCTCCTTGGGATCGGCGTCGTTCAACGGAGACTTCTTCGTCTCGGTCTTACCGCGCGTCCTGCGGTTCTTGCGTTGCTTGGACTCAGCCACGTCGGTTCGGTCCCCTCTGGATCTGACACGGATCTCGGTTCGGTATCATGGGTGCACGGTCGTGCGCCTGGATGGTCACGGCCGTGGTCTGCGTGCCATTCTACCGTTTGGGTGTGATGGTCGCCCCACCCAGCCTTCGGAGGATTCATGTCGGGACACCGCGGCCGCGGCGCAGGCGCCCGGATACTCGGTGTCACAGGTGAGCTGCTGGTCACTCTGGGCGTGCTGGGACTGCTCTTCGTGGTGTGGGAGGTCTGGTGGACCGGGCTCGACGCCGACCGCGGAGCCCGGGACATCGAGGATGAGTTCCACACCCGTCTCGAACAGCTGGACACCGACACTGACCAGACGGAGCAGCAGGAGCCGGCGCAGTCCCAGGAGGACTGTCAGCAGCTTCCCAACGGCGAGTATGCCGCCTGCCCGGAGAACATGGCCGCCGTGGAATCCGGCGCCATGGCCGTGATCTATGCGCCCGCCATCGGCGCCGACTGGTCCGCGCCCGTGCGCTCCGGGGTCGATGACGAGACGCTCAACACCGGCGGGCTCGGACACTATCCCGACACCCAGCTGCCCGGCGAGCCGGGGAACTTCGCCGTCGCCGGACACCGGCTCACCTATGGCGACGTCCTGCGTGACCAGGACCGGCTCACCCCCGGGGACGAGGTCTACGTCGAATCTCCCGACGGCTACTACACCTATGAGGTCTATGAGACCCATGTGGTGATGCCCCAGGACTCCGAGGTGATCCTGCCGGTCCCAGGAGAACCAGAGGCCGAGGCTGACCGATCCCTGCTCACCCTGACCACGTGTCACCCGCTCTTCTCCAACCGCGAGCGGCTGATCACCCACGCCGAGCTCGTCGACTTCACACCGCTGAGCGGCGAGGCCCCGACCGCCCTGGCCCAGAGAGGATCCTGAGATGTACGCCTGGCTCTTCCGCTCGCTCCCCGGCCCGCTGGTGGTGCAGATCCTGCTCGCCCTGGTCATCGTGGCCGGCATCGTGCTGCTCCTGATGCAGTTCGTCTTCCCCTGGCTGAGCCAGTACAGCCCGCTGAACGACTCCACCCTTGAATCGATGACCTTCCCGGCGCTGGGCCGGGTCGAAGGGACCCCCGCATGAGTGACACCCCCGCCCGCATCCTCGTCATCGACAACTACGACAGCTTCGTCTACACCCTGGTCGGGTACCTGCGCGAGCTCGGGGCCGAGGCGACCGTGATCCGCAATGACGACCTCTCGGTGGAGGACGCCAAGAAGCTCGCGGCGGAGCACGACGGCGTGCTCATCTCCCCCGGTCCCGGCACCCCTGGCGAAGCGGGCGTCTCGGTGGAGCTGATCCGCTGGTGCGCGGAGGCCCAGGAGCCGATGCTCGGAGTCTGCCTGGGACACCAGGGACTGGGTGAGGCCTTCGGCGCGACAGTCACCCACGCCGAACAGCTGATGCACGGCAAGACCTCCCCGGTGACCCATACCGGGCACGCCTCCTTCGCGGGACTGCCGGAGACGTTCGTGGCGACCCGGTACCACTCACTGACCGTGGCACCGGAGACCATCCCGGCGGTGCTCGAGGTGACCGCTCGCACCGAGGACGGGGTCATCATGGGCCTGGCCCACCGCACGGCGCCGCTCTGGGGCATGCAGTATCACCCGGAGTCGGTGCTCACCGAGGGCGGCTACCGGATGCTCGGCAACTGGCTCGAGACCATGGGGCAGACCGGTGCGGCGGAGAAGGCCGCGAAGCTCAACCCCATCCGCTGACCCCCGTTAGCTTCTAAGGACACCGTTTCTCCGGCAGGATAAGTGGTGTTGGCCGGTCCGGTCTCTGGGCATGATCGTTTACCCCCAGTCACCCCATGATCCGGGGGGTGTTGTCACCCAGAGGCTGGTCGCGGCGGAGCATGGATCGCTGATAGAGGCACGACGCCCCGGCGCAGGATGACAGCGTTGAGGGCTTGTTTTCTAACGTGGATGCCGAGCATGACCCGCCCACCGACTGCCCTGAACTGTTCTGGGTTCGGACTGGATGACTGACCGCCGCAGGCGCCCTGCCCGCAGCGGTGACCAGCTTCTGAAAAACGACAGGAGAAGCTCGTGGCCTGGGAGCATCAGGACTT
>NZ_PVTY01000020.1 GCF_003003175.1 Nesterenkonia sandarakina | reverse complement strand
GATGAGTCCATGCGCAGCATGTTGTTGGAGCTCTTAGAGCGCCGCTACGACACCGCTTCGACGGTGTTCTGCACCCAGTACGCTAAGAAGGATTGGCACCAGCGACTCGGATCCGGGGTTCATGCTGACGCGATCATGGACCGCATCGTGCACAACACCGTCTGGGTCGATACAGGCAGCCACAACATGCGGGAGCACTCCACCATGAACCAGTAGTGAGCAGATGCCGGTGGGAGCCGGTGGCTTCCACAGCGACGGCCGCTGGCCCCCACCGGCAATATCACTGGCCCCCCGAGGCAATATTGGGTGGCTCCCAAACCTCCGAATACTCACATCGTGGCGGATGATGCAGCAGCGCTATAGGAACGGCCAGTGGTCAGGGTATCGATGAGGTACGGCGACGACTTGGACTGAGTCTTCGTAGACGATGCGCCCGGGAGTGGAAGTGCGCAGCTCTACCCACGGCACGCCGTACCGGCCTAGAAGCCCCAGGTGCTCAGATGCCATCTCCAGAAGACTGACGGCTTCCGCCTTGAACCAGGACCTCGCTCCCGGGTTCAGCTCCGAGTCATAGCAATCAGCAATCACCGTCGATGGGTCTGCATAGGCCGCGTTCGCCTGGGATTTGGCCGCCAGCAACCACGCCGCGTCGTCCCCACCGAGGAGTGAGCCTTCGCGAAGCCCATTGGCCATCGCAAACACGCCGGGGAAGCTTCCCCGGCGGTTTGGGACTGCACTTTGGTAGCGAATGAAGATACCCACGCAGTGAGAGTACGTGCACCAGCAAGAGGTGTCGCGGGGTCTAGTCGGATCCCGGCGTGGAGCTGGCTCGTGCGCCACCGCCCCTGGTGACGAAAAGGCCGCAGGGTGGGATCACGGATCGGATCACGCCCTGCGGCCTTCGTTTCGTCAGTGCTGGTGCGTCAGTTGGCGCTCAGGTACATGGTGGTGGACCAGTACGGAGAGTCTGCGGGGTAGACCGTCGTGCCTTGCTCTGGGTTGTTCGCACCGATGAGCTGACCATTGCCCACGTAGATCGCGGCATGGCTGCCCCCGTTCTGGATGACGATGTCACCCGGTGAGGGCGAGTCGACCTGGTCCATGGAAGCCATCATGTCGTAGGTGGTGCGCGGCACCTCGACCCCGGCCTGGGAGTAGGCCCAGTTGATGAATCCCGAGCAGTCCCAGCCCGAAGTCGAGGTCCCCCCGAAGGAGTAGGGGTTGCCCACGCCGGCATAGGCGGCGCCCACGATCGAATCGTTGCCACCATCCGAGGCTGGCGCTTCGGCCTGCGCCGGCTCGAAGGAAGCGACCTGGATGTTGCCCGCGGCCTGCTGGGCGGCGCCGGCCTGCTGAGTCTGCGGCTGCGCGGGAACCTCTTCGGCCTCCTGGTAGCCGGTCACAGGAGCGGTGTTGGTGCTGGTGCTGGCGGCACGCTCCATGCTGAAAGTGGAGGGCGCTGCTTCCGAGGTGGTGCTCTCGGGGACCTGAACATCGGTGCCGGCGTTTGCGGCCACTGCTGAGGAGAGCACCAGGCCGGAAGCCACGACGGCGGCGGCGGCCCCTCGGCCGAAGGTCCCGGCATTGGAAGCCATGGTCTGCGTGAGCGAAGGCTTGGTCTGGCGGCGTCGGTCACGGCGTGAGACGGGAGTCATGTCATTGGTCACTTGTGGAAGCCTCTTCCTATTGGTGCGGGGCCGCGTGCGTGAGGCCGCGAGCCGGAAAGCTCGCCGCCATCAGATTCGGATTGACCGCGACACCCGCGCCTGCCTAGCGGTAGATTTTTTGAACGGCTCCAGTCAGCGGCAGGAGAAACTCTGACCGGAGGTGCTGCGCTCCTGGGACAACAGGTCCCGGGACGACGACGGTAGAACACACCACTCACGAATGTCACATTTAGATCACGGCCGGCACCGGAGTTGTATCGATACAAGCGACTGAGAGTTGCATCGGTGCGGCAGATCAGCCGACTGGCTCAGCTGAAAGTACTTGTCAGATCGCTATGACCATTTCTCCGTCTCGAGGGAGAGAGTTATGCCACATCTGGCCGCTCGCCAGTCCCGGACTCAAGAATTCCCAGACCACAGGGGCCGGGACGACCGACATCGGCACCCTCTCCCTCCCTGGTGACAACCGGGCGCCGTCGGACCCCAGTCATTGACCCTTCCGCTAGCGTTGTTTCGATGACGCAGAATCACGCCTCGGACCTCTACGACGCCGTCAATGACTGGGGTCCAAGCGACGATTTCTTTCTCCGGTTTCTCACCGCGCACCACGGCGCGAGTGGACTCGACCTGGGCTGTGGAACCGGTGAGATCACCATCGCCGCAGCCCAGGCAGGATGCCACCTGGTGGGCATCGACCCCGACCGGCCTTCCCTCGAGGCGGCCCAGAGGAAGCCCGGCGCTCACCGAGTCCGGTGGATCGAGGGCACCTCTTCGGCGATTCCAGCCGGGGCGGGCTTCGACGTCGCGATCATGTCCTCGAACGTCGTCCAGGCGATCCTCGACGACACGGAGCTGACCCAGTCGTTCAGCGACATCGCCGCTCACTTGGCACCCGGGGGTCGTCTGGCGTTCGACACCCGGGATCCAGATGCCCGCGGCTGGGAGGCCTGGACGAAGAAGCGCTCACAGCGCACCGTCCGCCTCCCGGAGAGCGAGGTCCAACACTGGTACGAGACCACGCATGTCGACGAAGAAGCAGGTCTTGTGGATTTCGGTGCACACGAGATCTCACCGGAGGGCATCGAGAGGGTTGAGCCCTCGCGAATACGCTTCCGCTCGCAAGACCAGATCCGCGCAATGCTCAGCGCTGCCGGTCTCGACGTCGAGAGCGTATTCGGCGGATACAGCTCAGAGCCTGTGGGACAAGGCGTCGGCTCGCTTGTGGTCACCGCCCTGCGCAGCGTCTGAACCCGCCGGGCCTCCATCCCGCCTTCGCCGATCCAGCGTCAGACGCAGGCTCAGAGCCGCGTAGTAGAGCACGTAGCCGCCGGACAAGGCGATCAGCCACAGGTTCGGCGAGGGGAACTGCACAAGTATCAGCGCATAGAGACTCAACCACACGGTGGTGAGCGTCATGGTCAGCCACCACGCTGTCTCGGTGCGGGAGGGGTAGACGTACTTGACCGGAACGAACACGAGCACTGTCAGAACGAGCAGCGTGGTGGTGGTCGCGGCAGTGCTGGCGCCAAGCACAATGAGGTAGAACGCGGCGATGTTCCAGTAGCTGGGGAATCCGACGAAGAAGTGGTCATCGGTCTTAGCGTCGCTGCGGCAGAACTGGAAACAGGACGCCAACAGCGGCACCGAGGCGACGACGCCGCCGAGCCAGCCGTCCGGCAGGTATCCAGCGCTCCAGAGGAGCACCATCGGCGCGAACGCATAGGTGATGTAGTCGACGATGTTGTCCAGCAGCGCGCCGTCGAAGCCAGGCACCACCTCCTTGACGCGGAAGCGGCGTGCCAGAAAACCGTCAGACCCGTCGATGACCATGGCGGCGAGGAAGAGCCACAGCACGATCTCGACCTCACCGGCATAGGACATATGCACCATAAGCAGCGCAAGGACCACACCCAGTGCGGTGTAGGCGTGGACCGACATCGCCCCCAGGCGATGCCAAGGACCGGATTGAGATGCTGACATTGCCTTACCCTAGTCTGCTCATGTTCCGACGGCCACATGGGCTGACACAGTGCTCTGCCCGACGTTGCACCCTACGCGAGCGTCTCGGTGCTCGATGGAGTGCAAGCTCCGTCATAGTCAGGCTGAGCGGCGTTCACCATCCACAAGGGGAACGAGAACAACTCCAGCGCCGTGATCGCCGCTCGCGGCATGGATAGACAGACGTAAGGCGAGCTACGACAGAGACTCCCGTAGAACCGCTATCCAGGCCTCGTGTGAGTCAAGGTGGGCGTCGTGGCTGGCGCGAGGGATGACAACCTGCTGGGTTGAGGGGCGGCGCCTAACCAGCTCCGAGATCTGTTCCTCGGTGAACATCCCGTCCTCACCAAAGATCGCAAGAGTCGGCACGTCCAGTCGCTCCCACTCTTCCCAGCGGGGCACATGAACAGCCGCAATCGCCTGTTCCATGATGTCTGGATCGAATCGGGGCCGAAGACCACCGGACACCACTTCAAGGTCCTCGATCCAGGCCTTCGCCAAAGGCGATTCTCCGAGGAACGTCCGCGCGTCCTCCGTAGTGGGGAAAGGGCTCGGCCAGGAGTGAAAGTACTCCCCGATCTTCCGTGACTCCTCACCGGTCGCGTGTCCTGCCGCGTGACCTTCGAGCATGACCAGCCTCTCGACGAGTTCTGGTCTCGTCGACGCCGTGAGGAGTGCCGTGTGCGCGCCCATCGATTGACCGACCAAGGCGACCGATCGACCAAGCGAGAGGGTCTCGATCACGTGGGCGACGTCGTCAACGAACGCTTGACGGGACAGGTCGGAAGGGCGGCAAGTGCTGCGGCCGTGGCCCCGCTGGTCGAGGAGCAGAACGCGAAAAGAGCCTGTGAGCGCCTCGGCGGTCGGTAGGAACTCACGGGCGCTTCCTGCGAGTCCGTGGAGCAGAACCACATCTGGCCCGTCGCCGCCGTAGTCCGTGACGCACAGCTCCACGTCGTCTCGTCGGAGAATCTTCGTCACCGGTGTCATCGTCGATGCTCTCCTATCCTCTGGTCAGTCGGAGGTCATTGAGCCCACTGGCACCCGCAAGCAGCCCGCCCAGCACTGCCACCAGGAATCCCCACCCTGGGACCGTGTCAGAGAACAGGCCCGCAGAGAAGCTGCCAAGGCCCATGGAAGCGACCAGGATGCTCGATGACCAGGTGAACATCTCGCTGATCTGCCGTGGCGGCGCCATCGAGCGCAGCGTATCGGCACCGATCACCAAGGTCGGGGAGACGGCCAGCCCCGCCGCGCCCAGAAGCAGGGCCAGCGCAAGAGGCGATTCCAGCCAGAAGGCGGCCGCGCAGCTGATGGCCATCAAGAGCCCTGAACACGAGCGGACCCAGATCAGGTTCAACCGGCTGGGAAGCGCCCCCAGCACGAGTGCGGCGAACAAGCTTCCAGCGCCTAGCGCACCGAGGATCCAACCGGCGTACTCCCCCGCCGAGGCCACCACAGCGACATCTGTTGCACCGAGAAAGATCCCCAGCCCGGCGTACCCGAGCAGAATCGCCGCCAACCCCGGCACCTTCCGCACGGAGACCCGCGGAGTCGATGACTCCGCGCGGTGGACCGTGGCGCGTCTGGGACTTCGCAGGGACAGCACCCGAGCCGCGCACAGAAGCAGAGACCCGACGCCTGTGACGGCGACGGTGAGCGCAAAGCCCAGGACGGGGTATCCACCATGTGCCAGAGCAACAGCGAGGATGGGGCCCCCGATGTAGATGACCTCGTCGATGGACGATTCCACAGAGTAGGCAGTCCGCAGACGGTCGGGGCGGTCTTGCAGCAGATCCACCCAGCGGCCTCTGACGATGGCCCCGACGGGTGCGATCGTCCCACCGGTGAGGCCACTCAGAAGCACCGCATAGACGGTCGACCAGTCATTCCAGACGGCAAAAGCTAACAATGAGCCGAAGACGACGTGTCCGACCGCCGCCAGGATCAAGACCCGTTGCGGGCCGACCGTGTCCACGGCGCGCCCCAACAAGGGGCCCACGATTGCCTGAGCTGCGGTCATCACGCCCATGGCGAGACCCGCGACGGCGTAGGACCCGGTCTGCTGCTCGACGAACAACAGGACTGCGATGGCCCTCATGCCCATGGGCGATCTGGCAAGGAACCCGAACGTCACCAGTCCCTTGGACTGTGGGGTCGACAAGACATCGGAGAAGCTCTGAAACATCGGGTTCCTGTTCTCCCGCCTAGACCGTGGTCCGACGTCGACTCGGGGAAAACTCGTCAGCGGGGCGTGTCGGCTCTCTCCTCAATCCGCGGCGTCCCACCACCGCAGCACTCGAAGTGCCTTCAGGGTCACCCACGTCGACGGCCTTCTGCCTGCTAGAGCGCGGTCGTGGTGATCTCGACGAGATCAGCGCTCTTGTCCCACAGGCCGACTGCCAGCTGCGCGTCTGCGGCTTGCGGGTTGGTCTTGGCGATCTTCTGCTTCTCGTAGTACTGACCTGAGACCCAGTCTCGGCCCGAGGCGCCTTCGACGAGCCAGACGAGCTGGACCGCACTCTGCTCCGGGCTGATCAGGCCGGCCAGACGGCCCAGCGGCGTGCGGTAGATGAATCGCATCACGCTGGTGGTGTCTGAAGCGAAGCTCGTCTGGACGTTTCCGGGATGGAAGGCCACCGCAGAGATTCCCTGCTGGGAGAACCTGCGGTCGAGTTCCTTGGTGAAGAGGATGTTGGCCAGCTTCGCGTCCCCATAGGCCTTGTTGGCGGAGTATCTCCGTTCGTTGTTGAGGTCTTCGAGGTTGATCTTCCCGAAGATGCGCGCTGCGATGCTTGAGGTGTTGATGATGGAGGCGTTGCTCGCCGTCAGAGTGTCCATCAGGAGGTTGGTGAGCAGGAACGGTGCCAGGTGGTTCACCTGCAGCGTCTTCTCGAACCCATCGACCGTCCGGGTCTGGTCCCCGAAGATGCCCCCGGCATTGTTGATCAGCACGTCTATCCGGGGGTAGCTGTTCTTCAGGCGCTCCGCGAGCGCCCTCACCTCGGCGAACCTGGTGAAGTCCGCGAGGAAGAAGTCGGCGTTGAGCTCGTGCGCCAGGGCTTCTGTCTTCTGCTTCGAGCGCCCCACGAGGGCGACCGTGTGCCCGTCCGCGACAAGCTGGCGGGCGGCGGCTGCTCCGATTCCGTCGCTGGCACCTGTGAGGACGATGGTCTTTTCGTTCATGGAATGTCTCCTTGTAGGACGAACGTTCACTGGCCGTGGCAGCGCGGTGTGGCAGGTCAGGGGGTGAGAGCGTGCAACACCGCGGACGCAGCCGCGATCATCAACACGATGATGTCAGCAACACCGGATCGGTGCTCTATTGCCCGACGCGAGTCCGTGCCCGATGAGCCCTTGACGAGACTCATGGTCCACCCGGACCGAGGCGGCGCAGATCACAGTGATCTCTCACTCACCACCCAGGTCTCACCGTCACGACAGGAGTACCGTGTGCTCCGGATGGAGGGTGCAGAGTCCCCCCATTCACATAAGGGGATACCCACTAGGTTCATGAGGATGTGACGGTTGCCATGTCGACCACCAGTAGTCACCAGCCGGATGGGCACAGGCTCAGCCTCCAGGGTGAGACACCTGATGATGCAAAGCTCAGTCCCGCGGAGAGCCCCGGCAAGCCCGTACGCTCGACTGCGTCGATCCTGGTGATCTTCGCCCTCGTCTGTGTGGGCCTTCTGTTCCTGCTGCTCATCGGGGAGATCGGAATCTTCGAGCTGGGAACCTGATGCAGCAGCCTGAGTCGCGCAGCAGCGCCTCAACCCGGTCGGGTTTCAGGCCTCAGACCCAGAGGGAATGGCACGCAGTGCACGATTCCGAACCGGCTGTCCAGCGCGACAGCCCCGGGCCGTTCTGCTCCGTTCGAGGGACGTTCTACCGTGCCGTCGATCCCGCCTTCCGCGGCGAGGCCCTCAACGGGTCTCGTTCGGAGGGCCGGTTCTCGCCGCGAAACAACCCCGCCCTCTACCTCAGCGCATCGCGGGAAGGTGTTGCGGCCGCCATGCTCGCCCATACCGATTCCGCATCCCCGGATCGGCAGGTGCTCGTCTTCGACGTTGCGGCCTCATACATCGCGGACCTTCGGGACACCGCGACCATGGCTTCGCTGGGCGTCGATGTCGACGGCGCCGCGGCACCCTGGCAAGACCACGTGGCAGCAGGCAGGACCCCGACCTCCTGGAAAGTCCGCGAGACGCTGCTCGAGCTCGGCGCCCAGGGGCTGATCGACCCCTCTCGGAAGCGACCAGGTTTGTGGCATCTGACCCTCTTCACCTGGAATCAGCCAGGTGCCGGATCTGTCCTCCCGCGCTGAGGCCGCTCAGCGCTGCAACCGGATCAGCTTCAGGGCATCTGACCGCAACGATTCGAACGCCGCTGCCTATCGATCTGCGATAGTGACAAGGTCCTGAGAAAGCCAGTCCTCCGATGTGGAAGGCGCGAGGTGTCGCCCCGATGAGCAGCCCAGCAGAATTAGACATCACACTGGATCACCGCTTCGCGCAGGAGCTCCCGGAGCTCTCGATCCCGTGGTCCGCCCAAGCGGCCACCGCTCCGCAGCTGATCGTGCTCAACGAGCCGTTGGCTCATCATCTGGGGCTTGACCCCGCAGAGCTGCAGAGCCCCGAGGGGGTCCGCCTGCTGGTCGGCAACCGAGTGCCCCGCGGCGCGACGCCGGTGGCTCAGGGCTACTCTGGCCACCAGTTCGGTTCCTACTCACCGCGTCTGGGCGACGGGCGGGCCCTGCTGCTGGGCGAGCTCACCAACGATGAAGGGCAGCTGCGCGACATCCACCTCAAGGGATCGGGACGGACGCCCTTCGCGCGAGGCGGCGCCGACGGCCAGGCTGCGCTGGGCCCAATGCTGCGCGAGTACGTCATCAGCGAGGCGATGCATGCTCTGGGAATTCCTACCACTCGTTCTCTCGCGGTCCTCACCACCGGTGACCTCGTGCAGCGCGAGACAGCGTTGCCCGGTGCGGTGCTCACTCGGGTGGCCAAGAGTCATCTGCGCGTGGGCAGTTTCCAGTACGCCGGAACCACCGGTGGTACCGAACTTGTCCGCCGTCTGGCCGACCACGCGATCGCCCGGCATGCCCCCGAGGCGGCGAGCGCTGAGAACCCCTACCTCGCACTGTTCGCATCGGTGGCCTCTGCCCAGGCTGAACTGATCGCCCAGTGGATGCTGGTGGGCTTTGTCCACGGGGTGATGAACACCGACAACATGACGATCTCCGGGGAATCCATCGATTACGGCCCCTGCGCGTTCTTGGACGCCTTCGACCCCGCCGCTGTCTACAGCTCCATCGACCAGAACGGGCGCTACGCCTACCGGAACCAGCCGGCGATCGCCGAATGGAACCTGGCCCGTTTCGCCGAGACTCTGCTGCCGCTGTTCGACGACGACGACGATCACGCCATTGCCCTGGCGCAGGAGGCCCTGGGCGCCTTCCGTGATCAGTACAGCGCTGCCTGGTCGCTCGGCATGAAGACCAAGCTGGGACTGCCGCAGGACCTGGACGACGAGGTCAGCTCACCGGTGATCCATGACCTCATGACCCTGATGCAGGCGCAGTCGCTCGACTACACCTCGTTCTTCCGGGCTCTCACCGACGCTGCCTCCGGGGATCTGCAACCGGTTCGACGACAGGCCCTCGATCCTGATGCTCTCGATGCCTGGTTGAAGGGCTGGCGCGAACTTTCTCCGGATGCGCAGCAGATGGCCCAGGTCAACCCTGTGTACATTCCGCGAAACCACCTGGTCGAGGAAGCCCTCGACGCGGCGACCGACGGCGACCTGTCACCCTTACACCAGCTGCTGGAGGTCGTGACCGATCCTTACCGCGAGCGCGAGGGCTACGCGCGCTATGCGTCCCCGGCACCGTCAAGCTTCGGCCCCTACCGCACCTTCTGCGGGACCTGAGGATCCGACACTGAGAAGGACCCTGCTCGGCCGGACAAGGCCGAATGTCAGGCGTCACGGCGGTACGGGGCACGCTGGAAAAGTGAGTTCACCCCAGCGTGACACCGGCCAAACACCGCCTCGCTACCGTCTGGTGCATGGTTGCCACCGAGACGCAGGAAAGCTCCGTCAAGCGCGGATTCCGGATGCCGCACGTCTACGTCATCCTCTTCGTCCTCTCCGCGCTTGCCGCGCTTGCCGCCGTCGCGACGTACATCATCCCCGCGAATCAGTTCGAACGGGTGGAGGGCCCTGACGGTCGAGAGGTCATCGATCCGGACTCCTATGGCCCCGCGGACGCGACGCCGACGTCGTTCCTCGACTTCGTCACCGCCGTGCCCCGCGGTCTCGTCGATGCCGGCGAGGTGGTGTTCTTCACCTTCATCATCGGCGGCGTCTTCATGGTCATCCGGCGGACCGGCATCATCGAGAATGCGCTGGACCGCCTGCTGCGGGCCTTCTCGAACCGTCGACTGCTGCTGATCCCGGTCTTGATCACCGTCTTCGCCGCTCTGGCGTCCCTCATCGGCACCCAGGAACTGGCGCTGGTCTATATCCCGGTGCTCATCCCGGTGATCATCGCCCTGGGCTATGACTCCATGGTGGCGGTGGCATAGCGCTGGTCGGCACCACAGCAGGCTTCACATCTGGTGTGCTCAACCCGATCAACACCGGTCTGGCGCAGCAGATCGCAGGCATCGAGACGTACTCCGGCGCAGGACTTCGCACCGCGCTCTTCCTCGTGATGATCACCCTCGGCTCATACTGGGTCATCCGTTACGCCCGCCGAGTGGAGAAGGACCCCGCAAAGAGCCTCGTCTATGGGGAGGACGAGGAGCTGGAGAAGCAGCGACTCTACGCCTCCGGGGCCGAAGGTGAAGCCAAACGGATGAATGGTCGGCAGAAGGTGTCCCTGCTGCTCTGCATTCCGGTCCTCGGTGTCACCATCTGGGGCGTCTCCTCGCAGGGTTGGTTCATGATCGAGATGGCCGGCATGTTCCTCCTGATGATGCTGATCATCGGGCTGGTCAGCGGACTGACCCCGTCTGCGATCTCGGCCTCCTTCTCCGAGGGCATGCGCAGCGTCCTCGAGGCCGCCATCATCGTCGGTGTCGCTCGTTCCGTCGCCGTGATCCTGGAGGACGGGCAGATCCTCGACACGATCGTCCATTCCCTGGGAGACGCCGTCAGCGGGATGCCGAGCGAGCTCTCCGCCGTGGGCATGTTCGCCGTGCAGACCGGCTTCAACTTCGTGGTGCCCTCAGGCTCGGGCCAGGCGGTGGTGACGATGCCGATCATGGCTCCGCTCGCAGACCTCTTGGAGGTCACCCGACAGACCTCCGTGCTGGCGTTCCAACTCGGCGATGGGCTCACAAATATCCTCTACCCCACGTCCGGATATTTCATGGCCGCCCTGGCGATCGGCGGTGTCCGGTGGGAGAAGTGGCTTAAGTTCTACCTGCCGCTGTTCGGACTCTGGGTCTTGACCGCGATCATGTTCCTGGTCTTCGCCCAGATCACCGGCTGGAGCTGAACAGCAGCGGAGCCCTCGTTCCCACCCGGCCGATCTATCCCCGTCGCGACGGGAAGACCGCATGCAACAACGGCACCAGGGACACCACCATCAGCACTGTTCCGACGCCGCTGCCCTCGGTCCGCAGCAGGGTTCCGGTCACCAGCAGCCCGGTGAACAGCACCGCCGAGATCAGCCGCCGACCGACGCGCTCCAGGGCCGCGGTGCGCCGCTCGAGGTCCGGGGTGCGCACCGTGATCCGGCCATCCTCGATCCGATCGACGACGTCGGACAGCCGGCCCGGCAGCCGAAGCGCGGTCGACACGGTGGCCACGGCCTTGCGCGCCGCGTCCTCCACGGCTGGCCGGCCCTGGTCGCGGATGAGCTGCTCGGCATAGGGCTCGATGGCGTCCCAGAGGTTGAATCTGGAATCGAGGGTGCTGCAGACCCCTGAGATCAGCGAGACCGTCCGCAGCATCAGCAGGAAGTTCTCCGGCAGCTGGAACGGGAGCGACCGCACCAGCTCGCCGAACTCGTTGGCGAAGTCCCGGAACTCCCGCGGATCGACCTCCTTCAGCTCGGCGAAGCCCATCCCGCCGAAGCGGGCGAAGAGCTGGGTCATGGCGCGTTCGAGCTCGGCGGTGTCGGCCGAGGGAAGCAGGACGCCCACCTCTTGGATCGCATCGACCAGGCCTTTGCCATCGCGTGAGGCTGCCGCGATGAACACCCGGCGCAGCCCGTCACGCAGCGTGTCCGGGATCTCACCCATCATGCCGAAGTCGATGAAGGTCAGGTGCCACTGGGGTGACGGCGGCTCTGCCGGCAGCTCGTCACCAGAAGTGGAGTGGGGCTGCGTCGACGTCGCCGACGGGACCCGGGTCGACGTCGGCCGCTCCGCGCCCGCGCGCGCTGGCGTGACGAAGATGTTCCCGGGATGCGGGTCGGCATGGAAGAACCCGTGGACGAAGATCTGGTCGAACATCACGTTCGCGAACTCGATGGCGACCGCGCTCGGGTCGATCCCGGCAGCCTTGAGGCGCGCCACGTCATTGATCTTGATCGCGCTCACGTCCTGCAGGGTGAGCACCCGCCGCGTGGTGCGCTCCCACATCACCTCGGGCACGGAGACGCGCGGATCTTGCGCGAAGTTCGCGGCGAAGCGCTCAGCGTTGGCCGCCTCGTTGAGGTAGTCGATCTCCTGCAGGCTGGTCGCGGCGAACTCCTCCACCAGCGCAGGCGCATCCACCCGGTTGCTCACCAGCCGGATGCGCGAGAGCCAGCGGCCCACCCGTCGCAGAGCGGCCAGATCGACGTCGACGATGTCGTCGATCCCGGGGCGCTGGATCTTCACGACCGCGGCGCCGATGCCGGTCTGCTCGGCATCTTCGACGGTGGGCGTGGCGCGGTGCGCCTGGCCGAGTGATGCCGCCGCGAGCGGCGTGGAGTCCACGGCAGAGAAGACATGCTCCAGCGCAGCGCCCAGTTCCCGCTCGGCGGCGCTCCGAATCTCCGCGAAGTCCACCGGGCTGACCTCGTCCTGCAGCCCTTCCAACTCCTTGGTGATCTCGGGCGGCAGCACGTCCAACCGGGACGAGAGGAACTGGCCGACCTTGATCATCAGCCCACCGAGATCGACCGCGAGCACGTGGAAGCGCTGCGCGAGACGCCGCATGCGCCGCGATCGTCCCACCCCGGCAAGCGGAGCCAGACCGATGCGCGGCAGGAACAGCTCGAACCACCACACCTGCACCAGGTGAAGAGCAGCGAACCGCAGGATGCGGCGGTAGCGGGAGCGCAGCGACTTGGCGGTTGGGCTCACTCGAGGTCCTGGACGCCGCGACCCCACCGGTCACCTGGGGCGAACACGCCGTTCAATCCTGCGCAAGGATGGCGTAGAGCTTGCGACGCAGCTGGTCGATCTCCTTCTCCGCCTGGTGGATCTGCTCCGGGGTGCCGGAGCGACCGACCTGCGCGGCGGCCTGAGCCAGCTCCATTCCTGCCTTGGACAAGGCCCGCACCGCGTGGCTGCGGTTCTCAGCACCCTGCCACTGCGCGGGCCACTGGTCAGCGGCGGCCGCGGCTTCCCGGCCCTCATCGGTGAGCGAATACGTCTTGCGTCCACCCTCGGCCTCGGCGTGGATCAGCCCTTCATCGGCCAGGAGCTGAAGCGTGGGATACACCGAGCCGGGACTGGGCTTCCACGCTCCCCCGCTGCGCTGCTCGATCTCGTTGATGATCTGGTAGCCATGCATCGAGCGCTCGGCGAGAAGCGCGAGGACCGCGGCTCGGACGTCGCCACGGCTGGCACGCGGAGCCGATTTGTCCTTGAATGCACCGCGCAGCTGATCGAGTGCGTCCCACAGGTCGGCCGGTGGGCCGCCCGCAGCGGGCCGGCGGTCTCCGAAGAGTCCGCGGGCTTGTGAGTCACCTGTAAATGATCCAGTCATGACAGCCTCCTAAGCGCCGCACCCAGGATGGGTCCGATCGGACTTAACGATATATCGCCCAGCACGACAGCGTGAAGATGTGACGCTGTGCGCTCAGGCCTCCGCGCCCTTCACATCCTTCGCCCAGGCGACGTCTTCCAGGGAGAGCTGCTGCGTCATGTCCTGCAGAAAGCCGATGACCACCTCGCGCTGCTCGACGGTCAGCGCCGCGGCCGAGTGGAATCGCTTGGCCTGCTGCCGCCCGACCGTCTCCATCGCGACCTCCGCCGTGGCTGGCGTGACCCGGACGACGAAGGCCCGCCGATCGGCCTGATGAACCTCTCGGGTGACGTGGCCGCCCTGCTCGAGTCGATTCAGCAGCTTGGTGGTCGAGGCCGCCGAGATCTCCAGGTGCGCAGCGAGCATCCCCGGCGTCACCGTGGTCCCGCGGTTCTCCGCGACGATCAGATAGTGGATCGCTCGCATGTCGAGCTGGCTCAGCTTCATGTACTGCTGGGAGGCCTCGGACAGGCGCTCCTCCGCGGTGCGCAGGTCGGACAGGGCCCGCATCAGCCGACCGATCTGCACCACATCCTCGGAGGACACGTTGGATCGATCCACGAGTCGCTCCAGCGGATCCGTGGCGTCCACCTCGTACAGGCGCTCTGCTACGGGGTCCGAACCGGTCTCTCCTGCTGCCATGCTGACCACCTTACGATGCGACAACGGCCCTAGCGGCGTTTAATATCTTATGGTGTACTTTATCTCTAAAGACACTATATCCTTAGTTGAAGCAAATCGTCTCGTCAGGGGAGAAGAAGATGCCGCGCGCCACCACGGACACCCGCAGGTCACGCAACCCCGAGGCGGGCAGCCCCCGCGGTGCCGGTATCGACGGTCCGCCCGGCGACAGCTCCGAGGGAGGAGACTCCGGCGGCTCTGGAAAAGGACCCGGCGGCAGTCCCTCGCGGGGCAGCATCCCCCGGTGGCTGCGGGTCTTCCTCCCCGCGGTCCTGATCCTGGTCTGGCTCGCCGGCACCGCCATCGGGGGGCCGTACTTCGGCCGGGTCGCGGAGGTCTCCTCCAACGATCAGACCACGTACCTGCCCGAGTCCGCGGATGCCACCGCGGTGCAGGAGCTGCTGGGTGAGTTCAACGACTCAGAGACGATCCCCGCCGTCGTCGTCGTCACCTCTGACGAGGAGCTCAGCGAATCGCAGACGACCGCGATCGGCGACGCCGTCGCGCAGCTGCCCGAGATCCCCGGCGTGCAGGAGGACCTCTCCCCGGTCATCCCGTCCGAGGACGGGCTCGCGGTCCAGGCGTTCGTGCCGATCGGATCGGAGGAGGATCTCGGCGTCGTCGTCGGGGAGATCTCCGAGACTCTGCGCGCCGAGCTGCCCGATGTCGAGGTCTTCGTCACCGGACCGGCCGGGTTCACCGCGGACCTGGCCGCCGGGTTCGCCGGCATCGACGGAATCCTGCTCACGGTCTCGCTGGCCGCGGTCTTCCTGATCCTGATCGTGGTGTACCGGTCGCTGCTGCTGCCGATCGCGGTGCTGGCGACGAGCGTCTTCGCGCTCACGGTCTCGCTGCTGACCGTCTGGTGGCTGGCCTACGCGGAGATCCTGCTGCTCAGCGGGCAGACCCAGGGAATCCTGTTCATCCTGGTCATCGGCGCGGCCACCGACTATTCGCTGCTCTACGTCGCGCGCTACCGGGAGGCGCTGCGGGTCCATCAGGACAAGTGGACGGCGACCTGGAAGGGGCTGCGCGGATCCTTCGAGCCGATCTTGGCGTCCGGCGGCACCGTCATCGCGGGTCTGCTGTGCCTGCTGCTGAGCGATCTGAAGTCCAACAGCACCTTGGGCCCGGTGGCATCGATCGGCATCCTCTTCGCCATGGCCTCGGCCCTCACGTTCCTGCCCGCGCTCCTCTACCTCTTCGGCCGTGCCGCCTTCTGGCCCCGCCGTCCCCGATTCGAGCCCGAGGTCGTCGCCGCGGAGGACGGCATCCCCAGCCGCGGGATCTGGGCCCGCACCGGACGAGTCGTGGAACGCAGACCCCGCCGCATCTGGATCGCCACGACCCTGGTGCTGCTCCTGGGCGCGGTCGGCGTCACCCAGTTCGACGCCCAAGGCGTGCCGCAGTCGGAGCTGGTGCTCGGCGAGTCCGAGGCACGTGACGGCCAGGTCGCCCTGGGCGAGCACTTCCCCGGCGGCTCGGGCAGCCCCGCCTATGTGGTCACCGATCAGGACTCGCTGCAGAGCGCCGCTGACGTCCTGCTGGACAACAGCGGGGTCGACGGGGTCACCGTGATGACCGACGACGACGCCGGCTCCGCCCCGGTGGACGCGCAAGGCGTGAGCGCCTTCGGACCCCCAGGGACGCCCGCCCCGGAGCCTGTCGTGATCGACGGGTCGATCATGCTTCAGGGCACGCTCACCGACGCTGCGGATTCCGCGGCCGCCCAGGACACGGTCCGCGAGCTGCGAGCCGCCTACGCCGAGGCCGACTCCGAGGTGCTGGTGGGCGGCGTGACCGCCACGGCGATCGACACCAACGACGCCGCGATCGACGACCGCAACCTCATCATCCCGATCGTGCTGGTCGTCATCCTGTTGATCCTGATGCTGCTGCTGCGCTCGATCCTCGCCCCGGTGCTGCTGGTGCTCACGACGGTGCTCTCCTTCGCCACGGCCCTGGGCGTCTCGGCGCTGGTGTTCAACGGCGTCTTCGAGTTCCCGGGGGCCGATCCGACAGTGCCGCTGTACGGCTTCGTGTTCCTGGTCGCGCTGGGCATCGATTACAACATCTTCCTGATGACTCGGGTGCGAGAGGAGTCGCTGACCCATGGGACGCGGCGCGGGGTCATCCGCGGGCTGACCGTGACGGGAGGGGTGATCACCTCCGCCGGCATCGTGCTCGCGGCGACGTTCGCGGCGCTCTCGGTGATCCCGATCCTGTTCCTGGCACAGATCGCGTTCATCGTGGCCTTCGGCGTCCTGCTGGACACATTCCTGGTGCGGGCCCTGCTCGTGCCGGCGCTGGTGCGCGACATCGGGCCCGCGGTCTGGTGGCCCTCGAAGCTGGCGAAGCACGACGGCGCAGTCGCTGGTCAGACGCTGAGCTCCACGACCGGCGGGAAGTGACCGATCACCACGTCGTCGTGGGGCGCCAGCTCGAGATAGCTGAGCCGGTCGTCGTGGATGAAGAGCAACAGTGACCCCCTCGGATGCTTCACCTGGGTGGTTGCGTTTTCCGGTCGGAACGTCACCGCCGGAAAACGCAACCACCCAGGTGAGGAAGGGTCGGTCGCGGCGCGGCTTCTCACTATTCTGAGTCCATGACCACAGAACAGACCTGGCTCATCACCGGCGCCGGCCGCGGTCTGGGCCGTGCGCTCACGCTGGCCGCCCTGGACGCGGGGCACTGCGTCGTCGCCACCGTGCGCGGCGGGCACGACCTTCCCGCATCCGACCAGCTCCTGGTGCGGGAATTCGATGTCCGGGACCGGGCCGCCGCCTTCGACGCAGTGGAGGACGCGGCCACGAGGTTCGGCAGCCTCGACGTCGTCGTGAACAATGCGGGCTACGGGCTCATCGGCGCCGCCGAAGAGGTCAGCGAGGACGAGGCCCGCGAGATCCTCGAGACGGACCTGCTGGGGCCCCTCTGGGTGTGCCAGGCGGCGATCCCGGTGATGCGGGACCAGGGACGCGGCCATATCGTCCAGATCTCGACCGTGGGCGCGGTGGGCACGATGCCGACACTGGGGCTCTACAACGCGGCCAAGTGGGGACTCGAGGGCTTCAGCGAAGCGATGGCCGCGGAAGTCGCGCCGTTCGGGATCCGGGTGACCCTCGCCGAGTCGGGCGCGATCGCCACCGACTGGGCAGGAAAGAGCATGCGGTTCAGCACCCCGATCCCCGCCTACGACGAGCTGCGCGAGAAGCTCTTCGGCAGCCCCACCGTGCCCTGGCCCGCAAGCGACACAAGCGACGGCACCCCGTCCGCCATGGTCGCCGCCGCTCTGCTGGCCCACGTGAAAGATCCTGACGACGCCCGACTGCGGCTGCTCCTCGGCGCCGATGCCCCGGGACAGGTGAGGGCGGCGCTGGATCTGCGCCTCCAGGACTATGGCCGAGACCCGGGGTTCGACTGACCCGCCACCGAAAACCCCCGTGGTTGAGTTTTCCGGTGGTTACATACCGACCGGAGAACTCAACCACGGGGGTGGGGGGGGAGGGTGCTGTGGCTATCAGCGCTTCGGCAGCGGCGCCTTGGCTGAGATCAGGCCTTCCTGGACCAGCTCGTTCCAGAACGCGCCGGGGATCTCTGCGGACAGCGCGGCGATGTCCTCCGCGATCCGGCCCGGTCGGCTTGAACCCGGGATCACGGCGACCGCTGCGGGGTGAGCAGTGGAGAACTGCAGCGCCGCCGCCTTGAGGTCGACGTCGTGCCGAGCGGCAACGGCTGACAGCGCTGCGACCTGGTCCTTCACCGACTGCGGGGCTTCGGCGTAGTCGAAGTGATCTCCACCCAGCAGCGCTCCGGAGTTGTACGGGCCGCCCACGATGATGCCCACGCCCTGAGCCTCGGCGTTGGGCATCATCCGCTGCAGCGCCTTCTCGTGCTGCAGGATCGTGTACTGCGTGGCGGAGAGGCTCAGGTCCGGCTGAGTCTCCTGAAGCTGCATGGCCAGCTCGATGGGCTCGGTGGTGTTCACGCCGAGACCCCAGCCCTTGATCAGGCCCTGTTCGCGCATCTCGGTGAGCACGCGGAACGCCCCGGTGCGGGCCTCTTCGAACTTCGCGGTCCACTCGTCGCCGTGGAAGTCCGGGGAGATGTCGTGGACGAACACGAAGTCGAGCCGGTCGATGCCCAGACGCTCCTTCGACTGCTCCAGAGACTTCCGCGTGGCCTCGGCGGTGTAGTCGGTGATGACCTTGTTGCTGCGGCCATCGGCGAAGAGCCCCTCCTTCTCCTCGGTCTCACCCGAGATGTAGCGTCCGACCTTGGTGCTCAGGAGGAACTCATCGCGCGGCTTCTGCGCGAGGACGGAGCCGAGACGCTTCTCCGCGAGACCGGCGCCGTAGAACGGGGCGGTGTCGAAGTAGCGGATGCCGGAGTCCCAGGCGGCCTCGACGGTGGCGAGCGCCTCGTCCTCGGGGATCTCCCGGAACATGTTGCCCAGGGGTGCGGTGCCGAAGCCGAGGGTGTTGTTCAGCAGCTGGTGAAGGACGCGCATAAGATCAGGTTTCCTCACATTTGTAGATGCTCTCAGGTGGGGGAACACCACGTGGGCGGCGGTTTATTTCTCGGCACCGGGTTGAGGCGGCACCGAGGGGTTGTCGTCGTCCTCTTCCGTCGGCCGGACTCGGCCGGTCCGAAACAACGGTCCTATCCCGTCGCAGTGAGCTCGTTGATGCGCCGCCACCGTTCCTTCAGGCCTTCGGGCAGCTCTTCCCATGGTTCCGCGGCGGGCACCATCAGGCCGACCAGCAGATTCTTACGCTCGTCGTAGAGGGCTCGGGCCGCAGCGTCGCGTTCATCGGAGAAATCGGCGGCTGGTCCGGGTGGTCCGGCGGGACGGAGGCAGTTCATGCTCAAGGACCTCTCCTAGATGAGGGAGTTCGCCATTGTGGGAACTTACGTTCCAAGGGTGAAGGACATTCATAAGGCCACCTTAGGAATTTGGTAAGGGTCGTCTAAGAAGTTCAGGATCTCTGGTCCCAGCCGGAGAGAAGCGCGCCGAGAAAACGCAGCACCCGGCGTCCCGGCCCGGACCCTTTGACATCTGCCCGAATCGTGCCCAAAACTGCCCTTCAGGAGGCTCAGGACCAGTGCCGCTGCTGAGCGTTCACGGCCGCGGGCCGCCCCCGCCGAAGCAAGGATCCTCGATGCATCCCAGCGCACCACCGGGCGCCCGCTCCCGTCCTCGCATGGGGACGGCAGCCGTCGCCGCCGTCGTCCTCGCTCTGTCCAGCTGTTCCGATGACAGCGCCCAGGCTCTCGGAGACTCAGGCGCCGCAGGCGAGGACACCGCGTCCTCGGCATCGGCGGACCTCGGGCATGAGACCGGGCCACGGGTGCGGGTCAATCAGCTGGGCTACCTGCCCGACGGCCCGAAGCGCGCCACGCTGGTGACCGGGCGGCAGGAGTCCGTGAGCTGGGAACTGCACGACGACGACGGCGAGCTCGCCGCGCAGGGGACGTCCTCCCCGGAGGGGTTCGACCCCTCCGCCGGCCTCGACGTGCACACCATCGATTTCAGCGACTATGCCGACTCCGGGGCGGGCTACACGCTGAGCGCCGAGGGCGAGCAGAGCTACCCCTTCGACATCGCCGAGAACCTCTACGCCTCGTTGCGCCAGGACTCACTCGACATCTACTACACCCATCGATCCGGGATCCCGATCGAAGCCATCGAGGTCGAGGGAACCCTCGAGCGGCAGGAGTACGAGCGTCCCGCCGGGCATGTCTCGGAGTTCGTGCCCCCAGCTCAGGATCTGCCCGATGCCGACGCCCCTAACCGCGGGGATCTGCAGGTGCCCTGCCTGCCGGCGGAGCGCTTCGTGTGGAACGGCGCCGAGCAGTACGGCAGCGCCGACGTCTACGCCGACCCCGAGGCCTGGCGCTGCCCGGAGGGCTACGCGCTCGATGCCGCAGGCGGTTGGTACGACGCGGGCGATCACGGCAAGTATGTTGTCAACTCCGGGATCTCGGTGTGGCAGATGCTGGCCACCTATGAGCGCAGCCAGAACGCCGAGGTCACCGTGGAGGAGGCCCTCGGGGATGAGACGCTGCTGATCCCCGAGCGGGGCAACGGGGTGCCCGACATCCTGGACGAGGCCCGCTGGAACCTCGAATGGATGCTCTCCATGCAGGTGCCCGCGGACACCGTGATGACGATCGACGGGGTGGAGATCGATGCCGGCGGGATGGCGCACCACAAGCTGCACGACGTCGCCTGGACCGGGATGAACACCCTCCCCCACGAGGACCCGATGCCGCGGTATCTGCATCGGCCCTCCACCGCTGCGACGCTGAACCTGGCAGCCGCGGCCGCTCATGGCGCCCGCGTCTACGAGCCCTACGATCCGGACTTCGCCGCAGAGCTGCGCGATGCGGCGGAAGCCGCGTGGGCGGCGGCCTCCGAGCACGACGACATCTACCGCAGCAGCGAGGGCGCGGACCCGAATCCCGGCGGCGGGCCGTACAACGATCACGAGTTCAGCGATGAGTTCTACTGGGCGGCGGCGCAGCTCTACCTGACCACGGGCTCACCCGTCTACGAGGACGCAGTCTCCAGCAGCGAACACCATGTGGGCGGGGCCGAGGATCAGGTCTTCGGCACCCCTGCCTTCGACTGGCAGAACACCGCGGCTGCCGCTCGACTGGACCTTGCCACCGTGGACAGCGAGTTGGACGACCGCGAGGAGGTCATCGGCTCGGTGGTCGAGGGCGCCGACGCCTACCTCGCGATCCAGGAGGGCCAGCCCTTCGGGCACCCCTATGCCCCCGAGGAGTACCACTGGGGGTCCAACCACATGGTGCTCAACAATGCTGCCGTGATCGCCACCGCCTTCGACCTCACGGGTGAGCCGCAGTATCGCGATGCCGGGATCGAAGCCATCGACTACGTCCTGGGCCGCAATGCGATCAACAACTCCTACATCACCGGCTACGGCAGCTACCACTCCGAGAACATGCACAGCCGCTGGTACGCCGCCGATCACGAGCGCCTCCCGCCCTTCCCCGACGGCAAGCTCGCCGGCGGGGCCAACTCGGTCCTCGGTGACCCCACGGCGCAGGACGGCCTCTCCGGCTGCGCACCTCAGTTCTGCTATGTGGACGCGCCCGACTCCTGGTCGACCAATGAGACGACGATCAACTGGAACGCCGCGCTGGCCTGGCACGCCAGCTGGCTCGACGACATGGGCCGTACAGAGCGCTGATGCGGAGCCGAGGAGGACGACGTCGAGGGGGAATGGTCCTTTGCGACGATGGCCGATGCGATGGCCGATGCGACGGCGGAGGTCCTTGCACCCCGGGCAACCCCGGTCCACGTCATGGGGTGGAGCGACGGAGCGATCGTCAGGCTCCACCTGGCCCTGCGGCGACCGGAGCTGGTCCGCAGCCTCGTCTTCGGGGGTGCGACCTTTCACCATACCGGTTGGCTCGACGGGGCGTTGGATGGTGAGCCGCCGGGGTTCATGCGAGACGCCTACACCGCAGTCTCCCCCGACGGCGTGCAGCACTGGCCCGTGGTCGTGCAGAAGGCCCAGGCCCTGCATCGCAGGGAGCCCGATCTGAGCGTGGAGGACCTCCGCGGCGTCGCGCTGCCGGCGCTCATCGTGGTCGGTGACGAGGAGCAGGTGCGCTGGCCGCACCTGATCGAGATGCTCCAGGCCTTGCCCGACGGCAAGCTCGCCGTCATCCCGCGCGCCACCCACGGCGCGATCGTCGAGAAGCCGGCGCTGCTGGCCCAGCTGATCCGCGAGTTCCACCGCGAAGACCGCGACAACGGCGTCGTACCGATTCGTCGACGCACGTGACGGCACGGGACATGCCGGCTGATCTAGGATCGAGTCCATGTCTGCGGTCCAGGAACGTCCCATGAAGATCCTGGTGGTGGATGACGAGGCGCCGCTGGTCCATCTGATCGAGCAGTACCTCCTCCGCGAGGGGTTCCAGGTCGAGTCGACCGGAGACGGAGCTCACGCGGGGGACATCGTTCGCGACCAGAACCCTGCAGTCGTGATCCTTGACCTCGGCCTCCCTGGCATGGACGGCGTGGAGGCCTGCCGCCGGATCCGCACCTTCTCGGACTGCTACATCATCATGCTCACCGCCCGCGCCGAGGAGGTGGATCGACTGATCGGACTCTCCGTCGGCGCAGATGACTACGTGACCAAGCCGTTCAGCCCGCGTGAACTGGTGCTGCGAGTGAAGGCCATGCTGCGCAGGCCCCGAAACGCCTCCGACACAGGCCGCCTCACTCGCCAGCTGGGAGACCTCCGCGTTGATCTGGCGGGACGTGAGGTTCGGGTCCGCGGGCAACCGGTGGAACTCACCTTGACCGAGTTCGAGGTCCTGGCGGCCCTGCTCTCCGAACCCGGAGTGGCGCTGTCCCGGAATGCGCTGATCACCAAGGTGTGGGGCGATGACTGGTTCGGCGATCACCACCTGGTCGACGTCCATATCGGGCATCTTCGCCGGAAGCTGGGCGACGATCCCACGAACCCCCGGTTCATCCACACGGTCCGTGGCATCGGGTACAAGACAGGCCCGCAGGTGTGAACCGGCCGAGGCGCCTGACCGGTCTGGGCACCCGGATCCTTGCCGCCCTGATCCTCGTGCTGTGCGTGGCGGTGGTGACGGCGTGGGTCGTGGCACTCGTGGTGGGCCCAGTGATCTTCGATGACCATATGGAGATGGTCGAATCCGCCGACCCCGATCCGGGGGTCGTGGCCCACGCGGAAGAGGCTTTCGACGCGGCATGGAGACTGTCCCTGCTGCTGGCCCTCCTGGCCGCGTTCGGAACGTCCATCGTGGTCACGGTGATCCTGGTGCGCCGACTGGTCCGACCGATCCGCAAGATCCACGATGCCGTCGGGGAGATCACTGAGGGGGACTACTCCGCGAGGGTCCCGGAGAGCAGCATCGGTGCAGAGTTCACCGAGCTGATGGTCGCCTTCAACAGCATGGCCGCAGAGCTGGACCGGACTGAGCTCACTCGTCAGCGGCTGCTCTCGGATCTTGCCCATGAGATGCGCACACCGGTGTCCACCGTCGATGGGTATCTCGAAGCGATGCAGGACGGCGTCGCCCATGCCGACGAGCCGACCCTGTTGATGCTCAGAGAACAGACGGAACGCCTCAAACGGCTTGCCGAGGACATCTCCCTGGTCAGCGCGGCCGAGGAGGGGCGCCTGAACCTCCGGCCCGCTCCCGTGGCAGTCGGCGAGCTCCTCGATGCTGCATCGGCCCAGATTCACGCCCGCTACCAGACCGCCGGCGTGCGTCTCGTGGTCAAGGCCGGTGCCCGGGCCAGGTCCGTGATGATCAGCGTGGATCGCGACCGCATCGGTCAGGTGCTGACCAACCTGCTCGACAATGCGCTGCACCACACCGACCCCGACGATGAGGTGGTCCTCAGCGCTCGCGCCTCGAGATCCTCCGTGACCTTCGAGGTGGCCGACACCGGGCACGGAATCGAGACAGACCACCTGCCACACATCTTTGAACGCTTCTACCGGGCCGACAGCGCGCGTGACCGCACCCACGGCGGCTCCGGCATCGGACTCGCGATCGTGCGGTCCATCGTCACCGCTCATGACGGGTCCGTCTGGGCCTCCAGTGAGGGGCCGGGCAGGGGTGCGGCCTTCATGGTCGAGCTGCCTCATGCGGCCCAGGAATCCATGAAGGTTCCGTAAAGGACCCACGTCTCTACGACCCCCACAAGGGTAGATGGATAGAGTCAAGAGCTGGATGGTCACCGATTCGGGTCCCACCAACGAACCAAACAGGGAGCGGGAGTGTTGTCTCAGCGAAAGACCTCCAATGAGAGGCCGCCTCGCTCGGGTGCCCAGCGGATGCTTGCACTGGATGCCGCGCGCGGTCTGGCGGTCATCGGCATGATCGCGGTCAACACTGGTCCCCGCGGTGACAACGAGCTCCTGGAGCTGATCTACCGGGTGCCATACGGTCGGGCATCGCTGCTCTTCGTCCTGCTCGGCGGCATCGGGATCTCTCTGATGACGCGGCGCACCCGTGAACAGCACGCCCCGCTGCCCTGGATCTCGCTGCTCTGGCGCTGTGCCCTGCTGCTCCTTGGAGGCCTGGCGCTCCAAGAACTCGCCCACGATGTCTCGGTCATTCTGCAGATCTACGCCCTGCTGATCCTCTTCTCCATCCCGCTCCTCCGGGCGTCGAGCAGGATCCTGCTTCTCACCGCAGGATCCAGCGCCCTCATCGGGCCGCTGATCTGGCTTGCGGTGCAGGCCCAGACCGACGGAGGCTTCGATCGAGATCCGGTCTCAGCCTCCGACCCGCTCTGGGGGATCTTCACCGGCATCGTCCTCACGGGACCGTACCCCTTGATCGTCTGGGCGGCTCCCTTCGTCCTCGGGATCTGGCTCGGACGCCTCGACCTGACGAAGTCGAGAATCAGCACCCGCCTGATCATCTGGGGGGCCGTTGCCGCGATCGGGGCTCGTGTTGCCTCGTCTCTGCTGGTCGCGACCTTCGCTGAGCCCACGAGCCACCTGGCCTGGCAGCGACTCTTCAGCTCGGTCGCCCACTCCCAGATGCCGCTGTGGCTGATCGGTGGCACGGGTTCCGCGGTGTTCGTCCTGGGCGCCTGCCTGAAGATCCGAACCTGGTCCCATCCACTGGCCTCTCCCCTGGTCCACCTGGGCCAGCTGGCGCTGACTGCCTACGTCGGGCACCTGCTGATCCTGGCATTCGTCGTTCGCCCGGGACCCGAGACGCTGCTCCAAGGAATCATCGCCAGCGGCTCGACAGTCCTCGCGCTGATGGCGTTCACCTGGCTGTGGCGGCAGCGCTTCAGCCGAGGACCCCTTGAAGTTCTCCTGCGGGCACCGAAGCTGTCCCGAGGTCCGCGCTGAGCACTCCAGCGAGGTGAAGCCGGCATGGTCCGGTCAAGAACCGGTCTGCACTTGATGAAGGTTTCCTCAAGATCGCGCTTCTCGGCAATGCCGGGACCTGCCGTGCGGTTGACTCCTGAGCAAGACACAAGTGATCTCTACCCAGGAGCAGACTATGAAGACCAGGACATCTGCAGCATTCATCGGCGCCTTCGCGCTCACCGCAGCGCTGACCGGCTGTGGCGCGTCGGACGACCAGTCCGAGGAAGCCCCGTCGGATCAGGAACAGGCCGCGGAGGACACCTCGGCGCAGTACAACGACGCCGACGTCGACTACATCTCCGGCATGATTCCGCATCACCAGCAGGCAGTCCACATGTCGGAGATGATACTCGAGAAGGATGACGTCGATCCTGAGGTGGAGACCCTGGCCGAGGAGATCCGTGACGCACAGGGCCCCGAGATCGAGCAGATGCAATCGTGGCTGGACGCCTGGGGAGCGAGCGACGAGGACGCCGATCATGGGGACATGGAAGGCATGGACCACGGCGATATGAACGGGGACACGATGGGCCACGATGGCATGATGAGCGAGGAAGACCTCGACCAGCTCGAAGAATCCACCGGCGACGCCGCTTCGGGCATGTTCTTGGAGCAGATGATCGTCCATCATGAAGGCGCCATCGATTCGGCGGAGCAGCACCTCCAGGACGGCGAGAACCCCGCAGCCCTGGAACTCTCGGAGTCCATCATCGAGTCTCAGCAGGCCGAGATCGAGCAGATGGAAGAACTGCTGACCGACCTCTGAGGGTGGTCTCCGCCGATCGGCTCAGAGAAGCCGCTCGGTGGTCTCCCCGCCGTCGAGTGTGCGAAGGACTGACACGCCCACCACCAACAGCACCTCGACGTCGCCCTCGCCGGTCAGTCCCGCTCCCAATGCAGAGACCTCCCCGACCGACTCTTGGCTGACCGTCCAACTGTCTCCCGCGTCATGACTGATCAACACATGACCCTCGACGCTGGCGCCCACGATCGTCTGCTCATCGACCCAGGTCAGGAACTGGATGAGCTGCGGCGTGTCCAGGCGATCCCATGTGGTCCCGTCCTCAGAGCGCAGAACACCTTCCTCGGTCGCAGCCCACATGGTTCCGCTGTCTTCGGCGATCGCGACGGAGGCGGGCATGGAACCGATGGGCAGGGTCGTCCATGTCTGGCCGTCGTCGCTGAGTCGCAGTTCGCCGTCGAAGCCGAGCACCTGGTCTGCAGTGGATGCCAGAGCGTGGAAGTCGGATTCGCCTCCTTGGGAAATCACGTTCCAACTCTCGCCCCGGTCCGTGGACTCGATCAGCCCGAGCGGTTCCGGGAGGTCGACTCCCGGTCCGGGGTGCCCAGACGCGAGGTAGCGACCGTCGGGGGTGACTGTGAAGCCCATCAGATCAATCTCAGGGCCGACGGCGGTCGGGCGCTGCTCACTGAGTCGAAACAGACCCTGGTGCGCCGCCAGCAGCACGACCGATGAATCGGCAGGATCGCGGACGACGGCATGGATGTGGGAGAGCGATGCAGTCGCTTCCGCGCCCGGGGCTTCCGGCCGACCATCTGGGGAGCAAGCCGCCAGGGCACCCGCTCCCAGCACGCCGAGGCCTCCGGCGATGAGACGTCTGCGGTTCACGCGCTGCATCTGTCTACCTCCTCCAAGGGTGAATCGGCGAGCCTTCACACCATCCGTGATGGGTTCGGGCCGGGCCTCGAGTCTTCTGAAGATTTGATGAAGCTCACCTCGCGATCAGACCTTGACCCCCATACCCCCTGGGGGTATACAAGGATTATGGACCATTCCCCGCGAGCACCCCACGAGACTGCGCCAGGTGCCACTGCAGACACCTCGCACCACGACCACGACCAGCATCGGAGTCACGACCGCGCTGACCCTCATCAGGTGCACGCAGAACACTCAGGATACAGCCACGGAGACCATGGAGACCACGTCGGTCAGTTCCGTCGGCTGTTCTGGATCACGGCAGTCTTGGCCATCCCGGTGGTGGGCTTCAATGAGATGTTCGCGCACCTGATCGGCTACGAACTCCCTGACTCCTCGTGGGTGTGGTGGGTGTCCCCCGTCCTGGGCACCGTGATCTACCTCTGGGGCGGCCGCCCCTTCCTGACGGGGGCAGTCTCAGAGATCCGGAGTCGGCAGCCCGGAATGATGCTGCTCATCGGGCTCGCGATCACCGTGGCGTTCATCGCATCCTGGGGCGCGACGCTGAGGATCCTGGATCACGAGCTGAACTTCTGGTGGGAGCTGGCCCTGCTCGTGGTCATCATGCTTCTGGGCCATTGGATCGAGATGCGCTCGCTGGCACAGACCACTTCCGCCTTGGACTCTCTGGCGGCGCTGCTGCCGGATGAGGCCGAGAAGGTCCAGGGCGACGACGTCGTGAAGGTCGCTCCCTCCGAGCTGGCCGTCGGCGATGTGGTGATCGTCAGGCCAGGCTCGTCGATTCCGGCCGACGGCAGGATCATCGATGGAGGTGCCTCGATTGATGAATCCATGGTCACCGGTGAATCCAGGACGGTCCACCGCGGCACCGGTGAACAGGTCGTCGCCGGCACCGTGGCCACCGACTCCGGGCTGCGCGTCGAAGTGACGGCCATCGGAGGAGATACCGCGCTGGCCGGAATCCGGAAGCTCGTCTCGGATGCGCAGGCCTCCTCATCAAGAGCCCAGCGCCTCGCCGATACCGCCGCGGGCTGGTTGTTCTGGTTCGCCCTGGGTTCCGCAGTCGTCACCGCGCTGAGCTGGGCATTCCTCGGGATGCCCGACGCCGCGGTGGTCCGCACGATCACCGTCCTGGTGATCGCCTGCCCCCACGCACTGGGTCTCGCGATCCCATTGGTGGTCTCGATCGCCACCGAACGGGCCGCCCGGGCAGGCGTGCTGGTGAAGGACCGCCTGGCATTGGAGTCCATGCGCACGATCAACGCCGTGCTCTTCGACAAGACCGGCACGCTCACCAAGGGCGAGCCCACCGTCACCGGGATCCACCCCACCCCAAACCGCCAGGAGGACGACGTCCTGGCCCTCGCGGCGGCCGCCGAGTCAGACAGCGAACACCCATTGGCCAGGGCGATCGTAGGTGCGGCGAGACAGCGGGAGCTGCGGGTGCCGAAGGGCACGGACTTCTCCTCGTCTCCGGCTGTCGGTGTGCGCGCATCAGTGGATGGCAGCGTCGTGGAGGTCGGCGGTCCGCATCTTCTGGACCAACGAGGACAGCACGCGCTGGAGGTGACCGATCAGTGGCGGAAGGAAGGCGCGATCATCCTGCACGTGCTGGCGGACGGCGAGGTGATCGGCGCGCTGAGGCTCGCCGATGAAGTCCGCCCCGAGTCCCGGGATGCCGTTGAGGCGCTGCATGCCCGCGATGTCGAAGTCGTGATGATCACCGGGGACGCCCAGGCGGTGGCCGAGACCGTGGCCCGAGAACTGGGCATCGACAGAGTCTTCGCAGGGGTGCGCCCCGAGGATAAGGCGGCGAAGGTTGCCGAACTCCAGTCTGAGGGAATGAAGGTCGCCATGGTCGGCGACGGCGTCAACGACGCTCCTGCCCTGGCTCAGGCCGACGTCGGCATCGCCATCGGCGCAGGCACCGATGTGGCCATCGGCTCCGCTGGAGTCATCCTGGCCAGCTCCGACCCGCGCTCGGTGCTCTCCGTCTTCCGACTCTCCGAGGCCAGCTACCGCAAGATGAAGCAGAACCTCTGGTGGGCCGCCGGCTACAACCTCGCCGCGGTGCCGCTTGCCGCAGGCGTGCTGGCGCCCGTGGGATTCGTGCTCCCGATGAGCATCGGCGCCATCCTGATGTCAGCCTCCACCGTCGTGGTTGCGCTGAACGCCCAGCTGCTGCGCCGTCTTGATCTCTCGCCGGAGGTGAGCACCTCTGAGCTCTCCGCTCAGAGCGTATAGGCGGCAGACCCGGCATCCGCGAATGCCCCCTGACAGGACGTCCAGCTCACCTCGCTACGATGAGGCGTCTGCGAGGTGCCACAAGGGGCTCGCTCCGGCATCACTCGAGAAGACCAAGGGGTCCGATGTTCCAACGAGAGACCCCCGAGATGGGGCCCGGCACGCGGCGACTGCAGGTCGGGGACCATGCCGTGGATGTGCGCGGAACGTTCACCCCGCAGCGACCACCGATCGTGCTGGTGCACGGGCTCGGCATGTCTGGGAAGTACTTCCTGCCCCTCACCGAGGAGCTTGCCGCGACCCACGACGTCTACGCACTGGACCTGCCCGGCTACGGAAAGACCCCCAATCCGGAGCGCGCGCTGACCATCTCGGAGCTCGGCGAGGTCGTCGCCGGGCTGGTCAGGACCCTGGACCTGGATCACCCCGTCGTCGTCGTCGGGCATTCGATGGGGTGCCAGGTCATCGCCGACACCGTCGCATCCAACCCGGGGCTCTATGCCGGCTACGTGCTGATCGGACCCACGGTGGACCCGGCCGAGCGCAGCTTCCTGGGCCAGAGCTCACGGCTGGTCCGCGACACCCTGCGTGAACCGCTGCGCAACAACGTCGTGGTGTTCCGCAACTACCTGCGAATGGGCCCGCTGCGCTACCTGCACACGGTCCGACACATGCTCGGCCACCGGACGGAGGAGTCCGTCCGGCGCTGTCTGATCCCCGGGCTGGTGATCCGCGGAGAGCGGGATCCGATCGCCTCGGCGCAGTGGGCCCAGCAGCTGGTGGACCTCGCCCCGGACGCCAGTATGCTGGAGATCCCGAATGCGCCGCATGCGCTCCAGATCAACCGAGCTCCCGAACTCGCCGCCGCATGCGCCCCCTTCCTGGCCGCCGTCGACGCCGAGCGGCGCGACCCGCAGCCGGCCTCCCGGCCCGCATGACTCGACCGCCTCGGCTGCCTCGGCGCGTCCCCCGCGCCGAGAAGAACGGTGCTCGGCTGCGGGCGGCGACCGATCTCGGGCTCAACCTCAGCGCCTGGATCCGCGACTACGCCTATGCGCTGCGCCGGCAGGCGTCCGGGCTGCTGCGCGGGCCCGACCCCCAGGCGTACCGCCGGCCCGACTCTCAGAAGCCCGCGGTCCTGCTGCTGCCGGGGATCTACGAGACCTGGGCCTTCATGCAGCCAGTGGCCAACGTGCTGCGGGAAGGGTGCTACGACGTGCACGCCGTGGTGGACCTGGGCTACAACGGCGGCACCATCGCGGACATGGCCGATCTGGTGGACGAGCACATCCGGCGGGAGCGCATCGGGCGCTGCGTGCTCGTGGCGCACAGCAAGGGCGGGCTGATCGGCAAGCTTCTGCTCACCCGGCGCCTCGACTCCGACCTGATCCTCGGGATGGTCACGCTGAACACTCCGTTCGAGGGGTCCCCCCTGGCCCGCCTGCTGCCGCTTCCTGCGATCAGACTCTTCCTGCCCCGCTCCCCAGAGCTCACAGAGCTCGGTGCGAGCCAGGAGGTGAACAGCAGGATCGTCTCGATCTACGGTCGGTTCGACCCGCACATCCCCGGCGGAAGCCACCTCGAGGGCGCACATAATGTGCAGCTCGGCACCCGTGGGCACTTCCTGCCGCTCGGCAGGCTCTCGGTGCACGAGGCGATCCTCGAAGGGGTCCGGCGGATCTCCCACCGTGAGGACACTCGATGAATCTGCGTCAGCTTCGGTACTTTCTCGCCGTCGTGGACCAGGGAGGCGTGCACCGAGCCGCGGACTCACTGATGGTCGCCCAACCCTCGATCTCACAGGCGCTGCGGAGCCTGGAACAGGAGCTCGGAACCAGCCTGTTCCACCGGACCGGACGCTCCCTGACGCTGACCGCCGCCGGCGAGGCGATCATCCCTGCTGCGCGGGAGGTGATGCACGGTGTGGACCTCGCCCGGTCGTTGGTCGACGCCGTCGACGGGCTTCAGACCGGACGTCTGGTGATCTGCTCGACTCCCTCACAGGCAGCAAGCCCGCTGGCACCCTTGGTGGGCCGCTTCCTGGAGCAGTATCCGGGCGTGCAGATCGTGGTCAAGGCCGCGGCCAGCCGCGGAGATGTCGTCTCTTCCCTGCGGGGAGGAGGCGCTGAGCTGGGCCTCATGGCGCGGTCAGTCAATGAGGCGCCCCCCAGGGACCTGACGATCCACCCCTTGGAGGTCCAGAACTATCTCTGCGTCGCCAAGGATCCGCAGACACTCCCCCCGGGCCCGGCACCCCTGCTGCCGCGGGCGCTCTCCGGCGCACGCCTGATCGTGGGCCAGCCGGGCACCGGAGTTCGACGCGCAGCTGACCTGGTGCTTGCCGGAGCTCCCGGCAGCAGCATCGCCGTGGAGATCGAAAGCCGCGAGGCACTCCTTCCCCTGGTCCTTGCCGGCGCCGGCCGAGATGGTCCGTGGTGGCCTGGTGCTCAACGTGGTCGGGGTCATCTTGATCACGATCTTCACCGTGATCATCGGCCCGTTCGCCTTCGACATGGTCTTCTGAGCTGATCAGACTCACGCTGAGAGCTCGCGGCCGCGTCCGCAGGACCTGGTGCACCACCGTGGAGGTGTCGCCCAGAGCCTGCGGACGCGGCCGCAGTCGTTCGACCTCATGCGGCGGTGCGGCCGCGCGATCGCCTTCAGCCGGAGAGATCTTTGAAGTACCTGGCCACCGGCCAGCGCTGAAACCCGACAGCCTCATAGGCGCGACGCGCCGGCGCATGTCCCGGGTCGCCGCCGGTCTCCACCAGCACCATCCGCATGCCCGCTTGCCGCGCCTGGTGGAAAGAGTGCTCCATGAGGGCCCGGGCGATGCCCCTGCCCTGAAACGCCGGATCGACCGCCAGCACATAGAACTCACTCATCTGGTCCTGCGCATGTAGACGGGTGCAGACCCAGCCGAGGATCGTCGAACCGTCCACTGCCACGGCGACGTTCTCGGGCTCACCGTCCAGGACCGAGGCCAGATCCTCGAACTGGCGCTCGCGCCAGCCGTTCGGATAGAAGTTCTCGTAGACGAACGCAGTGACCGACTCACGCATGAGCGGGAACACCGGATCCCAGGCGCGCAGGGACAGGGCGAGAACCTCGTCCCGATGGTGGGACATGTACTTGACGATCTCCACCACGGTCCAAGCCTAGATGTTGTGGGGCATGAGGTTCTTGCCACTGGTGCGTCGATGAGATGAGGAACGGGCTCCCCGCCACAGGATGGAAGTTCCTACACAACCCATCCGCAGGAGAAGAGCCCGCCCATGATCCACGCTAACGCACCACTGACCCCGACCGGACGACTGCGCATGGTGACTCGTCACCTGAGCGACGGGATCCCCAAATCCCACGTCGCTGCGGAGTTCCGAGTCTCGCGTCCCACCGTGACCACCTGGGTCACCCGGTACCTCGCCGAAGGCGAGGAAGGACTCAAGGATCGAACCTCTCGACCCGTTCAGAGCCCGTCCCAGACTCCCGCAG
>NZ_PVTY01000019.1 GCF_003003175.1 Nesterenkonia sandarakina | reverse complement strand
AGTGTGTGGGAGAGTAGGTCGCCGCCGGACACTTTTTGTAGAGAGGGTTCAAGCCCGGTCCCTTGTGGGGGACCGGGCTTGACCTGTATCCAGGGTAAAACGAGTCCCGGGCCATCCTTCGGACTCCAGCGGAAAGATCCTGAGCCGAGCGGCTTCGCGGGCTCATCAATGAGCGCATGGATGAGCAACAATGCACAGCCGCTGTGGATTCTTAAGGCCGTCCGGAGATCTCTCCGGGACGGCCTTTTTCTATTTCACGGTGCATTCAATGTCTGGTCAGATCTTCCCTGTCCTGAGCATCCCGTCCACAGCAGCTGCCAGGCGTCCTTCACCGCATGAGGCGGTATCCTGGGATGGCCCTGCGCACGTAATCCAAGGAGAACCAAGAACCTATGCCTGACGAGTCCTACGGCGACCGCCCACGGCCCCCGCGCAATCCGCGCGACCTCCGCCGGTCCAACAGCGACGATCGCACGCGTTCTCCCGAGATCGACGAGGACGTCACCGGCAAGGAGCTGGACCGCGCGGCCCTGCTGCAGCTGCGCACCCTCGACGACGTGAACCGTCCCTGGGTGGCCAAGCACCTCGTTATGGCGGGACGCCTCGTCGACGTCGCGCCCGAGGTCGCGTTCCAGCATGCCCTCGCCGCGTCCCGCCGCGGCGGACGTCTCGGGATCGTCCGCGAAGCCGTAGGCCTGACCGCCTATGCCGCCGGAGACTTCGCCGAAGCCCTGCGTGAGCTGCGCACCTACCGCCGGATCAGCGGCGACCAGACCCACCTGCCGGTCCTGGCTGACTGCGAACGCGGACTCGACCGCCCGGAGAAGGCCATCGAGCTCTCCCAGTCCGAAGAGGTTGCAGGCCTCACCGGTCCCGTGCGTGCTGAGATGGCCATGGTCGTCTCCGGGGCCTATACCGACCTCGGCGACCACGCCTCCGCGGTGACCGCTCTGGAGGTGCCCGAGCTCGACATCAACCGGGCGTTCAGCTTCTCGCCTCGACTCTTCACCGCCTACGCGGCCGCACTCGAGACCGTCGGCCGCGATGACGAGGCTCAGCGCTGGCGGGAACAGGCCTTCGCCGCGGAACGCGCACTGGGCACCGGCGCCTTCGAAGACCCCGAGATCCTCGACTTCGACGACGAGCCTGCCGACCTGCCCAAGGTCAAAGACGTCCTGGGACGATCCAAGGGCGGAGACCGGGGCCGTGAGCAGGGCCGCGACCAGGACCGCCGACGCGGAGGGCGTGCATGACCTCGAGTCTCCTCGACTCCTACGACGGCGTGCTCTTCGACCTCGACGGAGTCCTCTACGCCGGACCCCACGCCATCCCCGGGGCCGCCCAGGCCGTGGAGCAGCTGGTCAGCCGCGATGTGCCACGCGGATACGTCACCAATAACGCCTCCCGGTCGGCCGAACAGGTTGCAGCCCACCTCAACGAGCTGGGCATCCCCGCGCTGACCCATGAGGTCTTCGGCTCGGCCCCCGCCGGGATCGCCCTGCTCAGCGCTGCGCTTGACCCTGGTTCGAAGGTGCTGGTCACCGGCAGCGGGTATCTGCGCACCCTGGTGCAGGAGGCCGGGTTCCACCTGGCCGAGTCGGCGGCTGATCACCCCGCCGCAGTGATCCAGGGCTTCGACCCCGCACTGGGCTGGGCCGACCTCGCCGAGGCCGCCTACGCGGTGAACGACGGCGCGCAGTGGTTCGCCACCAACCTCGACCTGAGCATCCCTCGGGAGCATGGCATCGCCCCCGGCAACGGCGCCCTCGTCGAAGCTGTCGGACGCGCCACCGGCACCAGCCCGGCCGCTGCAGGCAAGCCGGAGCCGGTGATGTTCACCCAGGCCGCCGAGGCGCTGAAGATGCAGCGGCCCCTGGTCATCGGGGACCGGCTCGACACCGACGTGCTCGGCGGCAACCGAGCCGGGTTCGACACCGCCCTGGTCCTGACCGGCATCGACACCCTCGAGTCGGCGCAGCTCGCCGACGAGTCCATGCGCCCAGACTGGATCCTGCGCGACCTCGGCCAGCTCTTCGACGGCACGCACGAGGCCCTGCAGGAACACGCAGGAGCATGAGCGAGCAGCACCACCACTCCGCGGGCCTATCCAACGTCCAGGGCCACCCGGATGTCCAGGACCACCCCGATGATCAGCGCGATGCGCACCTTGCGTCCCAGCCAGACCTTGGGCACCAGTCCGGCGCCGAGTCTGAACCCCAGCTTGCAGCCGAGCAGGCATCCGAGCTGAGTCTCGAGGAGCTCGAGTCCGAGATCGCCGAGGCCGAAGCGCTGGTCCAGGACCTGAACCAGCGGCTCAGACAGACCGCCGACGGGGCCCGATGAGCGACGCCCTCCGCCTCGACAAGGCCATGGTCTCCCGCGGTCTGGTTCCCAGCCGCACCCGCGCCGGCCAGCTGATCTCCCAGGGACAGGTCAGCGTGGACGGAACCGTCATCCAGAAGGCCTCCACCAACGTGGCCGAGCACCAGCGGATCGACGTGCAGAACCAGGACCCCTGGGTCAGCCGCTCTGCGCACAAGCTCGACGGCGTCCTCGCCGCCTCCCCGCAGATCCCGGTGCAGGGCCGCCGCTGCCTCGACGCCGGCGCCTCCACCGGAGGCTTCACCCAGGTGCTGCTGGAGCGCGGCGCGGCACACGTCGTCGCCGTCGATGTCGGCCACGACCAGCTGCATGCGCTGCTCGCCGGGGATCCCCGGGTGGAGAACCATGAGGGGCTGAACCTGCGCCACCTCAAACCTGCCGACCTGGGGGAGCCCTTCGACCTGATCGTCGCCGACCTCTCCTTCATCTCGCTGCGCCTGGTGCTTCCCGCCCTCGCCGGGCAGGCCAGCGACGGCGCTGATCTGGTGCTCATGGTCAAACCCCAGTTCGAGATCGGCCGCGACCGGCTGGGACGCACCGGGGTGGTCTCCAGTCCGCTGCTGCGTCGCGAGGCGGTCGAGTCGGTCCTCTCCGCCGCCGAGGCCCAGCGGCTGCAGCTTCTCGCCGTCCACCGCTCGGGCCTGCCCGGCCAGGACGGAAATGTGGAGTTCTTCCTGCACCTGCGCCGCACCGAACATGCTGCTCCGGCCTCCGCTGAGGCAGACGCGCTCAGGAGAGATAGGCTGGGCTCGGTCGAGTTCGACTGAAGGAGGCTCCATGACCAGAGAGATCCTGCTGCTCGCCCATACGGGTCGGCGCGACGCCGTGGAAGCGGCTGTCACCGTCGCAGAGCGGCTGCACAGCGAGGGACTCCGCCCGGTGATGCTGGAGCGCGACATCGCCTCCTTGAACCATGTCATCGGGGACCGGCTCCGCGGCCTGCCGATGGCCGTGGCCGACCGCGATGTGCCCCTGGCCGACTGTGAGGTCGGAATGGTCCTGGGCGGCGACGGCTCCATCCTGCGCGCCGCGGACCTCGTGCGCGGCGCCGGACTGCCCCTGATGGGAGTCAACCTCGGCCACGTGGGCTTCCTCGCCGAATCCGAACGCACCGAACTCGACGCCTCCGTCCAATGGGTGGTCGACCAGAACTACACCGTGGAGCGCCGGATGGCGCTGGACGTGCAGGTATGGCACGCCGGACGCCACGTCGGCAGCAGCTGGGCGCTGAACGAGGCCAGCATCGAGAAGCAGTCCCGCGAACGCATGATCGACCTGATCATCGAGATCGACGGCCGGCCCGTCTCCGCCTTCGGCTGCGACGGCGTCGTCATGGCCACCCCCACCGGATCCACCGCCTACGCGTTCTCCGCCGGAGGACCCGTGGTCTGGCCCGAGGTCCAAGCCCTGGTCATGGTGCCCATCTCCGCCCACGCGCTGTTCTCCCGCCCCCTGGTGACCGACCCCGACTCGATCATGGCCGTCGAGGTCCTGCAGCGCGAGGACGAACAGGGAGTGCTCTGGTGCGACGGCCGTCGCTTCATGGAACTCCCACCCGGCTCCCGCGTGGAGGTCACCCGCTCCGCTGAACCCGTGCTGCTCGCCCGGGTGCACCAGACCCCCTTCTCCGAACGACTCGTGGACAAGTTCAACCTGCCCACCACCGGTTGGCGCGGACCGGTCGATCCGGCGAACCAGGTCCCGAGCCCCGATGCCTTCCACCACGAGGAGGCGACCAAGCGGTGATCGACTACGTCACCATCAGCGACCTCGGCGTGATCGAACACGCCGAGCTCCCGCTCAACGCCGGACTCAACGTGGTCACCGGCGAGACCGGCGCGGGCAAGACCATGGTGGTCACCGCACTGGGACTGCTGCTCGGCGCCCGCGCCGAGGCCTCCGCGATCCGCTCCGGAGCCCCACAGGCCGTGGTCGACGCCGGCATCACCGTGCCCGCCGGACATCGCTGCGTGGACCTGGCCCGCGAGGCCGGCGCCTGGCTGCAGATCCCCGGAGATGCCGCAGAGGCTGAACCCGCAGACGCAGAACCTGCAGACGCCAAGCCTGCGGACACGGAAACCTCTGCGGACCCCGAGTCGGTCGACCACGCAGCCCAGCCGGATCAGGCGGGCGAGGTCGAGATCCTGCTCGGCCGCACGCTCAGCGCCAAGGGCCGCAGCCGGGCCAGCCTGAGCGGACGCAACGTGCCGATCGCGCTGCTCGGCGAGATCGGCAGCTCCCTGGTCACCGTGCACGGCCAGAGCGACCAGCTGCGACTGCGCTCCGCGGTCGCGCAGCGGCGCGCCCTGGACCGCTACGCCGGAGACGAGTTCGCCCAGCAGCTCGCCGCGTATAAGCAGAAGTTCACCGGCTACCAGGTCAAGGTCGCCGAGCTGGAGGAGATCACCACCAACGAGCGCGAACGACGCCGTGAGGCCGAACAGCTGCAGCTCGCCCTGGAACAGATCGACGCCGTGGAGCCGCTGCCCGGGGAGGACCATGAGCTCAAGACCGAATCCCTGAAGCTCGAGAACGTCGAATCCCTGCGCGAGGCCGCCCGCTCCGCCCAGCTCTCGCTCTCCGGGCCCGACGCCGCCGAAGCACTCGGCGACGTCCCCCACGCGGTGGCCCTGGTCGAATCCGCCACCATCGCGCTGGCCGCCGTGCAGGACCAGGACAAGGAGCTCGGCGAGATCGCCGAGCAGATCTCCTCGGTCTCGAGCCTGCTCAACGACGCCGCCTCCGAGCTCGGCATCTACGCCGCCCACCTGGATGAATCCGGGCCCGAGCGGCTCGCCGCGGTGCACCAGCGCCGCGCCGACCTCGAGCGGCTGATCCGGCTCTACGGTCCCGATATCGACGCCGTGCTGACCTGGGCGCAGGAGGCCCGGGTCCGGCTGCACAACCTGCAGTCCGACACCGACCGGATCGAGGAGCTCGGCGCGGAGATCGACGAGCTGCAGGCACGGCTGTGGACCGAGGCCGAAGAGCTGCGTCGTCGTCGTTCCCAGGCGGGGGAGCAGCTGGGCGCCGCCGTCGGCGAGGAGCTCGCCGCCCTGGCCATGCCCCGGGCGCGGATGGTCATCGAGGTCGCCGCGACCGCCGAGCTGGGCCCAGAGGGCGCCGACACTGTCGCGATGCTGCTGGCCCCGCACCCCGGGGCCGATCCGCTGCCGCTGGGCAAGGGAGCCTCCGGAGGTGAGCTCTCCCGGGTGATGCTGGCCCTGGAGGTGGTCCTCGCCGAGGGATCCGACACCGAGACCTTCATCTTCGACGAGGTCGACGCCGGGGTGGGCGGCAAGGCGGCCGTGCAGATCGGACGCCGGCTCGCGATGCTCGCCAAACACCGCCAGGTCATCGTGGTCACCCACCTGCCCCAGGTCGCGGCGTACGCGCAGAACCACATCCGGGTGTTCAAGTCCTCGGTGCGCGATGATTCAGCCTCCGGCGGCTTCACCGCCTCCGACGTCACCGCCCTGGACGAGGAGCAGCGCGTGAGTGAACTCGCGCGGATGCTCGCCGGTCAGGAAGACTCAGAATCAGCCCGTGCACACGCCCGGGAGCTCATCAGCGGTGCGGCTGCGCTGTAGCTCACGTCCGTGGCACTACATTCACCTCCCGTTCACTGTTAGGATCGAACTCCGTGGTGCAGAGAAACAGTTCCAGGAACCAGAACAGCCTCCCTACTAGTCGACAGATCTTTGTCACGGGGGGTGTGGTCTCCTCCCTCGGCAAGGGTCTGACCGCCTCCTCTCTGGGGCATCTGCTCCGGGCCCGTGGCCTCTCAGTGGTCATGCAGAAGCTGGATCCGTATCTCAATGTGGATCCCGGCACGATGAACCCGTTCCAGCACGGCGAGGTCTTCGTCACCGAAGACGGCGCCGAGACGGACCTGGACATCGGACATTACGAGCGATTCCTCGATGAGAACCTCGACGGGCTCAACAATGTGACCACCGGTCAGATCTATTCCACCGTCATCGAGAAGGAACGCCGCGGCGACTATCTCGGCGACACCGTGCAGGTCATCCCGCACATCACCAACGAGATCAAGCGCCGGATGCGGCTGCCCGCCGAGGGCAAGGACGCCCCGGACGTGATCATCACCGAGATCGGCGGCACCGTCGGTGACATCGAGTCCCAGCCGTTCCTCGAAGCCGCGCGCCAGGTCCGCCAGGACATCGGCCGGCAGAACGTCTTCTTCCTCCACGTCTCCCTGGTGCCCTACATCGGCCCCAGCCAGGAGCTGAAGACCAAGCCCACCCAGCACTCGGTGGCGGCGCTGCGCTCGATCGGCATCCAGCCCGACGGGATCGTGCTGCGCAGCGACCGCGAGCTTCCGGCCGAGATCCGCGGCAAGATCTCGCGGATGTGCGACGTGGCGGAGGACGCGGTCATCAACTGCGCCGACGCCCCGAGCATCTACGACATCCCACGGATCCTGCACCGCCAGGCCATGGACGCCTACGTGGTCCAGGCCCTGGACCTGAAGTTCAAGGACGTGGACTGGTCCAAGTGGTCCAAGCTGCTCAACGTGGTGCACAACCCCGACCACGAGGTCGAGGTGGCGCTGGTCGGCAAGTACATCGACCTGCCCGACGCCTACCTCTCGGTCACCGAGGCGCTGCGCGCCGGCGGCTTCGCGCACAGCACCAAGACCAAGATCCGCTGGGTCGCCTCCGACCTGTGCGCCTCCGAGGAGGGTGCCGCCAAGGCACTCGAGGGCGTGGACGCGATCTGCGTGCCCGGCGGCTTCGGCGTGCGTGGGCTCGACGGCAAGATCGGCGCGCTGCGCCACGCCCGGGTCCACGGCATCCCGGCGCTGGGCCTGTGCCTGGGTCTGCAGACCATGGTCATCGAATATGCCCGCAACGTGCTGGGCCTGAGCGAGGCGAGCTCCACCGAGTTCGACCCGCAGACGGCCTACCCGGTGATCGCCACCATGGCCGAGCAGGAGGCCATCGTCGACGGCGCCGGCGACCTGGGCGGCACCATGCGGCTGGGCTCCTACGAGGCCAAGCTCACCGAGGGCTCCGTGGTCGCCGAGACCTACGGCAGCACCGAGATCACCGAGCGGCACCGGCACCGCTACGAGGTCAACAACACCTACCGCGAGCAGCTCGCCGAGGCGGGGCTGGTCTTCTCCGGCACCTCCCCGGACGGCACGCTCGTGGAGTTCGTCGAGCTGCCCAAGGAGACGCACCCGTACTACGTCTCCACCCAGGCGCACCCCGAGCTGAAGTCCCGCCCGACCAACGCCCATCCGCTCTTCGCCGGTCTCATCCGCGCAGGACTGGACCGGCAGCTCGCCCAGGGCGGACGCGGCTAGATCCATGGCCACCCAGGACGGGTCCACCGCTCCTGAGCAGGCACGGGAACGGCACCTCCAGCGACGCGCGGAGGTGCCGTCCTCGTCTGTGGGGGCCGAGATCGAGGACTACCTCACCCACCTGCGGATCGAGCGCGGCTCCGCGGCGAACACGCTGAGCTCCTACCGCAACGACCTGCTGCGCTACGGCGCGTTCCTGCTCGAGCGCGAGATCACCGGGCTGCGCGCCATCGACGAGAGCCTGGTCGCGGACTTCCTGCAGCGGCTGAGCACCGGCGACGACGGCGGCTCGGCCCTGTCCCAGCGTTCGATGGCCCGCGTGCTGGCCTCGGTGCGCGGGGCGCATCGCTATTGGGCGGGGGAGGCCCGGACCACCCACGACCCGGCGAAGCACGTCGCGGCCCCGAAACCGCGCCAGTCCCTGCCCAAGGCGCTCAGCGTGGACGAGGTGCAGCGGCTGCTGGACGCGCCCAGCCGTGACACCGAGCTGGGACGCCGCGACCGGGCGCTGCTGGAGTTCCTCTACGCCACCGGCGCGCGGATCACCGAGGCGGTCAGCCTGGACGTCGATGACGTCCACGAGATCCGCGCTGCCCCCGGTGCGGCTGGTGTCGGCGCCGACGGTGCCGGTGGCTCTGCTGAAGCAGCACCCACCGACGGGCTGGTGATCGTGCGGGTGACCGGCAAGGGCGATAAGCAGCGGATGGTCCCGGTGGGGCGCTTTGCCCAGCAGGCGATCAACGACTACCTCACCGCCGGTCGCCCGGGCCTCGCCGCGCGGATCGGCAGGCGCGCGCCGTCGCCCGGACTGTTCCTGAACAAGCTCGGCGGCAGACTCTCCCGACAGTCGGCGTGGACCGTGCTGCAGACCCACGCGGCCGCCGCCGAGATCACCCAGGAGGTCTCCCCGCACACGCTGCGCCACTCCTGCGCGACCCACCTGCTCGAAGGCGGCGCCGGGATCCGGCTGGTCCAGGAAATGCTGGGCCACGCCTCGGTGACCACCACGCAGATCTACACGAAGGTCACCGCCGAGGCGCTGCAGGAGAGCTACGCCACCGCCCACCCCCGCGCCCGCTAGATCCACCGCTGGATCTCCCTTTGGAGCACCCGCAAGCTCGCGTATCTGAGCTCGCGCCCCGTGTGGTCGGCGTCGATTGGGCACTTTGCGGCGGTATGCGGAGAGGTTCGTCCGCTGATTCCACCGCAAACTGCCCAAACGATGGTGGTGGGGACGGGCGGACGGCGTGGAGCGCCCGTGAAGGGCCGGGATCGGGCGACTTCGCGGCGACTTCGGGCCGACGGCGGGACGAGAAGCCTCGTAGGGGCGCCCGATGCTCACCTAGTCTGATCTCGCCGACGGGACGGCCGTCGATGGTGAGCAGATCGGGGTGCTGGGATGGCGAAGCTGGTGGCGGTGGAATATGTCTCGCTCGACGGCGTCATGCAGGCGCCCGGACGAGCGGATGAGGACACCCGGGGAGGATTCTCACACGGCGGCTGGGCCTCGGAGCTGCTCGCGGCGGACCCGGAGGCGGCTCAGGCGTCGATGTCGGGTCAGAATGAGACCGTGGCGCTGATGTTCGGACACCGCACCTACGTGGACCTTCTCGGGCACTGGCTCGACACCGCGGAGCCGAACCCGTTCACGGAGATCCTGCGCCAGACGCCCAAGTTCGTGGCCTCCCGCTCGGCCGACACGCAGCTGGCGCACCCCAACTCCGAGCTGCTGCTCGCCGGAGCGGCCGACACCCCGGCGGGCAGGGGCGACGACGGCGACGGCGGCGACGCGGTCCCTGCGGTGCGGGAGCTCAAGGCCTCCCTGGACGGAGAAGTGGTGATCCTCGGCAGCGGGGAGCTCGTGCGCTCCCTCGCCGCCGAGGACCTCATCGACGCCTACCTGCTCACCATCCTGCCGATCGCGCTGGGCTCCGGGGCTCGGCTGTTCGGGGATCGCCCCACGTCGTTGGCGGTGACGTCGAGCTTCACCTCACCGACCGGCATCGTGGTGGCGACCTACGAACCGGTCAGAGCGAGGTGAGCCGCGCGCCTCAGAGGTGGCGCTCGTCCGGGCCGTTGTAGGCGCTCAGCGGGCGGATCAGCGCGTTGTTCGCGCGCTGTTCCGCGATGTGCGCGGTCCAGCCGGTGATCCGCGCGGCGATGAACAGCGGGGTGAACATCTCGGTGTCGAAGCCCATCAGGTGATACGTCGGTCCGGCGGGGTAGTCCAGGTTCGGCAGGATGTTCTTGGCCTCACCCATCGCCGCTTCGAGTCCGTCATAGAGGCCCATCAGCTCGCCGCGCCCGTAGTACTCGACCATCGCATCCAGCGCCTGCTTCATGGTCGGGACCCGGGAGTCGCCGGACTTGTACACCCGGTGCCCGAAGCCCATCACCTTGCGCTTCTCCGCCAGCGCCTGCTCCATCCATGCCTTGGCGCGGGCGGCGGCGGCCTCGCGGGTCTCGGCCGGGTCGATGCCGATCTCCTCGAAGGTGTGCATCACCGCTTCATTGGCGCCGCCGTGCAGCGGCCCCTTGAGCGCGCCGATCGCCGCGGTGACCGCCGAGTGCAGGTCGGCCAGCGTGGAGGTCACCACCCGTGCGGTGAAGGTCGAGGCGTTGAAGGAATGCTCCGCGTAGAGCACCATCGAGACCCGGAAGGCGTCGACGACCTCCTCGGGAGCCTCCTCGCCGAAGGTCATCCAGAGGAAGTTCTGCGAGTAGTCCAGATCCTCCCGCGGCTCGACGAGCTCCAGCTCACGGCGTCGGCGCTGGTCGTAGGCGACCACGGCCGGGAACGCGGCGAAGAGCTCCTTGGCCTTGATCAGCTCCGCCTCCGGGGAGGAGTCTTCCGAGAGCGGGTGGTTCGCACCGAGCACCGAGACCGCGGTGCGCCCGACGTCCATCGGATGGCAGTCCAGCGGCAGCAGGTCGATCGCCGCCCTGACCCGGGGGTCCAGGGCACGGTGGGAGCGTTCGAAGCCGCGGAACTCCTCCTTCTCCGCCGCGCTGGGCAGCTCGCCGTTCCAGAGCAGCAGCGCCACCTCCTCGAAGGAGAGCTCGGCGGCCAGCTCCTGGACCGGGTATCCCCGGTAGAGCAGCGAGTTGGATTCGGGATTCACCTTCGAGACGGCGGTGTGATCGGCGACCACACCGGCCAGTCCCTTATAGATCTGCTCGGTCATCAGTGACCTCCTCAGGTCATTGCAGGGTCTTTAGGAGTTGCTGCCGTGCACGTCGGGAACTTCGAAGTTGAAGATCCCGGTGTCGAAGGCGTTGTACGCCTCGTAGTCGACCAGTTCGTAGAGCCGTGCCCGGGTCATCATCTGATCCACCGCGCCCTGCTGGGAACCTTCGGCGGCCAACACGTCCAAGGTGCGCTCGATCGCGCCCATGGCCGAGCGCAGCGAGGTCACCGGGTAGATGACCATCGCGACCCCGGTCTCGGCGAGCTCCTCGCGGGTGAACAGCGGGGACTTGCCGAACTCGGTCATGTTCGCGAGCACCGGCACGTCCACCGCCGCACAGACCGCGGCGAACTCGCTGAGGTCCTTCATGGCCTCCGGGAAGATCGCGTCGGCCCCGGCGTCGACCAGGGCCTTGGCCCGCTCGATCGCGGCGTCGAGACCCTCGACGGCGCGCAGATCGGTGCGCGCCATGATCAGGAAGTTCTCGTCCCGCCTCCCGCGAGCGGCCGCGGCCACCCGCTGGGTCGCGGTCTGCAGGTCCACCAGGTTCTTCCCGTCCAGGTGGCCGCAGCGCTTGGGGTTGAACTGGTCCTCGATGTGGCAGCCCGCGAGCCCGGCGTCCTCGAGCTCCTGGACCGAACGCGCCACGTTCATCGGTTCGCCGAATCCGGTGTCGGCGTCGACCAGGGCCGGGAGGTTGGTGGCCCGGGCGATCTGACCGGCCCGCTGCGCGACCTCGGTGAGCGTGGTCAGCCCGATGTCCGGCAGGCCCAGCTCATTGGCCAGCACCGCGCCGGAGATGTAGATCCCGTCGAAGCCCTTCTGCTCGATCAAGGGCGCCGAGAGCGGGGTGAAGGTGCCGGGGAACTGGCGCGCCGCCCCGGGGGTGAGCATCGCGCGCAGGTCGAGGCGCTTCTGTGCAGGGGTGATGGTGGAGTACAACATGGCCTAGAACAGTCCCTTCGGTCCGGCGGAGGGGTGGATGACCCCGGTGGCCGCGAGGATGTTCAGCTGATCCAGCTCTCCCGCGGCGAGCGTCTCGAGGTTCTCAACCGCTCCGAGGAATCGTTCGATCTCCGCCTCGGCGATCACCGGTTCTGCCAGCGTGCGGAACTTCGCGATGTACTGTTCCCGGGCGAAAGGCCTCGCGCCCAGCGGGTGGGCGTCGGCGACGGCGATCTCATCGGTGATCACCTCGCCGTTGTGCAGCCGGATCTCCACGGATCCGCCGAAGGCCTTCTCCGCGATGTCGGTGGAGTGATACCGGCGGGTCCACTCCGGATCCTCCTCGGTGGTGACCTTGTGCCACAGCGCCACGGTGTCCTCGCGCTGGGCGCGCTCCGGGGTGTAGGAGTCGACGTGGTGCCAGGCGCCGTCCTGCAGCGCGACGGTGAAGATGTACGGGATCGAGTGGTCCAGCGTCTCGCGGGAGGCGGTGGGGTCGTACTTCTGTGGGTCGTTCGCCCCGGAGCCGATCACGTAGTGCGTGTGGTGGCTGGTGCGGATCAGCACCGATTCGACCTGCTCCGGATCGGTGACCTGCGGGTGTGCGTTGTGCAGCCGACGAGCGAGGTCGATCCACGCCTGCGCCTGATACTCCGCGGAGTGCTCCTTGGTGTAGGTGTCGAGGATCGCGCGCTTGGGCTCGCCGACGGCGGGCAGCGGCACCTCGTAGGAGGCGCTGGGTCCGTCGAGCAGCCAGGCGATGACGCCGTCCTCGCCCTCGTAGATCGGCACCGGAGAGGTCTGTCCGCGCATCGCGCGGTCCACGGCTTCGACCGCCATCTTCGCGGCGAAGGCCGGGGCGTGGGCCTTCCAGGTGGAGATCTCGCCCTTGCGCGACTGCCGGGTGGCGGTGGTGGTGTGCAGCGCCTGGCCCACGGCCTGGAAGATCGTCTCGGCGTCGAGGTTCAGCAGGGTGCCGATCCCGGCCGCGGCGGAGGGCCCGAGGTGCGCCACGTGGTCGATCTTGTGCTTGTGCAACGAGATCGCCTTCACGAGGTCCACCTGGATCTCGTAGCCGGTGGCGATGCCGCGGATCAGCTCGGCCCCGGAGGCTCCGGTGTGCTGCGCCGCAGCCAGCACCGCGGGGATGTTGTCCCCTGGGTGGGAATACTCGGCTGCCAGGAAGGTGTCGTGGTAGTCCAGCTCACGGACCGCGACGCCGTTGGCCCACGCCGCCCACTCGGGGCTGGACTTGGTCTCGACGCCGAAGATCGAGGCGCCGGAGCCGTTGGCGGAGACCGCGTGGTCCAGCGCCTGGGCGCGGGCGCTGATGATCGGGGCGCGGTTCAGCGAGGCGACGGCCACGGAGGCGTTGTCGATGATGCGGTTGATCACCATCTCGGTGACCTCCGGGTCGACCTCGACCGGGTCCACGGCGACCTGCGCGATCTTCCAGGCGAGCTGGTCCTGCCGGGGAAGGTTCTCGTCGCTGCGGTAGACCCGTACGTTGTGGGTGATCATGCTGGTGATTCCTCTCGATTCGACGTCAGGCTTCGGTGCTGCGGGGACGATTCGTGCTGGGCGGTGATGTAGGCGAGGCTGCGGCGCAGGTGGATCAGCATCGCCGCACCCGCGGTCTCGGGATCCCCGGAGGCGATGGCGGTGCAGACCTCGCGGTGTTCCCGGGCCGACGACGCGAGCCGTTCGGGCTCGTGCTGGGCCAGCCGACGGGCGCGCACCAGGTGCGCACGCATGCTGCGCAGGGAATGACTCAGGTACGGGTTGGCCACCGCTTCGGCCACGGCCTCATCGAGCTCCTCGGTGAGCCGGTAGTAGTGCTCATCCTCCCGGGCCTGGTCTCGCGCCTGTAGGGTCTTCTCCGCGGCGGTGAACCGCTGCGCCAGTGCGGTGAACCGGGCCGGGTCCCCGCGCTCGGCGGCGAGCCGGGCGGACTGGACCTCCAGCGGCAGCCGCAGCTCGAAGAGCAGGTCGACGTCGGCGGCGGAGATCGAGCTGACCACCGTGCCGCGTCCCTTGGTCTGATCAGCGAGCCCATCGGCGATCAGCCGGGACAGCGCCTCGCGCAGCGGCGTGCGCGAGAGGCCGAGCCGTTCCGCCTGCTCGACCTCGCCGAGCAGGGTCCCCGGGGTCAGCGCCCCGTCGAGGATCTCCTGCCGCAGGGTGTCGTAGGCCCGGTCGCTTGCACGCATGCCTTGAGTGTATACAGCCGAGCCGGTTCTGTGCACCGCTGGCGCCAAAGGTTCTCGAATCAGGGCACTTCTGTATACATGGGGCTTTACGTGCTGTGAGCCAGGTCATATCCTTGGACGTGTCACGCGTCCTTCGATGATGAGTCCACGCCGATGAGCAGGAGCACTCCCATGACCGGTCCGTCCTACCGCGAGCTGCACGCACGATCACTGGCCCAGCGTGAGGAGTTCTGGCTCGGCGCCGCAGAGCAGGTCCACTGGGACCGCGCACCGCAGCGCGCCCTGGATGACTCGGCGGCTCCGATCTACCGCTGGTTCCCCGAGGCGGAGCTGAACCTCAGCTACAACTGCCTGGACCGGCACGTTGAGGCCGGACACGGGGACCAGGCCGCGCTGATCTACGACTCCGCCGTCACCGGGACCATCCGCAGCTACAGCTACGCCGAACTGACCGAGGAGGTCGCGAAGTGCGCCGGGATGCTGCGCGACCTGGGGGTGGGCGCGGGAGACCGGGTCATCATCTACCTGCCGATGATCCCGCAGGCCCCCATCGCGATGCTAGCCTGCGCCCGGATCGGCGCGGTGCATTCGGTGGTCTTCGGCGGATTCGCGGCGAAGGAGCTGGCCTCGCGGATCGACGACGCCTCACCCGACGTGGTGCTCACCGCCACCGGAGGCATCGAGCCCACCCGGACGGTGGAGTACCTGCCCACCGTGGCCGAGGCGCTGCGCCTGGCCGCCCACCAGGTCAGCCACGTGGTGGTGCAGGAGCGCGAGGGCTTCGCGCACACCCTCGAGCAGGTCGCTGAAGACTCGGACGCTACATGGCATGACTGGGCGCCGCGTGCGGCCCAGGCGGAGCCCGCCGCCCCGGTCGCGGTGCGCGCCACGGACCCGCTCTACATCCTCTACACCTCCGGGACCACCGGCCGGCCCAAGGGCGTGGTCCGAGATCAGGGAGGCACCGCCGTCGCGCTGACCTGGTCGATGCAGGCCATCTACGACGTCGGCCCGGGGGAGACCATGCTCACCGCCTCCGACGTCGGCTGGGTGGTCGGACACTCCTTCATCGTCTACGGGCCGCTGCTGGTCGGGGCGACCTCGGTGCTCTACGAGGGCAAGCCGGTGGGCACCCCCGACGCCGGCGCCTTCTGGCGGATGATCCAGCAGCACCGGATCACCGCGCTGTTCACCGCGCCGACCGCGCTGCGCGCGATCCGCAAGACCGACCCCGAGGCAGCGCTGGTCGCCGACTACGACATCTCCTCGCTGCGGCACCTCTACGCCGCGGGGGAGCGGCTGGACCCGGTGACCCAGCGCTGGAACACCGACGCGCTGGGAGTCCCGGTCATCGACAACTGGTGGCAGACCGAGACCGGGTGGCCGATCGCGGCCAATCCGGTCGGGATCGAGGCGCTCCCGGTGAAGGAGGGCTCCGCCACGCTGCCGATGGCCGGCTACGACGTGGTGATCCTCGACGCCGTCGGCGAGGAGCTCCCCGCCGGTCAGGAGGGCAACATCGCGCTGCGCCTGCCGATGCCGCCCGGCACCCTGCCCACCCTCTGGGGCGATGACCAGCGCTACATCGACTCCTACCTCGCGGCGTTCCCCGGGTTCTACGCCACCGGGGACTCCGGCTACCTCGATGCCGACGGCTACCTCTTCGTGATGGGCCGGACCGACGACGTGATCAACGTGGCCGGGCACCGACTCTCCGCCGGAGCCATCGAGGCCGTGGTGGCCTCCCACCCCGCCGTGGCCGAATGCGCGGTGATCGGGCTGCAGGACGAGCTCAAGGGTCAGCGCGCCTCGGGATTCGTGGTGCTCAAGTCGGGCCGCACCGATGACCCGAAGACGCTGCAGGCCGAGCTGACCGAGCTGGTGCGCCGGGACATCGGGCCGGTGGCCGACTTCAAGACCGTGGCGGTGGTCGCGGCGCTGCCGAAGACCCGGTCCGGGAAGATCCTGCGCAAGACGATGCGCCAGATCGCCGACGGCGAGCAGGCGCGGGTGCCCTCCACCATCGAGGACGCCTCGGTGCTCGATGACCTGATCCCGGTGCTGCGCCCCCGACGGTAGGCTGGTCGGCGGCGCGTGACCGCGCGCCGCCGAGACCCGGACACGTGAACATGTTAACCCGGGGCCACGCCGACACAGGGGGAGACCGATGGACCTCGCGCTGTTGGCCGTGGAGCTGCTGGGCACCTTCGCCTTCGCCGTCTCCGGGGCGCTGCTCGCCGCCCGCAAGGGCTTCGACGTGGTGGGCTCGCTGCTGCTGGCCTCCATGGCCGGACTCGGCGGCGGCGTCACCCGGGACATCATCATCAGCGACGGCCCCCCGGCCGCGTTCCAACAGCCGATCTACCTGGCCCCGGTCCTGGTGGCGGTGGTCCTGGTGCTCACCGGGCTGCTCCACGAGACCCGGCTGCGCCGCACCTTGTTGGTCTTCGACGCCGTGGGGCTCTCGCTGTTCTGCCTCACCGGCACGGTCATCGCGTATAACGCCGGGCTCAACGAGATCGCCTGCGTGCTGCTCGGGGTCACCACCGCGGTCGGCGGCGGCGCGATGCGCGACGTGGTCGCCAACGAGACCCCGCAGATCTTCAACCCGCGCGGCGTCTACGCGGTGCCGGCGATGTTCGGCGCCGGCCTCATGGTGATCGTGCTGAGCGTCGATCTGCCGCTGATCTGGGCGGGCCTGGTGGTCTCCAGCCTGGTCTTCGCGCTGCGCATGATCTCGCTCAGGCGCGGCTGGCGGGTCCCGCTCGCCGGACGCCGGTCCAGCGGCGGCACCGCCTGACCCTGCGGCGGCACCGCCTGACCCGAGGTCCCGCCGCCGGGCCCGCCGGGTCTGGCGAACCTTCGAGTGCTACTTGGCCTGCGCATCTTGCCTCGCGGATGACACGGGGTAACCTGGATAAGTTGTTGTCCGCAGGAGGAAGTTGAGGATTCACGTGAGCGAGCCGGGTGCCCGGATGGGCGAGACGCCTGACCGGGAAGGGAACGCGTCGGAAGCAGACCAGCCGACGGAACTCTTCACCATCTACGGCGACGCGATCATGGGTCCCACGGGCCGGCCGAAGCACGAGTTCGCCGAGCCCGCCCCGCTGAGCAGCCACGGACCCGCGCGAGTCATCGCCATGGTCAACCAGAAGGGCGGAGTGGGCAAGACCACCTCCGCGATCAACCTGGGCGCCGCGCTCGCCGAATACGGCCGCCGGGTGCTCATGGTGGACTTCGACCCGCAGGGCGCGCTCTCCGCCGGATTCGGCACCAGCCCGCACGAGCTGGAGACCACCGTGTACAACGTGCTCATGGAGCGCGAGGTCAAGACCCGCGACGCCATCGTCGCCACCCACGTGGAGAACATCGACCTGCTGCCGGCGAACATCGACCTCTCCGCCGCCGAGGTGCAGCTGGTCAACGAGGTCGCCCGCGAACAGGTCCTGGACCGCGCGCTGCGCCAGGTCCGCAACGACTACGACGTCATCATCATCGACTGCCAGCCCTCGCTGGGCCTGCTCACCGTCAACGCGCTGACCGCCGCCCACGGCGTCGTCATCCCGCTCGAGGCCGAGTACTTCGCGCTGCGCGCCGTCGCGCTGCTGGTGGACACCATCGAGAAGGTCCAGGACCGGCTGAATCCGGACCTGGAGATCGACGGCGTCGTGGTCACCATGGTGGACCTGCGCACCCTGCATGCCCGAGAGGTCATCGCCAGGATCGTCGAGGCCTTCGGCGACAAGGTCTTCGAGACCGTGATCAAGCGCTCGGTGAAGTTCCCCGACGCCACCGTCGCGGCGGAGCCGATCACCGCCTACGCGCATAAGCACGAGGGCGCCAAGGCCTACCGGCAGCTGGCCCGCGAACTGATCCTCCGAGGTGGTTCGCCCTAGTGGCGCACCCGGGCGCAGGCGCCGCGGCGCTCACCGATGCCGAAGCAGCCGGGCGCCCCGAGCGCTTCCCGGCCGAGGCTGGGCCCGATGCTCCCGCGGCGACCGGATTCACCGTCTCGCTGGCGAACTTCGACGGACCCTTCGACCTGCTGCTGGGCCTGATCGCCAAGCGCGAGATGGACGTCACCGCCGTGGCGATCTCCGCGGTCACCGATGAGTTCATCAGCTATGTGCGCGGACTCTCGCACCATCAGGCGCTGGATGAATCCTCGAACTTCATCCTGATCGCCGCCACCCTGCTCGACCTGAAGGCGGCCCAGCTGCTGCCCGGCGGGCAGGTCGAGTCCGAGGAGGACATCGCCGCCCTCGAGGCCCGCGACCTGCTCTTCGCCCGACTGCTGCAGTACCGGGCGTTCAAGCACATCGCCGGGCACCTGGCCGAGCAGATCCAGGCGCACTCGGACCGCTTCCCGCGCCAGCCCGGCACCCACCCCGAGCTCGCCCAGCTGCTCCCGGAGCTGGTCTTCAAGTCCACCCCGGAGGATCTCAAGACGATCGCCGAGCGCGCCTTCGCCCGCCCGGCCATGGAGCCGGACCACATCCGGTTCGAGCACCTGCACTCCCACGCCGTGGACATCCGCGCGGAGATGGCGGTGATGACCGCGCTCCTGCGCGAGGCCGGCGCGGCCAGCTTCACCGAGCTCATCCGCGAGGCCGAGAGCCGGCTCGTCGTCGTCGTACGGTTCCTGGGCCTGTTGGAGCTCTACCGCGACCGGGACGTGGCGTTCGAGCAGGACGCCCCGCTGGGGGAGCTGCGCGTCATCTGGTCCGGACCCGCCAGCGGAGAGGTCGCGGCGCTGGACCGGGCCGCCGCCGAATGGGCCGAGCCCCCGGCCATCCCGGACGCCCAGGCCGCTGCTGCCCCGAAGGAGACCCCAGATCATGGCTGAGCCGATCAGCGAGGACCTGCTCGCCGCCGCCGAGGCGGTGCTGATGATCACCGAGGAGCCGGTCTCCGCGGTGGAGCTGGCCCAGGTGCTCGAGATCCCGGAACACCAGGTCATCGCGGTGCTCGATGCGCTCCGCCTGGACATCGACGGGATCACCGAGGGGTCCCGGCGGCGCGGCTATGAGCTGCGCGAGATCGCCGGGGGATACCGCTACTACTCCCGCGCCGACTACGCCGAGCAGGTCTCCGCCTTCGTCCTGGGCGGCGCCACCACCCGGCTCTCCCAGGCCGCCCTGGAGACCCTGGCCGTGATCGCCTACCGGCAGCCGGTGGCCCGCTCCCAGGTCGCCGCCATCCGCGGAGTCAATGTGGACGGGGTGGTGCGCACCCTGGTCACCCGCGGCCTGGTCGACACCGCGGGCACCGAACCGCTCACCGGAGCCACGCTGTACGTGACCACGGCGGACCTGCTGGAACGGCTCGGGATCAACTCCGTGCAGGAGCTTCCGCAGCTCTCCCCGCACCTGCCCGGCATCGAAGCAGCAGGAGAGCTCGGCCCCGAGAGCTGAGTGGCGAAGTGGATTGGACACTCCCCATAGAATGGAGACCATGAATTCTTCGGGCCCAGACCGCCGCGCGCGCGAGGCGCAGCGGCGAGAGCCGCGCGCCGCCACGGCAGCCCGCACCCCGAAGGCCGGTCAGTCCGGGGGCCCCTTCTCCTCCGAGGACCCCCAGCGGATGATCTCCACCGGTCCGAGCCGGGCCAAGCCCCGCCGGGACGAGGCCGAGGAGAACTTCGCCGCCGTCCACGACCCCGAGGGCGTGCGGCTGCAGAAGGTCCTCGCCCAGGCCGGCGTGGCCTCCCGGCGGGTCTGCGAGGCACTGATCTCCGAGGGCCGCGTGTCGGTCAACGGCAAGGTCATCATCGAACCCGGCATCCGGGTCCAGCCCGAGGACGTCACCATCCACGTGGACGGCGTGCGCATCCAGCTCAACGTCGAGCACCAGTACGTGATGTTCAACAAGCCCACCGGCGTGGTCACCACCATGTCCGATCCGCACGGCCGGCCCTGCATCAACGACTACCTCACCGAGGAGATGAAGGCCGCCCGGCTCTTCCACGTCGGTCGGCTCGACGCCGAGACCGAGGGCCTGCTGCTGCTCACCAACGACGGCGAGCTGGCCAACAAGCTCACCCACCCCTCCTACGAGGTCCCCAAGACCTACGTGGTCGAGGTCGCCGGACCGGTCTATAAAGAGGTCGGCAAGAAGCTGCGCGCCGGCATCGAGCTCGAGGACGGGCCCATCGCGGTGGACGACTACCGGCAGCTGGGCAGCGACGGCCGGCGCACCATGATCCAGGTGACCCTGCACTCGGGACGCAACCGGATCGTGCGCCGGATCTTCGACCACGTCGGACACCCGGTGCTGCGCCTGGTGCGCACCGCCCTGGGCGAGATCACCATCGGAGATCAGCAGCAGGGGACCGTGCGCCCACTCGGCCGGCTCGAGCTGGGCCACCTGCTCGACCTGACCAGCAGCGACGACGCCGCGAGCCCCGCCGCGCCCACCGCTTCAGACAGCGACGACGCCGCCGCGAGCCCTGACGCAAGCAGCGAGGCCGGCGCGCGATGAACCTGCTCACCGCCACGCCTGCCAGCGTGCGCCAGACCCCCACCGTGCTGATCCGCGGCACCGGACTGCTCGGCACCAGCATCGGGCTCGGCCTGCGCGCCGACGGCCACCAGGTGCTGCTCTCGGACCCCTCCGCCACCGCGCAGGCGATCGCCGCCGACATCGGTGCGGGCACCATCCTCGAGCGGGCCGCTGCCGAGACCGCCCCGGAGATCGTCGTCGTCGCCGCACCCCCGGAGGCGACCGCCGCCGAGGTCGCCGCCGCGCTGGTGCGATTTCCGGAGGCCGTCGTGCTCGACATCGCCTCCACCAAGGCCGAGATCCTCGCAACGCTGCTGCACCTCACCCAGGACGACGACGCCGCGCTCACCCGCACCGATCTGAGCCGCTACGTGGGCACCCACCCGATGGCCGGGCGCGAGAAGTCTGGCCCCGTCGCCGCCCGCGGTGAACTCTTCACCTCCATGCCCTGGGTCATCTGCCCCGCCGTGGACCCCGCCACCGGCGAGCAGCTCTCCGCACCTCAGGCCGTGGAATGGGCCGAGGAGCTCGGACGCCGGCTCGGCGCCACCGTGCACCAGATGGACCCGGTGCGGCACGACGAATCCGTGGCGCTGATCTCGCACCTGCCGCAGATCGCCGCCTCGCTGGTGGCGTCCCGGCTGCAGGACGCACCGGTCTCCGCACTGGCACTGGCCGGCAACGGGCTGCGCGACGTCACCCGGATCGCCGCCTCCGACCCCGGACTCTGGGTCCAGATCCTCTCCTCCAACGCGCGGCCCGTGGTGGAGATCCTCTATGGACTCCGCCAAGACATGGAACGGCTGATCAGCACGCTGGAGGCCCCGCGGGCCCCGGGCGGGCAGGCCGACATCGCCCAGCTGATCGCCGAGGGCAACTCCGGGGTCACCCGGGTGCCCGGCAAGCACGGCGCACCCCCGCAGTCCTTCGCCGTGCTCACCGTGATCGTCGACGACAAGCCCGGCCAGATCGCCGCGGTGCTCAACGACGTGGCCACCATCGGGGTCAACGTCGAGGACCTCCGCATGGAGCACTCCGCCGGCCACCAGGTCGGCATGGTCGAGCTCTCCGTGCTCCCCGGACGGCGGGACGAGCTCGCCGATGCCATGACTGAACTTGGATGGAAGGTAGTGCTCTCGTGAGTCAAGGACAGCGCCTGATCGTCGCGGTGGACGGACCCTCAGGGTCCGGGAAGTCCAGCGTCTGCCGCGCCGTGGCCAGCCAGCTCGGCGCCGCCTACCTGGACACCGGGGCGATGTACCGCGCCGCGACCTGGTACTGCCTCGCCCAGGGGGTGGACCTCGACGACGAACAGGCCGTAGCCGTCGCCGTCGAAGAGATCCCGCTGACGATCTCCACCGACCCGGAGCACCAGATCATCACCGTGGGACAGAGCGACGTCACCGCCGCCATCCGTGAGCCCCGGATCTCCGAGCGGGTCTCGGAAATCGCCACCAACCGTCCCGCCCGGGCGCTGCTGATCGCCGCCCAGCGCCGGATCATCGACGACTCCGGATTCATCGTGGCCGAGGGCCGCGACATCACCACGGTGGTGGCCCCCGACGCGCAGGTGCGCGTGCTGCTCACCGCCTCCGCGGAGGCCCGGCTGCGCCGCCGCGGCCTGCAGCTGGGCGGCACCGAGTCCGCCGAGGCGCTGCGCCGCCAGGTGATCGACCGGGACACTCGCGACTCCACCGCATCGAACTTCACCGAGGCAGCCGACGGCGTCGCCGTGCTGGACTCCTCGGACCTGACCTTTCAGGAGACCATCGACGCGCTGATCCAGCGCGTGGAACAGGCCTCCGCCGAACCACTCTCGATCCCATCTGCAGGAGCATCCCGTGGCGAATAACGCTGAGAACAATTCCTCCGACTCCCCGGAATACATTCCGGCCGTGGAGGACGACCGACTGGCCGAACGGCTGGCGTCGATCACCGAGGAGGAGGCCGAGGCCCGCGCCGCCGCGCTGCGCGCCGGACTCTCCGACTACGAGCTGGCCGAGGAAGACGCCGCGGTCCTGGAGTTCGACGAGGACGACGAGGACTACGAGCCCTATGTCGCCGCCCCGCCGGCCCTGGCCGTGATCGGACGCCCCAACGTCGGCAAGTCCACGCTGGTCAACCGGATCACCCGCTCCAAGGAAGCCGTGGTCGAAGACGTGCCGGGCGTGACCCGCGACCGCGTCTCCTATGACGCGGAGTGGAACGGCAAGGACTTCACCCTGGTCGACACCGGCGGCTGGGAGCAGGACGCCCGCGGCATGCACAAGCGCGTCGCCGAACAGGCCGAGATGGCCGTGGACGAGGCCGACGTCGTGATCTTCGTCGTCGACGGACTCGTCGGCGCCACCGCCGTTGACGAGGCCGTGGTGCGGATGCTGCGCCGCAAGAAGAAGCCGGTGCTGCTGGTGGCCAACAAGGTCGACGCACCCTCCCACATGAGCGAGGTCTACGGCCTCTGGAACCTCGGACTCGGCGAGCCCTACCCGGTCTCGGCGCTGCACGGCACCGGCACCGGTGACCTGCTCGACGCCGCCGTGAAGGCGATGCCCGAGTTCGCCGAGCACGGCGGGATGATCCCCACCGGCGGTCCGCGCCGCGTGGCGCTGGTCGGACGGCCCAATGTGGGCAAGTCCTCGCTGCTGAACAAGCTGGCCGGCTCCGAGCGCGTGGTCGTGGACTCCGTGGCCGGCACCACCATGGACCCGGTCGATGAGTTCATCGAACTCGGCGGCCAGACCTGGCGCTTCGTGGACACCGCCGGCATCCGGCGTCGTCAGCACATGGCCTCGGGCTCCGAGTACTATGCGATGCTGCGCACCCAGCGCGCCCTGGACAAGGCCGAGGTCGCGGTGGTGCTGCTCTCGGTGGAGGAGCCCGTCTCCGAGCAGGACGTGCGGATCATCCAGATGGCGGTGGACTCCGGCCGCGCCCTGGTGGTGGCCTACAACAAATGGGACCTGATGGATGAGGAGCGCCGCTACTACCTCGAGCGCGAAGTCACCCGGGACCTGGCGCACATCGCCTGGGCCCCACGGGTCAACATCTCCGCGCTGACCGGCTGGCACAAGGACAAGCTCGCCCCGGCCCTGGACACCGCGCTGACCAGCTGGGGACGACGCATCTCCACCGGTCGGCTCAACGCCTTCCTCGGGGAACTGGTCGCGGCCCACCCGCACCCGGTCCGCGGCGGCAAGCAGCCCAGGATCCTCTTCGCCACCCAGCCCTCGACGAAGCCCCCGCGCTTCGTGCTCTTCACCACCGGGTTCCTGGATCCGGGCTACCGGCGCTACATCACCCGCCGGCTGCGTGAGACCTTCGACTTCACCGGGTCACCGATCGAGGTCTCGATGCGCGTGCGCGAGAAGCGCAAGCGCAAGTAGGTCGCCGAGATTCGGCGGCTCGAGGCCGTCCTGTGCAGATCGAGCTCACCCGCTGGCGGGCGGAGCTGATCAGTACAGGGCGGCCTCGACGTCTCTGCTGATGGTGCTGATCGCGTTCCAGTCCGAGCCCTCGGACATGATGGTCAGCACGTAGGTGCCCTGCGGGTGCCGGACGATGGCGGTGTCGTTGAGGTAGCCGTCGACGAAACCGACTTTGTTCAGCACCGATCCGGCGCTTCCGGCGCCGATGCCCTCGCGGAAGATGTTGGACTCCAGCGCGCCGAGCAGGCGTGAGCGCCCCACGGCGCTGATATCCAGCGAGCCGGACTCCAGCTTGGTCATGAACCCGGTGAGGTCGTTGGCCGAGGTGCGTGCGTAGGCCGGGATGAAGTCCGTGGCGGGACCGCCGGTCTCCGCGGCGATGTCGCGCAGCCCTTCCCAGCCGATCTCGTCGCGGAAGAAGTCCGCGCAGGGGTTGTCGCTGACCGATATCATGTCGGCCAGGCAGGTCGCGCGATCGCGTCCGCCGTCGATCGGGTCGTCCCAGTCCATCTCTCCGGACTCGACCCGGCTGAGAATCCCGTAGGCCACGAAGACCTTATAGGTGCTGGCGCTGACCCGGGATTCGCCGCCCGCGGTGGAACCGGTGCGGCCCTGGCCGCCGAGCTCGGCGACGCTGATCGAGATGTCACCGGGATGGAAGGCGGCCAGCTCCTCCAGGTAGTCGTCGAGATCACCGGTGAAGACCGGGGCGTCGGTGGAGGTCTCGGGCGCAGCCTGCTCGGGCGCCTCCGGGGTCGGCTCGGCCGGGGTGTCTTGTTCCACGGGTGCCTCAGAAACCGCCTCGTCCTCGCGCTTTTCGGCCTCGTCCCCTTCGGCCGCCGCACGCTCTTCCCGGGCGGCCGCTTCGGCCGCCTGGTCCTCGAGTCGCTGCCGCTCGATCTCTGCCTCTGCCTCGGCCTGCTCCCGCTCGAGTCGCTCCTCCTCGGCGGCGAGCTCAGCCAGATGCTCCTGGTGCGCGGCTTCCAGGGCGGAGGCACCATCGGCCACCGCCTCGCGCTGGATCTCCCGCGCGCTCTTCACCTCGGCGGCGAGCGCAGGCAGCGGGGCGACCGCGTCGTCGTCGTCGTCGGTGGTGCTCGGCGCGGGTGCCTGGGTGAAGGCTTCCTGGTCCGCTGCCGGCTGTTCCTCAGCGGCCGCCGCGTCATCCGGCGCGAAGGCCGGGGCAGCCTGGGATGCGCTCTGCTGCACAGCAGCGGGGTGGAACACCGCAGGGCTGCAGGCGGTCATCAGAAGTGCGGCAGTGGCAAGCCCGAGGGTGCGGTACGCGTAGGTGCGCCGAGCGGGTGTGCCGTCCTGGCCGCGAGGGGGAAGGTTTTCGCGGGGAAGCATGAGATCGATCGTATCCACGCTTCGTCATCTGATCTGGGATTTCCGTGGTAGGGCCAGGTCACGGTTGAACATCCTGTCCCAGGCGTCTGGGCATCCAGGGGAGTGAAGCGGGTCTGTCAGGAGCGCAGCTCAGCGGGTGCGGAAGGGGGATTCCGCCCGGTGCGCGGCGGCCTGGTCACGCTGATGCTGGGTGAGGCGCAGCAGCCGATTCGACGCGGTGTCGAAGAAGGCCAGCTGCGTCTCGGCGATCACGCAGCGCGTGCCGTCGACACCGTCGCGGAGCTCATAGGCCAGAGTCAGGCCCGCGCCTTTGAGCTGGGTCACCCAGACATCGACCTGTGCCGGCACATCCCGATACTCCAGGCTCGCCAGGTAGCGCACCCGATGTTCGACGACGAGCGCCTGGGCGTCGCGGGGGAGCTCGTTGAACAGCGGAGCGAGCGGCTCCCCGACCGGGCTGCCGGTATGGGCCGGCGACCCGAAGGCGCGGATGCGGGCCTCCTCGAGCAGGCGCAGCACCTCGACATTGTTGATGTGCCCGTAGGCGTCCATGTCACCCCAGCGCAGCGGCACCCGGGTGCTCAGCCGCGGACTGGCAGCTGCGTCGACCTCGGTGGTCTCGCTGCTGTCGCTGGTGTGGAGGAGCCGCTCGGTCATGCAGGCCAGCCTAGCTCGCGCGTCTCCTGGCTGGGGGAGGAGTGGGTCATCCGCGGGAGACCCGGCCGCGCAGCGCACCGAAGGCCAGCGTGAAGCTCACGGCGCCGACGACGGCGATCGCGAGCAGCCCCGGCCAGAGGTCAGCCCAGACCCAGCCGTCGGAGAGCAGGGAGCGCAGCGCGGCCAGCAGATGGGTGATCGGGTTGTAGTCCGCGATGGCCGCGAGCCACCCGGTCAGCGCCTCCTGCGGGAGAAACGAGGTGGTCAGGAAGGCGAAGGGGAAGAACAGCAGGAAGGAGGCGTTCACCGCCGCCGGGCTTCCGGTGCGCAGCGCGATGGCATACGGGAAGCCGGTGAACGCGAGCCCCAGAGCCCTCCGACGAGCAGGAAGGCGAGGACGCCCGAGAGGCCGGTGGCGAACTCGACTCCGACGAAGAAGCCCAGGATCAGCACCGGCACGCACAGCGCCATCACCAGCACGAGGTCGGCGACCATCAGTCCCAGCAGCAGGGCGGAGCGGCGCATCGGGGTGAGCAGCAGCCGGTCGAAATAGCCGCTGCTGATATCGGTGACCAGGTCGCTGGCCCGGGAGACCCCGGTGACGGCGAAGACGATGGCCACCGGAAGCTGGAAGGCGCGGAAGTCGGCGACTCCGATGCCCTCGGCCACCGATTCCAGGGCGCCGATGTTCACCACGAAGAAGAAGAGCGGGACGATCAGGGCGGGGATGACGGCAGCGGGGTCCCGGGGGATGGCGCGCAGGGCGCGGGTGGCCACGGAGGCCAGGTCGCGGAGGAATCCTGCGCTCTTGGGCTCGATCCTGGTGGTCGGGGGAGCGGCGGTCGTGGTGGAGGAGTTCGCTGGGGCTCCTGGTGGCTCTGGGTCTCCTGGTGACGCTGGGGGTGCTGCGGGCCGGATGCGCCGGCCACGAAGGGGTCGGAGTCGGTGATGTGTTCACCGGTCACGGAGAGGAACACGTCATCGAGGGAGGGCCGGCGCAGGGACAGCTCGACGACCTGGGCCTGGGGGACCTGGGCCAGGGCGACGGCGATCGGGCTGATCGCGGATGGTCCGTCGGAGACGCTCAGGGTCACGGTTGGCCCATTGATCTCGACGCGTTCCACCAGCTCCAGCGATTCCAGGGCCCGGCCGGCGCTGCCGACATCCCCGGTGAGCGTGACGATCACGACGTCGGTGCCGATGGTGCGCTTGAGCTGCGCGGGGGAGCCTTCGGCGACCAGGCGGCCCTTGTTGATGATGCCGACCCGGTCGGCCAGCTCGTCGGCCTCCTCCAGGTACTGGGTGGTGAGGAAGACCGTCATCCCGAGCTCCTGGTTCAGCCGCCGAACCTCCTGCCAGACCTTGGCGCGGCTGACCGGATCAAGCCCGGTGGTGGGCTCATCGAGGAAGAGGACCTCGGGATCGTGGACCAGGGCCAGTGCGAGATCCAGGCGACGCTTCATCCCGCCGGAGTAGGTGCCGATGCGGCGATCCAGCGCGGAGCCGATGTCCACCAGACTGGTCAGCTGGTCCACGCGGGCCTTGGTGGTCTTGGCGGAGAGGCCGTAGAACCGGCCCTGCAGGGTGAGCATCTCGGATCCGGTCTGCTTGTCGTCGAGGGCGGCCTCCTGCAGGGCGACTCCGGCGCGCAGCCGCACCTCCCCAGGCTGGGTGGCGACGTCGTACCCTGCCACGGTCGCGCGGCCGGCGGAGGGGGTGAGCAGGGTGCACAGGATACGGGTGAGCGTCGACTTCCCGGCCCCGTTGGGGCCGAGGAACCCATAGATCTCACCTGCCTGGACCTCCAGGCTCACACCGTCGACGGCGCGCAGGTCACCGAACCGACGTTCCACACCTTCTGCTCTGATGGCGGTCAGGCTCGACGACATGCCTGCTCCCTGGGGATGCGAAGGGGGACGGGGCGGGCTGTCGAACGTCTGTGCCCGGCACCTGCACTCTGAGTGGACTCAGGATAGAAGCGTCGGCGAAAGCACGGCAAGCCTCCTCGGACCTGCCGCTCACGGAGCGGTCACCAGCGGTTCTGATCATCTCGTTCAAAGTTTTCCTTGAAATTGTTGCACGGTATGACCCTATATTGAGTGTGAGCTGTATCACCAAGATACAAAATCGGATCGCCTGTATGAGGAAGAAGCGTGCAGACTATGACTGAAAAGAATCGAAACCCGTGGTCCCGCTCTGGTGTGGTGGGGCTGATCGCAGCAGGGTCGCTGCTGGTCACGAGCTGCGGCGGGGGTGACGCTGAAGCGGACGAGGGTGGGGACGCCGCGGAGCGTGACCTGGCGGCCATGGCGGACTTCGGGGTCGGAGACAGCTTCGTGGCGACGGAGCCGTTGGAGCTCTCGGTGCTCTACCGCAACAACCCGGACCATGGGTTGGATGAGGACTGGATGTTCTTCGATCACCTGGAGGAGAACCACAACGTGTCGCTGGCCATCGTGGATGCGCCGCTGAGTGATTTTGAGCAGCGCCGGTCCCTGGTCATCGGTGCCGGGGACATGCCAGACATTGTTCCGGTGACGTATCCCGGTCAGGAGGTTCCGTATATCTCCGGTGGTGCGCTGCTTCCGGTCAGCGACTATCTGGACCATATGCCGAACTTCACCGAGAAGCTCGACGCCTGGGATCTGCGCGAGGACTACGAGGCTCTGTACCAGGAGGACGGCAACGCCTACATCCTGCCGGGTCTGCTGGAGGACCCCTTCCAGCACTTCTCGCTGGTGGTCCGCGGCGACATCTGGGACGAGATGGGCTTCGAAGAACCAGCGACCTGGGAGGAGTTCGCCGACCAGCTGCGCGAGGTCAAGGACGAGTACCCGGATTCGGTCCCGTACTCGGACCGGTGGGAGCTGCAGAGCACCTTGAACTTCGCCTCGGCGAACTTCGACACGGTGGCCGGCTGGGGCTACGGAGACGGGATCTACTTCGACCACGACGCCGAGGAGTTCATCTACGCCGGAGCCTCGGATGAGTACCGGGAACTCCTGGAGTTCTTCGCCGGCCTCCTCGAGGAGGGGCTGATGGACTCCGAGACGCTGACCCAGGACGACCGCACCGCAGAGCAGAAGTTCTCCTCCGGCAGCTCGCTGGCCATTGCGGGCAACGACGAGTCCACCCAGATCTACACCCGCGGGTTCGAGGAGCTGGGCACCGAAGGTGCCGAGGCACGGCTCATCCCGATCCCAGGCGGTGAGGACGGCGACTTCGTGCACAGCGGGGCCCGCTTCGACAGCGGACTGGCCATCTCCTCCTCCATTGCCGAGGATGACGACTTCCTGGCCAAGCTGCAGTTCATCGACTGGCTCTACTACTCCGACGAGGGCCTGGAGTACGCCACCTGGGGCGTGGAGGGCGAGACCTACACCGTCGCCGAGGACGGCACCCGCGAGCTGGATCCGAACATCGACCTCAACAGCCTGAACCCTGAGGCCGAGGAGCACCTGGTGCGCGACTACGGCTTCTCCAACCAGCCGTTCCTCCACGCCGTGGGCTCCAGCACGGAGCTGGTGCACTCGACCTTCCGGCCGCATGTGGTCGAGTGGCAGGAGAAGATGCACGACAAGGAAGAGCTCCCGGTGACGCCGCCGTATCCGTTCACCGATCTCGAGCTGGAGCAGGCAGGCCTGCTGCAGACCACGCTGACCGACCACGTGCAGACGGCGTCGGCTCAGTTCATCCTGGGACAGCGGTCCTTCGACGACTGGGATGCCTACGTCTCCGAACTGGAGAACCTGAACATGCAGCAGCTCGTGGACCTGGCGAACGAGGCGCATGAGCGGGCGCAGTGACTCTGAGCGGTCACGGCGCTAGCCTCCCGTAGCGGGGCTGGCACAGAAAGAGGGAAAGCCTCAAACCATCAGATGGTTTGAGGCTTTCCCTCTAATGTTCTGTCGGACTAGCGGGGTTTGAACCCACCTACTTTGGTCGGGATCCGATGCCCCTGCAACGCTTTAACGACGCGGACACAGGGGTCGCGGAGGGTTGAATATTCCGTCGTCGAATACGCTCCAGGTGATCCCGTGTATTCCGGCGTGTCTCGAGGTGGCGTTACCTTAGGTAACAGCCTGCCGGCGGTGTCACTCGGCCACGTAGAAGTGGTCCTCTCTACCCAGGAATCCCAGCCGCACGCGTAGAGTCCCTTCGTCCTCGTCGGGGATCGCAATGACGATGTTGCCCTGCTCGGTCCCTCCGTTGTAGAGCTCGCGCAAGGAGTCGAAAGCATCGGGGGCGATGGCAACTGTCTCGTAGGCACTGAGGGTCTCGCCGCCGGCGGTGACGTAAGCGACGTCAGTAGCGAAGACAGGCATCTCCGACTCGTCTCCGAGGTAGGTCATCGTCACGTCGATGAGGGCGTAGCTGGACCCCTCAGGGGCCGGATCGCTGAACTGGTTCTCAGCATTGATCGCATCGTCGGCATCACGTGTGATGCCGTTGATCGTGACTTCCCATTCATCGTTGGAGACGGTTTCACCGGCCTCGTAGGGGTTGGTGCGCGAACCCGGGTCGCCGGCGACCTGGGCTTCTACGGGCTCGGCCTCCTCTTCCTGGGCCTCTGCGACCTCCCCGGCCTCTTCCGCCTGCTCCTCCGCCGCCTCGAGCTCGGTCGCGTCCTCGATGGATGCCTGGCCGCTATCGTCCATCGATGAGACCGCGGCGCCGAAGATCAGTGTCCCGATCAAGACCACGATGAAGCTCAGGGCGCCGGTGATGATCCCAGTGATGGCTTGGGGTTTGCCGTTGTTCTTGACGAGGCCGAAGATGCCCAGGATCAGCGCCAGCGGTCCCAGTACGAAGCTGATGAGACCAAGGAGCGGAATGAAACTCAGAACGAGCGCCACGATCCCGACTATCATTGCGGCGATGCCGAGGCCCTTAGGTTGAGGGGGCTCTTGATACTGCTGCCAGCCCTGATATCCGGGCGGCGGGTAGTCGTACTGGGTGTAGTTCTCCTGGCTCATAGCGTCCCATCTAGAAGTGAGTGATAGACCCGCAACACGTGCGGGTGTACATCCAGCTCATGTGCGACCGCCGCAACGGTGCTGTGGATCTGGATTGCATTCTGCCAATACGCCAGGCGGATGAGCAGTGTTGCTGCCATGACATCGGCGTCACGTTCCCATCTTGGCAGGTAGTCGCCATTACCGTAGTAGGGGTGGGCGAATTCGTGACCCAGGATGAATGTCTTCTGCTTAGGAGCCTGTTCTGTCCAGCGTTCCGAGGAGTAGGAACTTCGTGAATTCTGTATGTTCAGAGCAGAGGATCAGCCCCCGGATCGAGGTCCAGCTGCGGACCCTGGCATGAACAGTCTGAGGCTTTGACTCATCCCATTGGCAGGCCCTCAATGCGCCTTAGAACGTTACGGTCGTGACAGGAGAGCATCAAGCGCAAAAGTTTGCCGGAGACTGACGGCTGGCGCCCCGATGTCGATTCACGGTCGACGCTAGTCAGCCTTGCGACGCATGGAGGTGAGCAATTGCGGCCTCAGCTGCGGAGCGAAGGTCTGAGAACGACTGTGGGTCTAGATTCTTGGGGGGTCCCACAAGGGGAAACTCCTCGCCTGGGCAGACAATGTCGTCATTGTCGTCGGTCCACCCTATGCCGGACCAGGTCGTAGGAGTCTTTCCAGGAACTAAACAGCGTTCGTTGATGTCGTAAAAGACGTCTCCGTAGCTCACTCTGAGGTAGGAGTGTCCTTCTCGTCCTCCAAAATCTACGGAGGCACTTGGGCAACGGACCTCGATGGCTTGAGAGACTTCTTCCACGGAGTGTTTCTTCGTCATCAGGTGGAGCCTATCTTCGCGAACTGACATTTTCTCAGTGAGTCAGCCCCTCCATCACTCGAATTTGAGGCGGCTTGTCCGAATCGCGAACTCCTCAGTAGCTAGGGATCCGTCAGCACGGGTGAGGCGGAACAGCCGCGTGCTGTCCGTGAGGACCTCCACCCCGGACTGCTGTTCCTCAAAACGTCCGTCGAGCAACACCCTTCGGTTGATGGTGCTGCCTTGCGACGCGAATAGCGCCCCGTCGAACGACTGTGCGAGTGTGCCCGCGTACAGCCCGACGAGAGTCAGTTCGGCACCGACGTCGATCTGGAGCTGACCCACGGCTTGTCCATGGATGGTCAATCGTGACCCTTCACGGAGGGCAATGAGCCCAACTATCCCGCCAGTGATTTCGGCACGGACGCCGTTTTCGACCGTGACTCCGTCCTGGAACAGTCCTTCGATAGTGCTGTCGGAGGGAATGGTCAGATGCTCTGCTGATTGGCCGTTCTGGGTTTCTGCCATCTCACGACGGTAGCAGTGGCTCTAGTATGCGGATCGTTTAGACCAGTCATCCGCGTCTTGCCACCGGAATGCCTCCCGCCGCATCCAGGCAACCCATTCGGCCGGCACTCATGCGCTTCGTCATCCCAGGTGATCAGGGCGGGGAGCTCCACACGGGCCTAGGGCTCGCGCCGGCATGGAACCGTGACCATCTCCATCCGATCGAGAGCGTGCGGTCAAGTCCCGGGTAGTGGTGTAGCGCGGTGTCCTTCATCGTGATCAATCAAGCGCTGAGTTCCAGGGCGGCGTCGGCCTCCACCTCCTTATCCGCATCGGGCACGAGACTCAGGCGGCTCTTCGCGAGGATCTCGAGGCCGAGGTAGCGGCGGCCCTCTGCCCATTCGTCAGTCTGTTCCGCCAGGACAGCACCGACGAGACGGATGATCGCCTCTCGGTTGGGGAAGATGCCGACGCTGTCTGTGCGGCGACGGATCTCGCGGTTGAGCCTCTCGTTGGGGTTGTTGGACCAGACCTGTGACCAGAGTCCTTCCGGGAAGCTGGTGAACGCAAGGATCTCCGCTCGGGCGGTGTCGAGATGCTCGTGGGCGTCGGGGAGCTTGTTCTCGACGTAGTCCAGC
>NZ_PVTY01000018.1 GCF_003003175.1 Nesterenkonia sandarakina | reverse complement strand
GCGCAGCTGGTGTCTTGGCGCCAGACCCGGGCGCAGTCCGCGCACCGGTAGCGGCGCACCCGAACCAAGAGGGTGGTGGGCCGCCAGCCCAGCGGCACATGGGCCATCCGGCGCACCACGGTGCCGATCGAGACGCCTTCGGCGCCGCAGTTCCGGCACCAGGGGTCGTGTTGGAGGACTCGGCATTCCAGCACGGCTCGGCGTTCTTCGAGGTGCTGGCCGGTGATGGTGAGTCCGAGCTGGTCGACCAGGCAGAAACTATCAATATCGGGGATGGCAAAAGTAGGCTTGGCCACGTCGAGGTCTTTCAGATGGGCAGTGTAGGAACTTCCATCTTCGGAAGGCCTCGACATCTATCTGTGCACCGCCACGCCAACGGTTGCTACACCCTCATCTGCGAAGAGCCTGTAAAGTTGCACCGGTGACCATCATGACTCTTCTCCTGCTCCTCGGCGGTTTCGTCCTGCTCGTCGGCGGCGGCGAGGCCCTGGTGCGGGGCGCAGCCTCGCTGGGCCGCACCGTCGGCCTGTCCTCGCTGATCATCGGCCTGACCGTGGTCTCCTCCGCGACCTCGGCCCCGGAGCTGGCGGTGAGCACCGGCGCCGCGCTGAGCGGCTCTCCCGGGCTTGCGCTGGGCAACGTGGTGGGCAGCAACATCGTGAACATCCTCTTCGTGCTGGGCCTGACCGCCATCTTCGGAGCGCTGGTGGTCAAGGTCCAGCTGATCAAGGTCGACATCCCGATCATGATCGGCTTCTCCGTGATCGCGCTGCTGATGGCCCTGGACGGCAATGTCAGCACCCTCGAGGGCGCCGTGCTGCTCGGGCTGATCGTCGCCTACCTCGCCGTCACCGTGGTGCTCGCGCGCCGTCAGACCGGCCGCGAGCAGGCTGCACCGAGCCCGGAGGAGACGCTCGACGTCGACCGGGCCGTGGGCGGCGGCGCCGTGAAGCTGACCAAGGGGCTGCGCACCACGAAGCGACGCTCGATCCTGGTGGACCTGGTGCTGCTCGCCGTGGGCATCGCGCTGCTCGTGGTGGGCGCGCAGATGCTGGTCTCCGCCGCGAGCACCATCGCGCTGTCCCTCGGGGTCAGCGACCTGATCATCGGACTCACCATCGTGGCCATCGGCACCTCGCTGCCTGAGCTCGCCACCAGCGTCATCGCCGCCCTGCGCGGGGAGCGCGACATGGCGGTGGGCAACCTGGTGGGCAGCAACATCTTCAACATCGGCGCCGTCCTCGGACTGACCGCGATCATCTCCCCGCTGGGCGTCGAGGTCGCCTCGGCGGCCGTGAACTTCGACCTGCCGGTGATGATCGCCACAGCACTGGTGCTGCTTCCGCTGGCATTCACCTCCCAGGCCATCGGGCGTCTGGAGGGACTGGTCCTGGTGGCGCTCTACAGCGCCTACGTGGTCTACCTGGTGCTCTACGCCGCGGGCCATGCAGCGCTGCAGCCGTTCAGCTCCGCGATGCTCTGGTTCGTGCTGCCGATCACCGGGCTCTGGATCACCGCCCTGGTCGGCTACGAGGTCGGGGTGCTGCGCACGCGTCGCGCGGCCCGCACCGCGCAGCCCGCGGACTCCGCCGACCCTGGGACGCCTGAGCCTGGCAGGCCCGGCCCCGGACGGACCGGGGCGCCGTAGCCGGATCAGCGAGTATCCTGTGTGAGGCCTGAACTCACGAATCTCACACCTGAATCCACCGCGCCGAAACCCCGCCCACGGAGCTCCGATGTCGATCTGCATGCGAAACGAGGCGTCACTCTCCCATGGCTCTGTCAGGTCTGCGCACAGCGCTCACGGCGAACCCCTCCTACAGGCGTGTCGCCGCCGCCGCCGCACATCCGGCCGGGGAGCGCACCGACGAGCTTCAGATCTCCTCGACCACCGGGCTCCGACCCGCGCTGATCGCCGAGATCGCCACCAAGCTGCGCAGCACCAGCGCGACCGGCACGCTGCTGGCGGTGACCGCCACCGACCGCGAGGCCGACGAGCTGGCCACCTCGCTCGCCGCCTACGCCCCGGAGGCCGCGGTCGCGCACTTCCCGTCCTGGGAGACCCTGCCGCATGAGCGGCTCTCGCCACGTTCGGACACCGTGGGGCGCCGGCTCGGGGTGCTGCGCCGGCTCGCCCACCCGGATGAGGCCGGAGGAGTGCTCGACGTCGTCGTCGCGCCGGTCCGCGCGGTGGTCCAGCCGCTGGTCGCCGGGCTCGGCGATCTCACCCCGGTGCGGCTGCAGGTCGGGGAGTTCGCCGACTTCGACCAGACCGTCGCGCAGCTCGCCGATGCCGCGTATTCGCGCGTGGACATGGTCACCCGGCGCGGTGAGTTCGCCGTGCGCGGCGGCATCCTCGACGTGTTCCCGCCCACCGAGCCGCACCCGGTGCGCATCGAGTTCTTCGGCGACGAGGTCGAGCAGATGCGATGGTTCGCCGTGGCCGACCAGCGCTCGCTGGACACCGAGTCCACCGAACACCCGGAGGTGCTCGACGCCGCGCCCTGCCGCGAACTGCTGATCACCGAGGCCGTGCAGGCCCGCGCCAAGGAGCTCATCGCGCAGATGCCGCACGCCGCGGACCTGCTCACCAAGCTCGCCGAGGGCATCGCCGCGGAGGGCATGGAGTCCCTGGCCCCGGTCCTGGTGCACAAGATGGTGCCGTTCGTGGATCAGCTGCCCGCCGGCTCGCTCACCGTGGTGATCGAGCCCGAGAAGACCCGAGGCCGCGCCCACGACCTCGCGGCGACCAACGAGGAGTTCCTCGCCGCCGCCTGGTCCGCAGCCCCCGACGGCGCCGCCGCACCGCTTGACCTCAGCGGCGCAAAGATCGGCAGCGAGCAGCAGGGCCTGGCCGCCGGCGGCTTCGCCAGCCTCGCGGAGACCCGCGAGGCCTCGATCGCGCACGGCGCCGGCTGGTGGTCGATGACCTCCCTGGGCCTGGACGAGGAGCTGGAGCAGGACGCCGACATCGTCTCGATCGCCTCCCGCGAGCCGATCGGCTACCGCGGCAGCGTCGAGGACGTGATGACCTTCCTGGGCGAGCGCGCGAAGGCGAACTGGTCCGTGGTGGTCACCACCGCCGCCTCCGGCTCCGCCCAGCGGGTCCACGAGCTGCTCACCGAGCACGACGTGCCCTGCGTCCGGGTGGACACCCTCGAGGATGTCCCCGCTCCGGGCACGATCACGATCTCCACGGCGAACGTCTCCGAGGGCTTCGCGGTGGACCCGCTGCAGCTGGCGCTGCTGACCGAGTCCGAGATGCTCGGCCGCGCGATCCGCCAGGACTCCGGCTCCGCCCGCAAGGTCCCCGCCCGACGGCGTCGACACGTGGTGGACCCGCTGGCGCTGAAGCCCGGGGACTATGTGGTCCACGAGCAGCACGGCATCGGCCAGTTCGTGGAGCTGATCCAGCGCAAGGTCGGCACCCCGCAGGCGATCAAGGCAGGCACCGCGGGCATCCGCGAGTATCTGGTCCTGGAGTACGCCGCCTCCAAGCGCGGCGGCGCCAAGGACCGGCTGATGGTGCCCACCGACCAGCTGGACCAGGTCTCCCAGTACGTCGGCGGCGAGGCGCCCTCGCTCTCGAAGATGGGCGGCAGCGACTGGTCCCAGACCAAGCGCAAGGCCAAGAAGGCGGTCAAGGAGATCGCCGGCGAGCTGATCCGGCTCTACGCCGCGCGCATGGCCTCGCGCGGGTTCTCCTTCGGCCCCGACACCCCCTGGCAGGGGGAGCTCGAGGACGCCTTCCCCTACGCCGAGACCCCGGACCAGCTCACCGCCACCGACGAGGTCAAGGCGGACATGCAGCGTGAGATCCCGATGGACCGGCTGATCTCCGGCGACGTCGGCTACGGCAAGACCGAGATCGCGATCCGAGCCGCCTTCAAGGCGGTCCAGGACGGCAAGCAGGTCGCGGTGCTGGTGCCCACCACGCTGCTGGTCTCCCAGCACTATGAGACCTTCACCGAGCGCTATGCCGGCTTCCCGGTGCGGGTGGCGCCGCTCTCCCGGTTCCAGACCGCCAAGGAGTCCAAGGAGACGATGGCCGGGCTGCGCGAGGGCAGCGTGGACATCGTGATCGGCACCCATCGGCTGCTCTCCAAGGAGGTGGACTTCCACGACCTGGGCCTGGTGATCATCGACGAGGAGCAGCGCTTCGGCGTCGAGCACAAGGAGCAGCTCAAGAAGATGCGCACCAACGTGGACGTGCTGGCCATGTCGGCCACCCCGATCCCGCGCACCCTGGAGATGTCCATGGCGGGGATCCGGGAGACCTCCACCCTGGCCACCCCGCCGGAGGAGCGCCACCCGGTGCTCACCTATGTGGGCCCCTACACTGACAAGCAGGTCTCCGCGGCGATCCGTCGCGAGCTGATGCGTGAGGGGCAGGTCTTCTTCGTGCACAACCGGGTCTCCTCCATCGACGGCACCGCCGCGCGGATCCGGGAGCTGGTCCCCGAGGCCCGGGTGGAGGTCGCCCACGGGCAGATGAGCGAGACCCGGCTGGAGCAGATCATCCAGGACTTCTGGGAGAAGCGCTTCGACGTGCTGGTCTCCACCACGATCATCGAGACCGGGCTGGACATCTCCAACGCCAACACCCTGATCGTGGATCGGGCCTCCACCTACGGGCTCTCCCAGCTGCACCAGCTGCGCGGCCGCGTCGGACGTTCCCGGGAGCGGGCCTACGCCTACTTCCTCTACCCGGCGGAGAAGCCGCTGGGCGAGGTCGCCCTGGAGCGGCTGCGCGCGGTGGCGGCGAACAACGAGCTCGGTGCCGGCCTGCAGCTGGCGATGAAGGACCTCGAGATCCGCGGCGCCGGCAACATGCTCGGCGGCGAGCAGTCAGGCCATATCGCCGGAGTCGGCTTCGACTTGTACCTGCGCCTGGTCGGCGAGGCGGTGGCGGACTACCGCGGGGACACCGAGGAGACCTTCACGGAGGTCAAGATCGAGCTGCCGATCAACGCGCACCTGCCCCATGACTACGTCCCGGGGGAGCGGCTGCGCCTGGAGGGCTACCGCAAGCTTGCGGCCGCGGACACCGAGGAGAAGATCGCCGAGGTCGTCACCGAATGGCAGGACCGCTACGGGGATCTGCCCGAGCCGGTGACCAACATCGTGGAGGTGGCCCGGTTCCGCAACCGCGCCCGGGCCGCGGGGATCCACGACGTCGGCACCCAGGGCAAGTTCATCCGGTTCGGCCCGGTGGCGGAGCTGGCGGAGTCCAAGACCATGCGCATGGAACGGATGTATCCGGGCAGCCAGCACAAGGCCACGATGAAGCAGGTGCTGATTCCGAAGCCCAAGACCAGCGGGATCACCGGTGTGGAGCTCACCGACGGTGAGCTGCTCGCCTGGCTGAATCAGGTCTTCGAGGCGATCTTCCCGCCGGTCTCGCCGGCACCGGTCTCACCCGCGCCGGCCTGACCTGTGCTGGTCCGGCCTGCGTGGGGCTCACCTGCGCCGGTCGGGCCTGAACCCGCTGCGCCGGCGTCGGCCTGTCCTGAACCGTCCTGGTCTGGACCGGTCAGATCCGCGCTGGGTCGGCGCAGCGCTGACCGGGGGAGCCCGTTCAGCGGCAGCGCCAGCGGGGTCCGGTTCACCGCCATGCCCAGGCTCCAGCAGATGACCAGCGCCGCCAGGGTGCGCAGCGGCGGGTTCTCCAGGCCGAAGAGGCGCAGCAGCAGGTAGAGCACGATCGCATGGGCGAAGACCACGAAGGTCGCCGTCTGGACCAGCTCGGCGATGACCACGCCGATGAGCCGTCCACGTCGCGACTGGTGCCGCGGCAGGGCCTGCTGCGTCCGGGGTCCGCCGAGCAGCGCGTTGATCGTGGTGGAGAAGACCAGCACCAGTCCGATGCTGATCAGCACCGAGACCGCGGGGGAGAGCAGGAAGGTCCCGAAGCCGGAGTATTTGATGTTCATGGTGCGCACTCCGCCGGCCACGGCGCCGAAGCCGATGATCAGGCAGAGCAGACCGATCCAGGGCTTGGCGGGCAGGTTCATGCCGCGCGGGGTCCGCATGAAGCGGCCAAACCAGTGGCCCGCCAGCATGAACCCCATGCAGGCCGGTGCCAGTCCGATCCCCAGCGGGGTGTAGCCCATGACGGATCCTGGGATCTGCGCCAGCGCGAATCCTGTGACCGCCACGGCGACGCCGACCCACCAGGGCTGGCTCAGCACCGCGCGCAGCAGCAGCGCGGCCAGGAAGAGCACCGAGATGAACCAGAACACCAGGAAGGGCATGTTCGTCATCGCGCCGCCGAAGAGCGCCTGCGGGACCGTCATCGGATCGAAGGGCCACGGCGTGGGGATCATCGCCAGCACCGCGAGGCAGAGCAGCAGGAACCAGACCAGGTAGGGCAGGGCCAGGCTGCGACTGCGCGCGAGGAGCTCCCCGCGCAGGGTCCGAGAGGTGGAGAAGAAGAACCCGGCCAGGAAGAAGAACAGCGGCATGCGCCAGATCTGGAGGTACTCGGCCCCCGGCATCCCGGCCCACGCGTGACCGAAGACCACCGCGGCGACCGAGATGACCCGCAACAGGTCGATCCCGAGATTCCGGGCGCGTGAGGGCCTCGGTGCCGGGGTGGTCATGGCTGCGTCAGGGGGTGCCGCGGTCAGCGGACGTGCGGCTCCGCAGCCGACTCACGCGAGGAGCTTGCGCGCGAGGCCATGGCGTCGAGCGGCTCGCCGTGTTCGCCGTGGAGGTCCTGCATGTCCAGCGAGTCCGAGCGCCCGATGATCTCCTTGGCCGCGTAGAAGGAGCCGCAGTACAGGACGATGAAGATGAGTCCCGGAATCCAGACCTGGTCCAGGTCCCAGAAGTTCAGCGCGACGATCGAACCGACGAGCATCAGGAAGACGACGAGGAACGCGGCGAGGTTGCCGACTAGATTGCCCTGACCCGAATAGGCCTTGACCTTACCGTTGCTGATCATGTGCTCCCCTTAGGATGCGGTGCGGTCTGCAGGAGGCACATCTCAGTAGCTTCCGGCAGCACCCGATGTGCTGGATTCTCTAGGCTCCACGATATCAAGAGAGGAGCTCGCCCCGATGCGTGTGGCGCCGGCGGAGACCATCGCGACGGCGTCGTCGTAGCTGCGGACCCCGCCGGAGGCCTTGATGCCCAGGCGGCCACCGACCAGGGAGTGCATCAGTGCGATGTCGGCCAGGGTCGCGCCGCCGCCGCCGAAGCCGGTGGAGGTCTTCACGAAATCGGCGCCGGCGGCCTCTGCGGCCCGGCAGACCAGCTCCTTGGCGGACTCGTTTAGCAGCGCCGTCTCGAGGATCACCTTCAGGATCGCGCCGCCTGCGTGCGCGGCATCGGCCAGCGCGCGGATCTGCGCCTCGACGTAGTTGCGGTCACCCGCATTGGCGGCGGCGATGTCCACCACCATGTCCACCTCCGCGGCGCCGAGCTGGACCGCTTCGACGGTCTCGGCCAGCTTCGACGCCATGGTGGAGGCGCCCAGCGGGAAGCCGACCACGGTGCAGGTCTTGACCTCGGTGCCGGCGAGCTCTGCGGCGACCAGCGGCACCCAGCGCGGGTTGATGCAGACCGCGGCGAAGGAGTGGGTGCGCGCCTCGGTCACGATCCGACGGATCGTGGCCTCGTCGGTGTCGGGCTTCAAAGCGGTGTGGTCGATCAGCGGCGCCATCTCGGCGGGGGTGGGGGTGTGCGTCATCGGGTCTCCTCGTGCATCTGCGGAACAACAAGTGGGTGGGGCGGCGGGGTCAGCTGAGCATGGACTCCATCGAGGTGCGCAGCTGTTCCAGCCGCTCGGCGGCCTGCGCGCGGGCTGCGCCGATGGCCTCGGGGTCGGCGTCGACGCCGGGCGTGTCCGCCACCGCTTCGAGATAGCACTTGACCTTAGGCTCGGTCCCGGAGGGCCGGACGATCACCCGGTCACCGGCTTCGGTGAGGTAGATCAGCGCGTCGGTCTTGGTCGCCTCGCTCAGCTCTGTGCCGGGCAGCGGGTCCTGGGTCAGGTCCAGCGACTCGACGACGGCGGAGCCTGCGATCTCCGCAGGCGGCTGCGCGCGCAGTGCCGCGGTGACCTTGCCCAGCTCGGAGAGATCGCTGACCCGGATGGTCACCTGACCGGTGACGAAGACCCCGGCCTCGGCGGCGATCTCGTCCAGGGCGGCGATCAGGCTGATCCCGCGGGACTTCAGCGAGGCTGTCATCTCGGCGAAGATCAGCGCCGCGGAGACGCCGTCCTTGTCCTTGACATGTTCGGGGTCCACATTGAAGCCGATGGCCTCCTCGTAGCCGAAGCTCATGTGCGCGACTCGGGCGAGCCATTTGAATCCGGTGAGCGTCGCGGCGTGGCCGACTCCGCGGACCTGGCACAGCCGTTCGAGCAGCCGGGAGGAGACGATCGAGTTCGCCAGGACCGGGGCGCCGCCGTCGGCCTGCGGACGCAGCGGACCGCGTTCCAGCAGATGCCGGCCCAGGAGGGCTCCGATCTCATCACCGGAGAGCTGGCGCCAGGCGCCGGCGGCGTCGTCATAGACCGCGGCGGAGAGCCGATCGGCGTCCGGGTCGTTGGCCAGCACCAGGTCGGCGTTCTCGGACTCGGCGGTCTTCAGCGCCAGGTCGAGGGCGCCGGGCTCCTCCGGGTTGGGGAAGTCTGCGGTGGGGAAGTCCGGGTCCGGCTCGAACTGCTCGGCCACCGGGGTCACCGTGAACCCGCCCGCGCGCAGCAGCGAGGTCACCATCTCCCCGCCCACGCCGTGCATCGCGGTGTAGACCACGTGCAGGTCGCGCTGCGGGTAGGTCTGCGGGTCCAGCAGCTCCAGCGCCTCACGCTCGTAGCTGCTGCGGGCCTCGTCGGTGACGGGGTGGGTCCTCGCAGCGCCGGCCGCGACATCGCTGCCGGCCTCGGGGGAGCTGGCTGAGGCATCGGCGGGGGTGTCGGCGTCGACGAGCTCGGCGATCCGGGCGGCGATGTCCTGATCGACCGGTGCCACGATCTGTGCGCCGACGCCACGGCCATGGGGCTCCAGGAAGCGGGAGAGCTCCCCGCCGAGGTAGACCTTGTACCCGTTGTCCTGGGGCGGGTTGTGGCTGGCGGTGACCATCACGCCGATCTCGGCGTCGAGCACCAGCACCTGGCGGGCCAGCAGCGGCGTGGGTCCCGGGCGGGTGAACAGGTGGACCTCCCAGCCGGCGGCGGAGAAGATCTCGGCAGTGTCCGCCGCGAACTCGTCGGACTGGTGCCGCGCGTCGAAGCCGATCACGATCTTGCGCGCCCCGCTGCGCATCAGGTCCTGCGGGTTGTCCGCACCCTGCTGGGCCCGGGCGAGCTGCTCCTCCGCGTAGCTGAGCATCCCGGCCGCGGTCTGGCGGACCACGAGGCGGTTCATCCGCAGCGGTCCTGGACCCAGCTCCGCGCGCAGACCGGCGGTGCCGAAGGCGAGCCGACCGGAGAAGAGGCGCTGCAGCTCCTCGGCAGCCGAGGCGTCCGAGTCCTCGGCGCGGGTCAGCAGCTGCGCAAGCGCGGACCGGGTCTTGGCGTCGGGGTCCATCTCGATCCAGCGGCGCACGGCGCCGAACAGGTTCTCGGTCATGGCGGTCTGCTCCCTCATCTCGGTCGGGGTATCGGGTCTGGGTCGGTCGGTCATCGTCGGATCATCGGTGGATGGCAGGGCACTCGGTCAGGGAGCGACGATGCGCCCGATGACCTGGGCCAGCAGCGCGGAGATCCGGGGAGCCGCGTCGCGTCCGGCGTCGAGGACCTCGGTGTGGCTCAGCGGCTCTGGGGAGATCCCGGCCGCCTGGTTGGTGACCAGGGAGATGCCGAAGACCTCCATGCCGGCGGCGCGGGCGGCGATCGCCTCCAGCGCGGTGGACATGCCCACCAGATCGGCGCCGAGGACTCCGGCCATCCTGACTTCGGCGGGGGTCTCATAGTGCGGGCCCGGGAACTGCGCGTAGACGCCCGCGGGCAGGTCGGGGTCGACCTCTCGGGCCACGGCGCGCAGTCGGGGGGAGTAGAGGTCGGTCATGTCCACGAAGTGCGCGCCGCGCAGCGAGGACGTTCCGGTGAGGTTGAGGTGATCGGAGATCAGCACCGGGGTGCCGGGCTTCCACTGCGGGTTCAGCCCGCCGCAGCCGTTGGTGAGCACCATGGTCGCGGCACCCGCGGCGGCGGCGGTGCGCACGCCGTGGGCGACGGCGTCCACGCCGCGCCCCTCGTAGTAGTGGGTGCGCGCTCCGATGACGAGGACATGCGCTCCGGAGCCGGTGCGGATGACCTTGAGCGTTCCGCTGTGGCCCGAGACGCCGGAGGAATGGAAGCCGGGGATCTCCTCGGCGTCGATCTCCGCGACGAGCTCGCCCAGCTGGGCGGCGGCGTCACCCCAGCCCGAGCCGAGGGTGCAGGCCAGGTCGATGGAGTCGACCCCTGCCTGTGCGAGCAGCGCACCGGCGGCCGCTTCGGCGAGCAGATTCGCCGGGGCGGTCGGGTCGTTGGTCGGGGTCAGCTCCGGATGCGGGACCAGGTGGTCTCCGAGTCCGTCGTTGGTCGGGGCACTGTGCTGGGTCTGGACTTTGTCGTGGCTCACAGGGATCAATCTACCGTCTGGGTGGGACACCGGGGCAGGCTGACGCGGCCCGTCGGATCCACAGCCTTGGGTCACATCCCTGTGCGGCGTATGACATTGGTGTCCCGACTGGGCAGAATGGGGCTGTGACTCCAACTAACGTGCAACGACGCTTCGCCCCTGACCGCATCGCCATCCTCGGGGGAGGCCCGGGCGGCTATGAAGCGGCCATGGTCGCCGCCGACGCCGGCGCGGAGGTCACCATCATCGAGGAGAAGGGCCTCGGCGGTTCGGCGGTGCTCACCGACGTCGTCCCGTCCAAGACCCTGATCGCCACCGCCGACGCGATGCGCCGGGTCAACGTCTCGCCCGCGTTCGGCGTGCGCTTCGGGGAACACAGCAACGGCACCGAGGATGCTGCCGTGGAGGACGCCGAGGAGGCCGAGGCCTGGGCGGACTTCTCCAAGGTCAATGAGCGTCTGCTCAAGCTTGCACACAGCCAGTCCCGCGACATCCGCTCCACCCTGGAGTCCTACGGGGTGCGGGTCATCATCGGACGCGGCAGGCTCGTGCCGCCGCACACCATCGAGGTCACCTCCGGTGAGCACTCCGGTGAGAAGATCGTGGCCGACGCCGTCATCGTCGCCACCGGAGCCCACCCGCGGGAGCTCACCTCGGCCAAGCCCGACGGGGTGCGCATCTTCAACTGGACCCAGGCCTATAACCTCATCGAGGCCCCGGAGCACATGATCGTCGTCGGCTCCGGTGTGACCGGTGCCGAGTTCGCCTCTGCCTACCGCCGGCTCGGTGCCGAGGTCACGCTGGTCTCCTCCCGGGATCAGGTCCTGCCCGGGGAGGACTCCGACGCCGCCACGGTGCTGGAGAACTCCTTCGAACGCGTCGGGGTCCACGTCGCCTCGCGGACCCGCGCCGAGTCCGTGGAACGCACCGAGAACGGGGTCGAGGTCCGGCTCACCAACGGTGAGGTGCTGCACGGCTCGCACTGCCTGATGGCCGTGGGCGGCATCCCGAACACCGCCGGGATCGGGCTGGAGGAGGCCGGAGTGGAGATCTCCGACTCCGGCCACATCCAGGTGGACACCGTCTCGCGGACCACCGCGAACAACATCTACGCCGCCGGGGACTGCACCGGGGTCATGCCGCTGGCCTCGGTCGCCGCGATGCAGGGCCGCGTGGCCGTGGCCCACATGCAGGGCGAGAGCGTCAAGCCGCTGAAGCTGCACCAGGTCGCGTCCAACGTGTTCACCTCACCGGAGATCGCCACCGTCGGGGTCACCCAGGAGCAGGTCGACTCCGGGAAGTACCAGGCCGATGTGATCAAGCTGGATCTGGCCACCAACGCGCGGGCCAAGATGATGAACATCCGCGAAGGCTTCGTGAAGATCTTCTCGCGGAAGGGCTCCGGCACCGTCATCGGCGCCGTCGTCGTCGCCCCGCGCGCCTCCGAGCTGATCTTCCCGCTCGCCCTGGCCGTCACGCACAAGCTCCACGTCGACGACGTCGCGACGACCTTCACGGTCTATCCGTCGCTGACCGGCTCGATCTCCGAGGCCGCCCGCCGGCTTCACCTCCACGTCACCGACCCAGAGGACTGACCCCGGATGAGCAGCAGCACCCCCGAGTCGACCGGCCCCGCGGCACTGTCGCCGCGCACCCCCACCGCGGTGGACGCCTTCGCCGAGGACTACTTCGAGCGGCTCCTGGCCCTGAACCCCGAGGAGGCCACGGTGCTCGGCCGCCCGGGGGTCGAGACGGAGTACGCCGACTACTCGCCCGCCGGCCGTGAAGAGGTCGCCGCGCTGCAGCGCGAGACGCTGACCCGGCTGGCCGAGCTTCAGCCCGCAGACGACATCGACGCGGTGACGCTGCATGCGATGGCCGAACGCATCGGACTCGACGTGGCGCTGCACGACTCCGGGCGCACCGAGCTGAACAACCTGGCCTCCCCGCCCCAGGGCGTGCGGATGGTCCTGGAGCTGATGCCCGCGCAGACCGAGCAGGACTTCACCCACCTGGCTGGACGGCTGCGCAATCTGCCGGCCGCGCTGGACGGATACTGGGCCTCCCTGGTGCACTCCGCCGAGCAGGGTCACGTGCCCGCCCGCCGCCAGGTCGAGGCGGTGGCGCAGCAGTGCCGCAGCTATGCCACCGACGACGGCGCGCTCGCCGGCTACCTGACCAGCGGCCAGCAGGCACAGGTCAGCGCCGCCACGCAGGACGCGCTCGCCGCCGGGACCCAGGCGGCCCAGCAGGCCTACCGGGTGCTGGCCCAGCGCCTCGAGACCGAGCTGCTGCCCCAGGCGCCGGAGACCGACGCCGTGGGCATCGAGGCCTACAGCCTGGCGAGCCGATACTTCACCGGGACCACGCTGGACCTGGGGGAGACCTACCGGTGGGGGCTCGAGGAGCTCGCACGGCTCGTCGCGGCGCAGGAAGATGTGGCCCAGCAGATCAAGCCCGGCGCCTCGGTCCAGGAGGCCAAGGCGATCCTCGACGCGGATCCCGCCCGACAGCTCGCCGGCACCGCCGCGCTGCAGGAATGGATGCAGCGACTCTCCGATGAGGCGCTCGCCGCGCTCAAGGACGTGCACTTCGACATCCCCGCCCCGATGGATGTCCTGGAGTGCATGATCGCCCCGACCCAGGACGGCGGGGTCTACTACACCGGTCCCAGCGACGACTTCTCCCGGCCCGGCCGGATGTGGTGGTCGGTCCCGCCCGAGGACGAGAGCTTCACGACCTGGACCGAGACCACCACCGTCTACCACGAGGGCGTCCCGGGGCACCATCTGCAGATCGCCACCGCCACCCTGGTGAAGGACCGGCTGAACTCCTGGCGCCGCCACGGAAGCTTCGTCTCGGGCTTCGCCGAGGGCTGGGCCCTCTACGCCGAGCAGCTCATGGCCGAGCTGGGCTTCCTCACCGACCCCGGCGACCTGATGGGGATGTATGACATGCAGCGGATGCGCGCGGCCCGGGTGGTCTTCGACATCGGGGTCCACTGCGGCTTCGAGGCTCCGCCGGAGTTCGGCGGGGAGACCTGGACCCCCGAGCGGGGCAAGGAGTTCCTGCGTGCACACCTCCCGATCTCGCCCGCGCAGCTGGACTTCGAGTTCACCCGCTATCTGGGCTGGCCCGGGCAGGCGCCCTCGTACAAGGTCGGTCAGCGGGTCTTCGAGCAGATCCGCGCCGAGCGCGAGGCGGCCGCCCAGCAGGCAGGGGAGACCTTCGACCTGCGGGCCTTCCACACCGAGCTGCTGGCGCTGGGCATGGTCGGACTGGACACGCTGCGATTCGCGATGCGGCCATGAGGCTGTTCTCCGGCCGGAACCACGCCTGGCCGGTGAGCCCTGCAGTCCAGACCCCCGCGGGACGCGTGGAGCTGCGACCGCTCACGCTCCAGGATGAACATCGCTTCATGGCGCTGCGGGTCCTGAACACCCAGTGGCTGCAGCCCTGGGACGCCACCACCCCCGAAGACCCGGATCCCCGCGACTCGGCCTCCAGCTTCCGGCAGATGGCCCGCAATCTGACCCGCAGCGCGCAGGCCGTCACCCATCTGCCGTGGCTGATCTGGTTCACCCCTGCCGGGGAGGCGGCCCGGCTGGTCGGGCAGCTCACCGTGGGTCCGATCATCGGCGGCTCCGCGCGGACCACCTCGCTGGGCTATTGGCTCGATGAGGGACACGCCGGGCAGGGGATCACCCCGATGGCGGTGGCGCTCGCCGTCGACCACCTCTTCTTCGAACGCAGCCTGCACCGGGTCGAGGTCGCCGTGCGCCCGGAGAACGCCGCCAGCCTGCGGGTCGTGGAGAAGCTGGGATTCCGCGAAGAAGGGCTGCGGCTGCGGTTCCTGCACATCCACGGCGCCTGGCGCGACCACCGCTGCTTCGCGCTGACCCGGGAAGAGATCGGCGAAGGACTTGTGGCGCGTTGCCGCGGATCACAATCAGGTGTCGGATAGGCTCACCCTGTACTTCATGAAGGGCAGGGGGCCAGAGATGCTGGGCATGGAACACACCGAGAGTGCTTTCCTCTCCGCTGTGCAGGGCCTGCCCATCCCCTCCTCCGCCCTGATAGCCCTGATCGCGGTGCTCTTTCTGGGCACCCTGGTCCTGCGCGGACAGCGCCAGGCCAGCAGCTTCGCCGATCTCGAGCCTGCTCACCAGGACGCCGCCGCGGCCGAGCAGGACGCTCCGCAGCAGGAGCCCTCCTCGACGCCGCCGACCGGCACCACCGCCCACCCCGACACCGACCGAGGGGCGACAATGTCTTCCACCACTGACTCTTCACGCGACGCTGATTCTTCACGCGCCGCAGAGGCCCAGCACCGCGCTGGCTCCTGGCGCAGCGATTCCGCACGCGCAGCGGCCGGTTCACCCGGCCGGCCCTCCGGGTTCCACCTGCACTGGGGGCGCACCCTGGTGGCGCTGCTCGGAGTGCTCGCCCTGTTGACTGCGGTAGTGACCGGGATCCTCGCCCCGCTGACCGCGGTGCCCGCCGCGGTGCCGCTCAGCGCCGCTGGGATCTTCCTGCTCTCGCTGGTGACGATGCGGACCATGGCGGTGCTGCGCCGACGCAGCCAGCGTCGGGCCCGCGTGCAGTCAGCCATCGAAGAAGCGATGAACCCGCTGCAGGCCACGCCCTGGGAGCGCCCGGCGCGCGCCGGGCTCTTCGACGCGCTGAGCTCCGATGACCGCGGAGCCGGCGGCCCGAACTCGCTGCAGCAGATCGACGAGGACGGACTTCCCGTCGGTCTGGAGCGCACCTTCGGAGCCGACGTGCAGGCTTCCGGCACGGTGCTCGGCGAGGCAGCCGAGCCGGTCGGTCCGTGGGAGCCGCGCGCCGTGCCGCGCCCGAAGTACCTGGAGCTCGACAAGGCGCAGCGGGTCGAGCCCGAGGCGCTCAAGGCGCAGACCCCTGCTCCGCGCAGCGACGTCAAGCTCACCCAGCGCCGCTTCCTGGACCCGCAGCCTCCCGCCGAGCAGACCCCGGCCGTCGGCCACGGGCCGGTCGAGCAGGACCGTGCGGCGGAGCAGCTCAAGGGGCCGAAGCACGACTCCATGAATCTCGACGAAGTGCTCAAGCGCCGGCGCGCCTGATGTCAAAAGGCATGACCCCAGCCGAGCTGGAAGCCAGGCAGCTGGCGTTCATGGAGTCCTATGACGCGCATCCGCCGATCGCGGAGGCCATTCAACACACCGGGGTCTACGCGACCAGCGTGCACCTGGAGTCTCTGCAGCACCGTCCGGGTGCCGGGGTGACCGGGGTCTACCGGGTTGCCACCGGGCGCCCGGTGATGCCGCGCGGAGGACCCGCCGGCGCCTACACCGAGACCTCCGATCATGTGGACGAGCTCTACGTGGGCATGACCACCGAACCGGTGCCCGCCGATGCGGACGGCGTCGTGCAGTCACACAGTCCCTACGGCCGGCTCTCCATCTGGCAGCACCCGCTGGACCCGTCGCTGCCGGGGCTGCGCATCGCCACCGACCCCGACTCGGTCCGCAACGTCTGGGGCGCAGGCCGTGACCTGATCAGCCTGGAGACCATCAGCTACCGGCCGCTGCGCCGGGCGGTGATCGCCGCCGAGTTCGACGACGGCACTCGACTCTTCCTGAAGGTCCTGCGCGCCCGCCGCGCCGATGAGCTGCATACCCGCCACCAGCTGCTGCTCGACGCCGGGATCCCGGCCGCCGTGCCGGTGCGTGAGCCGGTGCTCGACGTCGTCGCCCTGAAGGAGGGTCCGGGGGAGTCCCTGGCCGAATACTTCCTCGCCGACGGCGCCGCCGGTGCCGCACCGGAGCAGTTCATCGAGCTGCTCGAGAAGCTCCCGGCCGAGGTGATGACGCTGCCGGCCCGAGAAGCCTGGACCGACCGGCTCTCCGCCTACGCCACGGCCGCGACCTCCGCCCTGCCCGAGGCCGCCGACCGCATCCGCGCGCTGGTCGAGCACATCAGCGCGGCACTGCCGATGACCGACCGCGGACCGGTGGTCCCCACCCACGGGGACTTCTATGAGGCGAACCTGTTGATGCACGGTGGCGAGGTCTCCGCGCTGCTCGACGTCGACTCGCTGGGGCCGGGACACCGGGTGGATGACCTCGCCTGCTTCCTGGGCCACCTCGCGGTGCTGCCTGCCGTAGACGCCCGGTACATCCATGTCCCCGCCGCGTTCCAGCGCTTCGCCGCCGGGTTCGCAGCCACCGTGGATGCGCAGGCGCTGCGCGTGCGCACCGCATCGGTGGCGCTGTCGCTGGTGGCTGGGGCGCGGGACACCCGCAGACAGCACTGGCAGGCCCAGGCGGAGCACCGACTCAGCTGCGCCGAGGCCGTGGTGGGTCTTCGCCCGCCGGAGCCTGCGCTGCCGCAGTGGCCGAGACGCTAGGACCTGTTCAGCTGCGCATGCGGCGCTTGAGCCGGGTGAGCTTGCGGCGCAGATCGGCGGCCGCCTCGGCCTTGCCCTGGCGCATCAGCGCCTCGATCTGACCCTCGAGCGCATCGGCCATCAGGGTCGGACTGGCCTCGCGCTCGTCGGTGGACATCCGGAAGATGGTCTCGGCCTCGTCGGCGCGCCCCATCTCCAGCAGCACCTTCGCGGCGAAGACCTCGGCGTCCCCGGCTGAGTCCTCGTCCCCGGCCTCGGCGAAGAGGTCAGCGGCTTCCAGGCCCGCGGCCACCGCCTTGGTCCCATCGCCCAGGGCGGTCCAACCGCGGGCGAGTGAATCGGTGATGTCCGCCCGCTGCCAGGTGGTGCCGTGCTCTCGAGCCAGCGCCAGCGCCCGGTCCAGGTGGGCGATCCCGGTCTGGTCCTCGGCCCGGGTGAGCAGGTGCCCCAGGGAGTGCAGCGCCTGGAACAGCACCTGCGGGTCCAGGTCCTCGCTGTGCTCCACCAGCTCGAGTCCACGTTCGTAGTGGCTGCGGGCCACCTCCAGGCGCTCCAGCGAGGCGGCCAGCGCGCCGGCGGCGAGGTGGGCACGGGCTGATTCATCGGTCTCACCGATCTCGCTGAAGATCTCCGCCGCCTCGTTCCAGTGCGACATCGCTTCCAGCGGGCGCTTCAGATGCGTCACCGCGTGACCGAGCCCCATCAGCGCCCGAGCCCGGGTGGAGCGATCCTCCTCGGATCCGCCCAGCCGCACGGAGAGCGCATCAAGGACCTTCTCGGCCTCGGCGTAGTCGTCCAGCTCCAGGAGCTGCTGTCCCAGGGCCAGGGTCAGCAGCCTCGATTCGCGGAACTCTCCGAGCTCGGCCTGCTGCACGGCGACCCGCCAGGCGAGGACCGAGGCCTCGCCGTCGTCCTCTTCTCCGGTCAGCCCGGCCAGCAGCGCCGCGGCCGAGGCGGCTCCCTTGCGCACCCGAGCGGCGGCATAGAGCTCGACCGAGCGCAGCGCGGACTCGATCGCGACGAGGTTGCGGTCTTCATGATGGTGGATCGTGGCCTGCAGCATCGCCATCGCGCCGTGCACCGCACGGTTCGCCGGGGCGCCGAGCACCAGCTCCGCGGTGGTCAGCGCCTGGGTGGTCTCCCCGGAGAGCAGCAGCGTGTGGGCCAGGAACATCCGAGCCCCGGCCAGCGCCTCGGGCCGGTCCAGCGTGGACAGGATGGTGCAGGTCTCCTGCACCAGGGGCAGAGTGAGTTCGGGACCCTCGTCCTGGAGCCGGCGCACCGCCAGCGAGGAGAGCACGTCGGCGAGCTCCACTGAGACCTGGCCGGAGGACTGATCCTCGGCGCGCAGGTCCTCCGCGACCCGGGCGAGGATCTCGCCTTCGACCCGGTCGGGTTCCCGCAGCAGCATCGCGCCGAGATCGTCTTCGAGCCGGGCCTGGCGGAACCGGCCCAGATCGCGCAGCAGGCTCAGCCGGGCAGCGATGAACGGAGCGGCGGCGGCGGAGTCTCCGCGCATCTCGTGGACGCCGGCCAGAATGCGCAGCAGCATCAGCCGGTTCTCCGGATCTTCTCCACCAGGGGAGCTCAGTCCGGCTTCGGCGGCCTCAGCGGCCGAGCGGTAGCGTTCGCCGTAGGCGCCCTCATAGGCGAGGTCGAGCCATCCGGCGGCATCGGCGGCGGGCACAGTCGTGCCACCGGCGGCCTCGAGGAGTGCCGTCAGACGCGGAATCAGCGGACTCGTCATCTTCACCAGACTAGCGCCGATCCGGCGCCGTCGTAGAATGACGCTCATGACTTTTTCCCCTGTGACGCCTCGGCGTGCCCGCCGCGTCTCGGGGATCACCACTGTTGCCGCGGTCGCGGTATGGACGGCGACGGGGTGCTCGCCCCCGCCACCGGCGGAGGAGCCCACCGGGAGCGCCGCCGAGCGGGCCTGGACCATCGCCGTGGGGGAGCATCCGCTGGATCAGACCATCGCCAATGTCTACGCCCTGGCGCTGAACTCCCGGGACACGCCCGCGGTGGTGGAGACCTCAGATCGCGGCCCCGGTGATGTGGTCACGGCGGGGGAGTCCGATCTCGTCATCGGCCGGTCCATGGCCCTCGCGCGGGAGCTGGACCCGGAGGCCTTCGGCGAGCTGGAGCAGCCCAGCTCGGCGGAGCTGCTCGGCGTCATCGAAGACAGCCTCGACGAGGACGCGCAGCTGCTGGAGCCCTCTTCGGCGGTGCTCGGCAGCTCCCTGGTGATCACCACGGTCACCGCCCAGCTCAACGAGATCGCCACCGAGGGGGAGGTCGATGACCCCGCCTTCGCTGCGGCCTGTGACGAGCTGCGCATCGGCGTGCGCCCGGATCTGCCGGAGCCAGGACCGCTGCTGGCCGAGATCTATGACTGCGAGCCCGCCGAGATCGTCGTCGCGGAGGAGTCCGAGCTGATCAACGACGTGATCACCGCCGAGCTCGACGCCGCGATCGTCACGACCTCACACCCCGGCATCGAGGAGCAGGCGCTCATCGCGCTCACCGACGCCGAGCGCGCCTTCCCGCAGGAGCAGTTCGTCCCGGTGGTCTCCGCGGAGGTCGCCGAGGAGGTCCCCGGCGTGGCCGTGGAGCTGGCGCAGGCGCTCAATGAGGACGCCCTGGTCACGCTGCGCCGGCTGGTCGACGGGGAGCAGGCGCTGAGCCCGCAGGAGGCCGCCGAGTACTGGCTGGTCCAGGAGGGCTTCGTCGCAGAGCCCGAGGACTGGGGCTGAGCGCGCGCCGGGTGTGAAGGCACACCGCACGGCTCGCCTCGCGGGGCGCAACGCGCCGAAGAAGAGTCGAGGTCGTAACGTCCCGGCACAGAGTCCGACATAGGGCACAATCTGGTCATGGAGGAATTCGAGGACTTCACACAGGCCCAGAAGCTTCGCAACGTGCGGTACGACGTGCGCGGCCCCATCGCAGTAGAAGCCGCACGGCTCGAGCGAGCGGGACACCGGATCACCAAGCTGAACATCGGGAACATGGCGCCGTTCGGCTTCGACGCGCCGGACTCGATCCTGGTGGACATGATCAAGAACCTCCCCAGCTCCCAGGGCTATTCCGAATCCCAGGGCATCTACTCGGCCCGCACCGCGGTCGCCCAGTACTACCAGTCCCGCGGCATGCGCGAGGCCGAGGTCTCCGATGTGATCCTGGGCAACGGCGTCTCCGAGCTGATCACCATGGTGCTGCAGGCGCTGATCAACCCCGGCGACGAGGTGCTCATCCCCGCCCCGGACTACCCGCTGTGGACCGCGATCACCACCTTGTGCAGCGGGCGCGCCGTGCACTACATCTGTGACGAGGAGAACCAGTGGTGGCCGGACCCCGAAGAGGTCGAGTCCAAGGTCACCGACCGGACCAAGGCTCTGGTGCTGATCAACCCGAACAACCCCACCGGCGCGGTCTACCCGCGTGAGATCCTCGAGGCGATGGTCGACATCGCCCGCCGGCACAACCTGATCCTGCTCTCCGATGAGATCTACGAGAAGATCACCTTCGACGACGCCGAGATGATCAACGCCTGCACGCTCTCCGATGACGTCTTCACGATCACCTTCTCCGGACTCTCCAAGACCTGGCGCGTGGCGGGCTTCCGCTCCGGCTGGCTCTACATGTCGGGACCCAAGCACCGGGCCAAGAACTACATCGAGGGCCTGAACCTGATGTCGAACCTGCGGATGTGCCCCAACGTCCCCGCCCAGCACGCGATCCAGACCGCGCTCGGCGGCTACCAGTCCGTGGAGGAGTTCATCCGTCCCGGCGGCAGGCTCTATGAGCAGCGCAACATCGCCCACAAGCTCCTTGCCGAGATCGAAGGCGTGGACGTCCACCAGGCCGACGGCGCGCTCTACCTCTTCCCCCGGCTGGATCCGAAGATCTATCCGATCCAGAACGATGAGACCTTCGTGATGGAGCTGCTGCGTCAGCAGAAGATCCTGGTCTCCCACGGTCGGGCATTCAACTGGATCGATGACAACCACTTCCGGCTGGTGTCGCTGCCGCCGGTGGAGGAGCTTGAAGAGGCCATCGCCGGGATCGCGGACTTCCTCGCCTCCTACCGCGACGCGTTCGCCCGAGCCTGACCGCGGCGCGCGGGCTCAGGCTCCGCCCGCGCGGCACCGTGCGCCCGAAGAACGGCGCGCGGCACGCGCCGCGCCGGGACGGTGCGACGTTCAGCATGTGAAACGACAGGGGCTCTCACACCTCGGAAGGTGCAGGATAGGACAGTGCGTAACTCCAGGATGCAGGAATTCGAAGACTTCACCCAGTCGCCCAAGCTTCAGGACGTCCGGTACGACGTGCGCGGGCCGATCGCGCAGGAGGCCGCTCGGCTGGAGCGCGAAGGGCATGCGATCACGCGGCTGAACATCGGGAACCCGGCGCCCTTCGGCTTCGAGGCGCCGGACTCGATCCGGATGGCGATGATCAGCAACCTCCACGACGCCCAGGGCTACTCCGACTCCCAGGGCATCTATTCCGCCCGGATCGCCGTCGCCCAGTATTACCAGGCTCGCGGCATGACCGATGCGGACCCTGCGGACATCTATCTGGGCAACGGGGTCTCGGAACTGATCTCGATGGTGCTCCAGGCGCTGCTGGCGCCCGGTGACGAGGTGCTCATCCCCGCCCCGGACTATCCGCTCTGGACCGGCGCCACCACGCTGGCCGGCGGCAGGGCCGTGCATTACATCTGCGATGAGGACAACAGCTGGTGGCCGGACCCCGCCGAGATCGAGTCGAAGGTGACCGACCGGACCAAGGCCCTGGTGATCATCAACCCGAACAACCCCACCGGTGCGGTCTACCCGCGTGAGATCCTCGAGGCGATGGTCGACATCGCCCGGCGGCACAACCTGATGCTGCTCTCGGACGAGATCTACGAGAACATCACCTTCGACGATGCCGAGATGATCAACGCCTGCACGCTCTCGGATGACGTCTTCACGATCACCTTCTCCGGACTCTCCAAGACGTGGCGCGTGGCGGGCTTCCGCTCCGGGTGGATCTTCGTCTCCGGGCCGACCCACCGGGCGAAGAACTACATGGAAGGGCTGACCCTCCTGATGAACATGCGCATGTGCGCCAACGTTCCCGCCCAGCATGCGATCCAGGCGGCGCTGGGCGGACACCAGTCCATCCAGGACCTGATCGATCCGGGCGGGCGGCTCTTCGAACAGCGCGAGACCGCGTATCGGCTGCTCCGCGAGATCGAAGGCGTCCAGGTGCACCAGGCCGACGGCGCGCTCTACCTGTTCCCGCGGCTGGATCCGGAGATCTATCCCATCGAGAACGACGAGAAGTTCGTCATCGAGCTGCTGCGGCAGCAGAAGATCCTGGTCTCCCACGGCCGGGCGTTCAACTGGATCGATGACAACCACTTCCGGCTGGTCACTCTGCCCGGGGTGGAAGACCTCGAGCACGCGATCGCCGGGATCGCAGAGTTCCTCGCGGACTACCGGGACGCCGCGGCCCGCGCCTGAGCCTGGTTCCTGTTTCCGCCTCGCTCAAGCGAAGCGTTGAGTTGGATTACGTCGCTGTGGTCTGGAACACTCTGGCCCCATGGCCACCGACAAGGAGACGACCGAGCGCACGCAGCTGCTGAGCCGACGACGAGTAGGGCTGGTGCTGGGCCCGGTGCTCTTCGCCGTGTTCTACTTCATCCCGGCGATCACCGGTCTCGACGACGCGCCTCGAGCGGTGCTCGCGGTGACCCTGTGGGTCGCCGCCTGGTGGATCACCGAGGCGCTGCCGATTCCCGCGACGTCGCTGCTTCCGCTGTTTCTGCTGCCGCTCACGGGTGGAACAGATGAAGAGACCGCCGCGATGGCGTATGCGAATCCGATCGTCTTCATGTACATGGGTGGTTTCACGATCGCCCTCGCGATCCAGAAGTGGAACCTGCACAAACGCATCGCCATGACCATCATCCGCATGGTCGGGACCCAGGGCAACCGGCTGATGCTGGGCGTGATTTTGGCAACCGCCGGACTCTCGATGTGGATCTCGAACGCGGCCACGGCTCTGATGATGCTGCCCATCGGCCTGGCGCTGATCGAAGAGGTCAAGGAGAAGCAGTTCTTCGACGAGGAGGGACTCAAGAAGTTCGCCAAGGGACTGCTCCTGGCCATTGCCTACGCCGCCTCCATCGGCGGACTGGCGACGCTGATCGGCTCGGTGCCCAACGCGGTGTTCGCCGCCCAAGCGTCGCTGCACTTCGACATCACCGTCAGCTTCGCGCAGTGGTTCGTCTTCGCCGCCCCGCTGACTGCCATCCTGCTGGTGCTGCTGTACTTCTACCTCTCCAAGGTCCAGTTCCGACTGGTCTCCCAGGCCGAGATCTCACCAGACTTCGCTCATGATCAGCTGCGCGAGCTCGGCTCCATGTCCTACGAGGAGAAGACGGTCCTGGCCATCTTTGGTTTCGTCGGCGCCATGTGGATGACCATCGGGTTCCTACCCGAGGAATGGGGAATTCCGCTCACAGACACGACGGTCTCCATGATCGGTGCCACCGCGATGTTCCTGCTGCGCGCCCGAGCGACTGATGAGGACGGCAAGCGAGGCGGCATCCTGGTGTGGAAGGACATGCAGGCACTGCCCTGGGGGATCCTGCTGCTCTTCGGCGGGGGACTCTCGCTCGCGGCGGCCTTCGACGACTCCGACCTCACCCCGTGGTTCGGCGAGATACTCGGCGGACTAGAGGTGCTGCCCTACGTCATCATCATCGTCGTGCTCGGAGCCATCGTACTGTTCATGACCGAGGTGATGTCGAACACCGCGGTGTCCAACATGCTCATCCCGGTCAGCGTGGGGCTCGCCCTGGGCATGGGAGTGGACCCCTTCGCGATCATGGCGCTGGTCGCGCTGACCTCAAGCTGCGCATTCATGCTGCCGATCTCCACTCCGCCGAACGCGGCAGTGTTCTCCTCCGACTACCTGGAGATGGACGACATGGTGAAGGCCGGCTTCTGGATGAACATCATCGCGCTGAGCCTGATCTCGGTCTTCATCCTGCTCTGGCAGCCGGTCGTCCTCGCCAGCGGGGTATGACGCCCCTGCCGGCCTAGCGGTCCTCGGTCAGCTCCACGCGGACCTCCTCGAGGCGGGTCCGCGCGCCGTCGAGCCACCGCTCGCAGCGGTCGGCGAGGGCCTCGCCGCGCTGCCAGAGGGCCAGTGACTCCTCCAGCGGGGCGCCGCCGGTCTCGAGCTTGGTCACCACCGAGATCAGTTCCTCGCGGGCCCGCTCGTAGCTCATGGTCTCGATGTCCTCGGTCTGCGCGGTGCTGAACTCGGTGGACGTCGCGGTCTGGGTCTGGGTGGCGCTGGCGTCTTCGCTCATGGCGCTGCCTCTCGGTTCGGGGTCTGTGCGGTCTGTGGTGTCTCGAGCGCCGTGGCAGCCTGCTCGGCAGGGGCGGCCCGGCGGTCCTTGGGGTAGATCTCTTCGGCGCGGGCGGTGAGCTCGCCGGAGGCGACCATGATGCTCAGCTGGTCCCCGGGGGAGACGGTGGCGGCATCGCGCAGCACCTCCCAGCCCACATCGGCCTGGGTCTGCACCACCGCGTATCCGCGATCGAGGGTGGACTGGGGGGAGAGCGACCGGACCCGGGCCCGCGTCTGCGCGACCCAGTCGGTGCCGCGGCGCACCGCGGTCTCCATCCCGAAGAGCGAGCGACGCCGCAGCATCAGCAGCTCCTGGGCGCGTCCGGTGATCATGTCCTGAGGCTGGGCGAGCACCGGCCGGGAACGCAGCGCGGTCAGCCATTCGGTCTCCCGGCCGATGAGCCGTTCGACGCCGGCGGACATGCGTTCCCGCGCGTGGGTGAGCTGGTCGCGCTCCTGGGCCTCGTCGACCACCAGCAGCTTCGCGGCACCGGTGGGGGTGGATGCGCGCATGTCCGCGACCTCGTCGAGCAGCGGGCGGTCCGCCTCATGCCCGATCGCCGAGACCACCGGGGTGTGCGCGGCCGCGACGGCGCGGATCAGCCGTTCATCGGAGAACGGCAGCACGACCTCCTCCAGGGCGCCGCCGCCGCGCGCGATCACGATGACCTCCACGTCCGCATCCGCGTCGAGCTGCGCCAGCGCCGCGGCGACCTCCTGGGGCGCACTGGGCCCCTGGGTCGCGACCTCACGGATCTCGAACTGGGCGGCGGCCCAGCGGGCGTGGGTGTTGCGCAGGATGTCCTTCTTGGCGTCCGAGTTCCGACCGGTGATCAGTCCGATCCGCAACGGCAGCACCGGCAGCGGCTTCTTCCGGTCGACCCGGAACAGACCCTCTGCGGCCAGACGCTGCTTGAGCTGCTCGATCCGGGCCAGCAGGTCCCCGAGTCCCACGGGCTTCATCTGCTGGGCCACCAGGGACAGCCGGCCGGACTTCTCGTAGAGGTTCGGCTTCACCAGGGCGACCACGCGGGATCCGGGCTGGACGGTGCCGTTGAGGCTGCCGGCCACCGCGCGCCAGGCCACCGTGGAGAAGGACACCTCCTGCTCCAGATCCCGAAGCGTCATCCAGGCATTGCCGTTGCGCAGATTGAACTCCACCAGCTGGCCCTCCACCCAGGTGGGCGGTGCGGCTTCGATATGGGCCTTGAGCTTGCCGGAGTACGTGCTCAGCGGCCACGGGGTCTCCGCCGAAGTGTCCTGCGCCTGTGCCGGCTCGCTCATGTCCTGCCTTCGATCATCGACGGTCTCCCCGGAAGGTTCGCTATGGTGCTTACAGCCTATGCCACCCCCTTGACCTGGTTGAAGGAGTTATCCACATGCGCCAGGTGCTCAGCGTGATCTCGCTGCTGCTCGCCGCCGTGCTCGCCGCGACGGCGCTGGCAGGGTTCCAGATCAACCAGCTGCTGCGGGAGCAGGAGCCCATCGCGCAGATCGCCGGCGACCTTCCTCAGCAGGAGGGGTTCAGCGAGCTTGTGACCGAGACGTTGATGACCGAGCTGGAGTCTGAGCTTCCCGGAGGCCTCACGAACCTGCTCGGCGACGCGGCAGACTCCACGGTCGACTCCATCGTCGCCTCGATGCTGGAGAACGAGGGAGTGGACGCAGCCTGGGACGAGACCCTGCAGGGAACCCGGGCCGACTACACCGCGCAGCTCGAGACCCTGTTCGAGCAGGGGACCACCGGTGACGCCAGCGACCTGGACCTCCCGGTGGACCTGAGCCCCATGTCGGAGGCGATGACCGAGCCGCTGCGTGAGGGTCTGGACTCCGCCCTGGGCTGGCTGCCCTTCGTGGACACCTCCAGCTTCGAGTTCCTCGCCCCTGAGCTGGTGGTGGACATCGAAGCCACCCTCGGCGAGGGCGCAGACCCCTATACCTGGGCGCTGCTGGCGGAGGTCAGCAGACACTGGCTGGTGCTCGCCGTCTCCGCCGGAGTGCTGGCCGCACTGGGACTGCTCCTGGGCCCGGGTCGGAGCCGGTGGGTGGCGCTGACCCTCGGCGGCCTGCTCGCGGTGGGTCTGGGGCTACTGGGAGTCTTCGCGATCTCCGCTCCAGAGTTCGGCGCGGTGGCCGGTGAGGCCAACGCGGCCCTCGCGAACCATGTCCAGTCCCGGTTCACCGAATGGGCCCAGCCGGCCTGGTGGATCTTCACCGCAGCGGCGGGCGCCGCCGTCGTCGTGGGGCTGCTGGGCAGCGTGGCAGCCCGAAGCAGCCGACGGGGGAGCCGGCGCCGCGATCTCGACCGGTGAACCCAGCGTCAACCGGGGACACGGTGTGACGGCCCCAGGCGCCCGCCGGTAGACTCAGGCGCATGACTTCCACTGCCACCGCCCCCGACGCTCCGGCCCGGCGACAGCACATCGCTGTCCCCATGCCGATGGTGCCCCGCCGGCGCCGCAGCCCCGAGGAAGTGGCCGCCGAGTCCACCTTCACCGGTCCGCGCAAGGTGCTGCTCGCGGCACCCCGCGGCTACTGTGCCGGGGTGGACCGGGCCGTGATCGCCGTGGAGAAGGCCCTGGAGACCTACGGAGCGCCGATCTACGTCCGCAAGGAGATCGTGCACAACCGCCACGTGGTCGAGACGCTGCAGGAGAAGGGCGTGATCTTCGTGGAAGAGGCCGATGAGGTGCCCGAGGGTGCCATGCTCGTCTTCTCCGCCCACGGGGTCTCTCCGGCCGTCAAGGATCTGGCAGAGAGCCGGAACCTGCAGACCATCGACGCGACCTGCCCGCTGGTCACCAAGGTCCACCGCGAAGCCGTGCGCTTCGCGCGGGACGACTACGAGATCCTGCTGATCGGCCACGAAGGCCACGAAGAGGTCGAGGGCACCTACGGCGAGGCTCCGCAGAACACCACGATCGTCAACGGACCCTGGGAGGTCGACGATCTCGAGGTGCGCAACCCGGATCAGCTGATCTGGCTCTCGCAGACCACCCTTTCGGTGGACGAGACCATGGAGACCGTTCAGAAGCTGCGTGAGCGCTTCCCCAAGCTGCAGGATCCGCCCTCGGACGACATCTGCTACGCCACCTCCAACCGGCAGGCCGCGATCAAGAAGGTCGCCCCCCAGTCTGATCTGGTGATCGTGGTCGGCTCCGAGAACTCCTCGAACTCCGTTCGGCTCAAAGAGGTCGCCAAGGAGTACGGTGCGGCCCGCGCCGAGCGCGTGGACTACGCCAACCAGGTCGACGAGGCCTGGTTCCAGGACGCGGCCACCATCGGGGTCACCTCCGGCGCCTCCGTGCCCGAGGTCCTGGTCGATGACGTCCTGCGGCTGCTCGCCGAGTACGGCTACGGTCAGGTCGAGGAAGTCGTCACCGCGCAGGAGGACATCGTGTTCTCGCTGCCCAAGGAGATCCGCAAGGCGCTCACCCAGGCAGGACACGACGACGTCGGCCGCGGCGGCCGCAAGTCCAGCCCCTGCTCGACCTCCTGAGCCCCTGGTCCAGAGTCCAGGGCCCGACATCTGTGCGCGAGGGTGGCGTGACGTCGGCATGACCTGGGCTGACATACGATGAGTTCATGACGGTGCTGGGCATGACTGCGGTGATCGCGGCCGCGGTGTTGATCGGCACCATCCTCCAACGGGTCTCCGGGACCGGCGTCGGCCTGGTGGTCGCCCCGGTGCTCTCGATCCTGCTCGGTCCGGCCTTCGGCGTGCTGATCACCAATATGACCACGTTCGTCTCCGGCGGCCTGATCATGATCGCGGTCTGGGCACATATCAATTGGCGACGCTTCTGGCTGATCATGCCTGCCTCGGTGGTGGGCGCGATCCCCGGAGCCTGGGTGGTCGGGCAGCTCAGCGCCGGTTGGCTCTCGATCATCGTCGGCGGCATCGTGGTCTTCGCGCTGCTGGTGACCTTCGCGCTGCCGACGCTGCCGCATCTTCCCGGCCGCGGGGCAGGACTCTTCGCCGGACTGCTGGGTGGGTTCTTCAACACCACCTCCGGAGTCGCAGGACCGGTCCTGGTCATCTACTCCCGGATCTCGCGCTGGGAGCATCGCAGCTTTGCCGCGACCCTGCAGCCGATCTTCATGACCATGGGTGCGGTCTCGGTGATCACCAAGCTGCTGATGGGCTCGGTCGAGGTCAACGGACAGGCGGGTCCGCCGCTGGGCTGGCTCTTCCCGGTGATCGTGCTGACCGTCATCGTCGGGATCCTGCTCGGCACCCAGCTCGCGAAACGCGTGTCCATCCCCACTGCCAGGACCGTGGCCATGACGCTGGCCGGACTCGGCGGAGCCGGCGCGATCGTCCGCGGCACCCTGGACGTGCTGGCGTGACCGCGCAGAGCGCGCACAGCCGCCGCCTGCTGATCGCGCTGTTCTTCATCGGGGTGGCGACCTTCGCCCAGCTCTATTCGCCGCAGGGCCTGCTGCCGCTGATCGCCGCCGAGCAGGACGTCTCCGCGGACCGGGCCGCGCTGATGATCTCCACCGCCACCCTCGGACTCGCGCTCGGCGTCATCCCCTGGTCCTATATCGGCGACGCCCACGGTCGGAAGAAGGCCATGATCTGGGCGATCAGCCTCGCCTGCCTCTTCGGGATCCTGGCGGTGCTCATGCCCGCCCTGTTCGTCAGCCAGGGCTTCGAGCTCGCCCTGCTGATGCGCTTCATCGAGGGATTCATGCTCGGGGGGGTCCCGGCCCTGGCCGTGGCCTACCTCAACGAGGAGGTCAGCCCGAAGATCGCAGTGGCTGCGGCGGGCACCTACATCTCCGGCACCTCGCTGGGCGGACTGACCGGGCGCATCGTGGCCGCCCCGGTGGGGGAGCAGCTGGGCTGGAAGATCGGCATGCTCACCGTGACGCTCATCGCGGTGGCCTGCGTCCTGGTGTTCCTGCGCCTGGCGCCGACCGCGCAGAACTTCACCCCGCGGCGCGTCCGGGTGCGCGAGATCGTGCCGGCGCTGACCGGGAACCTGCGCTCGCCCACGCTCTGGACCCTCTACCTGCAGGGATTCCTCACCATGGGCGGCTTCGTGGCCATGTACAACTTCCTGGGCTTCCACCTCTCCGCGCCGCCGTATTCGATCCCGCTCTGGATCGCATCCTTCGTCTTCCTCGCCTATCTCGCCGGGACCTGGTCCTCGCCGCGCGCCGGACGCCTGGCGGCACGCTACTCGCGAAAGCCGGTGCTGCTCGCTGGAAACCTGATCATGATCCTCGGCGTCGGACTGACCTTGGTGCCGCATCTTGCCGTGATCATCGTGGGCACCGTGGTGCTCACCGCGGGGTTCTTCGCCGCCCACGCGGTGGCCTCGGGCTGGGTCGGCGCGGCCGCGACCGCCGGCCGTGCTCAGTCAGCGTCGCTGTACAACCTGGGATACTACGGCGGCTCCTCGATCTTCGGCTATCTGGGCGGGACCGCGCTGCACGTGGCTGGCTGGTCGGGGACGGTGCTGATGGTGCTCGGGCTCGCAGGACTCGCGACGGTGCTGGCCGCCGTCGTGCTGCCCAAGGATTGACCGCCCCGACCAGACCAGACCAGACCGGGCCGACCAGAGCAGGCCCGGTCGAGCTGACCAGGCCGGGCCGAAGCAGCCGCATCACCCGACGGACCTGCCCAGCGGGGACGTCGCCGTCTCGGTTCAAAGTGGCAACTTCTGCAGGGGCCCCGTAGACTCTGTGAGCCCTATCACGAGATGGCGCACCACCCAATACCGAACCAGCAGGAGTACCGGCAATGACGACGCCTCCGCGTTCCCGTGTTTCAGGTGACCACCTGAAGAAGTACGACCCTAGAACACAGTCCGAGGCGGAAGGCGAAGAGCTCTCGGTCGGCGCCCGCGCCGAGGGCCTGGACCGGACCGCGCTGATGCGCCGGATGATCGGCCTGGTCGGCGGCGTGGTTCTCGCGCTCCTGGTCTACCTGGTCATGCCCGGCGACATGGAGGTCTGGCCCCGGCTGACCGCCGCCACCGCCGTGCTGATGGCCGTCTGGTGGATGACCGAGGCGATCCCGATCCCGGCGACCGCGCTGCTGCCGCTGATCATCTTCCCGCTGCTGGTCCCCGCGGGGGACTTCGGCAGCGCCGAAGAGGCCGTGGGCGGAGTCTCGGTCGATGACGTGGGCGCCAGCTACGGCAACAACATCATCTTCCTGTTCATGGGCGGCTTCATGCTGGCCCTGGCGATGCAGCGCTGGAACCTGCACCGCCGGATCGCGCTGATGACCCTGCGCGCCATGGGCTCCAAGCCGGTGAACCTGATCGCCGGCTTCATGATCGCCACCGGATTCCTCTCGATGTGGGTCTCCAACACCGCCACCGCGGTGATGATGCTCCCCATCGGCGTCTCGGTGCTGATGCTGGTCAGCAAGATCATGAAGGGTGAAGACCCCGCGACGGCCACGGAGGCCGGCGAGAACGAGACCAACTCGGCGCTGAAGTCCAACTTCGGCACCGCCCTGATGCTCGGCATCGCCTACGCCGCGTCGATCGGCTCGCTGGGCACCATCATCGGCACCCCGCCGAATGCGCTGCTGGTGGGTCACATGGCGGAGACCCATGACCTGACCATCGGCTTCGGCCAGTGGATGCTCGTCGGCGTGCCGATCTCGATCATCATGCTGGTCATCGCCTGGGTCCTGCTGACCCGCGTGCTGTTCAAGCCCGAGATCGATGACATCCCCGGCGGCGGCGACCTGATCCGGGGCGAGCTGCGCAAGCTCGGCCCGATGTCCTCCGCAGAGACCCGGGTGCTGATCATCTTCGTGCTCGCCGCGCTCTCCTGGGTCTTCATCCCGCTGGTCTCCACCAACCTGCTCGGCATGGAGGACCCGTTCATCTCCGATGCCGGCATCGCCATGGTCGTGGGCCTGCTGCTCTTCCTGCTGCCCGGCGGTGCCGCCAAGGGCGTGCGCCTGCTGGACTGGGAATACGCCGCGAAGCTGCCCTGGGGCGTGCTGCTGCTCTTCGGCGGCGGTCTGGCCCTCTCGGCGCAGTTCAGCTCCTCGGGTCTGTCCACCTGGCTCGGCACGCAGGTCGAAGGACTGGCTGGCATCCCGGTCTGGGTGCTGGTGCTGGTCGCCACGCTCGGCATCCTGCTGCTCACCGAGATGACCTCGAACACCGCGACGGCGGCCACCTTCCTCCCGGTGGCCTCCGGCGTCGCGATGGGCACCGGCATCGATCCGCTGATCCTCGCCGCACCGGTGGCGCTGGCTGCGACCTGCGCCTTCATGCTGCCGGTGGCCACCCCGCCGAACGCGATCGCCTACGGCTCGGGCTACGTCACCATCGGGCAGATGATCAAGGGCGGCATCTGGCTCAACGTGGCCGGCGTCGTGTGCATCACCGCGGTGTCGATGACCATCCTGGTCTGGGTCTTCGGCCTGACCCTGTAACACCGAGAAGCTCGACCTGCCTGCCCCGCCCGGGCGGGAACGTCAGGGGCAGTGAACCGCAGCGTCAGCGCGGATCACTGCCCCTGACTGCGTTCGGCCTCCAGCCGGGGGCCGAGCGGATTGACCTCGGTGCTCACCGTGGTGACGCTCAGCGTCTCACCGAGATCCTCCAGCAGCCCTTCGGTGGAGGTGGCCGTGGGCTCACCGACCTCCAGCCGGCTCATCGCCTCCACCTTGGGCAGCACCTGACGTTCGATGTTGCCGATCAACCCGTTGTACGCCGTCACCGCCTGCCGCAGCCGGTCTCCGGTGCGCGCGAGGTGCTCGCTCATCTTGGCCAGCCGACGGTAGAGGTCCCGGGAATGGTCCACGACCTCGCGGATGTTCTGCGCCAGTCGCTCCTGCCGCCAGGCCGCAGAGACCGCCTTCAGCGAGGCCAGCAGCGAGGCGGGAGAGACCAGGGTGACGCCCTTGGACAGTGCGTCATCCAGCAGCATCGGGTCCGCTTCCATCGCCGCCGAGAGCAGCGACTCGGCGGGGACGAAGCAGAAGACCACATCCGGGGAGAGGTCCACCGCCTCCCAGTAGCGCTTCTTCGCGAGCTCATCGACCCGGGAGCGCAGCGCCTTGGCCTGGGCCGACGGGTCAGTCGGGTTCAGCGGCGCCTTCGCGTCGAGGACCAGCTGGCGGCCTCCCGGCAGGTGCACCACCATGTCCGGGATCAGCAGCTGCCCGTCGGTGCCGCGACCGCTGTACTGCTCGGTGAAGTCGACATGGGGCAGCATGCCGGCAGACTCCACCACCCGGCGCAGCTGCACCTCGCCCCAGTGTCCGCGCGCCGAGGTCGAGTGCAGACTCCCGAGCAGCGCCTGGGTGGATTCGATGATCCGGGCGTCGGTCTCTGCGGCGGAGGTCAGCTGCTGCGAGAGCCGGGAGTGCTGCGCGGCCCGCTCGGTCTCCAGCTCCTGGACCCGGCGGTGCATCTCGGTGACGCCCTGGCGCACCGGGTGCAGCATCTCCACCAGCGTCTCGCGCTCCCGGGCTGCCTCGGAGTCCTCCTCCCGACGGCGCTCCAGCTCCCAGAGCCGTCCCTGCGCCAGGCTGAGCTCCTGCTGCGAGGCGGCGAGCTGGCCCTGGGCGTCAGCGAGCTCAGCCCGTACGTGGTGCAGCTGGTCACGCAGCGCGGCGGGGTCCTCGGTGCCGCGGCGCAGCAGATAGAGCACCAGCCAGCAGCCCAGGACGCCGAGGACAACACCGAGCAGGACGGCGGCGAAGAAGTACAGAGTGGTCATGCCACCCAGCATGCCACCGGGCAGGGACATGGACGCTGACCTCAGGGGCGACATCCGCACCGGCGAGCCCGCTGACATAGGGTTGCAGCAGAGAACTCGCGCCGGCAAGGCGCTTCCCGCCCGAACCAGAGGAGCCCCGATGATCCGAATTCTGCTAGTCCGCCATGGAGAGACCGAGTGGAACAAGACCCACCGCCTCCAGGGACATTCGGACATCTCGCTCGCCGAGTCCGGGAAGCTGCAGGCGCGGACCACCGGTGCCTTCGTCCGCGCGCAGAACCCGGCGCAGGCTCATGTCTCCAGCCTGGTGCGGACCCAGCAGACCTTCGCCGAGTTCGGCCTGGACCTTCAGCCCAAGATCTGGGACGAGCTGCGCGAGCAGAATCTGGGTGAGTGGGAGGGCGCCTTCGCGGCGGAGATCCGTGACGCCGAGCCGGAGAACTTCGAGGGCTGGCGGGCCGGGAGCTACACCCCGGCCGGGGGAGAGGCGCACCCGGATCTGCAGGCCCGGATGACGCGCGCCTTCAGTGACATCGTGCGTTCGACCGCGGAGATCGCTCCCACCGCCTCAGCCGACCTCAGCTTCGAGGTGCGCACCGCCGTCGTCGTCTGCCACGGCGCTGCGCTGCGGGTGCTCTTCGAGGGGCTCGGACTGCTGGATCGGCGCCAGTTCATCCCGTTGACCCCGGCCGCGGTCACCGTGCTCGACATCCCGCTGACCTCGGGTTCGGTCTCCTCCTCGCTGCCGAACGCCGGGCTGGACGAGGAGCACGACGACGACGCCGAGGCCCGCGCGATCCGTGAGCTCACCGATGCACAGATCGCCGCTCACGCGCGGCTGCGCCTGATCAACCTGTCCCCTGAGCTGTTGAACCCGGAGCTGAGCACTCCCGCCATCTGAGCAGCGGCTCCATCTGAACAGCAGCCCCGGATACACATCGAGTGGGCGATTCAAGGGACTGTCCCGACCTCTCAGGCCGAGAATCTCCCTCAAATCGCCCACTCGATGTGGGGCGCCCGGCGGAACCCGGGCTCGCGCGCGGAACCTAGGCGTTGGCCGCCTTGATCAGGTCCGCGCAGCGCTCACCGATCATCATGGTGGTGATGTTCGGGTTCACCGTGGTCAGCTCCGGCATGACCGAGGCGTCGGCCACACGCAGCCCGTGGACGCCCTTGACCCGCAGCTGCGAGTCCACCGGTGACATCGCGTCGTCGTCGGCGCCCATCCGCACGGATCCGGCCGGGTGATAGACCGTGTTGTGCGTGCGGGAGACGTAGTCCGCCAGCTCCTCGTCGGTCTGGGTGTCAGCACCGGGGAAGAGCTCCTGGCCGGCCCAGTCCGCCATGGCGGGCTGCGCGGCGATCTTCCGGGCCAGCTTGATGCCTTCCACGGCCACGCGCATGTCGTGGCCCTCCGGGTCGGTGAAGTAGCGCGGATCCACCTTGGGCTTGTCCCGGTAGTCCTTGGAGCGCAGCCGCACCGTCCCGCGCGACTTCGCGTGCGTGACGTTGGGGGTCAGGCAGAAGGTGTTGTCCGCGGTGGGGTAGCCCTGCCGCAGGGTGTGCATGTCGAAGGGCACCGAGCCGTAGTGCATCATCAGGTCCGGCCGGTCCAGGCCCTCGCGGGTGGCCGAGAAGATCCCGATCTCCCACCACTGGTAGGAGTCCTTCACCATGGGCTGCTTGGCCTCCCAGGCGATGACCGCCTCGGGGTGGTCCTGCAGGTGCTCGCCCACGCCGGGGGAGTCCACGCGGGCCTCGATGCCGAACTCGGCCAGGTGCTGCGCCGGTCCGATCCCGGAGAGCATCAGCAGCTTCGGGGAGTCGATCGCGCCCGCGGAGAGCACGATCTCCTTGGTGGCGCTGATCCGGTGCGCCCGGCCGAACGGGTTGTTGACCGCGTCCACGCCGACCGCGCGGTCGCCCTCGAAGATGATCTCGCGGACCCAGGTGTCGGTGAGGATGCTCAGGTTCGGGCGCTGAAGGATCGGGTGCAGATAGGAGACCGACGACGACGACCGGGTCCCGTCCTCCTTCCGGTTGACCTGGAAGAAGTTCGCGCCCTTGAGCACGGTCTCCCCGGTGTTGAAGGCCACCCGCGGGATGCCCTGTTCCTCACAGGCGTCCAGCAGGGCGACGCCGCAGGGGTCCTTCGGCGGGATCGTCATCAGGTTGACGGGTCCGCTGCGACCGTGGTGATCGCCGGGGGCGTCGTTGGTCTCCAGCCGCTGGAACAGCGGGTAGGTGGACTCCGCGTTCCAGCCGGTGGCGCCCTTCGCCTCCCATTCGTCCATGTCCTCACGCAGCGCCCAGAAGGCGATGCAGGAGTTGTGCGAGGAGCAGCCGCCGAGCACCTTGGCGCGGGCGTGGCGCATGAAGGAGTTGCCGTTCTCCTGCTCCTCGATGGGGTAGTCCCAGTCGAAGCCGGACTCCAGCAGCTCCATCCAGCGGTTGAGCTGCAGGATCTCGGGCTTGTCCGCATCGGTGGGACCTGCCTCCAGCAGGGCCACCGTGACGTTGGGGTCCTCGGACAGGCGGGCGGCGACGGCGGCGCCGCCTGATCCGCCGCCGATCACGACGTAGTCGAAAGTGGTGTTCTCCACGGGTCTCCTCATTTCTCCGGCATGCTGAACCAGCCGGTGACGGCGGGCTCGGTGTTCTCGTAGATGTGCTTGGCCTCGCGGTACTCATCCAGCCCCATGTGACCCAGCTCGCGGCCGACGCCGGACTGCTTGAACCCGCCCCACTCCGCCTGCGGCAGGTAGGGGTGGTAGTCGTTGATCCAGATGGTGCCGTGGCGCAGCCGGGAGGAGACCCGGTGCGCGGTGCCCCGGTCCGAGGTCCAGACCGCTCCGGCCAGGCCGTAGATGGTGTCGTTCGCGGTCTCGATGGCCTCGGCCTCGGTGGTGAAGGTCTCCACGGTGATGACCGGGCCGAAGCCCTCCTCTTCGACCACGGACATGCCGCGCTTGACGTCGTCGAGCACGGTGGGGGCGTAGAAGTACCCGTTGCGGTGCTTCTCGCCGCCGAAGTGGTGCCCGGTGCGCAGGGTGGCGCCCTCCTCGATGCCGCGCTGGGTGTAGTCGTACACCTTCTGACGGTGCTCGGCCGAGATCAGCGGTCCGGTCTCGGCGGTCTCCTCGAAGGGTCCGCCCATCCGGATGTGCTCCGCGCGGCGGACCAGCTCGGTGACGAACTTCTCCTTGATCGACTCCTCGATGATCAGCCGGGTGCCTGCGGAGCAGACCAGCCCGGAGTCCACGAAGCCGGCGTTGAGCGCGTTGTCCACCGCGGCGTTGAAATCGGCGTCGGCGAAGACCACGTTCGGGTTCTTGCCGCCGAGCTCCAGAGCGACCTTCTTGACGGTCTCTGCGGCGGTGGCGCCGATCTTGCGCCCGGTGACCACGCCACCGGTGAAGGAGACCATGTCCACATCCGGGTGGGAGGACAGCGGCGCGCCCGCGGTGGCGCCGGCGCCGGTGATCAGGTTCGCGACGCCGGCGGGCAGGCCCAGGGAGTCATAGACGTCCATGATCAGCATGCCGGTGTGCGGGGTCAGCTCCGCGGGCTTGAGGATGAAGCTGTTGCCCGCGGCCAGGGCAGGGGCCATCTTCCAGGCCGCCTGCAGCAGCGGGTAGTTCCACGGGGTGATCATCCCGACGACGCCCACGGGCTCGTAGACCACGCGGGAGAGGACCGTGGGGTCCCCGGCGTCGACCAGGCGCCCGGACTCGGCGTCGGCGAGCTTCCCGAAGTGCCGGTAGCAGGCGATGATGTCGTCCATGTCGATCTGCGCCTCGACGAACCGCTTGCCGGTGTCCAGCGCCTCGGCCCGAGCGAACTCGTCCTTGCGCGCCTCGATCGCATCGGCGACGGCCAGCACGAAGGCTCCACGCTCAGCGGCCGGCGTGTCGGCCCAGACGTGGGAGTCGAAGGCCTTGCGGGCGGCGGCGATCGCGGCGAGGGTGTCGGCCTCGCCGGCTTCGGAGACCAGTCCCACTTCGGAGCCGTCTGCGGGACAGTGGATGGTGCGCGTCTCGCCGGACTGGGCGGGAACCCATTTCCCGTCGATGAACAGCGTGGAGATCGGTTCTGCTGTGCTCATTTATGCTCCTGCGCTTCCGTTGGTGCGGTCATGGTCCCAGTCGTCTGGGATGTTGCTGCCGGTGTGCAGCGATGAGGACTGTCCGCCTTCTTCACTCATGGTGAGGAAGGCCAGGTGTCGCTCATAGGCGTCCAGGACGTCGGCGATGACCTGGTCTCGGGTGTAGCCCATGAGGTCGTGGCCCTCCGAACCGGTGGCGGAGAACGTCTCCACACGGTAGTAGGTCTCCTCGGTGGGGCGCATGCTGCGCGCGAAGCTCGGGACCGAGTACGCGATCGGGTAGACCTGATATTTGAACTCGGTCTGCTCACCGAAGTAGACGTGCAGATCGATGTGCGGGATCTGGGTGTCGGGCACCAGGCCGCGCTCGCAGCTGATCTCGGCACCCTGATCACGCAGCTCCGAGGCCACGTCCTCCACCGCGGGGGCCGCCACCGTGTTGATGAACTCGGTGGCCTGCTTCGCGGTGGGGAAGTGCATGCCCCGGGCCAGGCGACGGCGCCAGCTCAGCCCGCCCCGATCGCCGGAGTCCTGGCTGCGCTCGGAGACCATCCAGGGCAGGGTGGCCTCGCGGGACTCGCGGTTGTAGCGCTCCATCTGCAGCGCCCGCCAGATGCCCATCATCAGCACATACATCACCACCGAGAACGGCAGTCCGATGATCACCGTGGCCATCTGCAGCGTGTAGACCCCGTCGAGCATCAGCACCGCCAGGGTCAGGGCGCCGGTGGCCAGGGCCCAGAACACGCGGAGCCAGGGGGCGCCGTCGTCGGAGTGGCTCAGCGGCTTGGAGGTGAAGTTCGCCATCACCAGGGCGCCGGAGTCGGCGGAGGTGATGTAGAACAGCAGGCCGGTGATCACCGAGAGCCCGATGGTGAAGGTCGCGCCCGGGTACTGCTCCAGGAGCAGGTAGTAGCTGGACTCGGGGTTCTCCACAGCGGCGGTGATGAATTCGGTGTTGCCGCTGAGGAACTCCCAGATCGCGCCGTTGCCGAAGATCGAGATCCACAGCAGGATGAAGCCGAACGGGATGATCAGGGTGCCGATGACGAACTGGCGCAGCGTCCGGCCGCGAGAGATCCGGGCCAGGAACAGTCCGACGAACGGCGCCCAGGCGATCCACCAGGCCCAGAAGAACAGCGTCCACCACTCCAGCCACTGACCCTCGGGCGGGTCATAGGCGAAGGTGTCCAGCAGCATCGAGGGGAAGTAGGCGGCGAAGTCGCCGGCGTTCTTGACCAGCGCGTTGAGCAGGTAGGTGGTCTCACCGGCGATGAGCACGTAGAGCATCAGCACGACGGCGAAGACCACGTTGAGCTCGGAGAGACGACGAATCCCTTTGTCCACGCCGGAGACGGAGGAGGCGATCACGACGATCACGGCCAGCACGATCAGCCCGATCTGCGCGCCGGTGCCCTGTTCGATCCCGAAGAGCCATTCCAGGCCGTAGTTGAGGAAGACCACGCCGATGCCGAGGCTGGTGGCGATGCCGAAGATGGTGCCGATCACTGCGGCGATCTCGATGCCGTCGCCGGTGACACCCTGGGCGCGCTTGCCGATGATCGGGTAGAGCGCGCTGCGGATGCTCAGCGGCAGGTGGTAGCGGTAGGCGAAGAGGCCGAAGGCCATGCCCATCAGGGCGTACATCGCCCAGCCGGGGATCCCGTAGTGGAAGAGGGTCCACAGCACGGCCATCTCGGTGGCGGCGGAGGAGCCGGCCTCCACGCCGGGGGCGGTGGTGAGGTTCGTGGCGGGTCCGGAGATCGCGAAGAACATCAGGTCCACACCGATGCCCGCGGCGAAGAGCATCGCGGTCCAGGTGAAGAGGTTGTACTTCGGGGTGGAGTGGTCTGGTCCGATCTTGGTCCGGCCCACTCGGGAGAAGGCGACGATGAGGACGAAGACCACCACGATGCCGGCGGTGAGGATGTAGTACCAGCCGAGGTTCGCGCCGATCCAGAGGAAGACCGATTCCAGCGTGGTGTAGGCGGTGTCCGGTGCGAGCCAGGCCCACAGGGTGAAGGCGATGATGATCGCCGCGGAGCCGATGAAGACCGGCAGATTCACTTTCGAGCGTGCAGGAGTACCTGACGAGCCGTCCCCCTGGACATCGCTCGGGACGTCACTGGGGACGTCTTGCGTGGCCGATGCCATGAAATTATGTTCCTTCCGGTGCTGAATGAATGCGCTTGTGTATCAATAGGTTCGAGTGGTGGAGCCTCAGGCATCTTAGACGCGGGTCGGCCGCATCCGGGATACGAAGGTGCGGTAGATGTGAGCCAGATCTCCTGAAACCGGCGGAGATTCGGTCCACATAGTGAACGGATGGCCAGTCTATGTGCGCCGTTGAAGAGCGTGAAGGGGCGGGGAGTCCCGTGAAGTCGCGGGAGGGGAGCTCTGGACGGTAGGTTAGGTGACCGTGGCTTTGACTATCGGAATCGTAGGACTACCCAATGTGGGCAAGTCGACCCTGTTCAACGCGCTGACTCGTCAGTCGATCCTGGCGGCGAACTACCCGTTCGCCACCATCGAGCCGAATGTGGGCATCGTGAACCTGCCCGACCAGCGGCTGGCGGCACTGGCCGAGATCTTCGGTTCGCAGAAGATCCTTCCTGCGACGGTGTCCTTCGTCGACATCGCCGGGATCGTCAAGGGCGCCTCCGAGGGTGAAGGGCTGGGCAACCAGTTCCTGGCCACCATCCGTGAGGCCCACGCCATCGCCCAGGTGGTCCGCGTGTTCGAGGACGAGAACGTCATCCACGTGGACGGCAAGGTTGATCCGACCTCCGATATGGAGACGATCAACACCGAACTGATCCTGGCGGATCTCCAGACCATGGAGAACGCGATCCCGAAGCTGGAGAAGCAGGTCAAGGGGCGCAAGGCCGAGCAGGCCACCCTGGACGCGTACCTGGTGGCGCAGAAGACGCTGGAGCGCGGGGACACGATCTTCGGCTCCGTCACCAAGGACAAGCTGGACATGGAGCACCTGGCGCAGCTGAACCTGCTCACCGCCAAGCCCTTCATCTACGTGTTCAACGCCGATGAGGGCGTGCTGAACTCGCCCGAGAAGCAGGCCGAGCTGGCAGCGCTGGTCGCCCCGGCCGACGCCGTGTTCCTCGACGCCAAGCTCGAGGCCGACCTCGTGGAGCTCTCCGAGGAGGAGGCCCGCGAGATGCTCGAGCTCAACGGCCAGGAGGAGTCCGGCATGGACCAGCTGGCCCGCGTCGGCTTCGCCACGCTCGGACTGCAGACCTACCTGACCGCCGGACCCAAAGAGACCCGCGCCTGGACCGTCAACAAGGGGGCGACGGCGCCCGAGGCGGCCGGCGTCATCCACACCGACTTCCAGCGCGGCTTCATCAAGGCCGAGATCGTGTCCTTCGACGACCTGGTGGCGGCCGGATCCATGGCTGACGCGAAGTCTGCCGGCAAGGTGCGGATAGAGGGCAAGGAATACATCATGAAGGACGGCGACGTGGTGGAGTTCCGCTTCAACGTGTAGTCGGCGCCCCTGACCACACCACGACCAGTCCCTCACGTCCGGCGTCAGGTCAGAGACGTGACCTCATAGGTCTGGCCCGCCTCGCGCAGCCGCTCAACCAGAACGTCACCGAGGGCGGTCGCCGGGGTCAGTGATCCTGTGGCGGGCGGCAGACGGTCGGCGTCGAGGGCGAGTGAGAGCACTGTCTCTCCGGCCATCACGGCGGTGGCGGCGTATCCCGGATCGCCGGGCCCGGCTGCGATGGCACGATAGCGCCGGCCGCTCTCCGTGGAAGCAGTCACCTGGGAATGGAACCAGCCTGAGCGCCGCGCGGCCTCGCTCGGTCCGGCACCGGGCGACGGAAGGACACGGTCCAGTAGTCTCCTCGTGACAGGGAGCGCCAGTGCGGCTCCGGACAGCCGAAGGCCAAGCGCCGTCGCGCCGGCGGTGACGGCGCCGACTGGACCTCGCCCCATACCCATCAGTTCGCCGTATCGCAGGGACCTGCCGTAGGCCCACCCCTGCAGGGCATTGCTGCGACGTACGATCCGCGTATTCACCGACGCCATGATGAAGGGCGCGGCCCACTTGCCGTCATCCGAACGGCCGACCCACCCCAGATCCGGCGGCTGCCGGGTCACGGGCTCCGCCGTCCGGTCTGGACTGAGCGAGTAGGGGTCGCGCGCAAGCGATCGCAGCACAGGGTCCGTCCGGATGCCGTCGAGCTGCCCACGCATGGACTCGATGGTGCCGCCGCTGACACCGCCCTTCGCCCTGGCAACGAGCTGCACCTCGGTCAGTCCGCCCGCGCCGTCAGCCTGCGCGGCCTGGTGCAGGAGGAGCACCGCGAGGTCCGACGGGACGGAGTCGTAGCCGCACGCGTGGACGATCCGTGCACCTGTGGCCCTCGCAAGGGCATCCCAACGGTCGACAGCTTCACGGACGAAGGACACCTCTCCCGTCAGGTCCCCGTAATGGGTGCCGGCGCGGGCACACGCCTCGACAACCGAGAGCCCATACTTCGCGTAGGGACCCACCGTGGTGAACAGAACTCTGGTTCCGGCGGCCATTGCCGCGAGCGAGTCAGGGCGCCCGATATCGGCCTCAATGATGGCCCAGTCATGAGCGGCGACGGGCAGTCTGGACCGTACGGCTTCGAGCTTCACCCTCGACCTCCCCGCGAGTCCCACTCGCAGGTCCGGTGGAGCGTGGTGCGCGAGGTACCCAGCGATGAGTTCCCCGACAAATCCGGTCGCACCGAAGAGGACGAGGTCGTGGTTGCGCGTTGGAGCCTCCATGCCGGCAGTCTTCCACAGCGGACCGGCACCGGGGAGTGCATTCCTCTGTGGAAGCCACGCCCGCCGTGCCCGGGCGGCAGTGCCCGAAGCAGTCCGTCCATCGTCATCATGGCGCCGCCCATCACGGCCGGCAGTCCGCCGCCCGGATGCACCGAGGCGCCGACCCGCCACAGCCATGGCCGCCTCAGGCTATGGTGAGCTGGACGGTGCAGGGGACCGCTCATCGCCAGGGGGCGGACAGCTCCATACAGGGCACCTCCGAAACCGCCGGCGAGACTGAAATAATGCGGATCCAGGATGGTGCACTCCTCGACGGACGTCTCGAAGCGTCCGGGCAGCCCAGCCGTGTCCCAGACGCGGCGAAGTTCTCGGTCCACGAAGGGATCATCGAGACCATAGCGCCGTCCATTCGAGGGCGCTGTGAGCAGCACGGCCAGGGTATCCGCGGGATTGGGGCCCGAGTCAGCGGCAGGATAGTAGTTGAGAAACGCCATGGTCTGGGCCGGCTCAGTTGAGTCCCGCATAGTGGTGTAACCCATGGTGGCCACGCCTGTCGTTACCGACATAGATGCGGCCACCGTGTGATCCTTCGAGAAAAACTCTCACATCCCACTCGAAAGGCATCATCACGATGACCGCACCTCACATTATCGACCCTGCCGGCCTGCTCGCTGAAGCCCTCACCGACGCATCCCCGGATCTGATGCGCAACCTCTTGCAGACGGTGATCAACACGCTGCTTTCGGCAGACGCTGACGCCGTCATCGGAGCCGAATGGGGCAAGCCCAGCCCCGACCGGGCCACTCAGCGCAACGGCTACCGCCACCGGGACCTCGACACCCGCCTGGGCACCGTCGATGTGCAGGTCCCGAAGCTGCGCTCAGGCACTTACTTCCCAGAATGGCTGCTCGAACGTCGCAAACGAGCCGAATCAGCACTGATCACAGTCGTGGCTGACTG
>NZ_PVTY01000017.1:18287-53946 GCF_003003175.1 Nesterenkonia sandarakina | reverse complement strand
CCCACTGTAGCACCGCGCGCCCAAACGCCCCAGAGACCACGCAACAACACGGCGTTTCGTGCTGCCTTCCGCGCCTCATTCCTCGGCAATATGGCCACCGCTTGGGCTCGCGCGTCCCCAACCAAAACCGCACCATCGGTGCGTGTCAGCGCGGCGGACTTGGCCGAGTTCGAGTTCTACACACCCTCACGATCAGCTGGGTCCGTCCTGGTGATCGACGTTGACCGTCCCGAGGCTGTTCTAGACATTTTCGACACGATCCCGCCCGAGATCCGGCCCTCCTGGATTGTGGAGACTCGCAAGGGCGCACAGGCCGGCTGGATGATCGACACTGTTGACCTGCGATCTACCGCCCGTGAACGCCCCGTCGCTTACGCCCGCGCTATTGGCGCGGCACTGCGCGAGGCACTGGCCGGCGACGAAGCGGTAGACCCGCTGACGCCTGTGCGGGTACGTAACCCCACCTACGCCCGCGCCGAGCTACGCGCGTCCGCCACTCCCCCGGTGTATGGGCTCAGGGAGCTACACCAGGCGCTCAAAACCGCGAACCTATGGCCCTCAGCGATGCGCTTCACCGGCCGCAGCGCGACCAAGAAAGCCCACCGTACGATCGCGGCCGCGATCGACACCGGCAACCGGAACCAGACTGTGTTCGACGTCGCTCGTCACGCCGCCTATGCCGGCGAGGACTTTGAGGCCGTGGCCTGGGAGACCAACGACGCAGCCCCCGAACCGCTGGGGACCAGTGAGGTGCGCGGGATCATCCGCAGCATCGCCCGATACATGGCGAACCACCGTGGCCACCGCTCCACCATCGCTATGCCGTCGCAGATGCGGGAGGCGCTCTCAGAGATGGGCCGGCGCGGCGGGCTGGCCAACACGGCCGCGCAGCGCGCGGCCCGTGCGCTTGGCCCCATAGCCTCCGCAGCCGCCCGCAAACCCCGCACGGACACCAAAGCCCGCACGGCCCAGAAGATGCGCGCACAGGGCCACTCAGCGGCCGCGATCGGGCAGAAGCTCGCAGCCTCACCGGCCACGGTTTACCGGTGGCTGCGCCGCCATGTGCGACATCAGTGCCGATTCTCACCAGTGGAGCATCAGGTGATCCGGAGAACCCCTCATCGCTCGGCAGGCTCTCCCCCATGGCACCCCCGGTCCTGGCCGCACCCCCGACACCAGACACCCGCACCCCGGTGCGCCCGGCAACTCCCGTCCACCGGACCCTAAATCGGTTCCAGCTCCTAAACTGCGCGGACTACAGGCAGCTCGTCCCACTGTGTTGTGTACCGAGGACTGCGCAGTTCACGCTTCATCTCCCACGCCTGACCCGCTTTGAGCCCCGCAGCGCCCAAACCGATAGCCGGCTGATCCAGTTTCTTGCGGATGGACTCGATCAGCGGCCCGATACTGCGTTCCTCGTGCGCGTCAGTAAAGAGATCGAACGTTGGTTCAAGCCCGGTTTTCTGCAGATCGGTCAGCACGATCCCGGCGCGGGCGTAGCGCACACCCTCTTCGAGCTTTGGCAGCAGCAGTTTCGCCGTCATGGTCAGGGTCACCGGGTCAGCCGTGGCAGAGGCCAGGGTGACCTTCAGCGAGGGTCCGCGGGCTTCCTCAGTGTTGAAATGACTCGTCATCGCCCACGCCGTCACCGTCTTCGCCTGGCGATGATGTCTCTGCAACCTGGCCGAGGCCCGCTGCGCATAGAGACTGAGAACCTGCGCCATTTCAGCCCTGGTGGTCACCGGCTTAGAAAAGGACCGAGAGACGATCAACTGGCCCGTGATCTCGGTCTCCTCTTCAAAGGGCAGACAGGGTGTGCCGCGCAGTTCTAGGCATAAGCGCATGATGACGATGCTGAATCGGTCCCGGAGCATCACCGGGTCAGCATCCCGGAAATCCTTGACCGTGGAGATCCCCCGGCCGGCCATCCGCTTGGCCATACGCCCCGCAATTCCCCACACTTCATCGACCGGGAGGTTCGAGAGCAACTGATCCCGGTGCGATTCCGGAACGGCTTCCCAGACACACACCCCGCCTAGATGATCGAGCTTCTTCGCAGCGCGATTGCTCATCTTCGCCAGCGTCTTTGTGCGAGCTATCCCGACACAGACCGGTAGCCCGAGGTGCTTCCAGATCCGGTCCCGAACCATCTTCGCCCAGCTCAGCAGCTCCGGCAGCGTCCCGCGCAGCTTCACGAACGCCTCATCCACGGAGTACTGCTGCACTTCTGCCGCGCAGTCCCGCAGCACCCCAATGAAGCGATCTGACATTTGCCCGTACAGCTCATAGTTCGAGGACTTCGCCACCAGGTTCATTCGCTCGGCCGAGGCGGCGAGCTTGAACCAGGGCTCCCCCATCTTGATCCCCAGCGCCTTAGCCTCCTTGCTCAGTGCCACGGCGCAGCCGTCGTTATTCGACAAGATCAGGACTGGCCGGCCGCGCAGCGTGGGGTCAAAGACCCGCTCGGCCGAGACGTAGAAGCTGTTGACGTCGATCAGGGCGATGTACTCGCGCGGTCCTGGGTTTGCTGGGGCCGATGGTGCGTCTAGACGTTGTGGATGCACTTGATGACGACTCCCCAGATATCGAGCTCAGAGAGTTCCCGGACCTGGATCGAGGGGTAAGAGGGGTTCTCAGCTTGGAGCACCACTCCCCCATTGACCAGCCTGAGCCGCTTGACGGTCATTTCGCCGTCGAGAATAGCGATCACCACGGACATGTCCCGCGCCGTCAGGGACCGGTCCACAATCAGCTCATCACCATCACTGATCCCGGCACCTTCCACCGAGTCCCCGGACACGCGGACGAGGAACGTGCTGTTGAGATCCCGGATCAGGTACTCAGAGAGATTAATCGGTGCTGTCTGGTAGTCCTGCGCTGGCGACGGGAAACCCACAGCAACTGACTCCGGGACCTGTAGAAGGCCCTGAGTCAGGTCGGTCTCATCGAGACTCTGGATCTGGTCGATACGCATGGGAGCCTCAGTATCTATCGAACATAGGTTCGACTGCAATGCAGACCTAGATCTTCAGATGCTTTCTTTCTTTCACGACACGCATCTTTCATGCATACATGCTTGCAAGCATGTATGCATGAAAGATGCGTGTCGTACTACTGGTCTCTTCAAAAGCATGTAAGAATGCATGCAAGCAAGTAAGCAACCATGAATGGATGCACACAATGACCAAGATCTGCTCAGTCTGGAGTGAATCAGGGGGAGTCGGGAAAACCACGACCGCTGTCTCCCTCGCTATGCTCGCCGCCGAACAGGGTCACCGGTCCTTGCTCGTGGATCTTGACCCCCGAGCAGCATCAACCAAGTGGCTCGAAATCGCGCCACACCAACAGGGATACCACGTTGGCGCAATCCTCGCCGCTGAGAACCCCGCCGGCTGGGCCGATGAACTTGCCGTGACCTCCACGTGGCACGAGAACCTATCTGTGATCCCCTCAGACCGTTCTGTGGCCAACCGTGAGGCAGAGAAGCCCGACGGGGGAGAGACTCGCCTCAGAGCCGCCCTGATGGGAACCGCTGCCGATGTGGTGTTCATCGACTGCCCCAACCGCCAGGGCGGCATGCTCGCTATGAACGCCCTTATGGCCTCGGGCAGTTTGGTCTACTCAGCTACCCCCACCGAGGATGGTGTGGACGGCGTAGAGGGAGCCCGCCAGACACTGGCCACCTTCGCCCGGTCCCAGCAGCTTCGCGGCTCGACACTAATCCCACTCGACCTCGGCGCAGTGATTACTAACGTGCGAGACACCGTAATTCCGAAGGTAGAGCGCGCCTCCATCGAGTACATCAACGACAACGACCTTGCGCTCAAACCCTTTATCCCCACCCGTGAAGCGGTCCGCCAGGCCCGCTACAACAGTGAGTGGTACGGCCAGCCCGGTTACGACCGAGCAGAGCCAGTCATCGCCGCCTACCGCCAAGTGCTGCACACCATCCTGGAAAGGACGCCAGACCAGTGACCCAAATGAAGCCTCGCACCCCCCGCATCCCGATCCAGCCCGCGGCAGATGAGCCCGTGGGAGTCCCCACGGCCCACGCCGCGCCGGCTACGCCGTCGGCTCCTGCCAAAGAGGAAGCGCTAGTGCCGCTATCCACGCGCATCACTGAATCTGCGCGGGACTCGATCCGGCGCACAAGCTTCGAAACCGGCAAGACGAAGCAAGAAATCGTTAACGAAGCTCTCGCCAACTACTTCGCCAGGTCATAGGAGAGGTGACGCAACTGAGGCTCAAGGAGTTGGCAGTTGACGTACCCCAAAACCACGTTGAGACGATCGGCGAGCCCGGCGTGGCAGACAAATCGGCGACGTTAGTGCGACAATAGACTGCACTAGTTCTACTAGGAGGTGGCCATGATGAGTGAGACGGTGCGGACGCACTCTGCTGCGGAGTTCCCGGTCAGGGACGTTTCGGAGATCGTCCAAGAGCTCACGGAGGTCTTCGGGCCGTCGTTGCTGTCCTTCATCATGGAGGTCGACAGCCGGTCGCTGCAGCGCTGGGCCGGGGGGCACGGCATCCGGTATGACTCAGAGAAGCGAGTCCGGGATCTCGACACCGTGGTCACGTTCCTGCGGCAGAAGGAAGAACCTGCCACGATCAGGGCATGGTTCATGGGGATGAATCCGCAGCTCGATGACGCATCACCGGCTGAAACGATCCGTGACGGCTCGGCCCGGGATGTCATGGCCGCAGCACGCGCGTATTTCAATGCTGCCTGAACACCTGGAGCCCCCGGCAATCAAGGACCTTCACGAGACGCGGCTCTTCCGCGTCGCTCGAGCGGATGACCCGTTCTACTGGTCAGAGATCTCTGCTGAGGATAGCCCGCGTAAGCATGCCGGTAACCGCTTCGACGTTCCTGGACATGGGGTGCTCTATTTCGCGAGCTCCCTTGAGGGTGCCTATGCGGAGACGCTGGCCCGGTTCCGTCCCTCTCCGGCGATCAGGAAGCACGTGGCAGAACAAGATCCCGGCTTCATGATGGTCGGGGGAGTGCCGCGGGATTGGCGAGAGAAGCGCACCATCGCAGAAGCAGTCTTAAATGACCCGTTGCCCTTCCTTGACGTGGAGAGCGCCCACACCCACGAAGTGCTTTCCACCGCCATGGCCGCAGAGCTGGTGGACCTGGGGGAGGGGGTCATCGATGTGGCCAGTGTCCGCGGACGCAACCGACTACTCACCCGAGCTATCGCGTCATGGGCCTTTGACCAACGCGACGCCGCCGGCAGGCCCATTTACGGTGGGCTGAGATATCTCTCCCGGGTGGATACTCGGTTCGAGTGCTGGGCGGTCTTCGGCGGGGCGGAGTTCCGAGAGACCAAGACCGGCCCAATCGAGCCTGGCACACCCGAGCTGGTGTCCATCGCGGATCTCTACAAGCTCCGCGTCTTCTAGCTTCACCCTCAGCGCGGTACCGCAGCATGTTGAGTGCGGGGGAGCACCTGATGAGTAAGACGACGGTGGCCTGGCAAGAGCGGAGAGCTCCTGCCAGGCCACACTCATCTCTACCGTATTGCTCGGGGGTGGTTATCGCTTTTTCGCGTTGCGGTAGGCCTCGACAATGTCGCGGTGCAGCCGACCCCGCCCAGAGACTTCGTAACCGTTCTTGACCGCCCACTGGCGGATCTGTCGCGCTTCGTTCTGTGGTGATGGTGGTGCAATGGCGCGGCCCTTGCGAATGTACTTTTTCAGGGTCTCGCGCAGCTCCTTGCCATGATCTTCACTGAGGTCGATCTCGTAGAAACGAGCATCCAGCCCAAACGTGACCGTCTCTCTCGCCTCGCTGCCATCGAGATCATCGACAAGAACTACTTCTACCTTCTGGGCCATCTCAAAACCTCACTGTTCAGTTGAAAATTCAAGGGTCTACCCTTCGAACTTCGGCTTGCCTCCGAACGATCATGTGGAGTCCTAACTAGCAATAAGTAACTTAAAAAAGGATAGTCCACGGATGAGAACTCGTCGTCCAGGTTTTTGCCAGTGAGAAATATGGTTCTGAAAAGTAAGCGGATACAAGTCCTGGACGCCCGAAGGCGACCGGAGAGCGCCACAGCGCCTCTTTGCGACCATTAAAAGCCGAAGGTGCCCCGGGGGTCGTGGTCGAACACGGAGAGGCCCCGCCAGCTTGATGCGTAGCCAGCGGGGCCCGGCCCTCTTATGTTCCCTGAAAGGAGACAGCCTGGTTCGAGGGGCCTAGGGCCAGACTGTCTCCTTTATCCTAGGGGACGCATCATGGAGCAAGGAAGCCATATATCGGCACGAATTTGACCATCGATTATGTTATACGGTGAGAATGAAATGAGAATGTATTTGGTTCAGTATCTCCCGCTGCTCGCGAAAGGACTGAGACATGGGAGGTGCACGGAGCGTGTCACCTCGTTAGCCGCGTAGACCCGGTAAAAGGGGGCTCTTGTTGTAACTCTTGTTGTAACTCTGGGCGCGTCGTGGCGTCACGTCATACAATTGTTGTTAACCAAACGCGGGAGGTAAGACGGATGGTGAATGACAGTTATTTATGCAGGGAGAGTCTCATTGCTGGAGCCTTGACAGGGAATCTTAGTGATGATGAGAGGCAAGAGCTCAAGCAGGCCCGCGCTGCGGACCCCACGATCGACGAAGAGGTCGATGAGCTTCGTACGACGGTCGAACGACTCGACGCGGCGGACATCACCTGGCGGGAGGGCAGTGTGCCCGATGGGCTCGAGGAGCGCATCCTTGCCAAGATTGCCGAAGAAGACAGAAGCTGGTCGCGTTCGTGACAGAGAACTGTCATCGGCGGTCCGGGGGGGGGCTCTAGGTAACCCGAGCACCGCTCATGGTGGTCCTTGAACGGGTTGTCCACGGTTCTAGACCAGGACTCCGCTGGACGGGGCTTCCTTGCCAGCGTCCAGGCGTAGCCGTTATTGATCACGTGGCTGAGCTGGTCCAGTGCCATCGTCGCGGTAGCCATGCCTCTTCCAGACTCGGCCACTACCTGTGGCATCGCCGACTTGCCTAGAGGGACCTCCGCGGGTTGTGCATCGTCGTGGAATTGAGCTCTCAGGGACTCCTGATCTCCATCCCTGTCGGACTCAATGGTCTTCGCGCGGGGATGCTCGATGCGCGGAGTGAACAGAATGTTCCCTTGTGCGTGGCGATGTGTAGTCGTCGCGGAAGGCGATGCCGTCGCAAAAGAGATCAAGTCGTGTCAGGCCTATGGCTCTAGCGGCACCTGTGAGGAGTAAAGTTGCGAATATATCGACTTTAGTTACTATGTGCAGACGGTGCTACAACTTTGAAACACCACCTATATGGCCGGTGGCTCTATATTCCCCCGGGTGTAGCCGCAGGCGAGCGGGGCCCCGATGCTTGACAGTTTCACCGAGAGAGCCGTTATGCAGGTCTTGAGCTACAGAGGGGTGGAGCGGATGCGTGACCAGGCTGACGCGTCTTTCGATATTTCTGACGCTTTCGAGAAGAATGCGGAGCCCCTGTTTGCATTCGCGCTCAACGCCCTGGGCGACCGTTCCGTGGCCGAAGACTGTGTGGAAGAGACCTTTGTGCGCGCGGGGCACGACAGAGACGGTTATACCGCTCAGGATGGTGCGGGCAGGACATGGTTGTTCTCCATCATGAGGAACATCGTGACTGATCAGCTGCGTGCCCGCGCTGGACGAGTGGCGCCAGCGCAGCGAGAGACCGCGGAGTGGGAGAGTCGATCAGCCATCGAGGACCGGCTCATGGAGGAGAGATTAGACCTCTATGAAGCTCTGTCAGGCCTCATCTCGGAGCACCGCGAGGTCATTGCAGCTGTGCAAATAGAGGGAATAACCTACCAGCAGCTCTCGGAACGGACCGGAGTGGGGGTGGGGACACTGCGGACGCGGATGTACAACGGGTTGAGGTGTTTGCAACAAGCCCTGGAGAGGAAAGGACCAAGCTGACGGGATGGTCGCCTCGATTGGTGAGTTCCATTGTCTGTGCGCGGACCACTTTTCGTTTGCTGGGGGAGACTGAAAATCCTAAGACAGACCTGGGCATTGGAGAGAATGCAGGTCACACAGTGATCCTGCCCCTTCTGTGGCCGCCCGCTTGCCGGGCCCGATCGATTGAAACAGCTCGACCCACGAGCTCAGCGCCGATGGGGCCCGGACTGCCCGTAACAGGTGCTGAGCCGTTCATAATTCGTGGTGTCTTGTTAACCGGTGGGGTGGGGAGACGCGGGTAGCGTTGCCGGTGGCTCCGCCGTTGTCCGGGCCTGACTTTGCCTCGTGGTGATCTGATCGGCAGGAGAGTTGTCTCCGCCGAGGCTGAGAGCTATCCAGTGATGATGACCCGGTTGGCGGGGTGCTGGCACTGATGTTCCAGCGTGTAACCGATGCTCTTACGGCACTGTCATGCCTGGTTGAGCTTGTCACCTGTGAGCATGGTGCCCTTAGGGACGCTGACCGAGGCTCGAGCTGGTCTGGCGGAGTTCAGGGACTGCTGACACTGCTGGACATCACGCCGGTGACACACGATCGATTATCGGTGCACGCGGAGTTCGCCGAGTGATCCGCCGGCTGGGGTTGTTCTATACGCCCGGTGAAGCGAACAGCGTGGTCCTCAGCCGTGCTCCGTTAGATCTTCTCGGCGAGGTTCCGTGCTTCTGTGTAGTACTGCGCGTCGACCATGACGGCGTACCGGTCGGCTTTGATGGTCTGGATGCTGGCGAAGTCTCGCTTGCCTCGGGTGGCCCAGTGAGCGACGAATCCGAATGCGGCTCCCCAGAAGGCGGCAAAGGCCACGCTTCCGAGGATGACCGTCAGCCAGATAGCTCCGGGAGCGAAGAGGCCGATTAACACGCCGAAGAGTACGCCGAACCAGGCGCCGCCAGCGGCTCCTGCGAGGGCGGCTCTACCTTTTGTCATGCGTCCAGTGATCTGTTCCTCAGTACGGACGCCAAGACCCACGATGCGAAGATGCTCAACTGGGAATTTGTCGTCGGAGAGACTGTCCACGAGGCGCTGCGCCTGGTTGTAGTCCGTGAACTCTCGCAGCACGGCCGAGGTCCTGGTGTCGGGCTGATCCGGGGTACTTGGTCCGGATGTGGGGAATGAGGTGTCGGTTGCTGAGGGTTGGGAAGAGACGTGTGACATGAGATGTCCTTTCTGATGACCACCTTTAAATAGGTGGTGGGCTCGGAGGGTGTCGGGGGAGGGGCCGGTCATCCTGAGAAGGGGCAAAATCAGGATGACCGACCCCTGTGATGACATGCCCTGCTCATCGGGGAAGCACTGTTGTCGATGAGCAGACCATGTCCACCGCTGGGCCGCATCACCCAGCGGGGGTCTATTGGATCGCGCAGGATTGGCAGATGATGCCTCTGTGGTGCGGTCAGTGCGTGGGTCGGAAGGGCGACCGCCGCACCGGCGCTACGTCGTGTCTTAGCCGGTGTGGTTGTGCATGCGCGTCAAGGTGTCCGCCGGGAGTAGGCCACCTTCTTCGGAGGCGTCGAGTTCCATCGCGACACGCAACGCCCGGGTCCCCTGAACCAGTGCTTCCAGGTCGTCCGGATCGAGATTGGCCAGCAGTTCCATAGTGATGTCGCGGCGTTCGGCCATGGCATCGAAGAGGTTCATCGCATCCTCGGTCGGGGTGAGCCTGTCGTTCTCGGGAACGACTGGTTCGATATACCCCTGCTGGACGAGCTGGCCCAGGGTAGCGATGGTGCTGTCTGTCCGGGACTGAAGGACGGTGATGAGACGCTCTCTGCTGGGCGCGATTCCTGAGGCGACCAGGAGAACTACGCGGAGCTCATGCATGGTGAGGTTCGCGTCTGAGAACTGTTCAATTCGCTGCATGGCATTGAGCCGGGCCAGGGCCAGTCGATCGTCGGCATATTGCTGGAGCAGGTCTTCGGTGGGCAAGGTCATGAGGTGTTCCTATTCGTGTCGAAGGGCGGTGATGGGGTCTTTTCGTGCCGCGCGGGAGGCAGGCAGTGTGCCCGAGATGAAGGCGATCGCGACGATGAGCAGTCCGATGAGCCCCATGGTTGCGGGGTCGACCTCGAAGAGTGTGAGCCCCGCAACGTCTGATAGGGGCCCGCTGGTGAGGTACTGGTTACCGGCCACCCCGGTGATCACGCCGAGTCCGATGCCAATGATCGAGCCCAGCAGACCGATGATGACGGCTTCCAGGGAGAACAGGCCGAAGACCCGGCCCCCACTCATGCCAAGAGCTTTCATCAGCCCGATCTCGCGGGTGCGTTCCTGCACGCTCATCAGCAGCGTGTTCACGATGCCGAAGCTTGCTGCTAACAGGGCGATCAGGGCGAAGCCGATCAAGATGTAGGTGATCATGTTGATGATTCCCTGGATCGCGCCGATTTGATCTTCGACCGTCATCGCCAGGTAGCCCTGGTCCTCCAGGTCGGCTTTGACTGCGTTCTCGTTACCCTCCAGATCGGGGACCACTGCGGTGACCGCCATGTATTGGTCATCGATATCCATGCCGGAGGTCTGCAACTGGTACAGCGCATCATTGAGCGCGACGGAGGGCATCGGGTTCCCACCCAGACCAGAGATGGCCTCTTCGGTGACCCCCGAAATCTCAGCCGTGGTGGTCTGGGGTTCTCCGATCGTATTGAGCAGCCCGATCTCGATCTCCTGACCGAGCACAGCGTCGGGGTCCTCGGTGTCGAAGATCTCCAGCCACGCGCTGGGTATGGTGATCTCGCTATCACCCTCGGGGACGGCTCCAGCGGTGAGTTCCAGGCCGGAGGCGTTCTGCGGGGCGTCGAACTGGTTCAGCGCGTATGCAGTTCCGTTGGGTGTCTCCAAATATTCCCCGGTGACAGAGACCAAGGGGTTGACGGCTTCGATGCCGTCGATGCCCTGGATCGCTTCGATATCGTCAGCATCGAGGGTGATGAAACCGAATTCGGAACTTGCACCAGCGGTCTCGGGGTCGTATTCCGGTGGGGCCCCGGTGCTGCCAGGGGCTCCTGCCCGGTCCATGTTGGTCTCATCGAGGATGTAGAGCTGGTCCTCATCGCCGAAGCTGGCCGTCATGGTGTCGATGTACTTGTTGACCCCGGTACCGATGCCGGCGGTTACGGTCAGGGTGAATGCCCCGATCACGATCGCGATGACAGTCAGTGCGGTGCGCAGTTTTGATCGGGACGTGTTTGATACGGCGGTACCGATCAGGTCTGGGGTCCTCACGGGGTAACCCCGCGTTCTTCCCGAAGGATCTGCCCATCCTGCATGATGAGGCGGCGTTGACATTTCGCTGCGAGGTCCTCATCGTGGGTCACCACGATCAGCGTGATCATCCGCCGGGCGTGCAGGTCGAAAAGGATGTCTTCGACGATCTCGCCGGTGGCGGTGTCTAGGTTGCCGGTGGGCTCATCAGCGAAGATCACCGTGGGATCATTGATCAGCGCCCGGGCGATACACGCTCGTTGCTTCTGGCCCCCAGAGAGGGTGGTGGCCTTGTTCTTCGCCTTCTCCGCCATGTCGAGTTGTTCCAGGGTCTCCATGCCACGCCGATTGCGTTCGGCTTTGCTGACTCCTGCGATCTTCAGGGGCAGGGTGACATTTTCCAACACCGTCTGCTGCGGGTTGAGGAAGAACTGCTGGAAGACAAAACCGAAAGTCTCGTTGCGCAGCTGAGAAAACTCTCGGGCCCCCAGCTGGGACGTCATCTGTCCGCTGAGCACGATGCTTCCCTGGGTGGGTGCATCCAGCAGGGCCAACAGGTGCATCAGGGTTGATTTCCCGGAGCCAGATTTGCCGACCACCGCGACGCTCTCGGCGTTCCAGATCTGTGTGGTGATCCCTTTCAGGGCCTGAAACTCGGACTCTGCGTGCCCATAGGTCTTCACGAGGCCGTGGGTCTCAAGGACCGGTGATGCCATGATGATGAGCCTCTCTGTGGATGTGTTGATTCCAATCTATGGAAGCGGGCCTGGGTCATACATCGGCCTGTGATCGTCTTCTACGTCGCCTGGAAGCGACAGTGCTGTGTCGATTCCAGGCGACTGCCTGCGCGCAGAGCCGGTCTCTACACTGGTCTCATGTATAGACCTGCCAGTGGTGTAGAGAAACTGCAGGGTGCACTGCTGGAACGGCCGAAGGTGATTGACGCGTGCCTGGCAGTGGGTCTCTTCCTCGTGCTGGGGATGATCATCCAAGCCGAACAGGGAGGCATCCGCGCCCCGGATGCGCTGGCGTACCTGTTCGCGTTGGCCTTGGGAATGTCGCTGTTCTGGCGGCGCCGCTTCCCTTTGAGCGTCTTGTTCTTCAGCGTTGTCGTCCTGATGCTCTACAACGCGTCTGGCTATCCGAACATCGGTCTTGGGCTGCCGCTAGCCGCGGCCCTGTACTCCGTGGCCAAGCAGGACCGGCCCCGCTGGTCGCTGAAGATCGCAGGTGGCCTGGTCTTCTTGTTCTTCGCCGCAGCCGTGGTGGCACCCTTCGTGAGGCAAACTGACGAGAATGTGTTCTCCCTCTTTGTCTATACCTTGGCTCCGGAGGTTGCGCTGATGGCTGCGGTGATCGCGTTGGGCGATGGTGCCCGTTCACGTCGTGAGGCGTCCCTGCGTTCTGCTCGGCTGCTGGAGGCGACCGCTGAGCAGGAGAGAACTCTGGCTCAAGCCATCGCCGCGTCCGAACGGGCTGAGATCGCTCGGGAGCTCCACGACACCCTGGGGCACCAGACCACCGTAATCTCGATGCACACCGAGGTCGCTACGGAGGCTCTCCCGGGAAACCCTGCTGCGGCGCAGGGCGCCCTCGGGATCATCAGCTCGACCAGTGGCGAGATGATCGCCGAGCTGAGAGCTACGGTGCGAAAATTGAGGGAACACGAGGTGCGACGCCCGGTGGTCTCGATTGCGGCCCTGGAGAAGTCTGTGTTCGCGGACTCTGCGTTGACCATCGAGGCAGATATTACGGTGACCCGTCAGTTCGGCGAAGAAGTCGAGGCGGTGGTGTATCGCATCGTGCAAGAAGCACTGACTAACGTCGCCAAGCATTCAGCCGCTCGTACGGTCTATGTGCAGATTCGGGAACGTGGAAAGGATCTAGAGGTCACCGTGCGGGATAACGGACCACACGGAAGCCTCGGGGACACCCACGCTGGCGTGGGGTTGGTGGGTATGAAAGAACGCGCCGCCGCAGTAGGAGGGTCGATAGAGACAGGCCCCTGGGGTGAAGGGTTCCGAGTCCGGGCACTGCTGCCCATCGAGCCGGCGCAGCCACAACGCTTTGAGAAGGCATCAGCATGATCAGAGTTCTGCTCACAGACGACCAGCACCTCGTGCGGACCGGCTTGCGGGCGCTGTTGGAGAATGACTCGGAAATCGAGGTCATCGGGGAAGCAAGCAATGGCGAAGAATCCCTTGACCAGGTCAAGAAGCTACACCCCGATGTGGTGCTTATGGATATCCGTATGCCGGTGATGAATGGTGTGGACGCTACTTCGCGCATCAAGGAATCTGAGCGTTCGCCCGCGGTTCTGATTTTGACCACGTTTGACGACGATGACGAGGTCCTTAGCGCCATTAGAGCCGGGGCAGCCGGGTACCTGCTCAAGGACACCTCGGGGCCGCGACTGCGCGAAGCAGTCCGCGCAGTCGCGGCAGGGGAGAGTCAGCTCTCTCCTCAGATCATGAGGAAACTCATGGACCACGTCGCGGCCGGTCCGCCCGCGGGAGACAGTCAGGATTTCTCGGTGCTCACAGAACGTGAGCTGCAGGTTCTCAAAGCGGTGGCACAGGGCCGGACAAACTCTGAGATCGCTGCTGAACTGTATTTGAGTTCCGCCACCGCCAGGACCTATGTCAGTCGGATCCTCACGAAACTCGATGCGCGTGACCGCACTGAACTGGCCATCCTGGCCCACCGTGCGGGATTAGACGGGCTCCTATGACTTCTCCACCGACACTTCTAACCGCTTTGTACGCAGGTCACGGAACAGGCACGAGATGTTGCCGCACTTATGGGTCACGAGGCTAGACATGTGCTCTCCCCACCCCGGCAAACTCCGGCTCCGGTGATGCGCTGCGACAGGTAGGAAGAGCTGGGGCCGTCTTCTAGATGTACCCGGCCCTTGGGTTGGTGACTGGTGAGAGAAGACCGATCGCTGGAAGACCGGCGAGTACCGGTGAGTAGCCCAGGCCGGAGCACACAACAGTGCCGGGTCCAATTACTCGGACCCGGCACCGGGAAAATCTCTCCACTCAGCTCCGCATTGGACGGAGCTGCCCAGGAGATTCAGTCGTTTTTCTTCAGACCTTCAGCGAAACCCTTGATGCTGTCCTTCGCATCCTGAGCGACGTCCTTCACCTTCGCCTGGTTCTTCTGACCTTTTCCTTCGGCTTCGGTCTCCCGATCACCGGTCAGTTTGCCGAAGCCCTCTTTGACGGATCCGGTAGCTTCTTCGGTCTTGTTGCTGGCCTTATCATCGAGTCCCATAGTGGCTCCTGTCGTCAGCGGGCAAGTCCTTCATCACGTTACTGATCCCAATCTGACCTGTCACCCTAAGGCGGTGTTTTCCAGGATACTCACAGCGAACCGATGCTTGGATGAGACCGGAGGACGCCGCGACTAGGCACCATTTTGGAATGATCACATGACCCTGGAGGTCATGTCGGCGTGTAGTTCAGGTTCCCTTCAATGGGAGTCGGGTGGTTTGTGGATTCTTACTATCGTCGATCTCCGACTTCGACCAGCCCATTTACAGGCTGCCCGAGGAGTAACTCCGAGAACCTCGTCCTTTTCTTGTCATCTGGCTCCGGGTCACCGTTGCCTCCGAGTCGCCTCTGACACGTATCCCATTGACGATCCTGTGGCCGGTGGGGCCGTGTGTGGGAACGTGAATAATCACACCAGTTCCTCTCGAGGGGGGGGACGATCGGGCCACTTCTATTGACTCGATATCTGTACGCGACCGCGACGCGAACTCTGGCACCGCTCGCTGTTTTATTAACCAGTAGTTTTATAAGACACGCCGGTCACCCCAGAGTTGGTCCAGTGCCGTGTGCCGCAGCGGACGGGAAAACTTGTCTGCGTAGTTGCTTCCAGTCCTTCTTGACTGTCCGACGACGCCTCAGCACTCTGTCTAGCGTCTCGTGCATCAACTAAGTTAGCCCGTCACCCTGCTGCGGATCGGAAGCTGAAGACGTTGCGACACCATTTGGTACAGGTCGGCCTCGACCAGATGTTGGTCTTCCAGGCACACGGATAGTGCATATCGTTGGCGAGTGTATTTTGGGTCATCGCGTGCCCATGTCTGCGCTTTATGTGTCACAACCACATAGAACGTGTCCGAGTCATCGACGAAGGTCTTTTTTCTACTCCAGTTGCGGACCTGAAGCGTGCTGCTCAGGAAAGAATCGCTGCCGGGAGTTAGCTCAAGACGCCGCCGACCAGTTATAGGCGGCAGAGGTTCATCGGGATCTTGCTTAGCTAGGATCTCTTGCAGCGAATCTGGATCGACGTCACGAAAGATATCGACCTGCATAGACCCAGCCAGATACTCCCGACGTTGGCGTCTCACTGGCGGGTCGAACGCGAGTGAGACCGTGATAGTTCGTTCTCCTGCCTTTGTGCCTCGGCGGAATATGTCGGGCACGGGGAGTGGATGAATCTGGACGGTATCCACCGGCATGTCACCGTCGTATGTGAGAGTGACTCTGTTGGAGTTACTAGAGAGTGCCGCCTCGCGGTCAGCTCTACCGTAGCCATAGAGCCAGCTGTTGAGGTGACCTTCATCAACGTTCTTAGTAGCCTTTGGAAGTTTCGCGCTCAAACCAAGTAGAGAGCGAATCTGATTTGCTGACGCACTCGGGTATGCATCGGCAATGTCGGCTGCGACGCGAGCGACTGCGGGAGCTGCGAAGCTAGTGCCGTTGACGGCGGAAAGCAGTCTTTGTCCGTTGGATTTGAAGGACGGAGTAACTATGCTCGCTCCAGGTTCATTCTGAGCGACATGGCCGCTGTCGTTGAGAACGACGTTGCCTCCGTAGTCCACGATTTCGGGCTTGTTCAAACGTTTCTTGTTCGTTCCCAGGCCGGGTCCGGAGCGGCTGAATGGGGACGCTTCGCCTGCCTCAGCGACTGCCATCCAGCCGTAATTATTTGGGCGTTCCGCTGATGCGCCGCTCAGAGCTATGGAGCCGACTGTAATAGCCAGTGCCGCTGGTCCGGGTTCAGCGATCCGGTGCTCTCTGGTGTAGAAATAGTCCGGCTTATCATCGACAACATGGTGACCGGAAGGGGTCTGTGCTTCGATGCTTATCGGAGCATTTCCGGTGGGGAGAACTACTACAATATCGAGTTCTCTTACGAGATCATCGATTACTTCAGTAAGCGCTCCGACGTGAATATCGTTGAATGCTTCGGAGTAACCGAGGGAAAGGTTGAACAGGCGCACCCCATACGTGGAGTGAAGGTGTCGTATCCCGTCCTCTACGAGTTGATGGGGGAAACCGAAGGTAGGGAAACGAGTGGCACCCGGAAAGTTTGGGTCAGGCTCCAAGACTCGTATAGACCGTACGGCACCAACAGCGGTTAGCGGTTTGAGGTCACGGAGTTCATCGTGGAGGTTTGGGTATAGGACCCTTCCTGCAACCTCCGTGCCATGTGTGCCCCGGCGCTGCCATTGGTAAGATTCCGGGGCTAAGTGTTCGTCTGAGAGTATGAGTCCTTGCAACAGTGGGTGCCCCGGATGTGGCGAATCATCTAAGATTCCGACCACAGTTCCGTTCTCGGTCGCGCGCTGAAGACTCTGCGAGTCTGCATTCCACCACTCCCTGAAGTCCAGATAAGGCACAGGTGGCGTACGAATCGTTTCTATCGCACTGATGTCCAATAGGTCATTGAGTGTCTCCGATGAGACCGAAATGCGCAGATAGCTTCTACGAGGTGTGATTGAGCGCAACATAATGGTGCCGCCCGAACGTTCCACGACTGTCTCGACTGTCGTAGCTCGGTCCTGCGCCTCCTGTACCTTCCCCGAAGGCCATATAGCTACATCTAGAGTCCGTTGTCCTGTGTACTCCAGCCCGATTGCGTCTAACCCCGGCCCCATTCGATCCTCGGGGCCGTAGGGCTCGATGTCTTTGATTAGGTCGAAGAAAGATTTGAGACTTCCTGTCTTCGCGTACTTATCAAGATCGGTCGCCAGAGATGAGCCTTGATCGTCTGTCAGTACAAAGTACGTGTAGTCGACAGTCTCGCCCAGGACTTTTAGCCCCCGATTTAAGAAAGTTTCCTCGGTGGGTCGGGACTGCGCAGATATCTTGAATACAAGCTTCGGGTCGACGCCGGCGTCTAACCTGCGAGGCTTCTGCACCACTGTTGCGAGCTGTTGTTTGAGATGGGTTCCGTGTTCGCCGGCCTGCCGAGAGGGTCGTTTTCCCCCCGCCTGACTAGTGCGTCGAGACGATACCGATCGGGGTGGCGGCAGTTGGAGATGCTGTGGCATAGACCACCCTTACCATGGACGGCGCGTGATGCTTGGAAGAACTGTCTCAAAGTCGCGTGCTTCAACTTCCCGAGCGTCGCGGAGAATGGCTTCACGGCGAGCGTCGTTGACTAGTTTTTCTGCCGCAGCATGTGGAAGGCCTTTTAGCTTACTTGCGTAGCGATCAATATCGAGGCCCCTATGCGCAGTTGTACGCAAACGCAGTCGTATGAGTCGGCGAAACTCATGGACAGTTGGCTTCCTGAACGTTAAGACTTCGTCAAAGCGTCTCCAGAGTGCTTGATCGAGTAATCCCGAGTGGTTCGTAGCCGCAAGCAGAATGCTAGGACCACTATAACGGTCAGTCATCTGTAAGAAAGCGGTGACAACCCGCTTCATTTCGCCATGCTCTGCTTGGTCGTCCCGAGAGCGTCCCAAAGCATCGAACTCATCAAAAAGGACTACAAAGGGAGCTTGATCCGCATATTCCAGAATCCTGCGGAGATTACTTGCTGTCTCACCTAAGTACGATGAAACTACTGCGTCCAGACGGACAAGCAGAAATGGTCTACCAAGCTCGTGGGCAAGAGCCTCAGCGGCAGTCGTCTTACCACACCCGGGTGGGCCCTCTAAAAGCAAGCGTTGTCTACGGGGGATCCCAGCACCGTCTAAGGTAGGCCACTGCTGGACCTCATTGACGAGGCTATCTAACTCCGCGACGAGGTGAGGGTCCAGGATTAGATCATCAAGCATCCTGCTCGGCTCTCGAACTTCCCCGAGATCCCATTCTCCTTCACGGTCTTTTGGGGGTGAAGGAATCAGAACCGTCGAACCGGTGTCGATCGGCGAACCGCCGACAACCAGGAGCCGACGAAGGTCCCTGGCCAGAGCATTGTGATGCTTTGACTCTTCTTCTTCGATGATCTCCGTGGCGACACGACGGAACGTTAGTTCATCGTGTGTCTGGAACGCTTTGAAGAGTTCCTTGAGGTGCCTGCCTGCCATGCCGTCCATCGTACGTGGTTTCTAGGTCGTGACCCTCGACGCGCACCGGGTCCCCGTAGTCCATCTTCTGCCGGGGCAGAGCCCATCACGGCTCCGGCTGCGTGCGTTGAAGCTCACGGTAGATGGTCGCGCGGGAAACATCGAAAAGCTCCGCCAACTCGGTCTGAGTGTGAGTCCCCGCTTCATGGGTGGCGAGAAGGTGCTTGCGCTTTGAGGGGGAGAGCTTCGGTTGCTTCCCGCGGAGCCGGCCTTTCGCCTTGGCGACGGCCATGCCTTCTCGAGTGCGAGCCCGGATGAGGTCGGCTTCGAACTCAGCCACCATGCCGAGGACGTTGAAGAGCAGCCGACCCACCGCATCGTTGGGGTCATAGAGGCTGCCGCCGATACTCAGCGTCACCCCCTTGGTGGTGAGTTCATCAGCGATGTTCCGCGCATCCGGGAGTGATCGAGCGAGGCGGTCGAGCTTCGTCACTACCAGGGTGTCTCCGGAGCGGACTGCGGCGAGGGCTTCGCGGAGCCCGGGGCGGGTCCGGTTGGTGCCGGTAAGTCCGTGATCGACATAGACCTGATCGGCATCGACACCGAGAGCAATGAGTCCTTCGCGTTGAGCGGTGAGGTCTTGCCCGGTCGTCGAAACCCGGGCGTATCCGATCTTCAGTCCAGTCATGCACTCAAGTGTTGCAGATAGGGGGCCTTCACCGGGCTTTTAATCGGGCGGGGTATACGTGCACCGAGAGTCCAGTGTTTGTATGGGCTGGTTTTTGGGTGGGGGAGTGCCCGGTGAGCGACCGGCTTACGGGCATTGGCCGGCAGGTGTCGTTCGTGCCTCAGGACCTCGCCAGCCCGGGACGTTTAGCGGTGACGACGTCAGCTGTCGTTCCGTTGCGCCGAGTGATCAGTCTGGACCCTGCGCGCAGTTTTAAGCCTCCACCGCGGGTCTCGCAGCTCCTCACCGGTGGCCTCGGGATTCTCTTTACCTAATCTTGAGGTTCCCGCGACTGCGGCTCCAAGTGCAGCGGGCACTCTGGAACTAATACTCCCGGGGGACACCTGGGACAGACATCGGTTGCAGACTTCACCGTCCCTTTCAGGGACGGACCGGAAAGGAATACACGTGCGTGAGACCTCAAAGACTGGGACGGAAAGTATCAAGGAGACTCCAGTGCGGTCCCGGGCCCGGTTGGTGGGCATCGATGCCGCACGAGGACTCGCCCTGTTGGGGCTGATGGCGATCCATCTGCTGCCAGCGTGGAACGAAGAGACAGGGGGAGTCAGCTGGTCCTGGCGGTTGTTCTCCGGGGACTCAGCAGCGCTGTTCGCGCTACTCGCAGGGGTGGGGCTTGCGCTGACCTCCGGTGGTCGGAACCCGCATCAGGGCAGGAGGATGACCGCTGACCGGGTCGGGCTGCTGGTCCGAGCGCTGCTGATCGCGGTGGTCGGTCTGTGGCTCGGAACTCTAATGCCGGCGGATCCTCCGGCATATGGCATCTTGCTCTACTACGGTGTGTTCTTCCTGCTCGCGATCCCGTTCCTGCACATGGGCCCTAAAGTGTTGTTCGCCTGCGCGGCGGTGTTCGGGATCGTATCCCCGATACTCATGCAGAATCTTGTTAGCGAACTGCCTGCGTGGAGCTCGTATAATCCCACGTTCATCGACGTGTTGACCGAGCCCGGAGCCGTCGCTTCCCAGCTGCTGCTCACCGGCACCTACCCGGCTCTGCCATACATGGCGTATCTGCTGGTCGGTCTGGGATTGGGACGATTGAATCTGCGGGAGACCGCGGTGCAGGTGCGGGTGTTGGTCGTAGGCGTGGGGCTGACGATCTTCGCGTACGTCACGTCATCTGTCCTGCTTTACGCCTTCGGCGGGTACCAGCGGCTCTTGAGTGCTTCCGGGATGAGTGAGTACGAACTAGATCAGATCCTGATCTGGGGCCCGGACTCATTGCCAGCCTCGACCGGATGGTGGTTGGCGATCACGACCCCACACACCAACACTCCGCTGGCGATCATGGCCAGCCTCGGCGTGAGCCTGATCGTGCTGGGGGTGTTCCTGCTGATCGCTCCCAAGGTCGGGAAATGGTTGTTGCCCCTCTCGGCAATGGGCGCGATGACCTTCACCCTGTACACCGCCCACCTGGTCGCCCTCTCGATCGAGGTCCACTACGGCCAGCCCTACCTGTGGTTCGTGATCCACCTGGTCGCGGCAGCCGTGTTCGCGATGCTCTGGCAGCGGTCGCTGGGGCAAGGCCCGTTGGAGAAGGTGGTCAGCACCAGTGTGAAGGGCACTCGACGGTTGGTGTCCGGAGCTGAAAATCAATCTCGAAACGTCGCCGGTGGTCGGGGCAGCGAGACCTGAGCCCCCGCGCCTGCACCACGGAGGACACCCTACTCCGGCACAGGCCTCCCCAGTGGCGGGACGGCCCGTGAGACGCGTGAGGGGCGCCCCGAATTACTGCAGCGCTCGGGTGCGGGGAAGCCGGATGTGGAAACTGGCTCCATGACCGAGCCCGTCGCTGGTTGCCTCCAGGGTTCCACCTTGGGCTTCGACCAGGGACTTGCTGATCGCCAGCCCCAGCCCTGAGCCTGCACGGTGGGCTTCACGCCCGGTCTCGACCCGGTAGAACCGCGCGAAGACATTTTGAAGGTTCTCGGGACTGATGCCCTCACCGGTGTCGGCCACGGTGAGGGTGACCGCGTCTGGTGTGTTTTCGGTGTGCACGTTGATGGCACCCCCGGGGGGTGTGTGGCCCAGGGCGTTCTCCAGCAGATTGCCCAGCACCTGACCCGTGCGTTCGGGATCCAACGGCACTGGTGTTGAAAGCGGGCCGGCGCTGCTGACTCTGACCGTGATGTTCTTAGCCGCGGCGGCGGGCTCGATGGCCGCGACCGCCTGGGCGGCCAGCACTGCGGGGTCCTGAAGAGTGAGCTGCAACTTGGCCGTGGCCTCCTCGTCGGCGGTGAGCTGACGGATGTCACGAGCGAGGCGTTCCATGCGGGCGATCTGCGCGTTGAAGATCCCGATCGTCCGGGCATCCCACTCCACGACCCCGTCCTCGAGGCCCTCCAGATGGCCCTTGAGACTGGCAAGTGGGGTGCGCATCTCATGGGCCAGATCGGCCAACAGTTGGCGCCGAGTGGTGTCCACTGCGGCGAGCCTGGCGGCCATGTTGTTAAAGGAAGTAGCCAGCGAGTCGAACTCCGGACCCAGCCTTGTGGAGGTGACCTCCACCTCGTAGTTGCCAGCAGCGACTTCCCCTGCGGCCGTGCTGAACGAGCTCAGAGAGCGGCCGATGGTGCGGTAGAGGTAGAAGCTGAGCAGCCCGGCGATGAAGAGGGCCGGCAGCCCGCCGATGACCAAAGCGGTCAGAATGACCGAGCGGAAGGCATCCTCTAGGTGGATCAGCCCGGTGGCTTCATAGGCGTGACCGGCCTCAACAAGCTCGCGGTAGAACATGGAAGGCCCCACCAGCACAGCGGTGGCCACCACGATGATCAGCCCGACCGCCAGCACTGCGGTCTGGGCCAGCATCAACCGCACCGTCAACGGGCCCCATGACCACACGCGGTGATTCTCGGTGGAGGTCATCGGCCAGTTCCCATCCGGTACCCGACCCCACGGATGGTGTGGATGAACCTCGGGTTCGAGGCATCATCGTTGAGCTTCTTCCGGATCCGTCCGATGTGTACATCCACCAGATGGTCCTCTCCGGTCCAAGCGGTGTCCCAGACCAGCTCTACCAGCTGAGCCCGGGACAACACCTGGTGCGGGTGAGTAGCCAGAGACACCAGCAGATCAAACTCGATGCGGGTCAACGCCACCGATTCGCCTCCGAGCTGCACTCTCCGGGCGGCCTCATCCACCACCAAGTCCTCGATCACCAGCTTCTGACCTGTCGCATCCAGCGAGGTCGGAGCCTGCGGGTTGTGGGTGCGGGCTCGGCGCAGCATGGCCTGGACCCGGGCGACGAGCTCACGCGGGCTGAAGGGCTTGGTCACATAATCATCAGCCCCTACCGAGAGCCCGATGATCTTGTCGATCTCATCATCCCGGGCGGTGAGCATCAAAACGTGACAGTCCGAAATGGTGCGCAGCTGCCGGCACACCTCGATCCCGTCGATGCCAGGCAGCCCGAGATCCAGCACCACCACGTCCGGGTCGAAGCTGCGCACCGCGGCCACCGCTGCAGTGCCGTCATGGCGCACCGCGACGTCTAACCCCGCTTTGTGCAGATACCCCTCGATGAGACGGGCCAGATCGACTTCGTCGTCGACCACGAGGACCCGCCCGGTTGGTGCTGTGTTCATCTGAGCTCCTCGATCAAGGCGGGACCACGCGTTCCGCACGGGCTCCGAAAGCCCCGTGCCCGTAAGGCTCTGACGTATTTCCTTCGTGCCAGTGATGATAGTTCGCCTAGCCGTAGGTATGGCGACTTAAACTGGGGCACTAGGGTGTATCACCGTTTCGGCTGAACCACCGTGGATTTAGCGGAGGCTCTGGGGTCTGCTGAAGGTTTCGTTGACCTCGGGGTTGACGGCGCCCGTCTGGGATCCCATCCCAGGCGGGATGCTAAACGGGGCTGGTCATTGGCAGGGCTCCGTGGATACTGTTGTCCCGTTGGGTCCGGTCCCATGCGGACCCGGCATGGCCCGCCTGGTGACTCCTCCGTCCCTGGCGGGCCTTCCAATTGGCCAGTCGTCGCGCCAGGTGGCTTTCCGTCGCGGGAGACGCGCCCGAGGAGAGTGGGGAGTCGGTGATGTAGTGTAGGTCACCTAGTCCTTTACCCCTGGGGGCTAGGCAGGCCCGCTTGGTGAATTGTCCCAGGCGGGCTTCTCGTGAGCTCAGCCGGCCTCCGGGTGCCCGAAAGGCCTCCCACAGTAGGGGAGGGCCTTGGGCTGGTCCCTGAGGACGCTTGGTGAATCGGGGATCCAGCTGAACTGGGACTAGACCGTGGCGCAAAACGCCCCGCCCAATTGTCATCCGATACTCTCTTGAGTGCGCCGGTGCACATAAGTCGATCGGCTTGCGTGCATCAGAGTGACACTTCGTTTGGGGCATCTAGAGCCGAAGACCTGCTCGAGTCGAACCTTCCTGTTTCACGTCTGGGTGTGCGACGTGTGGGGAGTTCATACATGGTGATGCAAGCAGTCCGCGAGATGAGATGGAGATCGGCCGCAGTCTGCCTGATCGGTTGACCCTCGGACATCAGTACGATGGCGCGGGCCCTGAGCTCTGAAAGATAGGGACGTGGCCAGGTGCCCATGCACTCCATGATGGTTGCCGTTTGGCGAGATGTAGTAGAAAACAAACCGGTGGAGAACTCCATACCGCAGCCAAGCCGAATCCTAGGGTGTTCCGCTCGGCCTTGAATCATCTCGGCGCCCACTCCATGGAGACTGCCATGATCGGTGACCGGATGGACACCGATATTTTGGCGGGCATAGAGGTCGGGAGGCACACCGTCCTGGTGATGATCGAGATCTCTAGCCGCGCGAGTATCGCGGACTTCCCATTCCGACCGAATCAGATCGTCAACGGCGTCTATGAGCTGCTCGACGATCCGGTGGATCGGGACGACGACTCCCAGTAGAACCCGCGCTCAGCCTGGCGAACACACACATTGGCAGAACACAGAGCAGCGCCCGGCCCCTGATGACAGGTCCCGGGCGCTGCTGTGTGCACCGTCGGTATTAGCGCGTACCTGCTGGCTCCTCTTCACGGGCCAGTGGCTGAAGCCCGTCGCCGGGTTCGACGGTCTCGGGTGCGACTTCGCGCTCCAGCTGCGCGCCTTCGACGTCGACGTCTGGGATCAGGCGGTCCATCCATTTCGGCAGCCACCAGGCGGCAGGCCCGGCCAGGTGCAGCAGCGCGGGCACCAGCATCAGCCGGACCACGAAGGCATCCAGCAGCACGCCCACGGAGAGCCCCAGCCCCATGGAGGCGATCATCGGATCATCGGTGAAGACGAATCCGGCGAAGACCGAGGCCATGATCAGCGCCGCCGCGGTCACCACTGAGCGCCCGGCATGCAGACCCTGACGCACGGCAAGCCGTGGTGCGGAGCCGTGGGCGTAGGCCTCACGCATCCCGGAGGCGGTGAAGAGCTGATAGTCCATGGCCAATCCGAAGAGGATGCCGACCATCAGCACCGGCAGGAAGGTCAAGACCGGGCCCGGCGTGGTCACGCCGAAGATCTCACCGAACCAACCCCACTGGAAGACTGCGACGACGATGCCCACGGCGGCGGCGAAGGACCCGACGAAGCCCAGCGTGGCGATCACCGGGAGCAGGATCGAGCGGAACACCATGATCATCAGCAGCAGCGAGAGCCCGATGACCAGCGCCAGGTAGAGCGGCAGCGCATCGGAGATCACATCGGAAATGTCGATCTGCGCCGCCGTCATGCCCGCCACGGAGAGCTCGACATCGGCCGCCTCGGTTCCTGCAAGCGGGTTTCCCTCGCGGAACTCATGCACCAGCGCCTCGGTGGACTCTGCCGCCGGACCCTCCTCAGGGATGACCTGGAACACCCCGAGAGTGTTGTCGTCGTTCAGCGCGGCGGGCACGGCTGCGGCGATGTTCTCGTTCTGAAGCAGCGCGGTGCCGATCTCGATCTGGTAGTCCTGCGCCTGGGTGTCATCCAGCCCGGAGGGCAGGTCGGCAAGGACCAGGAGCGGCCCGTTGACCCCCTCGCCGAAGGCCTCCGCGGTTTCGGTGTAGGCCTGGTAGGAGGCCGAGTCTTCGGCGTTGGAGCTGGCGTCCGGGAGTCCGAGGCGCAGGTCGAAGGTCGGGATGGAGAGCACTCCCAGACCGATGAGTGCGACTGCGGCGATGCCGATCGCCTTGCCGTGGCCCATCGGTGTGGTGATCCCCTTGGTGCGCCGCTCCCCGATGTGGCGACGCTCCTTCCGGGCCAGGATCCTGCGGTCCACCAGGGAGAGCATGGCCGGAGTCATGGTGACCGCCATGAGCACCGCGATGGCCACACAGGCTGCGGCGACGGTCCCCATCAGCGCCAGGAACGGCAGGCCGGTGACGTTGAGCGCCAGCAGCGCGATCACCACGGTGGCGCCGGCGAAGACCACGGCGTTGCCGGCCGTCCCGGTGGCCAGGGCGATGGACTTGTGGACGGCCATGCCGTCCTTGAGCTGTCGGCGGTGGCGGTGGATGATGAACAGCGAGTAGTCGATGCCGACCGCGAGTCCCAGCATCAGTCCCAGGATCGGAGTCATCGACATCATCTCGACGACCCCGGAGAGCGCCATCGCGCCGGCGACGCCGACGCCGACGCCGATCAGCGCGTTGAGCAGCGGCAGTCCGGCACCGATGAGCGTGCCGAGCATGATCAGCAGCACAGCGGCGGCGATCATCAGACCGATCAGCTCCGCGACGGAGAAGAGGTGGGGAAGCTCGAAGTCGAGGTCACCGCCGGGCAGGGCCTCGACGCCGTCGATCTGCGCGTCGGTGATGGCCTCGGAGACGGTGGTCAGGTCCTCGGTGCCGATGCTCTCCATGGGCTCGGTGAAGTTGAGCATCAGCACGGCGACATCGCCGTCCTCGGAGACGACCTGGGCACCGGAGGAGAGCTCCAGGAGAGCTTCACCGCGCTCCAGCTCCTCGGCGGCCTCGGTGAGCTCGTCCTCGCCGGAGTTCAGCTCCTCCTCGCCGGACTCGAGCTCCTGCTGGGCCGCCTCGAGCTCGGCACGGCCGGCATCGATCTCGGCCTGCTGCGCCTCGAACTGGTCCACGGCTGCCTCATAGATGCCCTGTTCCTGAGCCTCAGCGATGGCAGCGTCGAGCTGCTGCTGGCCCTCGTCGAGCTGTTCGAATCCTTCCTCGATCTCCTCACGACCGGACTCGATCTCCTCACGACCGGTCTCGATGTCCTCGCGGCCGGACTCAAGCTCCTCCTGGCCGGAAGAGATCTCGCTGCGCGCGTTGGTGAGCTCTTCCTCGGTGGCGAAGGGGTCGGTGACGCTGCTGATGATGTCATCAGCCTCGAGCTCTTCGATGAACTCGGCGACCTGGTCCTCCTGCTCCTGGGTGAACGGCTCGCCGTCGTCGGTGCGGATGATCGCTGAGGCGTTGCCGCCGCCGGAGTCAGGCATCTCCTCGGCCAGACGATCGGCGACCGCAGTGGTCTCCAGGTCGGGCAAGGTGATCTGATCCGTCAGCTGTCCGCCGAAGGCGAGGAAGGAGCTGACGGCGAGGGCGAGCATGGCGAACCAGGCTGCGATGACGGTCTTGGCTCGGCGGGCGGAGAGGAGGCCGAGGCGATAAAGGAGCTTTGCCATGACACGATCATAAAGGGAACGCTACGTCTCGAAATTCGCTGAGAGGATTGTGAAGTCCGAATGAGACTGAAAACACTCCAGCAGAGGTCAGGTGGGACCATTTTCTGGGCGCAGAAGTCCGGTGACGACGACGTCGACGAGGCTCTCGGCCCAGCTCTGGCTCGGTGCGGAGCCGATGAGCATGCGGAAGATCAGCGGGTCTCTGATCGCTGAGGAGGCTGCGGCGATGTCGACTCCTTCGCGGAGCTCCCCGGCCCGCTGGGCTTCGCGTAGGCGCACGGCCAGCAGGCCGTGGTCCCATATATTCGCCTGCTGCAGCAGCCGCTCGGTCCCCGGGTCGCCTTGAAGGCCGACCACCAAAAGACTCCGCGCCATCCCGACGTAGTTTTCTTGGAAAGCCTTGACCAGCATGGAACGGATCCAGGTCAGGCAGTCTGCGCGCAGGTCTCCGGTGGATGGGACGGGCCCCAGCTCGATCTCGGCGTCTCCGGTGAGCATCACCTCCAGCACCACGGCAGCTTTGGACTTCCACCAGCGGTAGATGGTCTGCTTGCTCACTCTGGCCTCACACGCGATGGCCTCCACTGTGAGCTCCTCGTAGGAGCTCTCGCGTAGCAGTCGTGTCGTGGCATCCAGGACCGCCTGGTGGGAGGCTTCGCTGCGCGGACGTCCCCGTCGCGGTTCTGCGGTGTCGGACCGCTGTGCCTCAGATGCCATGGGCGATATCGTAGCGGGCCAAGACTGCTCCCTTGCCTGTGCCGTCATTGAGAAGTATTTGTCGCGGGTGGGGTGGAGGTGTCTTGCAACCAAGGTCGAGTGCAGATGACTGCTCGATCCTGTCGAGACATGGTTGCGAGACTCCTCGGGAATTATGTGCTGCGCGATCGCGGAACTTCGTCCGAGGCAGATGTGTCTCATCCGCTGTCTTGCAACCTAAGGGTTAGAAGACAAGCGCACGACCGAAGTAGGCATACTGATAGAAGTCGTCAGAAGGATCTGGGCTATAGCCCGTTCATCCTGGCCTCCGCTTGCATGGCTGCATCTTCGTAGTCGGACTCAGGTCCGTGCCGGCGCTCGGTTTTAGCCATGTCAGCTTTTGCTTGCCGGTAGCGCTCCTCGCTCATACCCCAGGCTTCGGCCTCGGCGTGCTCCTCATCGGTCAGTGGTTTCGGAGCTGTCGACATCGTCAACCTCTCGATCAAAGACGGGCTCTGAGGTATTCGCGAATCTCCTGCTCGATATCCGAGGTAGATTCGCTTCGGTCTCCCAGGTTCTCCGCGTAGTCACGGCCGGGATGGAGAGTGTCCCAACGAGAACGTTTACCCGCCTGGCGCCCAGCCCCAGGCGCGTTGCCACCAAACCCATCCACAACTTTGTTCCACACCGGGGTGTTGTGTAACCGAATCGCCACGATCTCAGCCATCGAGACCCACGTGGGTGCCACAGCCAAAGCTCTCACCTGGAAGTCCGCAACGGCTAGGTTTATGGCTGCTTCGATTGACTTGCGGTGCTTTTGGGTACGGCTAAAAAGCTTGGGTCCGACAGGTTTGAGTGCCTGATCCGGGTCACCCTTGCGGTTATTCTCAGCCTCGGCTTTACCGATGTAAATGGCCCATGACCCGGGATGCTCACGATTCATCTTGGCAAGCAGCTCATAGGCAGGGTGGTCCCCGGTGTAATACAGGGCGTAGACACCTGCGCCGTCGAACCTCCGCAGATTCACCAGAGGGGTGACCGGTTGTTCCTCTAGTGCTCGTGCAATAGAGGTGCCCAGATTGTCATAGTCCAGGGGGTCGAAGGGCTTGGTCACTGGTTCATCAGCTCTCGGGCTCTGGTTTGCTGTTCCAGTTCCGCAGCGGTGCGCTTGGTTCGGTCCAACTCCAGGTGCTCAACGACGCTGGACATGACGGTCTGAGCCAGGCGAACCGGCACAGCGTTACCGATCTGACGCATCGCCTCAGTCCAGGCTCCATGGAGGGCGTAGCGGTCAGGGAAGGTCTGGATGCGGGCGGCTTCGCGCGTGGAGTAGTAGCGCACGGTGCCGTCGGGGTAGCGAATCATGTTCTCTCCGCCGGGGACGCCGTGAACGCCGGCCTTGAGCGCCTTACTGGGCTCATCCAGCGGAGAGCCGGTGTGGCCTGGGTACGACCGAGCGCCGGGCTGGAGTTTGTGGTCCAGCCACCCGGGAGCAGTCTGGCCCTTCGCGGGTTTCGGCATTCCTACCAGCGCGTCGCGCACGGTGCGCCATGGCTTCGTGCCGTCTTCTTCCCTAAGGGCGGCGCGTACAGGAATCCTGTCGGATTTCTTGACTTTGTGGTGCTCCCAGTACTCGCCGGACATCTGGTGGCGGAGCAGCGCGCTAGCGGAGTACTCGGCCTGCGGGAAGCTCCAGTCTGCATCAACATCGGAGCGGAACCCGACCATGAAGACTCGGTGCCGACGCTGCGGGACGCCGTAGTCAGCAGCATCGACCAGAGTGGTCACTAGGCGATAGTTCAGGTCGCTGGCGACGGAGGTGTGTTCCTTCTGCAGTCGAGCGTAGTGCTCGACCCAGGTCTCGCCCTCCCGAGCGCGGAGCTCGGGGTGTTGCAGCCGGAGTTTGATGAACTCGAAGTAGTCCGTGAAAGTGCTGCGGGTCAGGCCTCGGACGTTCTCGATGACAAACGCGCGCGGGCGCAGCTTTTCGATCACTGAAGTAGTGGCTGGGAACATATCGCGCGAGTCATCGGCGCTACGGGCGATGCCGCCGAGAGAGAATGGCTGGCACGGCGGTCCGCCTGTCAGGACGTCGACCTCATCCGCATAAGGAATGTCATCCCAGTTGATGCCACGAACATCGCCCTCGACGACGCGGGCGTCGCGTACTAGGGGATAGTTGTTGGCAGCGTTCTCACGGATAGTTCCACACGCCCATCGGTCCCACTCGTTAATAGCCGTATGTTCGACGCCTGCCAGGCTCGAGCCCAGCAACAAGCCGCCACCTCCGGCGAAAAGCTCCACACCGCGGATGGGCTTGCTCTGACCCTCCTGCTCGAAGTACTCCATTCTAGTGATCGTATCGCCCTGGGACAGTGGCTTGCAGGAGGGGCGCACGGAAGGCGGCACCAGAACCTTGCCGCAGCTCGGATGAAAGGACGTTAAGGCTCAGTCCACCGCATATTTCGCCGGAAGATTGCCGAACCAGCCTGCGGCAAGACGGTATGAGACGAAGCGGTGCTCAGGGTCCGCGTCTTCGCGGTGAATTCGCCATTCCTTCCCGGACGGTTCTGTGACAACAACAAACTCATCGTCATCGGGTCTGATGTTGTAAGCGCTGTCCTGTGTTTTCAACATCGTGAATTTCCCTCCGTTTGGACTACGCCGCCGATCCTACGGCTGGCCTCAGACATACGCGCCACGCAAGAGATATTGCGGCCCCTTTCTAGCCGAGCGGCCCCAATGATCGAGGTCTACACCCGAAGGTTCTTCCATCTCGGTGGTGTGACTGTGGGTAGGTCGCGCTTGTGGCCCAGGGTCTAGACCCTGGGCCAGAGGTGTCGCTAAGAAGTTCGCGTTGACTTCCCGCCCCGTAAGTTGCGGGATCGCCTCGTTCTAGGAAGCTGTGGCTCTCGGGTATACCCAACGCAACATATATCTGAACCGTTCTCATCGGTGGCTAGGCGTCTATACAGTGGTAACCACGGAGACGTAATGTTGTACGTATTGCACATCTAGGCTAAGGGAACCCAATGTCGGACAGTAAAGGGTCAGGGTGTGGCCTCGTGCTTGGCATCCTCGCCGTCCTGATTGGGGTGCCGCTGTTCATCCTCGCCATTGCCATCAGTGGGGGAGAGGAAGAGCAGCCGCAAGCCTCCTGCCGGCCTGGCACCACGGAAGATAGCTCAGCTATCCCCGAGGAATACCAAGAGGCCCTTGAATCCGCGGCCGCTGAATCGGGCCTCTCCGTCGATCTCCTGGCCGCGCAGATCGAGGCCGAATCAGGGTGGAACCCCGACGCTGAAAGCCCTGTAGGAGCCCAGGGAATCGCTCAGTTCATGCCCCAGACCTGGGCCACCTACGGCGACGGGGGGGACCCCTTCAACCCAGACGACGCCATAGCCGCGATGGGCCGCTATATGGCCGCTGTGTCCGACGAAGTATCGGACCTCGCCGGCAACGAGCGCGAACTAGCCGAACTCGCCCTCGCGGCGTACAACGCCGGCCCCGGCGCGGTGCAGAACGCCGGGGAAATCCCCGGCTTCACAGAGACCGAAGAGTATGTAGACGAGATCATGGGCAGCGCGCAGGGGAACTACTCGGCCGACTGCTCACCCGTTGGTGGCCAGGAGATCGGAGAGCTTGGCACAGGGGAGTGGACCAGTCCACTACCCGGCGCGGCCATGACCTCGAACTTTGGTGCTCGATCCTGCCCGATCCTCAACGCCTTGAACTGCACAGGCGGCGTCTCCGATCACCGGGGAATCGACTTCGCCGGCCCCGCCGGCTCCACCGTCGTCGCTCCAATGGATCTAGAGATCCGCGCAACCGGCATCATCGACAGTTGGGGACAACTGGGCTGGGTAGTCCTGGCCAAGCAGCCCGAGGCCCCAGGGCTGCACGTCGAGTTCGCCCACTGCGCCGCTGACAGCATCCAAGTCAATCCCGGTGACACCGTTGCTCCCGGCACCCCGTTATGCACCCAGGGCAACACCGGGTCATCGGCAGGGGAGCACCTACACTTCCAAATCGGCACCCCCAACGGTGACGAGTCCATTCCAGGGTGGGAAAACCTCGTAGACCCCGCACCGCTACTGAGAGAGAAGGGCGTCAGCTAATGGGCCGGAACACGATCATCGGAATCATCGTCGCGGTGCTGCTGCTGGCAGCCGCCGGGGGAGCGTTCGCCTACGTCGCCGTCTCATCCAATGAGCCGGCAGCCGAAGAGCCAGAGCCCACCGAAGAGCCGAGCCCGTCAGCTTCGCAGCCCGAGCCGGCCGAAGAGACCTTGGATGAAGGACAGGACGAAGATCCCCTCGCTGACCGCGAGGCGATGGAGGAACTGGGGATGGAGGTCGCAGAGATCATGACCACCTGGGACCCCAACGAGGACTTCAACCGCACCGCAGCCGAAATGCGCGCCCGCGACCTTATGACAGACGAGCTTGCCGAGTCGATCACCGCGCCCGAGCGGCCGGCGACCGGCACAGAATGGCTCGAAGCCGCCGAGGCCGGCGCAACGAGCCAGCCGACCGCCACCCCGAACCGAGCAACCTCCAATGAGGTTGTGTCCATCGAAGTGACCTGGGTCTGGGTCAACGAGGCCGGCGACGTGATCAGCAACCCCACTGATCGACGGCTGTACTACTTCAATTTCGAGGAAGGCGACGACGGCGAGCTGCTGGTCAGCGACTTCAATTACGACACCGTTTAGGCCATCTACGAGAAAGCTTCTCGGACGGCCCAACGGCCGGCAGTGCTGGTGTCGGTGTCCCGCTGCGCGGCACCCCGACCTGAAACCCCGCGTGGTCAGGTGGGGTCGCTGTTGAGTCTCCCCAGCCTAGTCGGGTCCGGTTCCCGACCTGTCAAGGCACGTCCCACCAGATTCAGGCCCTCGTTCCTCGGTCCCTCGCGCCGGAAACTTCGGGCGCGCGGTCGCAAGCTCCCTTATTTCGCGCCAGAACTTTGCCGCCCCTCGCCGTTCCGGTGAAACTGCCGGGACTCTACCGGCATTGACAGCCCACCCGGACCGACTGGTGGGGGGAGTGCTCCACATCAAGGAGCGCAAGACGCCGAGATTCGGCGCACGAAAGGACGAGGCCATGCCAGAAATGGTTGCCGCTATCGTCCTTGCCGGTCTAGGACTCGCTACCGCCGCTGTAAATCTGGCAGTAGCGGTTGTTGAGCTGCGCAGGCAGCGCAATAGAACGCCCCGCCGATGCTCTGCAAAGCATCGACGGGGCCACACGTTCTAGACCGTTCAAGGGGGCCAGTTCAGTCGAATCCGGCTGGACTGGTCCCCTCAACAATACCCACTAGGCGCGGGCCGGGGAAGAGCTGCGCACTTCCCCGACATCACCGCCGCCGCTTGTGCTTGGACCACGCCGCGCCGCCGGCACCCGCCATCATCATGACCAGGATCAGAAGTATCAGCGGGAGCATGCTCAGATCTTCCATGCCGTGCACTTTAGCCGTGACCCAGGGCCAATCGAGCTACGTCAGTCAGTCAAGAGACTGTGCAGCGAGATAACCCGCACGCTGCACTAGATGACGGCCGCTGACGCGTCCGGCTGTGATGGTCCCGGCGCTTCCGTTCGTTCCTCACTGCACCACCGGAACCACCCTTATTTTTCCTGCTGTCCTGGCGGAGTTTATGCCCGCGCTCCACTGGCACAACCCGGTTCGTTCCTCACCGGGTCTGCACCGCCCAAGACTTGTTCTCGGCGCTCGTGCCTCGCTTATTTCCTCGAAAACTCTTGGCCGGCTGGCCTTCGGTGTGCCAGCTCCGTCGCGGGCCGCTCGTGAAACTCGCCAGCAGGAAAAACGATGGGGGAGACCACGATGAACGCCACACAGACCATCCGCAGGTTCGCTGTTCTCAACTGTGCAGTGACTCAGGTTCTAGGCCGTCACGCGAGCTATGAGCACGCGGCTTACCAGGCCGCACAGGAAGGCAATTGCAGTTTCGTCTATGAACTCAGCGCCGAGGAACTGGCCACCGCGCAGGACGAGGGAACAACCCCGATTGAACCTCAGTACGACGCCGTAGGAAATATGACTCTGGCTATCGGTGAGGTCAACGCCGAAGGAGTAGCGCCCCTGGTCCTGGTGCAGTGCCCCGAGGCACCTAAGACGGCAGAGCTGTGGGAGTACGACGAGACCGAGCCAGCCCAGACCCGCCACCGGGGAACGTTCACCATCGCCGGGGATCAGGGCCGAGATCCGTGGGATATCGCCCGCGAAGCCGCAGCGAAGTACCTCTAAAGCAACCCACCCAATCAGAAGGAGATACCACCATGACGACCACCATCGAAACCCGCGAAGAAGCTCAGTATGTTGCCGACACGATCTGCAGCCAGGTCACCCCAATGGTGTTGATGAGTCTCGGAGCGCACAAGCTCGGAACCTACACCCAGGAGAACGGGACGCACGCGCTCGTGTTCCTCGCCCGGATGCTGCCGTTTAAGAAGAACGGTGAACGCTCAGAGGCACCCCGCAACATGCGAGTGATGATCACCCTGAACGTAGCCGACGCCTACGATATCCGCGTGGAGTACCAGCGCCAGGGAAAGACCATCACCCACTACAGCGCGAACAGCATTTACGCGGATCAGATCGCCGGGGTGATGCTGCGCATCGACTCAGATTTTGATCTCGATAACTCATCCGAGGGACACCAGGGCATTCCCGCCTGAATCGCGCAGCACGCCACAAGGCCCGGACCTAGCTACTCAAATTGGCTAGGCCCGGGCCTCACCTGTGAGTGGAGCCGGGGACCGGCGCACGCCGCCGTGAGCGGCGCGCACCGGGCGAGAGCTGCCCGCCCTCGCGCTCCGCTGTGCTGCTCGTACCTCACAGCACTAGAGGCCCGGTCCGCTGCTCGTCCCTCGCATCGACCCGGACTGTGCTGGTCCGGTGTTCCGCTCGTGCCTCGCTGCACACCGGACCCTTATTTTTCCTGCTGTCCTGGCGGATTCTAAGCCCGCTCTACGTTGCGACAACCCCGGTTCGTTCCTCACCGGGGTCTGCACCGGCCAAGACTTTTTCTCGGCGCTCGTGCCTCGCTTATTTCCTCGAAAAACTCCCGGCCGGCTGGCCTTCGGTGTCTCCGCTCCGAGGCGGGCAGCTCGTGAAACTCGCCAGCAGGAAAAACGATGGGGGAGACCAAGACAGGGCAACCGTCCTGAGCCCCCACTACCGAGAGGAACAGCTACCGTGGCTAAGAAAATCAAGAACACCAAGACCCCCGAGCAGCGCAAGGCCGAAGCCGCCGAGCTGCACGCCAAAATCGCCGCAGGAGTCGAGAGCCTGACCGACTCGCAGCAGTGGGAAAAGTACCTCAGCTATTGCCGCTCATTCCACAAATACTCTGTCTCGAATCTGCTCCTTATCATGGCGCAGATGCCCGAAGCCTCGCAGGTCGCGGGCTTCCGAAGCTGGCAGACGCGCGGGCGCAGCGTGGCCAAGGGTCAGAAGGGAATCCGCATCTTGGGATACGCCAAGAAGCGCATAGAGGAAGAGAACGACAAGGGCGAGACCGAAGAACGCTACGTCGAGTATTTCCCGCCGCTGTCAGTGTTCGATATCTCGCAGACCGAGATAATAGACGAGGACAAGGCCAACGCCGGAGTGATCGCTCACCGGCTCGAAGGTGAGGACGCCGAAGGCATCGCGGATGCCGTAGAGAAGTGGCTTACCGATGAGGGATGGACCGTCACCACGGAGGCTATCGGCGGCGAGACTAACGGCATGACCAGTGCCGAGCTTCGCCGGGTGATTATCTCGGAGAATCTTTCACCGGCCCAGCGCGCTAAGACCATGATTCACGAAGCGGCACACGTTGTGCTGCACGCGGATCTAGAGCCCGCTGAGTACATGCAGCATCGAGGCACGGCCGAGACCGAGGCCGAGAGCGTGGCCTACGTGGTCGCGGGAATGTTTGGACTCGATAGCAGCAGCTACACAATCGGCTATGTCGCCAACTGGTCGCAGGGAGACACGGAGATAATACGCAGCACGGCGGCGAACGTGTTGAAGGCTTCACACATCATCTATGAAGCGTTGACCGAGACCGACGCGGCTGCCGAGGTTGCCGCCGCAGCCTAGTCGGAGACCATAAGGAAAGGCCCGGACCTAGTTACTCAAATTAACTAGGTACGGGCCTTCCTTTTGAGTGTAGCGCGGTATCGGTGTGCACCGCATTGAGCGGAGCACACCG
>NZ_PVTY01000017.1:0-18277 GCF_003003175.1 Nesterenkonia sandarakina | reverse complement strand
CATCGTCCGCATACTGCCTGTGGTGAGATGCCGCCGGCCTCACTGGTCCCGATCGGTGTCAATAACGTCACGCCCTCTTACAGCTAGGCCTGGTGCGGCACGTCGAACGCGCGGACAGCTCGTCTGCCGAAACCGGGAAGAGGCCGCCGTGGTGACGGAGCTGCCTCCTCAGCACATCGAACTGACGCACACCGAAGCTGGCTTTCTCTCCTTCACGGTGACATCGACCAATCCTTCTGGTGGCAGCCACCGCCCCAGACCGCGGTGAAAGATCATCAGCAGGCGAGTCCGGCTGGGTTTGACCACATACCCGGTCGCGGTGAACTGCTTCTTCATCCCCGCCGCGTAGTGGATCAGATCCACGGCCTCTCCGTGCGATTCCGTCATGCCGAACAGCCTATCGAGCTGGTGTTTTCACATAGGTCCCCGGTCAGCCGCAGCAGACGAGGCCTTCCGCTTCACGCCGGCTGTTCCTAGCATCGAGGCCATGTCCACTGTCCTGCTCGTCCTCTCCGGCGCCGGACTCCCCTCCTGGATCTGGGACGAGGTCCGATCCCTCGTGCAGGACTGGTCATCCGAGCCGCGGGAATACTTCACCAGCCGCCCCAGAGACTGCTGCCGGCGATCGCCGCGCAGCTCTTGGCCTCACTGCTCCTCGCGGGTGCTCACGTGTGCCTCGATCAGGCTGAGCAGCGGGAGCAGGTGCGCTGCCAGCTCCTCCCCCGCACCGGTCAGCGAGTACTCCACCCGCGGTGGGATGGTGCCGTGATCCAGCCGCGCGACGAACCCGTCGGACTCCAACACCTTCAGGGTCTGCGCCAGCATCTTCTCACTGACCCCTCCAATGGTGCGGCGCAGCTCGCTCCATCGCGCCGAATCCTGCGCGAGGGCGAGGATCACCAGCACGCCCCACTTGCTGGTGACGTGTTCCAGCAGGGTGCGGCTGGGGCAGTTGGCGCTGAGAACTGAGGCGACGGTCATGCGAGCAACTTACCTCAAAGTGCGTACTAACTTTTGGGAAGCGATTGCGAATCAACACCGTTGACCCCATCAGGGCACCACACGGGTGCCATGATCGAAGGAGAACGCATATGAGCATCGTCGTCACCGGAGCCACCGGCCACCTGGGCCGCCAGGTCATCGAGCAGCTGCTGTCCCGCGGGACCGCCCCCTCCGACATCGTCGCCGGCGGCCGCCGCCCCGAGGCCCTGACCGAGCTCGCCGCGATGGGCGTGCGCACCGCGCGGATCGACTACGACGATCCAGCCACGCTCGAGGCGGCCTTCGCCGATGCGGAGAAGATCCTGCTGATCTCTGGCAGCGAGGTGGGTCAGCGGGTCGCCCAGCACCTGGCTGTGATCGACGCCGCGCAGAAGGTCGGCGCCACCGTGGTCTACACCAGCGCCCCGAAGGCCACGACCTCCGCCCTGGTGCTCGCCCCGGAGCACAAGGCCACCGAGGAGCTCCTGGACGCCTCTGGGCTGACCCACACCGTGCTGCGCAACAGCTGGTACACCGAGAACTACGACGACACCATCCGGCAGGGAGCCGCCACCGGCGCCCTGCTCACCAGCACCGCGGGCGGCAAGATCGCCAGCGCCCCGCGCCGGGACTACGCCGAAGCCGCCGCCGTCGTTCTGCTCTCCGACGAGCACGACGGCGCCGTCCTGGAGCTCAGCGGCGATCACCCCTGGGACTTCGAGGAGCTCGCCGCAACCATCACCGAGATCTCCGGACGCGAGGTGATCGTCCAGGAGGTCTCCACCGAAGAGCACCTCGCCGCGCTGAAGAGCTTCGGTCTCGACGAGGGCACCGCAGGCTTCGTCACGGCACTGGACGCGAACATCGCCGAGGGACTGCTGGCCGACTCCGACGGCACGCTCGCCCGCCTCCTCGGACGGCCTACGACGACGCTGAAGCAGCACGTCAGTGCGCTGCTCGCCGACTGAACGCAGCCGCCTCCCCCGACCACGGAAGAACAGGTGACCACCATGAGCAGCCTCGAGATTCTCAAGGACATCGCGCGCCGCCCGCTCCAGGAGGCGCAGGCGCTGCGCCCCGCCCTGACCCGGGAGGTGCTCGACGCGCACCCGCATCACGACAACTCGATCGCCTGGCTGCTCTGGCACTCGGCCCGGGAGATCGACGAGCAGCTCGCCGGCCTCTCCGGGCAGGAGCCGGTCTGGACGGCGCAGGGATTCGCCGGACAGTTCGACCTGGACCTCGGCGACCGGGAGATGGGGTTCGGTCATACCGGCCCCGAGGCTCGGCAGATTCGGGTCAGCGACCCGGACCTGCTGGTGGAGCATCTTCGCGCCGTCGTCGAGGCCCAGCTGTCCTACCTGGACTCTCTGGACGAGGCAGACCTCGAGGAGGTCATCGACGCCCACTGGGACCCGCCGGTCACCCGGGCGGCACGACTGATCAGCATCTCGCTGGACGCCGTGGCGCACATCGCCCAGGCCGCCTACATCACCGGGATGGATCCTGCCGCGTTTGAGGGACCTCAGGCCGGGGAGTCTCGGGCCCAGGATCCTCAGGCGTAGGCGCAACGGGCGGACGCGCACCGGGCACAGGCCCATCGGGTTCGGGGGCGGCTGACGCGTCAGCTGTGGAGCGGGCGGCCCCGGCGCCTCGACTCGGCGCGGCTCCGGTGAGCTGGCGCAGCCACTCCGGGGCTTCGAACAGCCAGTCCTGGCCGAGCCGCTGCGACACCGCGTAGATCACCAGCGGTCCGATCACCCCGCACAGGGTGGGCAGCACCACGTGCGGGGTGAGGGCCTCGACCCCGAGCATGCTGAGCAGGATCCGGGTGCTTGCGGTGAAGAAGACATGCGCCACGAAGATCACCAGCGACAGCTCGCCGATGCGCGCCAGCCAGCGGGTGCGGGTTCCCATCCGTGCCAGCAGCAGGGCCACCGCGAGGATTGCGAGCACGCCGGCAGTCGAGGCGATGAATCCGAGCCCGACGCTGGCAGGCGTGCGGATGTCACCATAGGCGGTGGGCGGGGTGGCCAGCAGCGTGTAACCCAGGACCACCCACACGGCCCCGGCCCCGATCACGACCACGCCCGCCCAGCCGACATGCACCCGCTGGACCCAGCGGAGCAGGCGCCTGCCGGTGAGCACCACGCCGAGGAAGAAGAAGATGGTCAGCGCCAGTCCCTCGCCGCCGAGGATCCGCCAGTTCAGGCCCCACACCGCAGCGGAGCCGAGAGCGGCCACACTCAGCGTCAGGACGGCGGCCCCCTGGCTGCGCCAGGGCTTCGCGGCGGCGGCGAGCAGCATCATCACCGTGATCCAGCCGAAGAACCAGAACTGTTCCTTCGGCTCCCAGATGATGAGCAGCTCGACCGGATCCACCGGATCGTTCACGGCCGAGCCTGCGCCGATCTTCATCAGCAGCTGCAGCGTGGACCATAGGAAATAGAGCCAGAGGAAGGTCACGGAGCGGGATCTGGCGTAGTGCCACTCACCGTCGCGCCGCATCCCGGAGGCCACGAAGAGTCCCGCCAGGAAGGCGAAGACCGACAGGTGGGACATGTAGATCACCGAATCCACCTGGGTCAGCAGCGGGTCCTGCACCAGACCAGCCGGCTCGAACGCCCGCCACACGTGCCCGAGCACGATCAGGATGATCGCCAGCGCCTTCGCGATGTCGATGGTGGCGTCCCGTGCCGGCGGCACCGAATCTGGTCTCACGCGATCATCAAATACCAGCTGTCCCGTTTCGGCAAGCACTTTTCCTGCTTTCGTGGCCTCCGCGCCGACCTCGACGGCCGCGAGGGGCGTCGTCATGGTTTAGTGGTGACATGTCCGCGCGCATCATCTCCATCGGCACGGCGCTCCCGGCGACCTCGGTGCCCCAGCAGGATCTGCGCGCCTTCTTCGCGGACCAGCCCGATGTCAGCCGGCTGACCCGGCGGCTCATCGGCGCGGCCTTCGACGCCGCCGGCATCGAGACCCGGCACTCGGTGCTCACCGGCCTGGGCGGCACCCCGGACGGGGTGTTCGTCGGTGAGGGCTCCACGCTGCTCGCCCCCACCACCGGGACCCGCAACGAGCTCTACCGGCAGACTGCCCCGGACCTCGCCGCCGACGCCGCCCGCTCGGCACTGACCGAAGCGGCTCTGACACCGAGCCAGGTGACTCACGTCGTCACCGTCTCCTGCACCGGATTCTTCGCCCCGGGCCTGGACTTCCGGCTGATCCGCGATCTCAGCCTGCCGGAGACCGTGGAACGCAGCCACCTGGGATTCATGGGCTGCGCCGCCGCACTGCCCGCGCTGCGCACCGCCTCCCAGATCACCGCCGCCGAGCCCACCGCCGTGGTGCTCGTGGTCTGCGTGGAGCTCTGCTCGCTGCACATCCGCGACACCGCGGACTCCGAGCAGATCGTGGCGGCCTCGGTCTTCGCCGACGGCGCCGCGGCCGCCGTGGTCAGCGCGGACGAGACCCTCGGCACCCCCGGCGGGATCACCCTGGAACGCTTCGCCACCGCGCTGACCAGCGAGGGCGAGTCCGATATGGTCTGGACCATCGGGGATCGCGGATTCAACATGCGCCTCTCCGCAGAGGTGCCCCGGATCATCGGACGCGAGATCCGCGCCGCCGTGGACCGGTTCCTCGGCCAGGAGGAGCCCCCCGCCCGCTGGGCCGTGCACCCCGGGGGCCGCAGCGTCCTGGACCGGGTGGAGACCGGCCTGGCGCTCGAGCCCACCGCACTGGATGCCTCCCGTGGGGTGCTGCGCGACCACGGCAACATGTCCAGCGCGACGATCCTGTTCATCCTGCGTCGGCTGCTCGCGGACCCCGAGGTCAGCGGCCGGATCGCGGCCCTGGCCTTCGGGCCCGGGCTCACCGTCGAGTCGGCCCTGCTGCGCAAGACCCGGTGATCCGATGAGCCCGGTCAACCTCTCCGTCCGTGACGAACAGCTGCGTGAGCTCATGGATGACCCTGACTGTGACCCGGTCCGCCTCGAGGCGACCCTGCGCAGGTTCCACCTGGTCAACCGGTTGATCTCCGGCTGGGACCAGGTCTACCGCCGGCGACTGCGCCCGACGCTGCTGCGCCTGGACCGGCCCGCCCGGGTGCTGGACCTGGGCTCCGGCGGCGGAGACGTGGTCACCCGCCTCGCGCAGCTCGCGGCCCGCGACGGCCTTCAGGTGGACTGGACCGGGGCAGACCCGGATCCACGTGCCCACGAGGCCGCTCAGCACACCCAGAACCAGCGGCTCCAGCGGGTACAGGGCGTTCACGGCGCACCGTCGGTGAGGTTCCTCTGCGCCGATGCCGACGCGCTGCTGGCCGCGGGGGAGCGCTTCGACGTCGTGGTGTCCAACCATGTGCTCCACCACCTCGACGCCCCGGGTCTGCTCGACTTCACCGAGGCCTCCAGGCGGCTCTCCACCGGGACCGTGCTGCACAGCGACATCGCCCGGGGTCGGCTCGCCTACAGCCTCTACGCGGTCGGCATCACCCCGCTCGCACCCGGGACCTTCCTGCGCACCGACGGGCTGCGGTCGATCCGGCGCAGCTACCGGCCCGAGGAGCTCGCCGCCGCCCTGGGCGCCGCGTGGACCGTGAGCTCCCCGGCGGCGTTCCGGCTGATCGCGGAAGCGCCCGGCCGTGGCTGAGGTGATCGTGATCGGCGCCGGACCCGTGGGTCTGCTGCTGGGCGGCCTGCTGCGCCGCGCGGGGATCGACGCGGAGATCCTGGAACAGCGCGGAGCCGGCAGCGGGGACAGCCGCGCCATCGGAGTCCATGCCCCGGTGCTCGCCGCCCTGGAGGACTCTGGGCTCACCGCAGGCCTGCTGGAGCAGGCCGTCCGGGTGCCCCGTGGCGAGGCGCGCTCCCAGGGCCGGGTGCTCGGCGAGGTGCGCTTCGATCGGCTCTCCACCCGGTTCCCCTTCGTCGCCACGCTTCCGCAGTCCGGCACCGAGGCCGTGTTCGCCCAGATCGCGCCGGCCCCCCAGCGCGGAATCAGCGTCCATGCACTGCGCCCCACCGCCGAGTATGTCGAGGTCGACACCGACGCCGGAACCCGCCGCGCCCCGCTGGTGGTGCTCGCCGGTGGACAGCGCTCCCGGGAGCTGGTCTACCGATCTCCGCTCGCGCACATCTACCCGGATCGCTACCTGATGACCGACGCGGACGTCTCCGACGACCAGGCTGGCGAGCACCAGGAGGCGCGCACCGCCGTCGTCCACCTCGAGCCGTCCGGGGTGCTGGAGTCCTTTCCGCTGCCCCAGGGACGACGCCGGTTCGTCGCCTGGGACTCCCCGGGAGCCTCCGCGGACCCCGCCCCCCAGGACCCCGCTTTTCAAGACCCCGCAGCCCAGCGCGACCGGATGGAACGCAGGCTGGCAGCCCTCGGCCAGCCGCTCACCGGAGTGGTCAGCGGATTCGGGGTGCGCCGCTTCGTGGCGCCGGCGCTGCGCAATCAGCGGCTGCTGGTGATCGGCGACGCCGCCCATGAGGTCAGTCCGATCGGCGGTCAGGGGATGAATCTGGGACTCCTCGATGCCGCGACCCTGGCCCCGCTGCTGACCACCTGGGTCCGCACCGGCAACGCCCCGGAGCCGGAGCTTCGAGAGTGGGAGCGCGCCCGGCTGCGATCGGCCCGCCGGGCGGCTCAGCTGGCGGCGCTGAACACCCGGCTCGGCCGACCGCTGACCCCGACGGCGGACGCCGCACGGCGACACGGTGTGCGCCTGATGCTGGGTCCCGGTGCCGGCCGGCTCTTCGCACACGCCTACGCCATGGGCTTCGACGTCCAGGCCTGACCTCGGTCGACAGGAGTCTCGACCGGCCCACCCTGAGCTGGCCCGCCCTGAGACGACCTGTCCTGAGCCAGCCTGTCCTCGGAGGGACCGGTCTTCAGCCGGCGAGCGAGCCGCCGGCCACCACGAGCTGGGCGGCGAGCAGCAGCGCTGCCAGCATCACCAGCCGGAAGAGCACCCGCCCGGACCGTGCCCGCAGCGCCATGCCCAGCGCGAGCAGCGCCACCGCGCTGACCAGGACGAAGAACACCCACGAGATCACCGGAATCTGCTGCAGCTGCCACTCGGCGGCTCCGGCGGTCACGGCGGTCCCCCCGGCGAGCACCGCCGCGGCAGCCAGTGCCGCCGAGGGTCGGGCTCCGAGCCGGTGCGGCAGGCCCGTGATGCCGGTGCGCGCGTCGTCGTCGAGGTCGGGGAGCACATTCGTCAGGTGGATCGCGGCGCCCAGGGCCGCCCCGGCGAACCAGGCCCAGCCCGCGGCGAAGGTCGCATCCGGTGCCGCGAGGGTGGCGAACGACGGGAACAGTCCGAAGGCCAGCAGGAACGGGGCCAGCGAGAACACCGTGGCCTTGAGCCCGGCGTTATAGGCCCAGGAGGCTGCCAGGAAGACCGCATGCGCACCGAGCAGCCCGAGACCCAGCGGAGCCGAGAGCAGCAAAGCGAGCACCAGGCAGCCGATCGCGGCCGTCCAGCCGGCGCGCACGCTGAGGTCCCCGCGTGCGATCGGCTTGTCGGTGCGTCCGACGGCGCGATCCCGCTCCGCGTCGAAGGCGTCGTTGGAGATGCCCACCGAGAGCTGACCGAGGAACACCGCAGCCGCAAGCAGCGCAATCCGCTCCCCCGCCAGTCCGGTCGAGACCGCGAGCGCGGCGGCGAGCACCGTGACCACCACGGTCGGCCCGGGATGAGAGGATCCCCACAAGCCTCGAGTCACTGTCAGGATCGTCATCAGCTCAGTCTCTCACCCCGCTATCTCAACCCGGAGGACCCATGAACAGCACCCAGCGCGCAGCATCGATGGCCGCACTCCTCGGCGTCGCCGGGACCATGCATTTCCTGCGGCCGGCGCCCTTCGACGCGATCGTCCCGCCGCAGCTGGGCGACCGGCGTCTGATCACCTACGCCAGCGGGGTCGCCGAGCTCGGCTGCGCGGCACTGCTCGCGGTTCCGGCGACCCGACGGGCGGGCGGGGTCTGCACCGCGGCGCTGATGCTCGCCGTCTACCCGGCGAACATCTATTCGGTGAAGCGATACTGGCACCGGCCGACGGCGCGGACCATCACCCTGGCCCGGCTGCCGCTGCAGGTGCCCCTGGTCCGCACAGCCTGGCGGATCGCCCGCGAGGCATAGGTCACCCCCGCCCCCGTGGGACCCCGAGTTCGACACGGCCGGGGGTCCCGTGTTTACCGTGAAGGGCGGTCTTGGAGACCGTGACCAGCTCAGCCAACCGGTGAACCTGGAGTTGGCGGATCGCGGCACCGCGCTTCGCCTAGAGTGAGTTCGCCCGCTCGCGCCATGCACATCCTGCTGGGCCGCCGGCCCGACGGGAGGGTGACCTCACCATGGTGGAACCCCATCATCGACAGCTAAGGAGCACCTGAGGCTGTGCCTGACCCCGCGAAACCGTTCCACATCAGGCTTCTCGCCGACCCGGGTCTTCCCACCCGGCGCGTGAACTCCATCCAGGAGGACTTCGCCCAGGACGCCCGCCGGCTCCTCGACGGCGAGGTCACCGTCTCCTCCGCGACCCGGATGCTGCGCATCCGCCCCGACGCCACCCTGGACATCGACGCGGTGCGTGAGATGGAAGAGGACCACGCCGAGGCCGACGCGGTGATCATGCTCACCGAGATTCCCCGCCACACCAAGGGTCATCCGCTGATCTCTGAGATCTTCCCGGAGAACAAGGTCGCGATCGTCTCCTGCCCGACCCTGGGTGCCTGGGCCACGAAGAGCCGCATCCGCAAGGTCTTCACCGGTTCGCTGCTGCGCCTGCTCCCCTCCGGGACCGGACCGGATCCGAAGAAATTCGACCAGCGCTGGAGCCGGTGGAGGGCGACCGAGCGCGGGGAAGGGCTGGGCCTGTTCGCCCACACCCTCACCGGGGGTCCACGGACCGTACTGGGCATGGTGCTGGGCAACGATCCGCTGCGCACCGTCCCGAAGCTCTCCGGCGCCCTGGCCGCAGGTGCCGCCACCGGGGCGTTCGGGATCTTCTACAGCTCGATCTGGCAGATGGCCGATGCGCTGAGCCCGCTGCGGCTGGTGCTGGTCGGACTCGCCGCGGTGACCACCATGATCATCTGGCTCATCATCCGCGACGGGCTCTGGGACCGGCCCAAGAACCGCAGCCTCGCGACCGTGGTCACCCTCTACAACGGGTCCACCGCGATCACCCTGCTCGCCTGCATCCTGATGTTCTACCTCTTCCTGGTGGGGGTCATCTTCGTGGCCGGGCTGGTGATCATCGACGCCGAATATCTCGCGATGACCCTCGGCAGCGACGTCACCGTGCTCAACTATCTGAACATCGCCTGGTTCAGCGCCGGGATGGGCGTCTTCGCGGGCGCCATCGGATCAAGCTTCGACTCCGGCGTGGATCTGCGTCGACTGACCCACGGACAGCGCGAACGCCAGCGCGAATACACGGAGAGCGCATGAGCGATCAGCAGACCCTGCAGCAGACCCTGACCTCCCTCGACGGGAGGGGCTACGCCTCCTATAAGCAGCTGCACGGCCGCTATGACCTCGGTCGGTTCACGCTGCACGTGGACAAGGTCCAGGTGGACCCGTACGCCCCGCCCTCACTGATCCGGATCAGCGTCTCCCGCGAGGATGCGGCCCTGCCGCCCGAGCTGCTCGATGACCGGCTCGGCCGGATCGCCGCGAGCGACTTCCTCACCCGCGCCTTCGCCGAGGCCGCCGGCTCGGGCGCGGGCTCCTCCGGACACTCGGGCGCCGAGGGCATCGGCATCGGCCGTCCCGGGCAGCAGGTGCTCGAGCGCACCAGCGTGGTCATCACCGACGAGGCGATCACGGCGCGGCTCACCGTGGCGCTGCCTGCGGCGGGCCGCAAGGCGCTGGGCCGGAAAGCCGCCCGGCTGCTCACCGAGACCCTTCCCCGCCTCGCGGAGGACTCGCTGCTGCACGCCAGCCTCGATGCCGAGGCGCTGCGCGCCCATGTGACGCTGCTGCGCGATCAGGAGGACCTGCGCGCCCAGCTCAGCGCGGCCAAGCTGGTGTCGTTCGCCGTCGACGGCTCGGTGCTGCCGCGCCGGGCCGGAGACTCCGATCTCCCGCTCGGCGCCGACGCGGTCGAGTTCACCAGCCCCGAGACGCTGCGCCGCAGCTTCACGCTGCCCAGCGGCCGAGAGGTCACCGGGATGGGCGTGCCCGAGGGCGTCACCGTGATCGTCGGCGGCGGCTATCACGGCAAGTCGACCCTGCTGCGCGCCATCGAGCGCGGGGTCTACCCGCACATCGCCGGCGACGGCCGTGAATGGGTCATCACCGGACCCACCGCCGTCTCGATCCGCGCCGAGGACGGTCGCAGCGCCGTCGGCGTCGACATCTCCCCGTTCATCTCCGGGCTGCCCTCCGGAGCCGACACCCGCAGCTTCTCCAGCACCAACGCCTCGGGTTCGACCTCCCAGGCCACCAACCTGGTCGAGGCCGTGGAGGCCGGAGCCCGCGCCCTGCTGATCGACGAGGACACCTCGGCGACGAACTTCATGATCCGCGATGACCGGATGCGCCAGCTCATCCCCGCCGATCGAGAGCCGATCACCCCCTTCGTGGACCGGGTCCGCCCGCTCTTCACCAAGCGCGGCGTCTCCACGGTGCTGGTCGCCGGCGGCTCCGGCGCCTTCTTCGAGGTCGCCGACCAGGTGATCGCGCTGCAGGACTATCAGCTGCGCGAGGTCACCGCGCAGGCGCACCGGATCGCCGCTGACCACCAGGCGACGACGTCGCGCCCAGCCGCCTCGGGCTCAGCCGTCTTCACCGCGAACCCCGCACGGGTTCCGCGTCGAGCCTCGCTGCACCCGGCGAAGAAGACCAAGCCCGCGCGCAGCCGTGGGCACCGGATGATCCAGTACGGCCGCGAGGACATCGACCTCACCGCGGTGGCTCAGCTGGTGGACCCCGCGCAGACCGAAGCGCTGGCCAAGGCGCTGGACCGCCTCGCCGAGCAGTCCGATGGTGAACGCGACATCCCCGCGCTGGTCGCTGCCCTCGTGGAGCGGCTCGACGCCGAAGGGCTCGACGCGCTCTCCTCACGGCCCGGGCATCCCGGTCACCTGGCCCGCCCACGGACCCACGAGATCCATGCCGCGATCAACCGGTACCGCGGCCTGTCGCTGCACTGAGCGGCGCCTGGCGGAGCAGGTCCTGCGAGCGCCCGGCACCACCAGCGCTGAGCTACCCTGAGATCCAGCCGGGCATCAGGGAGGTCCTGATCTCCCCGGCATCCCAGGGGGCGCAATGGCCATCACCATGCGGCGGTTCACCGCCGACGGGTCGAGCTGCGCCGTGGAGTCCGTGGTGCACGCCCCCGAGAACAGTCCTGCGAGCGGTCCTGCAACCGGCCCTGTGACGACGCTGCTCTGGGTGGACCTCACCGGAGAGGACCTTCCGGACTTCGCCGCCACCGCGGCGGCACTGGGACTGCGCGAATCCCAGCACGAGTTCCTCTGCGGGAACCGCAGTCGGCTTCCGCTTCATGCCTCCTCCCCGGAGGCGGTGGCCGCGGTGCTTCACCGGGTCACCACCAGCGCCGAGGAGTCAACCCAGACCACGAGGTTTTACTTCTCGGAGCTGCGCGTCCTGACCGCGGTCGGACTCGTGGTGACCGTCCAGGCCGTCGAGCCGGGGCAGGCGCCGCTGGGCCTGCAGACCCTGCTGGAGACTGCGCTGCGGTCGCGGCCCCGGTCTTCGGTGACCGCTTCGGATGCCGTCGCGGGCCTGCTCGGTGCGGTGCTGCGGGAATACCCGGTGGCACTGGATGAGCTCGAGAACGCGATCGAGGCCATGGAGGGAGTCCTGTTCCAGGAGGCCCGGCTCGATGCAGAGCTCTCGCACCGGATCTACCAGCTGCTCCAGAAGGTGCATCGCTTCGACTGGGCGCTGCGCCCGCTGGAGTCGGTGGCCACCGAGCGCGCCGCCGACGCCGCGGAGTCCAGCACCCCCGGCGAGGAGTCCTCCACCTGGGCCGATCTGATCATGCGGACCCGGCGGATGCGGGACCGGGTGGAGCTGCTGCGCTCGCACCTGGAGAACGCCGTGGCGCTGCATTCGACCCTGCTGACCATCGAGCAGAACGAGGCCACGCGCCGGCTCGCCGATGCCTCCTATGCCCAGGGCGAGCAGAGCAAGAAGATATCGGCCTGGGCGGCGATCCTCTTCGCCCCGACGCTGATCGCCTCGATCTACGGGATGAACTTCCGGCACATGCCCGAGCTCGGATGGGCCTGGGGCTATCCGGTGGCGGTGGCGCTGATGGTCGGGCTCAGCGTGACCCTGTGGGCGGTGTTCAAGCGGCGGCAGTGGCTCTGAGCCGGCGCAGGCCCGCCGCCAGCACCAGTCCCCAGCTCAGCAGCATCGGATACCAGAGCAGCGCCTGGCCGAGCCGGGCGGTGGGATCCTGCAGGTCCAGCCCGGGCCAGAGCAGCAGCCCGGCGTTGACCAGCAGACCAGCCGCCCCATAGAGGATCAGCGCCGCGGCGATCAGCCGGGAGAGGTTCCACCACAGCTCCGGGCGCTGCCCGAGTCTGCTGGCTGCCTGCCGACGGGACCCCATAGAAGGGGCAGACGCCGCCGAGGCCGACCGCGGGCCGGGCGAGGACTGTGCGCGGGCCTTCAGCAGGCGTGCGGCCACGAGTGGGATCAGCGCCGCCAGGGTCTTGCCCACCGCGATCCCGAGCAGGGCGAGAATGCTCAGCACCGGCATCTCGTCCCGCAGATCGATCAGCCAGGTTCCGATGGTCCCCAGCAGCGCGTCGCCGCCGAAGGCCCAGTAGTAGCTCGGCGCCGCATTGAGCAGACCCAGCAGGCCGGCCCACCAGATCAGGGCCGTGGACCTGCTCACGGCACCGACTGAGCCTGCGCGGACGCCTCGGCGCCCAGCAGCGTCTCTGCCGCGCGGCGCGCCTTGAGCGCCATCGAGGAGTCTCCGGTGATCGCCGCGGTGGTCTGCGCGCCTTCGGCCAGCAGCATCAGCTGGTCCCCCAGCTCCTCGGAGAACCCCGCCTCGGTCGCGAGCCGCTCCATGTAGCGGCGGAAGTCACGCTTATGGTCAGCGGCCTTGGTCGCCACGGCGGGTGATTCGCTGGCGAGCTCCCCGAAGGCGTTGATGAAGACGCAGCCGCGGAAGGAGTCCGAGCGGAACCATCCGGCGAGGTAGTCGTAGATCGCCAGCAGCCGGTCGCGCGGGGTGGCCTGCTGCGCCACCGCGGCGGCGATCTCGTCGGCCCAGATCTGGTGGCGGTAGTCCAGGACCGCGAGCACGATGGACTCCTTGGACGGGAACACCGTGTAGAGGCGCTTGAGCGAGACTCCGGCGCGCTGACGCAGCGCGTCCATGCCCACGGCGCGGAAGCCGTTGGCGTAGTAGAGCTCATCCGCCGCCTCGATGATGACCTGGCGCAACGGGTCAGCGGACTCGTGCCGGCGTGCGTCCCCCTGACGCGTCATCCTCAGGCCTCTCCTCGGTGTCTGTGCGTATGAGTTTCCGTGCTCTTCATGGTGCCGTCATGCCAGTGTACTTGCCAGAGAACGGCGGTTCTCTTAGGCTGAGACTCGTGGAGAACGAACGTTCTCCGAGCTCAAGGAGGAACTGACATGTCTCACGTCACCGTCGGAACCGAGAACAGCACAGACATCTCGCTCTACTACGAGGACCACGGCGCGGGCCAGCCCGTGGTGCTCATCCACGGCTACCCCTTGGACGGCTCCTCATGGGAGAAGCAGACCGCCGCGCTGCTCGACGCGGGCTATCGCGTCATCACCTATGACCGTCGCGGGTTCGGGAAGTCCTCCCGCCCCACCACCGGACACGACTACACCACCTACGCCGCTGACCTCAACACCCTCATGGAATCCCTGGACCTGCGCGACGCCGTGCTGGTGGGCTTCTCCATGGGCACCGGCGAGGTCGCCCGATACCTGGCGGACCACGGCTCGGACCGGGTCAGCAAGGCGGTGTTCCTCGGTTCGCTCCAGCCCTTCCTGCTGCAGACAGAGGGCAACCCCACCGGCGTGCCGCAGGAGGTCTTCGACGGCCTCTTCGACGCCGTCTCCACCGATCGCTACGCCTTCTTCACGGCGTTCTTCGATGACTTCTTCAACACCAAGGACACCCTCGGAAGCCGGCTCAGCGAGGAGGCCCTCGCGGCGCACAAGAGCCTCGCCTACGCCGCCTCCCCGCACGCCTCGGTCTGGGCCCAGCCGACCTGGCTCACCGACTTCCGTGAGGACGTCGCCGCCGTCGGCCGCTCGGGTGTCCCCGCGCTGATCGTCCATGGCACCGCCGACAACATCCTGCCGATCGACTCCACCGGACGGGTCTTCCACAAGGCGCTGCCCTCGGCGGAGTACCACGAGATCGACGACGCCCCCCATGCCATGCTCTGGACCCACGCCCAGGAGGTCAACGAGCATCTGCTGACCTTCCTGCGCGGCTGATCACGTCCAGGAAGCATCCGGACACAGCGGCAAGACTGACGCTGAACCCACCCACCCTGCGCAGATCCGCCCCGCGGAGATCCATCCTGCGCAACCACACTCAAGGAGACTCACTATGCCTACACGCACAGCCCGCACCGCCTGGAACGGATCACTCGAAGAGGGCTCCGGCCAGGTCGAGCTCAGCAGCTCCAAGATCGGCACCTACGAGGTGTCCTTCCCCAAGCGCTCGGCCGAAGAGGCCAACGGCAGCACCAGCCCGGAGGAGCTCATCGCAGCAGCCCACTCCTCCTGCTACGCCATGCAGCTCTCCGCCGTGCTCTCCGGCGCCGGCGGCACCGTAGAAGCCCTTGACGTGCGCGCCGAGGTCTCCCTGGGCGCCGATCCCGCGGGCGGCTTCCAGCTGACCGGGATCAAGCTGATCGTCAACGGCGAGGTCAGCGGCATCGACGAGGACACGTTCCTGAAGTCCGCCGAAGAGGCCAAGACCGGCTGCCCGGTCAGCAAGGCGCTCACCGGAGTGGAGATCACTCTGGACGCCACCTTCGAGAGCTGATCGGCGACGGACCCGTCCGGGTCCACCACACTGCCGCAGGGTCGCGGCGAGCATGAACTGCCCGCCGCGGCCCTGCGCCGTGTCCACCACTTTTTACCCCCAGCTTTAAGGACTCACCCTTCATGACCACGACGATCACTGCACTTCAGGCCGACAGCGCCGAGTCCAGCTTCACCACCCGCACGCTCGAGCGCCGCAGCCTGGCCGCCGACGACGTGCGCATCGCCATCCGCTACGCCGGCATCTGCCACTCCGACATCCACCAGGTCCGCGACGAATGGGGCGGCACCACCTTCCCGATCACCCCGGGCCACGAGATCATCGGCGACGTCGTCGAGGTCGGCTCCTCGGTGTCGAAGTTCAGCGTCGGCGACACCGTGGGCGTGGGCTGCTTCATCGACTCCTGCATGGAGTGTGAGGCATGCAAGGACGGTGAGGAGCAGTTCTGCAGCCAGGGCGTGGTGGGCACCTACAACGGCCAGGACAAGAACGGTGAGAACACCCACGGCGGCTACAGCCAGCAGATCGTGGTGCGCGATCACTTCGTGCTGAACATCCCGGAGGGACTGGACCCCGCCGCGGCCACCCCGCTGCTCTGCGCCGGGATCACCACCTACGCCCCGCTCAAGCGCTACGGCGCCGGCCCCGGCGTCAACGTCGGCGTGATCGGCATGGGCGGACTCGGCCACGTGGCCGTGAAGATCGCCGCCGCCATGGGCGCCGATGTCACCGTGCTCAGCCGCACCGACAGCAAGAAGGAAGACGGCCTCGCCTTCGGCGCCAAGGCCTACCGCGCCACCGAGGACGGCTCGGCGTTCAAGGATCTCGCCGGCAGCTTCGACCTGATCATCAACACCGTCGGCGCCTCGGTCAGCCTCGACTCCTTCCTCGGCCTGCTGGGCCGCGGCGGCACGATGGTCAACGTCGGCGCACCCAGCGAGGAGCAGTCCTTCCAGATGTTCTCGCTGCTGAGCATGCGTCGGAACTACGCCGGCTCCATGGTCGGCGGGCTCCCCGAGACCCAGGAGATGCTGGACTTCTGCGCCGAGCACGGCATCACCTCCACGATCGAGCTGATCAACGCCGACCAGGTGGATGAGTACTACGAGAAGGTCGTCTCCGGTGACGTGCGCTACCGCGCCGTCATCGACATCGCATCGCTGGAGCAGGCCGCCGCCGCCTGATCCCAGCAGGCACACCGGCTGGTCACCAGCGTCATCGGCCCGCCGCAGCAGAGCTGACCAGCTCTGCTGCGGCGGGCCGATGTGCGTCTCTCCGCCGGCGTAAGGTTGTAGAAGAAACCAATCGGCAGACCAAAGGGAAGGACCGTCCCATGAGTGTTCCCTGGCTGACCTCGACCGAGCTCGCTGCCTGGGTGCGGCTCGCGTCCATCCTGGAGCTGCTGCCGGGTGCGCTGGACGGTCAGCTCCGACGCGACGCCGAGCTGACCCACTTCGACTATCGGGTCCTCTCGGTGCTCTCCGAGTCCGAGGACAAGACCCTGCGCATGACCTATCTGGCGCAGGTCACCAACGCCTCGCTGCCTCGACTCTCTCATGTGATCGCCCGACTGGAGAGCCGCGGCTACGTGCAGCGGCAGCCCTGTACAGAGGATCGACGCGCCACCAACGCCTCGCTCACCGAACAGGGCTGGGCGAAGGTCGTCTCCGCAGCCCCGGGCCACGTGGAGGCGGTCCGCTCCCTGGTCCTGGACGGGCTGAGCGCCGAACAGGTCGCTCAGCTGACTGAGATCACCAGCAGCATCCTGGACCGGCTCGATGCCGGGGACGCCATGCGTCCGGTCTACGCGAAGCACGACGCGATCCCGGGTCCCGGAACCGGCTGAGCTCAGCGTGCGAGCAGCTCATCCACGGTGCTGCCCGGCAGCGCCACGGTGACCTGGGTGCCCCAGGGGTCCCGGGTGCTGATCCGCCGACCGTCGTCGTCGTGGGTGATGCCCTGTCCTCGCAGCCGGGCAGACAGCGCGTCGAGGTCCTCCCGGTGCGGAACGGTGATGGCGACGTCGCCGAGGCCGAGCCGGGCGGCCCGTGGCCCCGCGTCACGGCTGTTCCAGGTGTTCATCGCCACGTGGTGGTGGTATCCGCCTGCGGCGGCGAAGAGCGCTCCCGGGTAGCTACTCACGGTCGTCTCGAAGCCCAGCGCATCCACATAGAAGCTCCGGGCCCGCTCCAGGTCGCCGACCTGCAGGTGCACGTGACCGACCGAGCCCGCGGCGCGCAGCACTGAAGCATCCTCCTGGTCGAGATGCTGCTGGAGATACTCGCCGGGGTGCAGCGGGAGGTTGTCCATCGCCAGCTCCCCGTTGCGCCGGCTCCACTGAGAGCGCGGCCGATCGCGGTAGAGCTCGATGCCGTTCCCCTCGGGGTCGGTGAAGTAGAACGCCTCACTCACCAGGTGGTCGGCAGAGCCGACGAATCGCGAGCGCGGGTCCGTGGCGGCCCGCTGGACGGTGGCCGCCAGCGCGCCGGGCGTCTCGAAGAGGAACGCCGTGTGGAACAGCCCGGCCTCGCGCGGGTTCACCGGAGGCAGCCCGGGAGTATGGATCAGGCGCAGCATCGTGATCCCCTCGCGTCCGAGCACCCGGTGGACCTGTCGGCCCCGGGTCGCCTCCTCCACCGGGGTCAGCGCGAGCGCCGTGCCGTAGTAGTCCGACATCAGCTCGAGGTCGCCCACGTGCAGGGTGACTGCGTCCATGGCGGCGGCGGGACTGAGGGTGCGTACGGCGTCGAGGATCTCGGACACAGGGTCTCTCCTGAGCTTGGGGGTGGCCGGAAGGTGCGGATCACCGACGCTTTTAGTTGTAGGTACAAGTTTAAGTGTAGCGCTGAACGTGAGATTTGGCACCCCTTGCCCCGATCCAGGTCAGTGCGCAGGTGGCGCCCGTAGGCTGGAAGCACCCGATGTCCCCCCGTTAGCTTCTAAGGACACCGTTTCTCCGGCAGGATAAGTGGTGTTGGCCGGTCCGGTCTCTGGGCATGATCGTTTACCCCCAGTCACCCCATGATCCGGGGGGTGTTGTCACCCAGAGGCTGGTCGCGGCGGAGCATGGATCGCTGATAGAGGCACGACGCCCCGGCGCAGGATGACAGCGTTGAGGGCTTGTTTTCTAACGTGGATGCCGAGCATGACCCGCCCACCGACTGCCCTGAACTGTTCTGGGTTCGGACTGGATGACTGACCGCCGCAGGCGCCCTGCCCGCAGCGGTGACCAGCTTCTGAAAAACGACAGGAGAAGC
>NZ_PVTY01000016.1 GCF_003003175.1 Nesterenkonia sandarakina | reverse complement strand
TGGGTATCCACGCCGATGACGAACGGGCGGGTATGCGCGACGATAGCCATGGCGATCGACGCTCCTCTCTTCGAGACGGACATGGTCACGGTCGCCAAGCGGCCGGCACGGGTCCGGGAAGAGGTCACTTCGGGGCGAATCTGTGATGGGCCACGGCCCGAGGGCCGGGCAGTCTCCTGATGAGGTCACCGAGGTGGGCCGGACGGTGTCGGCCGCACCGACCCGGGCGGACAATTCAACGGGAAGACACCGCAAGCGGGCCAATTGCTTCGAGAGTCACACCCGGTTCGATACGACCGACATCCATCCTGACCGGCCAGTCCCAGACCAGCCAGATCCAGACTCACAGACGGCTTCGGTATCGCGGCCGCGCCACCGAGACTCTTGGACCTGATCCGTCGCTCATCGCCAGAATCGCTCCTGGATGCCGCCGCGCTGGCGAAGCTGCTTCCGGCAGCCGACCCCATCGGCACTGCCGACCTGCTGTTCGCCGAACGCGATCCTGAGCAAAGCCCGATCCGTGCTGCCGCGGCCGACCGGATCAAGACGGCCTCAATGCGCGAAGGAGTCAGCCCAGCGGAGTGGGATGAGAGCGGCATTGAGGAGACACAACGCCGGTGGACTGCGGACGGTCCGGCCGGGAGGACCGCTGCGATCGCCGGCTACGCCCGGTGGCGTTCTGAGCTGGCTCAGATGGCGGTCCTCGCCCACCCGCAGCATCGAGGTGCAGGCTGCGCCTATGCCGCAGCAGCTGTCGCGACGCAGGAGGCGCTGGGGGAGGGCCTGATTCCCCAGTGGCGAAGCCGCCAAGGAAACGAGGCATCACGACGACTCGCCCAGCATGTCGGCTTCACCCAGCTCGGCATACAGGCGGCAGTCGCGCTGACGAGACAGTGACTCTTCTCTGAGCCACTTGATTCAGGCACGGGTCACGCACGGTGCCTGCCGTCCGGCTCGAGAGGCGGTGACTCCTAGGCCAGTCTCTCCATGGGGATTGGCCGGGTGTCGGAGCGACCAGTCAGCGACCGGCTGTCAGGTGCATGGTGGCACCTGCGATCGTCACTGATCAGCGTAGGGGAGACCATGGCGCCGCAGATGCGGGAGGGAAAAGATCACAGAATGGACCTCTTGCCAGCTGAACGTCGCACGATCGAGAGCGCAGAAGCTCTGGCCCGCACACTAGGCGATAACCCCGTCCACACTGTTGCCGGTGCGGCCCTCGACACCGAAGGTCGAATTCATACGGCGATCAACGTCTACCACTTCACTGGCGGGCCCTGTGCAGAGCTCGTAGTCCTCGGAGCTGCGGCCGCGGCCCAGGCCGGCCCGCTCGTCGCGGCCGCGGCCCAGGCCGGCCCGCTCGTCGCGATCGCGGCAGCCGGTGACCGAGGACGCGGTCTCATCCCGCCGTGTGGGCGCTGTCGCCAAGTAATGCTCGACCTCCACCCCGATCTGCTCGTTGCGGTGCCAACTCAGGGTGGTCCCGATATGCGGCCCGTCCCACGTCTGCTCCCCGACACCTATTTCTTCCCAGACTCCCAGGCGAAACGTGTTCTGCGATTCAACCGGCGATATTACGACGCTGTAGTCCGAGGTGAGAAGACATCGTCGCCGAGCACAGGGTCGAGTCTCTCCAGCGCAGCTGGGGCAAGTTCGTCGGGCCGGAGGCCACCCGGGTGAACAACGTCATCGCCATCGGCTCCGGGATCATTGGTCTGGCCTACGCCCGGGAGTCCGCGACTCGGGCCGGTGCGGGATCGGTCTCCCGGGAGACACTTGGAGTGCTGGCGCTCGATCTGTTCGGCGGCGCGTACGTGAACAACACCCGGGCATGCGTCCGCTGGTATGAACGAGCCGGGCAGGGGAGACGCGAGCACCTCGTCTTCGCAGCCTGCCACCTGCACCCGTTGATCGTGGGCGCCACGGGTCAGCGCGACGGGGAACGGGACAACGGGATGGCCTGGGGGCTCGTACATTACGGCTACATGCTGCTCGGCACGGCTGTCATCCGAGCGTTCCCCGCTCGACGACGTGGCCTCGGCGCCATGCTCACCGCCGGCGGACTGGTGCTCGACGCAGTCCTGGGCCGATCCGCAGCAGCACCCTGGTTCGCGTGGACCTACTACCCGAAGCTGCTCCTGGGGCACGCCGCAGGATCACTCTGGCCCGATGAGTACCTCGGGGTCGACAGATGGGTCGCCAGCACCCGCGACACTGTCTACAGTGAATCCATGAGACGCACCCACGATCGACCCAGCCCCGACGGAACACTTCGATGACCGGTGAGCTGCTGATCAACATTGCGCTGGTGCTGGTGTTCGTCCTGATCGGTGGGGTCTTCGCGGCGACCGAGATGGCGCTCGTCACGCTGCGGGTCAGCCAGGTCAACGCGATCGCCCAGCGTGGCAAGCGGGGGGCCAAGGTCGCCGAGCTGGCTCGAAATCCGAACCGGTTCCTCTCCGCGGTGCAGATCGGAGTGACCGTCGCGGGCTTCGCCTCGGCGGCCTACGGGGCGTCGTCGATCGCGCCGTCGCTGGTTCCGTGGGTGGCGTCGCTGGGCCTGGGGGATCAGGCCGCACTGACCCTGGCGACCATCCTGCTGACCCTGGTCATCGCCTATCTCTCGCTCGTGCTCGGCGAGCTCGCCCCGAAGCGGCTGGCCATCCAGCGCAACGCGCAGTTCGCCTACGCCGTCGCGCCGGTGCTCAACGGCTTCGCGCGACTCATGCAGCCGGTGATCTGGCTGTTGTCGGTCTCGACCAACGCGGTGGTGCGACTCCTCGGCGGCGACCCGAACCGGGCTGCCGAGCAGCTCTCGGAGGAGGAGCTGCGCGACATCGTCACGAGTCACGAAGGGCTTCCGGCCGACGAGCGCCGGATCCTCGACGACGTCCTGTCGCTGCGGAATCGACAGCTCAGCGAGGTGATGCGTCCCCGTCCCGAGGTGGTCGCGATCGCGGGCGGTGGCACGGTCAGCGAGGCGATCGCGCAGATCGAAGATCTGCCGTTCTCGCGCTACCCGGTGGTTGACCAGTCGATCGACGACATCACCGGCTTCGTGCATGTCCGGGACCTCTACGACGCCGCCGCCCGCGATCCGAACACCCCGACCGAGGCGGTCATGCGCAGCATCCCGTATCTGCCCTCCACGGCGAGGGTGCTGCCCACGCTCACCAAGCTGCGGGCCAGCAACTCCCATATCGCCGTGGTGGTCGATGAGTACGGCGGCACCGACGGGATCGTCACCCTTGAGGATCTGGTCGAGGAGGTCGTCGGGGAGATCTTCGACGAGCGCGACACGGACACGGCTCCGGAGGTCCTCGCCGAGGGCGGCGGGGTCGTCGATGGCCGGCTCAACCTGCAGGACTTCACCGAGACCACCGGCATCGAGCTGCCCCGCGGCACCTGGGACACCGTCGCCGGGTTCGTGCTTGACCGGCTCGGCCGTCTGGCCCGCGAGGGCGACACGGTCGACGTCGACGGCGCGACCCTGCAGGTCACGAGCATCGACCGCCGCCGCATCGCGGAGATCCTGGTCAGGCCCTCATTGCCAGCAGACGACGACGGCGCAGCCGCCGCCCCGTAGTCAGCTCAGCTGCTCGTAGTGCTCCGAGAGCCGCGGGTAGTAGTCGTCCCAGGCCACCTCGCCGGCGTCCCGACCGCCGAGCGCCGCGGCGAGCCGGTCCAGGTAGTACTCCCACCCGGGACCGATGCTGCCCAATGGATCCTCGCCGAGCCGCTGGGCGAAGAGCAGGGTGGTGATGCCGCCGTCGTGACTGAGCTCCAGACGCAGGTGCCAGACATCCGGTCCCACGCGGGTCTCGACCGTGAGGCTGCGCGGCGGGCTGCATTCCAGAATCCGGCACTCCTCCGGCGGAGCGTCCTCACCTTCGGCGGTCATCAGGAAGGTGACCTGGCCGCTGGCGGGATCCCCCTCCCAGCGTCCGATCCAGCGTTGAAGCTGCGTGGAGTCCGTCACTGCCGCCCAGACGGTCTCGAGGTGTTTCGTGAAGCTGCGGCTGAGCTGGAGCTCTCGGCCGCCGGGTCCCTCGCTGAGCGTTCCTGTGGGTTCTGGTGCTGCGGTCATCGCGGGCTCTTCCCTTCTCAGATGGTCCGAGTGTGCGGGTATTCGAGCTCCCGGTGCTGGAAGCTCAGGATGTTCGGGTTCTGGATGACGCCGCCGTCGATCTCGATCGCCCGAGAGATGATCGGGCTCTGCGCCCACGCCTGGGGGCCCTGCATGACGGTGCGCAGGAACGGCAGGAGCGCGGCGCTGACCTCCCAGGTGGCGGAGTTCCACAGGTATGAGGGGCTGTGGTCGACGGCGTAGTAGTTGACTCCACGGCCGACGGTGAACATCGGCTCCTCGAACGTGGTGGTCTCAGCCCATTCGAACCCCATGCCCGGATCGCAGGACACGTCGATGATCAGGCTTCCGCCGGCGAAGAGCTCCAGGTCCTTGGTCCGCAGGTAGGTCAGCGGAGTGTTGACGTCTTGGAGCGTGCAGTTGACCACGATGTCATGCGAGGCCAGGAACTCGGGCAGCGGCACATCTCCGGCGGAGGTGAGGACCTCACTCTCGGGCGTGGTGCCGGCCGCCGTCTTGAGCTGGGTGATGTGCGCGGTGTGGATCGGGGAACCGACCGCCGTCGCGCCACGCTGGGTCAAGACCTGGATGTCGTGGATGCCCTGGGCCTTGAGCGCGGTCACCGCACCCCGTGCCGTGGCGCCGAACCCGATGACCACCGCACTGAGCCGGGGTCCGTAGTCACCGGTCGAGCCGGTCAGGCTCAGCGCGTGCAGCACGGAGCAGTAGCCCGCGAGCTCATTGTTCTTGTGGAACACATGCAGGTTGAAGTCGCCGCGCGGGGTCCAGTGGTTCATCGCCTCGAACGCGATCAGGGTGAGTCGGTTCTCGATCGCGGTCTGCGCCAGGCTGACATCCTGTACGCAGTGCGGCCAGCCCCACAGCGTGCTGCCCGCGGGAAGCGCCGCCACATCGTCTGGCTGCGGCTTCGGCAGGAGCAGCACATCGGCCGCCGCGATCACCTCGGCGCGTTCGGCGACCCGCCCCACGCGGGACTCGACGTAGTCCGGGGCGAGTTGAAAGTCAGACCCGTAGCCGCGCTCGACGATCATCTGCGCGCGCAGATCTGGGTCAATCTGGTCCAGGTGGTGGGGGTGGATCGGCAGCCGGCGTTCATTCTCCATCGAGGAGTTCGCGAGCAGCCCGAGCGTGAGCAGCGCCTCGGTCGGGGAGGAGGTCTCCGCGGCGGTAGCGGCGGCGGCGGAGGAGGAGGTGGTGCTGGACATCGACATTCCCATCATGAGGGAACCAGAGGCGGCTCCTGTCCCGACTGTACGCCGCGCTCCGAGGCTGGATCACCGGTTGCTGACCGCGCATCGCGCCAGAGTGGCCGGTGGGACCCATGAGGGGATGCCTGACCGGGGTGCGCGCCACGGATGTGCTGGCTGCCCACGAGGTGGTCGACCGAGGATTCACCTGGGCAGCATGCCTGCCTAGGCTGAGACGGTGCCCCGAGACGTCCAAGACCCCTGCCCGCGGACCTGGTGAATCGACCGTGTCTGGCTTTCGGCCCAGCACCGTGGAGCTCGACGACGGTGCCCGGCTGTGCGTGCAGACCATCGGAGACCCCACCGATCCGGCTCTGCTGCTGATCGGCGGCGCCACCTGGTCGATGGACTGGTGGGAGGACGAGCTGTGCCGCCGGATCGCGGAGCGCGGCCGGATGGTCATCCGGTATGACGCTCGGGACACCGGGCGCTCCACCAGCTACCCGGCGGGAGCACCCGGATACCGCGCTTCAGATCTGACCACGGACGTCGTCGCCGTCCTGGATCACCTGGGTATCGCCCAGGCGCATGTGGCAGGTCTGTCCATGGGCGGCGGCATCGCGCAGTCCCTCGCGCTGGAACACCGCTCCCGGGTGGCGTCCCTGACGCTGATCGCCACCAGCCCGATCGATCCGGAGATCCGGGGTCTTCCCTCACCGACCGCTCAGGTCTCCTCATCGGCCTCCGCGGGAGCGCGCGAGCCGGACTGGACCGACCGGGACGCCGCCATCGACGCGATCGTGGAGGGGGAACGCCCCTATGCCGGTCCAGGGAACTTCGACGAGTCACAGGTTCGCGCGACCGCCGCCCGCGTGGTGGACCGGACGAACGACATCGCCGCGAGCATGACCAACCATTTCCTGGTCAGCGACGAGGAACCCAGCGACGACGAACCCGACGACGCTGCGTCCAGCGACGACGGACCGGCCGACCTCAGTCTGGGCCGGCTTCGAGGGCTGCCCACCCTGGTGCTGCATGGCACCGCCGACCCGCTGTTTCCCCCGGCCCACGGCAAGGCGCTCGCGGAGGCGATTCCCGGAGCGCGACTCGTGGAGCTCACCGATATGGGCCATCAACTGCCGCCCCGCGACACGTGGGAGCTCGTCGTCGACCTCATCATCCAGCACACGGCCCCGTAGGTCGGGGGTGCCTCAGTCGACGCCCGGTCGGCGGCGGTTCTGCTTGATCTCTGCGCGTTCCCGCTTCCCCGCGAGACGACGCCGGTTCGACCCCCGGGTGCGACGAGTGGGGCGGCGGATGATCGGCGGCGCAATGGCTTCGCGCAGCAGCTCGGCGAGCCGTTCGCGGGCGGCCGTCCGGTTCCTGCGCTGCGAGCGATGCTCGGCCGCGTTGATGGTGAGCACCGTGCCGGCCAGTCGGGCGGCGAGGCGCTCCATGGCGAGTCTGCGCTGAACCTCGGTGAGCGACGTCGTCGTCGCCAGATCCAGGCTGAGCTGGACGCGGGAGTCGGTGGTGTTGACGCCCTGACCGCCAGGTCCGGAGGCGTGGGAGAACTGTTCATGCAGCTCACCGGCCGGGATGAGCAGGCCGTGGGGTGCCCCGGGGCCCGGGGGCACGCGCAGATTCTCCACACCGTCCAGTCTGCCGCACACCTGGCCCAGCTGTTCAGTCCGGCCCCGAGCTGCTCAGCCCAGCCCCTCGATGATCCGCAGCGCGCTGCCGGTGCCGTCCTCCTGCACCATGGTCTCTGCGGCCCTGCGGACCGCCGGGCGGAAGCCCTCGACCGCGCCCAGCGCGGCAGTCAACCTCGCGGCGGTCAGCTGTCGCTGGGGGATCGGACGTGGGGCGAGGCCCTTCTCACGCAGCCGGGCGCCCCAGAACGGCTGATCCGCGATGAACGGGACCAGCACAGACACGGTCCCGGCCGCGGTGGCCGCGTGGACGGTGCCGATCCCGCCGTGATGCACCGCCGCCGCGGCCCGCGGCAGCACCGCGGCGTGGGCGACGGAGCCGGTCACGTGGACGTCGGCTCCGCGCAGCTCCGGAGGAACGTCCAGCCCACCCAGCCCGGTCACCAGCAGCGCCCGGAATCCGGCGGCGCGGATCCCGCCGAGGACCTCCCGGGCACGGGCGCGAGCATCCCCGGCCGCCATCGACCCGAACCCGGCATAGACGACGTCGCCCGCGGCGATGAACTCCGCGGTCTCGGCGTCCAGCGCATCCGCCCGGTCCAGCGTCCACGCCCCGGTGACGTGGACCGTCTCGGGCCAGTCGGCGGGGCGATCCAGGACCGCCCGGCTGATCGGCAGCAGCGTGGCGGCCGGCGGCGCCGTCCGCGCGTAGGTCCCGCCGGCAAGCCTGGACACGTCACGCAGATCGCGGCGGAACATCGCCGCACCGGCGCTCGCGGCGCCGTAGGTGAACCGGTTGAACCGACCCAGGTCCCGGCCGCTGGTCCCGGCCGCTGGTCCCGGCCGCGGGGAACGCGGTGGTCGGGGTCATCGCAGGAACGATCTCGACCACGATGTGCGGGATTCCCAGGGAGGTCGCCACGAGACCCGCGGAGAGGATCTTCGGATGCGCCACGAGCACCTCCGGCTCGAAGTCCAGAGCGGCCCGGGCCGATTCCATGATCACCGCCCGCATCAACGGCTGCACGGTGGAGCGGTAGGACCGGATCGCGGCGGCGACCGAGACTCCCTGCTGGCCGATCAGCGCGGAGTAGTCGACGCCCATGCTGAGAACATCCAGCCCGGAGAGGTCCACACCGGAATGATCCGGCACCACCAGACGCACCTCATGCCCGGCATCCCGGGCCCGCCTGGCCAGCGCCGCGAACGGTGCGACGTCCCCGCGTGACCCCGCCGTCGCCAACATCACCCGCATCGCTGCTCCTGCCCTTCCCGACCTGGCCGGTCTAACCCCGCTGTGGATCCCGCTGCGGCGGAGCGAAGACCGTCGTCACCGCCGGCGCGTAGAGCACCGAATCGGGGGCCCGCTCGCTGAGCCCGTCGAAGCCCGCCGCGGCCAGCAGCCCGTCGTCGAGGTGGACCAGCTCGGCCTGCCGCAGCGGCCAGGGCTCATGACTGTTCCTGCAGTAGATGGTGCGCCCCAGATGCCGCTCATGGAAGCCCCAGCGTGCGGTCAGAAATGCGGCGACCGGATCCTGCGCCAGCGCAGCATCGGCTCCGGTCTCGGGATCCGGGTCGGCACTGGGACGGACCCGAAGCGTGGAGGACGCCTCGCGCCGCCCATGCCGGCGGGTCGTGTACTCGACCTCGCCGTCGGAGGTCTTGATCTTCATCGACGCCCACTGGTACCGCAGTCCGAACGCCGCCCGGGCGACCAGCACCGGAATCAGGTGCGAGGCCTCGAGGCTGCGGAAGACCACCCCGCGGCGGCCCTGCTCATCGACGGAATAGAGGCGCACATTGACCTCCGGGAAGTCCCCGAGCCACGGGACGGCCGGCCCGCCGAAGAACGAGCTCTTCGACATCTGGAACCCGATCAGCCCCACCCAGGAGCTGCCATCCAGCACGTCGGGAGAACAGCCCTGCGGCATATACGGGGCGACGACGCTGGGGTCGACCCGCCAATGCACGAAGGAGACCTCGCTCCAGCGCTGCCGCAGCACGGCCGGTCCACCCAGCGGAGGGGCCTCGGGGGAGAGGACGTCGAAAGCCATCGGAGAACCTCATCATCAGCGCGTGGAGGTCGGTGCTCGTCCGAGCAGCGGCAGTTGCTCTGCATCCTATCCAGCGCGGAACATCTGCGGGCACGGTGTCACACATCGGGGACCCAGACGGCGTAGATTGATCCAGTAGTGCAGGAGCGCAATGTCCTGACTTCCCACGACAGGCGGCAAGGCCTGCAGATCGATCAGGGCCGGGGCCGAGATGAACATCCACGACGAGAGCCAGGACGAGCGTCCTGACCGCCGCGCCACGCCGGGCACCGTGTCGGTGGTCATCCCGGTCAAGGACGACAGCGCCGAACTGACCGTCTGTCTGGCCGCCCTGGCGGCCCAGACCCGCCCCGCCGAGGAGATCATCGTGGTCGACAACGCCTCCGCCGATGACTCGGCCGCAGCTGCCCGCGCCGCCGGCGCCACCGTGCTGAGCTGCCCGCAGCCCGGCATCCCCGCGGCGAGCGCCACCGGATACGACGCCGCCACCGGTGATCTGATCCTCCGGCTCGATGCCGACTGCGTGCCGGCGCCCCGATGGATCCAGGATGTGGTCGCAGCCTTCGAGGAACAGCCCGACGTCGCAGCCCTGACCGGTCCTGCCCGATTCATCGATGGCCCGGTGCTGCTGCGGCGCCCCCTGGTGCTCGCCTATCTCGTCGCATACCGATACTGCTCCATGTCCGCGCTGGGGCATCTGCCGCTGTTCGGCTCGAACCTCGCCATGCGGCGCGAGGCGTGGGAGCAGGTGCGCCTCGAGGTGCACCGCGACGACCCCGAGATCCACGACGATCTGGACCTGTCCTTTCACCTCGGGGAACGTCATCGTCTGGGCCAGATGGGCGGAGAGCCGATGGGCATCTCGATGCGCCCGTTCAAGGACGCCAGAGCATTCCGCCGCCGGGTCAGGCGCGGATTCCGGTCCGTGACCGTGCATTGGCCCCAGGACCTCCCGCCCTACCGGTGGCGCCGCGCAGCCCTGCGCAGACACGGGCACCCGCCGCAGACCGCCGGGGCTCAGGCATGAGCGCCGCGGAGACCGCCCTGATCGGTCACGTGCCGGACCCTGCCCTGCATGTCATGAGCTGGAACATCCGACGACGCACGTTCGCGCTCCATCCGCGCCGCGCCGACCGGTGGAAGCGGCGCGCCCCCGGGCTGCGCACCCTGCTGCAGACAGAACGCCCCACCCTGCTCGGTGTCCAGGAAGCCCTGCCGGATCAGGCGCGATTCGTCGCCGAGGCACTCGGCGGCGCGCACGACTCGGTCGGCCATGGGCGGGGCCCGCACGGAGGAGGCGAAGCCTCCCCGATCTACTACGACGCCGAACGGCTGGAGCTCCTCGACTGGGAGCAGCGGGCGCTCTCGGACACCCCGCACCACCCGGGCTCCCGAACCTGGGGCAACCTGATTCCGCGCAGCCTGGTCACGGCGCGGTTCCGCGACCGTGCCACCGCCACAGACTTCCTCGCGCTGAACACGCACCTCGATCACCTCTCCCACCGCTCCCGGCTGCGCTCGGTCCAGAACATCAAGGAACTGGTCACCACCAGCGCGCTGCCTGTGGTGCTCATGGGGGATATGAACGCCGACCTCGAGAGCGCCCCCGTCCAGGAGCTGCTCCGCGGCCAGGCGCTCGCCGATACCTGGGCGGTCGCCGCGCAGCGCGAGAGCCAACAGTGGGGCACCTTCCCGAACTACCGCGCACCGCGGCTGGACCGAGGCCGGATCGACTGGGTCATGGTCTCGCCGACGGTGGAGGTGCTGCGTGCGGCGATCAACCCGACGCGTCACGCCGGAGGGTGGGCCTCAGACCACCTGCCGGTCCAGGCCGTGCTCCACCTTCCCCCGAGGGGCGGCTCCGCATGATCGAGAACTTCCTGCGTCCCCCGCAGAGCCTCGCCGAGGTCGCCGCGGATGTGCTGCGCGGCATCGGGCTCTTCAGCGTGATCCTGGCCGCGATGTTCTTCGACCTCACCGATGCCGGGATCCTCGCCTTCGCGCTGCCCGGACTCGTCGCGCCACGCTTCCTGGCGTTCCCCGCGCCCGCCGATATCACCGTCTCGGTGACGCTGCTGATTGCCGCGTGGAGCAACGTGTTCGACCTCTACACGCGCATCCCGAACTGGGACCTGCTGGTGCACTTCTTCTGCACCGCGGTGCTGGCGGCAGGGGTCTATGTGCTGCTGCTGCGGTCTGGAACCGTGGCCGATCCGCGCACTCGCCTCGCCGCCGCCAGGGTCGGGGTCCTGCTCACCACGGCGCTGGGCCTCGCGCTGAGCGCGGTCTGGGAGATGGTGGAGTGGCTGGGCTTCATCTTCATCACCCCCGACATCTCAGTGACCTATATCGACACCATCGGCGATATGGCCGCCGGAGGGATCGGATCGGTGGGGGCCGGCATCGTCGTCGTGCTCTACCTCCGCGCGCACCGCGGCGTGTCCGACGCTCCGTCTAGACTGACCACCACCTCACGGGATGGAGACTCATGGACACCGACGTCATAGTCATCGGCGCGGGACTCGCCGGGCTGCAGTGTGCCCGCAGGCTGCAGCGCAACGGACACCGGGTGACCGTGCTGGAGGCCTCGGACGCGGTCGGGGGCAGAGTGCGCACCGACGTGATCGACGGGTTCCGCTGTGACCGCGGCTTCCAGGTCCTCAACCCGGCCTACCCCGCGGTGCAGGACTGGATCGACGTCGACGCGCTCGGGCTGCAGGAGTTCGGAGTGGGCGCGGTGATCCACACCTCCACGAGCACCACGACCCTGGCCCATCCGCTGCGCCACCCGGAGCACGCCCTGGCCACCTTGGGCAGCCGGCACACTCCGGTCTCTGACCTGCTCGCCTTCGCTCGCTGGATCGCCCCGGCCCTGCGGCACTCCGCCACCGGACCACGCCCGGCCGAGGACCAGACGCTGCGCGCCTCCTTCGACGCCGCAGGGCTCACCGGTCGGCTCCGCCGGGACGTGCTCGAGACCTTCCTGGCCGGCGTCCTGGCCGACAGCAGCGGGGAGAGCTCCGCGAACTATGTCCGACTGCTGGTCCGCTGCTTCGCTCTCGGGGCTCCCGGCCTGCCGCGAGGCGGCATGCAGGCGCTGCCGGAACAGATGGCGCAGTGGCTCCTCGAGCCGGTCCGGCTCAACACCGGTGCCCGGGATCTGCAGCACACCGCCGACGGCGTCCAGGTCAGCACCGACGCCGGGACGCTTCGGGCCCGGGCCGCCGTCGTCGCCGTCGGACCGCAGGATCTCGCCGCACTCACCGAGGCGCCCGCGGTGCCCACCCACGGCCTGACCACCTGGTGGTTCCGCTCCGCGGAGCTGCCCCAGGCCGGGCCCTTCCTGATGCTCGACGCGACCCGGCGTGGGGGAGGCCCCGCGGGTCCAATCTGGAACACTGCGGTGGTCTCGCAGGCAGCCCCCTCCTACGCTCCCGAGGGTCAGCACCTCATCCAGGCGACGACCCTGCTGGACCGCCCCGATGGCCTCGCCGAGGAGGCTGAGGTGCGCCGGGACCTGGAACGGCTCTACCAGCGCTCGACCGCCGGCTGGGAGCTGCTCACCCGCCACGTCGTGGAGCACACGCTTCCGGTCCAGCCGCCGCCGCTGCGCGACGCCAGCCCCCAGCGGGTCGGGGAGCGGGTGCTCATCGCCGGAGATCACCGCGACCACGGATCGATCCAGGGCGCGCTGGTCTCCGGGGACCAGGCCGCGCAGTCGGTGACCCGGCTGCTCGCCGGCTGAGCGCATGGCGACGGCTCCTGCAGTTCGGCTGGTGCTCCCGCATCAGCTCTTCGCCCAACACCTCGACGCCGACCCTGAGACCGTCTTCGTCATGATCGAACACGACCTGCTGTTCCGGCAGTACGCCTTCCACGCCCAGAAGCTGGTCCTGCACCGCGCCTCGATGGATCGCTTCGCGCGGCGGCTGCGGGCCCGCGGGCACCAGGTCACGGTGCTGCGCAGCCAGGCCGCGGCGAGCTCCCACGACCAGCTGGCCGACCTGGTGCGCGAGCTGGCACCGTCCCAGGTCAGCGTCTTCGACGTGGTCGACGACTGGCTCGAGCGAGAGCTGCGTGCCGCGCTGGAGGACGGCGGCTACTGGCTGCGCGCGCAGGACGTGCTGGAGACGCCGAACTTTCTGACCAGCCGCGCGCAGGTCGACGACTGGTTCGGCGCCCACGACGCCCGGATGCACGAGTTCTATGTCTGGCAGCGCCGACGGTTCAAGCTGCTGCTGGACGCCGACGGCGACCCGGTGGGCGGGAGATGGTCCTTCGACGCCGAGAACCGCAAGAAGCTCCCGCGCGGATACACCCCATCGGTGATCGGGCGCTTCGCGAAGCACCCGATCCTGCAGCGCGACGGGATGTTCGACCTCGAGGCGCTCGGTGACGACGAAGACGCAGCGAATCAGGACCCAGCGAACGGCGACTCAGCGAACGGCGACTCAGCGAACGGCGACCGCGTGGACGGCGACGACGCGGCCGACGTCGCCCGGGCCATCGCCTGGGTCCGCGAGGAGTTCCCCGACGCCCCGGGTGATCCGGAGCTGTTCGCCTGGCCCACCAGCGCCGAGGAGGCTCGTGAGCATCTGCGGGAGTTCGTGGCCCAGCGGCTGAACGACTTCGGTCCCTACGAGGATGCGATCTCTGCCGAGCACCCGTTCATCGCCCACGGACTGCTGACCCCGGCGCTGAACATCGGACTGCTGGATCCCCGGGAGGTGGTGGATGCGGTGCTGGAGGCGGCTGATGACTCGACTCCGCTGGCCTCCGTGGAGGGATTCATCCGGCAGGTCATCGGCTGGCGGGAGTACATGCGCGCGACCTACCGCACCCGGGGGCGTCAGCTTCGCAGCGCGAACCGCTTGGAGCACCGCAACGCGCTGGGGGAGGGCTGGTGGGACGGAAGCACCGGGCTGGCCCCGGTGGACCTGGTGATCTCCCGCGTCCTCGCGACGGGATACGCCCACCACATCGAACGACTGATGGTGCTGGGCAACGCGATGTCGCTGCTGCGCATCCATCCCGACGCGGTCTACGAGTGGTTCATGGAGCTCTTCATCGATGCCTATGACTGGGTGATGGTGCCCAACGTCTACGCGATGAGCCAGTTCGCGGCCGGGGAGGCGATCACCACCAAGCCCTACGTCTCGGGCAGCAACTACCTGCGCAAGATGTCAGATCTGCCGAAGGGCGACTGGGTCGAGGAGTGGGACGGGCTCTATTGGACCTTCATCCGGGATCACCGAGAGGTCTTCGAGGCCAACCCGCGGGCCCGGATGGTGGTCTCGCTGCTGGAGAAGATGGATCGTCAGAAGCGACACGCCCACCACGACCGCGCCCAGCGCCTGCTGGAACCGGCGCCAGGGAGCCGGCTGCTGCACCCGCCGGAATGATGTCGGTTCAGCTCTCGTCCGGGGTGGTCCCGCCCGGCTGTACACCGTCCTGCTCCAGCGCGGCGTTCCAGCTCCCGTAGCTGTTGCGGATGCTCGGGCCAGAGGGCAGATCGCTGCGTCCGCCCTGCTGTTGGAGCTTCCGCCAGTCCACGTAGCTCTGGTAGCTGGTGGTGAAACCTGCCCGCCCGCCGTCGGCGGTGAAGTCGCGCAGCGCTGCCTTGAACTGCTCCTCGGAGAACCTGGCGGTCCCGAACCCCGAGGGCCTGGCGCGGGTTGAGGGCGCGAGTCCGACGTTCTGCAGCGCTGCACTCCAGGAGCCCGACGCGCGCTTGAGAATGGTGCTGGCACCCACGGGCCAGACTTTTCTTCCCCGCCCCGGCGCTGACCCCTGTGCGGCGAGGAACTGGCTCCGGCGCTGCTCATACTTCTGCGCGGAGAGGCTCAGGGAAGGGTCGGCCGCCACCGCGTCCCTCCCTGCCCGCACGGCGTCGATCGCCTGCGTGACCTGCGCCGACGCCCCCTGGTCCTCGAGCATCCGGATGACGGTCTCCTTGAGATCCGCCGCGAGGGCGGGGGACTGGGGATCCGGGGTCTGCCCGAGCCCGATCGCGAAGAGCAGGCTGGCGGTGATGGCACTCTCGCTCACCGATGGTGCGGCCATAGGGTCACGCTTCACTTTCTGCAGTCTCAGACACCGGCGGCTCAGCGATCTGTCGCAGCCGCCCTGCGCGGAGTCTATAGGCTGGTCCGATGGTCGAAATGGAGGCGCTCAACTGGGCGCTGCTCGGAGTGGGCGCCCTGGTGGTGGGCCTGTCGAAGACGGCGCTGCCCGGGGGCGGCACGCTCGCCGTCGTCCTCTTCGCCATGGCCCTGCCGGCGCGGGAGTCCACCGCGGCGCTGCTGGTGCTGCTCATCGTGGGGGACCTCTTCGCGATCTCGATGTACCGCAAGACCGTGGACTGGGCGATCCTGCGCCGACTCATCTGGCCCGTGCTGCTCGGCGTGGCGGTGGGCACGGTCTTCCTCGGTATCGCCTCCGACGCCGCGGTGCGCCGGGTGATCGGCGCGATCCTGCTCGCACTGCTGGTCTTCACGCTCCTGCGTCGACGCCGGGAGGCCCGGCATCAGGCAGGCCAGCAGGCACCGAGCCAGCAGCCGGCACCGAACCAGCAGGCAGCGCAGGACCAGGTCCCGAGGTCCGGACGTCCGCGGGCCCGGGTGGCTGGCTTCGGCTACGGCTGGCTGGGCGGGTTCACCACAATGGTGGCCAATGCCGGGGGACCGGTGATGAGCATGTATCTGCTGGCGATGCGTCTGGACGTCAAGACCTTCCTCGGCACCGCTGCCTATTTCTTCTTTGCAGTGAACCTGGTGAAGGTTCCGTTCCAGATCGGCCTGGGGCTGTTGAACACCCAGATCTTGAGCATCGTCCTGGTGCTGGTGCCGCTGGTCGTGGTGGCCGCGTTCCTCGGTCGCTGGATCGCCGGACGCATCTCGCAGACGGTCTTCGAGCGTCTGGTCCTGGGTCTCACCGCCGTCGGTGCCGTGAACCTGCTCCTCTAGGCGGGATCGGGGGCGCGCCCCTGAACAGGCTCTCGAAGGTTCGCCTTGTACCGCATCTGAACGCCCGGTAGGTTGCGAGAATGCACTTCTCCCGCCGCAAAATGATCACAGCTGCCGCCGCGGGCGCCACCACCGCCGGTGTCACCCTCGTGTCCGCATTGCCCGCCTCTGCCGCACCGCGCCGCCGGTACCGGACCCGGCCGAGTCCGCGCATGCGGCGCCAGCCCACCGAATACGACAGGGCGCGCAAGCAGGAGAATCCGTCGAACAACCTCGGCTGCCCGCTGGGGAGGGGATTCTGATCGCTGCCTCATCAGGGACCGGGTCCAAGAACGTGCTGGGCACTACCGGTATCGAGGTCTCAGGCCTGTGCCTGGGCGCCAACACCTTCGGCTGGACCAGTGATCGAGACACCTCCTTCGAGGTCCTCGACGCCTACCTCGCCGGTGGCGGGAACTTCATCGACACCGCAGACAGCTACTCGGCCTGGGTCGAGGGCAACAGCGGCGGTGAGTCCGAGACGATCCTCGGGGAGTGGCTCGCCGACCGCAGCAACCGGGATGACGTCGTCATCGCCACCAAGGTGAGCCAGCATCCCGAGTTCAAGGGACTGTCCGGGAGGAACGTCGCGGCCGCCGCGGATGCATCGCTGCGACGCCTCCGGGTCGAGCAGATCGACCTCTACTACGCGCACTTCGACGACGAGCAGACCCCCTTGGAAGAGACCGTCGCCGCCTTCGAGGAGCTCGTCCAAGCAGGCAGGATCCGCGCCGTCGGACTGTCGAACTACTCGCCTGCGCGGATCCGAGAATGGTTCGAGATCGCTCGGCGCACCGGGGCGAGCCTGCCGGTGGCGCTGCAGCCGCACTACAACCTGGTCCACCGCAGGGACTTCGAAGCCGGCACGAGTGAGCTGGCACGGGAGGAGGGACTGGCGGTGATGCCGTACTTCGCGCTGGCCTCTGGGTTCCTGGCCGGGAAATACCGCCGCCGCGAGGATCTCGACGGGGCGGCGCGCGCCGGAATGGCCGGGAAGTACGTCTCCGAATCCGGCGCCAGGGTCCTGGAGACCCTGGAGGAGATCGCGGATCGACTCGAGGTCGAGATGCCCACCGTGGCGCTGGCCTGGCTGCGGACCCGCCCGCAGATCCTGGCTCCGATCGCCAGCGCCCGCACGACTGCACAGCTGCCGGCCCTGCTCGCCGGAGCGCAGCTCGATCTCACCGCGCAGGACGCGGACGCGCTCACCGCCGTCTCACACGATATGGAGAACTGACCCGTGAAGCAGAACGTGATCTGGAAGACCTCCCCGAACTTCTCCACGGGCCGGGGCGGCACCGCGGTGGACCGTATCGTCATCCATTACATCGTGGGCAACCTCGCGGCCTGTGACGCCACCTTCCTCAACCCCGACTCCCAGGTCAGCGCCCACTACGGGATTGGAGAGGGGCGGATCCACCAGTATGTGAGCGTGAACAACACCGCCTGGCACTCCGGGAACTTTGCCTTCAACCAGCGCAGCATCGGCATCGAGCACTCCGCGGACCCAAACCGCGCGCCCACCACCCAGACGCTGAACATGTCCATCGCGCGCTGTGTCACGCTGTGCCGGCAGTTCAGGCTGAATCCGCTCACCGCGATCGTCCCGCACGAGTCAGTGGTCCCCACCGCCTGCCCGGGCACCGTGGACTGGGAGTACATCCGGGACCGCACCGCCGTCCTGCTCTGAGCCTCGAGCCGACCGACGGGGCGATCATTCCTCCCCGGCGTTCACCGGTTCGCGCCGGAGGGCCTTGGCCTTCGGACTGATCGGTTCACTGACCTCATGGGTGGAGTGCAGCGCGGCAGCGACGACGTCGCGGAGGTCACCTGCGTGGCGGAAGGCCTCACGCTGGTGGTAGGCCCCTGTCCCGTTGCGCAGGATCTCACTGATCAGCGAGTCCACCTGGCGGTCCTCCCTGTACTCCGCGAGGACCGGCGCAACGGTGTCGATCAGCCGCGTCACCACCTCCCCGGCGGGAGCCGGCATCGCGGTGTACGGATCCACCAGCAGCGACTCGACCCCGCAGCGACTGGCCCGCCAGGTCCAGGCCCGAAGCACCGCGGTCTCCACCAGCAGCGGGGGCACCCCGGCTCGCCAGTCCCGGGCCGCCGTCTCCACCAGGGCACGGGTCAGTGCGGCGATCACCGCAGCGTGCCTGGCGAAGAGGCAGACGTCGGGGACCCGGATCTCCACCGTTGAATGGCGGTCACAGATGCGCGCGTCGAAGTAGAGCATGCCTTCATCGAGCGGCACCCGGGACCGGAGCAGGGATTCCCGCTGCCGGTCGTAGCGCTCGATGCTGCCGAAGAGATCGGGCGGCCCGGTGTTCGGCCAGCGGCTCCAGGTCTGATAGCGGTAGCTGTGGAAGGCCGTGTCGTCGTCCTCCCAGAAGGGGGAGTTGCTGCTGAGTGCCAGCAGCGTGGGCAGCCAGACCCGGATCCGGTCCAGCACCGCCACGCCCTCGGCCCGCGAGTGGACCAATACATGGATGTGCAGCCCTCCGGTGAGCTGCTGCCGGGCGGTGATGCCCGCCCACCCGGCCATCTGCTGGAACCGGTGCTGCGGAACCAGGTGAGGGGTCACCGCCCCGGGCACGGTGGCCAGCGCCACGACCCGGCCGCCGAACTCGGCGGCGCAGGCGTCCGCCCAGGCGCGACCGGTCTGGATGCTCGCCAACTGGCCGCTCAGCGTGCTCTGCGGCGGATTGACCACCTCGAGCTGCTCCTGCTGAAGCTCTGCGGTGAGCTCGTGGCCGCTGTGGGCGCGGAAGCTGTTGCGCTCCGCGACCTGCCACCCCAGGGGCAGGGGAGTCAGCTCGGATTCGTCCACCAGCAGCAGCTCTTCTTCAACGCCAAAAGTTCGCACGAACACATCCTTCACCCTCGAAGGTCATTCGGGAGCGACACTGATCGCGGTGGACAGTCAGGCCCCCACCAATGACTGCTGCACAGTGCCCAACCCCCGCGGATGAGGTGAGCGTACCCCCGAATCTCCGCCGATATAAGAGGCCAACGGGGCCCGAGGCCGGGGTCCTCGTTCAGGCGCAGGTCAGAACCGTATCGACGTCGAAACCTGCCGCTTCTGAGGCTCGGTCCGGGGGTGTTCAGCCGGTGAAGGTGTCAGGGTGACCGCCCCGTCGGCCGTCCTCACCCTTGTCCAGCGCGGTGATGGCGGCCATGTCCGCCTCGCCGAGCTCAAAGCTGTAGATGTCTCGGTTCATCGCGATCCGCTCGGGGCTGTTGCTCTTCGGGATGGCGACCACTCCGCGCTGCAGATGCCAGCGCAGCATCACCTGTGCGGTGCTGACCCCGAGTCGCTGCGCGATCCCGGTCAGCACCGCATCGCCGAACTGATCGGTACGGGCCAGCGGGCTCCAGGCCTGGACCACGATCCCGCTCTCCCGGCAGAAGCTGCGGACCTCATCGTTGGGGAAGTAGGGGTGCATCTCGACCTGGTTCACCGCCGGGGTCTCCCCGGTGGCGTCGATGAGGCGCTCAAGCTGGGCCGGGGTGAAGTTCGAGACGCCGACGGCGCGGGCGCGCCCGTCCTCGGTGAGCTGCAGCATCGCCTTGAAGGTGTCCACGTAGTCCACGTCGAGCATCGGCATCGGCCAATGCATCAGGAACAGGTCCACATAGTCGAAGCCCAGCGTCTCAAGGGACTTTGCGAAGGTCTCCCGCACGGCGACCGGATCGTGATTGCCGTTGTTCAGCTTGGTGGCGACGAAGACCTCGGCACGGTCGACCCCGGAGAGCCTCACCGCGTCCCCGACCTCGGCCTCGTTGCCGTACATCTGCGCGGTGTCCAGCAGCCGGTAGCCGGCATGCAGTGCCGAGACCATGGCCTCGGTGGTGGCGCTGCCGGTGCCGAATCCGATCTCCGGCATCTGAGTTCCTGAGGTGAGCTCGATCATGAGCAGATCCTACGCGCGCTGGCGGTACGGTTCCGTGTCCTGACCGGGGCTCGGCCGCAGACGAGACCGGGTGGAGCTCAGCACCAGCATCAGCAGGGTCGAACAGGAGAGCGCCACGAGCAGGACCTCGATCCAGCTGGGCGCACCGGGTGCGCCTTCTCCTGGCAGGCCCACAGCGGTGACCAGGAGCAGCCCCACCAGAGTGCACAGCGCCACGGCGGCGAAGCCTGAGAGCACGGTCAGGTAGGCCGTCTCCTCCAGCTGCAGCCATCCGTTGATCCCATGAGCAGTCGCCAGCAGCGCGGCGCTGATCGCGGCGAGCTTCGCGGGGCGCCGCATCAGAACCGACCCGAGATCGTGATCGGGGATTCTGACACTGGAGTGCCATCCGGACTGCTGGCCGATCGAGATGGCGTCCACTGCATCGTGGAGGCCCCTGACGTGGTGAGCAGGCTCTGGGTGCCGCTGCCGGGGGATTGGAGGGTGACATTGATCAGCGTTCGCGACACTCCGTTGAAGGAGCTGATCGACGGGGTCATCGTGGCCTGGAACGTGGCGGTCCGGCCTGAGCCGATGTAGTTGGCTCCGAGGTTCACCGACCCGAGGTTGACGCTGCTGCCGCTCCGAGTGATGTCGATGATGTCTGAAGCTCCGTTGTCCCGCACATTGACCGTCACTGGTCGTGCCCCTCCGGTCCACCCGGGACTGATCGAGCTGAGGCTGACCTGATCGCTGTAGACGAAGTTCACGAAATCACCCTGATCGATCCTGCCTGCGGTGCGTCCGTTCGTCACCTGAAGGCTCAAGGCTTCGAGCACGGCGTTGTCGACCCTTGATCCGGTGGTCACGTTGGAGATCGTCTCGGCGCCGTTGCCGTCGGTGAGCACCGCGCGGAAGGAGTAGGTGCCGTTGTTCACGCGCGTGGAGTCCCAGGTGCAGGCGTAGGGCCACCGCGTCACGGTGCAGGCGGTGGTCCAGCTGTTCGTCCCGTTGAGGGAGTGCTGGATCTGGACCGAGCCGACGCCGGCGGTGGAGCTGGCGCTGGCCAGCAGGAGACGGGTTCCGGTCAGCGTCGAGCCGGGATTCACCATGGTGACGGTCGAGACGGTGTTCTTGATCGTCCGATTCGTCACGGCTGCTGAGGTCGCGGTGTTGCCGGCCTGGTCGGTGGCCACGGCGCGGAAGCTGTAGGTCCCGTCGGTGAGCGTGCTGGTGTCGTACTCGCAGGAGTAGGGACTGGAGGAGTCGGTGCACAGATCTGTCCAGCTGCCGCCGGCTGCGGCGTACTGGATCCGCACCTGGGCGACTCCCGAGCCGCCGTCGGTGGCGGTGCTCTCGAAGGTGCGCGTCCCGCTCAGCGTCGCGCCGGGGTCCTTCATGGTCACGCTGGGGGCGGTGTTGTCCACGCGGATGCCGCGGACCACCTCCGAGCGGACCGTGGCAGCTCCCGCGGTGGCCGTGGCGCGCAGATCGTAGACGCCGTCGGGCATGGCCACGGTGTTCCCGCTGCAGGTGTACGGGGAGCTGAGATTGGCGCAGGCGCTGGACCAGCGGTCGGTCCCGGTGGGCGCGAACTCCACGTCGACCCGGTACGCGGTGGAACCCGCATTGTGCAGCGTGGTCGTCAGCGTGGCGGCGCCGCGAATCGTCTGGCTCGGTGCGCTGAGAACCACGGTGACCTTGTTCGCCACGGTCGTGGTGGCGGCCTCTGAGGTCGCGGTGTTTCCGTGCGTATCGGTGGCCACGGCGCGGAGGCTGTGGGTGCCGTCGTCGCCGTCCTTGGTGTTCCAGGCGCAGCGATAGGGAGCCGCGGTGGCGGTGCACAGCTCGGTCCAGCCGGTCGCGTGGGGACCGCGGTGTTCGATCCTGACGCTGGCGATCGCGGAGTCGGCGTCGGTGGCCGCGGCGGAGACCGTGGTGATGTCCCGGACTGCGGAGCCGGGGCTGTTCATGGTGACCGTGGGGGGAGTCCAGTCCGCAGCGGCCCGGATCGTGCTCTCGGCGGTGCTTGAGGTGGAGGTGAACGCCGCGGTGGAGAAGGTCGGCGCCGTCTGGCCCAGCAGAGCGGTCACCAGCGTGAGCAGGACCAGCAGGGTGCGTACCTTCATAATCTCCACAGGCTTCCATTCAGCGATTCGGTTCACAATCCAGCCTAGAGATCCACGGGTCACAGACATCCCACAGAAACCGCCGTCTAGACCACAGGAAAGTAACAAAACCCCCGTGGAAGGGGACGGATCAGCGGCTCGGTGTCTCAGTTCTGGGTGACGGAGGACAGCTTGGGTGCGCCGACGTCTGTCTGCGCCGTCGGGCCGCGCAGCGCCCGGACCACCTCGATGAGACTGAGCACCCCCACGACGCCTGCCGGGATGCCGATGATCAGCATCCGGATCTCACGGTCCGCCAGGGCCAGGAACACCCAGCCGAGACCGGGAACCGTGGCCTCGACCCGCGCCTGGGTCGGATCGTCGAGGCCGAAGACCCAGGGGTCGTCGGAGGAGTTGGCGTCTCCTCGGGTCTGGAAGACCGGATCCTCGCCGCTGGTGTCGATGTCGACGATGCGGTGGGTGACCAGCTCGGTGATCCCGGAGTCTGGGGGGAGGCAGGTAGGTGATGATGTCGCCCACCGCGAGTTCTTCCACCGGGACCGTCTCGGCGAAGGCCAGGGACCCGCGTTCAAAGGTCCCCGACATGGAAGCACCGGTGATCACATAGCGCTCATATCCGGCAAGACCGGGCAGCAGGAAGATTCCGGCGAGCAGGACGGTGGCGATGACCGCGAGGTTGACCAGCATGCCGAGCGCCTTGCCCGAGGTGCGGCGCAGGCGGTGGGCCTTCATCTGCTGAGTCATCATCGGGTCCCTTCAGGAATGATCGGCGGCTGGGCGTGATCGGGCGTGGCGCTGAGCTGGTGTTTTGTTGAACCGACTGGCGTGACAGTGCGGCGGGCCCGGATGCAAGGTGCGGGCCCGCCGTGAGATCACTGGTCGTAGGTGGTGGCCTCGCCCTGGATGGCGTCCCACTTGTAGGTCGCCGTGGCGGTCTTGCCCTGCTCCTTGTCGTCGGCACTCTGGGCCAGCGTCACCGAGAAGGTGAACTCGCGGGAGGCTCCGGCCTGCCAGGTGCCCAGGTCGAGGGAGCCGGCGGTGGTGAGCTCGCCGAAGGTGCCGTTCCAGACCGGTGCGGTCTTGCCGGCCTCGGTGATGGTCAGCTGCAGGTTGGACTTGTCGACGAAACCGTTGGTCGCCTCCTCGGTGAGCTTGAAGGAGGCCGGCAGTGAACCCGTGTTCTCGAGCGTGACGCCACCGTTGATGGTGTCGCCTGGCTTCAGGCCGTCCAGGTCGAAGATCGCCTCACCAGCCTTGGAGTTGCTCTGGGTCAGTGTGCCGGTGGTGTAGGCGTTGCCCTCGTTGACCGAGCTGGAGGTGAAGTCTGCGCCGGAACCGACCACCAGGGCGGCGGCGGTGAGCAGGCCGGCCAACGGCAGCAGCACCCGACGACGCCGGGAGCTCGACTTGACGGGGGCGGAGGTCTCGGCGGCGGCAGCGGTGGATGCGGTGTTCTTCATGGGGATTCTCCTGAGAAGCGATGTGGTCGAGGTGATGACAACAACGCTACGGAGACCATTGCCACAGCAGCCCTACAGGGTTCCTTCAAATTTGCTTCAAATCTGCCACAGTTGTGCAACAGGGGTGCGCTAAGCTCCGAACGTGGCCCATCACATACTTCTCGTCGAAGACGACGACGGCATCGCCCTGCCGCTCACCCGCGCCCTGACGCGGGAGGGCTATGCGGTCCAGCGCGAGGCGGCCGGCGAGCCCGCGGTGCTGCGCGTGGGTCAGGACGCGGTGGACCTGATCATCCTGGACCTCGGCCTGCCCGACATCGATGGGCTCGACGTCTGCCGCCGGGTCCGGGAGAACGGATTCGCCGGGGCCGTGCTGATCCTCACCGCCCGGGGGGGGCCGAGATCGACCGCGTCGTCGGCCTCGACGTGGGAGCCGACGACTACATGGCCAAACCCTTCGGGCTTGCCGAGCTGCTCGCCCGGGTGCGCGCCCTGCTGCGCCGGAGCCAGCCGGTCGCCGCTGCCGCCCCAGACTCGAGTCCTCCCGGCGCGCGGCCCACCGCCGCCCCCACGCAGAACCACCAAGCCACTCATCCCCGCCGGGTGCCGCGCGAGGACACCAGGGTGTCGGTGGACACCAACGCTCGACAGGCATTCGTCGGTGGCGTCGAGCTTCCGCTGACCGCCAAGGAGTTCGATGTGCTGGCCGTCGTGGACGCCGAGCGTGGCGCCGTGGTGACTCGCGAAGAGCTCATGGAGCAGGTGTGGGACGCGAACTGGTTCGGATCCACCAAGACCTTGGATGTCACCATGGGTCGGCTCCGGCACAAGCTCGACGCTGCACAGTGCAGCAGCCAGATCGTCACCGTGCGCGGCGTGGGGTTCAGACTCGAAGACCTCATCCGCAGTGCGTGAACGACTCCTGGTCGCCTTCGGCACACTGATCCTGGTGATCGTCGCGCTCTACGGGATTCCCCGGGCCTATTTGCTGGCCGATGGCGTGGAGCAGGTCCAGTCGGACCAGCTCAACCATTCAGCGGACTTCCTCGCCGAGCTGATCCCGGAGCGCGCCAGCACCCAGGGTGTGGACCAGGAGTATCTTGCAGGACTGCTCGAGGAGTCTGAACGGATCGAGCACCTCGACGCCGAGGGTGAGCTGATCGTCGAAGCCGGGGAGCAGCTGCCCGAGCATGGCAGCGACATCGTGGCGACACGTGAGCTGCCCCAGGGGCAGGAGCTGATCCTCACCCGGTCCGGGCTCCACGTCCAGGACAGCATCGCCGACGCGCTGACCCCGGTCGTGGTCATCGGCGTGGGTCTGACCCTGAGCGCGGGCATCGTGTGTCTGGTGATGGCGCGCAAGCTCTCCCGTCCCTTCCAGGACCTCGCCGCCGCCGCCCGCCAGCTGGGCAGCGGCAGATTCGACCTCGAAGAGCGCGACTACAAGCTTCCCGAGGCCCAGGCCATCGGCTCCGCGCTGACCAACAGCGCGCGACAGCTTGAGCAGCTGCTGGAGCATGAGCGCGAATTCGCCGCCAACGCCTCGCACCAGCTGCGCACCCCGATCACCGCGCTGCGCCTGGAGCTCGAAGACCTCACCTACTGGCCGGAGACGCCTCCAGCGGTGTCGGCGCAGCTCACCCACTCGCTGGGCGAGCTGGACCGGCTCAGCGCTGCCGTGACCGAGCTGCTGGAGCTGGCCCGCGGACAGCGGCTCGGTGACGGTCACGCCGTCGACCTGCCGGAGCTCCTGCAGGACTACGCCTCCCGCTGGACGCGACTGGCCGGGGAGCGTGGTCGCGCACTTGCGGTGACCGTCCCGGAAGAGCTGACCGCCGTCATTCACGAGGGGCCGGTCGCGCAGATCTTCGACGTGCTCATCGAGAATGCGCTGACCCATGGCAGCGGCACCGTGGAGCTGCGCGCCGAGGACGCCGGAACCCACCTGCGGCTTAGCGTGGCCAACGAAGGGCCTCGACCGGAGCGCACGGATCTCTTCGAACGCCGCGTCACCCAGGGCTCGGGAGAGGGGATCGGGCTCGCCGTCGCCTCTGAGCTCGCCACTGCCGTCGGAGGCACGCTGCGTCTCGAGTCAGGACCCACCACACGCTTCGTGCTGATGCTCCCGCAGGCTCAGGGCCGGATCCCCACGACGTCAGGGATCTGAGCGAGCGCGGAATAGAAACTGCTTCCCGAGGGGTTGCCATGACTATGCGTGCAATGAGCTATTCAGAATACGGCGACCCCCAGACCCTAGAACTCACCGACCTCCCGCTGCCGAAGGTGGCACCCGGAGCGGTCCTGATCAAGATCGAACGAGCCTCCGTGAATCCGGTGGACTGGAAGCTGATGTCCGGTGGGCTCGACGGGCTGATCGACGTCGTCTTCCCGGTGATCCCAGGCTGGGACGTCTCCGGGGTCATCGAGGCCACCGGCCCCGACGTGCCGGAGTTCTCCGCCGGTGACCGCGTCGCCAGCTACGCCCGCAAAGACTTCACCCACGGGGGGACCTACGCCGAGTACGTCTCGGTGCCTGCCACCTCCGTGGCCCGCATCCCCGACGGGGTCGACTTCGACTCCGCCGCCGGACTGCCGCTGGCCGGTCTGACCGCGCAGCGCTCGCTGGAGACCCTCGAGGTCACCGCCGAGGACACGCTGCTGATCCACGCCGCCTCCGGCGGGGTGGGCCACCTGGCCGCCCAGCTCGCCGTGGAGCGCGGGGCCACCGTGCTCGGCACCGCGTCCGAGAAGAACCACGCGAAACTGCGCGAGCTCGGCGTGACTCCCCTGAGCTACGGCGAGGGCCTAGCCGACCGGGTGCGCGAGGCCGCGCCCCAGGGCGTCACCACCGTGGCCGACTTCGTCGGCGGCGTGCTCGAGGACACGCTGGCAGTGCTGACCGAGGGAGGCCGGCACATCTCCGTGGCCGACCCCACCGTCGAAGAGCACGGCGGCCGCTGGATCTGGGTCCGCCCCGACGGCGACCGACTCGGCGCGCTCCTGGACAAGGTCGCCGCCGACACCCTGCGCGTGGCCGTGGACCGGGTCTTCCCGCTTCAGGAGTCCGCCGCCGCCATGGAGGCCAACCAGTCAGGATCCAACGGCAAGATCCTCATCGATACCACCCGCTGACGCATCCCCGGTCGGCAGGGCGCCTCACGCGCCCTGCCGACCACCAGCCAGCAGGACTAGCCTGATCACGTGAGGTCTCATCCCAGGGGGAGAGGACCAACCGGTTCTTCTGTGAGACCAGCTCTGGTCGAGAACCACAGAGAAGAGTTGCCATGAACGACATCCACATCCCAGGCGCGCCACAGGCCGAACCGCCCACCGAGGGCCAGCCGGTCACGCCCCGCGGACCGCTAGAGCCCAAGCAGGACCAGCGCGCCGCCGCGCCGGTCAGCCCCACCGGCGCCGAGGTCCCCGGCAGCGACGCCGGACGGGTCCAGCAGGGCGAGTACCTGACCACCGCGCAGGGCGCCCGCGTCCGCGACACCGACCACTCGCTCAAGGCCGGCAGCCGCGGGCCGGTCCTGCTGCAGGACCACCACCTGCGCGAGAAGATCATGCACTTCGACCACGAGCGCATCCCGGAGCGCGTGGTCCACGCCCGCGGCGCCGCCGCCCACGGCGTCTTCGAGTCCTACGGCACCGCCGGTCACCTCACCCGGGCGAAGTTCCTGGCAGAGAAGACCACCACCGAAGTGTTCACCCGCTTCTCCACCGTGCTCGGCAGCCGCGGCTCCGCCGACACGGTCCGCGACACCCGCGGCTTCTCGACGAAGTTCTACACCGAGGAGGGCAACTACGACCTCGTGGGCAACAACATCCCGGTGTTCTTCATCCAGGACGCGATCAAGTTCCCCGACGTGATCCACGCCGGCAAGCCGCACCCGGATCGGGAGATCCCGCAGGCGCAGAGCGCCCACGACACCTTCTGGGACTTCGTCTCGCTGCACACCGAGGCGCAGCACCACGCCATCTGGAACATGTCCGACCGCGGCATCCCGCGCTCGCTGCGCATGATGGAAGGCTTCGGCGTCCACACCTTCCGGCTGATCAACGCCGAGGGTGAGTCCTCACTGGTGAAGTTCCACTGGAAGCCCAAGCTCGGCGTGCACTCCATCACCTGGGAAGAGGCGCTGATGACCAACGGCGTGGACCCGGACTTCCACCGCCGGGACCTGGCCGACGCCATCGAGGCCGGCGCGTTCCCGGAATGGGAGCTCGGCGTGCAGGTCTTCTCGGACAGCGAGGACCAGATGTTCCATGGCATCGACCTGCTGGATCCGACCAAGTTCATCCCCGAGGAGCTCGCCGAGGTGCAGCTGCTGGGCAAGATGACCCTGAACGCGAACCCGCAGAACTACTTCGCGGAGACCGAACAGGTCGCCTTCCACCCGGGCCACCTGGTCCCGGGCATCGAGGTCACCAACGACCCGCTGCTGCAGGGTCGGCTCTTCTCCTACCTGGACACCCAGATCACCCGCCTGGGCGGACCGAACTTCGCGCAGATCCCGATCAACCGGCCCCGCGCGGCGGTCAACGACACGCTCCGCGACGGCTACCACCAGACCGCGGATCACGCCGGAATCGCGCCGTACCACCCGAACTCCTTCGACGGCGGAAACCCGTACCCGGTCAAGGACATCTCGGAGACCTCCGATGCGCCCAGCGCGCTGATCGACTTCCCGGAGCCGGTGGCCGAGAGCGTCAAGGTGCGCGCGAGCCCGCAGAGCTTCGACGACCACTACACCCAGGTCACGATGTTCTACCGCAGCCTCACCCGCACCGAGCAGCTGCACGTCATCCAGGCGTACACCTTCGAGCTGGCCAAGTGCTACGAGCCCACCATCAAGGAGCGCCAGCTGCAGCAGCTGACCCACATCGACGCTGATCTCGCGGCCGGTGTGGCCGAGGGCCTCGGACTTCCGGTACCCGAGCCGCTGCAGGCCCCGGTGGAGCCCGAGCTGCTCAGCCCCACGCTGTCCCAGATCGGCGGCACCTGGCCGATCGAGGGCCGGCTGGTCGGCGTCGTCGTCGATGAGTCCAGCGACATCGACGCGATCCAGAAGCTCCGCAAGGCGATCGACGCCCAGGACATGGTGCCCCTGGTGGTCGCCCCCACCGGTGCGCCGCTCTCCGACGGCACCCCGGCCCAGCGGACCTACCTGACCGCACGGTCCATCGAGTTCGACGCGATCGTCTTCCTCACCGCCACGGCCGCCGGCGCCGCCGGTGCCAGCCCGGACACCGACCACAAGCTCGGCGACCCCACGGGCGACCCGAAGGTCGATCCGCGGCTGACCCTGATGGCCGCCGAGGCCTACCGCCACGGCAAGGCAGTGGTGCTCCCCGAGGGCTCCCCGCTGCTGGCCGCCAGCGGCATCTCCGCCACGGCGCCCGGCGTCCTGGTGGGTACACCGGAGAAGCTCGCGGAGGACCTCTTCACTCTCATGGGCGCCCACCGCGCCTGGGAGCGCTTCGCCTGATCCCAGACCGTCGAGGTCAGCCCTGGTCAGCTCCGGCTGAGCACGGCTGGCCTCGACCGGCCCGGTTCAGACCAGCGGACGACCGCCGCCGAGCTGCGTCTGACGGCCGATCTGGGTCGAACGGCCGATCTGGGTCGCACGGGCGAACTGCAGCTACGATCCGATCCGGTCCGCCCACCACTGGTGGAACTCCGCGATGTGGTGCTCGCTGGGGACCAGCGCTCCGCCCTCCTCGTACGCCCGCGAGGACATATTGGGCTGGGTCTGCTCGCAGGCCTCGAAGTCCTGGAGGTTGACCCGGTGGAAGAGCTCCACCGATCGCGAGATGTCCATCCGCTGTTCGATGACCTCGGGCAGGAACAGCCAGTCGCATTCCACGATGGTCTTCGACGCCGAGATCGGGTACATCCGGTGGAAGATCACGTGATCGGGCACGGTGTTGATGAACACCTGCGGGCGCACGGTGATGGCGTAGTACTTGCGGTCCTGCTCCGGCGCGATGGCCGGCAGCGCCGCGACGCCGGCGGAGCCGTCCACGGTGAAGCCCTGCACCTGCGCGCCGAAGGAGGCTCCGTGGATCTCGTCCTTGGCCTGGGACGCCCAGCCTTCGGCGAACTCCGGGATCACCTCGGTGAGCTCGGGGTGGATCGTCGCGCAGTGATAGCACTCCATGAAGTTCTCGATGATCAGCTTCCAGTTCGCCGCCACCTCATAGCGCCGGGTCTCACCGACCCGCAGCCCCTCGACGCCGTAGTTCTGCAGGCTCTGGACCTCGCCGAAACGGGTGGAGACCTCCGCCATCACGGTCTCCTCGAACGACGGCGGGGCGCTGGGCCCCGGGGAAGCGCCCCCGGCCGCGCCATCCGCAGCACTCTGAGCGGGGCTCCCCGCAGATCCGGTCACACAGACCCACACATAGCCCAGCCATTCGCGCACATGCACGGTCTTGAGCCCATATTCCCCGCGATCCACATCCGGCATCGAGGTCAGGTTCGGTGCGGCGACGAGCTCACCCTCAAGCGCGTAGGTCCAGGCGTGATACCCGCACTGCAGGGTCTTGGATCTGCCCTCCGCCGTGGTGCAGACCCGCATGCCGCGGTGTCGGCAGACGTTGAGATAAGCCTTGATCCCGGCCTTGCGGGTGCGCACCACGATGATCTCCTCACGACCCACCGTGACCGTGCGCCACTGTCCCGGACTGGCCAGGCTCTCGACGCGCAGCACGGCGTTCCACATCTTCTCGAAGATCTCTGCCTGTTCGCGCCGGAAGATCTCCGCATCGGTATAGGCGGACCCGGCGGGAGTCGGTTTCAGCGAGGTGCCGCTCAGCGGGGTGTCGAGCTGGTCGATGATCATGGGTTCGTCCTTCGTGAGGGGCAGGGGGGGCTGCGCGGATTCAGGCGGCCAGCGCGGCGGGGCGGACCCGGCGCGAGCGACGCCAGCGCACGACCTCGCGAAGCCGATTCATGCCCAGGATTCCGATCTCGGTGCCATCGCGCAGGTAGCTCACCAGCAGGTCGCCAGACTCGATGGTTCCCGCCAGCACCTTGACCTCATCAGCGAGGGCCAGCATCCCGGCGGCCTGGATCGTTACGTGATGCTGGTCTGACCAGAGGTAGGGCTCCTGCATGGGGGAGGGGATCCCGCCGAGCAGGGCGGAGGCCACCGCCTGGGCCTGGTCCACGGTCTCCTGCCAGTGCCCGACCGGACGCAGCCCGGTCCGCTGGGCCGCCCACAGCGCGCAGTCTCCTGCGGCCCAGACTCCGGGGATCCCGGTGAACCCGGTGTCGTCGGCGAGCACCGCCCCGGTCACGGGGTCCAGCGCGACGGCGCTGCGCGTCAGCCACCCGGTGGCGGGGACTGCGCCCACGGCGCTGATCACGACGTCGGCCTCGATGCTCCGGCCGTCACTGAGCGTGATCGAATGCGGACCCGGTGCCTGGCTGCCCTGCAGTGCCGCTGGCTGGCGGGCCTGCGGCCTCACTGACCGGCAGCCGTCGGCTGCCGCGGGCACCGGGTTCACGCTCAGCGCGCGGGCGGAGCCGAGGAAGCGCACGCCGTGCTCCTGATGCAGGCGGTGCAGCGCCTGGGCCACCGGCTGGCCCAGCCGGCGCAGACCCGGCAGCTCCTCCCCGGCGATCACCGTGACGCTGCCGGCACCGCGGGTGGTGCACGTCGCGGCGGTCTCCAGGGCCAGGAATCCGCCCCCGATCACCGCCACCCGGGCGCCGGCCAGCGGTGCGGCCCGCAGCGCGGCGGCGTCCTCCACGCTGCGGATCGCATGACCGCCCAGACGTCGAGCCTCGGCGCCGGTCGCGATGACCACCGCGTCGCCCAGGTAGAAGGTCCCCGAGGCGGTCTGCACGCCCAGCGGCTGCGTGGAGAGCCCGATCACCGCATCGGACCGGACCCAGCGCACGTCCAGCGGGTCGGAGGGGTCATCGAGATAGAGGTCGCAGAGATCCGTGGTGCCGCACAGGTAGGCCTTGCTCAGCGCCGGGCGGTCATAGGCGGGATGCTCTTCGGCGCCGAGGATCGTGATCGGACCGGTGTGGCCCTGGGTGCGCATCTGGCGCGCCGTGTAGTAGCCGGCCAGCCCGGCGCCGATGATCAGGAGGTGACCGTCTGGGGCGAGGCTCATCGGACTTCCACCCCAGGGGGCAGCTGCGGGGCCGCCGTGGAGAGCTCCACCAGCACCTCCCCGTCCTGCACGGTGACCTGATGCACTCGCACGCCTCGCTTGGCCGGGGGCTGATCCACCTCTCCGGTCCGCAGGGAGAAGGTGCTCTCATGCAGCGGGCACTCCACGCGGCAGTTCTCCACCCAGCCCGCCGCGAGGGAGGCGTCCTGATGCGTGCAGGTGTCGTCCAGTGCGTGGACGGTCCCCTCCTCGGTGAGGAACACGGCGATCGGCGGGCTCACGCTGCTGATGCGAAGCCCTTCGCCGGGAACCAGGTCATTGATGGAACAGGCTCGGAAACTCAATTGCCTTCACCGCCACTCAGGGATACTGTTGCATATAGTGCAACAACGTTCGTGTTGCACAACAAAAGTATGCAAGGGGCCCCCGAGGGGGCGTCAAGGGGTTGGCCGAAATTGAAGACGAATTCATCAGGACGAAACGAATCAGAGGTGCTCGCATGAGTGAAGTCCAGTCAGTGGATCGTGCGGCCCAGATCCTGCAGCTGCTCAGTGCAGAGTCCCCGCTCAGCGTCAGCGAGATCTCGCGTCGACTTCAGGTCCACCGCTCCACGGCCTCGCGGCTGATGTCCACCCTGGAGTCCCATGACCTGGTCGAGCAGGAGGGTCAGCGAGGGGCGTATCGGCTGGGGTTCGGGCTGTTGCGACTGGCCAGCGCGGTGACTGCTCGGGTGGATCTCTCCCGGGACGCTCAGGTGTGCTGCGACGCCGCCGCGGCCTCGTTGAACGAGACGGTCAACGTCGCGATCCTCGACGCGGGCTACGCCGTGACGATCACGCAGACCGTGGGACAGCGGATGGTCGGCGTCGCCCGCCAATACGTCGGTCAGCGGGCTCCGCTGCATGCCACCTCCACCGGCAAGGTTCTGCTGGCGTGCTCGCCGGCCGCGGAGCAGAATCGGGTGCTCGGCGCACCGCTGCAGGCGTTCACCGCCTCCACCATCACCGCACCAGAGGTGCTCGCGGCCGAGCTGGCCGCAGTGCGTGAGCGTGGCTGGGCCTCCGCGGTGGCGGAGTGGGAGGAGGGCATCAATGCCCTGGCGGTGCCGGTGCGTGGACCGCAGGGCGCGGTGGTGGCGGCGTTCTCCACCACGGCGCCGGCGTTCAGGCTGCCGGAGTCCGCCTTCGCCGAGCATGTGGAGATGCTCCGGGAAGCCGCCGGGGAGCTGGAGTCTCGTCTGGGGTTCCTGCCCGGTCCGCGATCCTCGGGCGACTGACCTCGGCCATGGGAGGCTCGTTTCCGGCGGGTTAATTCTCGCTGGGCTCTTGTCCGGGTCCCGCCGTATCCCTAGGCTGGTGCGTAATACACAGTGGCGTTGCGAATTAAGCAACGCGAGCTGGAGGTTTGCACGGCCGATGGACGGACGAGGGAGCAAGGGATGGCGCAGCACTCCAAGGGTCCGCGGGTAGTGATCGTGGGCCTCGGCGTCGTCGGCGCCGCGGTGGCCGATGAGCTGGTGCTGCGCGGCTGGACCGATGTCACCGTCGTCGAACAGGGCCCATTGTTCGAGACCGGCGGATCCAGCTCGCACGCGCCGGGATTCGTCTTCCAGACCTCCCCGAACCGGGCCATGACCCAGCTCGCGCAGCGCACGCTGGACAAGTTCGACGGTCTGAGCGTGAACGGCGAATGGGTCTCCAAGCGGGTCGGTGGGATCGAGCTGGCCAGCACCGAGGCGCGGCTGCGGGACCTGCGCCGTCGGGTCGGCTTCGCCCAGTCGTGGGGAGTGCCGGCCGAGCTGATCTCGCCGGAGCAGATCGCTGCGCTGTGGCCCGGCCTGGACACCACGGGTCTGCTCGGCGGACTGCACACCCCGACCGATGCGGTGGTCAAAGGGGTGCGGGCGGTGGAGTTCCAGGCTCGGCGCGCGCAGGCCGGGGGAGCCCGGCTGCTGCCCTGGACTCGGGTCACCGCGGTGCACACGGCTGGCTCGAAGGTGACCGGCGTCGAGGTCAGCCCCGTCGAGGCCGGAGGTGCCGGAACCACTGAGAGCCAGGGGCCCGCCGAGAGTCGAGGAGCTGTCGAGACCCAGACGCTGCCCGCGGACATCGTCCTGCTCTGCGCGGGGCTGTGGGGACCCGGGATGGCGCGCGATCAGCTGGGACTGGCGCTGCCGATGCTGCCGGTGGAGCACGGATTCGGATTCAGCCTGTCCACCTCCACCGGGGTCGAGGCCGCCACCGAGGTCGTCAAACCGATGCTGCGCCACCAGGACTTCGCGATGTACCTGCGGGAGTGGGGGGACCGGATCGCCGTGGGCGCCTACGAGCATCGTCCGCTCCCGGTGGCCCCGGAACAGATCGCGTGCGCAGAAGACTTCGCCCGGACCGGGATCCATCCCGCCATCCACCCGTTCACCCCCGAAGACTTCGCCCCCACCTGGGCCGAGGCGCAGCGTCTGCTCCCGCAGCTGATCAGCCGGGGCCCGGGCATGGCGGGACTGGACACCGCGCGCAGCTTCAACGGGATCTTCTCCTTCACCCCGGACGGCGGACCGCTGCTCGGCCCCGTCCCCGGCACCGCGGGGCTGTGGATGGCCCAGTCGGTCTGGGTCACCCAGTCTGCCGGCGTCGGCCAGGTGATGGCCGACTGGATCACCACCGGAGACCCCGGCATCGACACCCACGGACTGGACCTGAGCCGCTTCGACCCGGCGGTGGTCTCGACCCGCTGGGCCCGCGAACAGGGCGAGGAGTCCTACGACGAGGTCTACGACATCATCCACCCCAGGGCCGCCACGCTGCGGATGCGAGGGCTGCGCACCTCCGCGTTCCACGCCCGGCACCGGGACCTGGGCGCGGTCTTCGAATCCGCCGCCGGCTGGGAGCGGCCGCTCTGGTTCGAGTCCAACCAGGAGCTGGGCGAGGCGCTCCTCGGTGACCAGCCGCTGCCGGACCGCGACGACTGGAGCGCGAAGCATTGGAGCCCGACCGTCGCCCGAGAGGCCCGGCACCTGCGCCAGCACGTCGGGCTGGTGGACATGTCCTCGCTGCCGCGGCTGTGGCTGCACAGCGCGGGGCACCCAACAGCCGACGACGCCGCAGCGGATCCCGAGGCGCATCCCGATACGCACGGCGCCACCGGCTTCCTGCTGGACCTGCACGCCCGCGGGCTGCTCAGCCGGCGTCCGAGCAAGACCGTCGGCGGCATCGTCTACGCGCTGCTCCTCGATGAGCGCGGCGGCGTGCTCTCCGACATCACGCTGGCGCGCACCGGGCCGCAGAGCTACCACCTCGGCATCAACGGGCCATTGGACACCGCCTGGCTGCAGGCCCGCATCGCGGAGCGTGACACGGCCCCGGGTGAGGGTCTGCAGCTCACCGATGCCGGCACCGGCGCCTGCGGGCTGGGCCTCTGGGGACCGCAGGCGCGCGCCGTGCTGCAGAGTCTCGTGGACGAGGACCTCGCCGATGAACACTTCAGGTTCTACCGGGCACGGCAGCTCCGGGTGGCCGGGGTCCCGGTGCTCGCCCTGCGGCTGAGCTATGTCGGGGAGCTCGGCTGGGAGCTCTACGCGCCGGCGGAGTTCGGCGGGTACCTCTGGGACGCGCTGACCGAGGCCGGCCAGGCGCACCAGATCCGCCCCGTCGGACGCCGGGCCTTCGAGAGTCTGCGGGTGGAGAAGGGCTTCCGGCTATGGGGGACCGACATGACCCGGGAGCACACTCCGGTCGAGGCGGGGGTGGACTTCGCCGTCGCGGGGACAGCCGAGCCCGGAGCTGCTGCGCCGCGGCGTCGGCTGCACGCTCTGGTGCTCGAGGACTCCGCGCGCGTCGTCCTGGGCCACGAACCGGTCTTTGCCCGTGGGGGCTCCGCTCCGCTGGGCTATGTCACCAGCGCGGACCAGGGATATACGGTGGGGGAGTCCATCGCCTACGCCTGGTTGGACGGCGCGGGGCACAGCATCGGCGAGCCGGTGGAGATCGACTATTTCGGGGAGCGGCTGCCCGCCGTCGTCGCCGCGGAACCGCGCTTCGATCCGCGCGGCACCAGAATGAGGGGATGAACATGCCGGGATCGCAACCCTATGACGTGATCGTGATCGGACTGGGGTCGATGGGCGGCGCCGCGGCGAACGCGCTCGCCGAACGCGGAGCCCGAGTCCTGGGGCTGGAGACCTATCAGCCCGGACACGACCGGGGCTCCGCCCACGGCGGGACCCGGATCATCCGCCAGTCCTACTTCGAGGACTCCGCCTACGTGCCGCTGCTCTTCAGCTCCTACGCCGGGTTCCGCAAGCTGGAGCAGGAATCCGGACGCGACCTGATGCAGCTCTGCGGCGGCATCTACATCGGGCACCCGGAGTCCAAGACCTTCGCCGGCTCCCATGCCGCAGCCCTGGAGCACGGGCTTGAGCATGAGGTGCTCACCGCCGCGCAGATCCGCGAACGCTTCCCGACCATGGACCCGCGCGATGACGCGATGGGCCTCTATGAGGCCAATGCCGGCTACGTGCGGCCTGAGGAGACGGTGCGCGCCAACGTCGAGGTCGCCGCGCGCAAGGGCGCCGAGCTGCACTTCGACGAGCCGGTGCTCTACTGGTCCGCCGAGGGTGAGGGCGTCACCGTGCGCACCGCCCTCGGGAACTACCGGGCCTCGCGACTGGTGATCACCCCCGGCGCCTGGGCGCCTGAGCTGCTCGCCGGGATGCGGCTTCCGCTGAGCGTGGAGCGGATGGTCTTCCACTGGTTCACCCCGGACTTCGACGCGACACCCCAACCGGCCTGGAGCGAGGAGCAGCATCCGATCTACGTGGAGCAGACGGGTGAGAACCTGCAGATCTACGGGTTCCCGATGACCGACGGACCGGAGGGAGGCTTCAAGCTCGGCTTCTTCCGCGAAGGCATCCCGACCACCGCGAACACCATCGACCGCAGCATCTACCCGGCGGAGAACGTGCGCATGCAGGCCCGCGCGCGGGAGCTCTTCCCGCACCTCAGCGGGGAGGTGGTCCAGGCCAAGACCTGCCTGTACACGGTGACCCCGGATGAGCACTTCATCATCGGGCTGCACCCGGAGCACCCGCAGGTCTCGGTGGCCTGCGGCTTCTCCGGCCACGGCTTCAAGTTCGTGCCGGTGGTCGGGGAGATCCTGGCGGATCTGGCGCTGACCGGAGAAACCGCGCACCCCATCGAGCTCTTCGACCCGCAGCGCAGTAGTCTGCAGGGATGAGGACCATCGAGCTGCCCGCCGCCGAACTCTCCGCCTCCCAGCTGGTGCTGGGCCTGATGCGGATCCACGACAAGACCGACCAGCAGATCCGCGAGCTCTACGACCGGGCCCGGGCTGCGGGAGTCGACTTCTTCGACCACGCCGACATCTACGGCAGCTCCGCGCACCAGTGCGAGCGGCGCTTCGCCGAGGCGCTGAAGCTCAGCAGCGCCGAACGCGAGGAGGTGCTGATCCAGTCCAAGGTCGGCATCGTCAGGGACGGCCCGTACTACGACTTCTCCTATGCGCACATCATCACCGAGGTGGAGGAGTCGCTGCGCTCGCTGCAGACCGATCACCTCGACATCCTGCTGCTGCACCGGCCCGATCCGCTGGTCGAGCCCGCCGAGGTCGCCCGCGCCTTCGACGAGCTCCAGGCCGCGGGGAAGGTGCGCCACTTCGGTGTCTCCAACCACACGGTGGGGCAGATCGAGCTGCTGCGCACGGCGGTGACCCAGCCGCTGGTGGTCAACCAGATGCAGCTCTCCCTGGTCCACGCACCGATCCTCACCGAGGGCGCCCAGGCGAACACCCTGGGTCAGACCCAGACCGTCAGCCCGGCCGGTGCGGACATCGTCGAATACTGCCGACGGCACGCGATCACGCTCCAGGCCTGGTCCCCGTACCAGTCGCCGAGCGGGGTCTTCCTGGACAATCCCGACTACCCCGAGCTCAACGCGGTGCTGGCCCGGCTGGCCGGGCAGCATGGGGTGACCCCGACCGGGATCGCCACCGCCTGGCTGACTCGTCACCCCGCCGACATCCAGGTGGTGCTCGGCACCACCTAGGGCAGCCGGGTCGAAGAGGCCGCCGCCGGATCCGAGGTCAGGCTCTCGCGCAGCGAGTGGTACGAGCTGCTGCGCGCAGCCGGGCACCGGCTCCCCTGAGACCAGGACCGGGTGCGGCGTCGCGAGCAGGCGCCGCAGTGGGGACCGCTCAGGCCCGGTAGCGTCCGGGGCGGTGGTTCAGCGCCAGCACCAGGTTCAGCAGCACTGCACCGAGCGCGGAGTACAGCACGTTCAGCGGGTCGACGACGGTCAGCGCCAGCAGGATCACCACCACGTCCAGGCTCATCTGCACGTAGCCGGCGCGCAGCCCCAGCCGCTCCTGCGCCACCAGGGCCACGATGTTGAACCCGCCCAGGCTCGCGCCGTGGCGGAAGATCGCGAGCAGGCCCATGCCGATCAGGATGTTGCCCGCCGGGACCCCGTAGAGCGGGTTGAGCTCGGGCAGCGACAGCATCGGTCCATGCAGCAGCGCATAGCCGGAGACGATCGCCACCGCCGCCACGGTCTTCAGCGTGAAGGTCCAGCCCTTCTTCCAGATGGCCAGCGCGAAGAAGGGCACGTTCACCAGCAGGAACAGCCAGGAGAAGTTCAGCGGGCTGGCGTAGGTCAGCAGCAGCGCGAGCCCGGCGGTGCCTCCGGTCACGGCCTCGGACTGCTGGAGCACGTAGAGGCCCAGCGAGGCGAGGAAGGTGCCGATGAGCACGCCGAAGACATCCTCCGCGGGCGTGTGCGGGATGGTTCTGTCCTCTGGCCAGGGAGGAACGTTCTGGGATCCGGACATGAGCGTCAGCCTATAGCTGGTCAACCACGGATCTGCGCGGAAGAACGGTCTGAGTGAGCACTGTCACGGCCGTCATCTTCATTCGGGTCGGATTCATGTGTAGACGCCGCCCAGCACCGGCGGCGTAAGCTGAGGCTCCAAGACTTCAACGGCGAATCGAGGACGGTTCCATGGATCCTGCGACACCCGCGCATGCGGCCCAGTACGGCGAGAACGGCGCGGAGGATCTCTCCTACGACCCCGAGTTCTGCGGACGTGTGGTGTGCGCGCGCGAGGTCATCAAGGCGCTGCCGGTGGTGGTCTTCGAGTTCCTGGCCGATCCCGCGCTGCAGGCCGAGTTCGACGGCAACGACAACCTCGCCAAGGCCGAGCCGGGTCAGCGGGTGCACGGCGTCGGCGACGTCTTCCGGATGGAGCTCACGAACGGCCAGGTGCGAGAGAACCACGTGGTGGAGTTCTCCGAAGGCCAGCTCATCGCCTGGAAGCCCTCCGAGATCGGCAAGGCACCCAGCGGTCACCTGTGGCGCTGGTCCCTGGCTGCCACCGAGGACGGCGACACCGAGGTCACCCACACCTACGACTGGTCACAGCTCCATGATGAGTCACGGCTCCGGCGGGCGAAGGCCACCAGCTCCGAGATGCTGGCGCAATCTGTTGCGCGCCTGAAGACCGTGGTGGAGACCTCCGCCTAAGCTTGGGCTCCATGGAGAGCCAGACCACCACGCAGCGCACCGGGACCGCGGAGAAGTTCACCAAGACCGTCGTCGCCGCCGCCCTGCTGCGCCAGCGCCCCGGTCACGACGTGGAGCTCTTCATCGCGCGCCGAACCTCTCCGGAATCCGTCGCCGGCATGTGGGAGTTCCCGGGCGGCAAGCTCGAGCCCGGGGAGTCGCTGCACGAGGGGCTCCACCGCGAACTCAGCGAGGAGCTCGGCGTCGAGGTGGCGCTGTACGCGGAGGTCATCGGTGACGGACCGGGCGGCTATGTCGCCGAGGCCGGCTGGTGGCTGAAGGAGACGACGGCGATGCGACTCTTCCGCGGCGAGATCCTCGACGGCGAGCCGTTCCCGCTGCAGGATCATGATCGCGTGGACTGGGTCCCGGTCACCGCACGGCTGCTGGACTATCCATGGATCCCGGCAGATCGGCCCATCGTGGAGCAGCTGCTTCGCGACAGCTCCAGGTGACGGGAGACTTCTGAGCCGCGACCATTGCATGGCCGGAGACCAGGGTCTGAGCTGGGACTGCGCGGGGAGATGCGCGCAGAAGCAGTGAGGAGGGCTTCTGCGCGCATCGCGCTTCCCATCGCGCAAAGCTATTAGAACACCTATTCTAGGGACCCGCAAGCGTCCAGGGTTCGGGATCGAATATGTGTTCTACTGGATTTTTCTGTGAGGAATCTATCAGAACGCAGGTTCGATGGGATCGCGCGGGCCGCGGCTCTCCCCGGGGTCCCGTCCGGTGTTCCGCCCGCTCTGCCGGCCGTCGGCCTGGCCGTCGCGCTGCGCTCTGACCTGACGTGCGCGTTCCAGCCGGGGCAGCACCCGCAGCGCCAGGATGACGGCACCGGGAAGCGTGGAGGCCAGTGCCAGCAGGCCGTAGCTGATCGAGGCGGTCACTCCGAGGTGCGGGGCGAATCCGGCCAGCGAGAATGCCCAGGCGGCCGCCGCCTCGCGGGGTCCCCAGCCGCCGAATCCCAGCGGAACCGACATGCCGGCGATCGCGACGGCGGCGAGTCCGGGTGCCCAGGCCAGCGGGATCTCCGGCGTCACCGCGAGGATCGTGAGCGCGAACAGCGCGGCGAAGGCCGCCCACCCGGTGGCGGAGAGCAGCACCACCTGGATGACGTCACCGCGGGAGAGCGGCTTCAGCCAGCGCCAGGCCACGACGACGGCGGCGGTCGCCACGCCCAGGGCGGCCAGTCCGGCCAGCGGCGCGAGCACCAGCAGGGTCAGTCCGGCGGCGACGAACGCCACGGCGGTGCCCATCAGTCGTTCCGCGGCCATGGCCGCGAAGGCGCGGCGCAGCGCGCTGCCGCTGGCCTCGACCTTGGCGTCGCTGCTGTCATCGGCGGCGCGCAGCGCGTCACCGGCCAGGCCCCCGGGGAGCACGCCGTTGAGGAAGGCGGCCTGCCAGCAGCGTGCGACGGCGGGGCCGACGCCGATGCTGATCCGGTGGTGTCGGGCGATCACGCGCCAGCGCAGCGCCTGGGTGAGCACCCCGACGCCGCCGAGCACCGCTGCGGCAGGGAGGATCCAGATCGGAAGCAGCCTGAACGCGTCCATGAACGGATTCATGCCCCACTGGGAGGCGAGGAAGCCGAAGATGCCCAGGGTGATCGCGACCTGCAGGCCGGCGAAGAGCAGGGTGTGTCCCCTTCGGGAGGTCTGGCTGCGCTGGTCGAGGCTCATCGCGTCACCGGGTCAGGTGCCTGGCAGGCTCAGCAGATCGAGGTGGCCGACGCTCACGCGCAGCTCGTCCTGGGCCAGCTGCGCCTCGCGCGCTGAGACCCAGTCTTCAGCCACGCCTGCCAGCGACGGATCGTGTTCCACGGCCACATCGGCGCGGTCGCGGAGATACCGCTGGATGAGCGCCGCCTCGGCGGAGTCCAGCTCCCAGTCGGTCGCCGCGATGGAGACCTCGGCGCCGCGGTCACGCAGCAGCTTCGCGACGGCGTGCGCCGCGTCGGGCCCCAGCAGTCCATCACGGCGCTGGTGGGCGTCGAAGGCCTCGGTGATGAGGGCGTCGTCGGGGTGGCTGGGGGTGATCGTGACCTGTCCGGTCACGGTGAGGCTGAGCAGCGCCGTGACGTTCGCGCCGGCGGCGGGTCCGGCGATGGAGTCCGCGAGCACCTCGGCCTCGTGCGGGCTGAGCAGGTCCAGCAGGGCCGAGCAGGTCACCAGCTGGACCTCCTCGCCGCGGGTCAGACCCGGGAGGTCCTCGATGGTGCCCACCACGCGGGTGGTCTGACCCGTCCCGGCGGCGGAGGGATCCTCTGCGGCGACCTCGAGCAGGTCCGCGTCATGGTCCAGCAGGGTCCAGCGCTGCGCGACGTCCAGGCGCGGGGCCAGCCAGGCCTGGTTGGAGCCGGTGCCGGCGCCGACGTCGATGACGTGCACCGAGGTCGCGGCCGCGCCCTCGTCGGTCACGGCGCGTTCGGTCTCTGCGGCGTCGGAGGCCTGGGCTTCGGCGGGAAGCAGCTCCTGCAGCCGCGTGGTCAGCGTCTCGATCAGCGGGGTCGCCTTCTCTCGGGCCTGGTGGTCGGCGCGACGCCGCTGACCCAGCCAGTCCGCGGGCACCGGCCGCGTCACCATTCGATCGCCGTTCTGAGATCCTGCGCTGCGTGTGACCATGTCCGAAGTCTAGCCCGGTGAGCCTGCGCCGCGCCGCGCCATTGTTGCCGCATCGACGCATTGCTGAGGAACTCCTGCAGCCGGGCTGACCAGGCGCGGGGATCGTGGGGATCCAGTGCGTCTCCCGGTGTCGGCAGCCCCGCCCGGGAGCCTTCGGCGTCGCCGCACAGGGCGTCCTGCGCGCCGGTCCCGGCGCCGACCAGTGCGGGGATCCCGCGGGCGAGCGCCTCGGTGACCACCATCCCGTAGGTCTCGGCCAGGGAGGGCAGCACCAGCAGGTCCGTCTCGCTCCACAGGGTCTCCAGCTGCTCTCCGCCCACGGCGCCGACAACCGTGGCACGACCCTCGGGGAGCGCCTCCGCGGCGGCGCGGACCTGCGCCGCGTAGCCGGGATCCTGCCCCTCAGGTCCGGCGATCACGCCGGTCCACGGCAGCTCGGTGAGTCCGCCCAGGGCCTGCAGCAGCCCCAGTGGGTTCTTCCGCGGGGTCACCGCCCCGAGGAAGAGCAGCCGCGGCGCAGCGCTCCCCGCCGCCAGCGCGGCCGCGTCGACCCCGGGCTCCGCCACCGCGACCGCGTCGAGTCCATAGCGTGCCTGCAGATCATCGCGCGCCCAGCTGCTGGTGCACACGATCGTGTGTGCGGCGTGCACTGCGGCGCGCTCGCTGCCGGCCAGCCGCTGCCGCTCCTCGGGGCTCAGTCCCGATTCGGCGGGCAGCGGCAGATGGATCAGCAGCGCGATCTCGGTGCCTGCAGCGGCGGCGCGGGCGAGCTCCTCCGGGGCGGCGGAGCCGATGATGCCGTCGATCAGCACCGTCCCGTGCTGCGGCAGCCGCTGCGCGAGAGCCTGGCGATCGGCGGGGGACGGGTTCGGCCACCCTCCGGGGACGGCCACCTCCTCGACGTCGAGCCCGCTCGCCCGCCATTGCGCGAGCACCCGCTGGTTATAGGTGAGTCCGCCGCTGGGTCCCGGGAGGTCCGCCGGCACGATGAACGCGTGCTGCGCCATCAGCGCCGTCCCTCGCGCTGCGCGGAGCGTTCCAGGTGGATCGCGTCCCGAGTGAAGGAGATGATCAGCAGGGTCAGGGCGATCGCGGTGATCGCCGCGGCGAAGGGGACGGGGGTGAGCGGCAGCATCGCCACCCACAGCACCGAGGCCTGGATCGCTGCCACGGTCCGCCGGAACAGGCTGTAGCCCAGCTCCCCGCGCAGCGGCGGTCGGATCCGGGCGGCGGCCACATAGAGGTAGCGCATCGCTCCGATCCCGACCACCCACCAGCCCACGGTGACCGCCGCGATGAGCGAGACCACCAGCAGGGCCGCGGCATCGGCCTCCATGTCGAGGCGGGCCCCGGAGGCGCTGGAGCTGTGCGTGCGCCGGGCCACCGCGCCGTCGACCGCATCGAGCAGCAGCGCGACTCCGATCACGACGGCCAGCGCCCAGCTGCGAGCCGGGATCGCCTCGGCGAGGATCAGCACCGCGGCGGCAGTGAGCCCCCCGATTAGGCCCACCCGCAGCAGCGTGATCCGGTCGGCGGTGGTCACCGCGCGGGGGCGCCGGCGCAGCAGCGAGACCGCGGCGACGCAGGGGGCGATGAGCGCCGCAAGGACCGCTCCGAGTCCGACGATCGGGTCGGGCGCGTACCTGAGGGCCAGCAGCAGCGCCACGACGAACGGAGCCAGGACCAGGACGACGACGTCCCAGGTCACTCCGGTGCTGCCGGTCACGGGCCGCTGGTCTGCGGGTGCCCGGTGTTCAGGTGTCTGGTGGTCGGGCGTCTGGTGTCCGGATCTCGCGTCCTCGGGCGAGGAGTCCCCGTGCTGAATGGGGCTGCGCCCTGTCGTGTCCATGGCAGATAATCTAGCCGGGATCCGCACCCCGGGCAGGGCCTCCGGGTTCAGGCCGCTGGGCCGGGGTGCAGCGCCTGATCCTTGATCCGGTCCACCGCGAGCCGGATCGCGCCGCGCCGCACGGCGTGCGCCCCCAGCGTCGAGGCCTCGATCTGCAGCCAGGGGGCGTAGAGATGCTGGGCGAGCTTCTCCTTGGCGCGCGCGGCCACATCGGTCAGCGCCGGAGCGATCGCTCCGGAGACCAGGATCCGATCCAGATCCAGCAGGCCGGCGAGCACCACGCAGATCCGCGCCAGCCGGTCTGCGAGCTGATCCATGATCTCCAGCGCCAGCTGGTCTCCTGCATCCGCTGCGGCGAAGACGTCTTCGCTGGTCACCTCCTCCGCCGTGACCTGGCCCAGCGCACCGGAGTGTCCCGGGGTCCGGCTCAGCGCCTCCCGGGCGAGGTGACGCGCCCACCAGCCCAGACCGTTGGCGGATTCGACCCCTTGGACCAGATCCAACATGCCGAGCTCGCCGATGCCCCCACGGGCCTGGTGCAGCAGGCGTCCATCCATCACGAGTCCGGCGCCCAGGCGCTCGCCGGAGAGGATCACGGCGAAGGAGTCATCCGGACCGCTGGACTGCAGGTCCAGCTCGGCGAGCGCGGCGAGATTGGCGTCGTTGTCCACCGCGCAGTCCCAGCCGTGCTCAGCGCCCAGGGTGATCAGCTCGGGGTTCATCAGGCTCCAGAAGGCGTTGAGCCCCTTGGGGGAGCGTCCGTCGGAGTCCACCGGCGCGGGCACCGCGATCACCAGGCACGCCACATCGGCATGGGTGAGCCCGGCCTGGCCCAGGGCGGCATCGACCGTGTCCAGGACGGTGCGTCGTCGTTCTGCCGCCGGCTGCAGCGGAGCGTCGGATCCCTGCGGGTTCGACGGCCGGGTGGCACAGCCGACCTCGACGCCGCGCAGGTTCGCCACGGCCGCGGTGACCTGGTGCAGCCCGGCGTCGACGCCGATCACGTGGCAGGCGTCCTCGCGGAAGGCATAGCGCAGCGCAGGGCGGCCCTTGGTGTACTGACCGGCCTGTCGGGAGTTCTCCGAGACCTCGAGCCAGCCCTGCTCGGTGAGGTCCCGACACAGCGTCAGGATCGTGGCGCGGGTCAGGCCGGTGGCATGCATCAGCTCGGTGGCGGTGCTGGGTTCGCGGCCCCACATGCAGCTCAGCACGCGCTGCGCGTTGAGCTGCCGGATCAGCTGCGAGGAACCGGCCGGCGCCGGAGAACGCGTCTGACTCATAGGTGGCCTGCTTCCGATCGGGGGTCGCCAGAAAATCTCCACACATTATTGCATCGCTTATATTAAGCCTCTATATTTAATCGGGACATCAAGTTTTAGTGTTCTACATCACAGAAGGGGGCCCGGTGAGCTACGCTCCACCCACACCCTCGCGACGAGCCTTCCTCGGCGGACTGGCGGGCGTGGCCCTGGCCGCCGGACTCAGCGGCTGCGGCACCGGCCGGGGCGCCCAAGAGGTCTCGTTCCACCAGTCGAAGCCCGAGGCGATCCCGTACTTCGGGGACCTGGTGCGGGACTTCAACCAGCAGGCCTCGGGGGTGCGGGCGGTCCACGACACCTCCTCCGGACTCTCGGCAGGCTTCGCCCGGGGCAACCCGCCAGACCTGGGCTGCCTGAACTACAACTACGAGATCGTCCGCTTCCAGGAGCGCGGCGCCTTCTCCGATCTCGCTGACCTCGCGGAAGAGGCGCGCATCGCGCCGAGCATCCAGGACCTGATCGACCAGTACCCGACCTACCCGGGGCGCACCAGCGTGATCCCGTATTCGATGATGGCCGCCGCGGTGCTCTACAACGAAGAGATCTTCGCCGAGCACGACCTGTCGATCCCGACCACCTACTCTGAGTTCCTCGAGGTGTGCAGCACGCTCGAGGACGCCGGGGTCACCCCGATCTACTCCACCTACGCCGATCCCTGGACCGTGGCGCAGGGACTCGTCGACTACAGCGTGGGCGGCTCGGTCGACGTCGCGGCGTTCTTCGAGCAGCTGCGCGCCCAGGGCTCCGACGCCGGACCCGACGCGCCGGTCTCGTTCTCCCGCACCCTGCGCGAACCGCTGGAGCAGATGCTCGAGATCGCCGCCTTCTCCCAGCCCGGGGCGGCGAGCCGAGGCTACGGGGACGGCAACGTCGCCTTCGCCCGCGGCGAGGCCGCGATGTACCTGCAGGGCCCCTGGGCGCTGGGCGAGATCGCCACGCTCAACCCGGACGCGCAGATCGGGATCTTCCCGCTGCCGATGACCGAGGATCCCGAGGATCTGAAGGTCCGGGTGAACCTTGACCTCGCGCTCTGGGTGCCCGAGGCGTCCAACGCCCAGGAACCCGCGCGGGACCTGCTGCGCTATCTGATCACGCCGGAGATCGCCGACGCCTATAACCAGGACAACCTCGCCTTCGGAGTCCGCGAGGATGCGCCCGCCGTGGAGGACCCCCGGCTGCAGGACCTGCAGACCTTCGTCGACCGCGCCGCCTTCTACCAGGGAGTGTCCCAGGCCATTCCGCGCACCATCCCGTTCGAGAACTACGCCCAAGGCATGGTCACCGGTCAGAGTCTGGAAGCAACGCTGCGGACGCTGGACGAGGACTGGGCCCGACTGGCTCGACGATGAGAGACCGAGGCCTGACATGACCACCACCACCAAGCCCACCCGCAGGACGCCGCAGACCGCAGACGCCCCCGCCGGAAGGGACCCCGGGGCCCGACCGCCGGTGCGCCGCCGACCCCGCGCGGACCGGGTCTATCTCTGGTTCCTGCTGCCCACCCTGGTGCTGTTCACGCTGAGCATCACCATGCCGGCGGCGATGGGCATCTTCTACAGCTTCACCGACTCCGTGGGCTTCGGCGAGTTCGACTTCGTCGGCCTCAACAACTACCTGGTGATGTTCAGCGACCCGGCGATCCTCTCCTCCTACGGCTTCACGATCGGGGTCGCGCTGTGCACCGTGATCCTGGTCAACGTGATCGCCCTGACCCTGGCCATCGGGCTGACCGCCAAGATCCGGGCGAAGACGACGCTGCGCACAATCTTCGTGATGCCGATGGTGGTCTCCGGGATCATCATCGCCTTCGTCTTCCAGTTCATCTTCGCCAATACGGTGCCCGCCGCCGCCCAGGCGCTGCAGCTCGGGGTGCTGGAGGAGTCGATCCTCGCGGACCCTGATCTGGCCTGGATCTCCATCGTGCTGGTGACCGCCTGGCAGGCGGTTCCCCAGGCCATGCTGATCTACATCGCCGGACTGATGACGGTCCCGCGGGACGTCTACGAGGCCTCGGCCATCGACGGCGCCTCCGCCTGGAAGCAGCTGCGCAGCATCACCCTGCCGCTGATCTCCGGCTTCGTGCTGATCAATGTGATCATCGGGTTCAAAGACTTCCTGGGCACCTACGAGATCATCGTCGGCCTGACCGACGGCGGTCCGGGCACCTCCACCCGCTCCGTAGCGATGACGATCTTCTCCGGCTTCGACAACGGCGACTACGCCTATCAGATGGCGAACTCCACGATCTTCTTCCTGATCACGCTGACCATCGCACTCATCCAGCTGCGCCTGACCCGAGGAAACGCGAGAATCTGATGACTCTGCCCACCACCACCATCCCCGGCGGCGCCGCGAGCAGCATTCCGCGCCGCTCCTCGGACAACTCTCAGGGAGCCGGGCTGCCGACCTCGCGCCGCTCCGATCGGCACCGCTGGGGCACCACCTTGCTGCTCATCCTCGGCGCGCTCACCGTGATCCTGCCCTTCTACGTCACCATCTCGATGGCCTTCAAGACCGGAGAGCAGGCCGTCGAGGGGGAGGCGTTCGCATGGCCTGCCCCGTTCAGCGTCGAGGGCTTCACCACCGCCTGGGCGCTGACCGACTTCCCCCGGGCGTTCACCATCTCGATCCTGATCACCCTGGCCACCGTGATCGGCACGATCTTGCTCAGCGCGATGGCCTCCTACGCGATCTCGCGGAACTGGGAGAAGAAGGCCTACCGCTGGGCGTTCTACTACCTGCTGGCCGCGATGTTCCTGCCGTTCCCGGTGCTCGCGCTCAGCCAGGTCAAGCTCACCGGCATGGTCGAGCTGGCGAACCCGCTGGGGGTCGCGCTGCTGCACATCATGTTCCAGATCTCCTTCAGCACGCTGCTGTTCACCGCGTTCCTGCGCTCGCTGCCCGCCGAGCTGGAGGAGTCCGCCCGGATGGACGGCGCCTCCACCGCAGGAGCGTTCTGGCGGATCGTCTTCCCGCTGATGGCGCCGAGGAGCGCCACCGTGGGGATCTTCGCCTTCCTGAAGTCCTGGAACGACTTCATGATGCCCTCGCTGATCATCGCGGACCCGACGCTGCAGACGCTGCCGGTGATCCAGGAGATCTTCCAGACCCAGTTCAGCAACAACTACCACGTCTCCTTCGCCTCCTATCTGATGGCGATGGCGCCGGCGATCATCGCCTACGTGATCTCCCAGCGCTGGGTGCTCTCCGGACTCACCCAGGGCGCCGTCAAATGACCCGCTCGGACCTGGATCCAGGCTCCGATGTACACCCGCACCATGAGCCTCACCCGACACACCGAAAGGACGAGAACCCCTTGTCATTCACCTCCACCGCAGAAGCCCCGAGCACGACCAGCGGACTGGGCGCCGACCCGCACTGGTGGCGCCAGGCCGCGGTCTATCAGATCTACCCGCGCTCCTTCGCCGACGCCGACGGCAACGGCATCGGCGACCTGCGCGGCATCACCTCCCGGGTCGGCTACCTGCAGGACCTCGGGGTCGACGCCGTCTGGCTCAGCCCCTTCTACCCCTCGGCACTGGCCGACGGCGGCTACGACGTGGACGACTACCGCGACGTCGACCCCAAGATCGGCACCCTGGAGGACTTCGACGCCATGGTCGCCGCGCTGCACCGGGCCGGGATCCGGCTGATCGTGGACATCGTGCCCAACCACACCTCGGACCGGCACGAATGGTTCCACGAGGCGCTGCGCTCGCCGAAGGGCTCAGCAGCCCGGGAGCGCTACATCTTCCGCGACGGTGAAGGGGACGCCGGAGAGCTCCCGCCGTCGGACTGGACCTCGATCTTCGGCGGACCCGCCTGGACCCGGATCACCGAGCCCGACGGCACACCGGGGCAGTGGTTCCTGCACAGCTTCGCCAAGGAACAGCCCGACCTGAACTGGCACAACCGCGAGGTCCACGAGGACTTCCTGCAGACCGTGCGCTTCTGGTCCGACCGGGGCGTGGACGGGTTTCGGGTCGACGTCGCGCACGGACTGGCCAAGGACCTGCCGGCGAACCTGCCCAGTCAGGCCGAGCTGGACGCCATCCCGAAGGACGGCGCACACCCGCTCTGGGACCGCGATGAGGTCCACGAGATCTACCGCGAATGGCGCGGGGTCTTCAACGAATACGATCCGCCGAAGATCGGCGTGGCCGAGGCGTGGGTGGATTCGGCCCGCCGGCCCACGTATGCCTCCGCCGAGGGACTCGGCCAGGCGTTCAACTTCGACCTGCTCGAAGCCAACTTCGACGCCGCCCAGTTCCGCGAGACCGTGACCTTCAACCTGGATCTGGCGGCGACGTCCGGGTCCTCCAGCACCTGGGTGCTCTCGAACCACGACGTGGTCCGCCACGCCACCCGCTACGGGCTCCCACCCAAGGCCGACGGCGAGGACAAGGCCGGCACCCACTGGCTGCTCACCGCCGGGACCACCCCTGAGCTGCAGGCCGAGGCCGGGCTGCGCCGGGCGCGCGCCGCCTCGCTGTTCGAACTGGCCCTGCCCGGCAGCGCCTACCTCTATCAGGGCGAGGAGCTCGGTCTGCATGAGGTCGCGGAGATCCCCGACGCGGACCGGCAGGATCCGACGTTCTTCCGCAGCCCAGGGTTCAGCGTCGGCCGCGACGGCTGCCGGGTCCCGCTGCCCTGGTCCAGCGCAGGGGAGACCTTCGGGTTCGGCGCGGGCGAGGCTCATCTGCCGCAGCCCGAGTGGTTCTCCCGCTACAGCGTGCAGGCCCAGGACGCTGCCGAGGACTCGACCCTGAACCTCTACCGGCGCGCGCTGCAACTGCGCCGCGAGCTGCAGGGGGCCGACACCCTGGAGTGGATCGAGCTACCCGGTGCCGGTGGTCCCGGTCCCGGTGATCTCGGTTCCGAGGGGACCGGCGCTGACGGGTCCGCTTCCGAGGTGCTGGCCTTCCGCCGACCCGGAGGATGGCTCTGCGTGACCAACTTCAGCGAGCAGGCCGTCCCGCTGCCCGCCGGCGAGGTGCTGGTGAGCTCGCAGCCGCTGAGTGCGGAGGTGCTGCCGGGGGAGACCACCGTCTGGCTGCGCGAGCACTGACGCTTCCAGGGGGTCGCAGCTGAGCTGACCGACCCCCTGGAACGCCTTCCTCGCGGGCACAGGGCTGTCTGCGGACCGGAACCGATGCAAGGGTCATTCTCATTCACCGGTAGCGTGAAACGCATGGACATCTCCGCCCCGACCTCCCACACCCTGCGCCCGGGGCTCATGCTCAGCGCCATGCTGCTTGCCGTGACCCTGACCGCCTGCGGCTCGAGCAGCGCCGCCCCGGAGGACGCCTCCGCCGATCAGTCCAGCGGTGACGCGGCGGACGACGCCGACGGCGACGAGGCGGCAGGCGGTGATGACTCGGCAGAAGCCGGAGACTCCGAAGAACCTGACGAAGCCGAAGAACCTGAGGCCGAGCCCGCGGAGCTTCCCGGCGGGGGCGACACGCTGTTCCCTGACCGGCGCTTCCTCGCCGCATACGGCGCCCCGGGCATCCCGGCGCTCGGGGTCCTGGGTGAGGGCGAGCCTCAGGACGCCGTCGATCGGGTGAAGTTCTACGCCGAGCAGTATCAGGAGCACTCGCAGGAGCCGGTCCAGCCGGCCTTCGAGATCATCACCTCCATCGCGATCACCGAGCCGGGCCTCGACGGCAACTACACCAATGCTCTGGACCCCGAGGTCATCGAGCCCTGGGTGGACCTTGCTGCGGAGGAGGACATCTACGTGGTGCTGGACCTGCAGCCGGGCCACGCCAGCTTCCTGGAACAGGCCCAGCTCTACGAAGACTTCCTGGTTCAGCCCCACGTCGGTCTCGCCCTGGACCCTGAATGGCGGCTCGGCGAGGGACAGCGGCACATGGAGCAGATCGGGTCGGTCAGCGCCGCAGAGATCAACGAGGTCTCCGACTGGCTCGCCGGACTCACCGAAGAGCACGAGCTCCAGCAGAAGCTGCTGGTGCTGCACCAGTTCCAGCTCGCCATGATCTCGGACCGCGAGGACATCGACACCTCCCACGAGGAGCTGGCGATCCTGCTCCACGCCGACGGCCACGGAACACCTGCGATGAAGACCGAGACTTACGAGACCCTGCAGCAGGAGCTCAGCGAGGACATCTGGCTCGGCTGGAAGAACTTCTACGACGAGGACTCGCCGACCTTCACCTCGGAGCAGACCTTCCAGGTCGACCCCAAACCGTGGTTCGTCTCCTACCAATGACCCGCATAAACTGACCGGGATTGTTTCCACCCACCTGACCCGGGAGCAGAATGTCCACGCCCGAAACACCGCATCCGCTGGATGAGTCCGCCATCGACCATGCTGTGCAGCAGGCCGTCGACGCCTTCGCCGCAGCCCGCGACCTCGAGGAGCTCAAGGCCGCCCGGCTGGCGCACACCGGAGACAAGGCACCGCTCGTGCTGGCCAACCGGCAGATCGGGTCGCTGGACAAGACCGAGAAGGCCGCTGCCGGCAAGCTGCTCGGCGGCGCTCGCGGGAAGATGCAGAAGGCCCTTGCGGCGCGCACCACGGTGCTCGAGGTCGAGCACGCGGAGCGGATCCTGGTGGAGGAGACCGTCGACGTCACCGCAGCCCACCGCCGTCGTCCGCTCGGTGCCCGGCACCCGCTCTCGGTGCTGCAGGAGCGGGTCTCCGACGTCTTCATCGCCATGGGCTGGGAGATCGCCGAAGGCCCCGAGGTGGAATCCGAGTGGTTCAACTTCGACGCGCTGAACATCGCCCCGGACCATCCCTCCCGGGAGATGCAGGACACCTTCTTCGTGGAGCCCCCCGAGGCTCACCTGGTGCTGCGCACCCACACCTCCCCGGTGCAGATCCGGTCGCTGCTCACCCGCGAGCTGCCCGTGTACGTGCTCTGCCCGGGCAAGACGTTCCGCACCGACGAGCTCGACGCCACGCACACCCCGGTGTTCCACCAGTTCGAGGGTCTCGCCGTGGACAAGGGCCTCACCATGGCCGATCTGAAGGGCACCCTGGAGCACTTCGCCCGGCAGATGTTCGGCCCCGACGCCGCCATCCGGCTGCGCCCCAGCTACTTCCCCTTCACCGAGCCCTCCGCGGAGCTCGACGTCTGGCACGCCCAGGCCAAGGGCGGCCCGCGCTGGGTCGAATGGGGCGGCTGCGGCATGATGAACCCCGCCGTGCTGCGCGCCGCCGGCGTGGACCCGGAGGAGTACACCGGCTTCGCGTTCGGCATGGGCATCGAACGCACCCTGATGTTCCGCAACGGGGTCCCCGACATGCGCGACATGATCGAAGGCGACATCCGCTTCAGCCAGCACTTCGGAATGGAGGTCTGAGACATGCGCATTCCGCTCTCTTGGATTCGTGAATACACCCAGTTCCCCGCCGAGGGCACCGCTGAGGACCTGATGGCCGAGCTGGTCAAGGTCGGCCTCGAAGAGGAGGACGTGCACCGTCCCACCGACTCGCTCAGCGGCCCGATCGTCGTCGGCGAGGTGCTGGAGAAGCTCCCCGAGCCCCAGTCCAACGGCAAGACCATCAACTGGTGCCAGGTCCGAGTGGTGCCCGAGGGCACCGCCCAGACCCTGACCCACGAGGGGATCGACCCTTCAGGCGTCCAGGGCATCGTCTGCGGCGCGCACAACTTCGAGGTCGGGGACAAGGTCGTGGTCACCCTCCCGGGTGCCGTGCTGCCCGGTGACTTCCGGATCGCCGCGCGCAAGACCTACGGCCACGTCTCCGCCGGCATGATCGCCTCGGTGCGCGAGCTCGGCATCGGCGAGGACCACGACGGGATCCTGGTGCTCTCCACCCTCGGGCTCGACCCGGAGCCCGGCACCGACGCCATGGAGCTGCTGGGCCTCTACGACTCCGCCGCAGAGCTCAACGTGACCCCCGACCGCGGCTACGCGTTCTCGCTGCGCGGGATCGCCCGCGAGTACTCCCACGCCACCGGCACCCCGTTCACCGACCCGGCCGCCGAGATCAAGACTGCCCAGGACGACGACGCCGCCCGGCCCGGTCACGAGGTGACGCTCACCGACGACACACCCATCTATGGGGTCCAGGGCTGCAGCCGGTTCGTCACGCACAAGGTCACCGGGATCAACCCGGCGGCGCCCACCCCGCCGTGGATGGCCGCCCGGCTGCGCCTGGCCGGGATGCGCTCGATCAGCATCGCGGTGGACGTCTCGAACTATGTGATGCTCGAACTGGGACAGCCCAACCACTGCTACGACGCGGCCAAGCTCGACGGCGGCATCGAGGTCCGCCGCGCGACGGCCGGCGAGAAGCTCACCACCCTGGACGAGAAGGTGCGCACGCTGAACCCTGAGGACCTGGTGATCGCGGATCAGTCCGGCCCCATCGGGATCGCCGGGGTGATGGGCGGAGCCCGCACCGAGGTGGACTCCACCACCTCCACGGTCATCGTCGAAGCCGCGCACTTCGACCCGATCAGCATCAGCCGCAGCAAGCGCCGGCACAAGCTGCCCTCCGAGGCGTCCAAGCGCTTCGAGCGCGGCGTGGACCCGCTGCTGCCCCCGCTCGCCGCACAGCGCGTGGTGGACCTGCTCGTCGAGCTCGCCGGCGGCACCGACTCGGGTGACGTCACCGACGCGGGAGCTCCCGTGCTGCCGGAGCCGATCCGGCTGGAGCGCACGCTGCCGGAGAAGCTCACCGGGGTGGCCTACACCCAGGAGCAGATCCGCTCCACGCTGGAAGCCATCGGCGCCGAGCTGCACGAAGATGGGGAGCACCTGCTGGTCACCCCGCCCAGCTGGCGCCCGGACCTGACCATCCCCGCCGCCCTGGTCGAGGAGATCGCCCGACTCGTCGGCTACGACCAGATCCCCTCCCGGCTTCCGGTGCCACCGGCCGGCCGCGGCCTCACCGCATCCCAGCAGCGCCGCCGCAGCGTCTACGCCGGCATGGCCGCCGCCGGCTTCACCGAGGTGCTCAGCTACCCGTTCTACTCCGAGGCCGCCAACACCCGCTTCGGGCAGGCCGAGGACACCGGCAAGCCCATGCCGATGCTGCGCCTGGCCAACCCGATCGCCAGCCAGCACCCGGCGCTGCGCACCACGGTGCTTCCCGGGCTGCTCGAGGCGCTGCGCCGCAACGTCTCCCGCGGGTTCATTGACGTCGCGCTCTTCGAGGCCGGCTCGGTCTTCCACCCGAAGTCCCCGCTCGGTTCGCCGAGCATCCCGGATCTCGGCGTCTACCCCGGCGAGGAGGTGCTGGCAGGGCTCGACGCCGGCATCCCAGATCAGCCGCTGCACATCGCGGCCGCGCTCAGCGGCGCCGAGGCGGCCGAGCTGCCCGGGGTTCCCGGGCGCCGTCGTGACTGGGCAGACGCGGTGGACGCGGCGCAGAAGGTCGCCGACCTGCTGCGCGTGGAGCTCGAGGTGGTCCAGGGCCGGCATCAGGCCTTCCACCCCGGGCGCACCGCCGAGCTGCGGTTCAACGGGGAGCGAGTCGGTCACGCCGGCGAGCTGCACCCGAAGGTCATCGAGGAGCTGGACCTGCCGGCGCGCACCGCGGTGATGGAGCTGGATCTCTCGGCGCTCATCCACGGCGCCCCGGAACAGATCAGCGCCGAGCCGATCTCGACCTTCCCGCCGACCACCCAGGACGTCTCGCTGATCGTCGCGGCCGATCTTCCCGCCGCCGCGCTGCAGGCCACCCTGGTCGAGGGGGCTGGAGAGCTGCTCGAGAGCATCGAGCTCTTCGACGTGTACTCCGGCGAGCACATCGAGGCCGGGCAGAAGTCGCTGGCCTTCGCGCTTCGCTTCCGCGCCGAGGACCGCACGCTCACCGCGGAGGAGGCCTCCGAGGCCCGAGCCGGCGCCGTCGCCCTGGCGCAGCAGCGCCACGGAGCTGTGCAGCGGTGACAGCGCCGGTTTAACGGCCCTGCGCTGTCGATGCAGCGCTCAGGTGAGAGTGCAGCGGAAGCGCGCGCCTCACTCGTGAAGGCACCGATGATCCGGCAGACGCTCAGTCTGCCGGACCATCGGTCTGTGCGGCGCCCGCGGCCGGACCGTCGTCATTCGCTCCCTCGACCCACCGGCCGCGGTGCATGACCCGGCGCACCTGCCAGTCTGGATCCAGCAGCACCAGGTCGGCGCGTCCTCCGGGCAGCAGCCGGCCGACGTCGTCGAGCCCGATCATCTCCGCGGGGTTGGCGGTGGCGGCCCTCAGCGCCTGCGCCGGGTCGATGCCCGCGTCGAGGATGCTGCGCCGGACCGCCTCGGCCAGAGTCACCGCGGAGCCTGCGATCGCACCCAGCGTCCCGTCGGGCTCGACCAGCCGGGCGACGCCGTGTGCGACGTCGACCTCCAGGGCGCCCAGGGTGTAGCGGCCCTCCTGTGCGGCGGCGCCGGCCATCGCATCCGAGACCAGCACCAGCCGCCGCGCACCGCCCTGGCGGGTCGCGGTGTGCCAGATGTGGCGGACCATCTCCGGGTGCAGGTGCACCCCGTCATGGATCAGCTCCAGGAACGCGGCGGGGTCCTCCAGCAGCGCCAGCGCCGGACCCGGGTCGCGATGGTGCAGCCCCTTCATTCCATTGAACAGGTGGGTGGCCGCGCTGGCGCCGGCGGCCAGGGCCGCGCGGGTCTGTGCACCGTCGGCACCGGTGTGCCCGATCCCCACGGCCACTCCTGCGGCGCGCAGCCGGGCAGCGGCCTCGACGGCACCGGCGCGCTCCGGGGCGAGGGTGAGATAGCGCAGCAGCGAGGCCGCGGGGTGCGCAAGCACCGCGGAGACGGCCTCCGGGGTGGGGTCGCTGAGCAGGGAGGCGTCATGGGCGCCGCGATGGGCGGGGCTCAGCCACGGGCCCTCGAGGTGGATCCCGGCGAGCTCGCCCGCCTCCACCAGGGGTCGAAGCTGCTCGGCCTGGTCGAGCAGCGCAGGGATCGGCGCGCTGACCAGGGAGGCGAGCATGGTCGTGGTGCCGCGCCGGCGATGTGCCGCCAGCACGGTCCGGGAAGCATCTGCACCGTCGGTGAACGCCGCGCCACCTCCGCCGTGGGCGTGCACGTCGACGAATCCGGGGGCCAGGACCCCCTCGCTGAGGTGCAGATCCGGCGTCGTCGTCGGGCGGCCATGACCGGCCTGGAGGATGCGATCCCCGGCCAGGCGCAGCCAGTACGGGCCTATCGTCCCGTCCGGGGTCAGCGCGGAGTCGGCGACGAGCAGCTGGGTCACCGACGGCTCCTCGGACTCCGCATGCGGTGTGCCGCTCAGGGCTTCAGCAGCAGCTTGCCGGTGGTCCGGCGGTTCTCCAGGTCATCGTGGGCGCGGCCGGCCTCAGTGAGCGGGTAGCTGGCGCCGATGCTCAGCTTCAGCTCGCCGCTGGTCAGCGCGCTGAAGAGCTCGGCATAGCGCCAGCTGCGCTCCTCGGCGTTGCGCAGGTACCAGTGCGTGGCCGGACGGGTGACATAGAGTCCGCCGCGGCGGTTGAGCTCCTGGGGATCCAGCGCAGGCACCTGACCGGAGGCGCCGCCGTAGAGGACGAACATCCCGCGGATCGCCAGCGAGTCCAGGGACCCGAGGTAGGTGTCCTTGCCGACGCCGTCGAAGACCGCGGCGACGCCCTCGCCCTTGGTGATCTCACGGACCCGCTCGGCGAAGTTCTCATAGCCCAGCACGTAGTCCGCGCCGGCGGCCTGAGCGATCTGGGCCTTCTCCTCGGTGGAGCAGGTGGTGATCACCCGGGCGCCCTTGGCCTTGAGCAGCTGGGTCAGGATCTGACCCACCCCTCCGGCGCCGGCGTGGGTCAGCACGGTCTCCCCGGGGGAGACCCGGTAGGTGGAGTTGACCAGGTAGTGGGCGGTGATGCCCTGCAGCGGCAGAGCTGCCGCCTGCTCGTCGGTGACCTCGTCCGGGACGCCCACGGCCTTGCCGGCGTCGACGAGGAAGTGGGAGGCATAGGTGCCGGTCGAGGCTTCCAGGGTGGTGACGCGCTGACCGATGGACAGCGACTCCACGCCCTCGCCGGCGGCGATCACCCTCCCGGCGCCTTCGGTGCCGGGAGTGAAGGGGTATTCGACGGGGTACACGCCGCTGCGCTGGTAGGTCTCGATGAAGTTGACCCCGGTTGCGGCAGTCTCCACCAGCACCTGGTTCGGTCCAGGCTCAGGCAGTGACACCTGGGCCTCGACGAGCACCTCGGTCCCGCCTGCCTGCTCGGCATGCACCACTCGTGCTCTGTCGGGCAGATCCTCTGGGAAAACGCTCTGTTCATTCATGGCGGCAAGCGTACCCAACGCAGGCCCGGAGCGGCGAAGTCGGGGGGCCCGACTTATGCATAAATATTGGAGATGGCGCATATATCCGCCTAGACTGCTCCGCATGACCTATTCGATCGCTGTCTCCGGAGCCTCAGGCTATGCCGGGGGAGAAGTCCTGCGACTGCTGGCCGGCCACCCCGAGGTGGAGATCGGTGCAGTCACCGCCCACTCGAGCGCGGGGGAGCGGCTGGGGAGCGTGCAGCCGCACCTGCTCTCACTGGCGGACCGGGTGCTGGTCGACACCACGGCGGAGAACCTGGCCGGACACGACGTGGTCTTCCTGGCCCTGCCCCACGGCGCCTCCGCGGAGATCGCCGCCCAGCTGGGCGAGGACACCATCGTGATCGACGCCGCCGCAGACCACCGGCTGGAATCAGCCTCCGACTGGGAGAAGTTCTACGGCTCCGCGCACCAGGGCACCTGGCCCTACGGCCTGCCCGAGCTGCCCGGACAGCGGGCCAGGCTCGCCGAGGCCCGGCGCATCGCGGTGCCCGGCTGCTACCCGACCACCGTCATGCTCGGCCTCGCCCCGGGGCTGGCCGCCGGACTGCTCCAGCCCACCGACATCGTCATCGTCGCGGCCACCGGCACCTCAGGCGCAGGCAAGGCGCTCAAGCCCCATCTGCTCAGCGCCGAGGTCATCGGCGGGATGAGTCCCTACGGGGTCGGCGGAGTGCACCGGCACACCCCGGAGATCGAACAGGGACTCGGCCACGCGGCCGGGGTCCCGGTCCAGGTCTCCTTCACCCCCACCCTGGCTCCGATGCCCCGCGGCATCCTGGCCACCTCCACCGCGAAGATCACCCCCGGCACCACCGAGGCCCAGCTGCGCGCGGCCTACCGCGAGCACTACGACGGCGAAGCCTTCGTCCACCTGCTGCCCGAGGGCCAGTGGCCCGCCACCAAGCAGGTCGTGGGCTCCAACCACGTCACCGTGCAGCTGGTGATCGATGAGCACGCCGGACGCGCCGTCGTCATCTCGGCCGCCGACAACCTGACCAAGGGCACCGCCGGCGGCGCCGTGCAGTCCATGAACATCGCCCTGGGTCTCGAGGAGACCACCGGGCTCAACCTGCTGGGAGTCTCCCCATGAGTGTCACCGCCGCGACCGGATTCAGCGCCGCAGGCATCGCCGCCGGGCTGAAGTCCGCCGACGCCGAGGGCCACGCGCCGCGCGACGTCGCGCTGGTGCTCAACCACGGACCCGATAAGCACGCGGCCGCCGTGTTCACCACCAACCGGGTCGCCGCGGCCCCGGTGCTCTGGTCCCAGCAGGCGATCACCGACGGGCGCGCCGACGCCGTGGTGCTGAACTCCGGCGGCGCCAATGCCTGCACCGGAGCCCCGGGCTTCGCTGACACCCACCAGACCGCCGAGGTCGTGGCCGAGAAGCTGCAGGCCACCGGGGCGGACGTCTCCGCCGGTGACGTGCTGGTCTGCTCCACCGGGCTGATCGGGGTGCGCCTGGACATGCCCGCGCTGCTGACCGGGATCGACGCCGCCGTCGGGCAGCTGGAACCGGCCGAGACCGCCGGACATCGGGCGGCGCAGGCCATCATGACCACCGACTCGGTCATGAAGGTCTCGACCGCGACCGGTGCGGACTTCACCATCGGCGGGATGGCCAAGGGCGCCGGAATGCTCGCCCCCGGGATGGCCACAATGCTCTCGGTTCTCACCACCGACGCCGTGATCGCGCAGCCCGACCTCGACGCCGCGCTGCGCGAGGCCGTGCGGCTCAGCTTCAACCGCGCCGACTCCGACGGCTGCATGTCCACCAATGACACCGTGATCGCGATGGCCTCGGGTGCGCACCCGGAGGCCGACCCCTCCGGCGTGGACCTCTCCGAGTTCCAGGCAGCGCTGAACCAGGTGTGTCAGGACCTCGCGACCCAGCTGATCGCCGACGCCGAGGGCGCCCACCACGAGATCGCGATCTCCACGATCAACGCCGCCACCGAGGAACAGGCCGAGACCGCGGGCCGCTCCGTGGCCCGGTCCAACCTGTTCAAGACCGCGATCTTCGGACAGGACCCCAACTGGGGCCGGATCCTCTCCGCGGTCGGCACCACCGACGTCGACTTCGACCCCTCCACCATCGACGTCAGCGTCAACGGGGTGTGGATCTGCCGGGCCGGAGGCATCGGCGATGACCGAGACCTGGTGGACCTCAGCGGGCGCCACGTGAAGGTCGTCATCGACCTCAAGGCCGGCGCCGCCGAGGCCACGATCCTCACCAACGACCTGACCCATGACTACGTGCATGAGAACTCTGCCTACTCCAGCTGAAGAAGGACCCCGATGACCTCCAGCATGAAACCGCGCGACGCCGGGAGCCTGAGCTCCGCCGGTGAGAAGGCCTCCGTCCTGGTCGAGGCGCTGCCCTGGATCCAGAAGTTCGCCGGTGAGACCATCGTGATCAAGTACGGCGGCAACGCCATGATCAACGACGAGCTGCGCCGCGCCTTCGCCGAGGACGTGGTCTTCCTGCGCCACGTCGGGGTCAACCCGGTCGTCGTGCACGGGGGAGGCCCGCAGATCAACGCGATGCTCGAGACCCTCGGCATCGAATCCGAGTTCCGCGCCGGTCAGCGGGTGACCACACCCGAGGCCATGGACGTGGTCCGGATGGTGCTCACCGGGCAGGTCGGCCGCGAGCTCATCGGCCTGATCAACAGCCACGGCCCCTACGCCGTGGGCCTCTCCGGGGAGGACGCCGCGCTGCTGCGCGCCACCCGCACCACCGTGGAGATCGACGGCGAGACCGTTGACCTCGGCCTGGTCGGCGAGGTCAGCGGGGTCAACCCCGACGCGATCACCGACCTGCTCGCCGCCGGACGCATCCCGGTGATCTCCACCATCGCCCCGGAGTTCGACTCCACCGCCGCCGACGCCGCCCCCACCGGGGAGGTGCTCAACGTCAATGCAGACCTTGCCGCCGCCGCCGTCGCCTCCGCGCTGGGCGCCGCCAAGCTGGTCATGCTCACCGACGTGGAGGGCCTCTACGCCAACTGGCCGGACAAGTCCTCGCTGATCTCCTCGCTGAGCACCACCGATCTGCGCGCCATGCTGCCCAGCCTGGAGTCGGGCATGATCCCGAAGATGACCGCGGCGCTGAAGGCCGTGGAGGCCGGGGTCCCGCGCGCCCACGTCGTCGATGGCCGGGCGCCCCACTCGATGCTCCTGGAGATCGTCACCACCGAGGGCGTCGGCACCCAGATCGTTCCCGATGAGGAGACCGCATGAGCCCGCAGAGCACGCCCGACGCGCACGCCGCACACTCAGACCACAGCTCTTCAGGCGCAGACGGCAATGACCTCCACAGGGGGAACCTCAGGAGTGCTGACCTCAACAGTGCTGACCTCAACACCGCGGCACTCGCCGTCGAGCCCGGGGCGCAGCTGCTGGCGCGCTACACCGAATCCCTGCTCGGCGTCTTCGGCACCCCGCAGCGGGTGCTGGTCCGCGGCTCCGGCGCCACCGTCTGGGACGCCGACGGCCGGGAGTACCTCGACCTGCTCGGCGGCATCGCGGTCAACGCGCTGGGCCACGCCCACCCGCTGATCACCAGCGTGGTCTCCTCCCAGCTGAGCACGCTGGGGCACATCTCGAACTTCTTCACCAGCCCGACCCAGATCGCGCTGGCCGAGAAGCTGCTGCACCTGGCACAGGCCCCTGCCGGCTCCAAGGCGTTCTTCACCAACTCCGGCACCGAGGCCAATGAGGCCGCGTTCAAGCTGGCCCGCCGCCACGGCGGGACAGCCCGACCACGGATCATCGCGCTGGAGCACGGCTTCCACGGACGCACCATGGGCGCGCTGTCGATGACGCACAAGCCCAGCTACCGCGAACCCTTCGAGCCGCTGCCCGGCGGCGTCGAATGGGTGCCCGCCGGAGACGCCGAGGCGCTGCGCGCAGCGGTCGATGAGACCGTGGCCGCCGTGATCATCGAACCCGTCCAGGGCGAGGCCGGGGTCCACGGCCACCCAGCCGGCTACCTCGAGGCGGCCCGCGAGATCACCCGCGCCGCCGGGGCGCTGCTGATCTTCGACGAGGTCCAGTCCGGCATCGGCCGCACCGGATCCTGGTTCGCCTCCGCCCCGGCCGGCTCGGGTGAAGAGTCGGCCCATGGCGGCTCTGGCGGCTCAGGCGCCTCAGATGACTCCGGTGCGGGTCCGGCCCCGGTGCTCCCCGACGCGATGACCCTGGCCAAGGGACTCGGCGGCGGATTCCCGATCGGGGCGATGCTGACCTTCGGGGACCATGCCAGCTCGCTGCTGAACCCCGGCCAGCACGGCACCACCTTCGGCGGCAATCCCGCCGCCACGGCAGCCGCGCTGGCCACCCTGCACGTCATCGAGTCCACCGACCTGCTCCGTCACGTCCGGGAGGTCAGCGCCTACGCGGCCAGCAGGCTCGCCGCCCTGGACTTCGTCACCGCGGTCCGTGCCCACGGACTGCTGATCGGCTTCGACGTCGAGACCGCCGGAGCCGAGGACGCTGCCGGGACCGGCGCCGCGCTCGCGCCCGCCATGGTCACCGCCGCGCTCGAGGCCGGTTTCATCATCAACGCCACGGGACCGAGGACCCTGCGCCTGGCTCCGCCGCTGATCATCAGCGTGGAACAGATCCAGCAGTTCATCGACGCCCTTCCCGAGATCCACCGCAGGAGCACCTCATGACCGTCCGCCACTTCCTCACCGACCTCGACCTCAGCCCCGCCGAGCTCGACCAGGTGCTCACCCTCGCCGCGCAGATGAAGGCCGATCCGTATGCGATCAAGGCCCTGGCGGGCCCACAGACGGCCGCGGTGTTCTTCGACAAGACCTCCACCCGGACCCGATTCTCCTTCGCGGCCGGGATCTCCGCCCTCGGCGGCTCCCCGCTGGTGGTCAACCCCGGGGAGTCCCAGCTCGGGCACAAGGAGACCATCGCGGACACCGCCCGGGTGCTCGATCGCATGGTCAGCCTGATCATCTGGCGCACCTACGCCCACTCGGGACTGGAGGAGATGGCCCAGCACAGCGCCGTCCCGGTCATCAACGCGCTCTCCGATGACTATCACCCGTGCCAGCTGCTGGCGGACCTGCTGACCCTGCGCGAACACCTCGGTTCCACCGCGGGCCGATCGCTGGCCTACCTGGGGGACGCGGCGAACAACATGGCGAACTCCTACCTGCTCGCCGGGGTCAACGCCGGCATGGACGTGCGCATCGCCGGTCCCGCCGGCTACCTGCCCGAGCAGCACATCATCGACGCCGCCCAGGCCCGCGCCGAGCAGACCGGAGCCAAGGTGCTGATCACCACCGACCCGGTCCAGGCGCTGACCGGCGCCGACGCGGTGGCCACCGACACCTGGGTCTCGATGGGGCAGGAGGAGGAGAAGCAGCAGCGGCTCCAGCTCTTCGGGGACTACCGGGTCGACGCCGCCGCCATGGCACACGCCGCACCGGGCGCCGTCGTCCTGCACTGCCTGCCGGCCTACCGCGGCGTGGAGATCAGCGCCGAGGTCATCGAGGGCCCGCAGTCGGTGGTCTGGGACGAGGCGGAGAACCGGCTGCACGCGCAGAAGGCGCTGATGGCCTGGCTGCTGGTGCACTCCGGGCTGGCCGATGCGCAGACCGTGGAGCTGGTCCGGGCGGCGGAGCGCTGAGATGGCTCCCACCACCAAGACCGCCCGGCACGCGAAGATCCGCGAGCTGATCTCGCGCTCCCAGGTACGCTCCCAGGCCGAGCTGGCTGAACGCCTCGCCGACGCCGGCGTCACCGTCACCCAGGGGACGCTCTCCCGGGATCTGGTGGAGATCGGCGCCGCCCGGGTGCGCGGCACCCAGGGCGCGCTGATCTACGCGGTGCCCTCCGACGGACACGACCGTGAGCTGCAGGCCGATCAGACCGACGCCACGACGACGGCGCGGCTGATCGCGCTGTGCAAGGACCTGCTGGTCTCCGCCGAGCCCAGCGCGAACCTGGTCATCCTGCGCACCCCGCCTGGTGCGGCGCAGTTCCTCGCCAGCGCCGTGGACCACGCCGGGATCCCGGAGATCCTGGGCTGCATCGCCGGAGACGACACGATCATGGTGGTCACCACCGAGGCCGACGGAGGCGCCGCGGTGGCGCAGCGCTTCACCGGATTCGCCGAGGGCCGGGGCTGACCGCGCCGCTGCTCCCACCGCGCTGACCGCTGCACCAGGAAATAAACGTTCATATCAATGTTCATAATGGTGCATCCTCTGACGTCGGCCACTACTGTGCACCTATGCGAACACAGACAGCAGCGCTCGTAGGCATATCGCACGGCACCTCCTCGAAGCGCGGTCAGGCCGTGGTGCGTCAGCTCATCGACGACGTCGCCCACCGGCTTCACGCCCCAGCGTCACCCGGGACTGCGCCGGCGAGCCCGCCCTCGGTGCGGCTCGGCCACGTCGACGTGCAGCAGCCCGACGTCGACGCCACCCTGGCGAGTCTTCCTGCGGGCATGGGCGCGACCATCGTGCCGCTGCTGCTCTCCACCGGGTTCCACGTCAACGTGGATCTGCGCGAGGCGATGCAGGACCTCGACCGGCCGGCCACGCTGTGCCGCGCGCTGGGACCCGATGATCGACTCACCGAGCTGCTGGCCCACCGGCTGGGGGAGGTCGGCGCCGATCCCGACCGCGACATCATCATCCTCGGTGCGGCAGGCTCCTCCGACACCTCAGCGGTCCGCGACTGCGGAACCGCCGCCGCGATGCTCGCCCACCACCTCGGAGTCACAGTCCACGAGTCCTATCTCTCCTTCGCGCAGCCCAGCGTCACCGCGGCCGTGGCGCGGGCCCGCGCCGAGCACCCCGGACGGCGCGTGGTGGTGGCGAGCTACCTGCTGGCACCGGGCTACTTCCAGACCCTGCTGGAGTCGGCCGGCGCCGACCTGACCACCGAGCCGCTGCTGGCTCCCGGCCGCCCCACGGCTCCGGCACAGCTGGTCGACCTCGTGCTGGAGCGGTATTCCCAGGCCGTCCCCGTGCCGGCCTCCGCGTCCGTGCCAGCCTCCGTGGCCGAGCTGCAGGGGACGCCATGACCGGCGCGCCCGCCTCGCCGGAGGTCAGCATCACCGTGGAGGAGCTCCGCGCCCTCCAGCGCACCGGTGCGCCGCTGACCCTGCTCGACGTCCGATGGCGGCAAGACCGCCCGGAGGGCCTTCCCGAATACCTGGCCGGGCACATCCCGGGGGCCGTGTTCGTCGACCTGGAGTACGAGCTCAGCGCCCCGGGACGGCCCGCAGCCGAGGGCCCGCATCCGCTTCCCGACCCTGCCGCGTTCCAGGACTCGGTGCGCCGCTGGGGCATCGGACCGCAGGACACCGTGGTGGTCTATGACGATCTGAAGAACTTCTCCTCGGCGCGCGCCTGGTGGCTGCTGCGCCATGCGGGGCTGGCCGATGTGCGGGTGCTCGACGGCTCGCTGCGCGCCTGGACCCAGGCCGGGCATGCACTCGCCGAGGGCTTCGAGCTGCCCGAGGCCACGGAGACGCAGATCAGGTTCGGGACGATGAAGACTGCCGCCCCGGATGAGATCGCGGCCCTCGGACCCGAGGCGCAGCTGATCGACGCCCGATCCGCCCAGCGCTTCGCCGGGGACGGGCACATCCCGGGGGCGCTGAACGCACCGGTCACCGGAAACGTCGACGAGCGGGGTCGGCTGCTTCCGGCCGCCCAGCTGCGCCAGCGCTACCTGGAGCTCGGGGTGGTGCCCGGAGTTCCCCTCCACTGCTACTGCGCCTCCGGAGTCCACTCCACGCATGCGGTGCTCGCGCTCAGCGCGGCAGGCTTCGACCCGGTGCTCTTCCCGGGAGGGTTCGGCCAGTGGGTCCACGACGGGCGTCACGCGATCCACGTTTCACCACAGCGTGAACTTTAATGACACATAGGTTTGATAAGTTCATCATTGTATTTTAGTGTGGAGCTATCGCCCCGCACGAGGGCGACCGACCATCCAGAGCGGCTGAGAGACCTGGCTCGACGACGCCGCAGCAACCCGGATCTGACATGCACATGCCGGGTGCTCACGCCGGGAACGATGGAGGCATTTTGTCGACCGATACAGCTACGACGTCCGCCGCAAGCCGGCGGCCCGACCGTTCATCCCCACGGCCCAACGGGCAGTGGAAGATCGACGGCAAGGACCCGCTGAACCACAATGAGGAGCTCAAGCAGGCAGATGACGGCCTGAACGTCCGCGAGCGGATCGAACAGGTCTACTCCAAGGAGGGCTTCGACTCGATCCACTCCGATGATCTGCGCGGCCGGTTCCGCTGGTGGGGCCTCTACACCCAGCGTCGCCCCGGCGTCCCCGCCGGTGCGCACAACTCGCTGCCCCCGGAGGAGGTCGACGACAAGTACTTCATGCTCCGGGTCCGGATCGACGGCGGCGCACTGACCACCGAGCAGCTGCGTGTGGTCGGTCAGATCGCCGTGGACTTCGCCCGCAACACCGCGGACCTGACCGACCGGCAGAACATCCAGCTGCACTGGGTGCGGGTCGAGGACGTCCCGGAGATCTGGCGCCGTCTCGAGTCCGTGGACCTGGGCACCACGGAGGCCTGCGGAGACGTTCCGCGGGTGATCCTGGGCTCTCCCGTGGCAGGCATCTGCGCAGAGGAGATCATCGACCCGACTCCGGTGATCGCGGAGATCGCCCGCCGTTACATCGGGGATTCGACGCTCTCGAACCTCCCGCGCAAGTACAAGACCGCGATCACCGGACACCCCAGCCAGGACGTGGTCCATGAGATCAACGACTTCGGCCTGGTCGGCGTGGTGCACCCCGAACACGGCCCGGGCTACGACGTCTGGGTCGGCGGGGGACTCTCCACCAACCCGCGGCTGGCCGAGCGCCTCGGGGTCTTCACCACCGAGGACGAGGCGCCGGATGTGTGGCACGCGGTGACCCAGGTCTTCCGCGACTACGGCTACCGGCGACTGCGGCAGAAGGCGAGGCTGAAGTTCCTGCTCAACGACTGGGGCCCGGAGAAGTTCCGGCAGGTCGTCGAGGACGAGTACCTGGGCCACCGACTGCGGGACGGGCTGCCTGCTCCCGCGCCGAGCCGCCCAGGGGATCACGTGGGCGTCCACCGGCAGAAGGACGGGCGCTACTACATCGGCGCCGCTCCCGTCGTCGGCCGGGTCAACGGGGAGCTGCTGGTGAAGCTGGCCGAGCTGCTGGAGGCCAACGGGTCCTACCGGCTGCGCACCACCCCGCACCAGAAGCTCGTGGTGCTCGACGTGCCCGAGCAGAACCTCGCCACGGTCAAGGCCGGACTGAGCGAGCTGGGACTCGACCCCGACCCCACGGTCTTCCGCCGATCCACCATGGCCTGCACCGGCATCGAGTTCTGCAAGCTGGCGATCGTGGAGACCAAGACCACCGCCCAGAAGACGATCTCGGCGCTGGAGATCCGGCTCGCGGACGTGGCCGACCAGCTGCCCGAGCGGCTCACCCTGCACATCAACGGCTGCCCGAACTCCTGCGCCCGCATCCAGACCGCCGACATCGGGCTCAAGGGACAGCTGCTGCCCGACCCCGACGGCGAGAAGACGCCCGGCTTCCAAGTCCACCTGGGCGGGGGACTTGCCTCCTCCGATCGGGAGGATCCAGGGCTCGGACGGACGGTCCGCGGCCTGAAGGTCACCGTGGAGGGGCTGGTCGACTACACCGAGGCGCTGATCCGTCGCTACCTGGCCACCCGGGACAGCTCCAATGAGACCTTCGCAGCCTGGGCCCATCGGGTGGACGAGGACCATCTGCAGCTGGAGGAACCAGAGCCGCAGCTGGAGGAACCCCAGAAAGAGACGGTCTCATGACGAACCCGACCCCGAACACCACCGGCGACGGCCCTGCGCCCAGCGCCGAGGCGTCCCGCGCCCTCGCTGCATCCGGGGCGGAGGCGCTGGGCTGGGAGGCCCGCGCTGAGGACGTCATCGCCTGGGTGGCCGAGAACTTCTCCCCGCGTGAGGTCGCAGTGGCCTGCTCGATGCAGGACTCGGTCCTGCCGGCCCTGGTCGCCGACCAGCTTCCCAGCGTGGACGTGCTGTTCCTGGAGACCGGTTATCACTTCGTGGAGACCATCGCGGCACGCAACGAGGTGGCTCGCGCGCTCGACGTCACCGTCGTCGATGTCCTGCCTCGGCTCAGCGTGGCCGAGCAGGACCGGGTCCACGGCAAGGACCTGTTCAAGACCGATCCGGCCGCCTGCTGCCGGATGCGCAAGATGGACCCGCTGGGCGAGGTGCTCACCGGCTACCGGCTCTGGTTCACCGGTGTCCGCCGCGACGAGGCGCCGACCAGGGTCGACACGCCCCTGGTGACCTGGGACGAGCTGCACGGCCTGATCAAGGTCAACCCGCTTGCCACTTGGAGCTTCGATGACCTGGTGGAGTATTCGCGGCAGCACGGCCTGCCGGTGAATCCGCTGCTCTACAACGGCTACCCCTCCATCGGGTGCAAGCCCTGCACCCTCCCGGTGGCGCCGGGGGAGGACCCTCGCTCGGGCCGCTGGGCCGGATCAGGGAAGGTCGAATGCGGCATCCACACCACCGAGGCGACGGCCTAGCCGCACCCGCCGTCGGGCGCTCCCAGCCCTGCAGACGCTCCGCCGATCCCCCGGTGGCGGCGCCGTCGTCGTCTCACCGACCATCCTCTGCTCCGCCTGACCCATACCGAAAGGCCCCCCATGACCAGTGCGCTCTCCACCGAGGCACCGACCGCTCCGCCGGCACCTGCGGGCACCGCGGTGCTGGCACGACTGGAAGCCGAAGCGATCCACATCATCCGTGAGGTCGTGGCGGAGTTCGACCGCCCCGCGATGCTCTTCTCCGGCGGCAAGGACTCGGTGGTGATGCTCCACCTCGCGATCAAGGCCTTCGCTCCCGGTCCCGTCCCCTTCCCGGTGGTCCATATCGACACCGGGCACAACTTCCCGGAGGTCCTCGAGTTCCGGGACCGCACCGTGGAGCGTCACGGTCTGCGCCTGGTGATCGGCTCGGTGCAGCAGCTCATCGACGCCGGCGCCCTGCAGGAACGCGCCGATGGCACCCGCAACCCGCTGCAGACCGTGCCGCTGCTGAACACCATCGCGGAGCACCGGTTCGATGCGCTCTTCGGCGGTGCGCGCCGCGATGAGGACCGGGCCCGGGCCAAGGAACGGATCCTCTCGCTGCGTGATGAGTTCGGCCAGTGGGATCCGCGCAACCAGCGTCCGGAGCTGTGGAACCTCTACAACGGTCGGCACCGGCCCGGTCAGCATGTCCGCGCCTTCCCGATCAGCAACTGGACCGAGCTCGACATCTGGCGCTACATCGCGCTGGAGGACATCGCGCTGCCCTCGCTCTACTACGCCCACGAACGTGAGGTCTTCCACCGCGACAGCATGGTCCGCGCCGTCGGACCCCACAGCCTGCCCGCCGAGGACGAGCCCGTCGAACGGCTCTGGGTGCGCTATCGGACCGTGGGGGACATGTCCTGCACCGGTGCCGTGCGCTCCCTCGCCACCACCAACGACCTGGTCCTGAACGAGGTCGCCAGCGCGACCGTCACCGAGCGCGGCGCCACCCGCGCCGATGACCGGCTCAGCGAGGCCGCCATGGAGGACCGCAAGAAGGACGGATACTTCTGATGACCCAGACACCCACCCCGGGCACGCTGCTGCGCCTGGCCACCGCCGGAAGCGTCGACGACGGCAAATCCACCCTGGTCGGGCGGCTTCTCCACGACGCCCATGCCATCCTCTCCGACCAGCTCGCCGCCGTGACCCGCAGCTCCGCAGAGCGAGGCTTCGGCGCGGCCCCCGCGGGCTCTGACGCTGGGGACGACCCCGACGCCGGGCCGGCCCTGGACCTCGCGCTGCTGACCGACGGACTGCGCGATGAGCGCGAGCAGGGCATCACCATCGACGTGGCCTATCGCTACTTCGCCACCGATCGGCGCAGCTTCGTGCTGGCTGACTGCCCGGGCCACGTCCAGTACACCCGCAACACCGTCACCGGCGCCTCGACCGCCGATGCCGTGGTGCTTCTGGTGGACGTGCGCCACGGCGTGGTCGAGCAGACCCGCCGGCATCTCGCGGTGGCCACCCTGCTGCGCGTGGAGCATGTGATCGTCGCGGTCAACAAGATCGACGCCGTGGACTACCGCGAGGAGGCCTTCCGCGCGGCGGAGCGTGACATCCTCCAGGTCGCCCGGGAGCTGCGCGGCCCTGGGCGGAACGGGTCCCCGGATGGCCCCGAGCCGATCGTCGTGCCGGTCTCCGCGCTGCACGGGGACAACGTCGTCACCACCTCCGCGCGCACCCCCTGGTACACCCCGCAGGCCCAGGGTGCCTCGGCGTACAGCGGCCAGGCGCTGCTGCCGATCCTGGAGCAGCTCCCCGACGCCGACGCCCTTGCGCGCCGGGCCGAACCGCTGCGACTTCCGGTCCAGAGCGTGATCCGCGCTCACGACGGATACCGGGGCTATGCCGGGCAGATCGCCGCGGGGACCCTGCGGGCGGGTGACAGGGTGCGGATCCAGCCGGGGAACCAGCTCACCGAGGTCACGGCGCTGGAACGCACCAGGCTGCAGGCACAGCACGCGGCTGACACATCGACAGCAGCGACGTCCACAGCCGGGACGTCCGGCCCGGAGCCAGAGGTCGCCGCCGCGGGGGAGTCGCTGACCATCCGCCTGGCCGGAGACCACGACGTCGCGCGCGGCAGCGTGCTCACCGATCCGCAGCGCCCCGCCGTCGAACTCGATGAGGTGACCCTGCAGGTGGCCTGGCTGCATCAGCGTCCCGCCGTCGCGGGCAGCCGGGTGCTGTTCAAACATGGCACCGCCACGATCAAGGCCCTGGTGACCGAGGTGAGCGATCGTCTCGATCTGACCACGCTGCGCTCCGGGCCGGCAGATCAGCTTCAGCTCAACGACATCGGCACCGTGACCCTCCGGCTCGCCTCGGTGCTGCCCGTGGATGACTACGCGGTCTCCAAACGCACCGGTGCCGGACTGCTGATCGACCCTGCGGACGGCAACACCCTGGCCGCGGCGATGATCCAGCTTCCCGATCCACAGGACGCCGACGCGACCGCGCCGGACAGCGACGAAGATTGGCTGAACTCATGACAAGTCTGACAAGCCCCACGATCGGTCCCGTCGCGCTGATTGGAGGCGGCCCCGGCGACGATGCGCTGGTCACGGTCCGCGGCCGGGAGCTGCTCGGCCTCGCCGACGTCGTGATCGCCGACCGGCTCGGACCGCGCGGACTGCTCGAGGAACTCGCCCCGGACGTGGAGATCATCGACGTCGGCAAGGCGCCGGGGAACCACGCCGCGACCCAGGACGAGATCAACGCGCTGCTGGTCACCCACGCGCTCGCCGGCCGGCGGGTGGTCCGGTTCAAGGGAGGTGATCCCTACATCCTGGGCCGCGGCTCGGAGGAGCGGGAACACTGCCGCCGCTTCGGCATCGAGACCGAGGTCGTCCCGGGCATCACCTCGGCGATCGCGGTCCCGGCCGCCGCCGGGATCCCGCTGACCCACCGCGGCCTCTCCCGGGGATTCACCGTGATCTCCGGGCATGAGGACCTCGACGTCGTGCCGCGCGCCTCCGGACACACGCTGGTGATCCTGATGGGGGTCAAGACCCTCCGCCGCTCGGCCACGCAGCTGATGGTCCACGGCTTCGACGCTGAGACCCCGGTGGGCATCATCGAGTCCGGCTGCACCCCGGACCAGCGGGTGACGCTGGGCCGGCTCGGCGGAATCGCGGACCTGGCGGTGCAGCGCCGCGTGCAGAACCCCGCCGTGATCGTCGTCGGCGACGTGGTCACCCTCGCCCACGACTGGCCCCAGTTCCCGGCCCCGACGAGCCCCGCATCCGAGACCCCCGCATCCACAGTCCCCACATCTAAGATCCCGGCGCCTGCCCTGGCAGGCGCTTCCCTGGAGAGATCCCACCATGACTGAGCAGACCCCTCGCATCGCCATCATCGGCAGCGGCCCGGCCGGCGTGTACGCCGCAGACCTCCTGTCCCGCTCCGAGGACGGGGAGGACATCACGATCGACCTGTTCGATCGATACCCGGCGCCCTTCGGGCTGATCCGCTACGGTGTCGCCCCTGATCACCCGCGGATCAAGGGCATCGTCAAGGCGCTGCACAAGGTCATGGACCGCGGCCGGATCCGGTTCATCGGCAACGTGGACTACGGCACGGACCTGACCCTGGAGGACCTGCGGCGGCGCTACCACGCGGTGATCTTCGCGACCGGCGCGATCGGTGACGCGGAGCTGAACCTCCCGGGGATCGCGCTGGAGGGATCTTTCGGCGCAGCGGACTTCGTGTCCTGGTACGACGGTCACCCCGACTACCCGCGCAGCTGGCCGCTGGACGCCGCGCAGATCGCGGTGCTGGGCAACGGCAACGTGGCGCTGGACGTCGCACGGATCCTGAGCAAGCACGCCGATGATCTGCTCACCACGGAGATCCCGGAGAACGTCTACCAGGGCCTGAGATCCTCCGCCGTCACCGACGTGCACGTGTTCGGCCGTCGCGGCCCGGCCCAGGTGAAGTTCACCCCGCTGGAGCTGCGCGAGCTCTCGCACAGCCGCGACGTCGACATCGTGCTCTACGAGGAGGACTTCGAGTTCGACGACGCCTCGGACGCCCTGATCAAGTCCAACAACCAGGTGAAGACGATGGTCAGCACGCTGACGAACTGGCTGCTCGAGCAGGAGGAGCGGCAGTCCGACCCGCAGGTGCAGCCGGCCTCACGCAGACTCCACCTGCACTTCCTGCACTCCCCGGTGGAGATCACCGGGGAGGACGGCAAGGTCACCGGCATCCGGTTCGAACGCCAGCAGCTCGACGGCAGCGGTAACGCGCGCGGCACCGGAGAGCACCTCGACTATGCGGTCCAGGCCGTCTATCGCGCCGTCGGCTACTTCGGCAGCCCGCTGGCACAGGTGCCCTTCGACGCCGACCGCGGCGTGATCCCACACCGCGCAGGACGCGTGATCGACGCCGACGGCGCGCCCATCCCCGGGCTCTATGCCACCGGGTGGATCAAGCGCGGTCCGGTGGGACTGATCGGTCATACCAAGAGCGACGCCGCCGAGACCATCGGGAACCTGCTCGAGGACCTGCCGCATCTCTCGGACCTCGAGGCGTCGGACGCGGATGTGGTCGAGCTGCTCCAGGAGCGCGGTGTGCAGACGACCTCCTGGGACGGGTGGCTGGCCCTGGACGCCCACGAGCAGCGCCTCGGGACTCAGCACCAGCTCGCCGACGGCTCCAGTCGCGAACGGGTCAAGGTGGTCTCACGGGAGGATATGGTGCAGATCTCCCGGGCACTGCAGGGGGCCACCCGATGACCTACATCATCGCGCTGCCCTGCGTGGATCTGAAGGACAAGGCCTGCATCGACGAATGCCCTGTGGACTGCATCTACGAGGGTGAGCGTTCGCTCTACATCCACCCCGACGAATGCGTGGACTGCGGCGCCTGCGAACCGGTCTGCCCGGTGGAGGCCATCTACTACGAAGACGATGTGCCTGAGCAGTGGTCCGAGTACTACCGCGCCAACGTCGAGTTCTTTGACGAGGTCGGGTCACCCGGCGGCGCGGCCAAGGTCGGGCTGATCGAGAAGGACCACGAGGTCATCCAGGGACTGCCTCCGCAGCGGTGACTCCTCTTCAGTGCGCCCAGGCCTCCAGGATCGGCCAGCCAGCACTGCCCGGATAGGGGCCATGACCAGGCCGAAGCGATTTGACGGGGCCGGGGCGGCCGGGCGGGACTCGCGTACTATCAAGGGCATGGAAAAACTCTTTGGATCTATCCGCAGGATCGGTTACCGGCGGGGACCTGGGCGCGTCGTCGGAGGCATCGGGGGAAGCATTGCCGAGAAGTTCGGATTCAACGTGTGGTTGGTCCGCCTGGTGATCTTCCTGTCCTTCTTGCTTCCGGTGTTGGGAGTCGGAGCGTATCTGCTGGTCTGGGTTCTGACGCCGTGGCAGGACGGCAGCATCCCGCTGGAGCGAGCCTTAGCAGGCCGACGCTAGACGGAGCTCAACCACGCCGCGACGCCGAGAGATCGACTGGCCTCGTCGAGACGACGGTGTCTCAGAAAATCGTAGTTTTATAAGACGGCGAATTCATGCGGTGAGCGCAACACCGGTTTGATTCTCTGGACCTGAGAGTATCCCGTCGAGGACCTCTGCCGGAGTTCGGTAGCCGTGGCGCTTTCGGGGCCGGCTGTTTAATTCCGCTGCGACGTTCTCAAGGATCCCTGGTCCATGGAACGACAGGTCAGTGCCCTTCGGGAAGTACTGTCGTAAGAGCCCGTTGGTGTTCTCGTTGGTGCCCCGCTGCCAGGGCGAGTGCGGGTCACAGAA
>NZ_PVTY01000015.1 GCF_003003175.1 Nesterenkonia sandarakina | reverse complement strand
GTTCTCTGACTTGGGACCGGGGAAAAGAACTCTCTGCTCATGCGCTGCTGACAAGCGAGACTGGACTGCCCGTCTATTTCGCCGACGCGAAGAGTCCCTGGCAGCGTGGCTCCAACGAACACCTCAATGGTCTCCTGCGGCAGTACTTCCCGAAAGGCACAGACCTCTCCAGATGGAACGCCGATGAGATCGCAGCCATCGCCACGGCCCTGAACAATAGGCCTCGCGGCATACTGGGGTGGCGCACCCCAGCTGAGGCCTTCGCCGATCAACTACGCTCAGTGCAACAACAGACTGTTGCGACGATCGGTTGAATACGGCCAATACACGTCAGTGCGTTTCACCGAGCATCTAGAGATCGAAGGCATCCGCCCTTCGATCGGCACGGTCGGTGATGCCTATGACAACAGCCTGATGGAGTCCATCATCGGGTTGTTCAAGACCGAGTGCATCCGCACCGATGTCTTCCACGAGGGTCCCTACCGGCAGTTGGCAGACGTCGAGTTCGCCACCGCGGGCTGGGTCGATTGGTGGAACAATCACCGCCTCCACGGGACCCTGGGAAATCTCACCCCGGTAGAGTACGAACGCGCTCACTACGCAGTTAATCTCAGTGAGCCACAGCCCGTATAACAGCGGCAAAGAACCTAGGACGCTTCACAATGCTCGTCCCTTTGGGGCGAGCATTTTGCGTATCTGACAGCTGCGTCCCTGGATGGGGACGTGAGCTGATTCTTGACCGGCCTCCCCACCGCCCCGCTGGACCTTTTGATCCGCAGTGCTGGGTCGGCGCAGGAGCGTAAGCGGTCAGGCCAGCGCGGTCCCTGTCAGCGCGAGCGCGACCCACATGCCGTTGAACACGATGTGGACCAGCACGGCGCCCCAGATTCGCCCGGTGAAGAGCACCAGCAGGCCGCAGGTCAGGCCGACCAGGGTCAGATACACCGGTTCGTCCCAGCGATTCATCCCGTTGACGGCATGGATCGCCACGAAGGCGCCGGTCGAGGCGACGATGGCCAGCATGCCCGCTTCCAGACCGTGCCGAGCCATCCGGTATATGGAGACGAGCACCACCCCACGGAAGAGGAGCTCCTCCAGGAGCGGCAGGATCAGCACGGGCGCGACGATGACCAGAAGCAGCCACATCGGATTGATGTCGAGTCCGCCCCCCAGGGTGGAATAGGACGGCAGCCCACCAGGGCTGCCAGCGGCCACCTCGAGCCATCCCTGCACGATGCGCAGGAGGACGCCCAGAGCGAGACCCCAGAGCAGGTCGGTCCAGCGGAAGCGGAAGAGTCCGCGGGGGCGGGAGCGGGTCAGTGCAATGACCACGGGCACTGCCATGCCGGCCCAGAGCAGCACCGAGGACAGCAGCGGTCCCAGCGGAGCCGCAAGCTGAGTCCGCGCGGCCACCGAGAGCACCAGCGCTGCGCCGACGGCGACGGCGGTGTAGGCCAGCAGCGTCCCGTTCCAGGCGCGGGCAGTGCGGCTGCCCTCGAGCCAGGTGCGGGTTCCACGTGCCCGGCTCTGCGCAGCCGCCGCCCGCTTCGACGCCGACCCGCGCCTCGCCGCGAGGGGCGCGGCAGGCTCTGAGCTGGGGGTTTCTGCGTGGCTGTGGTCAAGGTCGGTTTCGACGGCGCTGTTTTCGGGCTTCACCCGGCTAAACCTACCCGAGAGAGACGGGATTCCTCGTCGGTCGGCGCACGCGGCATGGCCAACCCTGAGGCCCGACCGGGGGAGCGTTGGAAGTGCCCTAGGATTGCCCCCATGGTCAGGAAGCAACAGCATCGGCGCAGGAGCGCATCAGGCAGGAGCAGCTCACGCAGGAGCGCCTCGAGCAGGGATGCGGCACGAAAAGTCTCCGCCGGACGGATCATCCTCGCGCTGGTGACCGTGCTCGCACTCGGGTTCGTCGTCGTCCTGGCCTGGGCCGGAGTCGGCGCGGCACGGGCGCTTCCGCATATCGAGCGTGCCCAGCAGGTGGCGTCCGGACTGGATATGCAGGCGGTGCTCGCGGGCGACACGTCACAGGTCGAGGAGCTGCAGGATGAGCTCGCGGCCGCGCGCAGCAGCACCAGCGGACCGGTGTGGACGCTCGCCGAGGGCATCCCCTGGGTCGGCCCACAGTTCGCCGCAGCCCGCACCCTCACTGAGACCCTCGATGACCTCGCCAGCGGAGGACTCGCCACGGCGGCGGAAGCCGGTGAGGGCGTGGACGCGCTGATGCCGGTCGACGGGCAGATCGATGTCGCCGGGATGGGCGCGCTGAACGTGCAGGTCGAGGCGGCTCTCGACGCCGTCGTCGAGGCGCGCAGCCGCCTCGCCACGATCGAGCCTGCCTCCGTGGTCACCCCGCTGCGCGACGGCACCGCCCAGATCGACGGCCTGCTGGCCGAGATCGAGCCCACCCTTGAAGGAACCTCGCTGGCCACGTCGCTGCTGCCCGGCTTCCTCGGAGCCGACGGCGAGCGGCAGCATCTCCTGCTCCTGCAGAACAACGCTGAATGGCGCTCTCAGGGCGGCATCATCGGATCGGTCATCGAGCTCACCGTGAACGATGGGCAGATCGAGTTCACCGATCAGGCCCCCGGCGCCAGCTTCGAGCGCAGCGAGGGAGCCATCACGCCGCTGGAGTTCGACACCGAGCTGATCTACGGCGACCGCCCCGCCCGCTATATGCAGAACCCCACGATGATCCCGGAGTTCGCCGAGGCCGCGCATGTGGCCACCGAGTTCTGGAAGGCGGATCGCGGCGGTGACCCGAACGGGGTGATCGCGATCGATCCGGTCACGCTGTCCTACATGCTCGAAGCCACGGGACCCCTGGAGCTGCCCACGGGAGACACGATCTCCAGCGAGAACGCCGTGGAGCTGCTGCTCAACGAGGCCTACCTGCGCTATGAGGATCCCGCTGAGCAGGACCTGTTCTTCAGCGTGGCCGCCGAAGCCGTGTTCGATGCGCTGCTCGGCGATGACGTGGACCCGGTGACTGCCGTGGACGCGATCACCCGAGCCGTCGAGGAGCGCCGCCTGTTGGTGTGGAGCGCTGATGAGGAGGAGCGGGCTCTGCTCGAGGACACCTCGGTCGCCGGTGCGATGCCTGTCAGCGACGAGGACAGCACCGGCTTCGGTGTCTATCTCAACGACGGCACCGGCGCCAAGCTCGACTACTACATGGCCGCCGGCTCGAGCGTGCAGTGGTGCACCGACAACACCGCATCTGTGCGCGTGACTCTGCGGAACGACGCCCCCGAAGACATCCGCGACTACCCCGACTACCTGCTCGGCACCTCCGGCGAGGAGACCGAGAGCGGGGTGCCGCGCGGCATCACCCGCACGCTCACCTACGTCTACCTTCCAGGGGGTGCCGAGCTGAGCAGTGATGTTGGGGACGCGCAGCTCGCCGGTCAGCACGGAGGCCGCAACGTCTACGAGTGGACCACCGACCTTGCACCGGGTGAATCCGCCACGCTCGACCTGCAGGCAGGGACCACCACAGGCCCGGAATTAGACCTCGTGTCCACCCCGGTCCTGAACGAGGTCGAGGTGGATCCGGAGTGCTGACCGACTGTTACTGACCGGTAAAAAGTGGGCCAGGCGTACGGGAGATGACAAGAATGTTATTTTTTGCCTTGAATCCAGAAAATACCCGCGGCGGACCGCTGAAAAAGTTGCATTGCACCGGTCACTAACCGTAGATTGAATCTAGTCCCGCACCCGGAGCATGATCGGGGGCAGGACCCGCAAGGCGACTCTTCACGGAGATTGCTTTAAACCAATATCCTTCGAGCTTTGAGGTACACCCCATGAAGAAAACCTTCGCAAAGACCTTGAGCGCAGCCGGCATCGTCGGCTTCGTCGCTCTCGCTCCGGCCCCGGCGTTCGCATACGCCCCGACCGAGACCCCCGACAGCATCACCATCTCCATCGGCGCGCCGACCACGGTCGTCTTCGCTCCGGTCTTCATCGCAGGTGAAGACGTGGACATCACGCTCACCGGCATCAACGGCAACACCCAGGGCCTCGCCTCGGTCGGCGCCGTCTCCAGCACCTCCGTCACCAAGACCGCCGATGCGGACGGCGGCGTTGCTGCCGAGGTCACCCTGAACAGCGATGCAGCAGGCTCCTACGAGCTCACCGCCACCGGCGCTGAAGCCTCCGAGACTGTCGTCATCACCGTTGCAGGCGCAGCCGGCACCGGCGCAGAGGGTGCCGGCACCGGCACCGATGCCGCCAACACCGGCGTCAACGGCGCAGGCACTGACACCTCTGGCACCGACGCGTCCGCCACCGGTGCAGATGCAGCGAGCTCCGGGGAAGAGCTCGCCGCCACCGGCCCGGGCTCCATCGGCATCATCGTCGGCGGCGCAGCGCTGCTGCTCGTCGGCGGCGCCGTCCTGGTCGCTCGCTCCATGCGCAACACCAAGTCGCACGCCTGAGCATAAGCCTCACGCAAAGCGCTCTGCGCCCGTTTCCTCCTGGAACGGGCGCAGAGCGCTTTTGTGTGCCCTCCCGCATTGAGGGGCGGATTCTCCGGGCACCTCATGGGCTCTTCGGCCCTCAGCGTGCGTAGATTCCGCCCCTCAGCGGCGGGGCGGCGTCTTTCGACGGTGGTGGCCTCGAGCTCGACCAGCTGACCGAGCTTTGCCAGGCGGACCATGACGAGCATCGTGGTGGCGGCGACCTCGGCGGCGCCCGGCACTGCTCATGGCGGTCTTACCGGAGATCCAGAGGGTGCGGGTCTCATCGGTGATGAGCTCGCCCTGATTGAATCCCCTTTCCAGGGGCCGGCTCACTGGTTTGATTGCACTTCTTTTCATCGCGGCGTAAATCCTCATTCCTGAGCATGCCCGGCGACTCCACAGTCGGCCGTTCTCGACGATGGCGCCAGTCGACCCATCCCGGCGCACCCCGCTACGCGCCCGCCGAGGGGGAGCTAACGTGTTGAGGGGCGGATTCTCCGAGCATCTCATGGGCTTTTCGGCCCAAAGTGCTCGCAGAGTCCGCCCCTCAACGATGGAACGGGGGTGTCAGGCCTCTTCCGCGTTGCCGGTGAACCTCAGCACCGACGAGCCGTCGCCGAGCTGGTCGTCTCCGATGACCACCAGGCCGCCGTTCTGCTCCAGGATCACCGCCGAGACCTCGCCCATGGAGCCGCGGGAGGAGTTCCGCACCGCAGTGTGGACGTCATCTTCCACCAGCTGATGCTTGCGCAGCGCCTTGCGCTGGAACTTGCCCTGATAGTAGATGAGCACCGGGGGCGCGTCGAGGATGCGGCGCATCTTCGGTGAGCGGCCGCGCACGAAAGCCATCAGCCACTGCAGCAGCACGATGAGCCCGAGGGCCAACAGCGCCTGGCTCAGCGGAACGTCCGCCGCGGTGATCGTGCGTCCGAAGGTCGAGCCGATGGTGACGGCCACGATGAAGTCCAGCGGCGTCATGTTCGCCATGGTCCGTGGTCCGGAGAGCCGCAGGATGAGGATCAGTGCGAGATAGCCCGCGGTGAGCGTGATGACGGTGTGGATGATGGGGTCCCACCCGTCCCAGTATTGAGTCATGTCCATCGGGCGACCATGTCACCTCAAGATGTCAGCGTCCACCGGGACGGCGAACACGATGTGGTTGTCCTCGTGGCTTCCAGCCTCGACGTCGAAGATCCCGGTGCAGGTGATCAGCCGCAGCTCATCCTCGGGCAGCGCGCCGAAGACCTCACGGGTCGGGAAGTCGTCCTTGGCGAACACCTCGGTGCGTTCGACCCGGTAGATGTGCACCTCGCCCTCGGCGTCGGTGACCTCCACCTCGTCTCCGGGCTGCATCTCCACCAGACGGTGGAACACTGCGGGACCCGTGGTGGAGTCCCGATGGCCGGCCAGCACAGTCGGTCCCCGTCCGCCGGGCATGCCGCCGCCGTCGAACCAGCCGACCTCGCTGAAGTCCTCGGGCACCTCCATGGTCCCGTCCTCCGCGATCCCGAGATCGATCAAGGGCTCCTCGACGTCGATGGAGGCAATGTTCACCGCCACCGGCCGGACCCCGGCCTCCGCGGCGGAAGCTGCCGACGACGCTGAGCCGGATGGTGCTGCTGAGCCGGATGGCGAGCTCGATGCCGCGGGGTCGGGCTCCGCTGACCCGCCGGCCGACGACGACGGCGCCGCATCCTCGGTCGTCTCAGCCGGCTCCGGCTCGGGACCCGTGCTCTGCGACGCAGGGGTCCCGCAGGCGCTCAGGCTGAGCCCGAGCGCCAGGGCGGCGGCCACCCCGAGGGGCAGCCGCCGAACCCCGACGTCGAGACGCCAATTCAGGCCTCGAATCATGCGGCCTGGTTGCGCCGAACCAGCATGAAGGCGCTCACGCCGGCGACTGCGAGCACGCCGGCTCCGGCAAAGACGCCGATCTGCGAGGAGGACTGCTGCATCCCGCCGCCGCCGGTCTCGATGCCGTCCAGCGGCACCTGCATCAGCTGACCGCGGACCACACCGGCGGTGAACTCCTCGGTGTGTGAGTCACCGGTGAAGCCGGCCGGGTTGGCCTCGATCTCGGCCAGGCTGAATCCCTCGCCGGTGTCCGCGCCGTCGTCGCCCTCGACGCCGGTCATGAACGGTCCGGCCAGGCAGCCGGAGGAGGTGCGTGGCTCGTCGCCGATCGGCTCGGGGTCCGGGAAGGCCAGACGCGGCGGTCCGGGCTCGCCCGCGGCGGCCTCGTGGATGTGCGTGGCGGTCAGTGCCGGGCTCTCGTACCCGCCGGTGACGCCCTCGAGCGTGATCTCGTAACAGATGACCTCTTCCTCTGAATTGATCCAGAACATGAAGTCGCCCGTCGCGCCCTCCTCACCCGGAGCCACCTCGCCGTCCGCGTCGATGACCTCATCCGGAGTCGCCATGACCGTATAGGCGCTGGTGAACTCCTCGGGCCATGCGACCTCGGTGCCGGCTTCGGTGCTGGCCTGAGTCATGGTGGGGGAGAGCAGCAGCACGGCTGCACCCAGGGTGGCGCCTGCGCCGATGGTCCTGCGTCGCTGTGTAGTCATCATGGGTGACTCCTTCGAGAACTGAGGCAGACCGAATTTCGGGCCGCCAGAGGGTAATACTGATGAAACCGTCCCCGCGTTCATCGTTTTCAGGATTATTTTCTGTCACCGGCCCAGCGCCGCAGCTGGCGCTGTGTATCGTAGGACACGATTCCTCAGCCTTCGCGCCCTGGTTGAGGACCCGACCTGGAGTGATGGAGGCGGTTGAGCCGATGCGCACTGAACCGCACGCGACCGTCGGGCTGCCGAGCATCGAGGCCGCCTACGATCAGCACAGCCCGGCGATCTTCGGATTCGCGATCAACGCGCTCAAGGACCGCGGCGCCGCCGAGGAATGCGTCCAGGAGACCTTCGTGCGGGCCTGGCAGGCGCTGGACCGCTTCGACCCGGCCCGATCGAGCCTGCGCAACTGGCTCTTCGCGATCGCCCGCAACGTCGTTCGTGACGAGTTTCGCGCTCGACGCCGCATCCCGACCCCGATGGAGCCGGAGATCACACTCTTGGACGTGCCAGATCCCCGCGGCGGAGATGCCGCTCAGACTATGCTTCTGGTCGAAGCCCTGGGAACGCTCAGCCCCGAACACAGCGAGGTGGTCGTGGCTGTGCACGTGCTGGGGTTCTCCTACGCCGAACTCTCCGAGTCGCTGCAGGTGACGGTGCCCACCCTGCGGACGCGGACCTACTACGGATTGCGCGCCCTGCGTCGCGCCATGGAACAGATGGAAGGTGAGTCATGAGTGGACATCACGACGACGCCGACCCCCGCCTGAGCGACGACCCCGGCTCCGAGCGGCGGGCCGAGCTCCTCGGCGCGGCTGCCGCCGATGACCTCAGCCCTGCGGAGCGCGAAGAGCTGGACGCCCTGTGCGCCCAGGACCCTGAGCTCGCCCGCGAGCTCGAGGAGATGCGTACCATCAGCTCCGCGCTGCGCGACAGCCTCGGCTCCTGGCGCGACGAGACGCCCCCGGCCAGCCTGCGCGACGCCGTGATGGCACGGGTCAACGTGGAGGAGATCTACCAGACCGCCGTCCGCCAGTCCGAGACCACGGATCACCCGACACAGACTCCCACACCGACACAGACTCCAACACCGACTCCGACTCCGACAGAGACTGCAACACAGACTCCAACGCCGAGGCCGGCGCCGTTACCACCAGCCACGGCGCATGCCGCTCCGGTCCGCCCGGAGAGTGTCGACAGCGTCGACCGGAACCCTGAGGATCAGAGGCGCTCTCCGGTCGGAGCAGGAGCCGGATCGCGGCTTCGCCAGAGCCTGGCCCTGGCCGCCTGCGTGGCGGTGGGCGTCGCCGGGACCCTCGGCGTCCAGGCGATCCTGGACACCGACCCGGCCGGCACAGACCCCGGCGAACCTGCCGACGGGCTCGTCGCCGTGGAGCCGCTCGGCCCGCCCGGCGAACTCGGCTCCCAGGAGCAGGTGAGCTTCAGCGACCCGGGCGCCGGTGTCGACGTCGAGGGAGCCCTGGTCGCGCACACCTGGGGCACCGAGACGGTCCTGGAGATCGACGGACTCGCCGTCGGGGACGTCTTCACCGTCGTGCTCATCGGCACCGACGGGCAGGAGATCGAATCCGGCTCCTTCCTCGGCGCCGAGGTGCCCGTGGACTGCCGGATGAACGGGGCGGTGCTGCGCGAGGACGTGGAGCGCCTCGAGATCCGCGACGACGCCGGCCTCGCGGTCACAGCGGCGGCCCTGCCCGAAGTCGAGTGACCGATGCCGACCGACCCCGTGCCGACCCACCCGACGCCGACCGGTTCAGTGCCGACTGATACGGCGCCGACTGATCCGGCCATGAGCGTCGGGGAGTCCGGGGAGGACGCGGTCCTCTCCGTGATCCTCGAGGAGCTCGGCGACCTCCGCAGCGCCGCCACGGACCTGGCTGCGCTCACGCTGGCCCCCGGGGACGATGCGGCGGTGCTTGAGCTGACCGACGACGGCGCGCCCGCCCGCATCGTGCTCACCACGGACACCCTGAGCCAGGACCAGGACTTCCGGCCCAGCTGGTGGGCGCAGCAGGATCAGGGCGCGGCGATGGGCCGAGCGGTCGGGCTCAAGGCCGCCGCGCAGAACCTCTCAGACCTCAACGCCATGGCCGCGACCCCGGTCGCTCTGCTGGTCAGCCTGACGCTGCCGGAGTCCACGGCGCTGGACTGGGTGCGTGGCTTCTACCGCGGACTCGCCGAGGCGGTGCGCCGCGAGGGTGCCGAACACTGCCGGATCGCCGGAGGCGACCTCGGCTCGGGCCCCGGCGTCTCGGTGACCCTGACCGCCGTGGGCCGGCTGCCTGCCGGGCGGGCGCCGCTGGTGCGCACCGGCGCCCGGCCGGGAGACCAGCTCGCCGTCTCGGGCCCTCTGGGTGCCGCAGGCGCAGGACTGGCGCTGCTGGAGGCCGGACATCCCTGCGACTCAGCTGAGCTGGCCCGGCTGCGCGACGCGCAGATCGCTCCGGCCCCGCAGCTCACCACCGGCGCCCAGGCCCTCGCGGCAGGCGCCACCGCTGGGATGGACCTCTCCGACGGGCTCCTGCGCGACGCCGGACGCATCGCCCGCGCCTCCGCGGTCCGGGTGCGCCTCGACGAGGACGCCCTGAACCACCAGGCGGCGGCGCTGCTCCCGGCGGCTGCTGCCCTGGGGCTGACCCCGGCCGAGGCGCGGGCGCAGACGCTGCGCTGGGTCGCCGCCGGGGGAGAGGACTATGAGCTGCTGGCGAGCTTCCCCGCGGAGGCCGCGCTGCCGGAAGGCTTCCTGAAGGTCGGCGAGATCCTCGAGCCCGGATCAGACGCCGATGGCGCCCGCGAGGTGGTCCTCACGGGCGCCATCGATGATCAAGGCTGGGATTCGCTCAGGCGTCGTTGAAGAACCGCCCCAGCTGGGCGAAGCGCCACCCGGCGCCTTCCCACTCCTCGGCGCTGAGCACGTTGCGCGCGTCGATGAACTGCTTCTTCGCCACCAGCGACTCGAGGTCGCTCGGGACGAGCGCCTTGAACTCGTTCCACTCGGTGGTCAGCACGACCAGGTCGGCGCCGGTGACCGCTTCGGTGAGCGAGTCGACATAGCCCAGACGCGGGAAGCGCTTGGCCGCGTTCTTGTTGCTCTCCGGGTCATAGACCGCGACGTCGGCGCCGGAGCTGAACAGCCGGACGGCCACGTCGAGGCCGGGGGAGTCACGCACGTCGTCGGAGAGCGGCTTGAAGGCCACGCCCAGGACGGCGATGCGCTTGCCCGCGAGGTCAGCGTCGAGGATCTGCTCCGCGAGGGTGACCACCTTGTCCCGACGACGCAGGTTGATCTGGTCCATCTCGTCGAGGAACCGCATGGTGTGGTCCAGGCCGAGCTCGCCCACGCGGGTCTGCAGGGCGCGGATGTCCTTGGGCAGGCAGCCGCCGCCGAAGCCGACGCCGGCGTTGAGGAACTTCCGCCCGATGCGGGTGTCGTGCCCGATCGCGTCGGCCAGGGTGGTGATGTTGCCGCCGACGGTCTCGGTGACCTCGGCGAAGGCGTTGATGAAGGAGATCTTGGTAGCCAGGAACGCGTTCGCGGCGACCTTGACCAGCTCGGCGGTCTCGAAGTCGGTGGTGATCCAGGGGGTGTCCCGGCTCAGCGCCTCGGAGTAGACCTCGCGCAGCACAGCCTCATCGGCCTCATCGGCGGTGCCCACGACCAGACGGTCGGGGCGGAGCGTGTCCTCCACGGCGAAGCCTTCACGCAGGAACTCGGGGTTCCAGGCGAGGGTCACGCGCACACCCTCGGCGGACTCTTCCTCGACCAGGGCGGCCAGGCGCCGCGCGGTGCCCACCGGGACGGTGGACTTGCCGACGATCAGCGCGTCCTTCTTGATGCTGCGAGCCAGCGAGCTGGTGGCGGCGTTGACGAAGGTCATGTCCGCGCCGGTGCCGCCGGCCTGCTGCGGGGTCCCCACGGCGATGAAGTGCACATCGCCCCAGGCGCCGACCTCCTCGAGGTCGGTGGTGAAGCGCAGTCGCCCCGAATCCACGTGCTTGCGGATGAGTTCCGGCAGGCCGGGTTCGTGGAAGGGAAGTTCGCCGCGGGAGAGCGAATCGATCTTCTCCGGGTCGATGTCCACGCCGAGCACGTTATAGCCCAGCTCTGCCATGCATGCCGCATGGGTGGCGCCGAGGTAGCCAGTTCCGATGACGCTAATATTCTCAATCACGCCCCTCATCCTAAGGGGGTGATCGGAATTCCTGGGAAATGCCTCCAGGTCGGTGTGCCGTGCCTACTGCTCGCCGAGCCCATGCTCCGCGGCGTCGGGGTTCTTGCGCACCAGTTCGGTGAGCTGATGCGCCGCCTGGACGACGACGCCGGCGTACTGCCGCCCGGGCTGACGGGTCAGCCGCTCGATCGGTCCGGAGATCGACACCGCCGCGAGCACCCGTCCAGAGGGTCCGCGCACCGGGGCCGAGACGGAGGCGACCCCGGCCTCCCGCTCACCCAGAGATTCGCCCCAGCCGCGGCGTCGCACCCCGGCCAGCACCGTCGGGGTGAATCGGGCGCCCTGGAGACCTTCGACCAGGCGCTCGTGGTCCTCCCAGGCGAGCAGCACCTGGGCGGCGGAGCCGGCCTTCATCGAGAGCTGGGTCCCCACCGGGATGGAGTCGCGCAGCCCGATGGGCCGCTCGGCGGAGGCCACGCAGACCCGGGCGTCGCCCTGCCGGCGGTAGAGCTGGGAGCTCTCCCCGGTGGCGTCGCGCAACCGCAGCAGGATCGGCCCCGCGGCGGTGACCAGGCGGTCATCCCCGGCGGCCGAGGCCAGCTCGGCCAGGCGGGAGCCGATCACGTAGCGGCCGCGCACGTCGCGGCTGAGGAAGCGGTGGTGCACCAGGGCGCTGGCCAGCCGGTGCACGGTGGGCCGGGCCAGTCCGGTGCACTCCACCAGCTGCGCCAGCGAGGCCGGCCCGGCCTCGAGCGCGTCCATGATCATCACCGACTTGTCCACCACCCCGATGCCGGAGGGCGAGTGCAGCGGCCGCGGCGGATCCGCGGGCAGCGTGGGCCTGCGGTCGGAATCGGCGGGGGGAAGCTTCTGCGCCACCATCCGGCGCGGTCCAGAGCCTCCGCTCGCGGAGGCGGCCGAGCGGGAGGCCTGCGGTGAGTACTGTTCACCGGGCCGGGGGGAATAGGGCGTGGCTGGCATGTGCCCATGATACTGGTAAACGCGCCGGCGATCTCAGATAATGAGACCTGCGTGCGGGGTATAGATGCCGCCGCCCAATGGTGGTTCTGTAGAGAGTGAGCCCATCAGGAGGATCCCATGGCGAACACGCCACTCACATTGCCTGAAAAGGTCTGGCGCGACCACGTCGTCGTCCCCGGCAAAGAGTCCGACGGTCAGCGGTCTCCGGACCTGCTCTACATCGACCTGCACCTGGTCCACGAGGTCACCAGCCCGCAGGCCTTCGAAGGTCTCCGCCTGGCCGGCCGTCCGGTCCGCCGCCCGGACCTGACCATCGCCACCGAGGACCACAACACCCCGACGCTGGAGATCGACAAACCCATCGCGGACCCGATCTCACGCAAGCAGGTCGACACGCTGCGCGCCAACGCCGAGGAGTTCGGCGTCCGGATCCACTCCCTGGGCGACGCCGACCAGGGGATCGTCCACGTGGTGGGCCCGCAGCTGGGCCTCACCCAGCCCGGCATGACCGTGGTCTGCGGCGACTCTCACACATCCACCCACGGGGCCTTCGGCGCTCTGGCCATGGGCATCGGCACCTCCGAGGTCGAACACGTCCTGGCCACCCAGACCCTGCCGCTGAAGCCGTTCAAGACCATGGCGATCACCGTCAACGGGTCGCTGCGGCCCGGCGTCAGCTCCAAGGACATCATCCTGGCGGTCATCGCCGAGATCGGCACCGGCGGCGGGCAGGGCTACGTGCTCGAATACCGCGGCAGCGCCATCGAGGAGCTCTCCATGGACGCGCGGATGACCATCTGCAACATGTCCATCGAGGCTGGCGCCCGGGCCGGCATGATCGCCCCGGACGCGACGACATATGAGTTCATCAAGGGCCGCCCGCACGCCCCGCAGGGTGAGGACTGGGACGCCGCGATCGAGTACTGGGACTCGCTGCGCACCGATGACGGCGCGGTCTTCGACGCCGAGGTCATCCTCGACGCCGACACCCTGGACCCCTTCGTCACCTGGGGCACCAACCCCGGGCAGGGTGTGAGCCTCAACGGCGCAGTGCCGGCCCCCACCGACTTCACCGACGACGTCGCCCGCGAGTCCGCCGAGCGGGCGCTGACCTACATGGACCTTCAGCCGGGCACCCGGATGAAGGACATCCGCGTGGACACCGTGTTCCTGGGCTCCTGCACCAACTCCCGGATGGAGGACCTGCGCGCCGCCGCGGAGATCATCGCCGGCCGCGACAAGGACCCGGACGTCCGGATGATCGTGGTCCCGGGCTCCGCGAAGGTCCGGCTGCAGGCCGAGGCCGAGGGCCTGGACAAGATCTTCAAGGAGTTCGGCGCCGAGTGGCGCTTCGCCGGCTGCTCGATGTGTCTGGGCATGAACCCGGACCAGCTGGCCCCGGGGGAGCGCTGCGCCTCCACCTCGAACCGCAACTTCGAGGGCCGACAGGGCAAGGGCGGACGCACCCACCTGGTCTCCCCGGTGGTGGCCGCCGCCACCGCGATCCGCGGCACGCTCTCCGCCCCCGCCGACATCCTCGTCCCCGCCTGAGCCTCCGCTCGAGACAGCTGAGAAAGTGACCATGGAACCCATCACCACGCACACCGGCGTCGGCGTCCCGCTGAAGCAGTCGAACGTCGACACCGACCAGATCATCCCCGCGGTCTACCTGAAGCGGATCACCAAGACCGGCTTCGAGGACGCGCTCTTCTCCTCCTGGCGCAAGAACCCGGACTTCGTGCTGAACCAGCCCGTCTACAAGCACGGCTCGGTGCTGGTCGCCGGGTCGGACTTCGGCACCGGCTCCTCCCGCGAGCACGCGGTCTGGGCGCTGAAGGACTACGGCTTCCGCGCCGTGATCTCTTCCCGCTTCGCCGACATCTTCTACGGCAACTCCGCCAAGCAGGGCCTGCTTGCGGCGAAGGTCGCCCAGCCCGATGTGGAGCTGATCTGGAAGGAGCTGGAGAACAACCCCGGCACCGAGATCACCGTGGACCTGGTGAACCGCACCGTGCGCTGCGGCTCGGTGGACACCACCTTCGAGATCGACAACTACACCCGGTGGCGGCTGCTGGAGGGGCTCGACGATATCTCGCTCACATTGCGCGAGGAGTCCTCCGTTGAGGCCTTCGAGGCCACCCGCCCGGGATTCAAGCCGAAAACCCTGCCAGCAAAGGTCTGACCTCGCCGGATCGGTCCCGGTCAGGGGTCAGCCTTGATCGAATCGTTGCCTCAGCCGCCGGCGGAACTGGGAAGGTATCTCAGCGGATGTGGTTACAGTGGCAAAGCTACATTCCACGTTTGTCGAAGAAGGGACATCCAGTCCAATGGCCAAGCTGCTCACCGTCCAGGGTGGAAAGCCACTCGAGGGATCCGTCCACGTCCGTGGCGCCAAGAACCTCGTGCCCAAGGCCATGGTGGCCGCGCTGCTCGGCAGCGAGCCCTCGCAGCTGCGCAACGTCCCGGCGATCAAAGACGTCGAGATCGTCACCAATCTGCTCCAGATCCACGGCGTCAAGGTCGAGGCAGACCCGGTCACCAACGACCTGACCCTGGATCCCCGCGAGTCCTACAGCGCCGCGCACTCCGAGATCGACGCCTATGCCGGGGACTCCCGGATTCCGATCCTGTTCTGCGGCCCGCTGATGCACCAGCACGGCGAGGCGTTCATCCCCGACCTCGGCGGCTGCCGCATCGGTGACCGCCCGATCGACTATCACCTCGAGGTGCTGCGCAACTTCGGCGCCGTCGTCGACAAGTCCCCCACCGGCATCCACATCTCCGCGCCGCGCGGGCTCAAGGGTGCGAAGCTGACCCTGCCCTACCCGTCAGTGGGCGCGACCGAGCAGGTGCTGCTCACCGCGGTGCTCGCCGAGGGCATCACCGAGCTCGAGAACGCCGCCGTGGAGCCCGAGATCCACGACCTGATCGCGATCCTGCAGCAGATGGGCGCGATCATCACGGTCTACACCGACCGCACCATCCGCATCGAGGGCGTGGACCGGCTCTCCGGCTACCGCCACCGCGCGATCACGGACCGCAACGAGACGGCCTCCTGGGCCTCTGCGGCGCTGGTCACCCAGGGTGACATCTACGTCAAGGGCGCCGCGCAGCGCGACCTGATGGCGTTCTTGAACACCTACCGCAAGATCGGCGGCGAGTTCGCCGTGGACGACGACGGCATCCGCTTCTGGCACGCAGGCCACGCCCTGAAGCCGCTGGTGCTCGAGACCGACGTGCACCCGGGCTTCATGACCGACTGGCAGCAGCCGCTGGTCGTCGCGCTCACCCAGGCCCATGGGGTCTCGATCGTGCACGAGACGGTCTATGAGAACCGGTTCGGCTTCACCGAGGCGCTCAAGCGCATGGGCGCCTCGATCCAGCTGCACCGGGAGTGCCTGGGCTCGAGCCCCTGCCGCTTCGGGCAGCGCAACTTCCTGCATTCCGCCGTGATCTCAGGTCCCGTGGAGCTCCAGGGCGCCGACATCGACGTCCCTGACCTGCGCGGCGGCTTCTCCCACCTGATCGCCGCGCTGGCCGCCAACGGCACCTCCCGGGTCACCGGCATCGAGGTCATCAACCGCGGCTACGAGCACTTCATGGACAAGCTGGGCGACCTGGGTGCGGATGTCGTGATGTCCGAACGCTGAGTCGGGCCGGTAGGGTTTGTCTCTGTGACCGATTCCAGCAGCGACCCAGCACCCGTCGAGGGCCGAGGCCGCTCGAGCCGCCGCAGGTCTGGCTCGAGCCGCCCCTCCTCCAGGCGCCCCCTCGCGGGTGTCGACGCGATCGACTACACCGTGGGGCGCGGCACCCGGTTGGTGTTCTCGGGCGCGGCCGCGGTCTGCATCCCGGTGCTGAACCTGGCCCTGGGACGCCGCTGGAAGGGCCTGGAGACCCTGCCCGAGGGCGGGTTCATCGTGGTGGCGAACCATGTCAGCGAGATCGACCCGCTGATCGTCGCGCACGCGGTCTATCGCAGCGGCCACACCTTCCACTTCCTGATCAAGGACTCGCTGGTCCGGATCCCGGTGCTGGGCAAGGTGTTCACCGGTCTCAAGCAGATCCCGGTCTCCCGGGACAGCCGCAGCGATGCCGGCCGCTCGCTGGAGGCGGCCAAGGACGTGATCGCCGCCGACGGCGCGGTCCTGATCTACCCCGAGGGGACGCTCACCCGGGACCCCGAGGGCTGGCCGATGCGCGCGAAGACCGGTGCGGCCCGGCTCGCGCTGAGCACCGGAGCCCCGCTGATCCCGATCACGCACTGGGGGGTCCAGGAGCTCTTCGGCACCTACGCGAAGCTGCCCAAGTTCTTCCCGCGCAAGCGCTACCAGCTCACAGTGGGGGAGCCGATCGACCTCTCCGACCTGCGCTCCGGCCCGATGACCCGGACGGTGCTCACCGAAGCCACCGAACGCATCGAAGCCGCGCTCACCGAGGGCGTCGCGGAGCTGCGCGGAGAAGCGGCCCCGGAGCTGATCTGGGACCGCAGCCTGCGTCAGCGCGTGCCGCGCCGGCAGCCGCGCCGAGCCCCGCGCGCCGCCAGCCCGACCGCGGAGACCCCGCAGCCCCCGACCATCAGGCCCGACGACGCACAGGAGGGTCAGTCATGACCAAGATCGCCGTACTCGGAGCCGGCAGCTGGGGCACCACCTTCGCCAAGGTGATGGCTGACGCGGCCGTGCTCTCAGGCCATGACTCTGCGATCGTGCTCTGGGCCCGCCGCCCGGAGGTGGCCGCCGAGATCACCGAGTCCCACACCAACACCACCTACCTGGGCGAGATCCGGCTCCCGGAGTCGATCACCGCCACCAGCGACCTCGCCGAGGCCGTGCGGGACGCAGAGGTCATCGTGCTCGCCGTTCCGGCCCAGTCGCTGCGCTCGCACCTGGAAGTGGTCCGCGAGAACATGCAGGCCTCCGCCGTCCTGGTCTCGCTGATCAAGGGCCTGGAGCGCCGCACCGATCTGCGCATGTCCGAGGTCATCGCCGCGGAGCTGGACATCGCCGCGGAACGCATCGTGGTGGTCTCCGGGCCCAACCTGGCCATGGAGATCGCCCGCGAGCAGCCCACCGCCTCGGTGGTCGCCTGCGCCGATGAGGCAACCGCCGAGCGGGTCGCCGCGCTGTGCAACAACCAGTACTTCCGGCCCTATACCAACACCGATGTGACCGGAGTCGAGATCGCCGGGATCGTCAAGAATGTGATCGCCCTGGCCGTGGGCATCTGCGACGGCCAGCAGTTGGGTGACAACTCCAAGGCCTCGGTGATCACCCGCGGGCTCGCCGAGACCACTCGGCTGGCCACCGTGCTCGGCGGCAGGCTGGAGACCTTCTCCGGACTCGCCGGACTCGGCGACCTCGTCGCGACCTGCGCCTCCCCGCTCTCGCGCAACCGCAGCGCCGGCCGGCTCCTCGGTGAGGGACTCTCCGCCGAGGAGGCCACGGCGAAGCTCTCCCAGACCGCGGAGGGCATGAAGTCCGGCTCCGCCGTGGTGGAGCTGGCCCGCCAGCACGACATCGAGATGCCCATCTGTGAAGCCGTGGTGGCCGTCCTGGACGGCAAGCTGCCGGTGGACCGCCTGGCCTCGCTGCTGCTGGCCCGAGACCTCAAAGCCGAAGGAAGCTGACCCATGGCAGAGATTGACCCCCCGCTGAAGCCCCGTGTCCTCGTCCTCTACGGCGGCCAGTCCTCCGAACACTCGGTGAGCTGCGTGACCGCCGCCGGTGTGCTGGGCGCCATCGACACCGACGCCTACGACGTCGTCGCGATCGGCATCACCTCCACCGGCCAGTGGACCCGCCCGGTCACCGACCCGCGCAGCCACGGCTTCGGCGGGACCGAGCTTCCCCGGGTGCTGCCCACCGAATCCACGGTGCAGCTCCACTCCGGGGCCGCCGGATCATCCGAGCGCCGCGCGGACCTCCTCGAGGTCCACGCCGACGGCAGCTCCACCGCGCTGGGCCATGTCGATGTGGTGTTCCCGCTGCTCCACGGCCCCTTCGGCGAGGACGGCACCCTCCAGGGCCTGCTCGAGCTCGCCGGACTGCCCTATGTCGGCGCAGGCGTGCTGAGCTCCGCGATGGCCATGGACAAGCACTTCATGAAGATCGCCTTCGCCGCCGCCGGGCTCAACGTCGGGCCATGGGTCACCATCACCGACCGGCAGTGGACCCAGGATCCCGCCGCCGCGCTGGAACGGATCCGCGAGCTGCAGCTCCCGGTGTTCGTGAAGCCCTCGCGGGCCGGTTCCTCGATGGGCATCACCCGGGTCGAGGACCCCGTCCAGCTCGAGGACGCGATCGCCGAGGCGCGCAAGCACGACCCCAAGGTGATCGTGGAGCAGGGCATCGATGGCCGGGAGATCGAGTGCGGGGTGCTCGGCTCACACGGCGGCGCCTCCGCCCGGGCCTCGCTGCTGGGCGAGATCGTGGTCCACGACGGCTCCCAGGCGCACCAGTTCTACGACTTCAACGCCAAGTACACCGACGCCGCCGCCGCGGACCTCTCCTGCCCTGCCGAGCTGCCGGAGGAGGTAAGCGACGAGATCCGCCGCCAGGCGGTGGTCGCCTTCGAGGCGCTCGACGCCGAGGGCATCTCAAGGGCGGACTTCTTCTACACCACCACCGGGGACGTGATCATCAACGAGGTCAACACCATGCCCGGGTTCACCCCGATCAGCATGTACCCGCAGATGTGGAAGGCCACCGGCATCGACTACACCGAGCTGATCACGGAACTGATCTCGCTGGCGCTGCAGCGTCCTGCCGGCCTGCGCTGAGGCGGCTGCCCCGGAGTCGGGGCCGGCCCCTCAGTCTTCGGGGACGCCGCCCTCGGTGACCTCGCCCTCCTGGACCTCCTGGGCGTCCTCGGTCTGCTCGATCTCCTGATCTGTGGTGGTGCATGCCCGGGTCTGCTCCACCCGCTGCACGGCGGGGGCCAGGCCGAGCATTGCGGTGGAGGAGGCGACCCCGTCGAGGTTCAGCAGCACCTCCACGGCCGGATCCCGACCGTAGGTGACCAGCCGCCAGGTCTGTTCGTCCTCCTCCAGCGCGAGCCAGTCCACGCCGTCGGCGCCCACACAGTGCTCGGGGCTCGGACCCGGCGGGACCACCCCGCAGCGCATGACCACCTGGCTGGGCTCACCCCAGACCGCGGTGCCCTGGGAGGTGGTGGGGCGCAGCTCGTGGTCGCCCAGCACGTCAGGCACGGTGAGCATCACATCGGCGCAGTCGGGGTTCGCGGCGTCGGGGGCCGCCTCCACCGTCGCCGTGGAGGCGCAGCCGCTGAGCAGCACGAGTCCCAGCAGGGCGGTGGCGACGCCACGAGCGGGAGCACGGTGATCAGCGGGGTTTATAGACACATGACATATTCTGTATGAAGTTCCAAGCGCATGCCCATTCCAGGAGCACCAGATGACGTATGAGGTCGACCACGTGAGGCCCCGGCCCGCACGGCGTGGGCGTCGCGCCGCCTGGATCGTCGTGACCGCGGTCGCCGTCGTCGTGCTGGGACTCGTGGTCGCGTCGGTGCGATATCTGAACACTTTGAGCAACACCTACGAGTCCAATGCCCAGGTCTTCGTGGAGAGCTTTCCGGAGGAGCAGGTCCGGCCGGTCAAGGCCGAGCACGACGAATCGATCAACATCCTGCTGCTGGGCTCCGACGACAACGGCGGATCCGGCACCACCGAGGACCTGCCCCGGGTGCCCCAGGGCGGACGGTCCGACTCGATGATGCTGATCCATGTCCCCAGCGACCGGGAGAGCATGCAGGTCATGTCGATCCCGCGGGACCTCTGGGTCGAGGTCCCGGGACACGGTTCGCACAAGATTAACGCCGCACTGAGCCTGGGCGGGATCCCGCTGACCGTGAGCACCATCGAATCCCTCTTCCAGGTGCGGGTCGATCATGTGGCCGCGGTGGACATGCTCGGATTCATCGGCGTGGTCGACGCGCTCGGCGGAGTGACCGTGAACTCCGGCTACGACCACTCCTTCACCACCGAGCAGGGCTTCACCTTCCATCCGGGCTGGCAGGAGATGACCTCCGAGGAGGCGCTGTCCTTCGTCCGGCACCGCGCGAGCTTCCCCGACGGGGACCTCCAGCGGGTGCGCAACCAGCAGGCCTTCCTCCGCGCCGTGCTCTACGAGACGCTGACCCCGAGCAACCTGCGCAACCCCGCCAAGGTCCAGGAGATGGTCGAGACCTTCTCTCCGCACCTGACCGTCGACGAGACCCTCGACGCCGGTGCCGCGGCCGCGCTGCGCTGGAACCTGCGCGACACCTCCGAGAGCGTCGACATGCTCACCGTCCCCACCGGAGGCAGCGGCTACTCCGAGGACGGCCAGTGGATCTTCTACCCGGATGAGCAGGCCATGGATGACATCACCGAGGCCCTGGCCGAGAGCACCCTGGACGAGTATGCGAACTCGCTCTGAGCCCGGGCCGGACGCCGCCGAATCGGTGGGGGAGTTCTCATGAGGGGCAAGGTCAAGGGCGCCGCCGCCGTGCACCGCTGGTTCATGCTGGCCGAGGCCGCACTGGAGCAGAACGTCGAGAACCTCAACCGGCTCAACGTCTTCCCGATCCCTGACTCGGACACCGGGGAGAACATGCTGGCCACGATCCGAGCCTGCCGGGCGAGCGTGGAGAGCTCCTCCACCCAGGACCTCGGTGAGCTCTTCGCCGCCGCCGGATCGCGGGCCATGTCAGAGGCCTACGGGAACTCCGGCACGCTGCTCGCGGTGCTGATCTCCGGGCTCGCTGAACCGCTGCACGGGCAGGAGCGGCTCACCATCTCCGGGTTCGCCCGGGCGCTGGAACGCGCCCAGGTCCGTTCCTGGTCGGCGCTGACCGACCCGGTCGCCGGCACCATGCTCTCGGTCCTCGACGCGGTCCACGCCGAGGTCCGCCACCGGGCGAACCAGGCGCAGGAACCCGAGAGCCGGGCCGCCCTGGAATCGGCCATGCCCTTCGTGGTCTCGCGCGCCTTCCTCGCCGTCCAGGACACCCGGGAGCAGCTGCCCGCGCTGCAGCGCGCGAACGTGGTGGACTCCGGGGGAGCCGGACTGCTGGTGGTGCTCATCGCGCTGCACGCGACCATCACCGGGGTCGCCATGGACTTCGCGCCGCTGCAGAGCCTGCCGGGCTGGCAGCAGCGCCCCGACGTCGACGGATCCGGCAGCTCAGCGGCGGCGGCGCGGGCCGCCGTCCCCGAGGGTTCGGGCCCCGAGGACGCAGCAGCCGGAACCGGTTCCCCCGGAGACCTGGAGTCAGAGGCGATGAGCTCCGACGACGCTGACGTCAGCGGCGTCGAGGTCATGTGCACCGTCCGGCTGGACCCGCTCGGGGCGGCCTCGCTGCGCCACGCGCTCGATGACCTCGGCGACTCGGTGATCGTGACCCCGATCGACTCCGCCGCCGACCAGGACGGCACCTACCGCTGGCGGATCCACGTCCACACCCTGGAGGAGCCGCGCACCTCCGAGACCGTGCACGCCGCGGGACCGGTGGAGTCCTACGCCGCCACCGCGCTGCACCGGAATCCTCCCGCCCAGGCAGAGGCCGAGGGGTCCTCCAACGAGGGCCAGCACGAGACACCACCCAAGAACCAGTCGCCCAGAGAGCAGGAGTGATTCACGCGTGGATGTGCTGCCCTCCACCGAGCTGAGCCGCGTCATCGGCGCGGAGTCGGCCAAGACGCTGAAGCAGGGCCTCGGGATCACCACCGCGGCCGAGCTGCTGCAGCACTACCCGCGCCGCTGGATCGAATTCGGCCAGCTCTCCTCCTTCCGCGACCTCCCCGAGGCCGGGGAGCACGTCAGCCTGATCGCTGAGGTCACCGGGGTCTCGGTGCGCAAGATGGCGAACCGGCGGGGCTCGCTGGCCGAGGTCTGGGTCGCCGACGACGAGGGCAACTCGCTGAAGATGGCGTTCTTCAACGGCTGGACCGTGAACCGCCAGCTCACCCAGGGCGTCCGAGCGATCTTCCACGGCAAGGTCGGCAGCTACCGCGACCGGCCCACCCTGAACAACCCCGACTTCACCGTGCTGGTCGACGCGGACCCCGGGACCATCACCGACCAGGTGGACCCGGAGGCCGACCCGCTCGGCGCAGCCGAACTGCCGCGCGCGCTGAGCCGGGGCAAGACCCCGGTCCCGCTGTACCCGGCGACCTCCGGGATCAGCAGCTTCCGGATCCTGGACTGCATCGAGATCCTGCTGGACCTCACCGACTTCAGCGCCTGGCCCGAACCGCTGCCCGAGAGCGTCCGTGCCGCCGAGGAGCTTCCCGACCTCGCGGAGGCCTACCGGCTGATCCACCGGCCCGAGACCATTCAGGACCCGGACCGCGGCCTGCGCAGGATGCGCTACCACGAGGCGTTCCTGCTCCAGGGGCTGCTGCATCTGCGTCGCGCCCAGGAGCAGCACCGGCGGGCCCTCTCCCGGCCCCGGCGCGAGGACGGCCTGCTGGCCCGGTTCGACGCCGCGCTGCCGTTCACCCTCACCGAGGGGCAGGTCCAGTGCGGGGAGCTCATCGCCGCCGAGCTGGACAGCGAGCAGCCGATGAACCGGCTGCTGCAGGGCGAGGTGGGCTCGGGCAAGACCCTCGTCGCGCTGCGCGCGATCCTGCAGGTCCTCGAGAGCGGCGGACAGGCCGCCCTGATCGCCCCCACCGAGGTGCTCGCCGCGCAGCACGAGCGCTCGCTGCGCCGGATGCTCGGCGGCCTCGCCGATGAGATCGGGCTGACCCTGCTCACCGGATCGCTGAACACCGCCGAGCGCCGCCGGGCGCTGCTCGACATCGCCTCCGGCACCGCCGAACTGGTGGTGGGCACGCACGCGGTGCTCGGCGAGCAGGTGCACTTCGTCGACCTCGGACTCGCCGTGGTCGATGAGCAGCACCGCTTCGGCGTGGAGCAGCGGGACGCGCTGCGCACCCGCTACGAGCTCACCCCGCACATGCTGGTCATGTCCGCGACCCCGATCCCACGCTCGGTGGCGATGACGGTCTTCGGCGACCTGGAGCTGACCACCCTGGAGGGCCTGCCGCGGGGACGCCAGCCGATCGTCACCCACGTGGTGCGCACCGTGCAGGGTCCGCGGTTCATCCGCCGGGTCTGGGAGCGGATCGCCGAGGAGGTCGCCGCCGGGCACCAGGTCTATGTGGTGTGCCCCAAGATCAGCGAGGCCGACGCGCGCGATGACCCGGAGACCGGGGTGCAGACCGACCAGGACGCCTCGGTGGAGCTGATCTCCCAGCGCCTGGCGGAGCACCCGCTGCTGGGGAAGACCCGGCGTGCCGAGGTGCACGGCCGGATGGACGCGGCGTCGAAGGAAGCGGTGATGACCGCCTTCGAGCGCGGCGAGATCGACGTGCTGATCTGCACCACCGTGATCGAGGTGGGCGTGGACGTGCACAACGCCACAGTGATGGCGGTGCTCGACGCCGACGCCTTCGGAGTCTCCACCCTGCACCAGCTGCGCGGCCGGATCGGCCGCGGCGGCGCCCATGGGCTCGCCCTGCTGGTGACCCGGCTGCCCGACGGGCACCCCTCGCTGGAGCGGCTGGAGCAGGTCGCCGAGCACACCGACGGGATGACCCTGGCCCGGCTGGATCTTCAGCGCCGGCGAGAGGGCAACGTGCTCGGTGCCGCGCAGGCCGGCCGGGCGTCCACGCTGAAGCTGCTGCGCACCATCAGAGATGAGAAGATCATCGTCCGCGCCTCCGAGCTGCTCACCGCGCTCAGCGCAGCTGATCCCAGCTGGGAGCGCTACCCTGGACTCCGCGCTGCGGTGGGGGAGTACCGCGACCTCCATGAGGGCGCGGACGAATTCATCCAGCGCGGCTGACCCTCAGGGCCTCGAGACAGGAGTGTGAGATGGCACGGATCATCGCCGGCACGCACAAGGGACGCCGCCTCGTGGCCGTCCCGACCGACGCCACCCGACCCACCAGCGACCGGGTCAAGGAGTCGCTGTTCTCCCGGCTCGAGGGCTATGACGCACTGATCGACGCCGTCGTCGTCGACCTCTATGCCGGCTCCGGGGCACTGGGCTTCGAGTCGCTCAGCCGCGGGGCCCGCAGCCTGGAGGCCGTGGACAAGGCCGAGGCGGCGGTGCGCACGCTGCGCCGCAACGCCGAGTTCTTCGGCGCGGAGGCGGAGCCCGCCCTGCGCAAGCAGGTCACGGTGCACAAGGCCGACGCGCTGAAGTACCTCGGCTCGCGCAGCGGCCCGCCCATCGAGCTGCTCTTCCTGGATCCGCCCTACAGCCTCGGCGACGCCGAGCTCCTCAAGGTCCTGGGCGCCGCCCGGGAGCAGCTGCATGAGGCGGCGACCGTGGTGATCGAGCGCGACGCCGGCAGCGGGACCCCCTCCCTGCCCGAGGGCCTGGAGATCTTCAGCGAGAAGTCCTACGGCAGCACCCAGATCTTCATGGTCGAGCCCACTGGCGCAGCTCTTCCGCACTGAGCACGTCCCCGGGGTGCGGACCCGCGCCCCAGATCGCGTTGAGCTCGGTCTGCTCCAGCGCAGGCCCGCGGCGCGCGGCATAGGTCAGGTTCCCCTCGGCCCGCGCCTCGAGCACGTCGTTGGGCGCGCTGAGCAGCGCAGATCGTGCCGCCTCGGTGGCAGTGGGGCCGGCGGCGGTGAGCAGCGAGACCACCTGGGCGCGGACGAAGTCCATCGGGGGCTCGTCGCCGAGGTTCACCAGCAGCAGTCCACCCGGGAGGACCCGCTCGAAGACCGCTCGGTGGAACGCGGGGCTGCGCAGGTGCTCCGGCGCGGCCGCACTGTTGAACAGGTCCACCACGACGACGTCGAAGCTCACCTCCGCCAGGGCTCCGCCGGTGCCGATGACCGCGGCGGCATCGGCCACGAGGTTGCGCGGGCTGGTGCGCATCGGCAGGTGTTCCAGCACGAACTCCACCAGTTCGGGCTCGATGTCCACCACGGTCTGCTCCACCGCGGGCCAGTGGTGCTCGATCCAGCGCGGCAGGGTCAGCGCCCCGGCGCCGAGGTGCAGCACCCGCGGGGAGCCGGCCGCGGCAGGGTCCAGGCGCTCGCGGGCGCAGGTCTGCAGCACCGAGCCCATCCGGAACAGGTAGTCGTGGAGCAGGTAGTCGGGATCGCCGACCTCGACATGGGACTGCTCGGCCCCGCCGATGCTCAGCACCACTCCGTCCTCGGTGAGGTCGTCCTTCGTGAGCTCGGCGAGCTGCCCGGAGAAGGAGAGCCGCTGGCTGCGCGGCAGCCCCAGGGCGTCGCGGCTCGGCATCACAGGCTTCCGGTTCCAGCGGAGGGCACGGCCTCGCCGACACCCGCAGGCCCGGCAGCACCAGGCCCTGAAGCTTCATGTCCTGACACTCCAGGCCCCACGGCCGGCGGGTATGCGGCCAGCGCGGCGGGCAGGTGCTCGCGCATCCGGCGCAGCCCCTCACGAATCGTGGCGTGGTCCTTGCAGAAGGCGAACCGGACCAGGTGTTCCAGCTCATCGCTGGGCGTGGCCAGGTGCTGGATGGTCAGCGCGGAGACTGGGATCGCCGCGACCCCGACCTCCTCGACCAGGATCCGGCAGAACTCGGCGGCGGAGAGCGAGGTGATCCCTGAGACGTTGCCCAGCACGAAGTAGCCGGCCTCGGCGCGGTTGGGCGCCAGTCCCAGTTCCTGCAATCCGTCACGGAGCAGGTCACGGCCGGCTTCCAGCTCTGCGGTGTTCTGTGCGAAGAACCCGCGGTCGTCCTCGAGCGCGTGGGCGATCGCCCACTGGAAGGCCGGGCCGGAGGAGAAGCTCAGGAACTGCTTGACCCCGCGGATCTGGCTGACCAGCTCGGCGCCGCCGGTGACCCAGCCGATCTTCCACCCGGTGACCGAGAAGGACTTCCCGGCGGATCCCACCGCGACCGCCACCTCCTCGGCGCCTGGGATGCTCAGGATGCTGCGGTGCGGCAGCCGCGCGTCGGAGAGCATCAGGTGCTCGTAGACCTCGTCGCACATGATGCGCAGATCATGGGCACGCGCCAGCTCCACGATCCGGGTCAGCTCCTCGGTGCTGAAGACCGTGCCGGTGGGGTTGTGCGGTGTGTTCAGCAGGATCATCGAGGTGCGCTCGGTGATCGCGGCCTCGAAGGCGTCCAGGTCGGGGCGGAACTCCGGGCCGCGCAGCGGCACACCGACCAGCCTCGCGCCGGCCAGCGCCACGCAGGCGCCGTAGGAGTCATAGTGCGGCTCGAAGGTGAGCACTTCGCTGCCGGGACGGGCGAAGGCCAGGATCGCCGCAGAGATCCCCTCGGTGGCCCCGGTGGTCACCATGACCTGCGTGGCAGGATCCAGGGTGACCTGCTGGCGCCGCGCCTGGGCGGCGCTGATCGCCTCGCGCAGCTCCATGAGGCCCATCCCCGGGGCGTACTGGTTCCGCGGTCCGGTCTCGGGCTCCGTGATCGCCCGCGCCGCCAGCTCCAGCAGCCAGTCCGGGCCCTCGGTGTCGGGGAATCCCTGGCCCAGGTTGATCGCCCCGTGGGCGATGGCCGCCGCCGTCGTGCGCTCGTAGATGGTGGGCATGACCTGCGGTGTGCCAGGCGCTGCGCCGGTCGCCGCGTGGAAGCCCAGAGTGTTCGCCCCGGCCGCGGACCGGGCCCAGGGCGTCTCGAGGGCAAGCGGATCGGGGCTGGGGGTGGAGTGAGAGGACATGGACTCCATCGTAGACAGCCCCCGCGGGGACACCGGATTCGGCCGTATCGCCTGCGCGCCTTCGGGCACGTCCTTGACCACCTGAAGTAGTGTCAGATCATGCAGCTAGCAGTGTGCCCCGGATCATTTGACCCCCTGCACAACGGTCATGTGGAGATCATCGCCCGCGCCTCGAACCTCTTCGACGAGGTGATCGTCGCCGTCTCGCCCAATATGCACAAGAACCCGATGTTCTCCGTCGAGGAGCGCATCGCGATGGCGCAGGAGACCTTCTCGTATGTGCGCGGAGTGAGCGTCAAGCCGCTGGGCAGCGGGCTGCTGACCGATTTCTGCAAGGAGGTCGGCGCCAACGCCCTGGTCAAGGGCCTGCGCGACCCCAAGGACCTCGGATACGAGTCCCCGATGGCCACGATGAACCGTCACCTCTCCGGGCTGGAGACGGTGTTCCTGGCCGCGGACGGCCGCTACACCCATCTGTCCTCCACCCTGGTGAAGGAAGTCCACACCCTCGGCGGGGACGTCGCGGAGTTCATCCCGCGCGCGGTCCAGCGCAGGCTTCAGGACCGACGCCGCTGAACCGACTGTCGCCCTGGTACCAAAAACTTCATAGAATATTCCGATCTGGCGTACAGGAAACGATAAGGTGGGCAAATGAGTTCAACAACGTCTATTCGCAAAGCTGTGATCCCCGCCGCGGGCCTGGGAACACGATTCCTCCCGGCCACCAAGGCCATGCCCAAGGAGATGCTCCCCGTCGTGGACGAGCCGGCGATCCAGTACGTCGTCGCCGAGGCCGCGAACGCCGGCCTCGAGGACATCCTGATGATCACCGGCCGCAACAAGCGCGCGCTGGAGAACCACTTCGACCGGGTCCCCGACCTGGAGGCCACCCTTGAGGCCAAGGGTGACACCAAGAAGCTCGCCGCCGTGCGCAAGGCCACCGAGCTCGGCGACCTGCACTACATCCGCCAGGGTGAGGCCAAGGGCCTCGGTCACGCGGTGCTCTGCGCCAAGCGCCACGTCGGCAACGAGCCCTTTGCGGTGCTGCTCGGTGATGACCTCATCGACGAGCGCGACGAGCTGCTCTCCACCATGCTCGAGACCCAGGAGCGCCTCGGCGGCTCGGTCATCGCCGTGATGGAGGTGCCCAAGGAGAACATCAGCGCCTACGGCGTCATCGATGCCAACGGCCAGGACAAGGTCGCGGGCGAGAACGGCGAGGCCGTCGACGTCGTCCCGGTCCACGCGCTGGTGGAGAAGCCCCCCGTGGAGGAGGCCCCCTCGAACCTGGCGATCATCGGTCGCTACGTGCTGCACCCGGCGATCTTCGCCGAGCTGGAGCAGACCCAGCCCGGCCGCGGCGACGAGATCCAGCTGACCGATGCGCTGCAGGCCATGGCGTCGAAGCCGGTCGAAGACGGCGGCGGAGTCCACGCGGTGATCTTCCGCGGACGCCGCTATGACACCGGGGACAAGCTCAGTTACATCAAGGCCACGGTGACCCTGGCCGCGGACCGCGAAGACCTCGGCCCGGACCTGCGCGAGTGGCTGAAAGAGTTCGTCAGCCAGATGTGATCGGGGGTTCGCCCCGCGGCCGCCCTGACTGGTAGAGTGGCACGTCGGTCTAGATCATTAAGGAGTGGTTCAGCAATGACTGCTCTACGCGTAGATGTGCAGGAGCTTCGGGGAAAGCCCGGAACCCAGCACGAGATTCACAAGACTGCCCCGGCCCCGGAGGACTTTTCAACGGTCCTCATCGGGATCCCGCAGGGCAGTGAGCTGCAGGTTGATCTGCGTCTGGAATCGGTGCACGAAGGTGTGCTGATGACAGGCACCGCCGTTGGCGAGGTCACTGGACAGTGCGGACGTTGCCTCGATGAGCTGAAGTACCCGCTCACCGTGGACATCATGCAGCTGTTCAGCTGGCCCCAGAAGGCGCGGACCGACCCGGCAGACGAAGAGGATGAGGACACCCGCCCGATGGGCAATGACCTCACCATCGACTTGGAGCCGGTGCTGCGGGACCTGATGGTCTCAGCACTGCCGTTCCAGCCGGTCTGCCGCGAGGACTGCCCGGGACTGTGCTCCGTCTGCGGATTCCGCATGGAGGACGATCTCGAGCATTACCACGAGCAGCTCGATCCCCGTTGGGCAGCGTTGAAAGACGTGGCCGCGGGACTGCCGGATCCGGACGCCGAGTCCGGCTCCAGCACCTAGAACTTGAACATCTAGAACTTCATTGACCAAGACCCTGTCCATCATCTAGAGAGAAAAGAGACACCGTGGCTGTTCCAAAGCGGAAGATGTCCCGATCCAACACCCGTCACCGCCGCTCGCAGTGGAAGGCTTCTGTGCCGAAGCTGGTGAAGACCGTGGAGAACGGTCGCGTCGTCTACAGCCAGCCTCACCAGGCCAAGCTGGTCACTGACTCCGCCGGCTCCCCGCTGTTCTATGAGTACAAGGGTCGCAAGGTCGCTGACGCCTGAGTCGTCGAAACATGACGACATCGCACGTGAGTGATCACGAAGAGCTTGTGAAGAGTCTCGGGGTGCATATTGCCCCCGGGACTCTTCGCCTTGCCCTGACACACCGGTCCTACGCGTATGAGAACTCCAACCTGCCCACCAATGAGCGGCTGGAGTTCCTCGGGGACTCGATCCTCGGTCTGGCAGTGACCGACTACCTGTTCCGGACCTTCCCGGATCTGGCCGAGGGCGATCTCGCCAAGCTCCGCGCCGCGCTGGTGAGCACCCGCGCCCTGGCGCGCGTGGCCCGCAGCCTCGGCGTGGGCCCCCACATCAGCCTCGGCGCCGGCGAACAGCTGACCCGTGGCCAGGACAAGGACTCGATCCTCGCCGACACCATGGAGGCGCTCATCGGCGCCGCCTACCTCTCCACCGACACCGAGACGGCCCGCCGTCTGGTGCTGCGTCTCGTGGTCCCGCTGCTCAGCGACAAGGACGCGATGACCGCCGGCAAGGACTGGAAGACCACCATCCAGGAGATCGCGGCCGCCCAGGACATGGGCGAGATCCGCTACCTGATCACCGACTTCGGTCCGGACCACCACAAGTCCTTCAACGCCACCCTGGCCATCGGGGGCGCCAAGTACGGCTCCGGCTCCGGACCGTCGAAGAAGGAGGCCGAGCGCGAAGCCGCCCGCGTCACCGTGGAGACCCTCACCGCCGGCCGCGGTGAACAGGGCGACATCTTGACTCTGGTCCTGGATCGCTACGGGGACACCGCACCCGCCTCCAGCTGATGCCTGAGCTGCCCGAGGTCGAAGTGGTCCGCCGCGGCATCAGCCGCTGGGCCTCGGGGCGCACGGTCACGTCGGTCACCGTCCATGATCCGCGCAGCCTGCGCCGTCATGCCCTGGGCTCGCAGCTGGCCGAACCGGCCCGACTGGACTCCTTCCATGCCGCCCTGGAGGAGCAGACGCTGCTGGAGCCCCAGCGCCGCGGCAAGTTCCTCTGGATTCCGCTGGAGCAGACTCTGGCCCCCGGGACCCTCCCCGGTGCCGGGCGTGATGCCCGCGGTGACTCCGGACCCGGACCGGTCCAGCAGTCGCTGCTGATCCACCTGGGCATGAGCGGGCAGGTGCTCATCGACGAGCCCTCCGCGGCAGCGCAGAAGCACCTGAAGGTCACGCTCGAGCTGAGTGGGGCAGGCGCCCACCCGGGAGACCGAGACGCAGGAGGCGCCGCCGGGGGAGGCCCCGGCCCCAAACAGCTGCGCTTCATCGACCAGCGGATCTTCGGCGGCATGCAGATCTCTGAACTGGTCCCCTCCACCCACCCCAGCGGCAGCGTGCCTGCATCAGCCGTGCACATCGCCCCGGACCCGCTGGAACCCGGATTCGATGAGGCGACCTTCTTCCGCACCCTGCGCCGCCGCAGGACCGGCCTGAAACGCGCGCTGCTGGATCAGGGCATGGTCTCCGGAATCGGCAACATCTACGCCGATGAAGCGCTCTGGCTCGCGAAGCTGCACTATCTGCGCCCCACCGAGACCATCACCCGCGCCGAATCAGACCGGCTGCTCAGCGGGATCAAGACCGTGATGCTCGCCGCGCTGGACGCCGGCGGGACCAGCTTCGATGCGCTCTACGTCAACGTCAACGGCGTCTCCGGCTACTTCTCCAGAGCCCTGAAGGTCTACGGCCAGCAGGACCAGCCGTGTCCGCGGTGTGGCGCCCGGATCCTGCGCGAGAGCTTCATGAACCGAGGCTCACACTTCTGCCCGGCGTGTCAGCGGCTCTGACCGTCATGGAGATCCCGTCCGACCTCGCGGGGCCACCACCTGCGGACACCCCGGTACCCGGCTTTCTCGACGCGGCCCTGGAATCCTTCGGGCTCGGCAGGGCCCAGCTCAGCCCGGTGTGGCGCAACGGAGCCGGCGGGCTGACCTTCTCGGTGGCCAGCGCGGGTGAGGCATCTCCGATCGACTACTACGTGAAATGGAATCCGGCAGCGGCTGGGGAATCACTCGCCGCTGACGCTGAGCGGCTGTGCTGGATCGCGGGGAGACACCCGGCGCCCGCCGCAATCGAGCTGGTCACCAACGCCCATGAGGAGGTGCTGCTCACGCGCGCGCTGCCCGGTGAGTCTGCAGTCTCACGCCGATGGAAGCACGAGCCGGAGGTTGCGCTGCGCGCCTTGGGCGTCGGTCTGCGCCAGCTGCACAGCGTCGCGCTCGACCAGTGGCCCGCCGACTGGAACGTCACACATCCACGAGGCGTGGAGGATGCTGATGCTTCAGATCCCGACGGCGCCCCGAGCATCGACCGGCTCGTGCTGTGTCAGGGGGATCCCTGCGCTCCCAACACCCTGCTGGCAGCCGACGGATCCTTTCTCGCCCACGTCGACCTGGCTCGGCTCGGGGTGGCGGACCGTTGGTCTGACCTCGCCGTGATGTCGATGTCCCTGGCATGGAACTTCACCGACTACGACGAGTCGGTCTTCTGGGAGGCCTATGGGATCGAGCCCGACCCACGGCGCATCGACTATCACCGGCGTCGGCACAACGCGTAGGCGCCACCGGCCTTCTCCTGTGCGCCTCGGTGGCGCCGGTGTTCGCGAACCCCCGGCACAACGAGCCTGAACAGGACGGATGCGCAACAGCTCAGAGTGTTGGGCTAGCATGAATCGGATCGACGAACGTGCAAAGGAGGGTATGTGGCCGATAAGCAGGCACCCGAGCCACAGCCGCACCGCCCGCGCAGAGCCGCCCGGCTCCCCGGAGGCGCGACGGCAGCCTCACAGTCGACCCACCCGATCGGTCCCAAGAAGTCCCCCGATCAGCCCGGTTCAGGGGCTCCTTCCGGCCCACCAGAGCCCCCCGGATCAGACGGCGCCTCGGAGCCGGCCCCCAAAGACCCCCGACGACGACGCCGCCTGATCCGCAACGGCCTCATCGCCGTGGCAGTGCTGGTGATCGTCGCGATCGGCGCAGGACTGCTCTACGTCAATCAGCTGCGCACCACCTTCGACGAGCAGCGCAACGTCCTGGACCTTGAGCTCGAGGGCGATGACACCGCGGGGCGCACCGAGGACGGCACGGTGAACATGCTGCTGCTCGGCTCTGACAGCCGCGGCGAAGACGATCTGGCGTATCGCGGGGAGATCGGCGACGACGCCGGCGCCGAGCGCTCCGACACCATGATGTTCGTCCACATCCCCGCCGACCGCTCCGGCGTCTACGTGATGTCGATCGTGCGTGACCTCTGGGTCGACGTCCCCGGCGAGGGCCAGGGCCGGGTGAATTCGGCGCTGGGCGCAGGCGGCTACCCGCTGGTCGTCGACACGATCGAGGAGCTGCTCAACACCCACATCGACCACGTCGCGATCATCGACTTCGAAGGCTTCTCCGACCTCACCGGCGCGTTGGGCGGGGTCTACGTGGACAATCCGCGGCCCTTCTCCGCCGGTCAGCACAACCCGGCGTTCTACCCCGAGGGCACCATCCGCCTCGGCGGTGCCGACGCGCTGCGCTTCGTCCGGGAGCGCAAGGCCTTCCCGGACGGAGACTTCAGCCGGGTGCAGAACCAGCAGCTGGTGATCAACGGGATCGTCGACCAGCTGCTCTCCGCCGACACCCTCACCAACCCCCAGCGGGTCATGGACGTGGTCAACGGAATCGTGCCCTACCTCAGCGTGGACGACGGCCTGGACGCGAACACCATCGCGGCCTACGCCCTGGAGATGCGCGACATCCGCTCGGGCAATATCGAGATGTTCACCATCCCCACCGGGGAGATGGCCACCACGGCCAGCGGCGCGCAGGTGATCCTCAAGGACGAAGAGATGCTGGAGCTGCTCCAGCGATCGCTGAAGAACGACAACATGGAGGGCTTCATCGAGTACACCGAGCTGCGCGAAGAAGAGGAAGAGCAGCAGTGACCCCCCGGGCACAGCTGCTCACCCATAGCTATTGGCCCGAGCGCACGGCGCCCCAGCGCCGCTGGGAGCGTCTGGTGGGCTCGCTGCGCCAGGACGGCTGGGCGGTCGACGTCGTCACCCCCGCGGTGAACCTGCACCACACCCCGGAGGAGGTCCGCGGGCAGGGCCGGTTCCGGATTCGCCCCACCCAGGGCCCCACCGGGGAGCGGCTGCACCGGACTCCGTACATCCTGCTGCGGAACTCCCGCGCCGGACGCTTCGCCTCCGACCTCGCCTCCGCGGTGCTGATGGTGCCGCGGGCGCTCGGTGCCCCGAAACCTGATCTGGTCATCGCCACCGTCCCGGCGCTGCCCACCATCTGCGCCGGCTGGCTGGTCAGCCGCTGCCGGCGGGTCCCGCTGGTGGTGGACATGCGCGACGCCTGGCCCGAGCTGGCTCGTGAGGCCGGGGTCAAGGCCGGTGTGCTTGGCATGCTGATGGAGTCCGCGGTGGTCTCCGTCCAGCGCCGGGCGGAACTGGTCGTCACCGTCACCGAGGGCTTCGGTCAGCGGCTGCGCGAACGCGGCGTCTCCCGGGTGGAGACGATCAGCAACGGTGTGGCCCTGGACCAGGTGCCGCAGCTGGACCACCGGACGCGCGCGCCCGGGCAGCTGCGCATCGCGTATCTGGGCAACCACGGCGAGAGCCAGGCCCTGGAGCGGATCATCACGGCAGTAGCCATGATTCCTCGCCCCGGGGAGAGCTCGAGCGGTGCAGGGCTCGACGTCACGCTGCGGCTCATCGGCTCCGGCACGAGGAAGGACCAGCTGCGCCGGATCGCGGCCGAGGCCGGCGCGCTGGAGAGCGGCGCGGTGGAGTTCTTCGACCCGGTGCACGGCGAGGAGATCTGGGAGCACTACCGCTGGGCCGACACCGCACTGGTCAGCCTGCGCACGGACTGGGCCTCCTTCGCCTGGACCGTGCCCTCGAAGACCTTCGAGCTGCTGGGCCTGGGCAAACACATCACCGCCGCGGTCACCGGCGAGGCCGCCTGGGTGCTCGGCCATGCACCCAATGTCAGCTTCCTCTCCGGCGACTCGGAAGAGATCGCCGCCACGCTCACCCAGCTTGCCGCCGACCCTGACTCCACTCCGGTGGATCGTCGCGGACGGGACTGGGTCGCTGAATACGCGGACCTGCCGGGGCTGGGCCGTCGCTACGCCGCGCTGCTGCGCAAGCTGCTGCAGGAGCACACGCGGTGATCACCGCCGACAACGCCTACATCTGTGTCTGCACCTACCGCCGCCCCGGCCCGCTGGGCGAGCTGCTTGACTCGCTGGGCGCCCAGGAGCTGGGGCCGGCGGGGGAGTCCGATGCGCTCAGCGAGCGAGAGCTGCCGCGGCTGATCGTGGTGGACAACAGCCCCGAGGGCGACGCCGAGGCCCAGGTCCGCAGCCAATACCCGGGCGCGCACTATATCCATCAGCCGCGCCCCGGAATCGCCGCCGCACGCAACGCCGCGGTGGAGGCCGTGCCCTCGGACGCGGAGGCGGTGCTCTTCCTCGACGACGACGAGCGCGCCGCCCCCGACTGGCTGCGCACCATGATCGACTGCGCCAACGACTCGGGGGCCGACACCGTCTCCGGTCCGGTGATCACCCACTTCGGGGAGGATCCGCCGGAGTGGCTGCAGGCCAGCGGCTTCATCCGACGCATCGACTTCCCCACCGGCCCCTGGGGGCTGCGCGCGGCGACGAACAACGTGCTGGTCCGTGCGCACTGGTTCACCAGCGCCGGGTATCGCTTCGACGAGGCCTTCAGCTTCATCGGCGGCGAGGACTCGGACCTGTTCGGCCGGATGCAGGCCGCCGGGGCCCGCTCCTGGTGGTGCGCCGAAGCGCAGGTGGAAGAAGATCTCCCCGCCGAGCGGCTCAGCCCGGCCTGGATGCGGCAGCGCGGAATCCGCGCCGGTCACGTGCGCGCCACGAAACTCATCCGGCGCGCCGAGCGGGACCGGCCTACCCCGGTGCTGCGGATCCGGATCGCCGCCGAAGGCATCGGTCGGCTCGGCTACGGGGTCGCGCGCACCGCCGTGCGCCGGGTGACGCGCGCACCCGTGCGGTACGTGGACAGCGTCTATCACCGCGAAGGCCTCGGCATGCTCCAGGCGGCCGCTGGGCGCCGCTACGAGGAATACGGCCGCTGACCCGGGCTGGTCATACGGAGGAAGTCCTCCAGACTTGTTGAGAGGGTGAGGAATGAGCATGGTGAAGGCAGTGGGATTCGATCTCGACGGAACTCTCTTTGACCACCGCGGATCCGCTGAATCCGGGGTGGACAGGTTCTTCAAGGAGTTGGGTCTGGATCAGTCTTACCAGGCCCGCGACATCTGGTTCGCGGCTGAGGAGGCGCAGTTTGAGCGTTGGCGATCGGGAGAGATCAGCTTCCAGGAACAACGCCGGGAGCGACTTCGCGCAGTTCTGCCCGTCCTGGGCATTACTCCACCGACGACCGCCACGCGCCTGGACGAGCTGTTCGAGGTGTACGTGGAGGCGTATCGAGACGAATGGCGCGCCTTTCCGGACAGTCTCGAACTTCTGACTGCTCTGCGAGCAGCCGGCTACCGCACTGGACTCCTGACCAACGGCACAGAGGCGCAACAGCTCGACAAGCTTCGCTGCACCGGGCTGGATCGCGCGTTCGACTTCATCGGCATCTCTGAGGCCATCGGAGCCCAGAAGCCCGACGCCCGTGCCTTTCACGCGTTGGCTCAGGGACTTCGATTCGATCCTGCGGAGTGTCTGTTCGTAGGGGACCATCCGATTCACGACGTAGCAGGGGCTCGGGCCACCGGAATGTCTGGTCTTCTCGTGGACCGCTCTGCGGATCCTCCGGGCAGCATCGCGGAAGCGGTGAACGCATACCTCCGCGGCGGTTCCAGGCTGGCTTCCGAAGGGTTCCGTGGTCAGGGCACGTGAGCCCTCCTCTGAGAAGATGACGCCATGGACACCTTCGTGCGCGCGCTGACGAGCGACATTCTTGACGTCCTTGGTGCCAGGGGTCGACTCGTCGCGATCGACGGTGTCGATGGAAGCGGCAAGACCTGCTTCGCCGCCAACCTGGCCGATGCGGTTCGGGACCGACCGGTGATCGTCATCCACGCAGACGACTTCTTGAATCCCTCACCGGTCAGGCACGCGCAGGGACGACACTCGCCCAGGGGCTTCTGGGAGGACACCTACAACTACGATGCTCTGCGCGAGCATGTACTCGAACCATTGAGCGCAGGAGACGATTGGTACAGGTCTCGTGGCTATGACGCGTCGACGGACACAACTGTGAGGCCGACGGCGGTTCAGCTCCCCTCCGACGCCGTCATCGTGGTGGAGGGCATGTTCCTGCACCGTGATGAGCTGGTTCCCTACTGGGATGCCTCGGTCTTCTTGGATGTCCCCTTCTCGGAGACAGCCGCGCGAATGTCTGTTCGCGATGGCAGCAACCACGACCCGGAGCACCCTTCGATGAGACGCTACGTGGAGGGCCAGCGGCTCTACTTCGAAGCCGCACGCCCGTGGGAACGAGCGACCTTTGTGGTGGACAACTCGGACGTCACGTCTCCGCGCTTCACATGAGCTCCGCAGTCGAAATCAGCCGACGTGCGCTGATTCAGCCATCGTCGTTCTTCCGGCGGTCCTGGATGGCCAGCGCGTAGGCCGCTTCTGCCGCGGTGATGCCCCAGTGCCCGGACGCGCGCCGGTGGATGCGGTCGATCTCGGCGGAGACCTCGCGCAGCGCGGTCACCTGGTCATTCGACTTGGGTTTGAGCGTGCGGCGGTAGACGGCTCCGGCGCTGCGTCCCACGCGGGTGCGCTTGAACTGGCCCAGCCGCTCTCCGGCAGCGTTGAGCACCTGCCGCTTGACCCGCCCCGCGAGCGGGCGCAGCTTCTTTCGCGAGGGCAGCCGATGCTGGCCGAAGAAGCGCAGCGCCTCCGGGGTCTGCCAGGTGTGATGCTTCGGGTCCTCGACGTAGAACGCGGCGATCTCCGCGAGCACCTCGGCGGCCTCGGGCTTGTCCGCGGCCGGCACGCGGGAGAACTTCCACAGGTACCAGGTGACGAAGAAATGCTCGAAGCGGGTATCGAGGTAGTCCTGCAGGAGTCCCACCTCGCGCAGCCAGGAGGCGCGGGCCGCTTCGAGGATCAGGTATTTCCTGAAATAGCCGGGGCTGACCACGTTCACGATCGAGGTGTCCACAGCGCCGTAGTAGGTGTAGACCGGCCGGTCCACCGGCACGTACGCGCGGGCGTAGAACATCATCTGCTGGAAGAAGAAGGTGTCCTGCCCGGTGGCGCCCACCGGCTGGGTCAGTCCCAGACCTTGCAGCCACTCGGTGCGCGCCACGATGCCCTCGATCGACGCCGGGCGGAACTTGATGTTTCGCAGCGAGTTCCGGGTCGGCCAGCAGAGACCTTCGTAGCGTTCGATGCTCGAGTACCAGTCGTGGACCGGCAGGACCTGGTACCGGTTGGTCCAGGTGACCTGGGTGCCCAGCGCGAACTCCGCATCGGGCTTCGCTGCGAGGCGCTGCTGCAGCAGGTGGTAGCCGGCTTCGAGCTCCTCGTCGTCGGGATCCAGGTAGGTGACGAACTCGGTGGCGGTCAGCTCCAGGCCGGTGTTGCGCGGGCGGGAGGCCGAGCCGGAGCCTCCGGTGCCGTGCCGGAACGCCGTGACGTTTCCGTAGGTCCGGGCCAGCTCCTCGACGGTGGCCACGGTGACCGGGTCGGTCGAGCCGTCGTCGACCAGCAGCACGTGGGTGCGCGGGAAGTGCGGGGAACGGCGGAGTGAGGCGAACGCCTTGTGCCGCAGGTGATCGCCGTTGTTGTAGATCGGGACGATCACCGAGAGCTCGAGCTGCTCGGCCTGGGCAGTCGCAAAGACCTCTGCCTTCACCGCGGCGAGGTCATCCCCGGGATGGGGGAGCGGTGCGGGAGTGACACCGGAGGCCTCGATGGTGGCTGCACCGGCATGTCCCAGGTGGTCGACGGCGTAGACCCGGGCGTCCTGCCCGGAGGCTGCCAGCACGGCCGGAGTGACCAGCGCCGCGGCCTCGGGCCGCCACCAGGCCGTCAGGGTGAGATCCGCGAACCCGCGCCGGTGCTGATGAGCATCAGCGTCGGCCGCAGCAGCAGTGCCGTCGAGCTTGGTGGTGATCGTCGCCGACTGGTAGCGGAAGGCTGCCACATGATCGGCCGCGTAGTGCGGTCCGTACCGGCGCTGGTCCGTCAGCGGCAGCAGCACGTCGATGGGCTGCGCCAGCGGGTCTGCGGCGCGGGCGCCGAGCTGTTCCCAGGTGAGCAGCTCCACCGGTGGATGTTCGTTGCGGGCGAGGCTCTGTGCCGCCATGTCCTGGGCGAGCTCCGGGGTCAGGGTCTCAGCGACGGCGACCACCAGCTCCTGCTGTGACTCCACCGGTCTGCCGGCGGTCCGGGCCACCCGGGCGAGCAGGTCTGAGACGTGATGGCGCAGGAAGACCTCTCGCACGCCGTCGCCCTGGGCCCGGCGCAGCTCCTCGAGGTCGAGTCCGCGCAGGCTCTCTTCCATGTCCGCGGCGGAGTTTCCGATGCGCACCTGCGGGTGATACGAGTTCAGTCCCTGGTTGTAGCTGGAGAGCACCAGGGTGCCGGCCGCCTGAAGCTCCAGCGCACGGTTCGCGAACATGGTCTGCGAGTCGATCACCGAGTTCAGGTTCACCGCGATGTCGACCACACGCTGGAGGTCCATCAGCTCGTGGTGGTCCATGGCGGGGGTGCGGTAGGGCCAGTACTTGACCGGGATCAGGTGGTTCGGGCTGAGCATCGGCTGCTCGGAGTCCAGCTGTGCGGAGACCTCCGCCCACCAGCGGTCGATGATCGCCAGCGGTCGGCCTGCATCGAGCACCCCGTCGAAGATCCATTCGGCGAAGCGAGCCCGTTCGGGGTACTTCCGTCCCATCCAGGAGCCGGCGAAGAAGATCAGCTCGCGGGCTTCGGCGGGGGCGCTGCGGGACCCGAGGGGTGAGTGCAGCAGCGGGTTGACCCCGAAGGGCAGCACTTCGATGCTGCGCGCGTCGCGGCAGTCGCGGCGGTAGTCCTCGAGGACCTCGGCGGCGGTGGTGAAGATGTGGTCGCAGGCGCGGGCGACGTCGAGGAACTGCCGGTAGTCCGGCGGGTCCTCCTTGCCGTAGTAGACCGGCGGGGCGCCGGCCTCGCGGTAGGCCGGGATGATGGTGTTGATCAGCAGACGACGCCGCTCCGGAGCCTCCGCGGCGGTGTTGTCCCACGCGACCCCGTCGTGTCCCCGCCAGGTGGCGGCGACCAGGAGCAGGTCCACCTCCTCGAGGTGGTCCCGCCAGTTCGTCGGGGTGATCGGGATCAGCGTGGCCGCCCCGGAGTAGGTGTCGAAGAGGAACCGGTCGCTGATGATCCCGATCCGCAGGTCCAGGGTGGGTCGGGAGATGCCCGGCTCGGTGGCGGGCAGCTTGGCGGCGGCGGCGCGGGCGGCGGCCAGCGCGTCCCGCGTGGACCGGGCCGCCAGGGGCGCTGCCAGGGGTGCGGTCAGCCGTTCATCCGGCGCGGTCCGACTCTCGGCGGTCTCCGGCGCCGCTGCGACCGTGGCCCGGCCGTGCAGATCCGCGGCGCGCTCGCGGTGGGCTCGCGCCAGGGGCCCCCAGAGCTGTTCGTGATGCGCTGAGCTGGAGAGTTCCTGCGCAGCCTGCTCATGAGCTTCGGCGGCGCGCTGCGCCGTCGCGGTGATGTCAGCGCGGGACGGGCCTGCTTCCGGAGCGCTGGCGGGGGTGCTCGCGGGCTGGGCGGAGGCTGCGTCGGGGAGATTCACCCCTCGACACTATCCCGAGGCGTGTTGGGTTTGGAGGAGGCAGTCCGGCTTGCTACAGTGAAGTCTCGTTACGGCGGTGGTTCGGCCTGGAAAGGTGGAGATCACGGGCGTATTCGGGGATGTAGCTTAGTGGTAAAGCTTTGGTCTTCCAAACCAACGATGCGGGTTCGATTCCCGTCATCCCCTCCAGTCACGGACAAGCCTCTCCCGGTGATCGAGCCCGTCGATCACAGCAGGAGAGGCTTTTTCTGTATCGGCTGACCGTACGAGCTCAGAAGTGAGAGGAACCCATGGCGCGTCCCCGGGTGTATTTCGTGGTTCAGCCCACCGTCGCGCACTACCGGGAGCCGCTGGTGCGCCGACTGCTGGAGTCCACGCGCTACGACTTCGATCTGGTCGGCCGGTTCAAGAACTCCGAAGCCACCGCCGCGGACACGATCCACTCCGCCGCCGACGAGGTCCTCGCGAAGGTTCGCCCGCTGAGGTTCTCGGCCGTGGGGAAGTTCTGGTGGGAACACGGCCAGGTCGGTGAGATCTGGGCGGGCCACCACGACGCCTACGTGATCGCCGGCCGGATCCCCACCGTCTCCGCCTGGGCCGCCTCTGCCGTCGCCGCGCTGCGCGGACGCACCCTGATCATGTGGGGCCACGGCTGGAAGCGCCCCGAGGATGGACTCAAGCGTCAGGTCCGGCTGGCGTTCTACCGGCTGACCGATGGACTGCTCGTCTACGGCGACCGCGCCAAGGAGCTCGGCAGCTCGTATCGCGTCCCAGCCGAGAAGATCCAGGTCATCTACAACAGCATCTACCCGGAGGCCCTGACCGGTTCCGCCCGTGAGTCCGCCCGTGCAACTCACGCTGCTCACCCGGCCCAGACCCCCGACGACGACGCCGGTTCGCCCACGATCATCTACAGCTCCCGGCTCACGACCCGGCATCGCCTGGACCTGCTCGCCGAGGCGCTCGGCGGCATGCCCGCCGAGGCGCGGCCGAAGCTGCTCATCGTGGGGGAGGGCGCCGAGCGTCCCCGGCTCGAACAGGTCTTCGCCGAGCACGGGGTCGACGCTGAGTTCCTCGGCGCCGTCTATGACTATGACCAGCTGCGCGAACTGTACGCCCAGGCCGATCTCGCGGTCTCCGTGGGCGGGGCCGGGCTGAACATCACCCAGGCGATGAGCTTCGGAGTGCCGGTGCTCGCCGAGGACGGCAACCCGGATTCCAGCCCTGAGATCGAGGCTGTGGTGGAAGAGGTCACCGGACGGTACTACCAGACCGGCGACGCCGGCTCACTGCGCAGAGTTCTCACCGAACTCCTCGCCGCCCCGCATCAGTTGCAGCAGCTGGGGGAGGCGAGCCTCGCCGTCGTGCGCGATCGCTATACCGCGGAGAAGCACGCCGAGGCGATCGAAGACGCCTTGGACGTGCTGCTGGCCCGCGGCAAGCGATGAGACGCTGCCCGTGACCTCACGGGCTCGGAGTTCCCAGTGTGATGGCGCATCGCCCTGAGACGAGGGGATGCAGCTGCGCCTCGCCATGTAGTCAGGAGCAACAGGGCGCGTCCTAGAGCCGTCGTGACGTGTCTTAGCCGTAGTCTGATTCGGTGAACGTCGGAGAGGCTCTTGGGCTCGTGAGTGAGGTGCTGACCTTCGTCGGAGTCGGGATTGGGTCGCCGTTGTTGCTCTACGGGTGGTTACGACGCCGCCTCGACGGACGCCGGGTGCCTGTAGAGGTCGTGATCATCTACGACGAAGACGGTGCTCGAGTCCGCTGGTTCGCGGAGGATGACTTCTACGAACGCCCCCTGCAGCCTCGGGAACGTGCCGTGGTCGAGGGTGAACAACACCGCATTGGCTTCGTGAGCGACCGCGATCCATCGAGCATGTACTGGGACCCACGGAGTTCCATCGCCACGGTGAGTCTTGCGCTGGGGAGCGTCCTGGTGGGCGTAGGTGTTCTTGGGTTCGTCGCTTCCCTGCTGGCGCTTCTCATCGGTTAGCCCTGGATGAGGCTCGGCGCCGGAAGGGCTGGGCTGCAGTGTCAGGCCAGCTGTCAACCTTCTAATCCGCGAGGGTCGCGTAGACCACGTAGTTGTCCTCGTATTCGCCGGTCGCTTCGTTGTAGCCGTCGCAGGTGATCAGCCGGAGCTCGGGGTCTTCGGTGTTGCCGTAGACCTCCAGGGTGGGGAAGGTGTTCTTGCCGTACTGCTCGGCCTTGGTCACCACGAAGGTGGCGGTCTCGCCGTCTTCCTGGTCCACGGTGATCTCATCGCCTTCGGCGAGCGCGGGCAGGTCAGCGAAGACCCCGGGCTGGCCGAGGGAGTCATCGACGTGGCCCAGCAGCACCGCCGGACCCGGCTCTCCCGGGGCAGGGGAGCCGGTGTACCAGCTCGCTGGTGAGCCCGGGTCGCCGGGCGGGACCTCGAGGGTGTTGTTCTCGCGCAGTCCGAGGTGCAGCAGGTCTGAGCCGGCGCCGATGGCCGGGATCTCGAAGGACGCCGGCGGTGCCGCCTCGGGGGCCGCTTCGGTCTCAGTGGGGGCCGATGTGGGGGTGGGGGTGGCGTCGTCTTCGCCAGCGTCCTGGCCGTCCGGGTCTGCGTCGGTCTCCGTCGGTTCGGAGGGCTCGGCTGGTTCAGTAGTCTCCGGTCTGCCTGCCTCGGACTCAACGGCGGCCGGCGCTGCTTCTTCGCCGGCGGCCGGCGCCGCGTCCTGGCCGGGTGAACATGCCGAGAGTGCCAGCATCAGGGCGCAGCCGAGGGCCAGTGCGCCACCGCGGCGAGGACTGGCGGGTGCCGTGGAGATGGCCTCGTGCTGTGGCCGGCGGGGAGGAAGCATGGGGGTCTCTTTCGGTGTGGACCTTCTGAGTGGCAGCAACGATCAGGAGCCGAGAGTGGCTCCGCGGAACGAGGACGTTCCGCGGAGCCGCTACATCGTCTGTGTGATTCCTGGTGTTTGCCTCAGCAGGATGGCATCGTCACTGCGACGCGGGCCAGCTGGGGCTGCGGATCAGGACTCGACGGGGCGCTTACGCATGATGTAGGCACCGGCACCGATGGCGCCGAGGGCGAGGACGCCACCACCGGCGGCCATGGCCATGCCTGCACCCTCAGATCCTGCGGCCACGCCGGTGTCGGCGCCGCCTTCAGGCATTGCGTCCATCTGCGAAGCGGTCAGCGTGCCACAGGCGGCGGGAAGGGTCGCGGCCAGGGGCAGCGACTCATCCAGCTCGGACTGTGCGTTCGCTGCTTCCTCGGTCAGGACCGTGGGGTCGACGCCGTGGACCACGACGACGCCGGTGCCGTTGACGATGGACTCCAGCACGTCATCGGGGATCTCCAGGCTGCGCTCGTAGGTGTAGCTGCTGCCACCGGGGAAGCGTTCCACAGCCAGACCTGAATCGGCTGAGGTGTCGCCTTCGATGGTCAGTGAGGTGCCGATGCCGCCGTAGAAGGGTGCGCCTTCTTCGACGTTGACGGCGCCGTCACCGTTCTGATCAGCATCGGGAGCGGGGCAGAGGCCCTGGGCGCCGAAGTGGATGTGCTGGGCGTGGGGGAAGGGTGCGTCCATGAAGGTCTCTGCGGCGCCCTCAACGGTCATGTAGACGGTGGCCTGATTGCCCTGGCCCTCGATCAGCACGTCACCGACGGTGCCGGAGTTGTTCAGCGGGTCCAGGTCAGCCTGGAAGGACCAGGAATGGCTCGAGTCGTGGGTGGTGGCGCCATCGGTCTCGGGTCCGCCGTGGCTTGAGTGGGCCATCGCTGGGCCCGCGCTCACGAGCAGTGCGCCGAGCGCGAGGGTGGGGACGGCGAAGAATGTTGATTTACGCATAAGAAGAACTCCTCATCGAGGTGACGTGGTCGCACGCCGTGATCGTGGATCCGATCGAGGCATGTACGCAGTGTTCGGAGCGGGATCGGAATTGGATGGTGTAGATCACAAAAAGTTTTTCCACTCACTGATCCGCTGGGGAATCGAAGGTTTTGGCAGCCACGTTAGGCAGCGAGGAACGGGAAATTCTCCGATGCCGAAAGAACGAGGAGACCCCGGCAGAGTCGCTGCAGCCCGGCTGTTCCAGCGCCTTGATACATTGGCCCGACCAGCCTTGACCGGGAGCGATCTCGATCGTCCGGGCCCCGGCCATCATTCGTCGAAGGAGGCTCGTGCGTCGTCGTGACTTCCGTTTCATCTCCGTGGCGCTGACCATCGCCACGGCGGGCACCCTGGTCGGGGGCTGCTCATCAACCTCATCAGCGCAGGAGAACGAGGCGGCACGAGCAGTGATGGAGTTTTGTCAGTCGGAACCCCCGGACCAGGCGCTCACCCAGGCGCTGCCCCCGGGGCTGGCGCTTCCCGCTGACCGGCTGACCCTGGGGGTGAACCCGGACTGGGACGCTGAGACGCTCGATCAGTTCGCGGCCACCACGGGCGTAGCTCCCGGCGTCGCTGGGTCCTTCGTGCAGATGCCGCTCACGGCCGACGATCGGAGGCGCATCCAGAGTGCCGCCGAGGAGGTCGCCGGCATCGGCGGGGTGTTGATGCTGACGCTGGAACCCCACCAGGGGCTGGACGCCGTCGACGACGCCTCGGTGCAAGAACTGGTAGAGCTCCTCGCGACGCTCAACGACTCCTCGGTCCCGGTGCTGCTGCGCTTTGCTCACGAGATGAATGGCTCCTGGTACCCCTGGGGGCAGCAGCCGCAGTCCTATGTGCAGGCCTTCCGCAAGGTTGCCCATGCGGTGGCCGAGGGCACCTCGGCCACCGAGATGCTGTGGGCCCCGAACTACGGCGGCGGGTATCCCTTCACCGGCGGCGAGTTTGCGGCCGCAGGTGACCAGACGGCGCCCGCGTCTGGAAGCCCTGACTTCGAGTGGGCCGATACCAACTCCGACGGGGCCCTGACCGAGGCCGATGACCCCTATGAGCCGTACTACCCCGGCGACGACGTCGTCGATTGGGTCGGACTCACGATCTACCACTACGGTGGCGCGTCCCAGTGGGACGGCAACAACGTTCCCGAGCCCGACAAGTTCGCCGCGCAGCTGCGCGGCGCCTATGACGGCCTCGGCGGGGATGAGAGCGGCGTTCCGGACTTCTACGCGCGCTACGCCGAAGACCGGGACAAGCCGATGGCGATCCCTGAGACCGCGGCCTTCGTCACCGCTGCGGCGGACCCGGATCTGGCTCTGGAGGTCAAGCAGGGATGGTGGCGCCAGGTCTACTCGCAGGACCTGCGAACCCAGTTCCCGCAGCTGCGCCTGGTGAACTGGTTCAACTTCGACAAGCCGGAGCTCGAATCCGTCGATCTCGTGCGCTGGTCGGTCACGACCGACGCGCGGATCGGCGATGCCTTCGGCAATGACCTCGTCGATTCGGTGGCGACCGCGGCCGATGTGGTCAGCTGCCCGGAGGCTCCGGAGTAGCGCTCATCCTCCGCCAGGCGTTCCCGGTCGACGCAGGTCCCTGATGTTTTCCTCTCGGATGGTGAAGTAGGTGGAGGGGCCGCCGCCGCGCAGGAGCGGTCTGGATCTCACCGTCTGATAGACACCAGCCTCCAGCAGTGACGAGTCGATGTGGACACCGACGACTTCACCGAAGACGACCGTGGTCACTGTCGAGCTTCCATCCGCGGCGACGAGCGGCACGACCTGAGAGGTCCTGCATTCAAAGACCGCCTTCGCTTCAGCCACGTGAGGCACGCTGACGATTCTCGAACTGGCCGGGGTGAGCCCAGCAAGAGCGAACTCGTCCACCTCGGACGGGACCGCTGCCGACGTGGCGTTCATCGCCTCGGCGAGGGATTCATCGGCAAGGTTCCAGCAGAACTCTCCGGTGGACTCGGCGTTGAGCAGCGAATCTTTGGGACCGTTGCTCGCGAACCCGATGATCGGCGGGGTGTAGTTGAACGCGTTGAAGAAGCTGAACGGCGCGAGGTTGAGCTGCCCGGCGTGATTCTGCGTCGAGATCCACCCGATGGGCCGTGGCGCAATGATCGAGTTGAAAGGTGAATGGGCCAGGCCGTGTCCGTCCGCTGGCTCGTAGAAGTGGGTGTGCGCAGAAGGCATGCTGTGTTCCTTCGCAGACGAGTGCGGAAGACGACGGGAATGTCTCCTGAACCGTAGCTGATGCGGTCTCCGAGATCAGGCGCTCAGTCCCTCTTCGGCAGGATCATGTTCGTCATCCGGGCGGTCGAGAGGCGGCGGCCGGCGTCGTCGGTCATCACGATCTCGTGGCTGGTCAGCTGCCGGCCCAGGTTGATCGGGGTGCAGGTGGCCGTGACCAGGCCCTCGGTCACTGAGCGGTGGTGGGTGGCGCCGAGCTCGGTGCCCACCACGGCGTTGTCGATGCCCAGGTTGACCCGGGCGTGCAGGATCGCGGCGATCGAGCCCAGCGTCTCGGCCAGCACCATGTGCGCGCCGCCGTGGAAGAGGCCCACGTTCTGCTCGTTGCCGCCCACCGGCATGGTGGCGACCATCTTCTCCGGGCTCATCTCGAGATACCGCAGCCCCATCTTCGCGCCCAGCGGGGTGGTCCCGTGCGGGCCGGTGAGGTGGTGGTACTCCTCCGGAATGCCGGCGGCAATCATCCGGGCGGTCCGTTCCTCCTCATCGGGGAGGGGAGTGGGTACGCCGGGCGCCGGGTAGTTCGAGAGCGGGTTCGAGTCGTCATTCGCAGAAGTCATGGGGATCAGCTTAGATGCAGGTGGGTGCAGCGGCCGGGATCTGGTCCGGGGCAAGTCCGAAGCAGGTCTGGGGTCAGCGCACCGGCTCGCGATAGGCTGGTGCTCGTGTCAACTAGTCCCAATAAACTCCTGGTCATCGACGGTCACTCCATGGCGTTCAGGGCCTTCTACGCCCTGCCCACCGAGAGCTTCCTGACGGATTCCGGCCAATACACCAATGCGGTGCATGGCTTCACGAACATGCTGCTCAAGCTGATCCGTGAGGAACTCCCCACCCACGTGATCCTCGCCTTCGACCTGGACACCCCGACCTTCCGGCACACCTCCTATGCCGAGTACAAGGGCGGCCGCGCGAAGACTCCCGAGGAGTTCCGCGGCCAGATCGACCTGATCCAGCAGGTCGCCGAGGGGATGAACATCGCCGTGGTGACCTCGGAGGGCTACGAGGCCGATGACATCGTCGCGACCTACGCCACCCGCGCCGACACCGCCGGCTGGGAGACCCTGATCGTCTCCGGTGACCGCGACACCCTGCAGCTGGTCACCGAGCGGACCACCCTGATGTATCCCACCTCCGGCCTCTCCAAGGTTGCGATGCTGGATCCGGCCGCGGTGGAGGAGAAGTACCTGGTCCCGCCGCTGAAGTACCCGGACCTCGCCGCCCTGGTGGGAGAGTCCGCGGACAATCTGCCCGGCGTGTCGAAGGTCGGGCCCAAGACCGCCGCGAAGTGGATCGCCGAATACGGCTCCACCCGCGGGATCATCGAGAACGCCCACCTGATCGGCGGCAAGGCGGGGGAGAACCTGCGCGAGGCGCTCGCCGATGTGGAGCGCAACCTGGAGCTGAACCTGCTGCTGCGCGACCTCGACCTCCCGGTGGCCCTGGAGGACTCGGAGCTGCAGGTCCCCGACCGTGAGGTCCTGGACCCGCTCTTCGACGCGCTGCAGTTCAACCAGATCCGCGAACGGCTCTTCGAGACCTTCGCCGCCCGGTTCCCGGAGACCGTGGTCGCGCCCACCCCGACCGACGCGCTGCCCGCGGTCACCGTGACCGAGCAGGCCGAGGAGCTCTCCACGTTCCTCAAGGCCCACGCCGGAGCGCCGATGGCGATCGCGGTCTGCCTGGACCGGTCCGGGGAATCGCTGACCACCAAGCCCAAGCGTGACGAGGCCGCCCGGATCGCCGAAGCGCTCGCCGTCGTGCTGGTGCCCTCGGCCTCAGGAGACGCGGCTGCCGCTGCTGAAACCGCGCAGAACGACGACGACGCGGAGTCTGCTCCCGAGCCCACCGGCATCCCCGCGATGGCGCTCTCGCTGACCTCCCTCGACGCCGCCGCCGACGCGGTGCTGGCCGAATGGCTGCAGGACCCCGAGGCGCCGAAGCTGGTCCATGACATCAAGGACGCCGGCAAGCGGCTGGCCTGGCGCGGGCTGCACCTGCGCGGCGCGGTAGAGGACACGCTGATCAGTGGATACCTGATCCAGCCGGACCGGCGGAACTTCGCGTTCACCGAGCTGGTCACCCAGTACCTGGGCGCCTCCACCGACCCGGCCTCCTACCTCGGCGGGCACAGCGAGGACGACGCCGAGGCCTCCGGCTCCCAGGGACCGGACCTGTTCTCCTCCCAAGACCTGCTGCCCGGCGTCACCGCGGAGGACCTGGACGCCGCCGCGCTGCACGGGATGCTGCTGCACCAGCTCTCCCAGGCGCTGGGGGAGCAGCTGGTCGAGCGCAACGGCGAGAAGCTGCTGCGCGAGATGGAGATCCCGCTGGCCGAGATCCTGCTGCAGATGGAGCTCACCGGCATCGCTGTGAGCCCGGAGAAGCTGGACTCGCTCGACGCCGAGTTCGCCGAGGCCATCGAGGCCTCCGCACAGGAGGCCTACGCGGTGGTCGGGCATGAGGTGAAGCTCGGCTCGCCCAAGCAGCTGCAGACCGTGCTCTTCGAGGAGCTCGAGCTGCCCACCGCCGGGGTGAAGAAGAACAAGACCGGCTACTCCACCGATGTGGAGACCCTCCAGGCGCTGCTGATCAAGACCCAGAACGAGTTCCTGGTGCACCTGATGAACCACCGCGACTCGACCAAGCTGCGCCAGACCGTCACCGGACTCATGGAGGCCGTGAACGGGGACGGGCGGATCCACACCACCTATGCGCAGACCGTGGCAGCCACCGGGCGGCTCTCCTCGCTGAACCCGAACCTGCAGAACATCCCGGTGCGCACCGCGGCGGGGCGGAAGATCCGCGACGCGTTCGTGGTCGGTCCCGGCTACGAGTCGCTGCTGACCGCGGACTACTCGCAGATCGAGATGCGCATCATGGCGCACCTCTCCGGGGACCAGGCGCTGATCGAGGCCTTCCGGGCGGGGGAGGACCTGCACAACTTCGTCGGCTCCCGGGTGTTCGGGGTCGAGGCGTCGGAGATCACGTCCGAGCAGCGCTCCAAGGTCAAGGCGATGAGCTACGGGCTTGCCTACGGGCTCTCCAGCTTCGGGCTCTCCAAGCAGCTGGGCATCGGGGTCGATGAGGCCCGGAACCTGATGAACGAATACTTCGAACGCTTCGGCGGGGTGCGCGACTACCTGCGCGAGGTCGTCACCCAGGCCAAGCAGGACGGGTTCACCTCTACCCTGTTCGGCCGGCGCCGCTACCTGCCGGACCTCTCCAGCGAGAACCGGCAGCTGCGCCAGATGGCGGAGCGCGCCGCGCTCAACGCCCCGATCCAGGGCTCCGCGGCGGACATCATCAAGCAGGCGATGATCGGCGTGGACTCCGCACTGCGCGCCGAGGGCCTCGAGTCCCGGCTGCTGCTGCAGGTCCACGATGAGCTCATCTTCGAGGTGGCCGCCGGCGAGCGCGAGGCCCTGGAGAAGCTGGTGACCATCCACATGGGCGCCGCCGCCGAGCTCGACGTCCCGCTGGACGTCCACGTGGGCGTCGGCTCATCCTGGCACGAGGCCGCGCACTGAGGTAGATCGGTTAGGCGGGGGCCGGAGTGGTTCCGGGCGCACCCCGCCGCAGCTCACGTCCGCTGGCCGAGTCGGCCTCTGCCAGTTTCTCCGCTCCGTGTGATTCGATGAGTCCATGATCACCACCCACGTTGTCTCCGCGAAGGATCTGGTCTTCGACGAGGTGCTGGCTCTCTACGGCGCAGTGCAGTGGACTGCCTACACGGATGATCCCGCGAGTCTGCGGAAGGCCCTGGAGGGGTCATCGACTCTGGTGGCCGCCCACGATGACCAGCGGCTGGTCGGACTCGCCCGAGTCATCTCCGACGGAAGCACGATCTGCTATCTCCAAGACATCCTGGTGCTGCCCTCACACCGCAGAGCTGGAGTGGGTCGGGCGCTGGCGGAGCGGGCGCTCGCCGAATACCCGCATGTTCGTCAGAAGGTCCTGATCACCGACGACGGGCCGCAGCAGCGGGCCTTCTACGAGGCGCTGGGCTACACCCGATCCGATGAGTTCCCGGGCGGACCGATCCGGGCATTCGTGCGCTTCGACTGAAGCTTGCTCAAGTCTCTGAAGACCCCGAGACCTACGGGAACCCGGACGTCCGGCTCAGCCGCGGAACAGCGCCCCGAGCCCCTCGGCCCGGCCCGAGTGGCCGGCCAGGCGCAGCCCCTGCCAGGCGGTGACCTGGTTGGCGGTGAGCACCGGTAGGCCCAGAGCCTTCTCGAGACGGGGCAGTACGGCGATCGTGTGCAGCGCGGTGTCCTGGATCAGCAGGCACTGCGCGTCGGTGAGGTCTGCGGCGCGGGCGGTCTCGAGCACCCACTCGGCGTCCAACCGGCCCGCGTCCTCGCCGCTGGGAACGCCATAGGTGGACAGCGCGGTCACCGCGATCCCGTCCTGCTCCAGGAACCGCACGAAATGCGTGGCGACCTCTTCCGGGTAGGTCGCTGCCACCGCGACCCGGCTGAGGCCGAGGTGGTGCACGGCCTCGGCGAAGGCCAGAGAGGTGGAGGAGGACGGGACGCCGGCGGCCTGCTCGATCCAGCCCGCCTGCTCCCGGCAGCCATCCCGGCCGTAGACGAAGCTTCCCGAGGTGCACGCCCACATCGCCGCGTCGGGGGAGAGCTCACGGGCCTGCTCCGCTGCCGGCACCAGGTTGTCCCGAGATCCGAGGTCCAGCAGGGCCTCGACGTCGTGGGCGGTGCGGCCCTCCCAGGTGTGGATCACCCGGAAGGTGGTGTCTGGAATCAGCTGCTCCAGGGCGGGGAACTCGTCCTCCGCGCTGTATCCGGGATAGAGGATGGCGAGGGTGTACATGATGATGTGCCCTCTCGTGGTGCGTGGCGAGTCTCTCCGAAGAAATCTACAGGTAGCTTGTAGACAAACATAGGGTGCCGTCCTGCGGTGCCTGGAGGCCGTCGAACGGAGCCTGCTGATGACCCGCTACCTCACCATCACGCTGGAGAAGCGCGGCGTCACCGCGAGGGCCCGGCTGCTCGACGCCGAGGCGCCGCGCACCGCAGAGGCCGTCTGGCGGGCCCTGCCCCAGTTCGGGCAGGTCTACCACGGCAAGTACGCCCGCAATGAGATCTACGCCCTGGTCCCGGCCTTCGCCCCCGAGGAGCCGGGCCCCGAGAACCAGACGGTCACACCCATCCCAGGGGACCTGTGCTATTTCAGCTTTGACGGCGTGCTGGAGAACCCCGCCTACGGGTACGAGGCCACCGCCGGGACCGCGGAGAACCGGTTGCTGATCGACCTGGCGGTCTTCTACGGCCGCAACAACCTGCTGATCAACGGTGACGTCGGGTGGGTGCCCGGGAACGTGTTCGGCGCGATCGAGGAAGGGCTCGAGGAGCTCGCCGCCGCGTGCCAGGACATCTGGATGGGTGGCGCTCGCGGAGAGACCCTGAGCTTCGCCCGCTTCGAGACGCCATGACCAGACACTCTGACCAGACACTCAGCGATGTGGAAAGGGACAGACATGACCCCCGAGATCCCCGGCCCGGCTCCCCGGGAGGCGCTCGGCGTGGTCGTGCCGTTCGACATGGAGCTCGACGCCGAGCTGTGGCGCTGGCTCCCCGCCGACGTCGACCTGCTGGTGACCCGGACGCCGTTTTTGGACGATGTGGTCACCGTGGAGTTCGCCCGGGAGGTCGCCGAGACCAGCGTGGTCACCGAAGGGGTCCGCAGTCTCACCGCCGGTCGCGCAGGCGTGGTCCTCTACGCCTGCTCGTCCGGGAGCTTCGTGAGTGGTCGGGCGGGGCAGGAAGGTCTCGTCCAGGCGATGACCGACGCCGGGGCTCGTGACGCGGTGACGGCCTCCGGGGCGATGGTCGAAGCTCTCGCCGTCCTCGGAATCACACAGGTCTCTACCGCGACCCCCTACACGCCCGCGCTGTCCCTGCTGCTGGAATCGTTCCTCGACGAGTACGGCATCAGCGTGACCGGAAGGGCTGAGCTCGGGCTCGACGGCCGCATCTGGGAGGTCCCCTACGCGCAGGCCGCCGAGCTGATCCGGCGGGCTGACACACCAGACGCTGAGGCCATCCTGGTCAGCTGCACCAACCTCCCGACGTACGACCTCATCGCGCCGCTGGAGGCTGAGCTGGGGAAGCCGATCATCACCGCCAACCAGGCCACCCTGTGGGCCGGACTGCGGCGCGTGGGGAAGCTCGCGCACGGGGAGGGGCAGTCGCTGCTGCGCCTCACCGCACAGAGTGGCTCAGGGCAGCGTGACCAACCCGTCGGCCAGCTCCATGACTCGGGTCCTCAGCGCGTCCCGGACGCTGCGGATACCTTCGAGGTCTAGGGCGGCGGGGTCGCTGATGGTCCAGTCTTCGTACCTCTTCCCCGGGTAGATCGGGCAGGTGTCGCCGCAGCTCATGGTGATCACGACGTCGGCGGCCTGGACGACGTCGTCGGCGAGCGGCTTGGGGAACTGCTCGTCGAGGCTGATCCCGATCTCATCCATCACGGTGACCACGTTCTCGTCGAGGTGCTCCGAGGGCGTGATTCTTGCTGAGATCAACGTGAGGACGCCTCGCATCGAGCCCTAGGTGACGATCTCTCGAGGTTTACTCTCATCAAGTTCGTCCCAGGGGGCTGCTTCTGCCTCCTGAATCGACTCAGTGCCTCGCTTTTCGGTTGAAAGCCGGCAAGATCCCATGCCCAGCACCATTCCTTGAATCTCAAGTATTACTCGTGGGTGATACGTGCACGTCGTGATCTACATTTAAATGATCTGCATAGATTGGAGTTTTTTAAGAGTTGATTTGGTATACAAAAGATAATACTGGTGACATTCTCCGCGGGTGGCGCAGGTCAGTAGGAAGCCCCGCTGGCCTGGTGCGTAGCCAACGGGGCCTGGCCCTCTCATGTTCTCCGAAAGGAAACAGCCTGGTCCGAGGGGCCCAGAGCCAGACTGTGGCTCGATCGTAGATGGAGATCCCGGTTGAGAGGAAGGGTCAGGCGAGCCAGGATCCATCGCACGGATGTTTTCAATGGAGTCATCAACCCGCAGTCAAAGAGGGATTTCTCTTCTGCGTCCCAGATAGCCTCGCCCGAAAGAACCTGAGAAATGAGAGAGTGCTTGCCCATGGCCAATCTTTGGGAGTCTGTCCTGGTGGGTTCAAGAGCGGCCACAGGGGTGCTCTCCCGGCTCCAGCGGCGGTCCAGGTTTTTGATGCATAATGGGGTACTCAAAGGTATTGCGACGGTACATTTTTGTGGAAAAGAGCCTGGAGGTTGATTCTCACCATGGACAGTTATCCCTCCCGGCGAGAAGCTCTCATCGCTGGTGTCTTGGCGGGCAGTCTCAGTGATGGCGAACAGCAGGAACTCGACCAGGCCCGAGCGGCGGACCCCACGATCGACCTGGAGCTCGAGGAGCTTCGGGAAATCATCCGACGGTTCGGTAAAGCCGGGGTGACGTGGCGCGAGGAAGGCCTGCCAGCCGGACTGGAGGCCCGCATTCTTGACAGAACCATCAACGCTGACCCCTCCGGTCATGGACATGGAGCGTCGGCCCCGCCATCACAGGGCTGACGCCCGTGGGTGAGGAGAGTTCCCGAGGTTCGCTCGAAGCGCGCCATTCGGATGGTCATCTCCGCACTCCTTCAAGTTCCTGAGCTAAGGACCTGTTGACGGTATGGACACTTTAGTGGGGCCTCTGGCGTGGTCTGCGAGCTGGTGGTCGCCGTGGATTCCACGAATGACATGCCCTTCGACGTCCAGCAGGCATTTGCAGAGCACGGGGAAGCGCTCTTCGCAATCGCCCGGAACCTTGTCATCGACGCCATGCGGGCGCGGGTTCGCCGTCTGACACCGACGGACTCAGAGAAGCTTGAGTGGCTGAGTGAACCGGTGACAGAGGATCTGCGCGTCGTGGAGCGGATTGCTCTCTATGAAGGTCTGGCCACTCTGACCTTCGAGCACCGCCAAGTGATATCCGCCGTGCAGCTGCACGGCGTGCGTTTTGAGGAACTTTCAGAACAGACAGGTGTTCCGGTCGCCACCTTGCGCACTCGGATGTATTACGGGTTGAAGGCCCTGGGCGCGGTACTGGCCGATCGTGATACCACTGAAGAATGGTCGGCGAGGATCGCTGTGCTGGTGTCACCTACGACGTCAGGTGAATCTGGTCTATGCGGGCCCGTGACCCTCAGGCGCTGCTCCTGGGGACCTCAGGAGAACGACGCCTGGGTGGGGTCCGCCGGGAGTTTGACGTGTTCGATGAGTTGCTCGATATCCACCTCGGGGCGGGCAAGGCCGATCTGAGTGCTGGTGATGACGCCGCAGACAGCGGTCCCGTCCAGAACTGGGAGGTGCTGGGTCTGGTGCACGGCCATCTGCGCCATCGCCTGCTCGACCGAATCGTGGACTCCGATGCTCGGCGCGTCAGGCTTCATCAGGTGTTGGGCTCTCAAAGAGTTCGCGAGTTCTCCGAGGGAGCGGAAAGCCCGAGACATGTCCTGGCGGGTTACCAGGCCGAGCAGTGCGCCATCTGAGTGGCAGAGCGGCAGGGCAGCGATACCGGACTGATCGAAGGCGCGGGCGGCGTCTTCCAGGGTGCAGTGCGCGCTGAGGTGCGGCACGCCAAAGGTCATCAGTTCTGCGACGGTCGTCATGGTGTGGGGTTTCTCCTGTCAGAAGGTATCTGTGTCAGATGTGGGAAGGTCCAACGGCGTGGACGCAGAAAAACTACGGGGGCGACTTGCTGGGGCCATGGGATCGGAGGCACGTGCGGGTCTATCGGATGCCGGTGTCGAGGCCAGGACATACTCCGGGTAGAGCACCCCGATGGGGTGGTCTCCGTTGAAGACCAGCAGTGGTCGTGGTCCGCCGTCGCGGTAGAGGGCGAGTGCCCCCTCGAGGGAGTCATCGGGTCGCAGCTGGCTGGTGAGTGGTTCCATCAGGTGTGCGCACCTGATGGTGCTCCAGCGGTCGGGCTGTTTCGCGGCCGTGCGAGAGACCGCAGCTTTGGTGATCAGCCCGACTGGGTGGTCGCGTAGGTCGACGACGACGACCGCTGGGTTCTGGTGATCGAACAGGTCCACCGCGTCGGGCAGAGACTGGGTCGTCCAGACGCGTCGCGGGGCACCAGACATGAGGTCTTGTACCTGCATCACGCGACGCACCAGAGAGGCATGGGTGTCAGGGTGTCGTTGCTCGGAGCGAGCCTGTGGCCGCCAGTCGCGAAGAGAATAAGTCCGCGGGCGGGGGAGAAGTGCTGCAAGAAGCCTGCCTTGAAGATTGTTCCAAGAGCCCGCTGCTTGAGCTGCCCACCCAGCGTATCCGAGTGACCTGGGTCTCTAAAACTCTCCCTCCGGGGGTTCGGCTCTCCGCGGACAAGCCCTCAATGTATCTTTCCGGGCAGTTTCCATGGCGAGCGAGTCGCAGGCATGCATGCGTCGCCGCCCTCCCGAGACCCCGCCGCTCCACCTGGCACCCGTCTCACCGGACCGATAATGTGGTTGCTCGTGGACAACCAGACTTTCCCCCAGCCGCCCGAGGTCGCTCCGCTCGCCCCAGGTCTGCGCAGCGAGACCTTCCCTGCGTCCTTGGACTCCGACGGCAAGACCGTCGACGCGAAGACCGCGGCCTTCGCCCGGACTGCTGAGCAGGGCTTCTACGAGCCGTGGTTCACCGACGAGCAGATCAACCAGGTCGGTCGGATCCTGGTCAAGGACGAGCAGAACCTCACCGCGGTCTACGTGGACCGCGACGCCGCCTCCGCAGAGCCCTGGGGCAACGCGCTCGCGCAGGTCGGCTTCGACGCCGACCACCCGGTCGGCACCTTCGTGGGCTACGACAAGACGCTCAACGCCGGAGGCCCAGCGGGTCCGCTGCCGGCCCGGCTGATCACCGTGGTCACGGTGAACCCGAGCTTCCGCCGCCGCGGCATCCTCAAGCACATGATGACCTCCTCGCTCGCCCGCGCCGTGGAGGACGGCATGGCCGTCGCCGCGCTCACCGTCTCCGAGGGCGGCATCTATGGCCGGTTCGGCTTCGGCGTCGCCACCCGCGAGGCCAACATCCGGGTGGACCTCGGCGAGGGCCAGGGCCAGGGCTTCGCGCTGCGCAGCAAGCCCGCCGGACGCGTCATCTCCGCGGACCCGGTGAAGCTCGATGACGTGATCAACACCAGCTTCGAGGCCTTCCACGCCCGCACCCGCGGCTCGATCGGACGCCAGCAGACCTACCAGATGGCCGCCACGGCACGCTGGAACTCCGAGGACCCCGCCGCCTGGAACCGCAAGCTCCGCGCCGCGGTCCATGTCCGCGAGGACGGGACCATCGGCGGCTACGTCACCTTCAAGCACGAAGGCTGGGACACCGAGCCCAGCACCATCCGCATCGGGGACCTGATCGCGGCCGATGACCAGAGCCACCTCGCGCTCTGGGACTACATCGCCGGACTCGACATCGTCCGCCGCGCCACCATGCGCACCGCCCCGGTGGTGGACCCGCTGCAGTCCGCACTGGTGAACCCGCGCAGCTATAAGGTCACCGCACTGGCCGACCTGCTCTGGGTGCGCATCCTCGACGTGGTCAAGGCCCTCGAGGCCCGCGCCTGGACCGCCGACGGCTCCTTCCGCCTCGAACTCGAGGACCCGCTGGGGATCACCGGCGGCAGCTTCACGGTGCGAGTCGACGACGGCGCCGCCACCGTCACCCGCGACGCTGCGGGTGACGCGTCGGGAACCCCCGCAGGAGCCCCCGCAGCGAACACCACACCAGCAGCGCCGGCACGAGAAGCGACACCAGATCTCCCCACGCTCCAGCTCAGCGTCGAGACGCTCGGCTCGCTCTACCTGGGCGATTTCTCCGTGCGCACGCTGCACGCCGCCGGCCGGCTCAAAGACACCACCGCCGCCGACGTGGAACGGATCGCGAAGATCCTGGACCTGCCCACCGTTCCCTTCTGCGCGACACATTTCTGAGCAAGTCCTCGGCCACGCCCACCGGTTGATTCGTATTGGATTGCCGGTATAAACTGGGCCAGCGCGTTCTGCGCACAGAGTCGAACACGACATCTGATGCAGACCTTGCTCGAAAGTCCGCTCTTCGGCGTATTCGCCGGAATCGGGACCTGCCGAGCTCACCCTGTTCATCTGTCCAACGCTCAGTGCATAGACATGCCATCTCACGATGGCGGCACCGTGCACTGACCATTCAGCCACAATCCATAACGGAGCCCCTACTACATGACCCCCACCACCACTGCCCCACAGGTCGCCATCAACGACATTGGCACCGCAGAAGAGTTCCTCGCCGCTGTAGACGCGACTATGAAGTACTTCAACGACGGAGACCTCGTTGAGGGCACCATCGTCAAGGTCGACCGCGACGAGGTCCTCCTCGACATCGGGTACAAGACCGAAGGCGTCATCCCGTCCCGCGAGCTGTCCATCAAGCATGATGTGAACCCGGACGAGGTCGTCGCAGTCGGCGATCTGGTGGAGGCTCTGGTCCTCACCAAGGAGGACAAAGAAGGCCGCCTGATCCTGTCCAAGAAGCGCGCACAGTACGAGCGCGCCTGGGGTGACATCGAGCGCATCAAGGAAGAGGACGGCGTCGTCTCCGGCACCGTCATCGAGGTCGTCAAGGGCGGCCTCATCCTCGACATCGGTCTGCGCGGCTTCCTGCCCGCATCCCTGGTCGAGATGCGCCGTGTCCGTGATCTCGCGCCCTACATCGGCCAGGAGATCGAAGCCAAGATCATCGAGCTGGACAAGAATCGCAACAACGTGGTCCTGTCCCGCCGTGCATGGCTCGAGCAGACCCAGTCCGAGGTCCGCTCCTCCTTCCTCAACAAGCTCGAGCGCGGCCAGGTCCGCACCGGCACCGTCTCCTCGATCGTCAACTTCGGTGCGTTCGTGGACCTCGGCGGCGTCGACGGTCTGGTCCACGTCTCGGAGCTCTCCTGGAAGCACATCGATCACCCGAACGAGGTTGTCGAGGTCGGCCAGGAAGTCACCGTGGAGGTCCTCGAGGTGGACATGGATCGCGAACGCGTCTCCCTGTCGCTCAAGGCCACCCAGGAAGATCCGTGGCAGACCTTCGCCCGCACTCACGCGCTGGGCCAGGTCGTCCCCGGCAAGGTCACCAAGCTGGTGCCCTTCGGTGCATTCGTCCGCGTCGAAGACGGCATCGAGGGTCTGGTGCACATCTCCGAGCTGGCAGTCCGCCACGTTGATCTCGCCGAGCAGGTCGTCTCCGTCGGTGACGAGCTCTTCGTCAAGGTCATCGACATCGATCTCGAGCGCCGCCGCATCAGCCTCTCGCTGAAGCAGGCCAACGAGGGTGTCGATCCCGAAGGTGCCGAGTTCGATCCGGCCGTCTACGGCATGGACGCTCAGTACGACGACGCCGGCAACTACCTCTACCCCGAGGGCTTCGATCCGGAGACCAACGAGTGGATGGAAGGCTTCGACGAGCAGCGCACCGTCTGGGAGGCCCAGTACGCCAAGGCCCAGGAGCGGTGGGAAGCGCACAAGAAGCAGGTCGTCGCCGCCATCGAGGCCGACGCCGAAGCTGCCGCACAGGCCACTGTCGGTTCCAGCTCCTCGAGCTCTTCCAGCTCTTCCAAGTCCGAGCCGGCTCCGTCGAACTACTCCTCCTCGCAGAACACCTCCTCCGAGGATGCCGGCACGCTGGCCTCCGACGAGGCGCTGGCTGCGCTGCGCGAGAAGCTCACCGGAAACAGCTGAACCCCATGAGGGCGGATCGCTGATCCCGCCTGAGTGACAAAGAAGGCCGGTTCCACCTGCGGGTGGGACCGGCCTTCTTTATGTCTGGCTAAGCGTGGGTCAGGCGACTGCGAGCGGCGCCGCCTCCAACCAGGCAGGCGGCGCCAGCAGCCTCAGCGCTTGGTCGACACCGTCACGGTGAACCGCGCGTCCCGGGCCAGCTGCTCGGTGAGCCCCACCTCCTTGGAGAGCACCGTGCGGTGCTTCAGGTGAGAGTTCCAGACGCTGTAGATCCGCCCGCCCGGGGCCAGCACACGGCCCGCGGCCCGGATCAGCCGGTGCGCGGCGCCGGGGTCCACCGCATTGCCCTGGTGGAACGGCGGGTTCAGCAGGATGACCTCGGCAGAGCCGTCCTCGAAGCGGGAGAGCGCATCGTCGCGGACCGTCTCGACCCGGTCAGCGACCCCGTTGGCCTCGGCAGTGAGCTGGGTGGACTGCACCGCGGACGCCGAGTGGTCGGTGGCGATGACCTTGAGCTGCGGGTGCCGCAGCGTCAGGAAGGCGCTCACCGTGCCGTTACCGGAGCCGAAGTCGATCACGTACTCGGCGCCGGGGAACCCCTGGTGCGCCTCTACGGCTGCGAGCATCAGCCGGGTGCCCGGATCGAGCTTGGTGCCGCCGTAGGTGGCGCCCAGGCTGCACAGGGTCAGCTCGGTGGAGCCCTTCCCGGGGATGGCCAGCTGGTGGGTGTTCTTCCGCGGTGCGGAGGTGGGCACGCCGTCGCGCGGTCCGCGGGCGGTGAGCACCCGGGACTTCGAGCGGCCGCGGCCTGCCGAGACGTCGGTGAAGTTCTTCTCCAGCACCTGGTTCATCGAGCGGTTCATGTGCTTGTCCCGGCCCACGGCCAGGACGACGACGTCGGCCGCCGCGTGCTCGCGGATCAGCCAGGCCCAGTCGGTGAGCGTCTCCAGAGACCGGGGCAGGTGCATCAGCACCGTGTGCACCCCGGTGAACGCCTCGGGGGCCTGCTCGGTGAGGGTCGGCAGCTCGGCGGGGACCGGGGCGGGCAGATTCGCGCGGCGAGCGTTGCCCTGCAGCGCGCGTTCGGCGCCGAGCTCATCGGAGAGCACCCGCACCGCGGCCACCGCGTCCTCGACCTTCGCGCAGACCGAGCCGGGCTTGCCGGCGTCCTTGATCAGCGAGTCCAGGATCGGCAGCGTGATCGCGCCGGAGCGGTCATCGAGGATCAGCACGCCCTCGCGCGGGTGGCCGTTCTCCCACCAGGCTGCGGCGGTGTCGAGCAGCAGCAGGTCCACCGCATCGGGTGGGGGACTGATCGGGGTGAAGTCGAAGCTCTGGGTGAGCGGGGAGGGCTGGACATCGGGGGTCTGACCCGCGGGAAATGGCATGGAGCCAGCTTAGAGGATCGGCCCAGCCAGCCTGCCGACCAGCTTCTCACCAGCTGAGCCCAAGAATTGTTATTTGAATGAGACGCGGTGCGTGGATCGGGCTCATGCCGGGAATTATTCCGCTGTGCTGGACTGGGATCCGGCCCGGGTGGCTCAGAATCCGGATCACGAAAGTGCATCGCGTGCCCAAATTCCATACCGTAGGGACGATCATCCCGCCCGTCAGGGCTCAGCGCCGCTGTCCTCGTGTCCCGCAGGGGACCGGGGGCTGTTCCTGAAGTCGGGCGCCGGCAGTGACTACTCCCGTGAAAGGCAATCATGTTGCAACGGCTCCACGACGTGCTCCGGCTGAGAACCAGCCCGATCGTCTTCTTCGGCTCCGCCGCGATCGTCCTCGGATTCGTGATCCTGACGCTCCTCATGCCCACGGGAATGGGCGAGTTCTTCGGCGCAGGCTCCGGATGGATCTATGACCACCTCGGCTGGTTCTACATCTCCGGTGTCACGATCTTCCTGATCTTCCTGGTCTACATCGCTGTCGGACGCTTCGGCCGGATCAAGCTGGGCTCGGACGGCGATCAGCCCGAACACTCGGACATCGCCTGGTTCGGCATGCTCTTCGCCGCCGGCATCGGCACCATCCTGATGTTCTGGGCCGTGGCCGAGCCCGCCTACCACTTCGCCGAGCCGCCGCGCGGCGCCCAGGAGGGCGTGGAGCCCCGCTCCATCGAGGCCGCGAACGAGGCCATGGGCTTCACGCTGTACCACTTCGGCCTGCACACCTGGACGATCTTCGCGCTGCCCGGCCTGGCGTTCGCGTACTTCATCTACAAGAGGAACCTGCCCCCGCGCGTCTCCTCGATCTTCCAGCCGATGCTCGGCGACAAGATCCACGGCCCGGCCGGCAAGGCCATCGACATCTTCGCCGTGGTCGGCACGATCTTCGGCGTGGCCGTCTCCATCGGCCTGGGCACCCTGCAGATCCAGGCCGGCCTCGCCCGGCTCTTCGGCATCAGCGATGCAGCCTGGAACTTCATCCTGATCATCGCGGTGGTGACCCTGATCGCGACGCTTTCGGCGATCCTCGGCGTGGACAAGGGGATCAAGCGGCTCTCGAACTTCAACATCTGGACCGCGATCCTGCTGCTGATCTTCATCCTGGCCACCGGCCCGACGGTGTTCATGCTGCGCGGCGTGGTCGAGTTCGCCGGCACCTACGCTGCGATGCTGCCCGAGCTGGCGCTGTGGAATGACACGCTCTCGGACACGGGCTGGCAGGACGGCTGGACCATCTTCTACTGGGCCTGGACCGTGGCCTGGGCGCCCTTCGTGGGCATCTTCATCGCCCGGATCTCCCGCGGCCGCTCGGTGCGCCAGTTCGTCGCTGGCGTGCTCGGCCTGCCCACCCTGTTCACCATCGTCTGGTTCGGCATCTGGGGCACCGGCCTCTTCGACATCGAGCTCAACGGCGAGGGCGGCGTGGTGGACACCGTGCTGGAAGACGGCGTGGAAGGCGCGCTGTTCGCGTTCCTTGCGGAGTTCCCGCTGGCCACGCTGACCTCCTCGATCGCGATCATGCTGGTCGGCATCTTCTTCATCACCTCGATGGACTCCTGCGCCCTGGTGCTCGATGACATGTGCAACGGCTACGAGGGCAAGGCTCCGCTGCACCAGCGGGCGTTCTGGACCATCTCTATCGGCCTGATCGCCGCGGTGCTGCTCACTGCGACCGGCGAGGGCGGGCTCGAGGCGCTGCAGAACGTGGCCCTGGTGCTGGGTCTGCCGTTCTTCATCCTGGGCTACTTCATGATGTACAACCTCTCCCGGGCGATGCGCGAGGACGCCGGCGAGGTCGGCTTCCTGCGCACCCGCCGCTGGCTGCGCACGCTGCCTCCGGAGGAGTACGAGCGCCGCATGGAGGAGCCCGACGGTTCACTCACCGAGGCCGTGGTGGCCCCGGACTATCACGAGGGCACCCAGCCGGAGAACGCGCCGGAGGTGGAGCACGTGGAGCAGCCCGCCATCGTGGAGGAGTACCGTGTGCGCACCGGGGATGTCCCGGTCGTGGACCCGACCCAGCCGAACAGCAGCTACAACAGCCGCTGACACTTACGGATCCACACAGAAAAAGTCCCGCTCTCCTCGGAGGGCGGGACTTTTCTGTCCCTGAAGAGTTTCTGTGTGGGGGAGTCTGGTACCAGATGCGATACCGTGGCGCCCATGAGTCAGCAGCGGCGGCCCCGCAGCAGTCCCCGCGCCTGGAAGCGCGTCACGCTCGGCGGCGCAGCCCTGGCCGCAGCCGCCCTCCTGCTGGCGACCCTGGTGATCGTCCTGGCCCGGCCGGAGGGAGCCGCCGAGCGCGACCGCATGGCGGTGGTCGGGGATTCCAACACCGAGATGGATTCCCCGGACTTCGCGGCCGGGCAGATCGGTGACGACTCCTGGGTGTCCACGCTGCTTGCCGAGGGTTACCGGTTCGCCGGCGGGTGGGCGGTCGCCGGATCCACCTCGGTCCAGCAGGCGGAGGGTCTCGCGGAGGTCGAGAACGCAGACGTTCTGCTGGTGATGACCGGCACGAACGACCTCGCCCGGGGCGTCGGCTTCGAGGAGACGGCCCCGAGCCTGGAGACGATCGTCGCCAAGGCTCCCGCCGAGCGGGTCGTGCTCCTAGCCATCCCGCCGCGCGAGCAGGAGACCACCCCGAGCAGCGCCGAGTTCAACACGCAGCTGGAGGAGCTAGCTGAGGAGCAGGGTTGGGAGTTCTTCGACGGCCTGGAGTTCCTGCGCAGCCCCGACGGCGGATTCCTCGCCGGAACCACGAACGACGGCGTCCACCTCACCCCGGACGCTCAGGAACAGTTCGGTGAGACGGTGATCGACTACCTGGCCGACGACGACGCATCCTCCAACGGCTGATCCTTGGCGGGCGCCGGATCCTGCGACGGTGCCGGTTCATCCACGGCAGCAGCCTCCGGCGGCGGCGCGGGCTGCGCCGGGGGAGTGCCGCGCACCGAGGCGTAGATGACCCCGCCGACCACCAGCACCCCGCCGGCGAGCTCCAGCCAGGTCGGGACCTCGCCGAGGGCCGCCCAGGCGGCCAGGATCCCCACCACCGGGACCAGCATCGAGAACGGCGCCACCGTTCCAGCCGGGTGCCGGCGCATCAGCCAGACCCAGATCCCGGCGCCCACCACGGTGCCGAACAGGATCGTATAGACCAGTCCCAGCCAGGCCGGGATCGCGGCCACGCTGATCGAGCTGGCCATCGCCGCACCGATCTGTTCCGGGCCCTCCACCAGGAACGCCACGGTGAGCAGCGGGATCGGGGGGACCACCGCCATCCAGAGCACCAGCGCCATAGGGCGATCGGTCTGGGCCTTGCGGGAGGCCAGGTTGCCCAGCGCCCAGCCGAAGGCGCCGAAGAGCACCAGCAGGAACGGGGTCCAGCCGTCCAGCACGCCTCGTGAGACCCCCACCAGTCCCAGGCCGAGCACCGCGACGGCGACGCCGGTCGCTCGCCGCGCGGTGATGTGTTCCTTGAGCACCAGCGCGCCGAGCAGCACCGTGAATGGGGCCGAGGCCTGGAGCACCAGGGAGGCGAGCCCGGTGGGGAACCCGGCGTTCATGCCGAGGTAGAGCCCGAAGAACTGCAGCGTCCCGAAGCCGAGCCCGTAGCCGAGCAGGTAGCGCACCTTGACCCCGGGCCAGGGCACGAAGAGCAGCGCCGGCAGCGCCAGGATCAGGAACCGCAGTCCGGCCAGGAACAGCGGCGGGAACTGATCCAGCGAGATCCGGATCGCCAGGAAGTTGAGCCCCCACAGGACAGCGACGAGCAGGGCGAGAAGAACATGACGCAAGGGCATGGGTTCATCCTCCGCCGAGAAACCCATCAGGTCTACTGAATGCTTCTGCATCAACCGTGTAGGTTGCCTACATGGATGCCGAACGCTCACAACCCGACCAGTTCCCGCGGCGCTATCTGGAGCCTCGTCACATAGAACCTAGACACCTCGAACTGCTGCGCGAGATCGCCGCCCGCGGCACCCTCGCCGCCGTGGCCCGCGCCACCCACCGCACCCCCTCGGCGCTGTCCCAGCAGCTGCGCACCGCCGAACGCGAGCTCGCGGTGAAGCTGGTCGAGCCGGACTCCCGCGGGGTGCGGCTGACCCCGGCCGGTCAGCTGCTTGCCGAGGGCGCCGATGAGGTCATCTCCAGCCTGGCCCGCGTCCAGGCCCGGCTCGACGCCGCCACCGGCGATCCCCGCGGACTGGTGAGCATCGGCACCCTGCCCAGCGCCGGGCAGGTGCTGCTCCCGCCGCTGCTGCGCCGGCTGCGGGAGAGTGCGATCACGCTGACTCTGGATGACTTCGACATCGCCGAGGCGGATTTCGCGGCCCGCGCCCTGGACGCCGACATCGTGATCAGCCACAGCATCAGCGGGGGAGTGCCCCGCGGGGCGGAAGGGCTGATCAGCACCGTGCTGGCCCGCGAGCCGATCGACGTGGTGCTGCCCGCCGATCACGACCTCGCCGGTAAGACCGAGCTGACCGCACAGGACGTCATCGATCACGACTGGCTGGGAGTCCCCGAGGGCTACCCCTTCGACGCGATCCCGGTGGCGATCGAGCAGCTCACCGGGCGCCCCGTGCACCGCACGTTCCGACTGCGTGACAACCACCTGGTGGAATCCCTGGTCGGCGCCGGCGCGGGGATCGGTCTGCTCCCCAGGTTCAGCACGCGCCCCGCGCCAGGCGTGGTCCTGCGCCCCTTGATCGGGGTCCGGGCCGCGCGGAACATCGTCGCCCTGAGTCGACCCGATCGGCACGAGCGCCTCGCGGTCCGCACGGTCACCGATCACCTGGTCCGCATCGGCCTCGAGCTGATGGCGGAGTACGGCGTGGAGGAGGGCTAGAGCCCCGCGACGCTCAGCCGAGAGCGGCTTCGATCTCATCGTGCATGCGCTGGGCGGCTTCTTCCGCGCTGACCCGGCCGAAGAGGAACTCCTCCTCGTAGCGCCAGATGATCTCCTGGACCGCCCCGAAGCCCTCGGGTGGAAGCGGGGGAGCCTCGGCCACGATGTCTTCGAGGCTCTCGTTGTGCTCCAGGACCGATGTCTCGGTCTCGTCCAGGTCGTCTCGGATGGCTTCGCGGACGTCCTCATTGCCCGGGATCCCGCGCTCGATCAGCTGCAGGCGCCCGGCCTCTTCATTGTTGACCAGGTAATCGATGAACAGCTGAGCCTCCTCAGGGTGCTCAGAGCCTTCGTAGACCGAGTAGAACATCGAGGGCTTGTAATACAGCTGAGCCTCCGCAGCATCTCCTGCTTCGCTGGGGAACTTCAACGGCGTCAGCTCGACGCCCTCGTTGGAGGAGAGCACGATGATCTGAGTGTCCCACCAGGAGTCCATCGCCGCACCCTCGGTCGCGATCATGGTCTGTTCCAACGCAGCGGCGCGGTCCTCGTTGACCTGGGATCCGGAGGCCAGAGCGCCTGAGTCCAGCGAGTCACCCAGCATCTCGAAGTAGGGGACCGCGTCCTCCGGCTCCCAGGCGACCTCCCCGTCTTCGGTGACCATGTCGACGCCGGCGTGCTGACGCAGCCAGATCCCGATGCCCGCATCATTGAACGGTCGCGCCTGGCCGTAGGCCTCAGAGTTCTCGGAGATCTCTGCCGCGGTCTCAGCGAACTCATCCCAGGTCCAGGTGTCGTCGTCAGGCATGTCCACACCGGCGGTCTCGAAGATCGATTCGTTGGCCATGATGGCGAGCGAGGTGCTGCCCACGGGCATTCCGTAGAGCGTGCCATCCTGGCTTCCGGTGGCCAGCAGCTCGTCCGTGAAGGCGCCGGTCTCTACCTGGTCCAGTTCCAGGAGCAGGCCGTTCTCGATGTACTCGCGGATGTAGGACAGGTCCATCTGCATCACGTCCGGGGTGTCCCGCGCGGCGGACTGTGTGGCGAGAGCGTCCCAATAGCCCTCCCAGGAGTCGAACTCCGGGGTGATGGTGATGTCGGGATGCTCTTCCTCGAAGGCGTCGATGATCTCCTGGGTGTAGGCATGCCGGGTATCGCCACCCCACCACGTGAAGCGAAGATTAACGTTCTCATCATCGCCACCACCACCACCGCCGCATCCGGCCAAGGTCAGCGCGGCGAGGGAGAGGACGGCGACGGTCTTGCGTGGTGCCTGGTTCATAGTGACTCCGATGTCAGGTGCTTCAGAACGGGCTTCTCTGGGTGGGCGGATCAAAATGTGAACGATCACATTTTGCTGTTCTCGAGCGTATGGAGCACCGGATCGGGCTGTCAAGACAAAAATGTAACGAATATCACTACGGTTTTCCGGGTGAGCGAACTTGAGGGCGCCCGCCCTGCCTCCGCGCCGCTCATTTAGACTCAGGGGATGCATCGAATCCTCTCCGTGGGCCTGACCGGCGGGATCGCCTCAGGCAAGTCAGCGGTCTCCAAGCGATTGGCGGAGCACGGCGCCATCATCATCGACGCCGATATCCTCGCCCGCGAGGCCCTGGAACCAGGCACCTCAGGCCTCGAAGAAGTGGTCGACACCTTCGGGTCCGGCGTGCTGACCGAGGCCGGCGCTCTGGACCGTGAGGCGCTGGGTCAGATCGTCTTCGCTGATGAGGACGCCCGTGCCAAGCTCAACGCGATCGTCCACCCCCGGGTCCGCGACGCCCGCAACGCGCTGCGCGCGCAGGCGCCCGAGGATGCCCTGGTGGTCGAGGACATCCCGCTGCTGGTGGAGACCGGACAGGCCGATCGGTTCGACGTAGTCGTGGTGGTCTCAGCGCCGGTGGAGCAGCGGCTGGACCGGATCGTGCGGCACCGGAACACCAGCCCGGAGGACGCCCAGGCGCGCATCGACGCACAGACCTCCGAGGCCGAACGGACCGCCGTGGCGGACGTCGTGCTGGACAATTCCGGCACCCTCGACGACCTGCATGCTCAGGTCGATGAGCTGTACGAGAAACTCCACGGGCGGGTCAGCGCCCAGCAGTAGCATTGATGCATGAGTCTCGCTCAGAAGATCAGCCGCACTGTTGCCCCCTTCGAGGTCATCAGCCCCTTCAAGCCCTCAGGTGATCAGCCGAAGGCGATCGCTGAGCTGGTAGAACGCATCGAGGGTGGCGAAAAGGACGTCGTGCTGATGGGCGCCACCGGCACCGGCAAATCAGCGACCTCCGCCTGGCTGATCGAGCAGATCCAGCGGCCCACGCTGATCATGGTCCAGAACAAGACCCTGGCGGCCCAGCTGGCGAACGAGTTCCGGGAGCTGCTGCCGAACAACGCGGTCGAGTACTTCGTCTCCTACTACGACTACTACCAGCCCGAGGCCTATGTGCCGCAGACGGACACCTTCATCGAGAAGGACTCCTCGGTCAATGAGGAGGTCGAGCGGCTGCGCCACTCAGCCACCAACGCGCTGCTGACTCGCCGTGACGTGGTCGTGGTCGCCACCGTCTCCTGCATCTATGGGCTCGGCACACCCGAGGAATACATCAAGCAGATGGTCGCGGTCGAGGTGGGGGAGAAGATCGAGCGCGACGAGCTGCTGCGCCGCTTCGTCGGGATGCAGTACGCCCGCAATGACACCGACTTCCACCGCGGCACCTTCCGGGTCCGCGGGGACACCGTGGAGATCATCCCGATGTACGAGGAGCTCGCGGTCCGGATCGAGTTCTTCGGCGATGAGATCGAATCCATCTCCACCCTGCACCCGCTCACCGGCACCGTGGTCCGCGAGGAAGAGGAGATGTACATCTTCCCCGCCAGCCACTACGTGGCCGGCGATGAGCGGATGGCCAGCGCGATCAGCCGCATCGAGGACGAGCTGCGCGAGCGTCTGGCCGAGCTGGAATCCCAGGACAAGCTCCTGGAGGCCCAGCGGCTGCGCATGCGCACCACCTACGACCTCGAGATGATGCAGCAGATGGGCTTCTGCAACGGCATCGAGAACTACTCCCGGCACATCGACGGCCGCGGACCCGGCTCCGCCTCGCACTGCCTGCTGGATTACTTCCCAGATGACTACCTGCTGATCGTCGACGAGTCCCACGCCACCATCCCGCAGATCGGCGGCATGTACGAAGGCGACATGTCGCGCAAGCGCACCCTGGTCGATCACGGCTTCCGGCTGCCCTCCGCCATGGACAACCGGCCGCTGAAGTGGGATGAGTTCCTGGAGCGGATCGGACAGACCGTGTACCTCTCGGCGACGCCCGGTCCCTACGAACTTGGCCAGGCCGATGGCTATGTGGAACAGATCATCCGACCCACCGGTCTGGTGGACCCGCAGATCATCATCAAGAAGACCAAAGGTCAGATCGATGACCTGCTGGGGGAGATCCGCACTCGCACCGCGAAGAACGAACGCGTGCTGGTCACCACACTGACCAAGCGAATGGCCGAGGACCTCACCGAATACATGCTGGAGAACGGCATCAAGGTGGAGTACCTGCACTCGGACGTGGACACGCTCAAGCGGATCGAGATCCTGCGGGATCTGCGCCGCGGCGTCCATGACGTGGTCGTCGGGATCAACCTGCTCCGCGAGGGCCTGGACCTCCCGGAGGTCTCGATGGTGGCGATCCTGGATGCGGACAAGGAAGGCTTCCTGCGGTCCACCACCTCGCTGATCCAGACCATCGGCCGTGCCGCCCGCAACGTGTCTGGCGAAGTGCACATGTACGCCGACCGGATCACCGACTCGATGCGCCGCGCGATCGATGAGACCGACCGACGCCGTGAGCGGCAGATCGCGTACAACAATGAACACGGGATCGATCCCACCCCGCTGCAGAAGAAGATCGCCGACATCACCGACCAGCTGGCCCGCGAGGATGCCGACACCGCAGAGCTGTTGCAGGGGATGGGTGGCCTGGCTACCGGCTTCCAGTACGGCAAGGGCCATCGCGGCTACACCAGCTTCGATCATGAGGACGGGGAGGACAGCACTGGCAAGAAGTCCGGCAAGTCCCTGGCGGCGCAGACCCCGGCGAAGGACCTCACCGACCTGATTGCCCAGCTCACCGGCCAGATGCACCACGCCGCGGAGGAGCTCAACTTCGAGGTGGCCGCCCGGCTGCGCGATGAGATCGGCGAGCTGAAGAAGGAGCTCCGCCAGATGCAGAACGCCGGCCACGACCAGATGTGACGAACGTGTGCTACGTCTCAGGTCCTCCAGTCATTCACGGAGAATCTGTCTTTTCGCCGTACATCCCTTATGCTGAAGCAGGCCATGACAGTGGGACTTTGGGGGACAGCGGTACGTGGAATTGCATGAATATCTAAGGATCGCCCGTCGCGGATGGCTCATCATCGTGTTGGCGACCCTCGCCGGGATCGGTGCTGCTGCCACGTTCTCGATGCTCCAGAGTCCCCAGTACGAGGCCGGGACGCGGGTTTACGTGTCGACGGATTCCGCCTCAACCGTGGCGGAGCTGGGTCAGGGCACCACCTACACCCAGCAAATTGTTCAAAGTTTCGTCCAGGTAACCGCCACTCCAAGAGTGCTGCAGCCTGTTATCGATGAGTTGGGCCTCGAGCAGACGCCCACGGAACTTTCAGAATCTGTGGCAATCTCCACCGACGTAAATACGGTGCTCATGCAAATCACGGCGACGGACGAGGATCCGGCCGTTGCGGCCGAGATCGCAAACGCTGTGACGGATAGCCTGATCGAGGTAGTCGGCGAGATTACGCCGGGCTCTTCAGGCGAGGACAGCGCGGTCACCGTGGAAGTCCTTCAGCAGGCAGTGGCGCCGGAAACTCCGGTAGCACCGCGGATCCCACTCAACCTCACTCTCGGTCTTCTTGCGGGGCTGGTTCTTGGTGTGGGCATCGCGGTGCTACGCGAGGTCCTCGACACCAGAATCCGTGGTGAGCACGATATCGCCGCAGTCACCGACACACCTCTCCTGGGAGGCATATCCTATGATCCCGAGGCCCCAAAGCGGCCCTTGGTGGTCCAGGTGGATCCAAAGAGCCCGCGTGCAGAGTCCTTCCGCACCCTGCGAACCAATCTCCAGTTCCTTGAGGTCGGTGAAACCAAGCGAAGCTTCGTAGTGACCTCGTCCCACCAGGGAGAAGGCAAGTCAACCACGGTCGCCAACCTTGCTATTACCATGCAGGAGGCCGGTCAGAGGGTCTTGGTCATCGACGCTGATCTCCGTCGTCCAAGGGTCGCGGACTACTTCGGGCTTGAAGGCGCGGTGGGCCTTACCAACGTACTGATCGGCAGAGTGGACCTGGAAGACGTCGTCCAATATTGGGGCCCTCACGACCTTGCTGTACTTCCTGCCGGGGACATTCCCCCAAACCCCAGTGAGCTTCTAGGTTCGCCTAGCATGGATGCCTTGCTGCGGTTCGTGAAGGAACAGTTTGACGTGGTGCTGATCGATGCGCCGCCACTGACTGTCACAGACGCGGCGATCCTCGCCACACGTGCAACAGGTGCCATCATCGTGGTTGCTGCGGGACGGACACACCGGCACCAGCTCAGCAGGTCGGTGGTTGCATTGGAGCACGTCGGTGCGAAACTGTTTGGCGTGATTCCCACCATGCTTCCGACCAAGGGCCCCGATGCCTACGGATATGGGTTATACAACTACGCATATACCTATGAAGAGGATCGAAGGGCCTGAGTGATGTCTGACCCGTTCCGCATCCTTGTGGTGTGCACTGGCAATATCTGCCGCTCCGCCCAAGCGGAACAGCTCATCCGAGCCAGAATCGCCGAGCGCTTCCCACTACTGAAACCGGCAGTTGTGGTGGAGAGCGCCGGAACGAGAGCCATGGTCGGGTCAGACATGCCAACAGAAGCCGCCGCCGGCTCCGTACGCTATGGAGGGTCTCCTGCAGGCCACTCTGGATGTCAGCTGACGATGGGGCATGTGAGACGAGCAGACCTCGTCTTAGGTATGGCCACGGAACATCGTAGTGCCGTGGTGCGTCTCCTCCCGCGCTCTTCGCGCATCGCCTTCACACTTACGGAGTTCGCGGCTCTCCTGGAGAGCGCAGGGAAAATTCTCGCAGTGCCGCCTGCAGGTTTCTCCACTTTGGACGCCGCTGACAAGCTTCGTAGCGGAGTGAAGTGGGCCGCAGCGAGACGTGGTTACCTGGCCGTCGAAGAAGGCAGTCCAGTCGACGTAGTGGATCCTTACCGTCGTTCCCAAAAGACCTATGAAGAATCTGCGCGCCAGATCGTTGAAGCGCTGAATGACATCGAGAGCACCGCGATGCACCTGGCCGAGCGGCTCAGAGCATAAGGGGCACAGCGCAGACCCTCGTCAGGAGGCGCGCTGGTTCTCTTGCCGGTCCCCCCATTGCTGGCATTCATCGCAGCGGATTATGTCCTTGTCGCCCTGAGACTCAGTTGGGAGCGGAAAGAGTCTCATGTTCAAGTACGGGCACCGTGAATTAGTTGACGTCATCCGACCAGGACAGCACCATGGCTGCTTCGCTCGTGGGATCTTATGACCCGACGAACGGAGAAACTCCTTGCATTGTCCAGAGACAAATCTCAGCTGTCATTTAAATCGTTGGGTGGTGTTCTGTCAGATCAGCGACTGGACGCTCTGGGTAGAAAAGGTTCCTGTGCGCGCTCTTCGTAGGGCCAAGAACCGTTGCCGCAACTGACAAGCCACTGCATGAACTGCGCGCAGTTCAGCCCATTCCTACGCAACCTGGTCCGGACGAAGGCTCTGGTATATGCCATCGTGGTGTAGCCCGGAGTCCAGCGCGAGCATGTGTATCGCAAGGTTGGCTGCGGTCTGCTTGATCTGGCGGCTCTCGCGAACGAGCGATGGATCTGCAGCCCTGGACTTGCCTGGATCGGCACTCGTTGTCCCGCGTCCGATCAAGGCCACCGGCTGGCGAGGTGTTGGCGAAACCAGACTGTGGGTCAAGTTGCCATGTCAAAGCGACAGTGGAATTGATGGGCTGCGCATAACGCCGCCGGCACGTGCGGCGAGGAATTCAAAGTAGGGCGGCGGCTCTTGCGTGAAACAAGGTCTTTAGGCCGGCGAAAACGCCGGTGATACTGCGTAGGATTCGCAACAGGAGATGCGCCGGATGCGTAGTAAGTTCCGCAATAATCAGTGGTATATTACACGAAGCAAGAACGCTCGTCTGGGAGATCTCCCTGTTAGGAGGCAGCCATGAAGTTTGCAGTGTCATCGTGCAACCGTCACGGCCATGTCGTAAGGGCGGTGATTGTGTGAGCATCGGGTTGAATCTGCCAGAAGCCCCCGACAGTGATCATAAGTTGGGTCCAAGACCGAACCTAGAGCTGAAAAATTCCCATCCGGAAGAGTCGAAATGGGAGTCGTGGCGCCGGAGCTTCGCCAATCGCCTTGCCTTCAGTGATTCAGTTGTTGTTATCGCTGTGGTCGTGGGTGTGCAGGTGGCTTGGGTCAGCTTGGGTTCCGAAGCGGAATTCAGCCTCCCAGCTGCAGGTGAGGGTCGAATAAACTACCTTCTGGTGTCCCTGGTCATCGTGGGTCTGTGGCTTGCCATGCTCTGGATGACGGGTTCCCGCAATAGCCGGGTAATAGGGTCCGGGTGGTTGGAATATCGTATCATCGCCGATTCCGGGATTAAACTATTTGCCGGCTTCGCGACACTCGCTTTCCTCCTCAATCTGAACCTTGCGCGCGGGTACCTCCTATTGATCTTCCCAATAGGGATTATGGCGCTACTTGTCGAGCGCTGGGTATGGAGGAGGTGGCTTCACCGTCGAAGGCGCAATGGACAACATTGTCGACGTGTCCTACTCATGGGTTCACCTGCGTCGGTAGAGCACATCGCTCAAGAACTCGGACGTCAGCAATGGGCGGGTTATAAGGTAGTCGGCGTGTGCCTCAGCCGCACCCAAGTTGGGATCAAGACTGAAATTGCCGGGATCCCCGTCGTGGGAGACTTCTCAACCGCCCGTGTTGCAATGAAGCGGATCGCAGCCGACACCGTCATCGTCACTAGTTCCGATGACCTCGACCCAAGGCGCGTTAAGGAACTGAGCTGGGAACTCGAGCAAGATAAGTATTCTCTTATAATGGCGCCCAGTTTAACGGACGTCAGCGGGCCTAGAATCCATAGCCGCCCCGTTTCAGGACTGCCCCTACTTCATGTCGAAACGCCTCAGTACACTGGTTTGCGGATGGTGATGAAGCGAAGTTTCGATGTTGTTGGGTCGCTCTCGATCATCGCCGGCTTGGCGCTTCCCATGCTGATAATAGCGCTTCTCGTAAAAGCTACTTCGCCAGGGCCATTGCTTTATCGTTCGAGGAGGATCGGCCAGCGTGGGGAACCTTTCGATATGCTGAAGTTTCGGTCGATGCGCGTTGGAGCGGACCGAGAACTGCAAGCGTTGCTTGAAGCGCAGGGGACAGCAGAGGAGCCGCTTTTCAAGGTTCAGAACGATCCACGGATCACATCCATTGGACGTTTTTTGCGGAAGTACTCGCTGGACGAACTACCACAGCTGTTCAATGTACTCGTTGGTTCAATGAGTCTAATCGGACCGCGCCCGCAGGTCGCCGCGGAGGTTGCGTTATATACGGATGCCCATCATCGTCGCCTCATCATGCGTCCCGGCGTGACCGGTCTTTGGCAGGTGAGCGGCCGCAGCGAGCTGGAGTGGGAGCAAGCTGTGCGGCTGGACCTCTATTACATAGAGAACTGGTCTCTTACAGGAGATATCGGTATTCTATTCAGAACTTTCAAAGCAGTGGTTTTTCCTGGGGGAAGTGCCCATTAAGCTGATGGGCTATTTCGTAGAATCGTTATCAAGTCATGGCTCTTATCTCGGTTTTTATGCATAAAAAAATTTGTAATGCCTTTTCATTAACCTAGTTGGATGAGCCTTTTATTGGAAATTTCATTCGGTGACGAGATTGTTGAGTGGCGTGTTCTAAAATCCAACATTTGCGCACACGATACTCCGAGCCGCTGGTGCTAAAAATGGAGGCAACGAATGATGTTCGTAGCTCATGAACGTCCCTCATGCCCCGCGTAAGGCAGACATTCGGCTTCGCTGCAGTCCCTCTTTTCGGAATGCTGACGCCCCTTCTAGTCCTACCTGCGATAACGACGCACAGTGGTGCGGAAGGATGGGCCGCGATTGCCGTGGGCCAGGCGATCGGTAGCGCAATTGCGGCTTTTGTAGAGTTAGGGTGGTCCTGGAATGGACCTATGCGCGTGGCGCGTGCCAAGCCATCTAGGCGTCGCCACTACGCTGCGCTGGCTGTCAACAGTAGGCTCGTACTTCTGCTTCCCCTGGGAGTAATCGCTACGGCAGCTGCCTTCCTACTCGGTGGTGCATTTGCATTGGAATCGGCGCTCACTGCACTGGCAAGTTGCTTCGCTGGCCTCTCAATGGCTTGGTATTTTTTTGGTATTGGGCGTCCCTGGTTGACCGTCGCCCTAGATTCGATTCCGCGACTAACCGGTGCCGGAGTATCGGCCATTATGCTCTTTGCTGGATTGCCACTGTGGACCTACCCGCTCGTTGCGTTGCTCGTGCCCTGGTGCATTGCCGTAACTCTCTCGCTCAAAGTGGCGGGCGTTACGCTCGATGACTTCAGGCGTGCCCGAGGGCGCTCGCTGCGATTTTCTGTGAGAGCTCAGGCATCGATCGCGGCGGCGCGCGGAACGAGCGCGCTCTACATGCAACTCCCGGTTGTCATTGTGAGTGCCGTCTCAAACGTCGGTGCGACAGCCGTCTTCGCCGCTGGAGATCGCCTAACGCGTATGGTGCTCACTGCGATGTCGCCGCTTCCCAATGCTGTCCAACAGTGGGTCGGTTCACCTCCGACACTGCGGGAGCGGGAAGTCCGCGCACGACGTGCGATGATACCCATGGACTCTTCTATGTCTGTCAAGCAACGAGTGGGATCCTGTGGGAGTTTTCCAGGGCACGGTAGATCCGGCGGGCGAGGTATCGCTTGAGGCAGCGTCGGATCTCCTTGTTGGTGAGCCCTTCAGCCCGACGTTTGGCGACGTAGGCACGTGTCTCAGGATTGTGGGCCATGAGGGCGACCGTGGCCATGTGGAGTGCGCGATTGAGTCTTCGGTCGCCTCCGCGATTCAGCCTATGGCGAGTGGTATTGCCTGAGGACGCCGGGATGGGACTCACCCCTGCGAGTGCGGCGAATGCGGCTTCATCGCGCAGGCGTCCG
>NZ_PVTY01000014.1 GCF_003003175.1 Nesterenkonia sandarakina | reverse complement strand
CTGCTGAGTGATTCACTTCGAGTCGGGTCAAGACGGTGGAAACGCCGAATTGACGAAGCGGAAGCTTGTTGGTAAGCTTACAAAGTTGCTTCGGAGCGATTCAGAGAAAAACTTCTGATGGTGCCGGTAGCGGTTGTTGTTTGAGAACTCAATAGTGTGCCAAGTTTGTTGATACCAAATTATTTATTTGGTTATAACAGTGACATTATCACCCCCGTGATAGTGATCGCAAATTTAGCCAAGGATTCATTAACTGGTGTCTGTGGTTGATGATGAGCGGATCGTGAGGGCCTTGTTTTTCTGGCAGGGTCTGGTCTGTTTGTTGTTGATTGTGGATGCTGTCTCTTATTAATTTTTTAATGGAGAGTTTGATCCTGGCTCAGGATGAACGCTGGCGGCGTGCTTAACACATGCAAGTCGAACGATGAAGACCGTGCTTGCACGGTTGGATTAGTGGCGAACGGGTGAGTATCACGTGAGTAACCTTCCCTTGACTCTGGGATAAGCCCGGGAAACTGGGTCTAATACCGGATACGACCAGTCCTCGCATGGGGTGCTGGTGGAAAGATTTATCGGTCTTGGATGGACTCGCGGCCTATCAGCTTGTTGGTGAGGTAATGGCTCACCAAGGCGATGACGGGTAGCCGGCCTGAGAGGGTGACCGGCCACACTGGGACTGAGACACGGCCCAGACTCCTACGGGAGGCAGCAGTGGGGAATATTGCACAATGGGCGAAAGCCTGATGCAGCGACGCCGCGTGCGGGATGACGGCCTTCGGGTTGTAAACCGCTTTCAGCAGGGAAGAAGCGAAAGTGACGGTACCTGCAGAAGAAGCGCCGGCTAACTACGTGCCAGCAGCCGCGGTAATACGTAGGGCGCGAGCGTTATCCGGAATTATTGGGCGTAAAGAGCTCGTAGGCGGTTTGTCACGTCTGCTGTGAAAGCCCGAGGCTCAACCTCGGGTGTGCAGTGGGTACGGGCAGACTAGAGTGCAGTAGGGGAGACTGGAATTCCTGGTGTAGCGGTGAAATGCGCAGATATCAGGAGGAACACCGATGGCGAAGGCAGGTCTCTGGGCTGTTACTGACGCTGAGGAGCGAAAGCATGGGGAGCGAACAGGATTAGATACCCTGGTAGTCCATGCCGTAAACGTTGGGCACTAGGTGTGGGGGACATTCCACGTTTTCCGCGCCGTAGCTAACGCATTAAGTGCCCCGCCTGGGGAGTACGGCCGCAAGGCTAAAACTCAAAGGAATTGACGGGGGCCCGCACAAGCGGCGGAGCATGCGGATTAATTCGATGCAACGCGAAGAACCTTACCAAGGCTTGACATGGACCGGATCGCTGCAGAGATGCAGTTTCCCTTCGGGGTCGGTTCACAGGTGGTGCATGGTTGTCGTCAGCTCGTGTCGTGAGATGTTGGGTTAAGTCCCGCAACGAGCGCAACCCCTATCCTATGTTGCCAGCACGTAATGGTGGGGACTCATGGGAGACTGCCGGGGTCAACTCGGAGGAAGGTGGGGACGACGTCAAATCATCATGCCCCTTATGTCTTGGGCTTCACGCATGCTACAATGGCCGGTACAATGGGTTGCGATACTGTGAGGTGGAGCTAATCCCTAAAAGCCGGTCTCAGTTCGGATCGAAGTCTGCAACTCGACTTCGTGAAGTTGGAGTCGCTAGTAATCGCAGATCAGCAACGCTGCGGTGAATACGTTCCCGGGCCTTGTACACACCGCCCGTCAAGTCACGAAAGTGGGTAACACCCGAAGCCGGTGGCCTAACCCTTGTGGGGGGAGCCGTCGAAGGTGGGACTCGCGATTGGGACTAAGTCGTAACAAGGTAGCCGTACCGGAAGGTGCGGCTGGATCACCTCCTTTCTAAGGAGCAGGACCCGAGTCGGGTCCGCCACTTCATGTCGCCGTTCGTGTGACTGGTGGTTTGCTCAAGGGTGGAATATCAACGAATCGTCATCATGGTCTTGGCATTAGTTTCTCCGGTACGCCTGACGCTCACACTTGTGTGGGATCACGTGGGGTCGGAAAGAGAGCTGGTGTCTATATTCTGTGGTGCTTGGCACACTGTTGGGTCCTGAGACAACAATGGTTGTTTCATGATCTGGCCCTCGGCTTCAGGTAGCCGATCCGTGTTATGCGGGTTGGTGATGGTGGTGGGGGTTGTTGTTTGGGAACTGCATAGTGGACGCGAGCATCTTTGTTCTTTTGAACAAAATACTCGAATCATGCTGGTCACACCTTTGGTGTGGTCAGTCTTTTTTGTGTCAATTTTTAGTCGAGCACTTATTTGTGAGTGTCATCGCAGCTACTGTGATGGCGGTCGTAAGTGTTTTAGGGCGCATGGTGAATGCCTTGGTAGTAGGAGCCGATGAAGGACGTGGGAATCTGCGATAAGCCTGGTGGAGCTGATAACCGAGCGTTGATACCAGGATTTCCGAATGGGGAAACCCCGCATGCTGTGATGGTGTGTGACCACCGGTTGAATGTATAGACCGGTTGGAGGGAACGTCGGGAAGTGAAACATCTCAGTACCGACAGGAAGAGAAAACAATGTAGTGATTCTGTGAGTAGTGGCGAGCGAAAGCGGATGGGGCTAAACCGGTTGCGTGTGATACCTGGTAGGGGTTGCGTGGCCGGGGTTGTGGGACATTACGTGGGGGATCTACCAGTCCTCCGGGTTGAGGTGCGGGCGTATAGACGAAGAAGGTTGAGTCCTTCGCCGTAGAGGGTGTGAGTCCCGTAGTCGTAATGCGTTCCGCCGGCCTGTGAGTGTATCCCGAGTAGCACGAGGCTCGAGGAATCTTGTGTGAATCAGCCAGGACCACCTGGTAAGCCTAAATACTACCTACTAACCGATAGTGAATCAGTACCGTGAGGGAATGGTGAAAAGTACCCCGGGAGGGGAGTGAAATAGTACCTGAAACCATGTGCCTACAATCCGTCAAAGCATCCTATAGGGGTGTGATGGCGTGCCTTTTGAAGAATGAGCCTGCGAGTTAGTGCTCAGTGGCGAGGTTAACCCGTGTGGGGAAGCCGTAGCGAAAGCGAGTCTGAATAGGGCGTTTGAGTCGCTGGGTCTAGACCCGAAGCGGAGTGATCTACCCATGGCCAGGTTGAAGCGCGTGTAAGAGCGCGTGGAGGACCGAACCCACCTAGGTTGAAAACTGGGGGGATGAGCTGTGGGTAGGGGTGAAAGGCCAATCAAACTCCGTGATAGCTGGTTCTCCCCGAAATGCATTTAGGTGCAGCGTTGCGTGTTTCTTGCCGGAGGTAGAGCTACTGGATGGCCGATGGGCCCTACAAGGTTACTGACGTCAGCTAAACTCCGAATGCCGGTCAAGTCAGAGCGCAGCAGTGAGACTGTGGGGGATAAGCTTCATGGTCGAGAGGGAAACAGCCCAGACCACCAGTTAAGGTCCCTAAGCGTGTGCTAAGTGGGAAAGGATGTGGAGTTGCTTAGACAACCAGGAGGTTGGCTTAGAAGCAGCCACCCTTGAAAGAGTGCGTAATAGCTCACTGGTCAAGTGATTCCGCGCCGACAATTTAGCGGGGCTCAAGCACACCACCGAAACTGTGGCATTTAGTCCCTTGCGGACTGGATGGGTAGGGGAGCGTCGAACACTGCGGTGAAGCAGCAGCGTAAGCTCGTCTGTGGAGTGTGTTCGAGTGAGAATGCAGGCATGAGTAGCGAAAGACACGTGAGAAACGTGTCCGCCGAATGACTAAGGGTTCCAGGGTCAAGCTAATCTGCCCTGGGTTAGTCGGGACCTAAGGCGAGGCCGACAGGCGTAGTCGATGGACAACGGGTTGATATTCCCGTACCGGTATAAGACCGCCCATGGTGAACTGGTGATACTAACTGCCCGAATCGTGCTAGAGCGTGCCCCTTGTGGGTACGACGTGTACGAGGAGCGCAGGACCTGAACCGGGGAGCCAAGCGTATTAACAGGTGTGACGCAGGAAGGTAGCTGAGCCCAGCGATGGTTGTCTGGGTCTAAGAGTGTAGCCCGAGTCCTAGGCAAATCCGGGACTCGTTATATGGGTGAGACTTGATGGGACTCCACTTTGTGGGGGATTCAGTGATCCTATGCTGCCAAGAAAAGCATCGACGCGAGGGCTTGTACCGCCCGTACCCATAACCGACACAGGTGGTCAGGTAGAGAATACTAAGGCGATCGAGAGAACCACGGTTAAGGAACTCGGCAAAATACCCCCGTAACTTCGGGAGAAGGGGGACCACCCTGGTGATCCAGGCTTGCTTTGGTGAGCTGGTGGTGGTCGCAGAGACCAGGGGGAAGCGACTGTTTACTAAAAACACAGGTCCGTGCGAAGTCGTAAGACGATGTATACGGACTGACTCCTGCCCGGTGCTGGAAGGTTAAGAGGAAGGGTTAGTCCTTGTGGCGAAGCTCTGAATTTAAGCCCCAGTAAACGGCGGTGGTAACTATAACCATCCTAAGGTAGCGAAATTCCTTGTCGGGTAAGTTCCGACCTGCACGAATGGAGTAACGACTTCCCCGCTGTCTCAACCGTGGACTCGGCGAAATTGCACTACGAGTAAAGATGCTCGTTACGCGCAGCAGGACGGAAAGACCCCGAGACCTTTACTATAGCTTGGTATTGGTGTTTGACATCACTTGTGTAGGATAGGTGGGAGACTGTGAAGCGGCCACGCTAGTGGTTGTGGAGTCGTCGTTGAAATACCACTCTGGTGTTGTTAGGCATCTAACTTCGGGCCCTGATCGGGTCCAGGGACAGTGCCTGGTGGGTAGTTTAACTGGGGCGGTTGCCTCCTAAAGAGTAACGGAGGCGCCCAAAGGTTCCCTCAGCCTGGTTGGCAATCAGGTGTCGAGTGTAAGTGCACAAGGGAGCTTGACTGTGAGAGCGGCAGCTCGAGCAGGAACGAAAGTTGGGACTAGTGATCCGGCGTCACCGTGTGGAAGGGACGTCGCTCAACGGATAAAAGGTACCTCGGGGATAACAGGCTGATCCTGCCCAAGAGTCCATATCGACGGCATGGTTTGGCACCTCGATGTCGGCTCGTCGCATCCTGGGGCTGGAGTTGGTCCCAAGGGTTGGGCTGTTCGCCCATTAAAGCGGTACGCGAGCTGGGTTTAGAACGTCGTGAGACAGTTCGGTCCCTATCCGCTGCGCGCGCAGGAGATTTGAGAAGGTCTGTCCTTAGTACGAGAGGACCGGGACGGACGAACCTCTGGTGTGTCAGTTGTACTGCCAAGTGCACCGCTGATTAGCTACGTTCGGGATGGATAACCGCTGAAAGCATCTAAGTGGGAAGCCGGCTTCAAGATAAGATCTCCGTCACCTTCGGGTGTGAAGGCTCCCAGCTAGACTACTGGGTTGATAGGCCAGATGTGGAAGCGCAGCAATGCGTGAAGCTGACTGGTACTAATAAGCCGATCACTTACACCACACTCATATGAGTGTGCTCGATGAGTGTCAATTGAACAATTGCGTGTTTGCGTCCACTAGGCGGTTCTCTGCCAACAACCCCACAACACCCGTGGGCCTCCCGTTTGGGGTGGTCTGGTGGTGTGGGTCAGAGTCAGTAGTTGAATAGTGTTGTTGTGAATTTAGGTTTACGACACCTTCGTACCCCACCACAGGTACACGCCCGGTCCTTTTAGGCGGGTGTGTGTTGTGTGGTGGTGTGGGAGCGGGTGTTGTTCTAGAGTTACGGCGGTCATAGCGTGGGGGAAACGCCCGGTCCCATCCCGAACCCGGAAGCTAAGGCCCACTGCGCCGATGGTACTGCACACTGGAGTGTGTGGGAGAGTAGGTCGCCGCCGGACACTTTTTGTAGAGAGGGTTCAAGCCCGGTCCCTTGTGGGGGACCGGGCTTGACCTGTATCCAGGGGCTGTCGCAGGTTTTGCCTGGGGGAGTGATTGCTGGATAGGATGAACGTCTGTGTGCAGGAGCTATTGGTTCCTGGCATTCGGAACTACGGGGTGTGGCGCAGCTTGGTAGCGCGCGTCGTTCGGGACGACGAGGTCGCAGGTTCAAATCCTGTCACCCCGACCAGAAGTACACAGGGCCGTTGACCTACATCATGTAGGGCAGCGGCCCTTTGTCGTGCCCGCACACCGCCAGGCCGGCCTATTCTCGTGCCTGAAAGGCCTGGGGCGCTGCCATCAGCTTGACCTCCAGGGCGGCCGAGATGTCCTCTCCCGCCACGGGGTACTGGGGATCGAACTCGATCTCGAGGGACTCCAGCTCCCGATCCTCAGCGCTGCGCCGACGTGCCGCGCAACTGGACACCAGCATCGCGGTCCGCTCCATCGAGAAGTAGTGGAATGCCTCGATGACCCGTTCCACAGGGAACTCAGGGTCGCCGGAGAAGGACTCGACCGCGTTGAGCAGACCACCATTGCTGGCGGTCCCGTCAAAGGTGAGGACATCGCGCAGTGCGCGATCTCCGGGAGCGGCCACTGCCAGATCGTAGTCAAGTGCTCGGTTCCAGATGCAGTCCAGGTCATTCATGTCCTCAGAGTAGACAACTGCGCGCAACATAGGGGCAGGACGCGCAGTCCTGCGACGGGTGCTCCTCAGCGTGGTCGGCTCAGGGTTCAACCTATGAGTGACCCCTTGTCCAGAGTCTGTCCACCACTGCGGGATATCCTGTGGTGATACTGAAGCAGCATGAGCAGGAGGTCGTCATCGGCTCTGAACTCTCGCGCGGCGAACACCAGGGCACCGACGCCCAGCGCCGCACGCATATCGCCCTGCCCCTGCTCGCCTTCCTGCTCGGGTTCGGTCTGATGCTCCTCGTGATGCTGCCCAACCTGTGGGCAGTCTTGGCCGGGGCGATCGTGGGTGGAGCAGCCGCGGCCGGAACCTACGGCGTCGCAGCGGGTCAGAGCCAGAGTCGGCGGCGCAGGTCCGAGCAGCTCAACGATGATCAGGAGCGGCTCCGAACTGAACTTGCCGACATCGACGCCACTGTGCGGACCCGGTCGGCGCAGCTCCCGCCCTCCACGCAGGGTCAGCTGCGCATGATGGTCGTCGGACTCGAAGAGATCGTAGAGCGCTGGGATGTGCTCTCCCGCTACCCCGACCACCTTGACGCCGTGAACAGGACGATCCACCGCCACCTCCCGCGCACCCTCGAGCTCTTCCTCGCCCTGCCCGACAGTGAGAAGCCGCGTCATGCCGCGGAGTTCAAGGCACAGATCGGACTGTTGGCCGAGGGGGTCGCCAAGACCCGAGACACCCTGGTCTCCAAGAACCTCCAGGCGCTGCAGACCAACCGGTGGCTGATCGAGGAGTCCATGACTGACCCCGATGAGAAGCTCTTCCGCGACAACGGCCTATAGCCCTGTCCGGAGGACGCCCAGCGTCCCGACCGTCGACGCGCCTGACTGCGGCGCCCCTGACTCCCTGAGGAGCTCACACCCTTGGCACTCTCCCTGGAGCTGATCACCGCGACGGCGCGGTCGCTGCTGGTCCAGTACGGCCTTCAAGATGTCTCGATGCGGCGCCTCGCCAAGGAGCTCGACGTCGCCCCCGGGGCGCTCTATTATCACGTGCCCAGCAAGCAGGAGCTGCTGCGCAGTGTGGCCCACGAGATCCTCGCTCCGCTGCGCGCCGACCCCGGAGACGCGCTGCACCTGATGCGCAGGTTCCGCGAGCTCGTGCTCCCGATTCGCGACGTGGGAGATCTCCTCCTGCTCGCCTACGCCCTCGACGCGACCCTTCCCCCTGCCCAGCTGCTGCCGGAGCGGCTCGCGGACGCCGGGTGGCCGGATCAGGAGGCCCACGACGCCGCCGCGGTCGTGATGCGGTTTGCACTCGGGGCGGTGGCCACCGAGCAGAACCAGGCCCTGTTGGAAGTAGGCGCCGCCACCGAAGAGCAGCGTCAGCGATCCGCCCCACCCACGCCGCAGGCCATGGCGGCAGAGCGGATCTACCTCCATGGCCTGCAGCGCCTGCTGGTCAGGGACGACTCGTCAGAGCCTCCTGATCAGCTGAGGCTGACCTGAGATGACTGAGCACCCAAGACTGAGCCTGGGGCCCGTTCATGGCAGGAGCTCGTAGGCGGGCAGGGTGAGGAAGTCGATGTACTCCTCGTCCAGCACCAGCGCCCGCACGATCCCTGCCGCCGGCTCGAAGAACTTGGTGAACATCTCGTCATCGGCGATCTCGCCGCGCAGCCGCTCCACCTCGTCGTCGAGCAGGGTCGAGACCAGGTCATTGGTCACGGTCACCCCGGTGTCGGCGGTGACCGTGCCGTTGTGGATCTGCTGCCAGACCTGCGAGCGAGAGATCTCCGCAGTCGCGGCGTCCTCCATCAGGTTGTGGATCGCCACGGCGCCGTTTCCGGAGAGCCAGATGGCGGTGTAGTAGACCGCGACGTAGAGGTTCATCCGCACGCCCGCCTCCGTGACATCTCCCTCGGCGGCGGCCACGTCGAGCAGATCCGCGGCAGAGACCGTCACGTCCTCACGCTGCCGACCGAGCTGGTTCGGCTGGTCCTTCAACACGGCAGAGAACTCCGCGCTGCAGAGCTCGACCAGGTCGGGGTGCGCGACCCAGGATCCGTCGAACCCGTCAGCCGCTTCACGGGACTTGTCGTCGCGGACCTTCTCGATGGCCTTGGCCGTGACCTCCGGCTCGCGCCGGTTCGGGATGAACGCCGCCATCCCGCCCATGGCGAAGGCGCCCCGCTTATGGCAGGTCTTGACCAGCAGCTCGGTGTACGCCCGCATGAACGGCTGGGTCATGGACACCTGCGCACGATCGGGCAGGACGAACTTCTCACCCGAGGCGCGGAAGTACTTGATCAGCGAGAACAGATAGTCCCAGCGTCCGGCGTTGAGCCCGGATGCGTGATCTCGCAGCTCATAGAGGATCTCCTCCATGTGGAACGCGGCAGGCAGCGTCTCGATCAGGACCGTGGCGCGCACGGTCCCGTGAGGGATCCCGAGCTTCTCCTCGGCGAAGCTGAAGACCTCGTCCCAGAGCCGGGCCTCCTTGTAGTGCTCGAGCTTGGCCAGGTAGTAGAACGGACCTCGGCCCTGTGCGGTGAGCGTCTTCGCGTTGTGGAAGAAGTGCAGCCCGAAGTCGACCAGCGAGGCGACGGCGGGCGTCCCGTTCACCTGGAGGTGCTTCTCCGGCAGGTGCCAGCCGCGCGGACGCACGACGACGGTCGGGGCCTCCACGTCATCCCGCAGCCGGTACTGCTTGCCCTCGGCGGAGGTGAACTCCAGGGTCCCGGAGGCGGCACCGGCGAGGTTGCGCTGGGCGTCGATCACGTTGAACCAGTTCGGCGCCAACGCGTCTTCGAGGCAGGCAAGCCAGACCTTCGCGCCGGAGTTCAGCGCGTTGATGGCCATCTTGGCCGGAGCAGCCGGGCCGGTGATCTCCACCCGTCGGTCCTGCAGTGCGGCCGGATGCTCGGCGACGGTCCAGTCCGAGTCGCGCACCTGCGCGGTCTCGGCGGGGAAGTCCACGGTGCCGGTGCGCGCAGCCTGGGCCTGCGCCGCGCGCCGGTCCTCGAGCAGCTCGTTGCGGGTGCCGGCGAACCGGGTGTGCAGCTCGTCCAGGAACGTCAGGGCCTCATCGGTGAGGATCTCCTCGGTGCCCGGGACCTCGTAGGGGGCGTGGATGGTGATGCTCATGCGCTGCTCCTTTGCAGAGATGAAAACTATGCCGCTGAGAAACACCCTGACGCTGACACGTCCTGTGCCGATGGAGAACGGCGCCGCAGGTGCTCTCGCTCACACCATTCTTGGCATAGAGTTCGCATCATGGAAGCCAAGGTCCACGATGCGGACTCGCCGCGGGTGCAGGTGGTGGAACGTGCCTTCAGCCTGCTCAATGTGCTCGCCGGGCTCGGCGGATCCGCGACAGCTGGGGAGCTGAAGTCCGCGACCGGCCTCGCCGGGCCCACCGTGCACCGACTGCTGCACACCTTGATCGGGATCGGGGTGGTGCACCAGCTCAGCGACCGACGCTACGCGCTGGGTGCGAACCTGGTGCCGCTGGGAGAATCTGCCACCCGGCAGCTCGGCGGACCTGCCGTGCCGCAGATGCAGGCCCTGGTGGCCGAGCTCGGAGAGAGCGTGAACCTGGCGGCCATGGAGTCGGAGATGATCGTCTACATCGGGCAGGTCCCCTCCCCGCACACCATGCGGATGTTCACCGAGGTGGGTCGCCGAGCGCACCTGCACTCCACCGGCGTGGGCAAGGTCCTGCTGGCCGGGATGGATCCGGTACGGGTCCGAGAGATCCTCACCGCCACCGGCATGCCCTCGCTGACCGAGAAGACCCTGACCCGCCCCCAGGCGCTGCTGGACCAGCTGCCGCGGATCGCCGCCCAGGGCTACGCCCTGGATGACGAGGAGCAGGAGATGGGAGTGCGCTGCCTCGCCGTCGTCGTCCCGCACGGTCCCTCGCCCATGGGGCTCTCCGTCTCCGGGCCCACCGGTCGGATGCATGACGGGTTCGTCCGGCATGCGGTGCCGCTGATGCGCCGGACCGCGGTGGAGATCGGCCGCCGGATGAGCCGGCTCAGCCCTCGCCGCGGTTGAGCTGATCGATCACATCGCCGGGCGGATCGATCATCAGGGTGGCCTCGTCGCGCAGGCCCTTGAGCTCCTCGTCGATGAAGGAGGGCAGTGACTGCTCCAGGCTGATGTCGCGATGCTCCCGTTCGGAGAGCCGCCAGCGGTGATCGATGAGCTGGTGCATGATCTCGGCGGGCTCGAGCTTGTTGCGCAGCTCCTTGGGGATCCGGGAGATCAGCGGCTGGAAGACCTCCTGGGTCCACATATGCGCCGCCACCGCCTCATCGCCGTGCGGGTCGGACTGCGCCCGGTAGGCGTCGATCGCGCCGAGCAGCCGCCGTGCCTGGTTCTCCTGCACGTCGAGCCCGGTCAGGTTCATCAGCCGGCGCTGGTGGTGACCGGGGTCGACCACCTTGGGACGCAGCAAGAGCTTGGAGTCCTCGCGCATGGTGCGGATGTCATACTCCTCGACGTCGAAGCCGAGCTCGTTGAGCCGTCGGATCCGCTCCTCGATGAGCCACTGCTGGTCCGGGTTGAAGGCGGTGTCCCCGGTGAGCTCCTGCCAGAGTCCGCGGTAGGCGTCGATGAACTGGTGCGAGGTGGCGATCGGGTCCACGTCCTCGTCGACCATGCCGCCCTCCATGAGGTCCATCAGCTCCCCGGCGATGTTCACCTGGGCCACGTCGAGGTCGTACTCGCGCTGCCCGGTGGAGAGCTTCGGGTGGATCTCCCCGGTCTCGGCGTCGACCAGGTAGGCGGCAAACGCGCCGGCGTCGCGTCGGAAGAGCGTGTTGGACAGGGAGACGTCGCCCCAGTAGAAGCCGATCAGGTGCAGCTCCACCATCAGCAGGGCCTGCGCGTGGATCAGCCGCAGCAGCGTCTCCTTGCGCATCATCTGGTTGAACACCGCCCGGTAGGGCAGCGAGAAGCGCAGGTGCCGGGTGACCAGGGCGGGGGAGAGCTCCTCACCCTCCGGAGTGGTGCGACCGGTGACCTCGGCCACCGGCTTCACACAGGGGGCGCCGAGCTTGCCCAGCTGGCGCAGCATCCGATACTCGTGCCGAGCCGCCCGCTCAGAGGTCTCCTTGACCGCGATCACCGATCCGCCCAGGTAGGCGAAGCGCACGATATGCCGGGAGATGCCGCGGGGGAGCGCGGCGATGACGTGTTCGGGCCAGTCCTCCAGCGGCAGGTGCCAGGGCAGGTCCAGCAGCTCCTGAGGAATGGTGCCTGAGGCGGTGAGTCCGAGACCGGGAATGGTCGTCATGGGCAGTCCTTACGGGGTCGGGCGGGTGTCCGAGCGGGAGGCGCTGCGTCGCTGCACGATCAGGCGCAGCACGCCGGCGAGGTCCTTCGGCTCGGCGATCCGGTGGCCGGCGGCGGTCTCGCCGTCGCCCACCTTGACGCCGATGTCCTCACCGTCGAGGACGGCGAAGCCGTGTTCATCGGTGACGTCGTCTCCGGCGAAGAGCACCGCGTCCGGGGCGGTGTGCTCCCGCAGATCGGTGATCCCCTCGCCCTTGGTGGCGAGCACCACGACTGACTCCAGCACCTTCTTGCCGTTCTTCAGGTAGGCGCCGTCGACCAGGGACAGCGCCGCGCGACCGTGCTCGAGGACCTGCTCACCGAGCTCATCGCCGGCGACGTTGCGCACATGCAGCGCCGCGCCGGCAGGCTTGTGCTCGACCCAGGCGCCCTCGGCGTCGGCGGCCACCTCCTCGAGCGTGGAGATGATCTGTCCGCGCGCCATGGTCTCGGTGGTGTTGAGCTCCAACCCGGGGGCGTCCTCGCCGAGGTCCTTCTCCGCGCCGTGGGACCCGATGAGCAGGACTCCCTGGGGCGGCTGCGCCAGCTCGCGCAGGGACTCCAGGGAGCGTCCCGAGACGTAGGCGACGTCGACTCCGTCGAGGTCGGCCAGGGCAGCGATGGCCTCGGCGTTCTCCGGGACCGGGCGGGCATCGGCGGCGTCGGCGACCAGCTCCGCGACACATCCGTCGAAGTCCAGGGCGATCAGGATCTTGGGCTGATCGGCGAAGCGCTCCAGCGCGCTGCGCAGGGCGGCATCCGGCTCACATGGCTGCGCCATGCTCAGCCCTTCACGCTCGGGGAGCCGGTGAGCTCACCGAGCCGGTCGAGGAAGTCGGTGGCCCAGCGTCGGACGTCGTGGTGCACCACCTGGCGGCGCAGATTCTCCATCCGGGCACTGGCGTCGTCGCTGTCCATGGTGGTCGCGCGCAGGATCGCGGCCTTGAGCTCATCCACATCGTGGGGGTTGATCAAGAGCGCCTGACGCAGCTGGTCGGCGGCCCCGGTGAACTCGGAGAGCACCAGCACGCCGTCGTCGCCGCGCCGTGCCGCCACATATTCCTTGGCCACCAGGTTCATGCCGTCGCGCAGCGCGGTCACCAGCATGACGTCGGCGGCCATATAGAGGGCCACCATCTCCTCGATCGGGTAGGAGTGGTGCAGATAGCGGATCGCCGGGTGGGAGAGCGTGTCGTACTCGCCGCTGATCCGGCCCACGGTCTGTTCGATCTCCTCCTTGAGCAGCCGGTAGCTCTCGACTCCCTCCCGGGAGGGGCTCGCGACCTGGACCAGGCAGACCTGGCCGACGCTCAGCGAACCGTTCTGCAGCAGCTCCTCATAGGCCTTCATCCGGTGCCGGATGCCCTTGGTGTAGTCCAGCCGGTCCACCCCGAGCAGGACCGTCTTCGGATTGCCCAGCTCCTCGCGGATCTCCTGGGAGCGGGCGATGATGTCCTCCCGCTTGGCCAGCGCGGTGATGGTGGCGGTGTCGATGGAGATCGGGAACTCCTTGGCCTCCACCAGCCGGGCGACGCCGGCGGCGGGGGCGGTGCTGACCCGCACCGCGGTGCCGCGGTCGGCATCGGCGTTGAAGCCGACCAGCGGGGAGCCATGGTCCGGGGCGTTGGACTGCAGCGGCACGTGGATCAGCTCATCCTCCACGTAGTAGCCCATCCGGTTGTGCACCGCCCGGCGGAAGTTCGAGGCGTCGGAGGCGCGCTGGAAACCGATCAGGTCAGCGCCGAGCAGCCCGCGCAGCACCGAGTGGCGCCAGGGGAGCTGGGCGAAGAGGCCCGGGGGAGGGAACGGGATGTGGTTGAAGAATCCGATGGTGAGGTCCGGGCGCAGATCGCGCAGCATCGCAGGCACCAGCTGCAGCTGGTAGTCCTGGACCCAGACGGTGGCCTTGTGCGCGGCGACCTGCGCGGTGTGCTCGGCGAAGCGCTGGTTGACCCGGCGGTAGGCCTCGAACCAGTGCCGGTGGAAGTCCGGCCGTGCGATGACGTCGTGATAGAGCGGCCAGAGCGTGCCGTTGGAGAACCCCTCGTAATAATCCTCGATGTCGTCGCTGCTCAGCGGGACCGGGACCAGGTGCATGTCGCCGTGGTCGAAGGGCTCCAGGACGTCGTCGGCGGCGCCGTGCCAGCCGACCCAGGCGCCCTCGGAGCTTTCCATCAGGGGTGCCAGTGCGGTGACCAGGCCGCCGGGGGAACGCTCCCAGCCGGTGGTCCCGTCCTCATTCGTGACGTGGTTGACGGCCAGACGGTTGGCCACCACCACGAAGTCATAGCCGTTGCCGTTCTCGGTATTCTCTGGCACGTGACACACCTTCCATGCGTAGCTGCAGACACCCCCTGGCGACAGCGATGCCGTCGTCATGAGCCTATACCCTGGTACTCCGGCCTAGCCTGACCCTGTATCTTGAGCACTGCCGGATCCCGATCACGGCAAGATCACGACCACAGCCACACAGCGATCACTGTCCGCGGCACCAGGACGGGCATGATCCACATCAGTCACCGGAGAACACCATGGCTCGCAGCTCAGAATCCCCCCGCAGCGCGAACGCGCGCGAACAGGCCCGCAAGATGCAGCAGGAGCAGGAGCGCAAGCAGAAGCTCACCTCCGTGCTGCTGCGCGTCGGCGTCGTCGTGGTGGCGCTCGCCGTCATCGTGGGGCTGGTCCTCTTCGTGGTCAACCGTGACGACTCCGGTGCGGCGCCCAGCGAGGGCCCGGCTCCCGCGGCGGCGAACGAGCAGGGCGGCTTCGTGCTGACCTCCTCCACCGAGCTCGCCGAGGGCGATGAGCTCGGGCAGATCGACGCATCCGACATCGAGGACCCGGAGTCCGAGATGCCCCCAGGCGTGACGGAGCGTGAAGCCGGCGAGGTCCCGCACATCATCATCTACTCCGACGCCTACTGCATCCACTGCGCGAACTTCGAGGCAGAGCACTCGGCGCAGATGGACGAGTGGCTCGATGAGGGACTGATCACCTTGGAGTACCGCTCGGTCTCCTACCTCTCATCCTCCACGAACTACCCGGCGCGCGCGGCGAACTCCTTCGCCTGCATGGCCGAGGAGTCCCCGGAGAACTACAGCTCCTACGTCGCCCAGGTCACCGCGAACCGGGTCAACAACGATGAGATGTCCAACGACCAGCTCACCCAGCTCGCCAGCGAGACCTACAGCACCGACATCGGAGAGTGCATCGAGGACGGCACCTACCGGGCCTTCGCCAGCTACACCACCCGCCACGCGCAGGCAGCCGGCATCGAAGGCACGCCGAGCGTCTACGTGGACGAGGTCTCCTGGGCCGACTCGGAGCGCCCGTTCCGGGAACTCGTCGAAGAGCACATCGAGGAATACCAGGCCGAGGGCTGATGATGAGGAACTGATACCATCGATGACTGGCGCCCTGCCTGGCAGGGCGCCTTGCCTCCTTAGCTCAGCTGGTAGAGCAGCTGTCTTGTAAACAGCAGGTCGTCGGTTCGAACCCGGCAGGGGGCTCTCTCAACCCCAGAGTGGTATCACCCCAGTGGTGAACCGCTCTGGGGTTCTTTAGTGTTCTATGGAGGATCTGTGCCCGCTTCACCCAATACCGTCCCGTCGCAGGCGACGACGCGCGGCGCCCGCCCGGCCCGCACGCTCGACGACGGACGGCTGCCCTCGGCGGACAAGCTCACCATCGGCGCGCTGCTGGTCTCCACCTTCGTGATGATCCTCAACGAGACCCTGATGAACGTGGCGCTGCAGCCGCTGATGGAGGAGTTCCAGGTCTCCGAGCCCACCATCCAGTGGCTCACCACCGCCTTCATGCTCACCCTGGCCACCGTGATTCCGATCACCGGCTTCCTGATGCAGCGCTACAGCCTGCGCGCGGTCTTCACCGCGGCCATGGGCCTGTTCATCCTCGGCACCGCGCTCGCGGCGGCCGCCCCGGGCTTCGAGGTGCTGCTCGCGGGACGGGTGGTCCAGGCCAGCGGCACCGCGATCATGCTGCCGCTGATGATGACCACTGTGCTCACGCTGGTGCCGCTGCACCGCCGCGGCGTGGTCATGGGCAACATCTCGATCGTGATCTCCGTGGCCCCTGCCACCGGACCCGCGCTCTCGGGCCTGATCCTGCACCTCGCCGACTGGCGCTGGCTCTTCCTGATGATCCTGCCCATCGCGGTCATCGCCCTGTTCCTGGGCCGTCCGCGGCTGAACAAGGACCCCGGCACGGTCGGCAAGCGGCTCTCGATCCCCTCGCTGCTGCTGGCGGTCCCCGGGTTCGGCGGCGTCGTCTACGGCATCAGCCAGATCGGCGGCGGGCACGGCACCGAGGACGTCTCGGCTGACAGCGCCCCGGGCGTGGACCCGATGGCCATCGGCGTGCTGATCCTCGGCGTGCTGTGCCTGGTCGCCTTCGCGCTGCTGCAGGTGAAGCTGCAGAAGTCCGACTCCGCGCTGCTGAATCTGAAGCCGTTCGCGTTCACCATGTACACCCGCGCCCTGGGCATGATGCTGCTGATGATGATCGCGCTGTTCGGCGCGCTGATCCTGCTGCCGCTGTTCCTGCAGACCATCCGGGGACTCGACACGCTGCAGACCGGTCTGATCATGCTCCCCGGCGGACTGCTGATGGCGCTGATGGCCCCCTTCGTGGGACGCCTCTACGACCGAGTCGGACCGAAGCCCCTGGTCATCCCGGGTGCCTCGATCCTGATCATCGCGCTGTTCTGCATGAGCCTGCTCTCCCCGACCACCCCGGTCGGCATGGTCCTGGCCCTGCACCTGCTGCTCTCCTCCGGGCTGGCGCTGCTGTTCACCCCAGCCTTCACCACCGCGCTGAACCCGCTGCCGAAGGCGCTGTACTCCCACGGCACCGCTGCGCTGAACACGCTGCAGCAGCTGGCTGCGGCGATCGGCACGGCCGCGCTGGTGGCCGCCGTCGGGCTGGGCACTGCCGCCGCGGCGAACTCCGGGATGAACCCCGACGACGCCGCCGTCGAAGGCTTCCGCGTGGCCTTCCGGCTCGCCGCGGTGCTGAGCATCGGCACGCTGATCCTCGCCACGACGCTGCGGGCCACCCCGGCTCCCGACGCTGATGACGCCGAGGGTGAGCTCACCGGGCCTTCGGGCGCCGAGGCCCCAGACGCGGAGCGCGCAGGCGTGGCGCCTGCCGGCACCGAGCCTGCCGGCACCGAGCCTGCCGACACCGACATCGAGGATCGCGCGCAGGAGGGGTCGGGCACCAAGTCCTGAGCCCTCTACGGACCTGATCATCCAGGTCCTCCGCGAGCCAGAGGACGCGAGCCCCGTACAGCCTGCCTTCGCAGGGGGTGCGGGGCTCGTCGCATGTGAGAGGTCACGGCCACCGCGCCAGCTGGTCCGTCAGCCCCCGGGTCAGACCAGTGCCAGCACCCGCGCCAGCCCTGCGCCACAAGGTCCCATCACCCCGGCGCCAGCTGGTCCGTCAGCCCAGGGCGCGGATGCCGGCAGCGGCAGCGGCTCCGGTGAGGACCACCACGATGAACGGGGCGCGCAGCATCAGCGCCGCCGCAGCCGCCAGCAGCGCGCCGAGCCTGGCGTCGACGGTCACCGACTGCTCGGCCGAGAAGGTGTTCATCGCCACCAGGGCGGCGAGCAGTCCGATCGTGAGCATCGCCGAGACCCGCCCCACGGCGGGATGCTTCAGCCAGCTCTGCGGGACCAGATAGCCCAGCAGCTTGGTGGCGTAGACCGCGGCGCAGGCCGCCAGCACCCAGAACCACAGGCTCATGCGCGCGCCCCCTTGAACACGAGTCCCCACACCACGGCGACGACGGCGGCCGCGAGCACCGGGATCCCCGGGGCCAGCAGCGGCATCGTGATCGTGGTGACCAGTGCGGCCAGGACCGCCAGCGCCCAGGCATCCAGCGACCTCAGCCGCGGCCAGAGCAGTCCCAGGAACGCGGCGACGACGGCGCCGTCGAGCCCCAGCGCCTCCGGTTCAGCGATCACGTCCCCGAGCAGCGCCCCGAGCACCGTGGCCAGGTTCCAGAAGAGGTAGCACGCGATCCCCGCGCCCCAGAAGCCGCGCCGCTGCTCCACCGGGTCCGGGGCGGACATCGCCACCGCCGCAGACTCATCGATGGTCACCTGGGCGGCCGCCAGTCGTCTGAACCCCCGAGGATTCAGCAGCGCCTTCATCTGCACCGCATAGATGGTGTTGCGTCCGCTCAGCAGCGTGGCCGCCCCCAGCGCGGCGGCACCGGTGCCGCCCGAGGCCAGGATGCCGATGAAGGCGAACTGGGAGGCGCCGCTGAAGAGCAGCGCCGAGAGCGCCACGGTCTGCCACAGACTCATCCCGGCCGCCGCGGAGAGCGCCCCGAAGGAGACCCCATAGAGCGAGATCGCAGCAGCGATGGAGAGTCCCATCCGCAGGGCGGGGGATCGTCGCAGCGGAACGGGCGCGGAGATGCTCGCAGGCAGGGCAGGGGCTGGCACGTCCCACAGTCTAAGGAATAGTGCGGGCGCGCAGACGTTATGAGGAGTGAACCGTCGGGAGCATGTACATCCGACGGCCCCCCATTCGAGAAGGCAGTCCCTGCTCGCGAAGGAGAACATCATGGCTGAATCTCAGCGCGTCGTCATCATCGGCGGCCACGGCAAGATCGCACTGCTGGCAGCACCGAAGCTGGTCGCCGCAGGCTTCAGCGTCGAGTCCCTGATCCGGGACCCCGACCAGGCCCAGGACATCACCGACGCCGGCGCGACCCCACGGGTCCTCGACATCGAGTCCGCAGGCTCGGCAGAGCTGGTGGACGCCTTCACCGGCGCGCACGCCGTCGTCTTCTCCGCCGGTGCCGGCGGCGGAAACCCCGCCCGCACCAAGGCCGTGGACCACGAGGCCGCCGTGCGCAGCATGGACGCCGCGCTCGAGGCCGGCGTGTCCCGCTACGTGATGGTCTCCTATGCACGCAGCGAGACCGACATCGACACGGTGGACCCGAAGAGCTCGTTCTACCCCTACGCGCTGGCCAAGCACCAGGCCGACAAGCACCTGCGCGGCACCAGCCTGGACTACACCATCCTTGGCCCCGGTTCGCTGACCCTGGAGCCGGCCAGCGGGAAGATCACCGTGCTCGACCCGGCCACCACCGGTGAGGTCATGTCCAGCGAGGACGCCTCCGTGGACACCTCCCGGGAGAACGTCGCCGAAGTCATCACCGAGACCCTGCGCAGCGGCTCCGCCGTGCGCGCCACGGTGAACTTCTTCGACGGCGAGACCCCCATCCAGGAAGCGCTGGCGTCGGTTTCGTCCTGAGTCTGAACAGGTGATAACCTTCTGAGGCACGTGAACGCGGCATACCGCGCGCAGGTGCTTCAGGATCTGTAGCTCAGTTGGTTAGAGCGCTCGCCTCACACGCGAGAGGTCGATGGTTCGAGTCCATTCAGATCCACTTTCTTCGCCTGTACTCCAGGCACCACCACTCACACACCCCTCAAGGCTCTGGCACCTGCCAGGGTCCTTTTGTGGTTATGTTGCCTGCGAGGAGGGTTCGTGGCACCCGAACACATGGAACGGCTCCCCACGGGGGACTACGTCGCCGAAGCGATCGACCCGGTGCGCACCGAGCCCAACGCCGATGTCACGCACATCCCGGTGGTCCACTCCACCCAGGAGGTCATCGATGAGACCCCCACCGGCTTCGTGCAGACCCTGCGCAGCTCCTTCGCCTCCTCCTGGCATGCCTCGGCCGAAGCCGAGGCGGCCCTGGACTGGGAGGAATACGACGCCGAGGCCGTCGCGCGTTCTGCCGAGCCGGACGAGAACGACGCCGCTCGGCACGAGTACGTGGCCGACCCCAGCTTCGAGCAGTCCTACACGGCCCCGCACAGCGCGACCGAACCCACGGACCACTATGCCTTCCCCGTCACCGGTGACTGGCACCAGACCGACGCTCTGGGTCCGCAGATCCCGACCGGCCCCCAGGAGACCACGACCTCCTGGGCCCAGCGCGCCGGGGAGCCGGCCCCGGGGCCCTCGGGTCTGATCAATCTGCCGCACAGCGCCCCCGGCGCCCCGCTGCGGCAATCGCCGATGAGCCACTCGCCGCGGCGCTCCGCCGTGCCTCGGGCATCCTGGTTCAAGGCACGGCTGGGCGGCTCCGCGCGACGTGACCCCGAGTTCGACCCGAGCGTCTTTGATCGCAAGCCGCGCTCTCCCCAGGTGCTGCGCCGCATCATGCAGGCCGAGCGCGCCGCGACCGGCACCGTGCCGATCATCGACCGGCTCGCCGGCACGCCGTTCGAGAACCCGTACCAGGCCGAGCAGCACGTGGAGACCGACGAGCTGGCCACGATCGCCTTCGTGCTGGACCTCGGCGAGGCGCTCTTCCGCTACGGGGCCGGCGCGCTGGAGGTCGAGACCTCCATCATCGCGGTCACCGCCGCCTTCGGCATGAAGAACACCGACGCCGACATCACCAACCAGTCGATCAGCCTGAACTGGGCGCCCGACGGCAAGATCCCCTATTCACGGGTGCGCGTGGTGCGCTCCTGGTCGAACAACTTCCGGGCGCTCGCCTCGGTGCACCAGCTGGTGACCGACATCATCGCAGGCCGACTCACCCGCGGCGACGCCGAGGACCGGCTGCGCGCCATCACTCGTGAGCCCAAGCCCTACCCGCGGTGGATGGTGACCATCTGCGGCGCGATCTTCGCCAGCTTCTTCGCCGCGTTCCTCGGGGCGCCGCTGCTGGACGCCTCGCTGGGCTTCGTGGCGACGATCCTGGTGCTCTGGACCACCCGGCAGCTCGCCACCTGGAGGGTTCCGGAGTACTTCGGGCTCGCCGCCGGCGGGTTCGTCGCGACCTCCTTCGCGATGGCCGCGTTCGCCATGGACGTGCCGATCCGTCCGTCTATGGTGGTGGCCGGTGGGCTGATGATCCTGCTTCCCTCGGCGCGGATCGTCTCAGCGATCCAGGATGGGATCAACGGATTCCCGATCACCGCCGCCGGTCGCATGATGTCCTCGATGATCGCCTTCGCCGGAATGACCTCCGGCATCATGGCTGCCGTGGTGATCGCGAACATCCTCGGCGCCCCGCCGATCGAGGTCGCGGTCGGCCTGGACCGGATCTACCACCCGGCGGTCCTGGTCGCGCTGGTCTTCCTCGCGGCGATGGCCGCCGCCGTCGTCGAGCAGGCGAGCTGGCGGATGCTGCTGCCCATCGGTGCTGTCTCGGCGCTGGGCTTCTGCGCCTACTACGCCGCTGAGATCCTCGGCCTGGGAGAACGCATCACCCCGGTCTTCGGGGCGGTGGTGGTCGGTGCGCTGGGCAGGATCCTGGCCCTGCGCATGGGATCGCCCCAGCTGGTGGTCGCCGTGCCCGCGATGATGTTCATGCTGCCCGGACTGATGCTCTTCCGCGGCATGTACCAGATCGCGATGGACTCCTCCACCGTGGGCATGATGGGCGGACTCACCGAGCTGTTCAACGCGCTGATCATCATCATGGCCATCGCCGCCGGGATCGTGCTCGGCGACGTGCTGATGAGACCGCTCACCGCTGGTCTGCAGTCCCACGAACGCTCGCGCACCCGCCGCCGCTAAGGGGCGGCGACCGACCGGTTTCGGATGGCCGCACGACTGGCCGGGTCCGACTGCCGGGTCCGACCGGGCTCAGCCGTCTGGGTTCAGCTGCCAGTCCACGGGTTCTGCGCCGAGCCGACGCAGCGCCTCATTGGCCTGCGAGAACGGCCGGGAGCCGAAGAATCCGCGCCGCGCCGAGAGTGGGGAGGGATGCGGGCTGGTGAGCACCGCCGTGTGCTCGCCCTGGTCCAGCAGCGGGGCGAGCTTGCGCGCATCGGCACCCCAGAGGATCGAGACCAGCGGGGTGCCTCGATCGACCAGCGCGCTCAGTGCCGCCTCGGTGATCTGTTCCCAGCCGATGCCGCGGTGCGAGGCCGGCGTCCCTGCGGTGACCGTCAGCACCCGGTTCAGCATCAGCACGCCCTGGGTCGCCCAGGCCGTGAGATCACCGTGGGGACTCTTGGGGATCCCGAGGTCCGACTCGAGCTCGGTGAAGATGTTGCTCAGGCTGCGGGGCAGCGGGCGCACCTCGGGGTCCACCGCGAAGGACATGCCGATCGCGTGGCCCGGGGTCGGGTAGGGGTCCTGACCCAGGATCAGCACCCGCACCGCGTCGAAGGGCTGTCGGAACCCGCGAAGCACCAGCTCCGGGGCGGGAAGCACCTGCTCCCCGGTCTCACGACGCCGGGTCAGCTCTTCGCGGACGGTCTCGAAGCGCGCAGACTCTCCGGCCAGGGCTCGCGCCCACCCTGATTCCAGGGGGGCGATCAGTTCAGTCTCAGTCGTCATCGCCTCCACCTTAGACAGCTCGGACCGCTGAACACACCGTCGCGTTCATCTGAGCCGATATTCCGGTAATGCTCTCCCCTCAGCCGTAGGATGACGGTGAGATGATCACTGAACAGGAGAAGAAGATGCTCGACCTGGAGCGCCAGTGGTGGAAATACGCCGGCGCGAAGGACGAGGCCATCGCGCAAGCGCTCCAGATGTCAGCCGTGGCGTACTACCAGGCGCTGAATCGGCTGATCGACACGGAGGCGGCACTTGCCCACGACCCGATGCTGGTGAAGCGACTCCGTCGACAGCGGGACGCCCGGCACCGCGCCCGCGCGACCCGCCGCTGACCAGGGTCGAGAACAGCAGCACCGAGCATCGCCCCCGCACCTTGAGGACAGGACCTATGAGCCAGCACCCGCACGACGAGTTCGACGACGTCCCGCCGTATCAGACGGGGGAGGCCGGCAAGCACCGGGCTCCAGGCGCGGCCGGAACCGGCGGCGCCGGCGGCTCCGGCCTGCGCTGGATCGCCCTGCTGGCAGGATTCGTGCTGCTGGTCGGTGCATTCGCCTACTTCATCGTGCCGACCTTCTCCGACTCGGACGCCGACACCACCGCCGAGGAGCAGGACGCTGCGGTGACCGAGGGTGACGACGCGGAAGACGGCGCCGCCGAGGAGGGTGAGTCCGCGGAGCCTGAAGAGCCCGCCGAGCCGCAGCCGGCCAGCGACACCGAGACGCCGGTCCAGGTCGCGAACTACCAGGGCGTCGAGGGTGGGGAGACGGCGATGAGCGCCGAGCTCGAGGAGCTCGACTACAACGTGGTCTGGAACGGCAGCTGGAACTTCGAAGAACGCGCCGAGACCCCGGCAGTGGTCTACCCCGCTGGGTCCGGTGCGGCCGAACAGGCGCTCGCCGAGGAGCTTGCGGCGAGCTTCGGGGTCGAGACCGTCGAGGAGCACGACCAGGCCAGCTTCGTCACCCTGATCATCGGGTCCGAGTACGAGGGCTGAGCACCCTCGCCACCCTCGCCACCCTCGGTCTCCGGGCTACGCGAAGGCGGAGACGCCCGTCAGCTCTCGGCCCGCGATCAGCAGATTGATGCCCTGGGAGCCTTCATAGGTGTAGATCGCCTCGATGTCGCCGGCGACCTTGGCCACCTCGTGATCGCTGAGGATGCCGTTGCCGCCGAGGATCTCCCGTGCGGCGGCGGCAGACTCGCGGGCGAGCCGGGTCAGCGTGGCCTTGCCCAGGGAGGCATGCATCATGGTCAGCTCGCGGTCGGCCTGCAGCCGAGTCAGCTCGACCATGAACGAGGTGGAGACCGCCAGGTTTCCGGCGACCTTCGCCAGTGCGACCTGGATGAGCTGAAACGAGGCCAGGGGTGATCCGAACTGGTCTCGCTGCGAGGCGTAGGTCCGGGCGATGTCCAGCAGCGCCTGCTGGGCGCCGACGGCCTGCCATCCCACCCAGGCCCGGGAACTGCGCAGGCCCTGATTCGTCGCGGCGAACGAGGTGGCGCCCGGCAGCATCGCGTCCTCGGGCACGGTGAGATCAAGTTCGATATCGGCATTCGGCATGATCCTCAGGCCGGTCTTGTTGTTGATCTTCCGCGCCCGATACCCCGGGCTCGAGGTGGGCACCAGGAAGCCCTTGACCTGCCCGTCGGCGACGTCTCGCGCCCAGACCAGGGCGACGTCGGCCACTGTCCCCATGCCGATCCAGCGCTTCGAGCCCTGGATGTGCCACTGAGAGCCACGCAGCGTCGCCGTGGTGGCCAGTCCGCCGGCCACGTCGGACCCATGATCCGGCTCGGTCAGGCAGAAGGCTCCGAAGCTCCGTAGCCGGCGCAGGTCGGGGAGCCACCGCTCCCGCTGCCGCGGGGAGCCCAGTGCGTCGATCATGCCGACGATGAGTTCGTTATGGATGCCTACCACCGCGGAGATGGAGACGTCAGCCCGGGCGAGCGCCGTATGCGCAAGACCCCGGAACAGCGGTGACGAGCCGTCCAGGTGCAGCTCGCCCAGCCCGATCTCACCGAGCCCCGCAAGGAGCTCCAGCGGGAGTCGGCCCTCCTCCCAGGGCGCCAGGCACTGGCGCCGGATATTGCGCTGGGCGTAGTCCTCGATCTGCGCGAGCCGGTCTCGCTCCGCCTCGCCGAGGTGCCGAGCCAGGTCCATCAGGTCCGGACCCTTGCCGGCAGAGGTCAGGTCTGCGGCGTCGTGTGTGGCCTGCGTCATGGTCGAGCTCTCCTTGTGGTCCGGTGGTTCCAGGTCGGCGCGGTCACGGCGACGACGACACTGCACGTCAAACTGAATCTTTACCGACTATATGACTTCCAAGTATATTCTAGGGTGATCGGCATCACGTAGATCTCGAGGAGGACGCAGAAAATGACAGTGACCGAAGAGTTCCGGGCAGCTCGTGACCAGCTCGTGCGCTCCCAGCAGGATTGGGAGCGCGCGCGCCGAGAGTTCGTCTGGCCGCGATTCACACACTTCAACTTCGGCTTCGACTGGTTCGACCAGGTGGCGAAGAGCCCGGAGCGGGCTGAGCAGAACGCGCTGGTGATCATCGAGGAGGACGGCTCGCAGCTCGCCCGCACCTTCGCTCAGCTGCGCGAAGACTCCAATCGCGTGGCGAACTGGCTCCGCGAGATCGGCGTCGAGCGCGGGGACCGGATCATCTTGATCCTCGGGAACCAGGTCGAGCTCTGGGAGACCATGCTCGGCGCCATCAAGCTCGGTGCCGTGCTGATCCCCACCACCACACAGATGGGACCCGCTGACCTTCAGGACCGCGTGGTCCGCGCGGAAGCGAGCTGGGTAGTCGGAGACTCCGAGACGCTGCGCAAGTTCACCGAGGTCGACGGCCGGTTCTCCCTCATCCACGTCCCAGGCGTCTACGCACACGGACACGAGGCAGTCCGCCCCGAGGTTCCCGGCCGCACCGTCCACTCCTTCTCCGACGCCTATGCCGCCTCCCCAGAGCTGGAGCAGGTGGTGCCGACTGCCGCCGAGGAGACGATGCTGCTCTACTTCACCTCCGGCACGACGTCGAAGCCGAAGCTGGTCGAGCATACGCATACCTCCTATCCGGTCGGGCACCTCTCCACGCTGTACTGGATCGGTCTCGAGCCCGGTGACGTCCACCTGAACGTCTCGTCGCCAGGCTGGGCCAAGCACGCCTGGTCGAACTTCTTCGCCCCATGGATCGCCGAGGCGACGATCTTCCTGTACAACTTCAGCAGGTTCGACGCATCGGCGCTGATGCGCAGCATGGACTCCGCCGGCGTGACGAGCTTCTGCGCACCGCCCACGGTCTGGCGGATGCTCATCAAGGCCGACCTCGCTCAGCTGAGGAATCCGCCGCGCGTCACCGTGTCCGCGGGGGAGCCGTTGAACCCGGAGGTCATCGAACAGGTCCAGCGTGCGTGGGGGCGCACCATCCGCGATGGCTTCGGGCAGACCGAATCCTCGCTGCAGATCGCCAACACGCCGGGACGGCGAGTGAAGTTCGGAGCCATGGGTGTGCCGCTTCCGGGCTTCGACGTCGCTCTGATCGACCCGGTGTCGGGGGAGGCCGCCGATGAGGGGGAGATCTGTCTCGCTCTGGATCCGCGTCCGGTCGGTCTGATGAAGGGGTACTACGGCGACGCGGAGAAGAACGCCGAGGTGTTCCGCGACGGGTATTACCACACCGGGGACATCGCCTCCCGAGACGAGTACGGTGTGATCACCTACGTGGGCCGAGCCGATGACGTCTTCAAATCCAGCGACTACAAGGTCTCACCGTTTGAGCTGGAATCGGTGCTCATCGAGCATCCTGCGGTGATGGAGGCGGCCATCGTGCCCGCACCGGATGAGCTGCGACTGGCGGTTCCCAAGGCGTATGTGACGCTGGCCTCCGGATGGGAGCCGAACCCGGCGACCGCGGCGGAGATCCTTCAGTTCACCGTGAGCAGGCTGGCTCCCTATCAGCGGATCCGCCGCATCGAGTTCACCGAGCTGCCGAAGACCATCTCGGGGAAGATCCGGCGGGTCCAGCTGCGTCAGGCCGAGGAGCAGCGGGCCGCCGCGGGTGACGGCGGCGACGGATTCGGGGTGGAGTACCGCGAAGCCGATCTGGGCCTGAAGCGGCCTTGAGCCCCGAGGTCCCAACGCAGGGCCGGGGCGCGCTGGGGCCCTGCGCCCTTGTAGCACGTCCGACCGTTGGTCATTCTGCGGATAAACTCCGGTGCATCCACAGAATGCCTGGTCCGAGCCCGAAAGAGGAGACTCCCTACATGCACCCCCCGCTTGCGAAGGACCCGATCGCCGAGATCCAGAAGAACTGGGAGCGGCAGGGATGGGCGTCCGCCGCGGCCCCGGCCGCGGCGGTGACCGCGATCATGCGGACTCAGCAGATCCTGCTGGCTCGAGCGAGGGACGTCCTGAAACCGTTCAAGCTGACCTTCGCGCGGTACGAGGTGCTCGCGCTGCTGGGGTTCTCCCGGGAGGAGCGGTTGCCGATGAACAAGGCCAGCAAGCTGCTGCAGGTGCATCCGACCTCGATCACCAATGCCGTGGACCGGTTGGAGGCCGCGGGACTGGTGCGCCGTGAGCCGCATGATTCCGACCGGCGCGCGATGCTTCTGGTCCTCACCCCGGAGGGCAAGGATGTGGTCGAGAAGGCCACCACGGCGCTCAACGAGCAGCTCTTCGAGCGGACCGGATTCGAGGAGCAGGAGATCGACGAGCTCAACACCATCCTGGCGAACTTCCGCCAGCGCGCGGGAGACTTCCCCTCCTGAGCCGCAGGCTCAGCGGTGCTTCCACTCCGGGTCACGCTTCTGGGCGAACGCGCGCATGCCCTCGGACTGGTCCTCGAGGGAGAACATCGAGTGGAACATCCGACGCTCGAACAGCAGACCCTGGTGGAGCGTGGTGTCGAAGGCCGCACCGACGGCCTCCTTGCACATCTGGGCGGCCGGTTTGGACTTCGAGGCGATCAGCTCCGCGACCCTGGTGGCCTCCGCGATCGTGTCCTGATCTGCGACGACCCGTGAGACCAGGCCGATGCGCTCGGCCTCCGCGGCGTCGATGCGTCGCCCGGTGAGGATCATATCCATCGCCTTGGCCTTCCCGACCGCGCGCGTCAGCCGCTGCGAGGCGCCCATCCCCGGAATGACGCCGAGGTTGATCTCCGGCTGACCGAACGTCGCGCCGGCGCCGGCCACGATGACGTCCGCCATCATCGCCAGTTCGCATCCGCCGCCCAGGGCGTATCCGTTGACCGCCGCCACGATCGGCGTGCGCAGTCGGGTGAGGTCGTCCCAGCGGCGGAACCAGTCGGCGGCGTACATTCCCGGATGGTCCTGATCCGCCATCTCGTTGATGTCTGCGCCGGCCGCAAACGCCTTGTCAGAGCCCGTGAGGAGGATCGCTCCGATCCCGGAGTCGGCGTCGAAGTCTGTGGCCGCGCGAACGACCTCGTCCATCATCGTCGTGTTCAGCGCGTTGAGGGCCTTCGGCCGGTTCAGCCGGATCGTGCCGACCCGGTCCTGGCTGGCGACCACGATCGTCGAATATTCAGGCATGCTTCATGCTCCTGGGTCGTCGGAGTTGTCGCGGATGGTGTTGATGATGGCGGAGAAGTCCTGGCGCTCCCCGGGGCCGGCCGCGAACTCGGAGAAGATGGCGGCGGCGAGTCTCCCGAGCTGCGCATCCACGCCCTGTTCGTCCAGCGCATTGGAGGCCAGGGTGAGGTCCTTGGCCATCAGCGCCCCGGCGAACCCCGGCGTGAAGCCGCGGTTGGCAGGAGAGGTCGGCACGGGCCCGGGCACGGGACAGTTCGTGGTCAGCGCCCAGCACTGCCCCGACGCGTTGGACACCACGTCGTAGAGCGCCTGATGGCTCAGGCCCAGCCGTTCGCCCAGGACGAAGGCCTCGCCCACGGCGATCTGCGTGACGCCCAGGATCATGTTGTTGCAGAGCTTCGCGGCCTGCCCGAGACCATTGCCGCCGCAGTGGACGATGCGACCGCCCATGATCTCCAGCAGCGGGAGGATCGCATCGAACACCTCACGAGATCCGCCGGCCATGAAGGCCAGGCTGCCGGCCTCGGCGCCGACCACGCCGCCGGAGACCGGTGCATCGGCGGCGCGGAAGCCGGCTCGTTCGGCCAGCTGGGCCGCCTCCTGGGCCTCGGAGATGTTGATCGTGGAGCAGTCCAGAAAGATCGTGCCGGGCCGGGCGGCGGCGAGCAGCCCGGGGGTGTCCCGATAGGCCGCGAGCACATGCTTCCCGGAAGGGAGCATGGTCAGCACCACCTCAGACCTCGCCACCGCCTCGAGCGGATCGGTGACGATCTCGATGCCCTTGGACCGGGCGGTCTGCACGGCGTCTGCGCTGAGGTCGAAGCCGGAGACCTGCACACCGGCCTGGACCAGGTTCGCGGCCATCGGGCCGCCCATGTTGCCGAGCCCGATGAACGCCACCGAGGGGTAGGCAGATGCTTCGCTGCTGGTGCTGTCCATGGCTCAGCTCCCTTCGGGCATGGTGAAGCTCGCGCCCTCTTTGGTGCCCGAGGGCCAGCGGGTGCTGACCGTCTTGGTCTTGGAGTAGAACCTCAGTCCATCGACGCCGTGCTGGTTGAGGTCGCCGAAGCCTGAGGCCTTCCACCCGCCGAAGGTGTAGTAGGCGATCGGCACCGGGATCGGCACGTTCACGCCGACCATTCCCACCTCCACCCGGGAGGCGAAGTCTCGCGCCGTGTCCCCGTCGCGGGTGAAGATCGCGACGCCGTTGCCGAACTCATGCTCTGTGGGCAGGCGCAGCGCCTCCTCGTAGTCGCGGGCCCGCGCGATGCAGAGCACCGGGCCGAAGATCTCCTCCTTGTAGATCCGCATGGACGCGGTGACGTGATCGAAGAGGGTGGCGCCGATCCAGTAGCCGTGAGGGTGGCCCTCGACGACGACGCCGCGGCCGTCCACCACCAGCTCGGCGCCCTCCTCGACGCCGAGTCCGATATAGCCCTCGATCCGTTCCTTCGCGTCCGCGCCGACGACCGGTCCGAAATCGCTGGAGGGGTCCAGGGAGGGGCCGACGGTGAGCTTGGCGATGCGCTCCAGCAGCTTCGCGCGCAGCGCCTCCGCCGTCGCCTCACCCACCGGGACGGCCACGGAGATCGCCATGCACCGCTCCCCGGCGGAGCCGTAGCCGGCGCCGATCAGGGCGTCCGCGGCCTGATCGAGATCCGCGTCGGGCATGATCACCATGTGGTTCTTCGCGCCGCCGAAGCACTGTGCGCGCTTGCCCTGGGCTGCGGCGGCGGTGTAGATGGCCTGGGCGATCGGGGTGGAGCCCACGAAGCCGATGGCCTTCACCCGAGGATCCTCGATGAGCGTGTCCACCGCTTCCTTGTCCCCGTTGATCACGTTCAGCGTGCCCGGCGGCATCCCGGCCTCCAGCGCGAGCTCGGCCAGACGCAGCGGCACGGAGGGATTGCGCTCGGAGGGTTTGAGCACGAAGGTGTTGCCCGCGGCCAGGGCGGTCCCCGCCTTCCAGAGCGGAATCATGGCGGGGAAGTTGAACGGAGTGATGCCGGCGACGACACCCAGGGGCTGGCGCAGGCTGTGCACGTCCATCCCGGTGGCGGCATCATGGGAGAACTCTCCCTTGAGCAGGTGGGGAGCCCCGGCGCCGAACTCCACGACCTCCACGCCGCGCTGGATGTCGCCCTTGGCGTCGTCGAAGGTCTTGCCGTGCTCGTTGGAGAGCGTCTCCGCAAGCTCGTCGCGATGCGTATTGATCAGCTCCGCCCATTTCAGCAGGATGCGTCCGCGCCGCTGCGGGTTCATCGCCGACCACGCCCCGAAGGCCTCCTGGGCGGAGTCGATGGCGCGGGCCACCTCCTCGGGGCTTGCGAGCGGAACCTGTGCGGTGGGCTCGCCGCGGACCGGGTTGAAGATCTCTCGGCTCCGGCCGGAGGTGCCCTGCACGTGCCTGCCGTGGATGAAATGGGTCAGATCGGTCATGGATGAACTCCTTCGCGTCGAGATCAGCCTCGGGGGCTGCCTGCCCGAACGCCGGCCCGCTTGATCTCACATGTGATTCAGGTCTCAGTGTGTTAGCGTAGACTCAAGTGATTGGAAGTGCAACTATCGCGCGTGCGACCGGTGCTCGGCACCGATGGAGGAGGCCCATATGGAGCTGCAGGGATCCAGTGCGATCGTGACCGGGGGCGCCTCCGGCCTGGGTCACGCCACCGCGAAGACCCTCATCGCCGCCGGCGCGCAGGTGGTGATCGTGGACCTGCCGGACGCCGCGGGCAGCACCGCACGGGCCGACGCCGTATCCTCGCTCGGCGACCAGGCCCGGTTCTCCCCGGGAGACATCACGGACCCGGCCACCAGTCGGGCGGCCGTGGCCGCCGCCGTGGAGCGGGCACCGCTGCGGGTGGCGGTGAGCTGTGCCGGCGTCGCCACCCCGGGGAAGCTGCTCGGCCGCGCCGGTCCGCTGTCCCAGGAGCAGTTCATGGGTGTCCTGGCCATCAACGTCGGAGGCACGCTGAACCTGATGACTCAGGCGGCCGCCGCGATGCAGGACAACGAGCCCGACCGTGGAGACCGCGGGGTGCTGATCAACACCGCCTCAGTGGCGGCCTTCGAGGGTCAGATCGGTCAGATCGCGTACGCGGCCTCCAAGGGGGCTGTGGCCTCGATGACGCTTCCGGCAGCACGAGAACTCTCCCGCCACGCGATCCGGGTGATGACGATCGCCCCGGGACTCTTCGAGACCCCCATGATGGCGGGCCTGCCGGAGGAGGCCAGGGATTCTCTGCGCGCCAAGACGCTGCATCCCGCGCGGCTCGGCGCGCCCGAGGACTACGCGCAGCTGGTCATGCAGATCGTGGCCAATCCGATGCTCAACGGAGAGACCATCCGCCTCGACGGTGCGATCCGGCTGGAGCCCCGATAGTCGAGCGCCGCAGCCGTCTGCCCGGAGCGAGCGTCCGACCGCCGATGCCCTGCGCGCTCAGTCGCTCCACCCGGTGTAGGAGTCCGCGAAGTAGGCCTGTCCATGCACGGAGCCGGTGATCGCATCGAACTCGCCGCGCCGGCGGCGATGGGTGAAGGAATTCTCCTCGGGCTGGCGGTGCAGCAGGTTCGTCGCCCAGTAGGAGAAGTTCTGCGCCTTCCATACCCGGTCCAGCGCGGTGCGGGAATATCGGCGCAGCGGCTCCGGGGTCTCCACGGAGGGCGCTTCCCCGTCGGGGGTCTCCCCCTCAGGCCCCGACCGGTCAGACCCTGCCCGGTCAGACTCGCTGGCGCGCAGCTCGGTGATGAACTCCTCGACCCGAGGGACCAGCGCCCGCACATCGGCCAAGGCCAGGTTCAGTCCCTTGGCCCCGGTCGGGGGGACCGTGTGCCCGGCGTCGCCGGCCAGCACGAGCCTTCCGTGGCTGAGCGGGTCGCAGACATAGGACCGGAACGGCAGCACGGTCTTCTCGATGATCGGCCCGCGCTTGAGCTGGACGCCGCCCTCGGTGCCGAGCACCGCCTGGATGTGGTCAAAGATGGCGTCCTCGGACCAGCTCTCCGGATCGGTGTCGGGGTCGCACTGGAAGTACATCCGCTGGACGCTCTCGTTGCGCTGAGAGATCAGCGCGAAACCGAGCTCGGAGTTCGCGTAGATCAGTTCCGGGGCTGTCGGGGGCGCCTCACAGAGGATCCCGAACCAGGCGAAGGGGTAGGAGATGAAGTGGTCGGTGCGCACCGATTCTGGGATCAGCTTGCGGCACATCGAGCGTGACCCGTCGGTCCCCACGATCAGGTCTGCCGCGATGCTGCGCGTCTGGCCTGCCGCGTCGGTGAAGCTGATCCTCGGCGCCGCGGTCTCCACGCCGTGCACCTGCGTGTCGGTGACGGCCCAGTGGATCTCCCCGCCCTCGCACTCCCAGGCATTGGCGAGGTCGTAGAACACCTCGTTCTGCGGGTAGAGCCAGACGGAGCGTCCCACCAGCGCCTGGAAGTCGATGCGGTGCTGCTCGCCGTCGAAGCTGAGCACCGTGCCCTCATGTTCATGGCCGTCGGTGAGCACCCGTGACCCGACCTCGGCGTCGACGAGCATGTTCACCGTGGCGGTCTCGAGGATCCCGGCGCGCTGGGTGCGATGGATGGTGTCCTTGGTGCGGGTCTCGATCACGGCGGCGGAGATGCCGCGTCGCTTCAGCAGCAGCGCGGTCATCAGCCCTGCCGGGCCGCCCCCGACGATGCCGACGTCGACTCGGGTGGTGTGCTCGGTCATGTCTCTCCCTCTCGATGGGCCGCCGCGGTCTGGTCGTATGCTTCTTCCGCCGGGCCGGCCCCGTGTCGATCAGTCTGCTCGGACCATGTGCCCGGCGCCACACGGATCCCATTGAATGCGACGCCAGACGTGGTCCTGGTCAGCTCTTGCCGCTGATCTCGCGCTGGATGCCTCGGGCGGCGATCTGCAGCATCTGTACCCACGGTGCGGGGCGGCGGGCGACGTCGTCGTCGTCGGTGACCACACCCAGAGCGGCCACCACGTTGCGTCCGCGCTGCCGGATCGGCACCGCGACGCCGGTGACCTCGCGCTCGATCACCCCGGTCTGCGCGCAATAGCCCTGCTGTCGGACCTGCTCCAGGCGCTCCTCGGAGATGATCGGCCCGGGAGAGTCCTTCTGATGGTGGGTCCGGTAGAAGGTGCGGAACTCGGGCGAGGCGTGCGCCAGCAGCACCAGCCCGGTGGCCGAGACGTGCAGCGGCAGCCGGCCGGCCACTCCGCCATGGATGCGCGGGGCCTCGCGCGCCGAGAGGCGGTCCACGAAGAGCACCTCGTGTCCCTCGATCACTCCGAGCTGCACGTGCTGACCCATCACGGTGTGGACATCGGAGAGATACGGCCGGGCGCGCACCGCCAGCTTCATCGTCGGCGCCGAGCGGTTGGTCATCTCCCACAGCCGGGTGCCGACCATGTACCCCGCCGGCAGCGCCTCCAGCCAGCCCAGCTCGGCCATGTCCCGACAGAGCCGGTGTGCGGTGGCGGGCGGCAGGCCGGTGCGCCGGGCGATCTCGGCGGCGCTGAGCAGGCTGTCGGCCGCCGAGAAGGTCGAGAGCACCCGGTCCAGCCGGGTCAGGACCGAGTCGCCGGTGGGGGAGTTCGCCATGGCTCACATGCTAACGTCCGCGGTCGGGGTCGGCCCCTGTCGCGCCGGGCGATCGCCCCGGCGACGGCCGAGAGACCGCGCCCAGACCGCGGCTAGGCTTGGGCCCATGGCAAACTCGCCCAGCGGTGACGCGGTGCTCGACCGCGCGATGCGGATCCTCAGCGCTCTCGAGACCCGGCCCAGCCTTCCCGCCGGGGAGCTGATCGACGCCGTCGGGCTGCCTCGGACCACTGGATACCGGCTGGTGCGCACCATGCGGGCCCACGGGCTGCTCGCCACCTCCGCCTCCGGCGAGCTGGTCCTGGGGCAGCGGCTCTGGGAGATCGCGCAGAGCGCCCCGATCAGCCGCACGCTGCGCACCGCTGCGCTGCCCTTCATGCATGACGTCAACTCGGTGGTCCGCCAGACCACCCAGCTCTCGGTCCTCGACGAGCACGGGGTGCTGATCGTGGAGCGGCTCTCCCGGCACGGCGCGGTGGTCAACCCGGCCGAGGTCGCGACCACCATGCCGGCACACCTGACCTCGATGGGACACGTGCTGCTTGCCCATTCCCCGGCGCACGTCGTGGAGAGCTGGTGGGACTCGCGCCGGGCGCTGATCGAGGAGTCCCGACCGCAGCTGCGCCGCGAGCTCGCCGAGGCCCGGACCCGTGGCCACGCCCAGCTGAGCGGCATGATCAACGCGGAGACCACCGGGGTCTCGGTCCCGGTGCTCGACGCCGGCGGACACGCGGTGGCCGCGCTGACGGTGGTGGTCCCGCGCGGTTCCAGCGAGATTCCACAGTTTCTGATGGCGCTGCAGACCGCAGGGCGCGGAATCACCCGCGCACTGGAGGGCATGAGCCATTGAATGGCAATCGTGTGGCGGTGGCCGCACGCCGCCGGGCAGACTGAGTGAGAACCACGTCACACCCCGGCGACGAGCGCCGCTGATCCCTTCAAGGAGCGAGAGTCCCATGGCCGAGAAGAACACAGACCCGGACGCCGCCGCACTCTCCCAGGCGGAGATCGACGCCGAGATCGCCGCGATCCACGGCGAGTACCGAGCCCAGCGCGACGCCGGCGGTCAGGTGGAGACCAACGCGCGGCTGAACTTCGCCCCCTACCGCAGCTCGCTGCTCCGGCACCCGACGAAGTCCCTGCATCACGCGGACCCCGAGGACATCGAGCTCTACAGCCCGGCCTTCGGGCACCGCGACGTCTCTCCGCTGGAGGCGGACCTGACCATCCAGCACAACGGCGAGCCCATCGGGGAACGGATCATCGTGACCGGCCGGGTCGTCGACGGCGACGGCCGCGCCGTCGCCGGTCAGCTGGTGGAGATGTGGCAGGCCAATGCCGCCGGGCGCTACATGCACAAGCGTGACCAGCATCCTGCGCCGCTGGATCCCAACTTCACCGGCGTCGGACGCACGCTCACCGGTCCCAACGGGGAGTACAGCTTCACCACCATCAAGCCGGCGCCGTATCCGTGGAAGAACCACAACAACGCCTGGCGCTCCGCGCATATCCACTTCTCGCTCTTCGGCACCGACTTCACCCAGCGGATCGTGACCCAGATGTACTTCCCCGGGGACCCGATCTTCGATCTCGACCCGATCTACCAGTCCATCACCGACCAGGCCGCCCGCGATCGCCTGGTCGCGACCTATGACCACTCGGTCTCCCAGCACGAATGGAACACCGGTTACCGTTGGGACATCGTCCTTTCCGGAAGCAACCGCACCTGGGCCGAGCAGGAGGAGGAGCGCTGATATGAAACTCACCCCGACCCCCGCCCAGACCGTGGGACCCTTCTTCGGCTACGCACTGCCCTACGCCGGCGGTGAGGCCCTGGTGGACCGCTCCCACCCGGGTGCCGTGCGGCTTCACGGCACCGTCTACGACGGTGACGGCGTGCCGGTGCCCGACGCGCTGCTGGAGATCTGGCAGCCCGACGAGCACGGCGTGATCTCCCAGCAGCCGGGGTCCCTGCTCCGGGACGGCTACACCTTCACCGGATGGGGTCGTGCCGCCGTGGACGGCGTCGGACACTTCTCCTTCACCACGGTGGAACCGGGCAGCACCGGCGACGGCGTCGCGCCGTACTTCCTGGTCACAGTCTTTGCTCGCGGGCTCATGGACCGGCTCTTCACCCGGGCCTACCTGCCGGGAGACCCCGCGACGCTCGAGCAGGACCCCCTGTTGAGCTCGGTGCCGGCGGATCGCCGCCAGACGCTGATCACGACCCGGGAGTCTGACGGCAGCCTGCGCTTCGACATCCACTTCCAGGGTGCGGACGAGACCGTGTTCCTCAACTACCCCAACACCCCGCAATTCACCGGCCCCGTGGATTGATCGACAGGAGCGTGTCCCCCGCCATGACCGGACCTTACGGAATTCTCAGCCCGGTATGGGCCGGCACCCCGACGGCGCAGCTGATGTCCGAGGAGTCCATCCTGCGGGCGATGCTGCGCGTGGAGGCGTCCTGGGCGCAGGCGCTCGCCGATGCCGGCGAGGCCCCCGCGGAGAGTGCCGCGGCCATCGCAGCGATCAGCGCGGACCCTGCGCGGGCGGGGATCAGCGTTGAGGAGATCGCGGCGCAGAGCCCTGGCGGCGGAAATCCGGTGATCCCGATGCTCGCGGCAGTGCGGTACGCCCTGGCGGAGGCCGGCGAGTCCGACGCGGCGCTGCACCGCGGCGCCACCAGCCAGGACATCCTCGACACGGCGCTGATGCTGGTGTGCCGGGACGCCGCAGCCATGCTCCTGACCGAGTCGCGCCGAGCAGGCGCGGCGCTGAGCCGGCTGAGCCGGGAGCACCAAGACACCGTCTGTGTCGCCCGGTCACTGACCCAGCACGCGCTGCCGATGACCTTCGGGCTGCGCTGTGCGGGCTGGCTCGACGGACTGACCCAGGCGATCCGGCGGCTGGACCTGGCAGCGGCGAAGCTCCCGCTGCAGTGGGGCGGAGCCGTCGGCACGCAGGCCTCGCTGATCGACTCCCTCGGCTCGCAGCAGACCGCGCAGCTGACCCATGACCTTGCGGCCCGCCTGGGGCTGGCCCCGATGGCGCGGCCCTGGCACACGCAGCGCCAGGTGGTCCTGGACCTCGGCTCCGCGCTCGCCGGTGTGCTCGCGGCACTGGGGAAGGCCGCCGGAGATGTGCTCACGCTCCAGCGGCCTGAGATCGCCGAGCTGCGTGAACCTGCCGCGCCGGGCCGCGGCGGCTCCTCCGCGATGCCGCAGAAGCAGAACCCGGTGCTCTCCACGCTGATCCGCTCCGCGGCGCTGAGCGCGCCGGCTCAGCTGAGCACGCTCTACCTGGCGGCGGCCACCGCCGAGGATGAACGTCCGGCGGGAGCCTGGCACGCTGAATGGCCGAGCCTGCTCGAGCTGACCCGGCTCGGCGGCGGGGCCGCCACCCGCGCCGCAGAGCTCTTCGAAGGCCTGGTGGTGCGCCCCGACGCGATGGCGACGAACCTGCGGCTCAGCGGTGACGCCGTGCTGAGCGAACGGCTGATGGCACGCCTGGGTGATTCCTTCCCCGGAGGACGCCGAGCGCTGCAGGACGTGGTGAAGAGCAGCGTCGTCGAAGGTGTTGGGCTGCGCCCGCTGCTGGAGGAACAGCTCGGGGAGCAGGCCGGCGCCGCTGATCTCGACCGGCTGCTCGACCCGCGGCAGTATCTGGGCCGGACCCAGGAGTTCATCGAGGCCGCCGTCCAAGACTTCAGCCAGCAGAACCTCAACCAGACCCCCGCGCAGCCGGAAGGATCCATCGATCATGTCTGAATCACCCGCGTCTGAATCAACCGCGGCAGAGGCGGTGCCCAGCCTGAGGCTGACCCCGCAGCTGCTCTCCGGGTCCGTGCAGGACCTGCGCGCCGGCACCCGTCCGGTGCTGGTGCTCGGCCCCTCCTTGGGGACCAGCGTGTCGGTCCTCTGGGAGGGCGCCCTGGAGCATCTGCAGGAGACCTACACGCTCATCGGCTGGGACCTGCCCGGTCACGGCGACGCGGAGCCCTACACCGAGGCGTTCGAGATCGCTGACCTCGCCGACGCGGTGGAGGAGCTCGTCGCCGAGCTCACCAGGAACCACGATCTGCCGGCGGACCTTCCGATCTATGCCGCCGGGGTCTCCATCGCCGGAACCGTCAGCCTGACCCTCGCGCTGCGCCCGGGCACTCGATTCACCCGACTGGCGGCCCTGTGCACGGCCGCGAAGATCGGTGACCCGCAGATGTGGAGCGAACGCGCCGCACTGGTGGCTCAGGCGGGAACACCCACCATGGTCGAAGGCTCCGCGCAGCGCTGGTTCGCCCCCGGGTTCATGACCCGCAAGCCCGCCGTGGCCACCGGGCTGCTGCGCTCGCTGCAGCACACCGAGCGTCATTCCTACGCCGCTGCCTGCCGCGCCCTGGGTCGCTACGACCTCACCGGCGACCTCGCCGGCGTCGCCCGCCCGCTGCTGGTGATCAGCGGCGAGCAGGACCCGGTCTGCCCGCCCTCGGCGGTGCAGGACCTCGCCGCAGCCCCGCACACACAGACCGCGGTGCTCGACGGCGTCGCTCACCAGGCCCCGGCCGAAGCCCCCGAAGCCACCGCCCGACTGCTCAAGGAGTTCCTCGATGACTGATTCCACCTACCAGGACGGCATGAAGGTCCGCCGCGAGGTGCTCTCGGACGCCCACGTGGACCGGGCCGAGGCCAAGAAGGACAGCTTCACCGAGGACTTCCAGGAGCTGATCACCAACTACGCCTGGGGATCGATCTGGACCCGCCCCGGCCTGGACCGGCCAACCCGCTCGGTCATCACGCTCACCGCCCTGATCGCCGGAGGCTACTGGGAAGAGCTGGAGATGCATATCCGCGCAGCGCTGCGCAACGGGCTCACCGAGGACCAGATCAAGGAGGTCTTCCTGCAGTGCGCCATCTACTGCTCGGTCCCCGCGGCGAACACCGCCTTCAGCATCGGCCGCCGCGTCCTGGAGGAGGAGCGCAGCACCGAGACCTGATGCCCTGGCCCATGCCGGGCTGAGGCCTCTCGTGGGGTTCGCAGCGCGGCGGCGGCCGGCGCCAGATCCCGGAATCGCTGAGCATCACAAGGCTCTTGCTCCGCCACGGACCGCAGATTCTGCCGAGATCGGCCAGCAGATCTCGGTGACCCCGGGACGGGTGGGCGCACCCTCGGAATAAGACTCACGGAGGGGACCTGGAGCGCTGCCGCCCAGGCTGGCCACATGCCGGCCCAGCGCGGCGTAGGCCCGTCCGATCGTGTCGTCCGACCCGCGGTGACGCGCGATGGCCATCCAGGACGCCGAGAGCCTCTCGAGCTGCGCGAGCCCCGCCGAGGCTGATCGGCCAGAAGCTTCGACCGGGAAGAAGAGAGCGCACTCGCCCCGCTCTCCCAGGAACAGCTCCGTGGACCACAGGCCGCCCAGCGGCCCCGCGGGCTCGATGTCTGCGCGCCGAACCTCCTGGCGCAGCTGACTGCGGGTCGCGTCGAACCAGCTGCCGAGTGAGGTGAGGTCGATGGTGTCTCGAAGAATCAGAACGTGGGTCGCCGGCATGCGGCGAATCTCGATCGGCGTCTCGTCGTCCTCAAGGAGCTCGCGCAGCGAGGCCACCGCGCTCTGCGTCGCAGTCAGCCGCGCCTCCATCCGACGGAGATGATCGGTGATCGCCGCGCGGCGGGCTGCCGGGTCCTGGGACGCCAGGACCCGCTTGATCTCATCCACCGGCATGTCCAGGGAACGCAGGTGCTGCACCACTCGGGCGTCGTGGATCTGCTCCGCATCGTAGCGGCGATAACGGTTCACGGGGTCCACGAAGGCCGGTTCCAGCAGGCCCGCCTGGTGATAGAAGCGCAGCGCCTTGGCGCTCAGCCGAGTCGAACGGCTGAAGTCTCCGATGGTCATGAAAGGCGCCATGGGCACATCCTCGTCCACTCCCTCCATAAGACGTCAAGCCCGAGGACTCAGGGCCCGGTCTTGACCTTGCCCCTGGGGGAAGGGCCAGAGTCTCCAGACAGACCGGTGTTCGGCGAACACCTCGACCCACGACATCCCCGGGAGTCCCCATGACACACAGCACGCCGCAAATCACCGAGCTGCCCAAGGCCGTGACGGCCTTCCTCGCCTCCGACGCCACCACGAGCCCGCAGACCACGGCCGAGCTGTTCACGGAACAGGCGGTGGTCGTCGATGACGGCCACACCTACCGGGGCCGTGCTGCCATCCTCGACTGGCGCAGCGGCGCGGCGCGCGCGTTCAGCTACACCAAGACCCTGACGTCGGCGCAGCAGCTCGGAGCGGTCATCGAGGTCACCGAACGCCTGGAGGGAGACTTCCCCGGCGGCCGGGTGGACCTCAGGAGCAGCTTCACCCTCGGCCGGAACGGTCTCATCGAGTCGCTGACGATCGCGGCAGCTGACTGATGTGCCGCTTCACGCCCGAGACCTGCGGGCTCAGCGCCGCGACATGTAGAGGTTGAACGCCTTCGCCAGCAGCGGGTTGACCGGGTAGTCCCATTCGCCGAGCGTCTGGACCACATCGGCGCCCATGGTCGTCTTGAACCGGGTCAGCCCGGCCAGCGGGTACTCCGGGTCCAGCGAGGGGCTGAGCCCGCCCAGGTCGTACCACTGGCAGCCAGCCGCGAGGGAGTCCTCGATCTGGCGCAGCTGCAGCGCGCGTGGGGCGTAGCGCTTGCGCTCCTCCGAGGAGGACGCGCCGTAGACGTACCAGGCGAACTCGCCCTGCCGGACGTAGATCGCCGCAGCCAGCAGCTGGTCCTCGAAACGTGCCAGGTAGAGCGTGCACTCGCTCAACGGGGAGGCGTTGAGCTCGCGGTACATGTCCTGGAAGTAGGCCAGCGGCCGTCCGGTGAAGTCATCCCGGTCGGCGGTCTCGGCGTAGAGCGCGTGCCAGGCCGGCAGATCCGAGTCGTCCCCGACGCTGACGGTCAGCTCCGAGCGCGTGGACTTCTTGGTCTGGCGGCGTGAGGACTGGTCCATGCGGGCCAGCACGTCGTCGAGGGGCAGTGTGGCGCCGGCCTCGTCGGTGAGCGGGATCCGCGCCTGGAACTGCGGCTGACCGGCCTCGAAATCGGTGCTCGGGGCGGGAGCCTTGAAGCCCAGCGCGCGCAGCTGCTGCTGCCACCGGCTGGTCTGGGTGGAGCTGGCCGGGTCGGCGTCGAGCGGGTCGAGCTCCTCGATGGAGGTGTTCTCTCCGGCGGCCAGTGCGCGGCGGACCTCCTTGGCCTCCCAGCGCCGCAGCACCGAGGGCAGTCCCATCCGGATCAGGAAGGCTCCGGAGGACTTCAGGTGAGTGATCAGCGGCGGCAGGATCTGGTCCAGATCTGCCACGGCGGGGTCCATGACCGGACCTTCGGCCATATAGGCGAGCTTCTTGCTCCCGAGCACCGGGACGGCTGCCGGGAGCGGCAGCCGGCGGAAGAGCACCAGCGCGGCGGCCACCGGCGCGGCGTCGGCCCCTTGGCCGGCGTCGAAGACTCCGAGGCTCTGAGCCTGCCATTCCTTCTTCACCGCGGGCCAGCGCGGGTTCTGCAGGAACGATGCGGTCGGCTGATCAGCAAGGAAGCGGGTGTGCTCCTCCAGGCTGATCGGGCGGACCTCGTACACGGCGGAAACGCCTGAATCTCTATGCTCAATCACGCCTCAAGGGTACCGTCTGGTTCCTGGGCGGCTGGGAGATCAGGTTCGGGGCCGGTTCCGCTGCGGCGGCACAATCTGCCGTCGGCGCAGAGGTTTGCACTCGGTAGGGGAGAGTGCTAAAAATTGGTTTAGCACTCTCGTGTCGAGACTGCTAGAGGAACCTGAGCAGGTGAGGCCATATAGATGTTCCCGGTGACGCGGGAACGGCCGTCCGTCGCGGGCACCTGGAATGGTTCGACCCAGCAGACGCGAACACGTCTGACAGTCACACACCACGGCTTGAGATAAGCCGAGTCCAGGAAGGACACGCGCCACTATGGCAAAGACTATTGCATTCGATGAAGAGGCCCGCCGCGGCCTCGAGCGCGGACTGAACGTCCTCGCCGATGCCGTCAAGGTCACCTTGGGTCCCCGCGGCCGCAACGTCGTGCTGGAGAAGTCCTGGGGTGCACCCACGATCACCAACGACGGCGTCTCGATCGCCAAAGAGATCACCCTTGACGACCCCTACGAGAAGATCGGCGCTGAGCTGGTCAAGGAGGTCGCCAAGAAGACCGACGACGTCGCTGGCGACGGCACCACCACCGCCACCGTCCTCGCCCAGGCTCTGGTCAAGGAAGGTCTGCGCAATGTCGCGGCCGGCGCCGATCCGATGGCGCTCAAGCGCGGCATCGACATCGCCGTGGAGTCCGTCACCGCCGAGCTGTTCAAGTCCGCCAAGGAGATCGAGACCACGGAGCAGATCGCTGCCACCGCCTCCATCTCTGCCGGTGACACCCAGATCGGTGCCCTGATCGCTCAGGCGCTGGACAAGGTCGGCAAGGAAGGCGTCATCACCGTCGAGGAGTCCAACACCTTCGGTCTCGAGCTCGAGCTCACCGAGGGCATGCGCTTCGACAAGGGCTACCTCTCCGGCTACTTCGTCACCGACGCGGAGCGCCAGGAAGCAGTCCTGGAGGATCCCTACATCCTGATCGCGAACTCCAAGATCTCCTCGGTCAAGGACGTCATCGGCGTGCTCGAGCAGGTCATGCAGTCCGGCAAGCCGCTGCTGGTCATCGCAGAGGACGTCGAGGGTGAGGCACTGGCCGCACTGGTCGTCAACAAGCTCAAGGGCACCTTCAAGTCCGTGGCCGTCAAGGCTCCCGGATTCGGTGACCGCCGCAAGGCCATGCTGGCCGACATCGCCATCCTCACCGGTGGTCAGGTCATCGCAGAAGAGGTCGGCCTGAAGCTGGAGAACACCACCCTCGAGCTGCTCGGCACCGCCCGCAAGGTCGTCGTGACCAAGGACGAGACCACGATCGTCGAAGGTGCCGGCGAGGCCGACGAGATCACCGGTCGCGTGGCCCAGATCAAGGCCGAGATCGAGAACTCCGACTCGGACTACGATCGGGAGAAGCTCCAGGAGCGCCTGGCCAAGCTCGCCGGAGGCGTGGCAGTCATCAAGGCCGGCGCCGCCACCGAGGTTGAGCTCAAGGAGCGCAAGCACCGCATCGAAGATGCCGTGCGCAACGCCAAGGCCGCTGTGGATGAGGGAATCGTCGCCGGCGGCGGCGTGGCCCTGATCCAGGCCGGCGCCCGCGCCTTCGCCACCCTGCAGCTCAGCGGAGACGAGGCCACCGGCGCGAACATCGTGAAGTTCGCCGTGGAGGCCCCGCTGAAGCAGATCGCCATCAACGCCGGCATGGAAGCCGGCGTCGTGGCAGAGAAGGTCCGCGGACTCCCCGATGGTCACGGCCTCAACGCCGCCACCGGCGTCTACGAGAACCTCCTCGAAGCAGGCGTCAACGATCCGGTGAAGGTGACCCGCTCTGCTCTGCAGAACGCCGCCTCCATCGCTTCGCTGTTCCTCACCACCGAGGCCGTCGTCGCCGACAAGCCGGAGAAGCACTCCGCCGGCGCCGGTGCTGAGGGCATGGACCCGATGGGCGGCATGGGCGGCATGATGTGATCACCTGATCACGGGCGCCCCGCCGCACCCCAGAGAACCCCGTCGCAGACCTGGTCTGCGGCGGGGTTCTCTGTCGTAGGAGCACTCTGCCCGGCCCGCCGCCGGATGCCCGCCGCCGGATGCCCGCCGCCGGAGGTCCACCGGCCCGGGCTCAGTGGCCGAACATCCTGGTGTTCGCCGATTCGGTCTCCTCGTACTGGCTGGAGGCCGAGGCCATCGCCTGGCGCACGCTGGCCAGGGACTGTTCCACCTGGACCTGGGTGGAGCGCCACTGGGTCAGCACGTCCTGGAACGCCGCGGAGGCCGAGCCCTTCCACGACTCCTGGAGCTGGCGCAGCTGAGACTCCATCGAGCTGACATCGGTCTGGATGCGGCCCAGCGTGGCCTCCACGGTCTGGCTCTTGGCGAGCAGCTCCGCAGTGTCTATCTGAAGAATTGCCATGGTCTCTCCTCGGGTGACCGGCGCAGCCGGTGCTGATCATTGACCCGGAGGGATCCGCTGTCCCGCCGGTGCCCAGAACACTACGGAGCCTGCTGCGGGTGCAGCGCCGGAGCCGAGCGGCTGTGCAGGAGCGGGACCTGCCGGCGGCGAGCGGCGAAGCTGGGGAAGACCCCGACCTACTCGGGAGTGTGGTGCTCTCGGGCGGCTGCGCGGAGCTGGTCCAGCTCCTCCTCATCGATGTCGGCCTCATGGTCGCTCTGGTCATCGAGGGCCACCATGGGCAGTCGCAGCGTCATGGTCGCACCGCCGCCCGCGGTGGTGCTGTGCCGCACCGTGCCCTGATGCTGCGCGGCGATCGCGGCGCAGATGGCCAGGCCCAGGCCGGTGCCGCCGGTCTCGCGCTGCCGGGAGTTGTCCGCCCGGTAGAACCGCTCGAAGATCTTCGCGGCGTCCTCCGCAGCGATTCCCTCGCCATGGTCCCGGACCTCCAGGACGGCATCGATCTCCCCGTCGGCACCCTCGCTGGTGCCCACGGCGATCTCCAGCGGAGTCCCCGACGGCGTGTAGCGCAGCGCATTGGTGACCAGGTTCATCACGATCTGGCGGATCTTGCCCTCATCGCCCACCGCCGGGGCGGGAACCGGGGAGCCGCCGTCGAGGCCGATCACTCGGGTCTCGCGATCCGGCGCGTTGACGGCCAGGTCCATGATCGAGTCATGGGCGATCAGGTTCAGGTCCAGCGGCGCCTTCTGCAGCGGGCGCTGTTCGTCCAGGCGGGCGAGGGTGAGCATGTCTTCGACCAGCTGGCCCATGCGCTTGGCCTCGGACTCGATCCGGCCCATGGCCATTCCCACGGCCTCTGGGCTGTCGCTGACCCCGCCCTGGCGGTAGAGCTCGGAGAACCCGCGGATGGTCACCAGGGGAGTGCGCAACTCATGCGAGGCGTCCTGGATGAACCGTCGCATGTTCTCCTCCGAGGTGCTCTTGGCCTGGAAGGCAGTCTCGATCTGCTCCAGCATCACGTTGAGCGAGCGGGAGAGCCGGCCGATCTCGGTCTCCGGCGGTGCCGCGGTCTCGACGCGTTTGGAGAAGTCCCCGCCGGCGATCTCCGCGGCGGTCTTCTCCACGTGGAAGAGCGAGCGGAAGGCCCGGGTGACCAGGGCGTAGGCGATGGTGGAGGCGCCGAGGGTGGCCATCAGCCCGATCGTCGCCACCAGGAAGGTGGCGCGCTCCACCGAGGTCTCGACCTGCTCCAGCGGCAGCGCCACCGCGAGGCTGTCCTCCCCGTTCTCCAGCGGCATCACGTGCACCCGCCAGCCGCGGGAGCCTTCCTGGGTGCCGGCGACGTCGAGGTGCTCGCCCTCCTGCCAGAGCTCGAAGACCTCGTCGAAGGTCATGCTCGGGATCTGCGGGATGTCCCCGCCGAAGCCTGCCGGGTGCGTGGAGCTGGCCTGCATCAGCTCCCCGTCCTCGTCGATGAGGATTCCGTAGAAGCGCAGGATCGACTGGGCTTCGCCGTACTCGGGGGCGCTGCGCCGGGTGAGGAACATCGAGACGTTGTTCGCGTTCGCGTAGATGTCCTCATCCAGGTTCCGCAGCAGCTCCTGGCGGAACAGCGAGGCCGAGACGAAGGTGGTCACGAACAGCGCCAGGACCATCAGCCCGGACATGATCAGCACCAGCTGGGTCCGCAATGAGGCCTTCCGCCAGGTCTGGGTCACGGAGCTGAACGGGCGCATACGCAGACCTTACGTGCCGCAGGAGATCGGGGCGAGATTCCTCGTGGGTCAGCCGGTCTGTTACAGGCCCTGCGAGCGCTGACGGCGCTCCCAGGTCTGGAGCACATAGCCGACGCCGCGCTTGGTCTGGATCATCGGAGCGCCCTCGGATCCGGAGTCGATCTTCCGGCGCAGGTAGGAGATGTAGGACTCCACGATGGAGGCGTCCCCGTTGAAGTTGTACTCCCAGACGTGATCGAGGATCTGCTGCTTGGAGAGGACCCGGTTGGGGTTCATCATCAGGTAGCGCAGCAGCTTGAACTCGGTGGGGGAGAGCTCCACCATCTCGCCTCCGCGGCGGACCTCGTGGGCGTCGTCGTCGAGCTCCAGGTTGTCCACGACGATGACGGCGTCCTCATCCTCGAAGGGTGCGGTCCGGCGCAGCACCGCGCGGATGCGGGCGACGACCTCGTCCAGCGAGAAGGGCTTGGTGACGTAGTCGTCGCCGCCCACGGTGAGGCCGGTGATCTTGTCATCGGTGTCATCGCGTGCGGTGAGGAACAGCACCGGGAAGTGCTTGCCGGCGGCGCGCAGCCGGCGGGTGACGGTGAAGCCGTCCATGTCGGGCAGCATCACATCGAGGACCGCGAGGTCGGGCTGGAACTCTTCCGCGGTCTCCAGCGCTTCGCGACCGTTGCCGGCCGCGGCGACCTCGAATCCGGCGAACCGCAGCGAGGTGGCCAGCAGCTCTCGGATGTTGGGCTCGTCGTCGACGACGAGCAGCTTGGCTTCAGGAGTTTTATCAGTCACCCCGTCAGCTTGCTCCCCGTTTCTGGGTGATTCCTGGATGTTGCCTGTCTATCGGGTGGTGGGATGATCCTCGGTGGACCGACCGGGCGGCGACGGACTCAGACGATGTCGTCGGCGTCGAGGATCGAGTAGCCGTAGCCCTGTTCGGAGAGGAAGCGCTGGCGGCGGGCGGCGTACTCCATGTCGACGGTGTCGCGGGTGACCACGGAGTAGAAGTGCGCCCGTTTGGGATCCTCACCCTCGGCGGCGGTGCCGGGGCGCAGCAGCCGACCCAGGCGCTGGGCCTCCTCCTGACGGGACCCGAAGGTGCCGGAGACCTGGATCGCCACCGAGGCCTGGGGCAGGTCGATGGAGAAGTTCGCGATCTTCGAGACCACCAGCACCTCCAGCTCCCCGGCGCGGAAGGCGTCGAACTGCTTCTGCCGGGCGGTGACGGAGGCCGAGCCGGTGAGCACCGGGGCGCCGAGCTGTTCGCCGAGGCGTTCCAGCTGGTCCACGAACTGACCGATGACCAGAACCTGTTCTCCCAGGTGGCGGTGCCGGGCCACCAGCCTGGCGACCACGGCGTCCTTGACCTCGGCCCCGGCGGCGAGCCGGTGCCGCTCCTTGTCTGCGGCGGAGGCGTACTCCATCCGCAGGCTGCGCGGCATGTCGGTGCGCACCTCGATGCAGGTCGCCGGAGCGATCCAGCCCTGGGCCTCCATCTGCTTCCAGGGGGTGTCATAGCGCTTGGGTCCGATCAGGGAGAACACCTCGCGCTCCCGGCCGTCTTCCCGGACCAGCGTCGCGGTCAGCCCGAGCCTGCGCCGGGCCTGCAGGTCAGCGGTCATCCGGAAGATCGGGGCCGGCAGCAGGTGGACCTCGTCATAGATGATCAGTCCCCAGTCGTGGCCGTTGAGCAGCTCCAGATGGGTGAACAGCTCGTTGCGCCGTGCGGCGAGCACCTGGTAGGTGGCGATGGTCACCGGGCGGACCTCTTTCCGGGCTCCGGAGTATTCGCCGATCTCCTCTTCGGTCAGCGAGGTGCGCTTGAGCAGCTCCGCCTTCCACTGTCGCGCCGAGACGGTGGAGTTCACCAGGATCAGTGTGATCGTGCCGGAGGTGGCCATCGCCGCGGCGCCGACCAGCGTCTTGCCGGCGCCGCAGGGCAGCACGACGACGCCGGAGCCGGCCTGCCAGAAGTTGTCGACCGCCTCCTGCTGATATCCACGCAGGGCCCAGCCGTCCTGGCGCAGCGCGATCGGGTGGGCGGTGCCGTCGACGAACCCGGCCAGATCATCGGCGGGCCACCCGAGGCGCAGGAGCTGCTGCTTCAGCTCGCCGCGGGCCTGACCGTGCACGGCCACGGTGTTCTCATCGATCTCGGGGCCGAGCAGCGGGACCAGCGTCTTGGCGTGGAGCACCTCGCTCAGGATCCCGGGCTCCTGGCTGCGCAGCACCAGTCCATGGACCGGGTCCTTCTCCAGGCGCAGCCGCCCGTAGCGGCTCATCGTCTCGGCGATGTCCACCAGCAGCGAATGTGGGACCGGGAACCGGGAGTGGTTGAGCAGGGTGTCGACCACGTATTCGGCGTCGAAGCCGGCGGCGCGGGCGTTCCAGAGCCCCAGCGGCGTGATCCGGTACGTGTGGATGTGCTCGGGGGCGCGCTCGAGGTCCGCAAAGGCGGCGACCGCCCGCCGCGCGGCATCGGCCTGCGGGTGATCGACCTCCAACAGCACGGTCTTGTCCGACTGCACGATCAGCGGTCCATCAGCCATTGTTCTCCTCTATGGTGCTCGGTTGCTCCGCAGGAGCCTGCACGGTGGGCTCGTGCGGAGGGCTCTGCCGCGCCGGGGTCTCCTCGACGGCGGCGATGCGGTGCAGCATCACGGTAGCCTCCCCGTCGTCGTCGCGCACCCTGATCCGGACCCGCCCGGCGTTCATCCCGGTGGGCACGCCGCTGAGCTGATGCGTGCTGCCCTGCGGGGAGACCCGGGTCAGCGTGACCTCCCGGCGGGCCGCCAGCGCCGAGCGCAGCGTGCCGATGACGTCGTGGGCCGCGGCGGAGGGTGAGGCCGACGACGGCGCGGCCCGCCCGGCCTGCCGCAGTGCGGACGCGGTGTCGGCCAGCAGGGTCTCATCCAGGTCGGCCGGCTCTGCGCTGGTGATCCGCACCGGGGACTGTTCCCACGGTGAGGACTCCAACGACCAGGAGGCGGTGTGCTCCGCCGAATGCCCGGCTGCGGGGAGGCGGTCGCGGGCCGACTCAGTCTCGGCGCTGCGCGCGGAGTTGAACCCGGCGTCGGTCAGCGCCTGTTCCAGCGCTGCCATCGGAGCTCGCGCGATCAGGATGTCTTCGGCCAGCACCCGCAGTCCCAGTCCGCTGAGCACCGGGTCCTTGAGCAGCGCGTCGCGCTGGTCGGCGTCGGTGACCCGCAGCCAGGCGCCGGCCTCGCCGATCTGCACCCCGCGCCAGGTGCGCGCGGCATCCTCGACCTGGGTCGTGAGGGACGCCGGAAGGTCCGTGAGGCTGTGTGCCTCGAGCCACGCCAGCATCGAAGGTCCGGTCCAGCCGCGGGTGAGTCCGCGGTGCAGCGAGTCGGGGCTGAACCGGTAGGTGGGCACCGACCCGTGACCCTCGCGCTGGCCGAAGTCCGCAAGGGCTGCAGCACTGGCGGGGGAGAGCGCGCCGGTGGCGATCGCGGTGAGGTCGGACTGGACCAGGATCGTGTCGACCTGGGCCGGCATCGAGGAGGCGAGGTGCTCGGCGAGGCGGCTCAGGCCCGGCCGCCAGCCCGCCCCGACGCTTGAGGCGGAGCCCTGGTCGGCACCCTCCAGCAGCGCAGCGCCGGCGGCGCTCAGCGCGCCCACCGCGAAGAGGCCGAGTCGTTCGGCTTCGCGCGCCAGCCAGGGCAGCAGGTGGACCACCCGGGCGCTCATCAGCGGGCGTTCCCAGGCGAGCCGGCGCGGCAGTGCGCCGGTCAGCGCGTCGGGCCCGGGGAGATCCTCGTCGGGAAGGTTCAGCGCATAGAGCTGGACGCGCTCCTCACCGGCTTCGGTGCTGAGCGCACCGGCGGTGTCCAGCAGGGTGCGACGCAGCCTGTCCGCATCGCCACGCTGACGGTCAAGGCCCAGGGTCGGGGCGATCCGGCTGCTCGGGTGGGGGCCGCGCAGCAGCATCGGGGCGCGGGGCGCCAAGAGCCACCCGGAGACCAGCAGCTGGTGCTGGTGGTGACGCGCCGCGGCGCTGAACTGCTCAGCCAGGCGGCCCGGCGACCAGGCCTGGCCGTCGGAGAGCTCGATCAGCCCGCTGGCGGCGGTGAGCTCCAAGAGCCACCCGATCTCGCCGACGCTGGCATCGGAGCCGGTTCCTGCGCCGAGGCCGGAGCCGGAGGGGCGCCCGCGCGGAGCACCGGTTCTCGAAGCGGCCCCCCAGCGCGCCGAGGCGGCAGCGATCCGGCGCAGCTCGCGCATGCCCACCCCGCCGGTGCGCAGGGTCACGGCGGGGGAGTCGGTCAGCAGAGCGAGCAGCTCTGCCACGTCGTCGAGCAGCTCTGAGATGGCCGCCACCGAGGCGTTCTCGAGCACAGCGGGCGAAGCCCCGGCCGGGGTCGGAGCCGGCGGAGTCTCAATGATCAGCGAATCGGCGAGCTGCGGCAGATGCGCCGTGAGCGAATCGACGATATGCGGGAGACGAGCGGGCGCAGCGAGGGCCGGGGTGGGCCCGGGCTCGGCGAAGAAGAGTCCCGCGGCCTGCAGCGACTCGAGGGCGCGCGGGTCCAGGTCATCCGCCGACGACGGCTCATCCGCCGACGACGGCTCATCCGCCGAGGAGGACGGCTGCGCGGCAGCCAGGGAAAGCCGGGTGGCGGCCTGCAGGGTCGGGGCGTCGAGTCGCTGCAGATGCTGACGGATGCTGGCCTCTGAGCCCACCCGCACCGCCAGGGTGGTCAGGTCCGCGGGGGTGGGCTGCAACAGGTCGGGGCGCAGCCGCAGCAGCGCGGCCAGGCGGGGCTCGTCCCAGGACTCGAGGCGTTCAAGCAGGGCTTCCAGGCTGAGCAGAGACACTTCAGCCGATGCCGGTGCCGCGGCGACGCCGGTTCACCGAGAGCAGCAGAAACGCGATCAGCAGCGCGAATCCGAGCGGAAAGCCCCAGAGGGCGGCGACGTAGAAGGCCGGATGTGGATCGGTGGCCATGAAGTACAGGCTCAGGATCACCAGCAGAGCGATCCCGGACAGTGCGGTGATCACCACTCCTGACCACAGCAGCGCCTGCGCAGGACGCGAGCCGCTGCGTCGGGGCGAGCCGTGGACGGCGGTCGTCGTGGGGGACATGCTGCGATTCTAGCGCGCAGCCTGGGGAGTCCGGGGTCGGAGTTCGGGCTCCGGCGTCGACGGCGGTACTCTAGAGGCCTTGATCATCAGCATCCGTCTCCAGCGATTCATGAGGTAAGAACACCGTGCCAACCGGGAAAGTGAAGTGGTTCGACGCCGAGAAGGGCTTCGGATTCCTGACTTCAGATGACGGCCAGGAAGTGTTTCTGCACTCTTCTGCCCTGCCGGCGGGAGTGCCCAGCGTCAAAGCCGGCACACGTATGGAATACGGCATCGCCGACGGCCGACGGGGCAAGCAGGCGCTCTCCGTCCGGCTGCTCGAGGAAGCACCCTCGGTGGCCCGCGCCACCCGCAAGCCTGCCGATGAGATGGCAGAGCTGGTCCAGGACCTGGTCAACGTCTTGGACAACTCCACCGGGGCGCTGCGCAACGGGCACTACCCGCAGACGGCGCAGTCGAAGAAGATCGCCGCGATGCTGCGTCGCGTGGCCGACGAGTTCGACGCCTGATCATGACTGAACAGACCCCCGAAGCGACGGCCGTGCAGACCTCCGGCGAGAACGCCGACCCTCAGGCTGACCTTTCCGTGGAGACCAGCGCCGAGAAGACCACCGCCGTCGACGGCAGCCCGGCGAAGACCAGCCCGACGAAGACCAGCCCCGCGAAGACCAGCGCCGGGAAGGTCCGCGCTGAACCGGTCGCGCGCACCCGCCGGCCCGGCAAGCCCAAGGTGGACCCGGTCCTGGCCGCCGCCGTGGCGCTCGCCCACGATGCGCTCTACGAGATCGCCGACCCCGCCCAGGTGGGAGACCACCTCGGCGTCACCGCGGAGGAGGACCGGCTGCTCACGCACCGATTCGCCGCGGACAAGCCCGGCTATCGAGGCTGGGAATGGTTCGTCACCGTCGCCCGCGCGCCCCGGGCCAAGCTGGTCACGGTCTGCGAGATCGGCCTGCTCCCGGGCGAGGACACGCTCATCGCGCCGCCGTGGGTGCCGTGGCTCGAGCGGATGAACGACGAGGAGCGCGAAGCCCACAAGGCGGAGCAGGCCGAAGCCGACGAAGGCTGAGCCCGCCCCGCCCCGGCGGTCAGCTGCCCAGCACGTAGTCGATGCAGTTGAGCAGCCGGGTGACGTCCTCGGGCTCGATGGCCGTGAACGTCGCGATGCGCAGCTGGTTGCGGCCGAGCTTGCGGTAGGGCTCGACGTCGACGATCCCGTTGGCGCGCAGCGTCTTGGCCAGTTCAACGGCATCCACCTCATCGGCGAAGTCCACCGTGGTGATCACATTCGAGCGCTCCGCCGGTTCGGTGACGAACGGTGCGGCCAGCTCGTGGGCCTCGGCCCAGGCGTAGACCCGCCCCGCGGAGTCCGCGGTGCGTGCCGCGGCGAAGTCCATGCCGCCGTTTCCGTTGAGCCAGCGGACCTGTTCGTTGAGCGTCACCAGCGTCGCCAGCGCCGGAGTGTTATAGGTCTGGTTCTTGCGAGAGTTCTCGATCGCCGTGCTCAGCTGGAGGAAGTCCGGGACCCAGCGGGCGCGCGCGAGCTTCTCAGCCCGCTCCAGGGCCGCCGGGGACATCATGGCCAGCCACAGCCCGCCGTCGGAGGCGAAGTTCTTCTGCGGACCGAAGTAGTAGGCGTCGGTCTCGGTGACGTCCACGGCGAGCCCGCCGGCCGCGGAGGTTCCGTCGATGAGGACAAGCGCGCCGTCGTCGGCCCCGGCGACCCGCTTGACCGGCGCCGCCACACCGGTGGAGGTCTCATTGTGCGGCCAGGCGTAGGCGTCGACCCCAGCCTCCGCCGACGGCGCCGGCAGCGTGCCCGCGTCGGAGGTCAAGATGCTGGAGGCGTCGAGGAAGGGAGCCTTGTCCGTGGCCTTGGCGAACTTCGAGCCGAATTCACCGAAGGACAGGTGCTGGGCCTTCTTCTCCACCAGGCAGAAGGACGCGATGTCCCAGAATGCGGTGGAGCCGCCCACGCCGAGGATCAGCTCGTAGCCCGCCGGGGCGCCGAAGAAGGTGTGCAGTCCCTCGCGCACCTCACCGACGAGGTTCTTCACCGGGGCCTGTCGGTGGGAGGTGCCCAGCAGCGCGGCTCCCGCGGCAGAGAGCGCCTCGATCTGCGCGGAACGCACCTTGGAGGGGCCGGCGCCGAAGCGCCCGTCCTGCGGGAGCAGCTCTTGCGGAATGGTGACGCGCTGGGACATGGGGACTCCTAGATCGGTGTGAGGCGGTGCCCACGGGGTTCTTCACGGTCGCATCGGTCAGCGTCGTTGCCGAAGGGTTCCGGTGCGGAACTATGCTGTACAGCAGCTGCTTCCACCAGGACGAACAGCGCCGAGGCTCACGTTATCAAGGCACGGCGCAGGAGAGTGAGTCATACGTGACCGATCTGATCGACACCACTGAGATGTACCTGCGCACCATCCTTGATCTGGAAGAGGAAGGGATCGTGCCGCTGCGTGCGCGCATCGCCGAGCGCCTGGAGCACTCAGGTCCGACGGTGTCCCAGACGGTGGCCCGCATGGAACGAGACGGCCTCCTGGTGCTCACCTCGGACCGTCGGCTCCAGTTCACCGAGTCCGGGCGTGACCTCGCGGTGCAGGTCATGCGCAAGCATCGTCTCGCCGAGCGGCTGCTCTCGGATGTCATCGGGCTGGAGTGGCAGTACATCCATGAAGAGGCCTGCCGCTGGGAGCACGTGATGAGCGAGCGGGTGGAGCGCCGCCTGGTGGAGATCCTGCAGTCCCCGGTGGAATCTCCCTACGGGAACCCCATTCCCGGTCTGGACAAGCTCGGCGTGGTCCTCGCCGAGCAGCCGCCCGTCCCGACGAAGACCACCCTGCGCCAGGCCGCAGAGGCGGACCCGACGGGTCAGAGCTCACAGCTGTGGATCGTGAAGCGCCTGGCGGAGTCCATCCAGATGGAGCCAGAGGTGCTGGAGCAGCTGCTCGAGGCTGGACTGCGACCCGGCGGCGCGCTGCGGCTGCGCGGGGTGAATCAGGCCTATGTGATGTTGGAGGTCGCGATCACGGCCGAGGAACAGCTGGAGGTCGAGCTGCCGCTGGAGGTCGCCCAGCACCTCTTCGTGGAAGAGTCACCGGCTTCCTGAGCGCCCTCCCGGGGGCCCTTCCCCGGTCAATGTCACGGTGAGATGACGCACATTGCCACGGAGAATCCACACGCCCGTGACTGCTGCCCCGCAGTGGAGAATCGTCTACAAATGACGCTGACAAGGCGTTATATGGGTTCTTGCGGTGCTTGACCAGCGTGATGGCCGGGTCCTGATCAGCTCACTCCCAGGGCGTTTTCCATCGACCGTGACCTGAGCGTGACAATTTTATCGATCTGTTATAACGTCGTAGTCGTGCTCGCGGCCGATGTCCGAAGTCGCAGCACCTCCAGTCAGATCTTCTCCTGCCGCTGACCGGAGCTGTTTCACGAAAACTACCGCAAGGCAGGGTGCGGGGCATCGCGGTCGATCCAGACCTGAAGAACGTGAGCTTCCCGGCTCGCACTTCACTGAGGCGGCCCCGCAACTACAGGGAGAGGTTTCCAGAGAAGTGACAGACATGACTTTCGTCTCACGCCGTGACCGGCGCCGCCAGGCCAAGCCATCACTGGCAAAGGCCGTGGCATCCAACGCCGGCACCGTCGGACGAGGCGCGGCAGCCGCCGTCGCCGCATCCGGCCTCGTGATCTCCTCCGGAGTCGCCGCGAACGCCAGCACCGACATCGACACCCCAGAGGTCACCACCCTGGACGTGGCCGCAACAGGTCTCAGCGTGGAGCGCGCCAGCAGCACTTCCGCAGTCGCCGTGAGCGCATCCACCGAGGTCGAGCTCTCCTTCGAGCGCTCAGTGGTCACCTCCACCCCCGCCCCTGAGCCAGCACCGGAGCCCGCTCCCGTCGTGGAAGAGGTCGAGGAAGTCGTCCCCGCCGCTCCCGAGGTCGAGCCAGCTCCGGCACCGCAGCCCGAGCCCGTGCAGCAGGCAGTGCCCGCACAGCTGGAGACTCCCGCACCGCAGGCAGAGCCCGAGCCGCAGCCAGAGCCCGAGCCGGCTCCGCAGCAGCAGACGCAGCAGGCCGACGCCGGCCAGCAGGCCCAGGGCAACACTCAGGTCGCCTCCGCCGCCCCCGCCCAGGAAGAGGCTCCGGCCTCCAGCGGCGGCGGCAACGGCTCGGTCGTGGGCGCAGCCTACGCCGGTCTCGGCAACCCGTACTCCTTCGGCGGCACCTCACCTTCAGGCTGGGACTGCTCCGGCTTCATCAACTGGGCCTACGGCCAGGCCGGCATCTCGGTGCCCCGCAGCACCTACGCCATGATGGGCTCGCTGCGCCAGGTCTCCTCGCCGTCCCCGGGCGACATCGTCATCCAGAACGGTGGCAGCCACGCCGCCATCTACGTCGGCAACGGCCAGCTCATCGGGGCCAGCAACCCCCGCGTCGGCACCATCCAGTACCCGCTGAACTCCCCGTACTGGTCCAACACGATGTACCTCAGCGTCAACTGATGCTTCCGCCGCCTCGGCGGTGAAACAAACCTCGGCCGCAGGGCGCGATCCTCACAGGGATCGCGCCCTGCGGCTTCTGCATGCCCGGGCGCCATGTCATCAAGTGGGCAGGATTGTCCGCACGGTCTATATTGAGCCTGTACAGGCAGAGCAGAACGCTGTGGAACCCTGTGAGGACCGCGCCGTGACGCGCCGTGAGGCGTGGATCCCGGCAGCTCGACGAGCAGGGGTTAACGCACGGGAGCCCCGATATGCGAACACTGGTGCTCAACGCAGGCTATGAGCCGCTGAGCGTGGTCACCTCACGCCGCGCCGCCGTGCTGGTCATGCACGGCAAGGCCAGCGTGCTCGCCGAGGACCACACTCCGATCGCCACGCCCTCCGCGCTGGTCCCGCGTCCGGCCGTGATCCTGCTCCACCACTACGTCCGGGTGTCCCGGCGACGCCCCGCCGCCCCGTCGAGACGAAGCATCCTGCGCCGCGACGGCCGGCTGTGCACCTACTGCGACCGGCCCGCCGCCACCGTGGACCATGTCATACCGCGCGCCCGCGGCGGAGACTCCAGCTGGGAGAACCTGGTCGCCTGCTGCGGGACGTGCAATGCGCGCAAGGGCAGCAAGACCCTCGACGAACTCGGCTGGACGCTGGGCATGACCCCGCAGGCGCCCCCGCACCACGTCTGGATGCCGGTGGAGCTCGATGCGCCCCGCGACGTCTGGATGCCATTCTTGACTCATGCCTCCTCCCACTGACCCCGAGCTCACCGCGATCCTGCTCGCCGGGGGGCGGGGGAGCAGGATGGGCGGGGTGGAGAAGGCGCTGCTCCGCCGAGACGGGCAGACCCAGATCCGACGCTGGCTCCAGGAGCTCCACGCCCGAGACCTGCGCACCGTGGTGGTCGGGCCGGCGTCACTGAGACCCGAGGTCCCGACGTCGGTCCCGCTGGTCCAAGAAACCCCCGCCTTCGCCGGACCCGCCGCCGGCGTCCTCTCCGGCGCCGCCGAGCTGGATCGTCACCTCCAGGAGCTTGAGGACAGCCAGGATCTCCAGGGTATCCAGGGTCGCAGAGATCTCCAGGGCGATCCTGACGGCGGCTCCATCGCGGCTCCCAGCAGGTGGACCCTGCTGCTCGCGGTGGACCTGGCCCGGCCCGCCGCCCTGCTTGACTGGCTCCTCGAGCAGCTGCTCGAGGTCGAAGAGCTCGAGCAGCCGGATGCGGTGATACCCCGTGACGAGAGCGGCCGGCACCAGTACCTGAGCGCGGCCGTGCCGACTGATTGGCTGCGGCGCCGGGTCTCAGAGCTGCGCGCAGAGCAGGCAGAAGATCGACCGCTGCGCTGGCTGCTGCAGGGGCTCGACGAGTCGACCACGCTGCGCCACCCTGTGCTGCCACGCGGACTCAGCGACGACGTGGACACCCTCCAGGACGCCCACCGGCTCGGGATCAGTCTGCCCTGATCCGCCCGGTTGTGAGATTCTGGAGACAGCGCCAACGAAGGAGCCGGAATGACTGCAGAACCCACTGACCCGCAGGAACCAGCATCGAGGGACCCGCATGAATCCATCGAGCTGTGGATCAAGGAGCTCGCCCACCATCTCGAGGTCGACGGCGTCGAGATCGACATCGACGCCGTGCTCGCCCTCGCCGGCCAGGCGGCGCACACCGTGGTCCGTCCCGCCGCTCCGGTGACCACCTACCTCATCGGCTACGTCGCCGGGCTCGCCGAGGCCAGCGGACAGGCAGACCTCCAGACAGCCTCCCGGGCCGCCTCGCGGGTCGCCGAACAGCTGCTCGAGCGCCGGTCCGAGGCCGTCGGCTGAGTACGACCCGCGCCGAGATGATGACACTGACCCAGGCCCGTCACCGGGCAGCCGCGCTCACCGCCCTGCCCCCGGCTCAGCTGCGCGTTCCGGACGCCATCGGGAGCGTGCTCGTGGACCCGGTGCATGCTCAGCAGGACATCCCCCATGTCTCGACGTCCGCGATGGACGGATGGGCGCTGGCCGCGGACCCGCTGCCACACCCCGACGGTGCTCCGCGCTGGTCGCTCCGGCCCGAGAGCCCCCGCAGCCCCGCGATCCGGCCGGCCCCGCTGCGCCCCGGTGAGGCCACCGAGGTGCTCACCGGATCCCCCGTGCCGGAAGGCACGCATGCGGTCCTGCGCACCGAGCACGGCATCACCGCGGGCTCCGAGCTGCAGGCCATCAGCACCAGCCCGGACACCGCACCCCAGCGCAACGTCCGCCACGCCGGAGCCGAATGCCGCGCCCAGGACCAGCTGATCCCGGCAGGGGTGGTGCTCACCCCGGCACGAGCAGCCGTGGCCGCCGTCGCCGGACACGACCACCTCCGGGTCATCCCACGGCCCCGGGTGCAGCTGCTGCTCACCGGGGCAGAGGTCATCACCCGCGGAACCCCCGCGCCGGGCCAGGTCCGGGACGTCTTCGGCCTGGCGCTGCCGCCGATGCTCCGCGAGATGGGCGCCGGAACCGTGGACTCCCAGCGGCTGGGCGACGACCCCGAGGAGCTCGCCGAGGCGCTCCGGCAGATCTCGGCCACCGGCGCGGCGGACCTGATCATCACCAGCGGAGGCACCGCCCACTCGCGCGCCGATGCGCTCAGACCTGCCCTTCAGATGCTGGGCGCCGAGCTGGAGGTGGATTCCGTGGACATGCGCCCAGGGCACCCGGTGCTCCTGGCCCGGCTGCCCCGCCGCGAGGGGCCGCTGTATCTGCTCGGCCTGCCGGGGAACCCGCTCGCAGGGTTCTCGGCGCTGAGCGCACTCGGAGTGCCGCTGCTGCGCGCGCTGCGCGGGATCGACCATGGATCCCGCACCCCCACGCTGCGTCGCACGGCCGGGGCGCAGCTGAGCGGGGCTCGCCGCGGCACCCGGCTGCTGCCCGTGCGTCAGGGAGCTCAGGGAGTCATCCCCGCTGGTCACAGCCGCTCCCACATGATGCGGGGACTCGCTGAAGCCGACGCGCTCGCGATCGTGCCCGCCGCCGGAATCGCCCCCGGCGAGCCGGTGGACTGTCTCCCGGTGCCCGGGCAGCACCAGGAGGGCTTGGCATGGGACGTCTGACCGAACGTCGTCGCGTGGTCACCCTGCGCCGGGACGGGTCACGGAGCAAGGGCGATCTGCTCGCCGTCGAAGAGCCGCTGGAGCTGCGTCTGGCGGGGGAGTCCTTCACCGTGACCATGCGGACCCCGGGGCACGACTTCGAGCTCGTCGCCGGCTTCCTGGTCGCCGAGGGCATCATCAGCTCCCAGGAGCACCTGCGCAGCCTGCGCTACTGCGCCGGCACGGACGAGCACGGAAACCAGACCTATAACGTCATCGACGCCGAGCTGGACCCCGCGCTGCCGCCGACCTCGCTGCTGCGCACCCGCAACGTGCTCACCACCTCGGCCTGCGGGATCTGTGGCACCACCTCCATCGACGCGGTGGAGAAGACCCTGCCGGTGCAGCGGACCGATCTGCTGCGCCTGACCTCGGACGTGCTGCTGCAGCTTCCAGAGCTGATGCGCGAGCGGCAGACGCTGTTCGCCAAGACCGGGGGAGTCCACGCCGCCGGACTCTTCGACGCCGACGGCGAGCTGCTGTGTCTGCGTGAAGACGTCGGCCGGCACAACGCGGTGGACAAGGTGGTCGGGTGGGCGCTGACCCAGGGTCGGCTCCCGCTGAGCGGCACCGTGCTGCAGGTCTCCGGCCGCGCCTCCTTCGAGCTCGTGCAGAAGGCCGCCCTGGCGGGGATCGAGATGCTCAGCGCGGTCGGGGCGCCGTCGTCGTTGGCGGTGGACCTCGCCGAACGCTCGGGGCTCACCCTGGCCGGATTCTCCCGCGGCGGCTCCATCAACCTCTACACCCACTTCCAACGCGTCGAGACGGAGGACGAACAGTCATGACCAAGATGCGCGACGAATCAGTCCGCGGCCATGCCGCGCAGTTCGAGGACATCGATGAGGACTCGTTGCAGGTGAGCGAGCCGAAGACCCACGCGGCCGGACTCAAGGCGGTAGAGGTGTCCTTCTCTCGCGGGATGGCCCAGGGCGGGCTCTCGCGCACCGTGCGCGCCATGTACCGGGTCAACCAGTCCGGCGGCGTGGACTGCCCCGGCTGTGCCTGGCCCGAACCGACCGAGACCAAGCGCAAGCCGGTGGAGTTCTGCGAGAACGGCGCCAAGGCGCTCGCCGAGGAGTCCACCACCCGGGTGGTCACCCCGCAGTGGTGGGCCGAGCACTCCATCGCGGAGCTTGAGACCAAGACCGAATACTGGCTCGGCCAGTCGGGGCGGATCACCCATCCCATGATGATCCACGCCGGAGAGACCCACTACCGGCCGATCAGCTGGGCCGAGGCCTTCGAGACCATCGGCGACCACGTCCGGGCGACGACCCCGGATCGGTGCATGTTCTACACCTCCGGGCGCACCGCGAACGAGACGGCGTTCCTGTATCAGCTGCTCGCCCGCTCGCTGGGCACCAACAACCTGCCAGACTGCTCGAACATGTGCCACGAATCCTCAGGGACGGCGCTGAACCCCACCATCGGCATCGGCAAGGGCACGGTCTCGCTGAAGGACCTCGAGCACTCCGAGCTGATCTTCGTGGTCGGGCAGAACCCCGGCACCAATCACCCGCGGATGCTCGGCTCCCTGGCGCAGGCACGGAAGAACGGCGGCAAGGTGGTCTCGGTGAACCCGCTGCCCGAGGCGGGGCTGCTCCGGTTCAAGGATCCGCAGACCGCGAAGGGGCTCATCGGGGACGGGGAGCAGATCAGCGATGAGTTCCTGCAGATCAAGGTCGGCGGAGACCAGGCGCTGTTCCAGGCGCTGGGCCACCTGCTGCTGCGCAAGGAGCAGGAGAATCCAGGCTCCGTGGTGGACCGGGAGTTCGTGGAGTCCAAGACCAGGGGCTTCACCGAGTACAGCCAGGCCCGCGCAACCCTGGACTGGGCCGAGATCGAAGCCGCCACCGGGCTGCAGCGCGCCGAGATCGAGCACATCGCCGACCTGATGGCGGCATCGAAGGCGACGATCTTCTGCTGGGCGCTGGGTCTGACCCAGCAGCCCCACTCGGTGGACACCATCAAGGAGATCGTCAACCTGCTGCTGCTCCAGGGCAACTTCGGCAAACCGGGGGCGGGCGCCTGCCCGGTGCGGGGGCACTCCAACGTCCAGGGCGACCGGACCTTCGGCATCTGGGAGCGGCCCACGGAACCCTTCCTGCGCCGGCTCGACGCCGAGTTCGGCATCCGCTCCCCGCGCGCCCACGGCTTCGACTCCACCAACGGCATGTCCGCGATGGACGCCGGAGACGTCGACGTGTTCGTCTCCATGGGAGGAAACCTCGCCGCGGCGAACTCCGACACCGCGGTGATGGAGGCCGGGCTCAAGCGCACCGGGCTCACCGTGCACATCTCCACAAAGCCCAACCGCTCCCATGTGGTCCACGGTCAGACCTCGCTCATCCTGCCCACGCTCGGCCGCTCCGACCGGGACGACAAACACCCCGGCGGCGCCCAGTTCCTCTCGGTGGAGAACTCCATGTCGGTGGTCAGCTCCACCCGGGGGCGGCTCGAGCCGGTGTCGGATCACCTGCTGGCGGAGCCGGTGATCATCGCCCGGATGGCCGAGGCGATCTTCGGACCCGAGCACGTGGTCGACTGGCAGGCCATGGCCGAGGACTACGACGTCATCCGGGACCACGCCTCGCGGGTGGTCGAGGGGACCGAGGACTTCAATCGAAGGATCCGGGACAAGCACGGATTCGTGCTGCCGAACCCGCCCCGGGATCACCGCTCCTTCGCCACCGCTGACGGCCTGGCCGGATTCACGGTGCGGGCCCTGGAGTACCTGACCCCGCCTGAAGGGCACCTGGTGCTGCAGACGATGCGCTCCCACGACCAGTACAACACCACCTTCTACGGCCTCGATGACCGCTACCGCGGAGTCTCCGGTGGTCGCCGCGTGATCCTGATCCACCCGGAGGACCTCGCCGCGACCGGGTTCGCGGACCGGGAGCTGGTCGACGTGGTCTCGGTGTTCCAAGGCGAGGAGCGACGCGCGGAGCGGTTCCATCTGGTGGCGTACCCGACTGCCCGCGGCTGTGTGGCGGCCTACTACCCGGAGGCGAACGCGCTGACCCACCGCAATCTCGTCGCCCGGGAGTCCAACACCCCCGGGTTCAAGGCGATGATGGTCCGATTCGAGGCGCACACCCCGGCACCCGCTGCAGCAGCTGCCGAATCGGGCGCGGGGCAGCACGGATCGGCCGGCTCAGACGGCGCCGAATGACGCGCCATCGAGACCAGTAGTGACCCCAGCGGATTATTAGCGTAGGCTGGCGGAGTACCACACGGGCTTCGACACTTATGTTGTCGTCCAGTGGTCACCGCGATCGGCCTGCCAGGTTGGTCGCGGCACATGCATCGTGAGATCGATGCGTAGCAAGAGCAAGTATATTAAGGAAACATCATGGCTACAGGCACAGTTAAATGGTTCAACGCTGAAAAGGGCTACGGCTTCATTGCCCCCGAAGACGGTTCAGACGATGTCTTCGTGCACTTCAGCGCGATCACCACTTCCGGCTTCCGTTCCCTCGAGGAGAACCAGAAGGTTGAGTTCGAGACCGCCCGCGGCCCCAAGGGTCTTCAGGCTGAGAACGTCAACCCTCTCTGAGCTTCACTGAGTTCGCCGACGACGGCTGCATAGCCTTCGGACGCTGAGCATCTCGGGTTCGATGAACAGAACCTCAAAAGACCGGCCCCCTGGAATCGTTTCGGCGAGACCGGGGGGCCGGTCTTTCTGTATGCACTCCTGGTGATCTGCGCGGATGACAAGCATCACTTGCTGTCAGTGCTTGTCGTCGGGCCACCCCGGGTCTACAGTTCAGCTTTGTGAATCAACCTGGGCCCGCTGGTCAGCGGGTGCTGCTCCGCCGGATCCGACCGGTGCAGCTCATCTTTCTCGGCTTCCTGCTGGCGACCGCCGCTGGAACCGGGCTTCTGCTCCTCCCCGCCGCCACCGCGCCGGGGCAGGAGACCGACCTCATCCACGCGCTCTTCACCGCGACCTCGGCCCTGTGCGTCACCGGGCTGACCGTGGTGGACACCGGCACCCACTTCTCCACGTTCGGGCAGATCATCATCCTGGTGCTGATCCAGCTCGGCGGATTCGGCGTGATGACCTTCGCGACCGTGGTGGGACTGATCGTGCTGGGCCGGCTCTCGCTGCGCTCGAAGCTCCTGGCCGCCGCCGAGGCCAAGAGCCTCGGGCTGGCAGACCTGCGCTCCCTGATCCTGGGCATCATCAAGATCTCCCTGATCATCGAGATCGCGCTTGCGATCATCCTGTCGCTGCGGTTCCACCTCAGCTACGAGATGAGCCCGGGAGAGGCGATCTGGCACGGCGTCTTCCACTCCGTCTCAGCCTTCAACAACGCCGGTTTCGCGCTCTACAGCGACTCCATGATGGGGTTCGTCGCCGACCCCGTCGTCGGACTGGGCCTCTCCGCGGCGATCATCCTCGGCGGACTCGGCTTCCCGGTGATCCTGCAGCTGCGGCGCCGATTCCGGACCCCGCGACTGTGGTCGATGCACACCCGGATCGTGCTCTGGGCCACCAGCGTGCTGCTGGTGCTGGGCACCGGGATGGTCCTGGTGCTGGAATGGTCCAATCCCGCGACCCTGGGTCCGCTCTCGGCGCCGGAGAAGCTGCTCGCCAGCTTCTTCCAGTCGGTGCAGACGCGCACAGCCGGGTTCAACAGCCTCGACATCTCGGCGATGGAGCCGACCACCTGGCTGGGAATGGACCTGCTGATGTTCATCGGCGGCGCACCTGCCGGGACCGCGGGCGGGATCAAGGTCACCACCTTTGCGGTGCTGCTCTTCATCGTCTACACCGAACTGCGCGGAGACACCGCCGTGAACATCTTCGGCAAGCGGCTCTCACGGGCCGTGCACCGGCAGGCCATCGCCGTCGTCGTGCTCGCCGGGGGACTGATCGGTGTGGTCACCGGCGCGCTGATGCACCTGAGCGGGCTGCCCCTGGATCAGGTGCTCTTCGAGACCGTCTCGGCGTTCGCCACCGTGGGCCTGTCCACCGGGATCACCGCCGAGCTTCCGGTGACCGGACAGCTGCTGCTGGTGCTGCTGATGTTCATCGGACGTGTCGGACCGATCACCTTCGCCTCGGCGCTCGCGCTGCGTGAGCGCCGCACCATGTATGAACTTCCCAAGGAAAGGCCGATCATTGGCTAATTTCAAGCTCTTCGGAGGAACCGACCCCGGTGATGTCGCCGGTCCCGACTCGGTCGCAGTGATCGGGCTGGGCCGGTTCGGCCGGGCGCTGGCGCTGGAGCTGATGGCCCACGGCACCGAGGTGCTCGGGGTCGACCGCGACGAATCCGTGGTGCAGTCGCTCAACGGGCGGCTCACCCACGTGGCCGCCGCCGATGTGACCAGCGAGGAGGCGATGCGACAGCTCGCCGTGGACGAGTTCGACCACGTCGTCGTCGCCATCGCCTCCAACCTCGAGGCCAGCATCCTGGCCACCTCCCTGATGCTGCAGTTCGACATCCCCGAGCTGTGGGCCAAGGCGGTCAGCGAGCCGCACCGGGCGATCCTGGAGCAGCTCGGGGTGCGCCACATCGTCTTCCCGGAGCAGGACATGGGCCGCCGGGTGGCGCATATGGTGCGCGGCAGCCTGCAGGACTACATCCTGATCGACGAGGACTACGCCCTGGCCAAGACCACCCCGCACCAGGGCATCCTGGGCCGGGAGCTGGGCGCGCTCGACGTGCGCCGGCGCCACGGGGTCACGATCACCGCCGTGAAGCACGCCCGTGGCGGCTGGGAGCCGGCGACGGCTCAGACGGTGCTGGCCGCCGACGACATCATCCTGGTCTCCGGGCCCGCGAAGAAGACCGAGGGGTTCAGGCGGATCCGATGAGACGCTGTGCGCTGGATCACAGGGACATGGCAGACTTCAGCCATGACCTCGCTCTTCAGCCCGCCAGGATCCTCCCTCGGCCATGACCCCAGCCTCTCCCACCGTCGGGCCCAGGCGACGGTCACCCTGACCGGGGCAGACGGCGCCCCGCTCGCCGGTCGTGACGTCCTGGTGCGGCAGCGGGATCATGCCTTCGGATTCGGGTGCATCGGGTTCGAGCTCATCGACTGGATCAACGGACGCTCACAGGACGAGGCTGCCGACGCCGAGTTCGCGCAGCGCTGGACGGCGCTGTTCAACAAGGCCACGCTGCCCTTCTACTGGGGCCAGTTCGAACCGGTCCGCGGCGAGCCGAAGACCGCGGAGCTGCTCGCCGCCGCGCACTGGTTCAAGGACCGCGGGGTGGGCGTGAAGGGACACCCGCTGCTGTGGCACACGCTGACCGCGCCGTGGCTGCGCGGCATGGAGGTCGAGGAGATCGACCGGGCGCTGCGCGCGCGGATCCGCCGCGACGTGCAGGACTTCGCCGGGGTGATCGACACCTGGGACGCCATCAACGAGGTCGTCATCATGCCGGTGTTCACGGCGGAGCCCAACGGGGTCACCACGCTGGCCCGGGAGAAGGGGCGGATCGCCATGATGCGGCTGGCCTTCGAGGAGGCGCGGGCGGCGAACCCGAACATCACGCTGCTGCTCAACGACTTTGACATGTCCACCGCCTACGAATGCCTCATCGAGGCAGCACTGGAGGCGGGGATCCAGATCGACCGGCTGGGCCTGCAGTCCCACATGCACCAGGGCGCGTGGGGCGAGGAGAAGACGCTGACCGTGCTCGAGCGCTTCTCGCGCTACAACATCCCGATCCACTTCACCGAGACCACGATCCTCTCCGGCACCCCGGTGCCCGAACACATCTCAGACCTCAACGACTGGCAGGTCTCAGCCGAGCAGTGGCCCTCCACCGAGGAGGGCGAGGCGCGCCAGGCCGAAGAGGTCGAGGCGCACTACCGGCGGCTGCTCGGTCACCCCGCGGTGGAGTCCCTGACCTACTGGGGCCTGCCGGACAAGGGCATGTGGCTCAACGCCCCCGGCGGACTGCTGCGCCGCGACGGCAGCCCCAAGCCTGCCTACGACCGGCTGCACGAGCTCATCAAGGGCGAATGGTGGACTCCGGAGACGCCGCTGCGCACCGACGAGTCAGGCAGCCTGAACCTCGAGGGATTCCTCGGCGGCTACGAGGTGGAACTCGACGGCGTCACCGCCGAGTTCCACCTCGATGCGCCCGGAGCGGTCCATCTGGAGCTGCGCGTTCCTCAGGACTGATCCGCGGTGTTCAGTTCCGCAGCGCCGGGTAATCGGTGTAGCCGCGCTCGCCACCGACGTAGAACGTCGAGGGATCGGGCTGGTTCTCCTCGAGTCCCTGCTCCCAGCGCAGAGCCAGGTCCGGGTTGGCGATGACCGAGCGGCCCACACCCACGGCTTCGGCCAGGTCCTGCTCGACCAGCCGCACGGCCTCCTCACGGGTGGTCTGCACGCCGAAGCCGGAGTTGGCGACCAGCGGGGCGCCGGAGACGGTGCGGATCATCTGCACGATCTCGCTCGCGGGGTCCGCGTTGAGCACATCGATGTGGCCGAGCCCCAGCGGCGCGAAGCCCTCCGCCATCGCGCGGTAGGTGGCCAGCGCGTCGTCGTGGTCCGCTTCCATCGCGCCCTGGATGTTGTGCTGCGGGGAGAGCCGGATGCCGGTGCGGTCAGCGCCGATCGCCTCGGACACCGACGCCGCGACCTCCACCGAGAGCCGAGCCCGGTTCTCCGGCGAGCCGCCGTAGCCGTCGGTGCGGGTGTTCGAGCCCGGGGCGGTGAACTCGTGGAGCAGGTAGCCGTTGGCGCCGTGGAGCTGAACGCCGTCGAAGCCCGCCTCGATCGCGTTGCGCGAGGCCTGGGTGAAGTCGGTGATGGTCTGCGCGACCTCCTCGATGGTCAGCGCATGCGGCACCGGGTGGGCGGACTTGCCCTCAGGGGTGCGGATCTCGCCAGGGGCGGCGAGCGCACTGGGGGCGACGACGCGGCCGGTGCCGGAGATCAGCTCATGACCGATGCGGCCGCCGTGCATGAGCTGGGCGACGATCTTGCCGCCGGCGGCGTGCACGGAATCGGTGACCCTGCGCCAGCCGGCGACCTGCTCGGCGGTCTGCAGGCCGGGCTGGCCGATCCAGGTGCGCCCCTCCATCACCGGGAAGGTGCCCTCGGTGACGATCAGTCCGAGCGACGCGCGCTGGGTGTAGTACTCGACCATCATCTGGTTGGGCACTCCGTCCTCTCCTGCGCGGATGCGGGTCAGCGGGGCCATCACGAGTCGATTGCGCATCTCGATGGCACCGAGGGAGAGCGGTGAGAAGAGCTTGTCCTGCAGCTGGCTGGCCTGGGCGGAAGAAGTCATGGAAGAGGTCCTTTTCTGCGAGGTGGTCGGGGTGTCCACGGATGAGACGCCCCTCCGTTCTGCACAGGCCAACCGCGCGGGGTGGGCTTCGATTCCTGATCAGGGCCAATGTCACACTCCGGGGCGGATATCGTGGCTGCATGGATGCCGCTGCCGAGCCTGCCGACCCTGGGATCCCGTCGCTGCATACCGTGACGCTGCTTCAGGCCTCGCTGAGCGACGCCGGCATCGACAGCGTGGTCGGCGGATCCGGGCTGCTCGCGAGCCTGGGACTCATCGAGGAGGTCCACGACTGGGACCTGGTGGTCGATGCGCCGATCGCCGGAGAGGGCTCGGCAGCAGCGCGCGACCGGGTGGTCCAGCGGGTCGAGGAGGTGCTCGACGCGTCGGGTCTGCCGCACCGGAGGCGCGAACGCTCCGGGATCTTCCACACCGCCGCGGCGTTGCTGGTCGACGCCGGTGACCACAGCATCGACGTGCTGGTCGGCTTCGCGCTGGAATCCACGGATCGGGTCGTGAGCATTCCGGCGAGACCGGGCCATCTCTGGCGGGGCCTGCAGATGGCACGCCCCGAGGAGTGGAGCCAGGCCTACCGGCTGATGGGACGCGCGGAGCGGGCCGAGTCGCTGCAACGCCATCTGGGCCTCTGATCCGGGGTGCTCAGAGCTTCTGCCCGACTCAGCCTCGCGTCGTGTAGTCCGTGTGTTCGTCCTCCACGCCTGGCCGGTCGTTCTTGAGGAGACGCAGCTCCTCCTCGATTCTCTGGACCGACTCTTCCAGGGACCGAAGCTTGCGCAGGACCTCATCCTGGAAATTGATCTCGGACATGTCACTCTCCTCTAGGTAGCCCCGGTCCGAAGCGGGCCGGCTAGGTCTACTGTAGATGTGTTCTGCGACACTGCCCCAGGCCCGATGTCTCCGAGCGGTCGCTGTGCCACCCGTGAGGATCCCTGGCCAGGCGAAACTGTGACCTGGACGCGGCTCTGCGGTTCGTCTGGTCCCCCCGGCAGGATTCGAACCTGCGACACCCGCTTTAGGAGAGCGGTGCTCTATCCCCTGAGCTACGGAGGGTTGGACGGCGATGATCGCCGGGCATGCCGTGCGTCCTGCGCGGCACCGCACCATCCTACCTGCGGAGCCGGCGGCAGGCGTCGGGTGAAGCAGGCGAGGGTGTTTCACCCAGCAGCCTGGGACCGTGCCTATGACTAGGGCCGTTCCACACCCTGGCGGATCAGGCCCATCACCACTGACCCGATCACCACCGCACCCAGGACGATCAGCAGCGCCCAGCTGGCGACGGTGAATCCGGAGGAGACCGCGACAAGTCCCTCATCCAGGGGCTCCATGGTGAGGATCCGATCGATCAGGAAGTTCTCCGTGATGTCCACGGCCGCGAGGGCCACGGCGCCGGAGAGCACGATCCAGCGGAAGACCTTGCCTCGCATCGCCAGCCCGACCACCGCCCAGCTCGCGAACAGGAAGGACAGCGGGAACAGGATCCCGGCAGTGCGGTGCAGGAAGCTGAGCTGGCCGGTGCCGTCGGCGTCCATGACATTGCGCAGCCGCTCGATGTCCTCCACCGAGTAGCCGAGCAGCCGGCTGTCCGGCATCGAGAACCCGCCGGCGAAATAGTTCATCTGCGGCAGCGCGTAGAGGTGCAGATAGGCGAAGAGGAACGCCATCAGCCCCAGAAGCGCGTAGAGCAGCAGGTGCGGATTTGAGTCGGTGCCCTCACCGGCGCGCTGGCTGGCCGCGCTGAGGTATCCGTCGCGCACGTCGTCGCGGCGCTTGGGCGTCGTGGAGGGATCCAGGCCTTCTCGGCGCGCGCGACGGAACGCCCGGAGCCCGCCCGGTGCTCCGGGGATCCCTGAAGACTCCGGCTCCGTGGCCTCGCGTGCGGGGTTGCCCCGCACCTTCTTGCGCCGCTTGGACATGGCCCTCCTGGATAGATCTGAGTCCCTCCAGTCTGGCAGAGGTTCGGGCCGCTGCTGCGCCGTGTGAGTGTCAGCTCCGGCGCTTAGACTGGGCCCACCATGGATTTCCTCTTCACCCCGCCGAAAGCCGCACCCGCCGAGCAGTCCCGCAAGCCCGCGAGCGCCGCCGGGCGTCCGGGGCACCACGACGACGGCGGGCCCGCCGTCCTGCAGCAGGATCAGTCCCCGGCCGCAGAGCCCTCCGCCGACGCGGTCACCGAGCTGAACCCCGAGCAGCAGGCGGCAGTGCTGCACACCGGCTCCCCGCTGCTGATCGTGGCCGGGGCGGGCTCCGGCAAGACCCGGGTGCTGACCCGCCGGGTGGTGCACCTGCTGCGCAGCGGCGCCGCCCGCCCGCACGAGATCCTGGCGATCACCTTCACCAACAAGGCCGCCCGAGAGATGAAGGACCGCATCGCCGAGATGATCGGTCCCTCCGCGGAGCGCATGTGGATCTCCACCTTCCACTCCTCCTGCGTGCGGATCCTGCGCGCCGAGGCCGCCCATCTTGGGCGCCGCTCGACGTTCACCATCTATGACAGCGCGGACTCGCTGCGGCTGATCACCACCATCGCGAAGTCCCACGACCTGGACCCGAAGCGATTCGCGCCGCGCGCGCTGAAGAACAAGATCTCGGCGCTGAAGAACGAACTCGTCGACGCCGACCAGTTCCAGTCCACCGCCGCCCATGAGCCGTTCTCCGAGGCCGTCGCGACCGTCTACCGCGAGTACACCGAGCGGCTGCGCGCGGCCAACGCCTACGACTTCGACGACCTGCTCGCCGAGACCGTCTACATGTTCGACGCCTTCCCGCGGATCCTGGACAGCTACCGGCGGCGCTTCCGGCACGTGCTGGTCGATGAGTACCAGGACACCAACCACGCCCAGTACCGACTGGTCCGCCAGCTGACCGGCCCCACCGAGACCACCGGGGACGCGATGACGCAGGTCCCCACCCCCGGGGCGGAGCTGACCGTGGTGGGCGACTCGGATCAGTCCATCTACGCCTTCCGCGGCGCCGACATCCGCAACATCGTCGAATTCGCGCGGGACTACCCCGATGCCACCACGATCAAGCTGGAGCAGAACTATCGCTCCACGCAGACGATCCTCAACGCCGCGAACGCGGTGATCTCACAGAACCCCAACCGGACCGAGAAGAAGCTCTGGACCGCACTCGGCGAGGGCTCCCCGGTGGTGCTGCACGTGGCTCCCTCCGAGAACGACGAGGCGGAGTGGATCGCGCGCACCATCGACTCACTCGGGGACGCCGAGGGCATCAGGCCCTCCGACGTCGCCGTGTTCTACCGGACCAACGCCCAGTCGCGCTCGCTGGAGGAGCGTCTGATCAACCGGGGCATCCCGTACCGGGTCATCGGCGGCACCCGGTTCTACGACCGCAAGGAGATCAAGGACGCGCTGGCCTACCTGCGGGTGGTCAACAACCCCGACGACGACGTCAACCTGCGCCGGATCCTCAACGAGCCCAAACGGGGGATCGGCGAGCGGGCCGAAGGCGCCGTGGCCACCCTGGCCACCCGTGACCGGACCACCTTCCTGGAGGCGCTGCGCCGGGCCGAGCAGGCCCCCGGGATCGCGACCCGCTCGCTCAAGGCCATCGCCTCCTTCGTGCGGATGATCGATGACCTGATCCAGCTCAACCAGGACGGCAGGCCCTCGGTCGTGCTCGAGGCCGTGCTGGAACAGTCCGGCATGCTCGAGGCGCTGCGCCAGTCCAAGGACCTCCAGGACGAGTCCCGCGCCGACAACCTCGGTGAACTGGTGGCGGTGGTCAAGGAGTACGAGACCGAGGCCGCCGCGGCAGACTCTGCCCGAGGCGCCGGCGTCGGGGGAGTCGTCCAGGGCGAGGACCTCCTGGAGACCGACGCCGGTCTCGCCGGAGCGGACCTGCCGGAGGGCCCCGGCGCGCTGGCGAACTTCCTGGAGCAGGTCTCGCTGGTCGCCGACGCCGACGCCATCCCGGCGGCCGGTGACGAGGAGTCTCAGCGGCTGGCCGTGGAGCAGGGACAGGTCACCCTGATGACCCTGCACACCGCCAAGGGCCTGGAGTTCCCGGTGGTCTTCCTCACCGGCATGGAGCACGGCATCTTCCCGCACTCGCGCTCGATGTCTGATCCCGAGGAGCTCGCCGAGGAGCGCCGGCTCGCCTACGTGGGGCTCACCCGCGCCCGGCAGCGCCTCTACCTCTCCCGCGCGGAGTCCCGCCACCTCTGGGGGCAGCACCAGTTCAATCCGCCGAGCCAGTTCCTCGGCGAGATCCCCGAGGAGCTCATCGAGGTCAGCGCCGCGTCCTCGACGTCCTCCCGCGGACCGCGCTTCGGCTCGGCAGGCTTCGGATCCTCCGGCTTCGGCGGCTCCATCCAGGGCGGGGCGGGCAGCCTCAGCGGCGGCTGGGGCGCCGGCTCCGGCTCGACCTCCTACGGCTCCGGCGCGCCACGCTCCGGCGCGACCATCTACGGTGCGGCGGACAGCAAGAAGACCTCCTCCTCGCTGCCCGGGGCCACCCGCGGCGCGGCACCGAGCCAGGTGGATCCGGATCGCGAGATCCCCAGCCTGAACCCCGGCGACCGGGTCAGCCACCAGCGCTTCGGGGTCGGTGAGGTGCTCGCCGTCGAAGGATCCGGCGCCAAGACCGTGGCCAAGGTGAGCTTCGCCGGGTCCGAGAAGCGACTCCTCCTGCGATATGCTCCACTGGAGAAGGTCAGCTGAGCGCTGCGCGTTCACGCGCGCGGCGCCGTTGACCTTCAACATGTAGAGATGACTTCGACGTAGAAGGACACACACGTGGACCTGTATGAGTACCAGGCGCGCGATCTCTTCGAGGCACACGGCGTTCCCGTGCTGGCCGGAATCGTAGCGCAGACCCCGGAAGAAGCGAAGGCGGCCGCCGAGAAGATCGGTGGCGTCGTCGTCGTCAAGGCTCAGGTCAAGGTCGGAGGCCGCGGCAAAGCCGGCGGCGTCAAACTTGCCAAGAGCGCCGATGAAGCGCAGCAGCATGCTGAAGCCATTCTGGGCATGGACATCAAGGGGCACACCGTGCACCGCGTGATGATCGCCCAGGGTGCAGACATTGCAGATGAGTACTACTTCTCGATCCTGCTGGACCGCGCCAACCGCGACTACCTCGTGATGTGCTCCAAGGAGGGCGGCGTCGAGATCGAGCAGCTCGCCGTCGAGCGGCCCGAGGCGCTGGCACGGGTGAGCGTCGATCCGAACACCGGCATCGATGCGGCCAAGGCCAAAGAGATCGCCGAGCAGGCCGGATTCCCGGAAGAGCAGCATGAGCAGCTGGCTCACGCGTTCATCCAGCTGTGGAACGTGTTCTCCAAGGAGGACGCCACGCTGGTCGAGGTGAACCCGCTGGTCAAGACCGGCGACGGGCAGATCATTGCTCTCGACGGCAAGGTCACCATCGACGAGAACGCCGAGTTCCGTCAGCCGGCGCACTCGGAGCTCGTGGACGAGCAGACCGAGGACCCGCTGGAGGCCAAGGCCAAGGCCAACGACCTGAACTACGTCAAGCTCGACGGTCAGGTCGGCATCATTGGCAACGGCGCCGGTCTGGTCATGTCCACCCTGGACGTCGTCGCGTATGCCGGCGAGGCCCACGGCGGCGTGAAGCCCGCGAACTTCCTCGACATCGGCGGCGGCGCCTCGGCCGAGGTCATGGCCAACGGCCTCGACGTCATCCTCGGCGACGATCAGGTCAAGTCCGTGTTCGTCAACGTCTTCGGCGGCATCACCTCCTGCGACGCCGTGGCCAACGGCATCGTCAAGGCCCTGGAGATCCTCGGGGACTCCGCCACCAAGCCGCTCGTGGTCCGCCTCGACGGCAACAATGTGGAGGAGGGGCGCCGCATTCTGGAAGCGGCGAACCACCCGCTGGTCACCACCGCTGACACCATGGACGCCGGCGCCGACAAGGCCGCCGAACTTGCGCACTCCGCGCGGACTGACAAGTAAGGACCTGCTCACACAATGTCTATCTACCTGAACAAGGACTCCAAGGTCATCGTCCAGGGCATCACCGGCGGCGAGGGCACCAAGCACACCGCCCTGATGCTCAAAGCAGGCACCAACATCGTCGGCGGCGTGAATGCCCGCAAGGCCGGCACGGCCGTGTCCCACAAGGACAAGGCCGGCAACGATGTCGAGCTGCCCGTGTTCGCCTCCGTGGCCGAGGCCATGGAGAAGACCGGCGCGGATGTCTCGGTGGCCTTCGTGCCGCCGAAGTTTGCCAAGGATGCCGCAGTCGAGGCCATCGAGGCCGGCATCGGCCTGCTGGTGGTCATCACCGAGGGCATCCCGGTGCAGGACTCCGCAGAGTTCTTCAACCTCTCGCTGACCAAGACCGGCGCCGACGGCAAGCCCGTCACCCGGATCATCGGCCCGAACTGCCCCGGCATCATCACCCCGGGTCAGGCCCTGGCAGGCATCACCCCGTCCAACATCACCGAAGCCGGGCCCATCGGCCTGGTCTCGAAGTCCGGGACGCTGACCTACCAGATGATGTACGAGCTGCGCGACATCGGCTTCTCCACCTCCATCGGCATCGGCGGCGACCCGATCATCGGGACCACGCACATCGATGCGCTGGAGGCCTTCGAGAACGATCCGGAGACCAAGGCCATCGTGATGATCGGTGAGATCGGCGGCGACGCTGAAGAGCGCGCGGCCGACTACATCAAGGCACACGTCACCAAGCCCGTCGTGGGCTACGTGGCTGGCTTCACCGCACCCGAGGGCAAGACCATGGGCCACGCCGGCGCCATCGTCTCCGGCGGCTCGGGCACGGCTGAAGGCAAGAAGGAGGCCCTCGAGGCCGCGGGCGTGAAGGTCGGCAAGACGCCGTCGGAGACCGCCGCGCTGCTTCGCGAGGTCTTCAAGGGCTGAGGCTTGATCCACCTCGCGGTCTGAACAGCCGCAGTCTGGAGAATCGCACTACGGGGCCGTTCCTGATCATCGGGGGCGGCCCCGTCCTCGTCTGCGGGCTCAGCCGCCCTCGGATCCCTCGCCCAGCTCTCGCTCCGGGTGCTCGCCGAAGCGGAAGTGACGCCCGCTGATCTCCTCGGGGCTGATCCGCACGAAGTAGTCCTTGATCGTGGGCACCCAGGGCCTGAGATCGAGCTCCTCGGCGGCCTCGCGCTCGGCGGAGCTCTCCAGCCGGGCGGCCGTGCCGCGCAGCACCACCGACCAGGCCTGATCGGAGAGGATTCCGTCGGCCTCGAAGAGCACGCTCTCGTTGACCGCCATCTCGGCCAGCTTGGAGCCCGGAGCCGTGCGCAGCACGATCGACCGGTCCTGGGCCGCGCAGTTGACCGGGAAGATGTCGGCCCGTCCGCCGACCACGGTGACCAGCCGGCCGTGCTGGACGCCTTCCAACAGGGTCCAGCACTGGTCCTGGCTCAGCACCAGGGCCGGTTCGCCCTCAGCGTGTTCGAACATGCTCGCCGCCTCTCAGTCGGTGGTGCACTTCGCTGTGCACCACCGAGTCTAGACCTTTTCTACATCGTGTAGAAGAGTTGCTCGCGACGAGAAGAGACCACCGATCAGGCCACCGTGCCGCCGAGCAGCGTGCCCAGGATGTAGGTGACCGCGGCCGCGCCGAGGCCGATGCCCAGCTGGCGCAGCCCGCGCTTGAGCGGGGAGGCCCCGGAGAGCAGCCCCACCGCCGCGCCGGTGGCCAGCAGCGCGATCCCGACCAGTGAGCTGGCGATGATGATCGCGGTGGTCCCTTCGCTGCCCAGCAGATAGGGCAGCACCGGGATCAGCGCGCCGACGGCGAAGAACACGAAGCTGGATCCGGCCGCGGTCCAGGCCGAGCCCACGATCTCGTGGGAATCGGCGGGCTCCTCCGGGTCGTGGGAGAGCTCCGGCCTGCAGTCGCAGGTGAAGACGTTGAGCCGCTCCAGCGCGCGATGCTCCGCATCGGCCTTGCTCATGCCGCGGGCCCGATAGACCAGGATCAGCTCGTTGTGGTCGAAGTCCAGATCGGGTGCGGCGCGCAGGGTGACCTGGGTGGGTCGAGTGGCGTCGAGCAGCTCGCGCTGGCTGCGCACCGAGACGAACTCTCCGGCCGCCATCGACAGCGCCCCGGCGAGCAGCCCGGCGATGCCGGTCAGCAGGATCACCCCGGACCCGACGCCGGTGCCGCCCATGCCCACGATCAGGGCAAGGTTCGAGACCAGGCCGTCGTTGGCGCCGAAGACCGCGGCGCGGAACCCGCCCGAGAGCTTCTCCCGTCCGCGCGTGGCCAGGGCCCGGACGACCTCCTCGTGGATGGCCTCGTCCGCGGCCATCCGTGCGGTCGCGTCGTCGTCATCGTCATAGGGAGAGCCGCCCTCGGCGCGCTGGGCCAGAGCCAGGATGAACACCGAGCCGAAGATCCGCGCCATCCAGCCCAGCAGGACCCGGTGGGCCGAGGGGGCGGGCAGCTTCTCGGCGTCGGCGCCCAGGAGGTCCCGCCAGTGCTGCTCGTGGCGCTTCTCCGCAGCGGCCAGGCCGAGCAGGATCTGGCGCTCCTCGCCCTGCTTGCGCTCCGCCAGCGCGGTGTAGAGCCGCCCTTCGGCCTGCTCATCGGCGAGGTACTTGCGCCAGCGGCGGATCTGCCGCGGAGTGGGGTCGGCGGTCTGGGTGCTCGACGCGCTCGGGTCAGCCGAGGAGTCTGCGGGATCGAGGGAGCTCATTGAGCTCAGTCTTCCCGATCTGGGCGCGCCGCGGACCCCCGGACGGCCTGTGACGAAGTTCAGGAATGGCTAAACCGACGACGCCGGTCGCTGGCCTCGCGGAAGAGGCGGCGCGCCTCGGGGGAGTCCACCCCGGGGCCCAGGCCCAGGTAGTCCGGTGCGAGGTGATCGGGGCGCTCCTGGAGATCCTCGGCGTCCCCGCGGGAGGCGAGGTAGGTGCCGCCGGCGCGGCGCAGGATCAGCATCCCCGCGGCGATGTCCCACGGTTTGGTGTCCACTCCGAGCACCACGTCGTTCCACCCGGCCGCGGCGTGGCAGAGCTCCAGCGCCCCGGACACCACCCGGCGCACCGTGGAGAAGCCGGTCACCATTTCCCCGAAGGCCTCCAGCGCGAGCGGGCCCTCCTGGGCGAGCACCTCTGCGGAGGGGTAGCTGGTCATCAGATTCAGCTGCGCGCCCGAGCGCGGGGGCTCGGCCGAGGCTCCCAGCCGGGTCTCAGGACGCTGGGGCGAGGACAGGTAGGCGCCGTCGTCGTCGGCGGAGAAGCTGAGCTGGTTGACCGGGTCATGCACCACTCCGGCGATGACCTCGCCGGCGAAGACCGCGGCGATCGAGATCGAGAACAGCGCAAAGCCGTGCGCGAAGTTGCTGGTCCCGTCGATGGGGTCCACGATCCACTCCAGCGAACCGCTGCCGCGCGCGCCCGACTCCTCCCCGGTGATCCAGGAATCCGGGACCGCGCCGGTCAGTGCCGCGGCCAGAGCGTCCTCGGTGGCGCCGTCATGGATGGTGACCAGGTCGTGGGTGCTGGTCTTGGTCGCGATGCTCAGCCCGGTCATACCGGCCGCGGCGCGGAAGGCCTGCGCCAGGGGAGTCCCGGCCGCCTGGGCGGCCTCCAGAGCGATGCGTCGGAGCTGTCGAGGGTCGGGGCGGGGAGCGGCGGTGTTCGGCACACGTTCACCCTACCGACGTGGGCACCGGACCGTGGCCTGGCGCACAAGCCGGTATGATCGAGCCGATGACGAACCCAGAGCCCACTGAGGTTATTCAGGACAACGCCGCCGTGCGGTCCCACTACAGCGATCGCACCCGCAACCGGGTGATGAAGACCGAGGACGGCTGGCACCAGTTCCGCCTCGGACTGGCGCGTCGGCGCGGGCTCAACGTCACGATGCTCTCGATGACCGGCTATGGCTGCCGGCGCTGGGTCCGCGTGTTCTCCCGGGTGGTCATGGCCCCGGACTCCGATTTCGAGAACGGACTCCGGGTGGCCAAGGTCATCGCCGACGGGGTCCGCGGCTGGCGCAACTTCATCTCCGCCCCCGTGCCCTTCGCGGAGATCACGGTGGAGATCGGCGGTCGCGAGTTCGAGGTGGTCGCCGACCGCGGCGGGATCGTGGACGCGGTCATCGAGACTGACCTCGAGCCTGGCTGGCAGCAGGTCACCCTGCACGCCCCCGGCAGCGAGCCCACCGCCGCCGAGGTGCACATCATCGATGACTCCACGGTCACCGGAGTCGTCTGCGACATCGACGACACCGTGGTGGTCACCACGCTGCCGCGGCCGCTGCTCGCGGCCTGGAACTCCTTCGTGCTCGACGAGCACGCCCGCACCCCGACCCCCGGGATGGCCGTGATGATGGAGCGGCTGATGGTCAGCTTCCCCGGCTCCCCGGTCATCTACATCTCCACCGGCGCGTGGAACGTGGCGCAGGCGCTGACCCGGTTCCTGACCCGGAACCTCTACCCGAAGGGACCGCTGCTGCTCACCGACTGGGGACCGACGGCGGACCGCTGGTTCCGCTCCGGACGTGAGCACAAGGTCCAGCAGCTGGAACGCCTGGCCCAGGACTTCCCGGAGATGTCCTGGGTGCTGATCGGCGACGACGGCCAGCACGACCCGAGCATCTACGCCGACTTCGTCCGCCGCCACCCCGAACACGTCACCGCGGTGATCATCCGTGAGCTGACCTACTCGGAGGCGATGCTGGCCGGTGGTCGAGCGGAGGACCCGGTGGGCAACGATCTGTTCAACTACGGCGATCCGGCCGAACCCTCTGAGGCGGTCCAGCTCGCCGGGAACCGACGGATCCCGTGGATCTACGGTCCCGACGGCAAGGACATCGCCGCGAAGCTCTCCCAGCACGGCCTGCTCTAGCGGTCCGACCAGCCCCAGAGGTCGGGTCAGCCCGAGAGGTCGTCTGCGCCAGAGGCCCAGCCGGGACCGAGGCCGACCGGCCCTGGACCGACCGGTCGGCGGTCAGCTGTGCGAGCTGCTTCGATGCTCAGCGGTTCGAGGTCGCCTCCGCGGCCCAGGTCTCGGAACGGCGCGGCCGGGTGTGCATGGTGCGGACCCGGCGATTGACCTCCACCGCGCGCGAATAGTGCCCGATCAGCTCGTTCGACAGCGCCTCCCAGGTGCGTCCCTGCACGCTCTCGTGCGCGCGCAGCCCGAAGTCCCGGCGAGCCGCGGGATCACCGACGAGGTGCTCCACCGCGGAGCGCAGGCCCTGCAGGTCACCGGGCCGATAGAGCCAGCCGGTGCGGCCGACGTCGACCAGGTCCAGCGGGCCGCCCCGGCCCACCGCGACCACCGGCACCGCCGCGGCCATGGCCTCCTGAATGGTCTGGCAGAACGTCTCGGCCTCCCCGGGGTGGACGAAGACATCCAGGCTCGCCACATGGGCGCCCAGGTCATCGCCGGACTGGAAGCCGGCGAAGTGCGCGCGGGGCAGCCGCCGGCGCAGCGCGTCCTCCTGCGGCCCCGAGCCGATGATCACCAGCCGGGTCCCGGGCAGCGCGTCGAGCACCGCCAGGTCTTCCACCTGCTTCTCCGAGGCCAGCCGACCGACGAAGCCGATCAGCAGCTCCTGAGGATCCCCGCCCCCGGGGCCGCCGGCCGCGCTGCGGCGGATCTCGGCGCGCAGCTCCTCGCTGCGCCGTGCCGGGGTGAATCGCCCGGTGTCCACACCCCGGCGCCAGGTCTTGAGCCGCTTGATGCCGCGCCGGGTGAGCTGCTCCCGGCAGAAGGAGGACGGCACCAGGGTCAGCGTGGACGCGGAGTGCATCCGGTCCACGTGCTGCCAGAGCAGCTCCGTGGCCCAGGGGATCCGGTAGCGCGCCGCGTAGGTGGGCACCTCGGTCTGATAGATCGACACGGTGGGCAGCCCCAGTGCGCCTGCCGCCTGGATCGCCCGCCAGCCCAGCACGAAGGGCGAGGCCACGTGGACCACATCGGGGCGGATCAGCTCGAGCAGGTGACGGATCGGGGTCACGAAGCCCGCGGCCACCCGGACCTTGGGATAGTCCGGCAGCGGCAGCGAGGGAACCCGGATGACCGGGAATCCCTCACAGAGCTCCCCGCCCGGGCTGGGCGGAACGGCCCACTGGACGGCGTCGAACATGGTGTCGGAGGGGGCGATGACGGTGACGTCATCGCCGCGGCGACGGAGGTGGGCGAGGACATGAACCACGGAGTTCGTCACGCCGTTCATGTGGGGCAGGAATGATTCGGTCACCACGACAACTCTCACGCCCTCAGGCTAGGCACCCCGGGCCAGCGCAGGCCGTCGTCGTCGTGACCGCACTGTGAACGCTGCTCAAACGTTTCCCTCACCAGCGGATAAGGTGACCAGGTGGAGTCACTGATCCCTCTCGCCGTCGTCGGCCTGGTCCTGCTCGCCGCCGTCATCCAGCGTCTGGTGGGGCTCGGCTTCGGCATGGTCATGGCCCCCTTCCTCGTGGTGCTGATCGGCGCGCACGAGGGCGTGATGCTGGTGAACTTCCTGAGCATCTTCGCACCGATGCTGGTGCTCCCGCGGATCTGGAACGACATCGAATGGCGCAAGGTGCTCTGGCTGGGGCTGCCGGCGCTCGCGGTGATGCCCGCCGCGGCGTGGATCTCGGTGAACTCGTCCCCCGGCCCGCTCTACGTGGTCGTCGCGGGGCTGGTGATCATCGGGCTGATCACCTCGATGCTGCTGACCCGGATCACCTTCGAGGCCGACGGCGCCACCACCCGGGTGATCGCAGGGATCGGATCAGGAGCCGGCACGGTCATCGCCGGCGTCGGCGGCCCCGCAGTGACGATCTACGCGGTCGTCTCGCGCTGGCCGGTCATGTCCATGATCGCCACGCTTCAGCCGATCTGGATCCTGCTCTCCCTGGGCTCCTTCGGGATCAAGTGGTCCTTCGACGACGGCGCGCTCCCCGGCCTGCCCTGGTGGGCCTGGACCGGCTCGGTCGTCGCGATCGTGCTCGGCATCGTGATCGGGGAATGGCTGCAGCGCCGCATCGACGAGGCCCTGGTCCGTCGGCTGGTGCTGATCCTCGCCTTCATCGGCTCGATCATGGCTCTGATCACAGGTCTGCGAATGATGCTCGGCTGAGGCCTGTTGCTCCAGCCGAAGACCAGCACCTGCTGGCACGATAGGACCGATGGCCACCACCGAGACTGAACCCAGCACCGCCGCGCGTGACGCTGCCGGCGCGCCCGAGCGCACCCGCCGCCGATTCCGCCTGCCCACCCCTCCGCTGTGGCTCATCGGTCTGGTCGAGGCCGCGCAGATCCTGCTGATCACCATGCTGCTGGTGGGGATCCCGATGCTCGCGATGAGCCTCGCGGGAGGCGTCTCCGCGTTCGACCTGGACTCCGTGCTCTCCCTGGCGGCGCAGGTGTGGCTGGTGCTGCACGGCACCCCGGTGGAGCTCGTGGTCACCCTCGAGGCCGGCGCGCTGGGCGGCGCCCTGGACGTTCCCGGCGGCGGTTGGTTCCACCTGGTTCCGCTGGGCCTGACGCTGATCCCGCTGTGGCTGGGCTGGCGCGCCGGTGGCAGGATCGCCCGCGGCTCCTATTCAGACCAGCTCTGGCAGGGACTGCTTCCCCTGGTCCTGACCTATGCCGCCGGCGCGGCCGGGATCGCGTGGGTGGCTCAGGCCGAAGCCTTCCAGGTGATGCCCTGGCTGGCGGCGCTCTGCGCGGCCGTGCTGATGAGCCTCGCCGCGCTCGCCGGCTGCTATGCGGAGGCGCGCAGCGCGGCCCGGATGATCGGCACGGACCTGGAGGCGCGGATCGATGAGCTCTCGCAGCGGCTGCGCTGGGCCGGGTCCTACGCCTGGGCCGTGGCTCGGGCCGGGCTGGTCGGCTTCGTCGCCGCCTGTGGACTGGCCTCGCTGCTGCTGGCTGCTCAGCTCGGCATGCAGTGGATGGAGATCGCCAATGTCTATGAGCAGCTGAACCCGGGGATCATCGGGGTCCTGGGGCTGACCGTGCTGCACCTGGGACTGGCTCCCAACCTCATCCTGTGGGCGCTGGCCTACTCCACCGGGTCAGGCTTCGCGCTGGGCACCGGCACGGTGGTCTCCCCGCTGGGTACCGAGCTGGGCGCCGTGCCCGCGGTGCCGGTGCTGGCAGCGCTGCCGGATCAGGCCCATCCCTACGCGCTCCTGGTGCTGGCGCTGCCGGTGCTCGCCGGCGTGGTGGCCGGCTGGTGGCTGATGCGGGAGGGGGAGAACCACCTGGACGACTGGTTCACGCTGCGGATCTCCTGGCGTCCGTTGGCCGCCGGTCTCTCCACCCTCTCGCTCGGGGTGTTCACCGGCCTGGTCACCGCGCTGCTGGCGGTGGGGCCGCTGTGGCTCTCCCACATCTCGCTGGGGGTCGGGCGGATGACCGACGTCGGTCCGAACGCGCTGCTCAGCGCGGGGATGCTCGGCGCCTGGGTCGCTCTGGGTGCGATCCTCGGCTACAGCGTCTCGCTGGGAGCGCAGCGGCTGCGCCGTCGCACCACGGGCTGAGCGGAGCTCCCGGCGCACCGGGGCTGGCGACGCCTCAGCGTCCGAGCCCGGGGATCGAGCTCATCATGCCGTCCTCGTAGTCGAGCAGGCACCGGTCCATCGAGCGCTCGGTCAGCGCACTGGCGCGGCATTCTTCGAAGTCGACCGTGGCCTGCCAGAAGATCGCCTGCGAGGTGGCGGTGAAGGTGAAGATCCCGCAGCACAGCAGCGCCGCGATCGCGCTGATGTGCATCATCACCGGGAGCTTCTTGCGGAAGCACTGGACCAGCAGGATCACTGCGCCGACGACGCCGAGAAGACCCGCCACCAGGGCGAGCAGCCTCCAGGGAAGCGGCAGCTGCAGACCCAGATAGCTCAGCAGCAGCGCCAGCACGAGCCATCCGGTGAACCGACCGTAGAAGCGGAACGTCGACTCATCGAGGTCAGTGGCGCGGCTGCGGCCTGGTGATGACATGCTCATGGTCCACCACCCTATCGGGGCGCCTCCCCGGGCCGGGACTGCTGAGTCGCAGAACCCGCAGTAGGCTGGCGGTCATGCGAACAGTGGTCCTGGTCTCCGGTTCGGGGACGAATCTCCAAGCCGTCATCGATGCTGTGCAGGGCGGTGAGCTGGACCTGGAGATCGCCGCGGTGGGCTCCGACGTCCCCGACTGCGGCGGAATCGCGCGGGCGACCGCGGCGGGGATCCCGACCTTCGCGGTGCCCCTGGTCAAGGGCGGGGACCGCTCGGCGTGGAACCTCGCGCTGGCCGACGCGGTGCGCGCCCACGCCCCGGACCTGGTGGTCTCCAGCGGATTCATGCGGATCCTGGGGGTCGAGTTCCTCGAGCACGTGGGTGCGGCGATCATCAACACGCACCCGGCGCTGCTGCCGAGCTTCCCCGGCGCCCACGCGGTGCGCGACGCTCTGGCCCATGGGGTCAAGATCAGCGGCTGCACGGTGCACCAGGTCGACGCGGGGGTGGACACCGGTCCGATCCTCGCCCAGGAGGCCGTGCGCGTCCGCGAGGACGACGATCAGGACTCGCTGCATGAGCGGATCAAGGTTGAGGAGCGTCGCCTGCTGGTGAACACGCTCGCAGGCATCAGCTCCGGCGCGATCAGCGTGGGCTAGATCCGCCGTAGGGGTTGTCCGACGGGTACGGATTCTGCGGCTGACCTGACTGGTAGGGACCCGAGTGGTAGGGGCTCTGCTTCTGCGCCCAGCCCTGCGGGCCTGACTGCCCTGGACCCTGATAGGGGCTGCCGCCGTAGGGGTTCCCGGATCGGGAGAGCTCCTTCCAGGCCTTGCGATCGCGCACATAGGTGTTGCTGGCGGGCAGCCAGAGCGCCACGATCGCGGCGAGGCTCAGCCCGGTCACGATCAGGTTCTCGACGCCGAAGAAGATCATGAACACGCTGCCTGCCAGGAAGATGGTGGCCAGGATCCGCCCGACATTGCCGGTCATGGTGCCCACGAAGGCGAAGACCGCGTAGAGCGCCGCCAGGATGATCCCGCCCAACAGCACCAAGACCCCGAGTCCGAGCATCAGCTCCTGGACCGAGAGCTCCTCAGCGCCCGGGGGCTGCTGCGCCTGGGACTCCGCTGCCACCTCGGTCCAGAACGGATCGACGTCCTGCGGGTCGACCGAGGCGAAGCTGCCGAAGCTCAGGATGCTCAGCGTGAGCGCCGCGGCGCCGGCGAGCAGCATCAGCACCATGGCCAGGATCAACGTCATCGGTCGTTTCGGCTTCTGGGTCGGGGCAGCGCCTGGTGCGTAGCCGCCCTGCTGCCCGTAGCCGGACGGCGCGTGGCCCTGCACCTGGCCCTGCGGCGTCCCGTAGCCGTACTGGCCGCCACCGTGCTGGCCCTGGCGCGGCTGCTGGCCGTATCCCTGGCTGGAGCCGTATCCCTGTCCTGAGCCATGGGGCTGACCAGAGCCATACGGCTGGCTGGAGCTGGGAGGCTGTCCATAGCCGGCAGACTCGCCATAGCTGGCCGAGCGGCCGTAGCCCGGCGACGGGTCCTGCGGCGTCTCCTGCCCGGGCTGCTGATTCGGGGCCGAGCCCTCTGGCCGGCGCTGCCCCCATCGGGGCTGCTCCGGGGAGCGGTTCTCTTCGGGTGTGCTGCTCATGTGTCCCTCCTCTGCGCATGGGCCCTCTCGGCACACGGAGCGCCTCCAAGACCCGCAGCGCTGCCACGGTCCGATCTCAGCACTACTGTATCGGCGTGCACGTTCGCGCCCCACCCTGCTTCGGCGCAAGGAGTCCGCACAGAGAGTGGGGCCGCCGCGCAGATCTCTGCAAGACTGTGCCCCATGAAACCTCGGGACATCACGGATCGACTCAGCGCGCCGCAGGCAGGCTCCACCGTGCACCTGGTGCGCCACGGCGAGGTCCACAATCCACAGCGGGTGCTCTATGGACGGCTGCCCGGATTCGGACTCTCCGAGCTGGGCCAGCAGATGGCCGTCGGCGTCGCCGACTACTTCCAGGAGCGCACCGAGGCGGGCCGGCCGGTGCACATGCTGGCCGCCTCCCCGCTGCAGCGCGCGCAGGAGACCGCGGCTCCGATCTCCGCCCGCCTGGGACTGCCGGTCACCGAGGAGAATCGGGTGCTCGAGGCCGAGAATGCATTCGAGGGCCTCTCCGATGTGAAGCGGCAGCTGAAGAACCCCCGCCGGTGGCCGCTGCTGATCAACCCGATGCGCCCCTCCTGGGGCGAGCCGTACAAGTCCCAGGTCGCCCGGGTGCTCGCCGCGGTGAAGGACCTCTCCGACGAGGCCCTCGCCACCCACGGCGACGGCGCCGAGGTCGTCGTCGTCTCCCACCAGCTGCCGATCTGGGTGACCCGGCTCTGGGCCGAGGGCCGCCCGCTCTTCCACGACCCGCGCGACCGCGAGTGTTCACTGACCTCGGTGACCTCTCTGCACATCGGGCCCGAGGGCGTGGAATCGGTGAGCTACGCCGAGCCCAACCACGAGCTCCTCAAGGTCGCCACCAACCTTCCCGGCGCCTGACCCGGCACCTGGCCACCCCTTGTTCCACGCCTGTTCTCGGCTCGAGCCCGCGAGGTCTCCTGTGGCCGCTCAGCCGCCGTCAGGTCCCGCAGCAGCCGTTGTGTGACTTCTGGCTCCGGCAGCACTTCTACGGACTGTAGAATTGGTGCTCGGCTGACCCTTACTCCCTCTTCAGATCTGGACACCGCAGCGCATGACCGTCTTCGACAAGCGAACCTCCCGGACATCCCGCCTCCGCGCCCTGGCAGCGGTGGGCCTGGCCTCTGCCCTCGCGCTCACCGGATGCAGCTCCGCCAACGATGAGCTGAGTCAGCGTGCGCAGAACGACGGCACCAACTACGTCGCCGGCGACGGATCGGTCCAGGAGCTGGCCGCCGAGGAGCGCGGCGAGCCGGTGCAGTTCGAATCCACGCTCTTCGACGGATCCGCGGTGGGTCCCGAGCGCTGGGAGGGCGAGGTCACCGTGATCAACTTCTGGTACGCCGCCTGCGCCCCCTGTCGTGTGGAGGCACCCGACCTTGCCGACCTCCACGCTGAGTTCGAGGGGGAGGGCGTGCAGTTCTATGGGGTCAACACCCGCGACACCCAGCCCACCGCCGAGGCCTTCGAGCGCACCTTCGGGATCGAGTACCCCTCCATGGAGGACCGCAGCGGTGAGGTGATGCTCGCCATGACCGATTACGTCCCGCCCTCCGCCGTGCCCACCACGCTGGTGCTGGACAAGCAGGGTCGGGTCTCCGCGCGGATCCTGGGGATCGCCGAGCCCGGCACCCTGCGCGCCCTGATCAACACCGCCCTGGACGAGGATGCCGCCGCCTCGGAGGCAGGCTCGGACACGGACGACGACGCCGCGTCAGCCTCGGGCCTCGGCGCTCCCGCCGCGGAGCCAGCAAAGCGGTGATGGACACGATGGTCCTCGCGGCGCCGCTGGCAGGCGTCGCCGACAACCGCTTCGCCGAGATCGTCTTCGACGGCTCGCTGCTGATCTCCGCCCCGGTGGCGCTGCTCGCCGGGCTGGTCTCCTTCCTCTCACCCTGTGTGCTGCCGCTGGTGCCCGGCTACCTGGGCTACGTCACCGGACTCTCCGGCGTGGAGCTGCACGAGCGGCGCCGCTCCCGGATGGTCCTCGGCGCCTCGCTCTTCGTGCTGGGCTTCTCCGTGGTCTTCGTGCTCATCGGAGTGGTCTTCACCCAGGCCATGGTCTGGCTCCGCGTGGAGGGGGGCTGGCTGACCCAGGTGCTGGGCGGCGTCGTGGTCGTGATGGGTCTGGTCTTCATGGGCGCCTTCACCTTCTTCCAGCGCGAACGCAAGATCGAGCGCCGTCCGCCCGACGGTCTGCTCGGTGCGCCGCTGCTGGGCGCGACCTTCGGCATCGGCTGGGCGCCGTGCATCGGCCCGACGCTGGCCGCCGTGCTCGCCCTGGCCACCCCGATGGGCGGAGACCCGGGCCGCGGGGTCTTCCTGATGTTCATCTACTGCCTGGGACTCGGCATCCCGTTCATCCTGATCAGCCTGGGACTCAAGCGCGGGATGATCACCTTGGCCTTCTTCACGCGGCATAAGGTCGCCGTGATGCGCTTCGGCGGTGCGGTGCTGATCGTCGTCGGACTGCTGATGCTCTCCGGGGTCTGGAACATCTGGGTCTATGCTCTGCAGGACTGGTTCGCCAATGAAGTGAGGCTGCCCATCTGATGGCCGAAAAACGCGAGAACACCTATATGCCGGCCGGGCACCGTGACGCACCCGAAGCCGCCGAGAACGACCCGCGCACTGCCGGCGGCAAGCCCGAGGTCGCCACCCCGGCGCTGGGCGTCAAGGGCATGCTGCGCTGGGCCTGGACCCAGCTGACCTCCATGCGCACCGCGCTGATGCTGCTGCTTCTGCTGGCCGTGGCCGCCGTGCCCGGATCGATCTTCCCGCAGCGCGTCCAGGACTCCTTCGCGGTGGCCACCTGGATCGAGGACAACCCCGGAGCCGGCGAGGTGCTGGACTTCCTGCAGTTCTTCGACGTCTACTCCTCCATCTGGTTCTCCGCGATCTACCTGCTGCTCTTCATCTCGCTGATCGGCTGCATCCTGCCGCGCGCGAAGAAGCACTGGCAGCAGATCACCTCCGCCCCGCCGCGCACCCCGCGCCGACTCGAGCGGCTGCCGGAATCCGGCGCCCTGGAGCTGCAGTCCTCCTCCGCCGGCGACGCCCAGGACGGGCCCGACGCGGAGACGGCGCTGCAAGACGCCGCGGCGATCCTGAAGGCCCGGCGCTACCGGGTCGAGGTCCGGGAGACCTCCGTGGGAGCCGAGCGCGGCTACCTCAAGGAGACCGGCAACCTGCTCTTCCACATCTCCCTGGTCGGGGTGCTGATCTGCGTGGCGCTGGGCTCGATGTTCAGCTACCGCGGACAGAAGATCCTGGTCGAGGACGAGAGCTTCGTCAACGCCCTGGTCGCCTATGACAACTTCTACCCCGGGGCGTACTTCAACGAGGACCAGATGCAGCCCTTCTCTGTCAGCCTGGACGCCTTCGAGCGGGTCTTCGACCGGGAGTCGACCACCCACTTCGGCCAGGCCCTGGACTTCACCGCTGACGTCACCACCCGGCTCGGCGCCGACGGGGAGCCGCAGACCGAGGAGCTGAAGGTCAACCAGCCGCTGACCATGGACGGCGCACGGGTCTTCCTCGTCGGCAACGGCTACGCCCCGGAGGTCACGGTGCGCGACGGCGACGGCGAGGTCGCCTTCTCCGGACCCGTAATCACTCGTCCAGATGACGGTGTCTATACCTCCATGGCGGTGATCAAGGCGCCCGACGCCTCACCCGAGCAGCTCGGCTTCGTGGGCCTGTTCCTGCCCACCTCCCAGGACGCCGGCGACGGTCTGGCCGTCTCGGTGGACCCCGAGCTGGGCAACCCGGAGCTGCAGCTGAACTCCTACTACGGCGACCTCGGACTCGACGACGGGCTCGCCCAGAACGTCTACGTGCTCGACACCGAATCCCTCGAGACGCTGAACTCCCGAGAGCTCGACGCCGGCGGCATCGTGCTCTCCCCAGGCGAGACCTACGACCTGCCCGAAGGCATGGGCTCGATCAGTTTCGACGGGGTCAAGGACTACATCGCCATCGACATCCACTACAACCCGGCGCAGCAGGGAGTGCTGATCTTCGCCCTGACCGCACTCGGCGGTCTGGTGCTCTCGCTCTTCCTGCGCCGTCGTCGCGCCTGGGTCACCGTGGAGACCACACCGGCCGGACGCACCCTGGTACGCTACGGCCTGCTTTCCCGCGGAGAAGACTTCAAGATCCGAGATGAGAACATAGCCCTTCGCACCCAGTTCGAGAAGAAGTGGCCGGTGCGCGCCCCAGAAAAGGAATCCTGATGCAATCCATCAATATGGAGCTGGCACAGTACAGCGAACTGTTCATGCTCATCGCCGGGTTCATCTACACCGGCGCCTTCATGCTCTTCGCGGTCGACATGATCCGCAGCTCGGCGACCATCCGCAGGGTGGAGGCTGAGCTGGCCGCGGAGAACGCCGCAGAACGCACGCTGGTAAGCTACGGCGCGCCTGCAGACAACCCCGGGACAGGAGAGCCTGAGGCCGCCCCGGCGGAGGAGCTGGTCGACGAGGAGATGGCCTACCTGGGAACCCGGCGCCCATTCGCGAATGTCGCGGTCGCACTAACAGTGCTGGGCGTCGCCGCGCACACCTTCGCCGTGGCGGCCCGAGGGATCGCCGCGAACCGGGTGCCCTGGGCGAACATGTACGAATTCCTGACCACCAGTGCGCTGGTGGTCGCCGCGGTCTACCTGCTGGTGCTCACCCGCAAGGACGTCCGGTTCCTGGGCACCTTCGCGCTCGGTCTCGTGGTCACAATGATGGCCGCCGCTACCATGGGGTTCCCGACCCCGGTGGCCCACGTCCAGCCTGCCCTGCAGAGCCCCTGGATCGCGATCCACGTCTCGCTCGCCGTGCTGGCGATCTCGCTGTTCACACTGACCTTCGCGATGAACGTGCTGCAGCTGATCCAGCACCGGCGCGAGCTCTCCCAGGCAGCCGGGGAGACCACCCGGCGCAGCGGCTGGCAGTTCCTGCGGCTGGCGCCCTCGGCGACCTCGCTAGAGAACTGGGCCTACCGGATGAACGCCGTCGGCTTCGTGTTCTGGACCCTCGGCCCGCTGATCACCGGCGCGATCTGGGCCGAAGAGACCTGGGGCCGGTACTGGGGCTGGGACGTCAAGGAGGTCTGGACCTTCGTGATCTGGGTCGTCTACGCCGGCTACCTCCACGCCCGCGCCACCCGCGGCTGGACCGGCAACCGCGCCGCCTGGCTCTCGATCATCGGCTACGGCTGCATCATCTTCAACTACGCCGTGGTCAACATCTACTTCCCCGGACTGCACTCCTACGCAGGTCTGCCGGAGTAGGCTCCTGCGGCCGGCCGTGAGCGGGCCGCCCGGCTAGCGGGGGGACTCGGTCTGCGGTCCGCTGCCCTCGGCGCCGCGCTGCTGCGCGCGAAGCTGCTCCTGGGTGAGGTGGAAGTCCTCGGCGAGGGCGTCTTCTGCCGCGTTGTCGTCGAGCTCCGAGCTGCCCAGCCTGCGGTCTCCGCGGAAGCGCCGGGCGAGCTCCTGGCCGGCCTCGAGGCGCAGCCGATTGAAGAACAGGTAGCCCATCGCCCAGGACACGATCAGGCCCACGATCAGCGCGAAGAAGATCGTGTATTGGCCCAGATCGAGCATCAGGCAGGCGGCGAACACGATGAAGAAGGCACCCAGGCGGAGCAACGAGTATTTCAGCACAGACATGCCCCCAGTGTAGGTCTGCCCGCTGGTGAATCCGAGCTGACGAATCAACTACGCTGGAGGGATGTTGAGGATCATTATCGGCTTGGGAATCGTGGGGCTGGGGCTGTTGATCTACAGCCTGGTCGAATGCCTGCAGACCCCGCGCCATCGGATCCGCGTGATGCCGAAGGTGGCATGGATCGCGGTGATCGTGCTGCTGCCGATCATCGGCGCCAGCCTCTGGCTGGGCTTTGGACGTGTCCGCGCCCCGAAGAAGGGCGCCGCAGCCTCGCGCCGGCCCCGCTCACCCGATGATGACCCCGATTTCCTGCGTCAGGTCGAGATCCAGCGCCGCCAGCGGCAGCGCGCGGAGGAACAGCGCCAGCGCGACGCCGAGGCACGCCGCAAGGAGCGCGAGCTCGATGCCCGCACCCGGGACGAACGGGAGAAGGAGCTCGGCGACGCCGCCGACGCGGCGGTCTCCGGTGACTCCGCGGCGCAGGACGCCGACCCCGTCGAGCCCAAGGGTGGCTCGCCGAGCAACGGCCGGCCCGCAGGGGAGGACGCCGGGGAGACCCATAAGAAGTCCTCAGATGACGACGACGACGGCGCTGCGCCGGCACCTCGGAGCTGAGCCGGTCGCACCAGACGGCCCGCCCCGGGACTTCCCGAGAGTCACCTGAGGATCAACGGGATCAGCTGAGGATCAGCGCCGCCGAATAGGTCAGTGCGAAGGCCAGGCCGATCAGGCTGGTCAGCTGCAGCACCTTGATCAGCGCGGGGCCCTTCTTCTCGGGGGAGAGCATGATCCGCGCCGGTCCCAGGGCCAGCGGCCAGGCCAGCAGGACCAGCAGGAACCACCAGCTGTGCACCAGCAGCGCCAGCGGCAGCACCAGGGCGACGCCCACCATCGCCACATAGCTGAACCGGGCACGGCGTTCACCGAGCCGGACCGCCAGCGTCACCTTCCCCGCCTCGCGGTCGGTGGGGATGTCGCGCACGTTGTTCGCCATCAGCAGCGCGGACGCGATCAGTCCCGAGCCCACCGCGCCGATGCCTGCACCTGTGCTGAGCTCGGCCGCCATGGCCCAGGTGGTGCCGAGCGTGGCCACCAGCCCGAAGAAGACGAAGACCATGATCTCGCCCAGGCCGCGGTAGCCGTAGGGCTTGGATCCTCCGGTGTACCACCAGGCGGCGAGCACGCAGGCCGCGCCGACGGCGAGCATCCACCACATGCCGGTGAGGATCACGATGATCAGCCCGGCCAGTGAGGCGAGCCCGAAGCTGACGAAGGCGGCATCCTTGACCTGCCGAGGCTTCGCCGCCTTGGACCCGGTCAGCCGCATCGGACCCACCCGCACGTCGTCGGTGCCTCGGATGCCGTCGGAGTAGTCATTGGCGTAGTTCACCCCGACCTGCAGGGCCAGCGCCACGACAAGCGCGAGCAGGGCGATCAGCAGGTCGAAGCGCTCAAGCGCATATGCCGCGGCAGCGCCGATGATCACCGGGGCCACAGCCAGCGGCAGGGTCCGGGGTCGCGCACCAGCGACCCATTCCTTCACAGTTGCCACGTCGTGTCCTCTCGTTACTGTCTTCTTACGCGTCATGCGTGAGTATGTCGGTATTTCATCTTGAGCGGCCCCGTGTCGGGCAGGGTGCACCAGCTTCACCCTGCCCGGTGGCAGGCTCTAGGACTGGCCGCTCGGCGGCACCGGAGCCCCGAGCAGCTGCAACAGCCGCTGACGATCAGGCTTTCCGCTGGTCAGCGCCGGGAGCTCGGGGAGAATCAGCAGGCGCTTGGGCGCAGCTGCGCGGCCCAGCGAGCCACGGACCAGCCGTTGCAGCTCCCGCTCGATTCCTTCGGCATCGGGTTCCTCCGCGGCTGCGCCCGGTTGGTCGGGGTCCGCGCCCGATGTCTGCCCGCGGCGACCGGGATCGGTCGCCGTGGTGAGCACGACGGCGGCACAGACCTTCTGTCCCCATTCCGGGTCCGGGACCGGGCCCACGAAGGCGTCCCTGACCTGCGGGTGGTCCAGCAGAACGGAGCGGACGCTCTCGGCGGAGACCTTGACACCTCCGGTGTTGATCACGTCATCGGCACGACCGGCGATGCCCAGCAGCTGGCCCCCGGCGTCGGTCTGGACCTCACCGAGATCATCGGTCAGGAAGCGTCGCTCCCCAGAGTCGGGATCTTGGCTGAAGTGCGCGGCGGTCAGGTCCGGATCGTTGAGGTATCCGCGGGCGACCATCGGTCCGGTGATCCGTACCCGCCCGGAGGATCCGCCATCGGTGCTCACGGTCTCCAGGCGCACGCCCGGCAGCGGTCGTCCGTCATAGACGCAGCCGCCGCAGGTCTCGCTCATCCCGTAGGTGCGCACCACCTGCAGCCCATGGGCCGCCGCGAGGTCCAGCAGCTCGCCAGAGGAGGCGCCGCCGCCCAGAAGGATCGCGTCGAACCGCGCGAGGGCCGCCTTCAGGGCCTGATCCTGCGGAACGTGGTCCAGAAGCCGCTGCAGCTGGGTGGGCACCAGGGAGACGAAGCGGCGGTCTGCGGTGAGCCGCTGCGCGGCCTCGGTGAAGGTCCGGGGGTCGGTGGCGTGGTGCAGCAGGGGCACCGGAGTCGTGCCGGCGCCGAGGCTCCGCGCGAGCACGGCGAGGCCCGCCACGTAGCTGGGCTGCAGGGTGAGCAGCCATTGACCGTGCCCACCCAGCGCCTGCGCGGTGGCGGCCACCGAGGCGTGGATGGCCGCGGCGGGCAGCAGGGTCTGCTTCGGAGTGCCGGTGGAGCCGGAGGTGCGCACGATCACTGCCGCGGTCTCCGCAGGGACCTCGTGCCGGGAGGTCCAGGTGGGAATGCCGGTGGCGTCGGCTGGATGAAATTCCAGCGGGGCCGCAGCGTCGGAGGTTCGCTCGGCGGAGGTGCGTGGGTTCGCCGCGGGGTCCGGGGCCGGGCCCAGGACGGTGTGGAGCGCGGAGAGTGCCGCGGGGACCCAGGTGTCGGTCGGGGAGGTGGTCTCTGGCACCTCAGCTGCCGCCGTCGTCCTTCGTGTCCTGCTCATCCCGTCTGCGCTTCTCCAGCTCCTCGAGACGGGCCTCGAGCATGTCCAGGCGCCACCGGTCTTCGGCAGACATGTTCTCCTCGGACTTGGTGGGGATCGTCGGGCCCTCGAGCTCGGGGTTGCCCCGCTTCTCCAGCTTCTTCAGCCGTTTGCGCAGCGCCTCGATCTCTTCCTCCGAATCCGAGCCCCAGGGCAGGGGCCTTCCGGTGGCCATGCTCACGATCTGGGTGAGGCCGAACACAATGATGGCGATAATGGCGACCCACGCGATCCAAGGCATGCGCCAAGATTAGCAACTGAGCTCCTCAGCCCGGCAGTGGCAGGTTCTCGAGGGTGTGCCCAGGGCGGGAGGACTAGCCTCGGCCCTGGCGCCACCAGCGGCCATAGGGGTCTCCCGCGGTGACCTCGCTGCGGCGATCCTCCAGATGAGCGGCATTCTCGCTGGCCAGCGGCTGAGCTGCGGGCTTGTCGAACCTGCTCCGCGCGCCGACCATGATGCCCAGAAGTGCGGCGACCACGGCGAAGGTGGTCACCGTCTGGTCATCTGCGCCCAGGATGCTCAGGGTGAATCCGGTCATCCCGAGCACGAGCACCGCGGCCGTCCAGAATTTCTTGCTGGTCTCTCCCATTGGCGGAGTCTAATGATTGCAATAGACTGCCGCTACCCATTGTTATTCGGTTGGGTTTAATCGGGGCGTCATGAATATCGAATAGAGCGGTGCTGCTTTTCAGTGCGATCAGGAGAACCGCCGTCCCGACGGCGAAGACGACGAATGCACCTGCGAGCAGCGCCGCCTCCGCAGACGTTCCCGGGCAGCCCGCGGAGCCGTCATCGATCTCCGGGCAGGATCGCCAGGGCTTCAGGAACATCGTGAAGCCGCAGACCATCCCGGTGAGGGTCAGCAGCGTGCCCGTGACCGCATAGACGCGTCCCGTGGTGAGAGTCATGCTGTATCGAACCACGCAGGGGCCGGACAGGCCAGGGGAATCACCGGAAGGCGCGGCAGGCCCCTTCAGGCGCCATGGCCTGCCGACTTCACAGCAAGTTCTCCTCAGGGGGTGACGGTGGCGGATTCGTCGGACACAATGCAGGTACCCGGTTGAAACGGGCAACTGCCTTGTCGATGCGCGCCGGATGATTCGTGGGACGGAAGGGGACGCAGTGACGCTGACGACCGACGCCGCTCAGGACCTGGTGCAGGAGCTGCTCCGCGCGGGCGTCTCCCAGGTCGATTCCTCTGTGCTTGCCAGAGGCATGTACTCCTCCGACGCGAGCCTCTACCGGGTGGTGCCGGAGGTGGTCGTGCGCCCGCAGCACGTCGACGAGCTCCACGCGGTGCATGCGGTCTCCCGATTCTCGGCCGTTCCGGTCACGATGCGCGGGGCCGGCACCTCGATCGCCGGCAACGCCGTGGGCGAGGGGATCGTCGTCGACACTCGGGATCTGAAGCGGATCATCGCCATCGACGTGGACGCCCGGACCGCCACGGTGGAACCAGGCGTGGTGCACGCGGACCTGCAGCGGGCGGCGGCGCCTCACGGGCTGCGCTTCGGACCGGACCCGTCGACCCACTCGCGGTGCACCATCGGCGGAATGATCGGCAACAACGCCTGCGGCTCCCGCGCCCTGGGCTACGGACGCACGGCGGACAACGTCGAGGCGGCCACCGTGCTCTTCGGCAACGGGGAGGTCGGCAGCTTCGACTCCCGCAGCGGCGCCGCACAGGGTGCGACGGCGAGGCAGCTGCTTGGACTCGCCCAGGGCGACCTGGCCCATGTCCGGACCCGATTCGGTCAGTTCAGCCGCCAGGTCTCGGGCTACAGCTTCGAGCACCTGCTGCCGGAGAACCGCGGACGCATCGAGCGTTTCCTGGTGGGCAGCGAGGGCACGCTGGCCACCGTGCTCGAAGCCGAGGTCCGCCTCGTCGTGGACGACCCCCGCAGGCTCCTGCTGGTGCTCGGATACGACACGGTCAGTGAGGCCGCGGACGCCGTCCCGCACATCCTCGACGCGGCGCACGGTGAATTCGGCCCCAACAGCCTCATCGCGTGCGAAGGAATGGACTCCCGGCTGGTGGCCCTGGTCCGCTCGGCCGGCAAGCCGGTCCCGCAGCTCCCCGAGGGTCAGAGCTGGTTGTTCGTGGAGGCCGCCGGAGACGCGGCGGACGCGGTCATCGAGCGGGTCAAGACGGCTTCCTCCGCAGTGGACACCCGATTCATCGAGAGCTCCGCCGAGGCCGCCGCGCTGTGGAAGATCAGAGAGGACGGAGCCGGGCTGGCCGGGATAAGCCTGCAGACTCCGGCGCACTCCGGGTGGGAGGACTCGGCTGTGCCGCCGAAGCACCTCGGCGCCTGGATGCGCGACTTCGAGTCCCTGCTGAAGGAGTTCGGCCTGCAGGGCTACCCCTATGGCCACTTCGGCGACGGCTGCATCCATTGCCGGATCGACTTCCCCTTCAAACATGGAGACCCATCCAGCACCGGGGTGTTCCGGGACTTCATGCTGGCCTGTGCCGAACGCCTGGCGGTCTACGGCGGATCGCTCTCCGGCGAGCACGGCGACGGCCGGGTGCGCTCCGAGCTGCTGCCCTTCATGTACGACGAGACCTCCCTCGACCTCTTCGCGCAGGCCAAGCGGATCTGCGACCCGCAGAACCTGCTGAATCCCGGGATCATCATCGGTCCGCAGCTCGAGGGCGCCCGCGCCGGTCAGCCCGGCGGCACCGGCGCGCGGGTCAACACCGAGGACATCCGGCCGACCCGGCCGAAGCAGACGCTGCCCTGGCCCGGACTCCTGATGGCGCACGACGCCGGCGACTATGGTGCCGCCGTGCACCGGTGCTCCGGCGTCGGACGCTGTGTGGCGCCGAGGACGACCGGGGTCATGTGCCCGTCCTACCTGGCGACCACCCAGGAGAAGGACTCCACCCGGGGGAGGGCCCGCATCCTCCAGGAAGCCATGGACGGCACGCTGGTGCATGGGCTGAGCGACCCTGCGGTGCACGAAGCCTTGGATCTGTGCCTGTCCTGCAAGGGCTGCGCCTCGGACTGCCCCGCCGGGGTGGACATGGCCGCATATAAGGCCGAGGCGCTGCACCAGAAGTACGACCGCGACGCCGAGGGCCTCCCGCGGCGCCGGCTGCGGCCGCGCAGCCACTACGTCCTGGGGCGGCTCCCGGTCTGGGCGAAGCTCGCCGCCCCCGTGGCGCCGCTGGCGAACCTGATGATGCAGCTGACCCCGCTCGCCGCGGCGGCGAAATGGGTCGCCGGCATCGATCAGCGCCGGTCGGTGCCGAGGTTCGCGCGCCGCACGCTGCGACGCGCAGCGCAGCAGCTGAGCCCCCTCGACGCCACCGGCAGCTCGGCGAGGCCGCGGAGTGCTACCCACGTCCCCGGAGCCAGCCGTGCGACCAGTGCAACCCGCGCCACCGGGGCCGGACAGCCCGATGTATGGGTCTGGGCGGATTCGTTCACCAACCACTTCTTCCCTGAGTCCGGGCTGGCCGCAATCGAATACCTGCAGTCGCAGGGGCTTGACGTGCGGCTGATCCAGAAGGAGGGGTGCTGCGGGCTGCCGTGGATCTCGACCGGCCAGCTGGACCAGGCCCGGCGACGGATCACCCAGGCCGTCGAGGTGCTCGCCCCCTATGTCAGCTCAGGGGTGCCGGTGATCGGACTGGAGCCCAGCTGCCTGGCCACGCTGCGCAGCGACGCGCTCGAGCTCTCCGACACCGAGGAAGCGAGAATCGTGGCCGCGGGGGTGCTCAGCTTCGCCGAGCTGCTGACTCGTCTGGAGCGCGAGGGTCGGGTGCGGCTGCCGGACCTGAGCGGGGTCGACGTCGTCGCTCAGCCGCACTGCCACCAGTCCGCGATCATCGGGTGGGAGCCCGACCGGATGCTGCTGGAGAGCGCCGGCGCCACAGTGACCAAGGTCGCCGGATGCTGCGGACTCGCCGGGAACTTCGGAGTGGAGAAGGGTCACTACGAGACGTCCGTCGCGGTGGCCGAGACCTACCTGATGCCGGCCGTGCGTGACCAGCGGCAGCGTGGCGGGGACACCGTGGTGCTCGCGGACGGGATGTCCTGCCGGATCCAGCTCGATGACCTTGCCGACGTCCCCGCCATGCACCTCGCCGAGCTGTTGAACTCGCGGGAACGTGACGCCAGGTCCACGCGGGCTCCGCTCTGACCGGGCCGCGCCGCGTTCGGTTCATCGGCTGGAATGACGACTCCATGGAAGCTGGGTGGAGCCTGCGTGCCTCGGTGCAGGCTCCACCCAGCGACCCGGTCGTGGGCGCCTAGCGCTTCTTGGCGTTGCGATACGCATCAACGACGTCTCGATGCAGCCGGCCCCTCGAGGCGACCTGGTATCCGTTGTTCATCGCCCACTCTCGAACCTGCTGAGCCTCATTCTGCGGCGATGGAGGGGCAGTGACCCGCCCCTTGCGGATGTACTGCCTGAGCGTCTCACGGAGCTCCTTGATGTGCTCTTCGCTCAGGTCAATCTCGTAATACCGCGCATCTAGACCGAAAGACACGGTCTCTTTCGCTTCGCTGCCGTCAAGATCATCGACGAGCACGACTTCCACCCGCTGAGCCATATCCAACCCCTTGCTGCTTCATCGAGGAGGAGGCAGGATTTGCCTCATCTCTCGTCTCGAGTTCTGCACGCAACAGTCATGCAGAAGGTCTGACCAATAGTGGTTACTCGAGGAATATGGCCAGCGTTCAAGCTCATCCAGAATTAATTCAATTTCCTGATAGCCGAGTGAGCAGATCTGCGACCAAGAACAGCAGAAGGCTCGGCTGGACCTTCGGTCAGGTGGGGCCGGAATGGGGCGCAGAACCGACTTTGGTTCCACGGGGGAACGGGGAGATCACTCGAACCTAAAAGGCCCCAAGGGGGTGACTCGCACGCATGCAAAACCCTGGTCGAGATTGCGACGTGCCGTCGTCTCCGGGGTTCTTCAGTTGTTGTCCTCGGCCGTGATCATCGCTGGCGGGGGGTGCCTCTATGGTTTTCGTCAAGCGGCCAGGGAGTGCTCAGTTGCGATCGGGGCGGCGGGGTCTTGGTAGAGGGTCCCGTCGCGCAGCATCGCGTAGAGAGTGTCCAGCCGGCGGCGGGCCAGGGCGATGATGGCCTGCTTATGCCGCTTGCCCTCGGAGATCTTCCGGTCGTAGTACGCCCTCGAGGGCGGGTGCTGCAGGGCAGCGAACGCTGAGTTATACAGGCTCGATTTCAGCCGCTTGTTGCCACCGCGGTTGGCAAACTCCCCACGAATGGAAGTCCCGGAACG
>NZ_PVTY01000013.1 GCF_003003175.1 Nesterenkonia sandarakina | reverse complement strand
CCGATGAGTCCATGCGCAGCATGTTGTTGGAGCTCTTAGAGCGCCGCTACGACACCGCTTCGACGGTGTTCTGCACCCAGTACGCTAAGAAGGATTGGCACCAGCGACTCGGATCCGGGGTTCATGCTGACGCGATCATGGACCGCATCGTGCACAACACCGTCTGGGTCGATACAGGCAGCCACAACATGCGGGAGCACTCCACCATGAACCAGTAGTGAGCAGATGCCGGTGGGAGCCGGTGGCTTCCACAGCGACGGCCGCTGGCCCCCACCGGCAATATCACTGGCCCCCCGAGGCAATATTGGGTGGCTCCCAAACCTCCGAATACTCAGTCAGTGAGCCGATGTTGCCTTGTGTTCGGATGAAGAGTTCTTTGGCGAGTTGTACCAACATGTGTGGTTTCTTCTTAAGCAGAAGAATGTGGTCCCCAAAAACCCCCAGCAGGTCGCACCAGGCTCTCATCCCATCGGTCGTCAAGTTGGTGAACGGAGACACAGGGACTCGGGTGGCACGACGGGAGGTCTGGGCATACGCGGCATCTTCACCCAGGAGGCCTTCGTCGAAGAATCGTTTGGATCTGAGGTTTACGCCGACGTAGATGAATGTCGCAGGCATCTCATTCGCGAGCCCTTTGAGATGGTTGCTCACTTCTTGCCCTCGCTGGCGCCGGAAGTCGACGAAGTGGAGGTCATCGATCACGATGAGCCTGGTTTGGCAGGTGCGAACACAGTCGACGGCCAAGGCCGCCAGACCAGACGTGGTTGCCTTGTGCACAGCGGGGTGGCCGTAGAAGCTGAGAATTTTTTGGTTGAGGCTCTTCAACGTGACTGATGATTCCAGCGGTATGAACGCGACCGGGATTCTCTGGCTACCGTCAACCGTCTGATTGCCGTACTCCTCGAGATTGTCGAGGTGAAAGTTGCGGGCATAGTGGGTGGCGATGGTCGTTTTTCCCAGGGCGGGGGCGGCATCGATGACTGCTGAACCTCGTAGGCGGTTGCTGTCGCGGTGGTTCGAGGCCATGACTTGGTCCAAGATGTCGAAGGCGTGATTCAGCTGAGCGGTTCTCATCGGAGGTGGGTTGGCGTTCCAGACCGCTCGTACCTTTTCGTAGTCATGGCGTTCCTCCTTGTTGAGCTGTGCATAACTCTCCGCCGTGACAACAGGCGGTGCCGGCCGTGGTCCTGACTTGCAGAAATCGAACCACCCGGCTTTTGAGGCCATGTTGAAGTCTCTAGCGCCGTTGTCGCCGAGCCAGCGTGAGAATTCGTTTCTCATCAGTCGAGCACCTCCGTGGTCCCCTCAGGATTCGCCGCAACGTACTTTGAGAAGACATCATCGAGATCGTCTTCCACTGGTTCTTGTTCCCGCCGACGGTCCAGGTGCGCAAATAGGTCGACGACCTCAGGTGAAGCGTTGGGCTTCGACTTATTGGCCTTCTTCCTTGGGTGGTCGGTTGAGCTGGCAGCGAGGCGACGCGCGAGATTCCGTTCCCGCTTCTCCGTGATGACACCTTTGCTGTGTCGCTGCAACAGCTCTGCGATCGCGCCTCCGGGGTCCACGTGACGATTTGCCTTAACGCTCAATTGGCGAGTGTATTTCGCCGCTTCAGCGCTGAAGGGCGCGTCCAGACCGGGTGCATGTTCCCAATCGAGTCCGTGCCATGTTCGCGTGACGGGGTCCTGGAAGAAGATTTTGCGCACGTCGTCCAGGTCCACCATGAACGGCCAGTGTCCTGGATGTGCGCCCCCGTACGTGGACTTCGTGCCCCGATAGAGGTTCAAGCTCGGCCCGTCGTAGCGCCGCCCATCGATTTCGACACCGTAATGCTGGATGGTCCGCCACGCTACGTCGAGGAACTCCATGCGCAGATCTTGGCTGGCGGGGAGTCTAAGTACACCGGCGTTGGCGACTCCGCGAGCAAACATTTCCGCAGGCGATAGTTGAACCTCAGGGAGGTGGGGATCGCAGAGTCCGCGATGGGCAGTGTGATGGTAGATGCCTACCCATTCTCGAATTATCGTTTCGAGCTCCGATACGTAGTAGAAGGCCCCGTTCTCCACATTCTTCCCTCGTGAGTAGACATCGGGTCCTTTGTAAGCGGGCAGATGTTCCAGGAGTTGCTGGCGGAGGGTTCGGAAGAATCTCTCGACCGTTGGCTTGTCGGTCGGTTTGTGGGGGATTGCTGGTTGGATGTTGATTCCGAGCCGCTGGCATACGCCTTTAGTCCGTGCTGCCAGATAAATTTTGCCGTGGTCGACAACAACTGTGTCGGGCAAGGCGCCGGTGGATTGAGTTATGAGGTTGTCCGGAACCCCTGCGTAAGGTGGTGGCGCGTCGCCGGTCACGGGGCCCCATCGCTGTGGCGTGACGACTTGGTAGAGCACCGACGCAACGTCTTGGGCCGTTGTCGACTCGACGCGCAGCACAAGGCCGAGGATGCATCGGGAGTACAAATCCATCGCCACGGTGAGTTCCGTGTTCAGCCACCGGCCGGTAACCGGCTCCATAGCGAACACGTCCAGTCGGGTTGTATCCAGAACGACGTACTGGCCAGGTCTGTCAGCCCTCAGCCGGCCGAACATGCCCTGAGGTCGCTGCGCCACGGATCGTCGTTGTTTAGCCGCCCCGAAGGTGTAGCGCCCTGCGTCTAATTCCTGAATGCGCCGATATGCTACCGACCGTGAGGGTGCGACTCCCTGAGGGTTCTGGTCACCGAAGAGTGCATTGGTCTTTTCCAGTACTGCCTTCATCGTCGGGTTTGACCGATCGCGATAGCTCTCGAGCACCTCGATGCACGCGGTATCCCATTGCGGGTCGACTGAGTGGCGTCGAGGACGAATTAGTCGAGAGTCAACTAGGCCCACGAGTCCCTCCGCCGCGTATCTCTGGCCACGTCGATAGGCAGTCCGGAGCGAAATTCCAAGCTCGTCCGCCACAGCTCGGTAGAGGTCGTTCGTTGGTGTCTGAGTCGCATCAAAAATGAGCTCGTCAAATACATGTGCCTGTCGTTCGAGCTCTGTGCGCTGGGTTGAGCTCAGAGCACCGAGGATTACGGCGTGTAGCTCTGAGTCGTCGCGCGGGGTCTCGGAATCATCGAGTGGTTCAGCGACATCCACGAGGGAAGTCCCATGAACCCTTTTCAGGTGGTCTCCCGAGCGGAGAGTCACACTGGTTCCGTCGTGCTCGACGACAGTCCAGGCGCTCCCGTCGTGCCAAATCCGGGACCCCACTGAGAGATCGAGGTATTGAGGTTCCATCACGTCGCCTGATGTCTGGGGCTGAGTATTGTCCGGGCGCTGAGGGGGACTCGAAGGTCGGCTTCTACTTCGCCGAACCAAATGCAGCTAAGGACTGCGACGCGCCACATGTTTTCTTCGCAAGACGCAGGTCTGCGCGCTATAGCGTCACCCAGGGCGACGCTACGGCTGAGAAGAGCGACTCGGGCCTCTTGAACGTGTTCTGGGGGTATGCGTTCTCGGTGTCTTCCGATCGCGAGGGCGCGGACGTTGCGGAGTTCAACAGGGTCACCTCCGGTGAACACCTCATAATTCCAACCCTTCGTCCGGCAAAGACTCCGGGTTCGGTCGAACTGCGCTTTGACCGCGGGTTTGCTGATGAAACCCTCTGGCTTCACATCAATGACCGTGACGGTATTGTCCGCTTCGACGAGCATGATGTCGGGTACGTGTTTGAACGCGTCGAGACCATTTCCGCTTTTGACCTCGAAAGGTTGGGTTGCGATCCGCTCAACTGTGGGGTCGAAATCTGCGAGCCATAGGCGGTCGAGCTCAAGCAAGCTCTCGTAGACCAGCATCCGACGATGTGTCGAGGCCCAAAACAGGCCTGGGTAGCTTCGTTGCCGCCGGAAGCTGGGCGGGATGCGAACAGGGAGGCCATCGACGATGTCGTGGGCGCGTGCCAGATCCCAAGTCGTGGTGACCTCGTCACCGGCGACATTGCAATACCGCAAGGAATCCTCGCGAGTGCTCACATGCTAAGTCTGCCCCACTGTCAAATAGATGAGACTACTGACACGCCGCTGTCAAATAGATGACACTACTGCCAACTTAGCGGGATCCTACAGCCGCCCGATTGCTGATGCGCCCCACGCGGCGGAAGGAATACTTCCTCCCAACTCAAAGTTGAGTAATGTACACTCAAGTTTATTCGGCGCCGTCGTGCAACCGGCGTCCTCACGCACTGGGAGGGGCAGACATGGACGTTAAACTCACGACCAAATCGCAGGAGGTCGTCTCCGCGGCCGCAATGAACGCCAACACCGCGAGCAACCCGCAGGTGGAACCGGCGCATATCCTCAAGGCCCTGATGGATCAGCGCGAGTCCATGGCCGTCGCGCTGCTCAAGGCCGCCGGGGCTGATCCCGACGCCGTGAGCACCCGTGCCTCCGCCATCATCAAGTCTCTGCCCGCCACCAGCGGGGATTCCGTCGCGGCCCCGCAGTTCTCGCCCGCCGGGCTCAACGTCATCAAGGGCGCCCAGGCCCAGGCCGAGGACTACGGCGACGACTTCGTCTCCACCGAGCACCTGCTGATCGGCGCCGCCACCGACGGCGGCCCGGTCGGACGTGCACTCGCCGACGCCGGTGCCACCCTGCAGGCGCTCAAGGCTGAGCTGCCCGGGCTGCGCGGGGACCGCAAGGTCACCACCCCGGACCCGGAGAACACCTTCCAAGCCCTGGAGAAGTACGGCACGGACATGACCGAGATCGCCCGGTCCGGCAAGCTCGACCCGGTGATCGGGCGCGACTCCGAGATCCGCCGGGTCGTCCAGGTGCTCTCCCGCCGCACCAAGAACAATCCGGTCCTGATCGGTGAGCCCGGGGTCGGCAAGACCGCCGTCGTCGAAGGCCTGGCCCAGCGCATGGTCGCCGGGGACGTCCCCGAGTCCCTGCGTGAGAAGACGCTGATCTCCCTGGACCTGGGCGCGATGATCGCCGGCGCGAAGTACCGCGGTGAGTTCGAGGAGCGGCTGAAGGCCGTGCTCGAGGAGATCAAGGCCGCCGAGGGCCGGATCGTGACCTTCATCGATGAGATCCACACCGTGGTCGGGGCCGGCGCCTCGCAGGGCTCCATGGACGCGTCCAACATGCTCAAGCCGATGCTCGCCCGCGGGGAGCTGCGCCTGATCGGGGCGACCACCCTGGACGAGTACCGGGAGAACATCGAAGCCGACGCCGCCCTGGAGCGCCGGTTCCAGCAGGTCTACGTCGGTGAGCCCTCGGTGCCGAACGCGATCGCGATCCTGCGCGGCATCAAGGAGCGCTACGAGGCCCACCACAAGGTCGGCATCGCCGACAACGCGCTGGTCGCCGCCGTGACCCTCTCGGATCGCTACATCAGCGGCCGTCAGCTCCCGGACAAGGCCATCGACCTGATCGACGAGGCCGCCTCGAGGCTGCGCATGGAGATCGACTCCGCCCCGGTGGAGATCGACGAGCTGCGCCGCGTGGTGGACCGGATGACCATGGAGGAGCTCGCGCTGCAGAACGAGACCGACGCCGGCTCCGCCGAACGACTCATCACCCTGCGCGAGGACCTCGCCGACCGCAAGGAGGAGCTCGCCGAGCTCACCGCCCGTTGGGAGGCCGAGAAGGGCGAGCTCAACCGCGCCGGTGAACTGCGCGTGAAGCTCGATGAGCTGAAGTCCGCCGCCGAACGCGCCCAGCGCGACGGTGATCTCGCCGAGGCCTCCCGCATGCTCTACGGGGAGATCCCGCAGGTCGAGAAGGACCTGGCGGCGGCTGAGGAGGAGGACGCCTCCACCCCGGCCCCGGAGAAGAAGATGGTCGCCGACGAGGTCGACGCGGACGGGATCGCCGGGGTGATCTCGGCATGGACCGGAATCCCCGCCGGGCGGCTGCTCCAGGGCGAGACCGCGAAGCTGCTCCAGATGGAGGAGCTCATCGGCTCCCGGCTGATCGGACAGACCAAGGCGGTCAGTGCGGTCTCCGACGCGGTCCGCCGTGCCCGCACCGGGGTCTCCGACCCGGACCGGCCCACGGGCTCCTTCCTGTTCCTGGGCCCCACCGGCGTGGGCAAGACCGAGCTGGCCAAGGCGCTCGCGGAGTTCCTCTTCGACGACGAGCGCTCCATGATCCGGATCGACATGTCCGAGTACTCCGAGAAGCACTCCGTGGCCCGGCTGGTCGGGGCGCCCCCAGGGTATGTGGGCTTCGACCAGGGCGGACAGCTCACGGAAGCGGTCCGACGTCGGCCCTATTCGGTGGTGCTGCTCGATGAGGTGGAGAAGGCCCATCCGGAGGTCTTCGACATCCTGCTTCAGGTCCTCGACGACGGCCGGCTCACCGATGGGCAGGGCCGCACCGTGGACTTCCGCAACACGGTGCTGATCCTGACCTCCAACATGGGCTCGCAGTTCCTGGTGGATCAGACGTTGGAGCCCTCGATCAAGCACCAGCGGGTGATGGACGTGGTCCATGCCTCGTTCAAGCCCGAGTTCCTCAACCGGCTCGACGACATCGTGATGTTCGATCCGCTGAGCATGGAACAGCTCAGCGGGATCGTGGAGCTGCAGATCGGGCTGCTGCAGGAGCGGATGGCGGCGCGTCGTCTGACCCTGGAGGTCACCGAGGCCGCGCGGGACTGGCTGGCCTTCACCGGCTATGACCCCGCCTACGGCGCCCGGCCGCTGCGCCGACTGGTGCAGCGCGAGATCGGCGACCAGCTGGCCCGCGCGCTGCTCTCCGGCGAGGTCGAGGACGGCGACACGGTCCTGGTGGACCGGCAGGAGCTCTCGCTGGAGGGTGAGTCCGTGCACGGTCTGACCGTGACCAAGAAGCCCTGACCTGCTGCCCGTCCTGGGTGGTTGCGGTCTCCGGTCGGTACGTCACCGCCGGAGACCGCAACCACCCAGGAAGCCCGGGCTGCATCCGGCATCAGTGCCGGACGTCGTAGACGGCCTTGATGACCCCGTTGGCGTAGTGGTCCGACTCGCGCAGGCTCAGCTTCGTCGCGTCGCGGTTCTCCATGGTGAAGAGCCGTTTCCCGGTCCCCAGCAGCACCGGGAAGATCAGCAGGTTGTATCGGTCGATCAGGCCGGCAGCCATCAGACTCCGCGCCAGTTCGGCGCTGCCGTGGATGAAGATCGCGCCGCCGTCGTCGTCCTTGAGTGCGGCGATGTCCTCGGTGGATCGCAACAGGCTGATCGGTCCCCAGTTCTCGACCAGGGCGTTCTCGCTCAGGCTCGTCGAGACCACGTACTTCGGCAGGTCCTTGTAGCCCGCGTGGTCCTCGGACTCGGCCCAGATCGGAGCGAAGGCCTCGTAGCTGCGCCGGCCGAACATCAGCGCCGTCGTCTCCTCCAGCTCCTCGCCCTTGAGCGCGAACGCCTCCGGCAGAAACTCCGTGCCCAGCACCCACCCGCCGCTGGGGTGCCCCTCGCTGCTGCCGCCGGGGGAGTCGATGATCCCGTCGAGCGTCATGAATCCGGTCCACACCAATTCCCTGCTCATGCATCCTCCTCTGCCGAAAAGGCCGAGTCTGCATCAGGGGTCGGTGGGGTGTCACGACTCAAGGGCCAGAAGCCGCGTCGAGCCTCCCGGTCCATTCTCCGAGCCAGTCTTCTAGGTCAGTTGCGTTCTCCGGTCCCTACGTCACGACCGGAATCTGCAACCACCCGGGAAGGATGCCACCCGGGAAGAGGGTCAGCGGGTCAGGAGCAGGCCCTCGCGGACCAGGAGTGCTCGTTTGGTCTCGATGCCGCCGAAGCCGTAGCCGCCCAGGGCCCCGTCGGAGCGGATCACGCGGTGACACGGGACCGCGAAGGCGACCAGGTTGTTCGCACACGCGCTGGCCGCGGCCCGGTGCGCCAGCGGCCGGCCGGCCATCTGGGCGAGCTCCGCGTAGGACACGGTCTCTCCGGCCGGGATCTCACGCATCGCCGCCCAGACCTCCTGGCGGTAGGCCGAACCGGGCTGCACCACGGTCAGCTCATCCAGCGCGGTGTGATGGCCTGCGGCGTAGGCGGCCACCGCCTCGGGCACCGTGCCCCGCTCTGCGGGCAGCGGCTTCATCTCGCGAGCCGCAGTGGCCGGCGCCAGGACCTCCAGCTGGTCCATCAGCTGCTCCAGGACCCGCCCGATCGCGGCGACCTCCGGCTCGTCCCCGGCGGCCTGGGCCAGCGAGGCGGCCCGGATGGCCTCATCCTCGGGGGAGTAGATGACCACGATCGCGCCGAGCCCCTCCAGGGAGGCCGAGCACCAGCGCAGCTCGGGCAGATGGGACTCCGGAAGGGGCGGTGCGTCAGTCATAATCCGAATTCTCCACCGCCTGCCGAGAGAGGTCCAGCCCTGCCTGGAGCCCGGGTTGATGGTGTGGAACAGACTGCGCCGTCGCGGCGTTGTACCGGGTGGCTGACCTGCTTCGAAGAGGCGTAAAACGTGTGATCGTGCTGACCCTGAGCATCGATCGGGCGACGACGCAGCGCCAGTCATGTTAACCTAGGGATCACGAACTACTTCATATACAGCTAATCCCGCGATAGCCCATGCCCGGCATCGCACAGGGACACGAGAAGACAGAGGGGGTCTCGCTTATGGGGCGTGGCCGTCAGAAGGCGAAAGCTACGAAGCAGGCTCGGGAGATCAAGTACTACACTCCGGACACCGACCTGACTGCTCTTGAGAGAGAGCTCGCCAAAACCCGTGGTGAACGAGAGTCGTCCAGCCGCCCAGTGCGCCCGGACACCGAAGAGCGCAGCAGCGGCTTTGACCCGTACGAGGATAAGTACGGGCGCTGACCCGTGGAAGAGCCCACCCAGTCGGCCTTCACCAAGCCTGTCGAGAATGCCCATAAGGCAGCTCTCCGCTCGATAGCCCGAGTGGTGGAGGACACCGCCGAGCCTCAGTCCGACGAGATCGCGCGCGAAGGCATCCGAGCGATGCTCGAGCGGGGCGACGTCCTCGCGGTCACCGGCGCCGGCGTCTCCACCGACTCCGGCATCCCGGACTATCGCGGACCCCAGGGCTCGCTGCATCGGCACCGACCGATGACCTACCAGGAGTTCCAGCACGACGCCGCCTCGCGCCGTCGCTACTGGGCCCGAGGCTTCGTCGGCTGGCGGCAGATGCACCGGGCCGAGCCCAACGAGGCCCACCGGCTGCTCGCCGACTGGCAGTCATCCGGCATGCTCAGCGGCCTGATCACGCAGAACGTCGATGGACTCCACCGCGCCGCCGGGGCAGACCCGGTGATCCACCTGCACGGCGACATGGACTCCGTGATCTGCCTGAACTGCGGCAACCGCGAGACCCGATCCTCCCTGGACGCCCGGCTGCAGGAGGCGAACCCCGGATACGCCGAGGCCGCCTTCGCCGCCGCGGAGAACGTGAACCCCGACGGCGACGTCACCCTGGACCAGTCCTGGATCGAGAAGTTCCACATGGTCACCTGCCTGGTCTGCGGCTCGGAGAAGCTCAAGCCCGACGTCGTGTACTTCGGCGAGTCGGTGCCGGCCGAGCGCAAGGCCGCGGTCGAGAAGCTTGTCGCCGCCTCCTCCGCGCTGCTGGTGGTCGGCAGCTCCATGGCGGTGATGAGCGGGTTCAAGATCGCGCTGACCATGCATCAGTCGAACCGTCAGATCGGCGTGATCAACGGCGGACCCTCCCGCGCAGACGCCAAGGCGGACTGGCGCTGGCGCACCCGGATCACTCCGGCGCTGCAGTCGCTGGACGCGCTGCTGGGTGAGCAAGCTCACCAGTAACTGTACCGTACGTATAGTATAGTTACTCGGGTGATGACCCTTCCTTCCGTGCACGCTGATCAGCGACGCGCCCTGAGCGCGTGGCAGCGCTGGACCATGCTCGCCATCGTCTCCTCGGCGCTGTTCCTGATCGCCCTGGACAACACGATCCTCTACACCGCCCTGCCCACGCTGACCGCGGAGCTCGGCGCGTCCTCCTCGCAGCAGCTGTGGATCATCAATGCCTATCCGTTGGTGATCGCCGGGCTGCTGCCCGGCTCCGGCGCGCTGGGGGACCGGTTCGGACACAAACGGATCTTCCAGGTGGGCCTGGGCATCTTCGGCGTGGCCTCGATCCTGGCCGCCTTCTCCGGCAGCTCCGAGATGCTCATCGCCTCCCGTGCGCTGCTCGCCGTGGGCGCCGCCGCGATGATGCCCGCCACCCTGGCGCTGATCCGGCTCACCTTCTCGGTGGAGCGCGAGCGCAATATGGCCATCGCCATCTGGGCCGCCGTGGCCACCGTGGGCATGGCGCTGGGCCCGATCGTCTCCGGCGTGCTGCTGGAGTTCTTCTGGTGGGGCTCGGTGTTCCTGGTCAACGTGCCGATCGTCGCGGGCGCCCTGGTGCTGATGCTGGTGGTCGGCCCGGCGAACATCGCCAACCCGGGGCGGCACTGGGACTGGCTCTCCTCCGCGCAGGTGATGATCGGACTGACCGCCGCCGTGCTGGCGATCAAGACCATCGCCGAGACCCCGGTGGACTGGGTGCGCTTCGTCGTCTCCGTCGTCGTCGCCGCGGTCATGCTCACCTTCTTCGCCCGACGTCAGATCCGGCTCACCCGCACCGCCGAGCCGCTGGTTGACTTCACGATCTTCCGCAACCGCGGGTTCAGCGGCGGCGTGATCGCCGCGGGCGCCAGCATCTTCGCCATCGTCGGGGTCCAGCTGGGCACCACCCAGCGCTTCCAGCTGGTGGAGGGCTTTTCCCCGCTCGACGCCGGACTGATCGTCTCCGCCCTGGCGCTGGGCTCGCTGCCCTTCGCGCTGTTCGGCGGCGCGATCCTGCACCGCGCCGGGCTGCTCACGCTGATCGGCGGGGGCATGGCGCTGGCCGCCGTCGGCGCCCTGGGCTCGATCTACGCGGTGCTGGACGACTCGCTGGTGCTGCTGGTGACCAGCTTCGGCGTGCTCGGCGCCGGACTGGGTGCCTCCATGTCGGTCGCCTCCACCGCGATCATGGGCAACGTCCCGCCGCGCCGCGCCGGGATGGCTGCCTCCATCGAGGAGGTCTCCTACGAGTTCGGCGGACTGGTCGGGGTGGCGCTGCTGGGCAGCCTGCTCACCTTCGTCTACACCCGGGTGCTGGTGCTGCCCGCCGGCGCTGAGCAGTATGCCGGCCAGGCCCCGGCTGCGGTGCTCGAGTCCGGGGACGCCCCCGCGATGGCCGCCGCCGCGGAGGCCTTCGACGTCGCCTACCTGGGCGTGCTCATCGGCGTCGCCGTGGTGATGGTGCTCGCCGCCGTCGCGTCCTCCTGGATGCTGCGCCGCTACACCCCGGGCACCGAGTCCCAGGCCTACCCCGAAAACCACTGAGAACCACTGAGCGGAGCTCCCTCACTGTGCGACCCTCCAAACGCCGCGAGATCCTCGATGCGGCCACCCGTGTGGTCCAGCGCGAAGGCGTGACCACGCTGACCTACGAATCAGTCGCCGCCGAGGCCGGGATGACCAAGGGCGGGCTGCTCTATCACTTCCCGTCCCGGGAGGAGCTGCTGCTCGGGCTGCACCGGCACGTGGCCCAGAACTGGGAGCTGGCGCTGGAGTCCCAGGCCGGCGGCACCGCGCAGGAGCTCAGCCGCGAGGCTCGCTTCCGGGCCTTCGTGCAGCTCTCACAGAACCCCGAGCGCGCGGAGCTGCTGCTGATGCTCGAGGCCTCCGAGGACCCGGTGGCCAACGCCGCCTGGGATGAGGTCTTCGCCCGGTGGGCGCCGCAGCCTCCGGAGGTTCCGCAGCGCTCAGAAGGCCAAGACCCCCAGGCACCCGACGACGACGCCGCGGAGGCCGCCGCGGTCCAGCGCTTCATCGCGCGGCTCGCCGCTGACGGACTGTGGTTCTACGAGGCGCTCTCGACCGAGCGGCTGGACCCTCGGCTGCGCGAACGGGTCACCGAGGAGATCATCGCGCTGGCGCAGAGCGCCGCCGTGCCAGCAGAGTAGTCTCGTCCAGTGGCGATTCTCTCTCTGATGCTCTTCGTGGTGGCCGGCGCCGGCACCCCGGGGCCGAACAACACCATCGTGATGGCCTCCGGAGCCGCCTACGGGTTCAAGCGGACGCTGCCGGCGATCCTGGGAGTCAACGTCGGCTTCCCGACCATGGTGCTGCTGGTCGGGATCGGGCTGGGCCAGGCGCTGGAACAGTGGCCCGTGATCCTCGACATCCTGCGCCCCATCGGCATCCTCTACCTGCTCTGGCTCGCCTTCAAGATCGCCAGCGGCCCCACCACGCTGACCCCCAAGCCGGGAGCCAAGCCGCCGGGGTTCGTGCAGATGGCGCTGTTCCAGTTCGTGAACCCCAAGGCCTGGACCCTCTCGGTGGCCGCGCTGAGCACCTTCACCGGCTTCTGGGACTCCTTCATGCTCGAGGTCGCCGTGATCGCGCTGGTCGCCTGCAGCTTCGGGGCTCCCTTCACGATCGCGTGGACCCTGCTCGGCGTGGGCGCCGGCCGGATCATCTCGCAGCCCAAGCACATGCTGATCTTCAACCTGGTCATGGCCGGACTGCTCGTGGCCTCGGTGGTGCCGGCGATGGTCGACACCTGGGAGTCGCTGCCTATTTAGTCTTGCCAGCATCGGGTGCGCCGGGGACAGGCAAGACCAGTCAGGCTTCTGGCTGCAGATGCCCCGCATCCAGGCGCAGCTGCCGATCGCTGATCTCCGCGGCCCAGCGCTGATCGTGGGTGGCCACGAGCACCGCGCCCCCGGCGGAGGTGAACCCGCGGACCAGGGTGCTCAGCCGGGTCATCGCCGCTGAGTCACGGCCCAGTGTGGGCTCGTCGAGCAGCAGCACTGCGGGTCTCAGCAGCAGCGCCGAGGCGATCACACAGTCCTTGCGCTGCGCGGGCACCAGGTCATAGGGGTGCTCCTCGGCCTCCGCGCTGAGACCGGCCAGCTCCATCACCTCCTGCACCTGCTCCTCGCGGCGTGCCAGTGCGGGCGCGCGGTCCTCGCGGCGCAGCCGACGTCCCCCCGGGCCCAGCGGGACCGCACGCATCAGCTCCGCACGCACCGTCGAGGCGGAGAGCTGATCCCCGGGATCCTGCCCCACCCACGCCAGGTGCCCGGCCCGGCGATGCGCCGGCACCTCGGCGAGGGCGACCCCACCGGGCCCGGTGATCCTAGCCCCAGGTTCCGCGGGGACGAGCCCCGCCAAAGCGCTGAGCAGCGTCGACTTCCCCGACCCGTTGGCGCCCAGCAGCGCGGTGACCTCGCTTGCATACAGGTCCAGCGCCAGGTTCTGCAGCACCGGGGTGGTCTCGCGCTGCACCGAGAGCTCGCGGACGCTCAGCAGCACCTGCCTGCCGTGCTGTGCGGCTTCTGGGAAGGGCTCGTCTCGCCGGGCCGGTGCGCGCCGGGCATCCCAGATCCCGTGCTGATCAAGCTGTGCATCATCCAGCCGCAGCTGATCTGCCTGCACCTGATCGCACTGGCCTGCGCCGTCCGCCTCGGGTGACAGCCCTCCCGCCTCCGCTGACAGTCCGGCCGCTCCAGCAGCGGCCGGTCCAGCCGTGACCTGACGGCCCCGGTCCAGGAACAGCACCTGGTCGCAGGCGGCGGTGAGGTCGTCGTGCTGATGTCCGGTGAGCAGGACGGCGCCGCCGGCGTCGCGGAACGCGCGCAGGGACCGGGCCAGGCGTCGTCGTGCGCTGGCGTCCAGCGCCTGGGAGGGCTGATCCAGCACAAGCACGTCCGGTCGCAGGGTGAGCAGCCCGGCCAGAGCGGTGAGCTGGCGCTCCCCGCCGGAGAGTGTGGCGAGCGGGCGCTCGGCCAGACCGGCGATGCCCAGCGCCTGCAGGCTGGCCTCGGCGCGCTCGAAGCAGTCGGCGAGCGGCAGCCCGGAGAGTCGCCCGGGCAGCGCGGCCTCGTCGTGGACGGTCCGGGTCAGGCCGGTGAGCTGGGCCTCCGGGTCATCGCCGAGCATCCCGACGCCGCCGTGGCCGTCTTCGCCGGGCAGCTCGCGGACCCCGGTGCTGTGTCCGTGTTCGCCCAGCAGCCCGGCGGCGGCGCGGGCCAGGGTGGAGGTGCCGGCGCCCTGCGGGCCGAGCACCGCGACCGCGTCCCCGGCGCGCAGCACCAGGTCGACGCCGGCCAGGGCGAGCGTCTCCGCGCCGCGGTACTGGAAGCTGAAGTCGGTCAGACGCAGCTGGGCCGGCGGCAGGGGTGCGGGCAGGGACTCGGGCGACGGCGTGGGATCAGGCATCGAGGACTCCGAGCAGGTCGGTGGCAGAAGGCAGCGGCAGCAGCCCGACCAGCGAGGCTCCCACGAGAAGACAGGATCCGACGACGGCGCCCCAGCGCAGCGCGGACTGACCCGCACCCGCGGGGTAGAACCGGGCCGGGGTGGGTCGTGGCGCGAGGCCGAACCCACGCTGGGTCAGGGCATCGTGGCGCTGGTCCAGCTGCGTGATGGCGGTGACCAGCAGGCCGCCGAGCACCCCGGTGAGCAGCCGCAGCCGGACCAGCAGGCGGTCGGTGTCCCAGCCGCGGGCGGCGCGGGCGGCCAGCGCCGCGCGGACCCGGTGCTGGGCCAGCGGGATGAGGCTCATCGCGGCGGCGCACACGTAGGCCAGGGACAGCGGCAGGCGCAGGGTCAGCAGGCCGTCGAAGGCGCGCGAGGGATCGGAGCCGAAGGCGAACAGCGCGCAGACCGCCACCATCGCGGCGACGCGGAGCCAGAGCTGGATCGCCAGCGCGAGGCCCTCCACGGTGACCGCGGCGGGCCCGAACTCGGCAAGGACCTGGACCTGTTCGCCGGGATAGAAGAGGCCCTGGATGATCCCGACCATGACCAGCATCGGTCCGGCGAGCAGCATCAGGGTCAGTGCCCAGCGGCGGAAGCGGACTCGTGGGGAGACCGCCGCCCCGACCACCGTGCTCAGCAGCACGGCGGCCGGGATCAGCGGGGAGGGAACTCCGTAGACGAGCAGCAGCGCGCAGCCGAGCAGAACCAGCTCAGTGGCCGGATGCAGCCGCATGCGCAGGTCCCGCGTCTGTCCGGTTCCGGCGCTTCACCCGGGAGTGCTCGGTGAAGGGGAACCTGCTGCGCAGCCGGTTCGGCAGCGCGGCGAGCACCAGGAAGGCCAGGGCGAAGATGATGGCCTTGTCGGCGATGTCGCTGCCCAGCCCCTGGATGGTCGCAGCCCCGAGCATGGATGCTCCGGCGCCCTGCAGGGCGGCGACGACGCTGCCGGTGCCCACGCCGAGTCCGCCGCCGAAGATGAAGGCGGCCACCGGGGTGGCGATCAGGCCGGTGGGGATGCCGGCCACGGCGCCGGCGATGACGGCCCACCAGATGCGGCGGAAGCCACCGATCCGAGCGATCCAGCCGGCGGCGGCACCGATGAAGGCGGAGCCCGCGGTGAAGGCGATGACGGTGGGGTTGATCGTCACACCCCAGATGACGTTGGTGAGGATTCCGGTCAGCGCGCCGGCGGCGGGGCCGGCGATGACACCGATGATCACGGTGCCCAGGGAATCGAGGTAGAGCGGGATCGCGGTCATGGTGCCTACGATCTGTCCGGTGGTGATGTTCAGCGCGATCATCACCGGCATCAGCGCGAGCACGCTGCGCGGGATCCGCGGGAGCGTGCCGGCGGCGATCAGCGCGGCGCCGAGCAGGTAGCCGACCATCACGCCGAGCGTGGTGTGGCCCAGATCAGCGCCCAGGGTGGCGGGCTGGGTGGTCAGCACCCAGAGATAGGTGCCGACGATGACGGCGGCTCCGGCGGTGAGCGCCAGGATGGACCACAGCGGGGGAGCGGGCCGGAGGTGGTTGCCGGCGCGGTCGCTCCCGGCGGTCTGTGAGGTGCGGGTTCCAGCAGTGCGGTTCTTCGGGGTTTCTCCGGGATCCGCCGCGGTGACGGACCCCTGCCCAGAGTGCGGGTCAGTGTGAGCCATGATGGTGTGGTCCTCTTCTTAGGGTGATGGTCAGGTGATCCAGGAACGCCTCGGCGTCCAGGCTGCGGATGACCTCGACATTAGGTGCGCGGCCCCAGCGGCCGAGCCAGTCGGCCACAGTCTCGCCACGGGTCAGCGTGCCGATGAGTTCGACGTCGACCGCTGCCTTCTCGGTCATGAGCGCCCAGGGAATTATCCCGTCTGCGGCGCGTGCAGACGAATCCCGCCCGGGCTCCGCCGCCGGAGCAGTGTCTTCGTCAGGTTGCTGGCTCTCAGGCTGGGGCAGGTGCTCAGCCTGGGCGTGAGCCTCGTTCTCATTCCGGGCCCAGACCACCGCCGCGGCGGTGACATAGGGGTCGTGGACATGGGCGAGATAGCCGTGGCCGTCGGCCTCGTGGAACTCGAAGTAGAACCGCAGCGCCTCCGCGAGCTGGGTCAGCCATGCTGACCACGGCTCCGAGTCGGGGCGATCCAGGATCTGCTGCAGCCGCTGCGGCGTCAGCGCCACCGCCTCGGTGGCCTCGATGGGGCCGATCACCGGCAGATGGGTCGCTTCGCCGAAGGCATCGAGCACGGCCTTCGTGGCCTCGGGGTCATAGCTGACGTTCCACTCGGTGGTGGGCCGGGTGTTGCCCCGGTAGTTGAAGGCCCCGCCCATGATGAAGAGCCGCTTGAGCAGCTTCGGAAGCCGTGGCTCCAGCTGCAGCGCCAGGGCGAGGTTGGTGGCGGGTCCGGTGAGCACTCCGATCAGCTCCCCAGGGTGGGCGTGGGCGGCCCGGACCCAGGCCTGCGCGGCGGGAAGCTCATCGGCCGTGAATCCTCCGGTGACCCCGTCCGTGATCTCGTCGGCGACCCCGCCCGTGGCCGCGCCGGCGGGCAGCCGGGCATAGCCGGCCCCGGTGTCGCCGTGGGTCTCTTCGGCATATTCGGACACCCCGGCCAGCGGGTGCTCTGCCCCGGCGTGCACACGCAGGTCGGTGCGTCCGGCCAGCTGCAGCCAGCCCAGCGTGTTCGCCAGCACCTGGGCGGTGGAGACATTGCCGCCGCTCGCCGCAATGCCGGTGATCTCGACGTCGTCCTGGCAGAACAGCCAGCCCAGCGCGAGCGCATCATCGATGCCGGGGTCACAGTCGAGGAAGAGAGGGATCACCCGTCCCATTGTGCCGGGTACGCCTGGGGACCGCCGCTACACATAGAGCCTTATTCAATTAAGGCACACCGGCCTTGCGTATCTTAGGGTAGACTGGATCAGACCAGTCAGGCTCCGCATCGGCGGGCCTCCGATGCGAGACGAAGGAACATCACCTATGCGCAGAACTTCCCTGGCGGTCACTCTGGGCGCGATCGTCGCGCTGACCGCGACCTCCTGTGGCGACACCACCGAGCCGGAGTCGAACGGCGAGGAGACCACCGCCGAGGCGCAGAGCCTGGTGCTCTACTCAGGTCGCAATGAAGAGCTGATCCAGCCGCTGATCGACACCTTCTCCGAGGAGACGGGCATCGAGGTCGATGTCCGGTACGGCGACACCGCCGAGCTGGCCGCCCAGCTGCTGGAGGAGGGCGAGGGCTCACCGGCCGACGTCTTCCTCGCCCAGGACGCCGGAGCGCTCGGTGCCGTGGCCGCCGAGGGTCTCTTCGCCGGGCTCGACGCCGAGCTGCTCGAGCAGGTGCCCGAGGCCTACCGCGACGCCGAGGACCAGTGGGTGGGCCTCTCCGGACGCGTCCGCACCCTGATCTACAACACCGACACCGTCGATGAGGCTGACCTTCCCGAGAGCGTGGATGAGCTGACCCAGTCCGAGTACGCCGGTCGCGTCGGCGTCGCCCCCACCAACGCCTCCTTCCAGTCCTTCGTCACCGCGCACCGCGAGCTCGAGGGCGAGGAGGAGACCCAGACCTTCCTGGACGACCTCGCCGCCAACGACCCGCAGATCCGCGAGGGCAACGGTGAGATCGTCACCGACGTCGCCGACGGCGTCATCGACATGGGCCTGGTGAACCACTACTACCTCTACGGCCGCGCCAACGAGCTCGGCGAGGAGCCCGCCGAACTGAACGTGGCGAACCACCTCTTCAGCAACGGCGACGTCGGATCACTGGTCAACGTGGCCGGCATCGGCGTGCTGAACTCCGAGAACGAGGCCACCGCAGCGCTGGCGGAGTTCATGCTCAGCACCGAGGGCCAGACCTACTTTGCTGAAGAGACCGCAGAGTACCCGATGATCGAGGGCGTTGACGGGCCGGAGGGCATGCCCAGCCTCGAGGAGCTCGACGCCCCAGACATCGATCTGAACCAGCTCGAGGACTTGGAGACCTCCGTGGAGATGATCGTCGAATCGGGTCTGGTGGGCTGACCCATCTCCCCGCAGCTCCAGGCTCCAGCGCGCACCGCCGCACGCTCCGTCTCCGCAGGGAACGGACGCGTGGCGGTGCCGCTGTGGCTTCGGGCGGCTGCGGTGATCGCCACGCTGGTGGCGCTGCTGCCGCTGTTCTATCTCCTGATCCGGCTGGCCCAGTTCCCGCTCCCGGACTTCCTGGACACGGTGTTCAGCGCGCGCAGCGCCCGGCTGGCCTACACCTCGCTGACCCTCACCGGCACGGTCACGGTGTTCTGTCTGGTCCTCGGCGTGGGCCTCGCGTTCCTGGTCACCCGCACCCAGCTGCCGGGGCGGCTGATCCTCGGCGTCGCCGCGGCGCTGCCGCTGGCGGTCCCCAGCTACGTCGCGGCCTTCGGCTGGCAGTCGATGAACGCCCTGGTGAACCCGGGCACCAGCTTTGAAGGCTTCCTCGCCGCCGCGATCGTGATCACCTCGGTGACCTACCCGTACATCTATCTCCCGGTGGTCGCCGCGCTGGTCTCTGTGGACCCCGCCCAGGAGGAGGCCGCTCGCGCGCTGGGCCGCGGCCCGGTGGACACCTTCTTCAGCGTGACCGTCCGGCAGGCCGCCCCTGCGATCACCGCGGGGACCCTGCTCTGCGCCATCTACGTCATCGCGGACTTCGGCGCCGTCTCGATCCTGCGCGTGGACACCTTCACCCGGGCCGTGTTCACCAGCTTCTCCATGGGCTTCGACCGGCTCGGCGGGGTCGCGCTGTCCTCGGTGCTGCTGGTCTTCACGCTCTGCCTGCTGATCCTCGAAGGCCGGGTTCGCCGCACCGGCACCCGCTACTCCACCATGTCCGGGGAGGGACGCGCCCGTCCGGCCCGCTTCCGGATGGGCGGCTGGACCTTCCCGATCCTGGCGCTGGCCTGGACCCCGGTGCTCATCGCGCTGTTGGTCCCGCTCTCGGCGCTGCTGGTCTGGAGCCTGCGCGGAGTCTCCCGACCGGGCTCGCTGGCCGAGATCGGCTCGGCCCTGCTGAGCTCGCTCTGGGCGGCGGGCCTCGCGGCGCTGGCCACCACCGCGATCGCGATCCCGCTGGCCCTGTGGCTGGCGCGACGCCCCTCACGCCTGGCCCGGCTGCTGGAGCGCACCGCGTACCTGGCGCACTCGCTGCCCGGCGTCGTCATCGGACTCTCGGTGGTGATGCTCGGGATCGCCGTGCTCCCCGCGCTGTATCAGACCATGTGGATGCTGACCCTGGCCTACTGCGCGCTGATGCTGCCGCTGGCCCTGGGACCGGTGCTGGCCTCCGCGCTCTCGGCGCCCCCGGAGCTCGAAGAGGCCGCCCAGTCCCTGGGCAGCAGCCCCGGCATGGGCTACCTGCGGGTGACGCTGCCGCTGATGCTTCCCGGCATCCTCTCCGGCGCGCTGCTTGTGCTGCTGACCACGATCAAGGAGCTTCCGGCCACGCTGATGCTGCGCCCCACCGGCTTCGACACCCTGGCCACCCGGCTCTGGACCTACACCGGCGGCGAGTCCTACGCCGCAGCCGCCCCCTTCGCCGCGCTGCTGGTGCTCGTCGCCGCAGTCCCCGCCTGGATGATGATCTCGAGACTGCTCAAGGAGGTCCGATGAACCGCAACGACGCTGCCATCACGACTGGAGACACCACGATGCTTGACGTCTCAGGGATCGCGGTGCGCTTCGGCGACCAGCGGGTCCTCCACGACATCGACCTGCGCGTGGACGCCGGGACGACGACGGCGATCGTCGGGCCCTCCGGCTCGGGCAAGACCTCGTTGCTGCGCGTCATCGCGGGATTCCTGATGCCAGAACACGGTCAGGTCCGGCTCCACGGCCAGGATGTGACCACAGTCGCCCCGCACCGTCGCAGCATCGGACTGGTGGCCCAGGACGGAGCACTGTTCCCGCACCTCGACGTCGCGGGCAACATCGCGTTCGGGCTGCCGCGCGGCACCTCCCGGCGGGAGCGGAACCGGCGGGTCGCAGAGCTGCTCGAGCTGGTCAGCCTCACTGCCGACCACGCGTCCCGACGCCCGGACCAGCTCTCGGGCGGACAGCGCCAGCGGGTGGCGCTGGCCCGTGCCCTGGCGCGTCAGCCGGAGATGATCCTGCTCGATGAACCCTTCTCCGCCCTGGACGCGGGGCTGCGCGAAAGCACCCGCCAGGCGATCCGCGACATCCTGCGGGCCACCGGGACCACGACGATCCTGGTCACCCACGATCAGGACGAGGCGCTGTCCTTCGCCGATCAGGTGGCGGTGCTCAAGGACGGGCGGCTGCGCCAGATCGGAGCGCCCGAAGAGGTGTACACCCGCCCCTGCGACGTGGAGACCGCCCAGTTCCTCGGAGACGCCGTGCTGCTGCCCGGACAGCTCTCAGCGCAGGTCGCCGACCCGCTCACCGGCAGGACCGGTGCCGTGTGGGATGCGTCGACCCCGCTGGGCAGCGTGAACGTCGAGCTGGTCTGCCCGAACCTGGCCGTCGCCCACCGGACGACGAATGGGGCCACCGGCCAGGTCATGCTGCGGCCCGAACAGATCACGCTCAGCGAGCAGGGCGCGGCAGGGTCGGTGCTGAGTTCGCAGTACTTCGGTCACGACACCACTGCGCTGGTCCAGCTCGACGGTGCGGACGCTCCGCTGCGGCTGCGCCAGCTCAATGCGGTGCCGCTGATGCCGGGCACCCGGGTCCACCTCGCCGTCCAGGGCGCAGGAGTCTTCTACCCGACCTTCACCGACTGCCAGGCCTGCTCGGCAGGACCCACACCGCTGAGCATCACCTCCCGCCCCGCCGGGGACGCCCTCGTGGGTGCCCACGCCGATTAGCTCTCGGGCGCCGGCTGTATTGGGGCCAGCGGCGCCTTGCTATACAGCCGGGTGATTCCGGCGTATCAATGAGGCATGCGGAAGACCTTCATCGGCATGCGGCGCTACCCGATGGTCCTGGCGACCCTGGCCGTCGGGCTGCTCGGCGGCGCGCTCGAACTCAGCGGTCAGGGGTCGGCGGCACGCTGGGTGATCTCCGGATTCGCCGTGGTCGTCGCGCTGCAGCAGAGCCGCCGGATGGTCCAGGATCTGCGCGCCGGAACCTACGGCATCGACCTGCTGGCGGTGACCGCCATCGGGTCCACCGTGGCGGTGGGCGAGTATTGGGCCGCCCTGGTGGTCTGTCTGATGCTCTCCGGCGGCGAGGCGCTGGAGGACTACGCGGCCGGCCGGGCCCGCCGCGAGCTGACCGGGCTGCTGGAGAACGCTCCGCACACGGCGCACGTCCTGCGCGGAGTTGAGGGTCCGGTGGATGTCCCGGTGGAGCAGGTCGGCGTGGGGGACCGGCTGCTGGTGCGGCCCTTCGAGGTGGTCCCCGTGGACTGTGTGCTCTCCTCCGCCGCGGCGACTTTTGATGAATCCTCACTCACCGGAGAGTCTCTGCCGGTGGAACGGACCCGCGGGGACGAGCTGCTCTCCGGCGCGGTCAACGGCGGCGAGGCCATCGAGGTCCGCGCCACCGCCGACGCCTCCACCTCCCAGTACCAGCGGATCATCCAGCTGGTCCGGGAGGCTCAGGAGTCCAAGGCACCCTTCGTCCGGCTCGCCGATCGCGTGGCGGTGCCCTTCACACTGGGTTCGCTCGCACTGGCCGCCGGCGCCTGGGCCCTCTCCGGAGACCCGACCCGGGCGGCAGAGGTGCTGGTGGTCGCCACGCCCTGCCCGCTCATCATCGCGGCACCGGTGGCGTTCATGGGCGGAATGTCCCGTGCAGCCAGCAACGGCATCATCGTCAAGAGCAGCGGCACGCTCGAGAAGCTCGCTGCAGTGCGGACCGTGGCCTTCGACAAGACCGGCACGCTCACCTACGGGCAGCCGAAGGTGACCACGGTCCACGCCCGGAGCATGGAGCCGGCGAGGATGCTCGCCCTCGCGGCAGCCGTGGAGCAGTATTCATCGCATCCGCTGGCAGACGCCGTGGTCAGCGCGGCAGGGGCATCGGCGGAGGGCGTGCCGGGCGCGCAGGAGGTCACGGAGGTCCCCGCCAACGGAGTGCGCGGCGCGGTGGAAGGTCACGCCGTCGTCGTCGGCAGCAGCCGCTTCCTCGCCCGGGAGACCGGGGCCACGCCCGATTCCCCGCCCCGAGGTCACAGCGGAGTGCACGTGGCGGTGGACGGCCGCTATGCCGGCTACATCGCCCTGGCCGACGAGCTGCGCGTGGAGTCCCGTGCCACGATGGCCTCGCTGCACCGGGGCGGAGTGAGCACCACCATGATGCTCAGCGGCGACGGCGAGCACGTCGCCCGGCACATCGCGCAGCAGGCAGGGATCGACGACGTGCGAGCAGAGCTGCTGCCCGAGGACAAGGTCGCCGCAGTGCGTGCCGCAGAAGCCAGGCCGGTGATGATGGTCGGTGACGGGGTCAATGACGCACCGGTGCTGGCGGCCGCCGACGTCGGGGTGGCCATGGGTGCGCGCGGCTCCAGCGCCGCCAGCGAGTCCGCCGATGTCGTCATCACCGTGGACGACCTCGCGCGCAGCGCCCGGGCTGTGCACATCGGGAAGCGGACGATGCGCGTGGCGTGGCAGGCGATCTGGATCGGCGTCGGAATGTCGGTGCTGCTGATGCTCATCGCTGCGGCGGGCCTGCTGCCAGCCATCATCGGCGCCTGGCTGCAGGAGGTCGTCGACCTCGCCTGCATCCTGTGGGCGCTGCGGGCGATGCGTCCGAGCCGGATGGAGCGCGAGGAGGCGCGGCGGATGACCCGGGAGGTCGAGGCGTCCCGCAGCCAGCTCCCGCGCAGCCTGTCCTTCAGATGACCTGCGCAGATGACCTGGTGCAGATGACCTGCGCGGGGCGTCACGCGCGGATCACGACCTCTTCCAGGCCGGAGATGTCCCGCAGGGTGATGACGTCAGCATTGACGGTGATCAGCCCGTCATCGGAGAGGCGTGCCAGGGCCCGGCTCAGCGACTCCGGGGTCGTGCCGAGCATCGACGCGATGTCCTTCTTGCTCAGCGGCAGGCGGACTCGGGAGTCTCCGTCCTGAAGGTCCTCTCTGGTCCCGGCCTGGGAGGATCGGCGCAGCAGGGGCTGCTCGAGCAGGAAGTCCGCGACCCGGACGTCGACGTCGAGCGTGCTCAGCGCCAGCCGACGCTCAGCCTCGGCCAGCCGCTGCCCGAGGTTGCGCAGCATCTGCACCCCGATGCTGGGATGTTCGGCCATCAGGTCGGCGAGGGCGTCATGAGAGAACACGCACAGCCGAGCATCAGCCAGCGCTTCGGCCTCCTCGAGCGTGCTGCCCCCGGTGAGGAAGCCGTGCTCTCCCAGGGACTGCCCAGGCCCGACCACCCGCACCAGGCGGCGGTGCCCGCTGGGCAGGGAGCGGCTGAGCTTGATCTGCCCGCTGTGCACCACGGACAGCTGGTGCGTCCGCTCCCCGGAGCCGTGCACCAGCTCCCCGGCCGCGAGCACCATGGGGCGGGCCAGGGACCCGACCAGGTCCTGCTGGTCCTGGGTCAGCCCGGAGAAGAGCGGGACCCGGCGCACACAGCTGACCTCGTCCCGATGGAGTGCTCGCAGCGGAAGAGTACGCATGATCACCGATTCTCCCCGGTCCTGCCGCGAGGTCAAAGCTGCGCGACCCTTCGGGCGCCGGCGATGCAGACGACACGCCCAGGCTCACGCCCATCCTCATCTACTTGACGCACGTCAAGGCCCCGTCAGTCCCCGATGGATACTGTGAAGGTGTACCAGTGAAGACAGAGACGATCACAGACGAGGAAAGGGCACACCATGTCGACTGCCACCACCACCCACACCACGTTCCGCGCCGAGGGCTTCTCCTGCCCCTCCTGCGTGGCCAAGATCGAGAAGCAGGTCAAGAAGCTCAAGGGCGTCGAGAACGTGGAGGTCCACTTCGCCACCGCGCGCGTCGAGGTCGACCATGACGCGTCGGTCACCTCGACCGACGACATCGTCGCCGCCATCGCCAAGGCCGGTTACAAGGCCGCTCCCTCCGCCTTCTGAGCGGACCCGGCCCGCGATCGAAGGATCGCGGGCTGACCGCGGCGCAGTTCCGGCTCTCGCGCACAGCCACAGATTTCTCAGAAAGGTCGCCTTCGTGAACAGGCTGCAGCAATGGGTCCTCAGCAGCTGGACCGTCCCGGTCATCTCCGGGGTGCTCATCCTCCTCTCCTTCGGGGTGGGGCGCCTGGGCGGGGATGCCTGGAACCCGGTCATAGGGCCGCAGTGGTGGATCGACGCCGGTGCCCACGCCCACGGATCGGGCGACGTCTTCGTGCTGGCCGACCTCTTCATGCTCGCGGCCGCGGTGGTCGCGGGCTACGGGATCGTCCTCAAGGCGGTCCGGGCGCTGATGATCAAGGTCATCGGCATCGACCTGCTGGTGGCCATCGCAGCCATCGGCGCGATCCTGATCGGCAACTTCTGGGAGGCCGCGGCGGTCACCTTCCTGTTCGCCATCGGACACGCCCTCGAGGCGGCCACCATGAACAAGACGCGTTCAGCGCTGGCCGAACTGGTCGCGGTCGCACCTGACACGGCGATCGTGATGCGCGAGGGCGCGCAGGTCGAAGTCCCGGCCCACCTTGTGCGCATGGGTGAGATCGTGCTGGTGAAGAATGGGGCCAAGGTCCCGGTGGACGGCCACGTCGTCTCCGGCACCGGCGCCATCGACGAGGCCTCCATCACCGGAGAGTCCATCCCGGTGGAGAAGGGCAAGTCCGACCAGGTCTTCGCGGGGACGGTCTCTCGAGGCGGCTTCCTCCAGGTGCTGGCCACCGGCATCGGCGCTGACACCACGCTGGCCCGGATCATCCACCGCGTGGAGGAGGCCCAGGACGCCAAGGCCAGGACCCAGGCGTTCATCGACCGCTTCTCCGGCTGGTACACCCCGGCGGTCATCGTGCTGGCCGTGCTGACCTGGCTGATCACCCAGGACGTGGTCCTGGCCCTGACCCTGCTGGTCATCGGCTGCCCCGGCGCCCTGGTGATCTCCATCCCGGTCGCGATCGTGGCAGGCATCGGCCGGGCGGCCCGCAACGGCATCCTCATCAAGGGAGGCGAGTACCTGGAGACCTCCGCGAAGATCTCGGTGGTCGCCGTGGACAAGACCGGAACCCTCACCCAGGGCAGGCCGCAGCTGACCGACATGGTGGTCCTTGACCCTGCGCTGGACCGCACCGAGGTCCTGCGCTGGGCCGCGGCCGCCGAGGCCGGCTCTGAGCACCCGCTCGCGAAACCCATCCTGGACTCCGCCGTCGAGGCCGGCGTCGGACCGAAGGGCACCCCGGGTGCGGTCACCCCCGTGCCTGGCAAGGGCATCGCCTCGGATCTCGACGGACAACGGGTGCTGATCGGCAACCTGCCGCTGCTGGACCAGTACGGCGTGCGCGACGACGTCGGCGCCGGCCCCGCGGCAGAGAAGCTCGCCGCGGCGGGCAGGACCCCGATGATCGTGGCAGTCGACGCCAAGGTCATCGGCGTGATCGCCGTGGCCGACGAGCTTCGCGAAGACGCCCCGGCCATGGTCGCCCGGCTGCATGATGCCGGGGTGGAGAAGGTCGTCATGCTCACCGGTGACACCCGTCTGGTGGCCGAAGCCGTGGGAGCCCGGACGGGGATCGACGAGATCCATGCCTCGCTCCTGCCGGAGGACAAGCTCGAGGCGGTGGCGCAGCTGCAGCGTGAGGGCCACACTGTGGCAATGGTCGGCGACGGGGTCAACGACGCCCCGGCCCTGGCCACGGCGGACATCGGTGTGGCCATGGGTGCCGCTGGTTCAGCGGTCGCCGTGGAGACCGCAGACATCGCGCTGATGGGCGACAATCTGATGAAGCTGCCTGAGTCCATCAGTCTGGCCAAGCGCACGGTGGCCGTGATGAAGCAGAACATCTTCATCGCCCTGGCCACCGTCGTGCTGCTGCTCGCCGGCGTCTTCGCAGGCGGGGTGACCATGTCGATCGGCATGCTGGTCCACGAGGCCTCCGTGCTGGTGGTGATCCTCAACGCCATGCGGCTCATGCGCAACGACCGGAACTCCACGGCCATGGCCAAAGAGCTGCGGAGCCCTGCCAGGGCCCGCGCAGCCGTGGACGCCTGAGCGCGACGGGCAGGTGAGCACGGCTGGCAGGGCGCTTGAGCGCCGCGGAGACGATGAGAGCTCCACGAAACCATCACCGGAGAACACGAGACGAATCGAGAAGGGAAGGCACCATGACTGAGAAGCACTTTGCCCTGGGGGGCAACGTCGAGCACTTCACCATTGCGGACATCGCCAAGGAGAACTCGAACTTCCGCAAGACGATCTGGACCGGGGAGCATGCACAGATCGTCCTGATGACGGTCCCCGCGGGCGGAGAGATCGGCGACGAGGTCCACGAGAACACGGATCAGATCCTGACCTTCATCTCCGGCAGCGGAGAGGCCGACCTCAACGGCGAGTCTCATCCGATCGAGACGGGGGATCAGTGCGCGGTGCCAGCCGGCGCGCAGCACAACTTCCGCAACACCGGCGATGAGCCGCTGGTGCTCTACACGGTCTACTCGCCGCCGGAGCACGCCGCGGATGCCCAGTACGCGACCAAGGCAGAGGCCGACGCGGCCGAGGCCTCGGGCGAGGATGCCCCGCCGCAGGCCTGAGCCTCAGCAGCTCGGCCTCCGGGAGTTCTCAGGAGCTGTAGCGACCGGTCAGCAGCACGCCGCCGCCGTCGACTCCCTTGGCGCCCTGGACGAAGTCCAGGCCGGCGTCGGCGACCCGGGTCTCCTCTGGGCTGTAGGCGCTGACCTCACCCATCACCCAGGCGGTCTGGCCGGAGGCGGCGAGGTGGGCCAGGGCGTCGTCGGCCTTCTCGGCGGAGACCACGGCGATCATGCCCACCCCGAGGTTCAGCGTGCGCTCCAGATCTGCCTGCGGCACCGAGCCGAGCCGGGCGATCAGCGAGAACACCGCGGGCCAGGACCAGGTGGAGCGGTCCACGGTGGCCATCAGCCCGGCGGGCAGCACGCGTGCCAGGTTGGCCGCGAGTCCGCCGCCGGTGACGTGGCTGAACCCGCGCACCGGGGCCTCCGGAGAGATCTCGGTCTCGGCGGGGTCGCCGTTGAGCGCGGTGACCAGGTCCAGGCAGGGCCTGGTGTAGAGCCGGGTGGGTTCCAGCAGCTCCTGGCCCAGGGTGCGGCCGAACTCCTCGACCTCGCGCTCGTAGCCCCAGCCGGCGGAGGAGACCACGCGGCGGACCAGCGAGTAGCCGTTGGAGTGGATGCCGGAGGAGGCCATGCCGATGATCACGTCGCGGGTGCGGACCCGCTCCGGGCCCAGCACGGCGGAGGCGTCGACGACGCCGGTGGCTGCGCCGGCGACGTCGTACTCGTCCTCTGCCAGCAGTCCGGGGTGCTCGGCGGTCTCCCCTCCGACCAGCGCGGTGCCGGTCTCGGCGGCGGCCTTGGCGATGCCGGAGACCACCGCGGCGATGCGGGCGGGCTCCACCTTGCCGGTGGCGATGTAGTCGGTCATGAACAGCGGCTTGGCACCCATGACCACGATGTCGTCGACGACCATCCCGACCAGGTCGAAGCCGATGGTGTCGTGGATGTCCATGGCCTGGGCGATGGCCACCTTGGTGCCGACTCCGTCGGTGGAGGTGGCCAGCAGCGGCCGGGGCAGGCGCTTGAGCTCGGAGGCGTCATAGAGTCCGGCGAAGCCGCCCACGCCGCCGATGACCTGGGGCGTGTGGGTGGCCTCGATGTGTGCCTTCATCAGCTCGACGGCGCGGTCGCCGGCCTCGACGTCGACTCCGGCGGAGGCATAGGTGATCGGAGCGCCGGAGCTGGCTGCGGCGCTGGTGTTCTCGGTTGTCACTTCTTGGCCTCCGCGAGGGGGATCTCGTCGAGTTCGAATTCGGCATCGGGTCCTGGGTCGCAGCCACCGCCGGCGTTCTGCGAATCGGCTGACTCTGCGGGCGTCTCCAGCAGCATCTTTCCGCGGCGGCTCTCCGGGGGCAGCTTGATCGGGTAGACCCCGGAGAAGCAGGCGGTGCACAGGGTGGAGCGCGGCTGCGCGGTGGCGGCGATCATCCCGTCCTCGGAGATGTAGGCCAGCGAGTCGGCGCCCACCGCCTGGGTGATCTCGTCCATGGTGGCGCCGTTGGCGATCAGCTCGGCCCGGGAGGCGAAGTCGATCCCGTAGAAGCAGGGCCACTTCACCGGCGGGGAGGAGATCTTCACGTGGATCTCGGCGGCGCCGGCCTCCTTGAGCATCCGCACGATGGCGCGCTGGGTGTTGCCGCGCACGATCGAGTCATCCACGACCACCACCCGCTTGCCGCGGACCACGTGGTCCTGGACGTTGAGCTTGAGCCGGATGCCGAGCTGGCGCAGCGTCTGAGAGGGCTCGATGAAGGTCCGTCCGACGTAGGCGTTCTTGATGAACCCCTGCGCGAAGGGAAGCCCGGAGGCCTCGGCGTAGCCCACCGCCGCCGGGGTCCCGGATTCGGGGACCGGGATGACGATGTCGGCGTCATGGGTGTCCTCGCGGGCCAGCTGACGGCCCATCTCGACGCGGGACTCATAGACCGAGCGGCCGTTGATGTTGGCGTCCGGGCGGGCCAGGTAGACGTATTCGAAGACGCAGCGCGAGGGGGTGGCCGCGGCGAAGCGGTGCGAGCGCACGCCGTCGGAGTCGATGGCGATCAGCTCGCCGGGCTCGATCTCTCGGATCACCGAGGCGCCCACGGTGGCCAGCGCCGACTGCTCGGAGGCCACCACCCAGCCGCTGGCCAGGCGGCCCAGCACCAGGGGACGGACCCCGTGCGGGTCGCGGGCGGCGTAGAGCGTGTTCTCGTTCATGAACACCAGGCAGAACGCGCCCTCGAGCGTGGGCAGCAGGGCCATCGCCTGATCTTCGAGGCTGTCTCCGGGCTGTTCCTTCAGCAGCGCGGTCACCAGCGCGGTGTCGGTGGTGTTGCCCTGGTTGAGCTCGCCGAAGTCGGCGCGTCCGTGGCGTTCGATGATGCGGTCGCGCAGGTCCGCGGAGTTGGTCAGGTTGCCGTTGTGGCCCAGGGCGACGGTGCCGTGCGGGGTGTCTCCGAGGGTGGGCTGGGCGTTGGACCACTGGCTGGCGCCGGTGGTGGAGTAGCGGCAGTGGCCGACGGCGATGTGCCCGGTCAGCGAGTTCAGCGTGGACTCGTCGAAGACCTGGGAGACCAGGCCGAGGTCCTTGTACACCCGGATGCTCTTGCCGTCGGAGGCGGCGATCCCGGCAGACTCCTGGCCGCGGTGCTGCAGAGCGTAGAGCCCGTAGTAGGCCAGCTTCGAGACTTCCTCCCCGGGGGCCCAGACGCCGAAGACCCCGCACTCGTCCTGCGGCAGCGGGTCCTCGTCGAGGAGATTGAAGTTCAGTCGACCATCATTCCTGGTCATGCGCAGGTGTCCTCTCTGCAGAGTCGATCTTCTGCAGGTCATAAGTGCGGGTGCGCTTCCGAGAGCGCCAGTCGATGAAGAGCCAGGTCACGGCGCCCAGGGCGAGCCCAGGCATCGCGAAGGCGACGGTGAGATATCCCAGCGAGCCGCGCAGCGAATAGTCCTCGGCGGGACCGGTGACCAGCACGACGACGACGGCGGCCACCACGGCCGCGAGCACACCTGCGATGAGGAAGGGGCTCAGCCGGGGGGTGGGACGAACGGTCACCTGCCGACGCTCCGGCTCGCCCGTCTGCTCGCGTGAAGACATATCCACCATGCTACCGGCCCAGCCTGGGTGCCGGACACGTGGGAGCTGGTGATCAGGATTGGCGCGGGCAGGGCAGGCGCCGGGCGCGGGTCACCGTTGGAGCGGGAGCAGCGCCGAGAGGTCCGCGCGGGTGCCCGAGGCGGAGATCCGGCCGGCGGCGCGCGCGGTCTCCCAGTCGGTGACTCCGGTGGCGAGCTCCAGCCAGTCCTGCGGGGCGAGCTCCACCACGTTGGGGGGAGTGCCGCGGGAGTGGGAGGGCCCCTCGATGCACTGGGTCACCCCGAAGGGCGGGACCCGGACCTCCACGGAGTTGCCCGGGGCGACCTCGGCGAGCTCCTCGAGGTAGTACCGCACAGCAGCGGCCACGGTCCGCCGGTCGGAGTCTCCTGACTCCCACCCGCGGACCGCGGCCCTGCCGTCGTCGGCGGTGATGCGACGTCGTGCCATGTTCAGCGACTCATCATCCGGCGATCTTGACCAGACGGCGGTTGACGAACTCCGCCATGCCGTAGGGGCCGAGCTCCCGGCCGACGCCGGAGCGCTTCACGCCGCCGAAGGGCAGCTCGGCGGAGGTGCCGGCGGGCTCGTTGATGAAGATCATGCCGGTGTGGATCTGCTCGCCCACACGCTGGCCGTGCTCGACGTCGGTGGCGAACACCGAGGCGGAGAGCCCGTACTGGGTGTCGTTGGCCAGCTTCACGGCCTCGTCCTCATCGGCGACCTTGTAGACCATGGCCACCGGTCCGAAGAGCTCCTCGCCGTAGGCGCGCATCTCGGGGGTAATCCCGGTCAGCAGGGTGGGCTGGTACCAGGCGCCGCCACGCTGATCGAAGTCGCCGCCCAGGTGCAGGGTGGCGCCCTTCTCCACGGCGTCCTGGACCTGCTCGTGCAGGTCCTCGGCGGCCTGGACCGAGGACATCGGGCCGATGAAGGCCTCCTCGGAGAGCGGGTCGAGCAGCTCGATCTCTGAGAGCGCCTGCTGGAACTGTTCGAGGAACTCGTCGTAGAACTCTGCCGGGACGATCACGCGCTTGGCGGCGTTGCAGGCCTGTCCGGCGTTGGCCATCCGGCCCTGCACCGCGCCCTTGACCGCGGCGGGGAGGATCTCGCGATCCAGCACCAGCAGCGGGTCATTGCCGCCGAGCTCCAGCACGACCTTCTTGAGGTTCTCGCCCGCGGCCGCGGCGACCTTGGTGCCGGCCCGCTCGGAACCGGTCAGCGAGATGCCGGCGACGCGGGGGTCGGGGATCACGATGTCGGCGATCTGCCCGCTGGAGGCGTACACGTTGGTGTAGGCGTGCTCCGGGAAGCCGGCGTCGCGGAAGATCTGCTCCATCGCGGCGGCCGACTCGGGGCACTGGGAGGCGTGCTTGAGCATGATCGTGTTGCCGATCATCAGGTTCGGCACCGCGAAGCGGGCCACCTGGTAGTACGGGAAGTTCCAGGGCATGATCCCCAGCAGCACGCCGAACGGGCGGCTCTGCATCACGGCGCTGCCGTCGGGGGCGTCGGTGATCGGCTCATCCGCGAGGAACTCGGCGCCGTGGTCGGCGTAGTAGTGGAAGATCGAGATCACGATGTCGAGCTCGGAGCGGGCCTGCTTCATCGGCTTGCCCATCTCGCGGGTGATGATCGTGGCCAGCTCGTCCTTGCGCTCTTCGTAGATCGCTGCCGCGCGGCGGAGCAGATCGGCGCGCTCGGAGAGCTCGGTCTGTGACCAGCTGGTGAAGGTCTCAGCGGCGTGATCGAGCGTCGCGCTCAGCTGATCGTCGGTGAGGGTGGCGAACTCCGCCTCGACCTCGCCGGTGGCTGGGTTGGTGACTTTGTAGTCGGCCATGGAAATCTCTGCCTCGCTTATCAGTGGTCGAAAAGGACCTGTCCGCCCAAGCGGACGACTCCTCGACGCTATGACCCGATGCGGTCTCGCACAAGCTGATCCGGCCCCGAGCCGGGCAGTTCACCGATGCGCGAAACCGGGCCGATGTGTGGAATAAAAACCGCGGTTGGTGCTGTCACCTGGTGAGCAGCAACGAACGCAGCGCTGATTCCGGTGCGCGAGAGGTGTCGAGCAGCTGCCCGCTGCGGTACCGGGCGAACACCCGAGGGTCGATGTAGGAGCTGCGCGCCACCGCGGGGGTGTTGCCGAGTCCCTTGGCGACGGCGGCGGTGGCCTCTCGTTCGGCCCGGTCCCGGTCTCGCTTGGTGCTGCCGACCCCGATCTCCGCCAGGGTCTGCGCGGCGATGATCGTGCCACGCAGGGTGCGGAAGTCTTTGGCGGTGAACTCGCCGCCGGTGAGCTCCCGGACGTAGCGGTTGACCAGCTGAGGGGACACGGCCATCCGTCGTCGTCCTTCCTGCCAGGCCAGCAGCGGGGCACGTTTTCCTGCCGCGGCCAGCGCCGAGATCGAGAGGAGAAGGTCGGGATCCTCCACCACGATGGACTGACGCTGGCCGGACTTTCCGGGGAAGCTGAAGGCGATCCGGGTCTCCTCGATACTGACGTGGCGGCACTGCAGCGTGGTCAGCCCACGGCTGCCGGTGCGGGCCAGGTGCCGCTTGGAGCCCACCCGCAGCGCGGAGACGTCCAGGAGTCGGAAGGAGGTGGCCAGCACCCGATCCCGGTCCACGGTCTCGGCACGCAGCGCCAGGGTGACCTTGGCGCGCGCTCGGGGCAGCGCCGAGGCCAGGGTGAGCGCCTTCGCGTATTTGCCGCGATCTCGGCGCGAGGTCCAGTCGGGATGGTAGAGGTACTGCCGGCGCCCGGAGACGTCGGTGCCCACGGCTTGGACGTGACCGTGCGGCAGCGCGCAGATCCAGACCTCGGTCCAGGCCGGCGGGATCACCAGGGACTCGATCCGTTCGAGGTCAGCGGGGTCCAGCGGGTCCCCGGAGCTGGTGCGGTAGCTGAAGGCCGACTCCTCCACCACGCGTTCGATCCCGGGATCCTTCCCGGGCATCACCCGTTTCAGCCGTGGCACGTGCGGCCCCTCCTTCGTCAGGCGTCCTCGTGGGCTGCCCGTGGAGCGGGGCGACGAACGCGGTCCTCATTGGACGGCATTAACCTGAATGTCAGCTACAAAAGGCGTGGGCAGCATGAGCCGCCGGAGGCGGTGGTGGGGGTCAGAGCCGGTCGAGCAGCGCCGGTGCCAGCCGGATGCTGCCCACCTGCTCGGCGCCCAGCCCACCGGTGATCGGCTTCACGATCTTGCGCAGCACCGGCCCCAGGGCCTCGACGTCGATCACGCCGCGGGCCGCCAGCAGGCTCAGCGCGACCAGGTTCGTGGCGCGGGAGGAGCCGTCGAGCACCTTGACCGCGACGGCGGTGCCGTCCGGGGCGCCTACCACCAGGACGCCCTCGGCGCCGAGCTTCGCGGTCAGGCCGAGATCCTCGAGCACCACGGTGTTGGCCTCGCCGCGTCCGTGCACCGCCCAGGGGTAGTCCAGCATCGCCTGGTTCACGGTGAAGGCATGGACCTCGGCGTCGCGCCGCGAGGTCGCGGCGGCCAGCTTCGAGAAGCCGCGCGCCAGCTCGGTGAGCGAGAGCGCCGGGGCCGGTGCCCCGCAGCCGTCGACGCCGACCACGGTCGGCTCCTCGCCGCAGTATTCCGTGATCACGTCCATGATCACCTTCTGCAGCGGGTGTGAGTGCTCCAGGTAGGTGTTGAGCCGCCAGCCATTGGTGCGGGTGGCGGCGAGGAACGCCGCGTGCTTGCCGGAGCAGTTGAAGGCCAGGGGGGTCTCGGTCTTGCCGGCCTCCAGGTGCACGCGCAGGTCATGGTGGCGAGCCGGCCACGCCGCCGGACATTTCAATGCCGACTCATCGAGCCCCTCGGCGGCGAGCACGCTCGCGGCGAGCTCCTGGTGCTTGCGCGAGCCCACATGGGATCCGCAGGCCAGGGCGACGGCCTCGGGGGAGATCAGCGCACCGGAGCGCAGCGAGGCGATGGCCTGGAACGGCTTCAGCGTGGAGCGCGGGAACATCAGCCGCTCGGGAGCACCGATGGACTCCAGCACCGCGCCGTCGGGCCCCACCAGCACCGCGGATCCGATGTGTCGGGACTCCACGACGCCGGCACGGGTCACCACCGCCAGCTCCGCAGATTCCGCGACCGAGGCCACCTGCAGCTCTTCTCGGCCGGTGGAACCGGCGGAGGCTTCGGCAGGTGAGCCGGGGAGGGGCAGCACCGAGGGTGCTTCAGCAGGGCGGCGCGCAGCAGTCATGGGCTCAGTCTACGGAAGTGGCGACGCCGCGCGCCGGGATGGCGCAGCTGCCGCCTCGGCGGAGCTGGGGGCGCGCGCCGTTCGATAGGCTGAGCGGCGTGAAGGTACTTGTAGTCGGCCCCGGAGGCCGCGAGCACGCCATCGTCCGAGCACTGCTGCGTGATGCAGCAGTCACCACCGTCGAGGCCGCGCCGGGCAACGCCGGCATCGCGGCGCAGGTCCGGTGCCACCGCGTCGACGCGCAGGACCCGGCCGCGGTCTCCGCGCTCGCCGTGGCCGGCGGCTTCGACCTGGTGGTCATCGGTCCCGAGGCGCCGCTGGCCGCAGGCGTCGCAGACGCGGTCCGGGAGGCCGGGATCCCGGCCTTCGGGCCCTCCGCGGCCGCAGCCCGGCTGGAGGCCTCCAAGGCCTTCGCCAAGGAGATCATGGCGGCCGCCCAGGTCCCCACGGCCGGAGCGGTGCATGTCAGCGATCTCGCCGGCGCGCAGGCCGCCGTCGAGCGCTTCGGTGCGCCCTATGTGATCAAGGACGACGGGCTCGCCGCCGGCAAGGGCGTGGTGGTCACCGAGGACCGCGCCGAGGCGCTCGCCCACGCCCAGGCCTGCTTCGCCGCCGGCGGCACCGTGGTCATCGAGGAGTTCCTCGACGGACCCGAGGTCTCACTCTTCGTGCTCTCCGACGGGGCCAACCTGGTGCCGCTGTCCCCGGCGCAGGACTTCAAACGCATCTTCAACGACGACGCCGGCCCCAACACCGGCGGCATGGGCGCCTACACCCCGCTGGACTGGTTGACCGGCTACACCGAGACCGATGCCGCGGGCACCGAGCGTGACTTCGTGCAGATCGTGGTGGACACCGTCGCCGCCCCGACCCTGGCCGAGATGTCGCGCCGCGGCACCCCCTTCGTCGGGGTGCTCTACTGCGGTCTGGCGGTCACCTCCCGCGGCGTGCGGGTCATCGAGTTCAACGCCCGCTTCGGCGACCCCGAGACCCAGGCCGTGCTCGAACGCCTGGCCACCCCGCTGGGCCAGCTGCTGCTGGACTGCTCCACCGGATCGCTCGGCCCGGCGCGCACCCTGGAGTGGGCGCAGGGGTACGCCGCCGACGTCGTGATGGCCGCCGAGAACTATCCGGAGTCCCCGCGCAGGGGCGACGTGATCACCGGGACCGCCGAGGCCGAGAGCCTCGAGGGCGTGGCAGTGCTGCACGCCGGCACCGCCGCGGACGGGCAGGGCCGGCTGACCACCAGCGGCGGGCGGGTGCTCGCCGTCGTCGGCACCGGCGTCTCGCTGGCCGAGGCCGTGGAGCGCGCCTACGCCGGGGTGCAGGAGATCTCCTGGCCCGGCGAGCAGCACCGCACCGACATCGCCGCCAAGGCGCTCGCCGGAGAGATCCGGCTCAGCCCCGAGACGCGGCCCGACGCCGACACGCAGGTCAGCGGCGACGCTCAGCCCCGCGGCGCGACCGTCGAGGAGCTGCCCGGCTGGGTGCACGCCTCCTCAGGGAAGGTCCGCGAGCTCTACCGGCCCGCCCCGGGATCTCCCTGGGACGGTCAGGACGTGGTCCTGATGGTCGCCAGCGACCGGATCAGCGCCTATGACCATGTGCTGGGCAGCCCCATCCCGGACAAGGGCATCATCCTGACCCAGCTCAGCCTGTGGTGGTTCGACCAGCTCGAGGCGGCGGGGATCTCGCATCACGTGGTCTCGGTGGAGGTGCCCGAGGCGGTGGCCGGTCGCGCGATGATCTGCCGCAACCTGCAGATGGTGGAGGCCGAGTGCATCGCCCGCGGCTACCTCACCGGGTCCGGGCTGGCTGAGTACCGGGAGTCCGGCACTGTGACCGGACTGGTGCTGCCGGAGGGACTCACCGACGGCTCGCAGCTGCCCGAGCCGATCTTCACCCCCTCCTCGAAGGCCGCTCAGGGCGACCACGACGAGAACATCAGCTTCGAGACGCTCGCCGAGAACGTCGGCGCGGAGCTGGCGGTCCGGCTGCGCGAGGCGACGCTGCGGATCTACGTCCTGGCCGAGGAGATCTGCCGCGACGCCGGAGTGATCCTGGCCGACACGAAGCTCGAGTTCGGCTTCGACCCGGCCGGCGCGCTCACCGTGGCCGATGAGGTCCTCACGCCGGACTCCTCGCGCTTCTGGCCCGCCGAGAGCTGGGCGCCCGGTGCGGCACAGCCCTCCTTCGACAAGCAGTTCGTCCGCGACTGGCTGACCTCGGCCGAATCCGGCTGGGACCGGAACTCAGGCCAGGCGCCGCCGGCGCTGCCGCAGGAGGTCGTCGAGGCCACCCGCCAGCGCTACCTGGACGCCTACCAGCGCCTCACCGGCACCGAGCTGCTCCTCTAGCCACGCGGCCCATCCCGCCCGTTCCGGTCAAAAAATCGTAGAGCTGTTGTGAAATCGTCGAGCTCTAGCCCGACGATTTCCTGCAGCTCTACGATTTTTTGACTAGCGGTCGGTGCACTGGCCGGTGGAGACGGTCTCGGAGTAGCGGTCCGGGTCGGTGAGCACGTCTCCGGCCTGGTCCGCGGTGATCGCGAAGCCGACGTTGCTGCCCTCCACCGCGCGGGCGAAGACGACGCCGGCCACATCCCCGGATGCATCGATCAGCGGTCCGCCGGAGTTGCCCTGCCGGACGTCCGCGCTGAGCTGGAAGATCTCCAGCGAGCTCGGGGAGCTGCCGTAGATGTTGTTGACCTGGGAGACGTCGCGCGCCTGGACCACTGCGCTGCCTGCGGAGAACGGTCCGCCGGCGGGGTAGCCCATCACGTAGCCGGAATCCCCGACGTCGACCCCGTCGCTGACCTCCAGCGGCGCGACATCCAGGCCGTCCACGGCGATCAGCGCCAGGTCCGAGGCCGGGTCGAAGTGCACGGCGCGGCCGGTGAGCACCTCGCCGTCGGGCATCTCCACCGCGGGCTCGGCCACCCCGGCGATGACGTGGGCGTTGGTCAGCACCCGGGTGGGGGAGACGGCGAAGCCCGACCCGGACTGGGACTGTCCGCACTGTTCGGCGACCCCGGTGATCCGGCCCACCGAGGCGGCGGACTCCAGGCCGGCGTCGTTGAGGTCCTGGTCCTCCGGCAGCTCTGCGGGTTCGGGGACCAGCTGGGCGATCTCCGGGATGTCGGAGTCCAGCACCGCCGAGCGGACCTGGGCGAACCAGGACTCGGCCTGTTCGGGCACGGCGGAATCGATCGTGCTCAGCACGGTGGACTGCTTCATCGTCTGGTTCACCGTCGGGAAGCCCATGGCGGAGATCGAGAAGGACAGCAGTGCGATGACGAACATCGCGACCACCACGTTGACCACGCCGCCCACCAGGGAGCTCAGGCCCCGAACCGCGCGGGAGTTGAACATCCGCTGGACCTCGGCCCCGGCGGCGGAGCCGAGACCGTGCCCGGCGGCCACCAGCACGATGGCGGCGGCGATCACCGCGACCACCCGCCACAGCGGGTCAGGCACCCAGGAGGCGACCAGCGGGATCGCGAAGAACGCGGCCGTGGCGCCGACCAGGAACCCGAACACTCCGCCCAGGGTGGCCCAGACGCCCTTGCGCAGACCGGCGAGGAGGAAGCCGAGGAGCACCACCACCAGGATCACGTCGAGTGCGATGCTTCCCATGGGTGGCGGGCTCCTTAAGGCTCATGGTGGTCCGTCGTGCGGCATGACGCGGCGGTCGGCGCCGCCTTGCGAGGCTGCTGCACCGCGTGCACGGACGGCGAAATTGCTCCACAAAGAATGACATAGAATCCTCTGCCGCTTGCTGAACGTTTCCGCACGTCGGGGCGAACTGGTAACTTCTAATCAACGAGACTCTGTTATCTCACACATCCAGGAAGAACGGATCGCCCATGGATCTTGAAGTACTGCGCCGCGCACCGCTGTTCGCCACGCTCGACGACGACGTCTTCAGCGCCCTCATCAAAGAGCTGAACGAGGTTGATCTCTCCCGCGGGTCATCCGTCTTCCACGAGGGCGACCAGGGTGATCAGCTGTACTTCATCATCTCCGGGAAGATCAAGCTGGGCCGCACCACCCCCGACGGTCGAGAGAACCTGCTGGCCGTGCTCGGTCCGGGCGAGATCTTCGGCGAGATGGCCCTGTTCAACCCTGCGCCACGGACCGCCACGGCCACCGCCGTGTCCGAGACCCGGCTGGCCGGCCTGCGCCACGACAGCCTGCGCAACGTGATCACCACCAACCCCGAGGTCTCGGTCCAGCTGCTCCAGGCCCTGGCCAAGCGGCTGACCCGCACCAACGAGTCCCTCGCGGACCTGGTCTTCTCCGACGTCCCCGGTCGCGTCGCGAAGGCGCTGCTGGACTTGGCTGACCGCTTCGGCCGCCCGGCCCCCGACGGCGTGCTCGTGGCCCACGAGCTCACCCAGGAGGAGCTGGCCCAGCTGGTCGGCGCCTCCCGCGAGACCGTGAACAAGGCCCTGGCCGAGTTCGTCCAGCGCGGCTGGCTGCGCCTCGAGGCGCGCGCCGTCGTGATCCTGGACATCCAGCGGATCCGCCAGCGCTCCCGCTGAGCTGACCCCGCTGGTCTCGACCAGCACTGAGTCCAGGGATCTGAGTCCAGACATAGAAGGAGCGCCCGGCAGTCTGCCGGGCGCTCCTTCTATGTCTGCGCAGCCTCCAGCGCCGGCAGCTCTCCGCGCCGTCGTCAGCTATTCGCCGGTGACGGCCGAGGGCGGGTAGAACCTCAGGAACTTCCGGACCAGCGAGGCCTGCGCGGCGAGCAGCAGGGCGACCCGGCGCGGGCTGCGGTCGGCCGCGTAGAAGAACGGGTTCCGCGCACCCCCCGAGCGGAGGATTCGCGTGATCCGACGTCGTCGTTCCGGGTCAGAGACATAGCGTCCGGCCAACCAGCCCGGCAGCACGGTGTAGACCGTCTCCTGCTGGTCCTCCACGCGAGATGTCCCGCCGTCGGCCGAGAGCTCGCCGCGGATGAAGTCCTGCACGTAGTACTCCACCGGGTTGTTGCCCGCCCCGGTGATGTAGTAGCTGGAGCGGCCCAGCCTCGGGTTGAGCTCGAAGAACTTGGTCCTGCCGTCGCGCGGGTCGTATTTCAGGTCGAAGTTCGCGTAGCCCACCCAGTTCAGCTCGGTGAGCAGCTTCTGCGCCTGATCCACGGCCTCGGAGTTCTTCGTGGTGAGGATCACCGAGGGGTTGCCCAGCGCAGCGGGGGAGTGGTCCTCCACCACGGTCTCGCCCCAGGAGGCGAAACGGATCCGCGAGTTCTGATCGGCGTAGCAGGTGAGGACCCGCATGTTCTGGTCGTCGCCCGGGACCTCCTCCTGCACCACGAAGCTCGCGCGGTACCCGGCGGCATGGACCTTGCCGAAGAGCTCGGCCAGTTCCTCGGGGGTCTGCACCCGGTGCACCTTGTGCTTGCCCTCGAACTCGGTCCAGTACCAGGCGGTCACATCGGCAGGCTTCGCCCAGACCGGGAAGCTGAGATCCAGCGGAAGCTGGGTGTCCAGAGCGGCGCCGAAGTCCACCACCCGGGTGACCGGGTGATCCACGCCGAGCTTCTCGGCCAGCGCGGTGAAGTTGTCCTTGACGGTGGCGGCATCGAACCGGGCCCGGTCGACATAGGGCACGACGACGTCGTCGCCCAGGTCTTCCGGGTGGGCCTCACGCAGCTCGATGATCGCCTGCACGGTGGAGTCGATCGCGCCCAGCAGCAGGATCGGGATCCCCTGATCGCGCAGCCGGCGCACCGGGGCGAGGTTCAGCCCGGTGCGCACATGCTCCATCACCGTGCCGTTCTCGATCTCCAGGTGCGTGATGATCTTCGAATGCTTGATCATCCACATCTGGTGCTTCGAGAGCACCAGCGAGGTGATGCCGTAGGCCTCGTGGAAGGCCCGAGCTGCGCCGTAGGCTCCGGCGTCGCCGCCGACGATCACCGGGGCGAAGCCGACCTCGGCCCAGCGGCGCTCCTGCTGCTGCCACCGTGGGTTCTGGGTCAGGACCGCAGGTGCCTCAGCGGACATGGGCGATGAGGTCGACTTCCACGGGGGTGTCCAGCGGCAGCACCGGCACGCCCACAGCGCTGCGCGCGTGCGCTCCGGCGTCGCCGAAGGCCGCGCCGAGCAGCTCCGAGGCGCCGTTGAGCACCTTGGGCTGACCGGTGAAGCTCGGCACCGAGGCGACGAAGCCGCCGACCTTCGCGATCCGGGTGATGCGATCCAGGTCGCCCACGGCCGCCTTCAGCGCACCGATGCAGTTGAGCGCGCACTGGCGCGCGAGCTCATAGGCCTGCTCCTCGGTGACCTCCGCGCCGACCTTGCCGGTCAGCGGCAGCGCTCCATCGACGAAGGGCAGCTGTCCGGAGACGTAGACCACGCCGTCGGCGATGACCGCTGGCTGATACGACGCGACCGGGGGGACCACCTCGGGGACGCTCAGGCCGAGTTCGGCCAGGCGCGCTTCAACTGCAGAGATCTGTTCAGCCATAGCGTCTGGCTCAGTTCCGCGGGCGCTTGAGGTAGGCGACGGGGGCGTTGCCCTCGGGGCCGGGCAGCACGGTGACCAGCTCCCAGCCGTCCTCGCCCCACTGGTCGAGGATCCCCTTGGTGTTGTGGATGATCAGCGGAATCGTGGCGTATTCCCATTGGGTCTCAGATGCACTCATAGCCTCAGACTAACGGACGCCCGTCGGGACCAAGAAGAGCCCGCCCCGATGCGCGCGACGTCACCTCCCGCGACCGGTTTGTGCTTGACGGTAAGATGAAGCCCATGGCGTCACGTAAATCCCCCCTGTTTGATACTGCCACCACGGTCGGCAAGATCATGTCCTTCCTGGGCGTGAGTGCTCTGTGCGGCCTGCTGGCAGCAGGGCTGATCTTCCCGCTCGCGGCCTCCGGCGGCGCTGCTGCGGCCGCCGGCACGGAGATCCTTGAGGACATCCCCGCCGAGCTGGCTGAGGAGCCGCTCAGCGTGCCGTCCCACATCTACGCCTCCGACGGCACCGAGCTGGCGACCTTCTACGCGGAGAACCGGCAGCCGGTGGCTCTGGAGGACATCTCCCAGGAGATGATCGACGCCATCATCGCCATCGAGGACGAGCGATTCTACGAGCACGGCGGGGTCGATCCCCGAGGCCTCTCCCGCGCGCTGGTGCACAACGCCACCTCCGACTCCCAGCAGGGCGCCTCCACGATCACTCAGCAGTACGTGAACAACATGCTGATCAACGCGGTGGTGCTCACCGGTGAGGGGCGACTGACCATCTCCGGCACCGGCCAGAAGACCTATGCCGACAAGCTGCGAGAGATGAAGCTCGCCGTCGCCGTCGAGCAGGAGATGACCAAGGACGAGATCCTTGAGGGCTACCTGAACATCGTTCTCCTGGGAGGCCAGACCTACGGTGTGGAGGCCGCCGCCCAGTACTACTGGGGCATTCCCGCCTCGGAGCTGAACGCGGCACAGTCCGCGGTCCTGGCCGGCATGGTGCAGTCCCCCAACGGCTACAACCCCGAGGTCAACCCGGAGGCGTCCCAGGGCCGCCGGGACGTGGTGCTCGGCGCCATGCTCAGCGAGGGTGTGATCTCTCAGGGGGAGTATGACGAGGCGATCGCCTCCGGACTCGGCCTGGACATCAACCGCGAAGAGGTCGGCTGCATCTCCGCCACCAAGGGCGAATACTTCTGCGACTACGTGCGCCGCGAGATCCTCGCCAGTGACACCTTCGGCCCCGACGAGGATGCCCGCGCAGAGCTGCTGGACCGCGGCGGGCTGCGCATCACCACGACCCTCGACCCCGACGCGCAGGTTGCCGCCGAGGAAGAGGTCGAGGCCACGGTCCCACGCAACGACAGCTCCGAGGCCGGCGCCGCGATCACTTCGGTGGAGCCCGGCACCGGCAACATTCTGGCCATGGCTCAGAACCGGACCTACGGTCCGGGCAGCGAAGGGTCGATCGGTGAGACCACGATCAACTACAACGTGGACCTCGCCGACGGCGGGACCTACGGCTTCCAGGCCGGTTCCTCGCTGAAGCCGTTCGTGGTCGCCGCCCATATCGAGGAAGGTGGAGCCACCGACGACGTGGTGGACGCCTCCGTCGCGGAGTGGGCCAACACGGAGCGCTGGGAGGCATCCTGCCTGGAGCGGGGATACACCACCTCAGACGACTCCTACGAGGTCGACAACGTCGAAGAGGACACGAACCGGCGCATGACGATCGACTACGGCGTCTACTTCTCGGTCAACACCGCAACCCTGGCCACGGCGTCCGATATGGACCTCTGCGCCATCACCGACGTGACTGACCGGCTGAACGTCCATACCGCGAGTGACGGCGAAGGCATCAGCCCGGCGAACCCCTCCTTCGTGCTCGGGTCCGACGGAGTCTCCCCGCTGACCCAGGCGGCCGCCTACGCGGCCTTCGCCGACGACGGCAACTACTGCCAGCCCCGCGCCATCCTCGAAGTCACCGACACCCACGGCAACGAATACAACGTCCCCGGGGAGAGCTGCGAACAGGTCATCGACGAGGACGTGGTCGCACAGGTGAACGACATCACGATCAATATCGCCGAAGGCACGATCGCCGCCGGCGATCCGCCGTTCCCGATGGCGGGCAAGACCGGCACCAACAACTTCGAGTCCTCGACCTGGTTCGTCGGGTTCTCCTCGGGCGTCTCCACGGCCAGCTGGGTCGGCAACACCGAAGAGATCACCTCCGGCTACGGGAACAACCGTCGGGCGATCAACGGCGAGACCTACGAGGACTTCTTCGGCTCCACGCTCGCAGCCCCGATGTGGCTGGCATATATGGAACAGGTCGGCGGGGACTACGACACCTCCGACTTCCGTGAGGCCGACGACTCACCGTTCGAGGACCGGCGCGACCTGGCCCGCTATCGCGACGGCGGCACCGTGTCCCGCGGGGGAGACTCCAGCGAGAACGAGTCGGACGACGACTCTGAGAACGACGGCGACAACAACGGCGGCAACGACGGCGGCGGCAACGGTGGCAACAACACCGGTGGCGGCAGCAACGGCGGCGGCGGAGACGACAACTGAGCGCCACCGCCTCCCTGAAGGTGGTGGGTCTGGGCGTCAATGACTTCCGGATCCGCCACGTCGCTGTGCCGCTGCGGGTCGGAGCGGGGCTTCGCATCCTGCACATCTCCGACATCCACTACGTCCCGGGACAGCGGAAGAAGTTCGCCTGGCTGCAGTCGCTGGCCGAGCTGAAGCCCGACCTGGTCATCAATACCGGAGACAACCTCTCCCACCCCGACGCCGTGGGCGAGGTGCTCGAGGCCCTGGAGCCGCTGCGGCAGTTCCCCGGCGTGTTCGTCGGGGGATCCAATGACTACTTCGCTCCCACCTGGAGGAACCCGCTGCGCTATTTCCGCGGTCCGTCCAAGCTGGACGCGGAGCCTGAAAGTCTGGACTGGCAGCGCCTGTTCAGCGGCTTCGAGTCCAGCGGCTGGAAGAACCTCAACAACCGCACCGCTTCGCTGACCGTCGCCGGGCAGCAGCTCAGCTTCTCCGGGATGGATGATCCGCACATCGGCCGCGACGACTTCCAGGGCTGGCCCGCATCCGGCGGCACGGAGCAGACTCCAGGCTCGGCGCAGGCTCACAGCGCAGAGGCCGAGCCGCTGCGCATCGGAGTCGCCCACGCGCCGGTCTCCGCCGCGCTGGACACGCTCGCCGGCAACGGCGCCGAGCTGATCCTCGCAGGCCACACCCACGGCGGGCAGGTCTGCCTGCCCGGCGGCCGCGCCCTGGTCACCAACTGCGACCTGCCGCGCTCCCAGGCCAAGGGCCTCAGCTCGGTCCAGGTTCCCAGTCAACAGCTGCCGGGTGGGCAGGGGCCGGGCAGAGAAGTCCCAGGCCGGCGAGCCGAGCCTGCCCGCGAGGTTCCGCTGCACGTCTCGGCAGGCATCGGCACCTCGCGCACCGCGCCGGTCAGGCTGTTCTGCCCTCCGGAGGCCACACTCATTGAAGTTCAGCACAAAACGACCTAGGTTAGTTGCTTGATGCAACGAGCGGCTGGAGTCGAGACGACTGAGACCCCCGAGCGTCCTCGCACGCTCTGGCAGGCCCTGACCCGGCTCGGGCCCTACCTCGACGGTCTCAAGCTGCGCTGGACCCTGGGTCTGCTCGCGGCGATCGGCGCCGGCGTCGTCGCGCTGTCCATCCCGCAGGTGCTCCAGGTCCTGGTGAACTCGCTGCTCGACGACGGGGCGCAGGTGAGCGCCGTGTGGATCGCCGGCGCGGTCATCCTCGGACTCGGCGTGCTGGAGGCCGGGCTGGTCTACCTGCGTCGATTCTTCGTGATCCCGCCGGCCTCGGATGCCGAGACCTCCATGCGGACCGGGCTCTTCGACAAGCTCCAGGACCTCTCTGCCTCCTTCCACTCCGCCTGGGGCGCCGGACAGCTGCAGTCCCGCGCGATCGCCGACCTGAACCTGCTCCGTCGCTGGTTCGCCTTCGGCTCACTGATGCTGATCACCTCGGTGGTCAGCCTGCTGGTCGGGTTCACCCTGATGGCCACGCTCTCACCGCTGCTCGCCGTGGTGTTCCTCGGTGCCGCGCTGCCGATCATGATCATCGGGCCGCGGTTCCGGCAGAAGTTCGTGCACTACTCGCGCGCCTCCCAGGACCAGGCCGGCGACGTCGCCACCAAGGTCGAGGAGTCCGTGCACGGGATCCGCGTCCTGAAGGCCTTCGGCCGTGGAGACTACGCGCTGGAAGGCTTCACCGAAGAGGCCGATGAGCTGCGCGACCTCGAGGTCTCCAAGGCCCGCACGCTGGCGAAGTTCCTGATGGCCATGGTGATCCTGCCTGAGGGAATCCTCGGGCTCTGCCTGCTGATCGGGATCTGGCAGGTCGCCAACCAGGAGACCACCGGCGTGACCATCGGAGCGCTTGCGGCCTTCTTCGCGACCGCCGCCGTGCTCAAGGGTCCGATCGAGGGCGTGGGCATGATGCTGGGCATGACCTTCACCGCGAAGACCGCCATCGACCGGCACGCCGATGTCATGGACACCGCCACCGAGATCACCTCCCCGGCCGATCCCGTCCGCGCCCCGGAGCGCGGCGTGCTCGAGCTCGACGACGTCCACTTCCGCTACCCCGACACCAAGACCGGGGAGCGCGACCTGATCGACGGGGTCACGCTGAAGGTCAGGCCCGGGGAGACCATGGCGCTGGTCTCCGCCACCGGCGGCGGCACCTCCACGCTGCTGAACCTGATCCCCCGGCTCTATGAGGTCACCGGCGGAGCGATCCGCGTCGACGGGGTGGACGTCAAGGACTTCAGCCTGGCCGACCTCCGCTCCCGGATCGGTGTCGCCTTCGAGGACCCGATCCTGTTCTCCACCTCTGTGAAGTCCAATGTGCTGCTGGGCACCTCTCACCTGCGCGACGTCGACGATCCGCAGAACCCGCACCGCGACGCCGCACCCGTGCCCGAGGAGCTCGACGCGGTGCTGCGCCGGACGCTGGTCACCGCCGACGCCGAATTCGTCGAGAACCTTCCTCGTGGCGCGGACACTCCGGTGGGGGAGGAGGGGCTGAGCCTCTCCGGCGGACAGCGGCAGCGCCTCGCGCTGGCGCGTGCGATCGCCTCCGCCCCCTCGGTGCTGCTGCTCGACGACCCGCTCTCAGCCCTGGACGTGCGCACCGAGGAGGCCGTGACCCACCGCCTGCGCGAAGTGCTGAACCGGACCACCACGCTGATCGTCGCGCACCGCCCCTCCACCGTCGCGATGGCCGACCGGGTGGCGCTGCTCGAGCACGGCCGGATCAGCGACGTCGGCACCCACGCCGAGCTTCTGGAGCGCAGCCCCGCCTACCGCGAGGTCATGAGCGCCAGCGTTCGTCCCGTCAGCGCCGAGGAGGTGCTCAGCCATGAGTGAGTCCACCAGCGAGTCCCGCCGACCGGTCACGACCGACGCCGCCGGCGACCGCTTCTCCCATCTGCGCGGGACCGCCGGCGAGGAGCAGATCCAGCTGGACAAGGAGGAGCGCCAGTTCATCCGGCGTCGTTCCTGGAAGCTGCTGGTCCAGCTCTCCGTCGGGGTCCGCCGGAAGCTGCTGATCACCGCGATCTTCGTGGTGATCGCCCAGGCCGCGCAGGCCTCGATTCCGCTGATCGTCGCCTGGGCCATCGACTGGGGCCTGCCCCGGATGACGGCGGGGCAGAGCTCCGGCATGTGGCTGCCAGGCCTGTCCTACATCGCCTGCGCCGTGACGGCGGGCGTGCTGATCTTCCACTACACCCGGATGACCGCCGAAGCCTCGCAGCAGATGCTCTTCACCCTGCGTGGGGAGGTGTTCCGCAAGACCCAGGCGCTGAGCCTGGACTTCCACGAGGACTACACCTCCGGCAAGGTGATCTCCCGGCAGACCTCTGACCTGGAGTCGCTGCGCGAGCTGCTCGACGGCGGGATCAACTCCCTGGTCCAGGGCATCATGTTCATGTTCTTCACCGCAGTGACCATCCTGATCATGGACTTCCAGTCCGGACTGGTGCTGCTGGCGGCGCTGATCCCGATCGCGGTGCTCGGCCGCTGGTACCAGCGCAACTCCGAGGTGGCGTATCGACGTACCCGGGTCTCCTCGGCGAAGATGATCGTGCACTTCGTGGAGTCCATGACCGGCATCCGCGCCGTGCAGGCCTTCCGCCGCGAAGACTCGCGGTCCCGGCAGTATCGTCGCCTCGCGGCGGACTACCGCGAGGACATGGTCCGCTCGATCTCACTGTTCGGGGTGCTGCAGCCCTCGCTGATGCTCATCGGCAACATCACCGTCACCGTGGTGCTGCTCTGGGGCGGATACCGCGTGCTCGAGGGCGATCTCGGGATCGGGGTGCTGGTCGCCCTGGTGCTGGCGACCAAACGCGTCTTCCAGCCGCTGGACATGATCGCGATGTTCTACAACTCGCTGCAGTCGGCCACCGCGGCGCTGGAGAAGGTCTCCGGGCTGCTGGAGGAGAGCCCCACGGTCACCGAGGCCCACTACCCGCGGCACCTGCCCGAGGCCCGGGGCGAGCTGGAGTTCCGGCAGGCCTCGTTCCGCTACGCCGAGGACGGTCCGGTGGTGCTCCACGCCTTGGACCTGCACATCCCCGCAGGCCAGACCGTGGCTGTGGTGGGACGCACCGGAGCGGGCAAGTCCACGCTGGCGAAGCTGCTGGCCCGGTTCTACGACGTCAGCGGCGGCTCGGTGAGCCTTGACGGGGTGGACCTGCGCGAGCTCGCCGTGGCCGATCATCACCGGCACGTGGCGATGGTGACCCAGGAGGCGTTCCTGTTCTCCGGCACCATCCGCGGCAACATCGCGCTGGGCCGCCCGGAGGCCTCCGAGCAGGAGATCATCGCCGCGGCCAAGGCCGTGGGCTGCCACGACCTGATCATGGAGCTGCCCGAGGGCTACGACACCGACGTCAACAAGCGCGGCGGCCGGCTCTCGGCCGGTCAGCGTCAGCTGATCTCCTTCGCCCGGGCGTTCCTGGCCGACCCCGCCGTGCTGATCCTCGATGAGGCGACCTCATCGCTGGACCTGCCCAGCGAGGCGCTGGTGTAGCAGGGTCTTGAGCGGCTGCTGGGCAACCGCACCGCGCTGATCATCGCGCACCGGCTCTCCACGGTCGCGATCGCCGACCGGGTCCTGGTGATCGACGACGGCCGAGTGGTCGAGGACGGCGCGCCGGCCGAGCTGGCGGCTCAGGGCGGGTACTACGCCAAGCTCGACGCCGCCTGGCGCAGCTCCATGGGCGCCTGAGCCGCTCAGCGCTGCTTCAGCAGCGAGGCCAGGTGATCGATGGCATAGCGGTAGCCGTTGAGCCCGGCGCCGGCGATCACCGCCGCAGCGGCGGGGGAGACGTAGGAATGCCGGCGGAACTCCTCGCGGGCGTGCACGTTGGAGATGTGCACCTCGACCACCGGGAGGTTCACCGCGCGCAGCGCATCGGCGATGGCGACCGAGGTGTGGGTATAGGCGGCCGGGTTGATCACGATGCCCGCCGCGCTGTCCTTCGCGGCCTGGATCGCGTCGATGATGGTGCCCTCGTGGTTGGACTGCAGCAGCTCGGCTTCGAGGCCGAGCGCGGCGGCGGACTCGCGGCACAGGGCTTCGATGTCGGCCAGCGTGGAGGCGCCGTAGATCCCGGGTTCACGGGTCCCCAGCATGTTCAGGTTGGGTCCGTTGATGATCAGCAGGCGGGGAGTCTCGGTGGGCATGCTCTCACCCTACCGGCCCTCTGAAGGCCCCACCACGCGCTGAGGGGCGGATTCTGCGAGCATTCTGCCCCCGCAATGGGGTGAGATGCCCGGAGAATCCGCCCCTCGACGCTGGGGTGGGGTGAGAGGCTACGCGGCGCCGTGCTTGGCGCGCATGTCCTCCGCGATGGAGAGCATCACGGTGGGATCGGCGAGGGTGGAGGCGTCTCCGGCCTCGCGGCCCTCGGCCACATCCTTGAGCAGGCGGCGCATGATCTTGCCGGAGCGGGTCTTCGGAAGCTCCGGCACCACCAGCACGTTGCGCGGCTTGGCGATCGGGCCGATCTCCTTGCCCACGTGGGCGCGAAGCTCCTGCTCGACCTCCTCCTTGTTCCCGCCCTCCGCGGAGCCGCGCAGGATCACGAACGCCACGACGGCCTCTCCGGTGGTCGCATCCTTGGCTCCGACCACGGCGGCCTCAGCGACCGACGGGTGGGAGACCAGCGCGGACTCGATCTCGGTGGTGGAGAGCCGGTGTCCGGAGACGTTCATGACGTCGTCCACGCGTCCCATGAGCCAGACGTCGCCGTCCTCATCGGTGCGAGCGCCGTCGCCGGCGAAGTAGACGTCGCCGAAGCGTGACCAGTAGGTCTCCTGGTAGCGCTCCGGGTTCTTCCAGATGCCGCGCAGCATCGCGGGCCAGGGCTCCTTGATGACGAGCAGGCCGGCCTCGCCCTTCTCCAGGGGAGTGCCCATCTCATCGACGATGCCGATGGAGATGCCCGGCACCGGCGTCTGCGCTGAGCCCGGCTTGGTGGCGGTGACGCCGGGAAGCGGAGCGATCATGTGCGCGCCGGTCTCGGTCTGCCACCAGGTGTCCACGATCGGGGCCGGCTCCTCCTTGGGGGCCATGCCGACGCCGTTGTTCGCACCGATGACGTCGCGGAACCACAGCCATGCCTCGGGGTTGATCGCCTCGCCCACGGTGCCGAGCACGCGCAGGGTGGAGAGGTCGAACTGGTCGGGGATCTCCCGGCCCCACTTCATGCAGGTGCGGATCAGCGTCGGCGCGGTGTAGAACTGCGTGACGCCGTACTTCTGCACGATCTCCCAGAGCCGCCCCTTGTGCGGGGAGTCGGGGGTCCCCTCGTAGATCACCTGGGTGGCGCCGTTGACCAACGGGCCGTAGACGATGTAGGAGTGTCCGGTGACCCAGCCGACGTCGGCGGTGCACCAGTAGACGTCGGTCTCCGGTCGCAGGTCGAAGCTGTCCCGGTGGGTCACCGCGGTCTGGGTCAGGTAGCCGCCGGTGGTGTGCAGGATGCCCTTGGGCTTCCCGGTGGTCCCGGAGGTGTAGAGGATGAACAGCGGGTGCTCGGAGTCGTGGGCCACATAGGCGTGCTCGGTGGACTGCTGCGGCACGACGTCGTGCCACCAGACATCGATGTCATCGTTGAAGGCGACCTCTTCGCCGTTGCGCTTGACCACGACCACGTGTTCCACGGTGTGCCCGGGCTTGGCGAGCGCGTCGTCGACGGCTGGCTTCAGCGTGGAGGGCTTGCCGCGGCGGTAGGAGCCGTCGGCGGTGACCACGAGCTTCGCCTCGGCGTCGTCCACGCGGGAGCGCAGCGCATCGGAGGAGAAACCGCCGAAGACCACGGAGTGGATCGCGCCGATGCGGGCGCAGGCCAGCATGGTCACGATCGTCTCGGGGATCATCGGCATGTAGATGGCCACCCGGTCACCCTTGGCGAGGCCGAGGGACTCGAAGGCGTTGGAGGCCCGCGCGACGTCGTCGGCCAGCTCCTGGTAGGTGATGCTGCGGGAATCGCCGGGCTCACCCTCGAAGTGCAGGGCGACGCGGCTGCCGTTGCCGGCCTCGACGTGGCGGTCCACTGCGTTGTAGGCCGCGTTCACCTCGCCGCCGACGAACCACTTGGCCACCGGCGCCTCGGACCAGTCCAGCACCTCGGTGAAGTCTTTGTCCCAGCTCAACACGGAGCGGGCCTGCTCTGCCCAGTAGCCGAGACGATCCTCGGAGGCCTTGTCGTAGCGCTCCTGGGTGGCGACGGCGTTCTTTGCGAACGTCTCGCTCGGGGGGAAGACCTGACCCGATTTCTGCATCGAGTCCAATTTGTTCTCTTGCTGGGGATTCTGGGTCATGCGGCTCCTCCTTGGATACTCCTGTGTTCCCGCTCACAATACATCTTTTCCCGCCCTGAGCCTGAGGTGGATATCACATAGCGGACACCCTGTTCGGGTGCTCCGTAGAATGGTCTGCGATGAGCCAAGAGACCCTGCTGGGAAAGAAGCGCCGCGTGCGCCGGATCAACCGTGTCCTGGGGGAGGTCTACTCCTACGCCGTGGCCGAGCTGGACTTCACCAACGCCTTCGAGCTACTGATCGCCACGGTGCTCTCCGCCCAGACCACCGATGTGCGGGTCAACGCGATCACGCCTGAGCTGTTCCGACGCTGGCCCGACGCGCACGCCATGGCCCACGCCGAGGAGGACGAGCTCGCGGAGGTGATCCGGTCCACCGGCTTCTACCGCGCCAAGACCCGCTCGCTGCTGGGGCTCTCGAACGCGCTGGTCAGTGAGCACGACGGCGAAGTGCCCGGTTCCCTGGACGCGCTGGTCAAGCTGCCCGGCGTCGGGCGAAAGACCGCGTTCGTGGTGCTCGGGGATGCCTTCGGCAGACCTGGGCTGACTGTGGACACCCACTTCGGTCGGCTGGCTCGCCGGCTGGGGATGACTCAGCAGCAGGACCCGGTGAAGGTGGAGCATGAGGTTGCGGAGCTCTTCGAGCGCCGTGACTGGACCGATCTGTCCCACCGGCTGGTGTTCCACGGCCGACGCATCTGTCATGCCCGCCGCCCCGCCTGCGGCGCCTGCCCGATCGCATCACTGTGCCCCTCCTTCGGTGCCGGCGAGGTGGACCCCGAGACGGCGGCCACGCTGTTGAAGTACGAGCTTGCGCCCGGGCGTGAGGAGCTCCTGGCCAAGATGCAGGCCGGGCACACGCGCCGGGAGCTGCGTGCGCAGGGATACCCGCTCAGTGCGTGACGCCGGTTCCGCCGCTCAGGGGGCAGATGCGCCGAGCCCCGATGCGCCGGGCTCTGATCCGCTCAGGTCTGAGGCGCCCGGTCCTGATCCATTCGGTCCGGAGGCGCCCGGTCCTGATCCATTCGGTCCGGAGGCGCCCGGTCCGGAGGCTCCGGGCGGGGGCATGCCTGCGGAGTTCTCGCTGACCGGCGCTGCGGTCCCGACCCGGCTTGAGGCGCTGCTGCAGCAGGGGCGCGACTACGCGCTTGCGCACCCTGAGTCCTCGGGATCCGGCGGCTGGTGGAATCAGAGCCCGGCCACCCGGCCGCCGAACAAGACCCCGGCAGGGATGGAGAACGCCCGGCAGGCGGCGGTGCTGATGCTCTTCTGTGCCCCCACCGCCGACGACGACGAGGCGCATCTGCTGCTGACCGAGCGTTCCCCGGGATTGAAGAAGCATCCCGGTCAGATCTCCTTCCCCGGCGGGGCCCAGGAGAAGTTCGACCGCGACCCGACGGCGGCGGCTCTGCGCGAGGCCCAGGAGGAGGTGGGGCTCGACCCCGCCCGGGTTCGGGTTCTCGGTTCCCTTCCGCCGGCTCCGGTGCCGATCAGCAGCTTCATGGTCACCCCCGTGATCGGCATGGCGGGTCATACCGGTGTGCTCCGTCCGCAGTCCGGTGAGGTGGAGCGCGTGCTCACGGTGAAGCTGGAGGCACTGATCCGCCCGGAGAACCGCAGGATGACCGTGCTGCGTCGCGCCGGCACGGTGTTCAGCGCCCCGGCGTTCCTTGTGGACGGCACCCTCATCTGGGGCTTCACCGGGATCCTGGTGGATCGGGTGATCAATCGGCTCGGCTGGGAAGAGCCCTGGGATGCCGGGCGCAGCGTGGACCCGGGGGACTACCTGCCGGGACTCTAGGGGCGGCCAGCTCATCCGGTGGACTGCGACGCCGAGCGCGTGGTCGACTCCCGGCAGGTCCGCCGCCTGGTCTGCGGCCATCGACTCCAACATCTGGCGGGTCTCGTCGGCGCCGCCCAGCTCGGCCAGGTACTGCTCGTGTGCCTCCAGCGAGGCGAGTCCCTGCTGCAGCGGCTCCCCGCTGATGTCGATCACATGGGTCGGTGCGGCGCCGAAGACCAGCAGCTCTCTCACGCCCCAGGGCTCGAGCAGCTCCTGCTCGAGGAGTTCGCGGAAGACCCATGGGTTGTCGGCATCGCGGACGGCGTCCAGCGTGGCGAGGCCGGTGGCGCGGTGGTCGGCATGGTTGAGTCCCCAGCCGACCTGCAGCTCCCAGGTCTGGGTCAGCACGACCTCGGGGCGCAGCTGGCGGATGCGGCGCGCGATCTGGCGCCGGGCATCCAGGGAGGCCTCCAGCGTGCCGTCGGGGAGATCCAGGATCACCAGGTCAGAGACGCCGACCAGCTCACAGGCTTGCCGCTGCTCCTCGGCGCGGATCTCTGCCGCCTCCTCAGGGTCTCGGCTGCGCATCCCGGCTTCGCCGGCGGTGAGCAGCAGGTAGGACACCTCTGCACCCTGGGCCGTCCAGCGAGCGACGGCGGCCGAGCCGCCGTATTCCATGTCATCGGGATGGGCCACGACGCACAGGACCCGGCGCAGGTCCGCGTCCGGATAGGTCGGAAGGGAAGCGGAGGCGGAGCTCATCGCCCCAGTCTAGGGGCGGGGAGCTTCGCCGGACAGAGCGGGAGTCACCAGTCGCCGAAGTGGCAGCCTCGACTGTCAGAAGACCACGCTGGACGTACGATGACGCTGTCGCATCAGTGGGTGTCGCCTCGACGGTGGTTCTCTCGGCCGCGACGTGGCAGCTGTTCAGCTCACCTCGGGATCACCGGACGTCTGCTTCACAGAGTGAGGCCACAGCTCAGAGCTGAGCGAGAGTCCTTCACACGTCTCCGCAGGACTCTCGGGCTCCGAGAATCCTCCGCACGGTTTTCCCCAGAGTTTTCCCCACCTCGGGAAGAACGGGGCGCTGCGCAGCCGGTCCCCACAGTTCCGCAGCCCCCGTGCACCTCCGCCGCCCAGATCGGCAGGGTGGGGGCATGGACGTGGAACCCCGGCTGCTGCTGATCACCGAAGATCGTGCGCTGCGCGACGACGTCGCGCTGATCGCCGCCACCGTGGGCGCCGCGCTCGAGTCTCGCCCGACCTGGGAGGCGGTGACGCCGCGGGAGTGGGCGGTCCTGATGTGCGGGGCCGACCGGCTGCCGCCGAGCCCACGGCTGGGGCGCGGAACGCTGCTGCTCGGTGACACGGCGGCAGCTCAGGGTGATGGGCAGCAGCTGTGGAGGCTCGCGGCGGAGCATCCTGGGCTGCAGCCGGTTCCGCTGCCCGCGGCGGAGGCCTGGTTGGCAAGACATCTGGGAGAGCGGGTGCTGGATCGTAGCCCGGGTCGGGTCTTGGCCGTGGCCGGTGTGCTCGGTGGTGTCGGGGCGAGCACGGTGGCGTATCTGCTCGCTGCCGAGCAGGCGGTGAGAGGTGCTTCGGTGCTCCTCGTCGATGCCGACCCGGCGCCCGGATCGGGGATCTCGGGGCTGCTGCCCGGGTGGGAGGGTCAGCCCGGAGCCCGGAACGGAAGAGTCAGGCGGGTCCGCCGCGGCGACGCGGAGCCTGGATCCGGTGACGAGCTCGGATGGGCGCAGCTCGCCGCTCTCGACGGTGAACTCGCCTCCCCACAGCTCGCGGCCGCACTGCCGGTTCGCGACGGAGTCCAGGTGCTCGGCGGAGCCCCCGGCGCCGAGGTGCGTCGGCGCATGCTGGAACCGGTGGTCCGCTCGGCCCGGCGCGTCTTCGACACGGTGGTCATCGACGTCGCGCGCGATGTCGACGCGGTCTCGCTGGTGCGCGAGCACCTGGATCACCTGCTGCTGGTCACGCCCTGCAGCGCGCGGGGAGCCTCAGCGGCCCTCCAGTTCAGTCAGTCCGAGTCGGGGGTGTCGTTGAGGCTGGTGGCCAACGGCGCATCGCACACCGGCTGGAGTCCATTGGAGCTGGCGGCGGCCACGGATCTCCCACTGGCCGGAGATATCCCCGAGCAGCGCTGGCTGCGGCGGGAGGATTCGATCGGCGCCGCCTACGAGCTGCTCCGATCACGCCGCGGAGCTGCCTTCATCGGGACACTCTTGGAGGTCCTGGACCTCCAGGAGCAGGTGCGGCATGAGTGACCGGCAGCTCGACTCGCTGCGGGAGTCGCTGACCAGCTCCGCCGAGCCGGTGACCGCTGCGCGGATCGCCGAAGCGGTCCGCGCCTCGGGGCTGGCGCTGGGGTCGCGCACCACCGCGGAACTGGTCCGGACGCTGCGGGATGAGCTGGTCGGGCTGGGACCGCTGCAGCCGCTGATCGAGCAGCCCGGCATCACCGATGTGCTCATCGACGGTCGCCGACAGGTGTGGACCGACGGTCGGGATGGTCTGGTCAGAACCGAGGTCCGCTTCTTCTCGGAGGAGCAGGTGCGTGGACTTGCCCGACGATTGATCGCGCTGTCCGGGGGCCGGCTCGATGAGGGCCAGCCCTGCGCCGATGGGCGGATCGGTGACTGTCGGATCCACGCGGTGATCCCGCCGGTCGCGGTGGAGGGGACGATGATCTCGGTGCGCATCTCCCGCGGCTCAGCGGCGACGTTGGAACAGCTCGCCCTCCAATGGGATGCGCCTGAGGTGTGGCTCCCCGTCCTTCGGGGGATCGTGGCGGCCCGGCTGAACTGCCTGATCTCAGGGTCCACGGGGTCCGGGAAGACCAGCCTGCTGGGGTCCATGCTCGCCGAGTGCCCGCACCATGAGCGGATCATCATCGTGGAGGACACCACGGAGCTGCGGCCAGACCATCCCCATGTGCTGCACCTCCAGCAGCGCCGCGGCAACGTGGAGGGAGCCGGTCAGCTCGGGATGGGCCAGCTCGTCCGTGAGACCCTGCGGATGCGCCCCGACAGACTGATCGTCGGGGAGTGCCGCGGCAGCGAGCTCAAGGACTTCCTCACCGCGATGAACACGGGACATCAGGGAGCGGTGGGGACGATCCACGCCAATTCACCGCACGCGGTGCCGGCCAGGCTCATCGCGATGGGGGCGCTCGCCGAGCTGCCACCGGAATCCGTGGCGCTGCAGGCCGGAGCCGCCCTGGACGCGGTGATCCACATGGAGCGTCGGCGAGGCCGACGGATGCCGGTGGCCATCTCATTGGTCCGCTGCGTGGAGCGGAGGCTTCAGATGGTGCCGGTCCTGCTCGCCGGAGACCTCGAACCGGGGAGTCGGGCCGACGTGCAGACCCAGGTCGGCTGGGACGAGCTGACCCGACGGATCGGCCTGCGGTGACCGATCTCGCACAGCTTCTCCTGGTGACCTGCGCCAGCGCCGCCATGTTCATCGCAGGGCTTCTCGGCATTCCCCCGCTGCGGGGAACTCCGATCGCAGGGCGCGGCCCGGAATTCCAGCCCACGGGACCACTGCTCACCGGTCCGCGGCGCACCGCGTCGCAGCTCGGGTGGGCGCGGCTCAGCGAGCTGCCGGTGACCTGGAGATCGAGAACCGGGGGTGACGTGGGTGACCTGCGGGGCAATGCCGGGTCTCTGCTGCACCAATACGCCGCATTGCTGCAGTCGGGGCGGTCCCAGGCCCAAGCGTGGACTGACCTGAGCGCCCATTGGCGCTCGCGGGAGGACTCGCACCCGCTCGCGCAGATCTGTGAACGGGCGGCCTCCGCAGAGCAGGCCGGCCTCGGTGCCGTGGTCGCGCTCCGACGCAGCCTCGCTTCCTTCACCGCGGGAGACCGCTCCAGGGCCGGTCCCTTCTCCAGGGACATCACCACGACCCGCAACGGGACCGGTGCCGATCTTCCCGCCGCCACGCTCCCGCGCACCGGTGCCCACCCCAGCACCGGCGTGGGCACCGGGCCCCGGCTCAGCCCCGCCGCCACCATCGTCCTGATCGAGGTGCTCCAACGACTGATCAGCATCCACGCACTCTCGCAGTCCACTGGGGCTCCGCTCTCCCGGCTCTGCCGCAAGGCAGCCGACTCGCTGGAGGACTCGGCCGCGCTCGACGGTGCCGTCCGCACCGCAGCCGCCGGCCCGCGCATGACCCAGCTCATCCTGGCGGCGCTGCCCGTCGGTGGATTGGCCATGGGTGCCCTGATGGGGGCGCAGCCTCTTGCCGTGCTGCTCGGTTCGCCGCTGGGGTGGGGATGCCTGGTGGCGGGACTGGGATGCATGGTGTTCGGCTGGCGCTGGAGCACCCGGCTGATCCGCGCAGTGGCCCTGCATGGCTGAGGCACAGGTGCTCCCAGCCCTTGCCTGCGCCCTGCTGACCGGGATCCTCGCGCTGATGCTGTCGGTCCTGCCTGCTCCGCCGCCGCAGAGTCGGCCGCGCGCGTTCGGACCGTACGACGGGGAACCCCGCACATCGGCGCCGCGCGTCGCCCGGCCGAGGCTCCCGCGGCGGGCCAGCTCACTCCGCCCGCGTGCCCAGCGGACGGTCCCGCAGCACCGGCCCGATGCCGCGACCCTGCTGGACCTCACGGCGGCGATGCTGCGGGCCGGAGTGGGCATCGAGCCCGCCGTGCTGCGACTCTCCGAGGACGTTCCAGGGTGCGCCCCACTGGGCCGGGTGCACCGCGGGCTCGTGACCGGGCAGCCATGGAAGGACGCCTGGTCCTGCGTGGATGCCCAGTCCCAGCTGCGCGAATTCGGCGAAGAGCTGGCATTCGCCCATGCCACCGGCGCGCCCACCGTGGAGCTGCTGGAACTGACTGCGGTCCAGGCGCGTCGGCGTCGCCGCGCAGCAGTAGAAGAACAGGCCGCCAGGCTGTCGGTGCAGATGGTGCTGCCGCTGGGGCTCTGCTTCCTGCCGGGCTTCATCCTGCTGGGTGTGATTCCGGTGGTGCTGGGACTGGTGCAGGAACTGGCGTAATCTGTGACGCATGTTGGCAGCCTTCTCCGTCGCGCCCGTCGCCGCAGACACCACCGATGGTTCGCTCAGCGCAGCCGTGGCCGAAGCCGTCCGCGTGGTGCGGGAGTCAGGGCTTCCCCATGAGACGACCTCGATGTTCACCACGATCGAAGGCGACTGGGACGAGGTCTTCGACGTCATCAGACGCGCCACGGAGGCGGTGGCGGCGGTCAGTCCGCGGGTCAGCCTGGTGGTCAAGGCCGATATCCGACCGGGATTCACCGGGCAGCTCACCGAGAAGGTGACCAGGCTCGAAGAGCGCCTCAGCGGCGACTGAGCTGCTCAAGCTCACGGGCCAGATTGACCCGAGCCTGGGGCTCCCAACGCTGGACCCCCGTGGCGGTGTGGAACAGCGACGGCGTGTCGAGTAGCCGCTCCAGCACCTGCGCCCGGCCGCGCAGGAAGTCCTCTTCGGCCACATGGCGGTAGTCCGCGCGCACCGCTGCCGTGTATTGGGCATAGCTCTCCGGAGTCCGGGCGAGCACCTCGAGGTCAGCGTCCACCAGGACGGCACCCCTGCGATCAGCAGGGTCGGGATCGTGATGCGTGGTGAGTCGGACCAGCCGGGCCGTCTCCTCCACCACGGGCCCGGGGAGCAGCGGCGCCAATCGGGCCTCTGCCAGCGTCGCTGACTCCTCCTCATCGGCTCCGACGACTCCGGCGTAGACGGCGTCGTGGAACCACGCCGCCAGGGTGACCACCGGACGATGCTCCGGTTCCAGCTCACCTGCTCGCGTCAACGTGCCCACTCCGCGCAGCACCGCGCTGAGGTGGGTCGGCGCGTGATAGTTCCGGTGCGGCTCGGACCATCGGGTGAGCAGCTCCTCACCCAGCGTCAGCCACGCCCCGTCCGGGGCGAGCCAGGAGGACAGCAGGGCGTCGTCGGCCGCGCTGCCGTGCTCGGCGGCGCTCCACTGCGCGCCCAGTCGCGCCCAGGCGCGCTGGAGATTGCGGCGAAGCTTCTCCGGGCGCTGCGCCGCGGGGATCCGCAGCCCGCAGCCGAGCAGGATCCGAGTCAGCTCACCACCGGAGACCGGCACCGCTCCCAGCACGGTGAGGTCTTCGAACAGGTGGGCTGGGACGTCGTAGTGATCCCGGTCGAAGGCGCGACGGCTGACCCCGGCGGCGCCGGCGATCTGATGCAGCTCCTCGAGCGAGTGGTCCGAGATCAGGTGGGAGAACACCGTGCCATGGGCAGGCCAGCTGGGTGGGTCGATGTAGATCGTCACCGTGCCACCTCCGTTTCCCTGTCGTCCGCAGCTCCCGGTTCCGTCCTGCGGAAAACACGAAACACCGTGCTCATCCGTATACGCCAGTCTAGAGAGGGTATCCGTGAGGCCAGCAAAGTGTCCTGCGCCACGGTAAAGTGGCTGACTACACATCGCACCGTGTATAGAACCAGAACATAGATCACTGCACCTTGAATCACTCGACTGAGGAGAAGACTCATGAAAATGCGTCGCACAACAATTGCAGTCACCGCTGCAGCCGCCCTTGCCCTGTCCGCCTGCGGCGGAGGCGAAGAGGGTGGAGACGAAGAGGTCCAGACCGGAGACGAGGACAGCTTCACCAATGAGCTGACCTTCGGCACCGGCGGCGTCGCCGGCACCTACTTCCCGCTCGGCGACGAACTGGCCACCATCTTCGAGGAGAACATCGAAGACGTCTCGGTCACAGCGATCGAGACCGGCGGCTCCGCGGACAACCTGGGCGGCATCTTCCAGGAAGAGATGCAGCTCGGCCTGACGCAGAACGACACGGCCGTCATGGGCGTCAATGGCGAGATCGAGGACCTCGACGGCGTGGCCCTGGACAACTTCGGCTGGATCGCCAACCTCTACCCCGAGGCCGCGCACATCATCGTCCGCGAAGACTCCGGGATCGAGTCCATCGAGGATCTCGAAGGACAGACCATCGCCGTGGGCGACGTCGGCTCGGGCACCCGCGCGATCTCCGACGCGATCCTCTCCGCGCACGGGATCGAAGAGGGCGACTACACCGCCGAGGTCGCCGACTTCGGCACCTCGACGGACATGCTCGCCGACGGACAGATCGACGCGTCGATCTTCGTCGTCGGCGTCCCGGTGGCAGGGCTGACCCAGCTGGCGGCCTCCACCGATGTTGCGCTGCTGGGCATCGAAGACGACATGACCGAGACCATCTCGGGCGAGTCCGGTGCCGAGTCCTACGACATCGCCGCCGACGCCTACGACTTCCTCGATGAGGACGTCACCACGGTCTCGGTGTTCGCCGCACTGGTCGCCTCCACCACTCAGGTCAGCGAGGACCTCGGCTACGAGATCACGGCCGCCACCCTGGAGAACGCCGGCGACGTCACGCTCGAGATCGGCGAGAACATCACCGAGGAGAACGCTCTGACGGGCATCGGGGACATCCCGCTGCACCCCGGCGCTGAGCGCTACTTCGACGAGCAGGGCATTGACCTGCCGTGACACGCAGCACTGCTGAGAATCGCTCCCCGGCTCCCGCTGACCAGCAGGAGCCGGGGGTCGGTGCTGAGGAACGAGCAGCCGAGATCCTTCGGCAGCACGACACCTCGAGCCGCTTCCGGACGGACCTGGGCTGGTGGACATGGATCGTGGGCGGCCTGTCCGTGGCCTTCACGCTCTACCACCTGTACTACGCGCTCGAGCGACCCTTCACCGGCTGGATCCACGGCGCCCTGCATCTCGCAGGCGCCACCTCCCTGGTCTTCCTGCTCTACCCGGCGAGCAAGAAGCTGCTCGACCTCAAGCCCACGGGAGTGCTCTGGAAGGACGTCCTGGTCGGTCGCGGCCGCGGCGTCCCCTGGTACGACGCCGTGCTCGCGGCAGCAGGTATGGCGGTCAACCTCTACATCGTGTTCCGCTACGAGTACCTGGTCGGCAACGCCGTGCAGATCCTCGGCTTCAGCGCGCTGGACTACGCCGTCGCAGTGGCCGGCACTCTGCTGGTCCTCGAAGCCACGCGCCGCTGTGTCGGTCTGCCGATCGTGATCATCGCTGGCTGCGCCATCGCCTACGCGGTCTTCGGCAATATGAGCCCGATCTTCCCGCACCGCGGACGCTCCTGGGACGCCTTCGCGACGGAGACCTTCCTCTCCACCAGGTCGATCTTCGGCACGCCGCTGCAGGTCTCGGCGAACTTCATCTTCCTCTTCCTGCTCTTCGCCGTGGTCCTGCTTCGCACCAACATCGGCCAGTTCTTCAACGACCTCGCCTTCCGCGCCGCCGGCAAGTACACCGGCGGGCCGGCCAAGGCCGCCGTCGCCGCCTCGGGGCTGCAGGGCATGGTCTCTGGCTCCTCGGTGGCCAACACGGTGGCTTCCGGCTCCTTCACGATCCCGATCATGAAGAAGGCCGGGTTCAAGCCACACTTCGCCGCCGCCACCGAGGCCACTGCCTCCACCGGTGGACAGCTGATGCCCCCGATCATGGGTGCCGCGGCGTTCATCATGGCGCAGAACGTGCCGGACCTGGAGTACAACGATCTGATCGTCATCGCCATCATCCCTGCGGTGCTCTATTTCCTGGGCGCCTTCCTCTCGGTGCACTTCGAGGCGAAGCGTCGGGAGATCAAGGGGCTTCCGGTCGAGGACCTGCCCAGCATCCGATCGCTGGTCACCCGCGCCGATCTCTTGCTGCCGCTGGTCGTGATCATCGGCACGCTGATCGCTGGCCTGACGCCCACCCGTGCGGCGCTGCTAGGCATTGCGACGGCGGTGGTCCTGAGCTTCTTCCGGTCCTCGACACGGCTCAACGTGCGCGGATTTGTGGAGCTCTTCATCGCCGCGGCACGCACCGCGCTGCCGGTGATCGCGGCCTGCGCCACAGCCGGCATCGTCGCGGGCACCGTGACGGCCACCGGTCTGGGCGGTCAGCTCGGCCGCGGGCTGGTGAACCTCGCCGGCGGCAGCTTCCTGCTGGTGCTCTTCTTCGTGATGATCGCCTGCATCATCCTGGGCATGGGCCTGCCGACCACTGCGAATTACGTGGTCACCGCCTCAGTTGCGGCGCCGATCTTGTACAACAACTTCGACGTTCCGCTGATCGCGGCGCACATGTTCGTGTTCTTCTTCGGCATCCTCGCGGACATCACGCCGCCGGTCTGTCTCGCGGCCTACGCGGGTGCCGGCATCGCCGGGGCCAACCCGATGGCTGCCGGCGTCGCGGCGGTGAAGATCGCGCTTGCCGGCTTCCTGATCCCGTACGCCTTCATCCTGGAGCCGGCGCTGCTGCTCCAAGGCACGTGGGACGAGCTCACGATCGCCCTGGTCACCGTGATCGTGGGGATGATCGCGCTGGCCGCGGGTCTTGCCGGGTATCTGCTGCTGCGTGCCAACGTGGTCGAGCGGACGCTGCTGATCGTCGGTGGCCTCATGCTGATCTATCCGGATCTGATGATCTCCGTCGGCGGCATGGTGGGCCTCGCCGTGGCAGTGGTGCTGCAGCTGGTGCATCGCGGACGCGGGGATGGGTCTTCAGAGAAGACCGAAACCGACGACGACGCCCATGTCACCGCCCGAGGCGGCGGTTCGGTGGAGAATCCAGCACCGGGCATGGCGTGAGCCGACCTGAGGCTAAGCGGGCCTCGGGCAACTGAGGCGCAGGATCACCCAGGCGCCGCAGCAATGAGGCGTCGACAACACTGGAGCGCCGAGAACACTGAGGCTACTCTCCGCCGAGGCTGAAGCTGGCTTCGAGCTCCTGGTCCGAATAGGTCCGGAACGCGACCATGGTCTCGGTGTCATGCACCGTGGCCACCTTGGAGATCTTCGCCGGGACCAGGTCGCTGAGATCCTCCAGATTCGGAGTCTTCACCATCGCCACCAGATCCCATTTCCCGGTGACCGAATAGACGGCCTGGACTTCATCGATATTGGCGATGTCCTGCGCGGACTCGGGGATCCGGTGCGGATCGGTCTTCATCATCACGAATGCGGTGACCATGGTGATCGCTGCCTCTCAGCCGGTGAGACTTCTCGAACGCTGCTCGATGTCAGGTCATGCCAGGATACTGCGCCCCGGACGGGGGTTCAGGCCTGGAAGCGCTGCCGCCGGGTCGCGTGGGCGGCGATGACCTCCGCGCGCACCCCGTGGCCCAGCCCGGGGGTGGTCGGGACCTGCACCACGCCCTGCTCGGCGGTGACCGGCGGATCGATGATGTCTTCGGCGTAGTACTTCCCGGAGGCGGACACGTCCGAGGGCAGCGTGAAGCCCGGCAGTGAGGAGAGGGCAACGTTCGCCAGCCGACCGACGCCGAATTCGTGCATGCCTCCACACCAGACCGGCCAACCGGCGGCCGACGCGATCGCGTGGGCATCACGGGCTGCGCTGAGCCCACCCATCCGGGAGACCTTGATGTTGAGCACGTTGCCAGCCTTCAGGGCCAGCGCGGTGCGCAGATCATCGAGGGTCTCCACCGACTCGTCCAGGCAGACCGGGGTCGTCAGCGCCGCGGTGAGGCGCGCGTGGTCCAGGAAGTTCTTCGGAGCGAAGGGCTGCTCGATCATGGTCAGCCGGAACGGATCCAGGGCGCGCAGCACCTCGAAGGCCGCCTCACCCCCAGGTTCGGTGGAGCCCGGGTAGGCGCCGTTGGCGTCGACATGGACATCGAGATCAGGGAAGGCCTCACGCACCGCGCGCACCGGCTCCACATCCCATCCCGGCGCGATCTTAAGCTTCACCCGGGGATAGCCGGACTCCACGTGACGGGTCACCTCGGTGAGCAGCGCGTCGATGCTGGGCTCGATGCCCAGCGAGACTCCGGCGATGACCGAGTCGCGGTCCCCGCCGAGGGCCCGTGCCAGCGGAACCGACTGAGCCTGGGTCCACAGGGTCCATGCGGCCATCTCAATCCCGGCCTTGGCGAAGTAGTTCCCGCGCACCTTGGCGTAGAGTCCCGCGATCTCGTCGGGGTGGTCCCACTCGGCGCCGAGGACGGCGGGGATCAGGTGCTCGACGGCCGTCTGCCAGGCCGTCGTCGTCGTCTCGGGGGCGTAGAAGGGGCCCGCGGGGGAGGCGATCTCGCCCCATCCGGTGGTCCCGTCCTCGGCGATCATCTCCACCAGCAGGTGGCGCAGCGAGGACTTCCGGTGCGAGCTGGTCTCGAAGGCGTGGCGCAGGGGCAGCTCGACGTCGTGGAGCACGATCTCTGTGGCGCGCATCAGATATACAGTCCCATCTCTTGGATCAGTGATTCTCTCTCGGTCAGCCGACGGCGGCTTCCCTTGGCACTTGCGGTGGTCAGCGCGGTGAGCAGGTGGATCACCGCGGCGATGCCGGTGGCGGAGTCCGTGACCGAGGCGGAGTCGGTGGGGACGATGACGACTTCGCTGGCCGGCTCCACCAACGGGGACTCGGCCGAGTCTGTGACCGCGACGACCGTGCCGCCGCGCTGGGCGAAGGCGTGCACCAGCTCAGCCGTCTCCCGACGATAGCGGCGCATCGAGAACGCCACCAGGACGTCGGTGCCGCGCACGTCGGTGAGCACATCGATGCTGCGGGTGCTCTGGCCGTCGATGAGCGAGACCTGGCTGACCCCGTGGGAGAGGTCCAGGTCGAGCAGGTGTGCGAAGGCCGCGGACCGGCCGTGGCCCACGATGAACCGACGTCGGGCGCCGGCGATCAGCGCCGCGGCCCGGGCGACGGAGTCCTCGGTCTCGAAGCTGGCGAAGACCCGCTCGAGATTCTCCCGCTCCTTGCGGATCAGCCGCGCCTGCAGAGTCTTGGCCGAGGCGCGTGGGGACATGCTGGCGCCGAAGCGGGCGGCCGGATTGTCCAGGCCGCGCTGGTCCTGCGCGACGGCATCAGAGTCGCCGCTCATACGTTGGTCCGGACGCTCGTCGGGGAGCCTCGCGCTGCTCATGCGGGCCTGATAAAGCGGTAGATCGCGAGGTCCTCGTCCACACGGCGGCAGGAGACCGCCACGAACCCCTGCTCGAAGATCTCGCTGAACCGGGTGCGGAGCAGCTCGATGACGGTCGGATCGGTGGGCTGCTGGGCGGGGACCGCGAGCGCGATCGCGTCTGCACCCGTGTGGATCTGCCCGGGAGCCGTGAGCGGCTGCGCCGCCAGCTGTGCCTCGAACTGCTCGCCGGTTACGTTGTGCACGTCCTGCGGCCGGGCTGCGGCCTCACCGAGTCGCCATTCCACGGTGATGCGGTCGGTGCCTGGACCGGCGAGGGCGTCGCGGGCGAACCAACGGCCCTGCGCGCCGAGCACATCGAGGTTGAAGTGCGCGTTGCGGCTGATCATCGGATTGTAGGTCCAGCGCATCCGGCTTGATCCCTGCCGGTGGGCGACCGCGGCCTGGACGTTCTTCAACGCGCGGCCCACGCCCTGGCCCTGCAGGTCCGCAGCGACCACGGCGGCCTGGGAGAAGTGGTAGATATGCGGATCGTCCTCGTCGGTCTCCACCGCAGTCCAGCCGAAGGCCATGCCGCGGACGGTGCCGGCGTCGTCGACCGCGCCGATGACGGTGCCGCCGTAGGTGAGCAGGTTCTTCAGCAGACGGGGGTTGATGCCCTGGTCCTCGCCGCTGTACGAGAAGACCTCGCGGTAGAGCCGAGAGGCGGCTTCGAGCTCCGCGACCTCGGTCAGGCCCCGGACCACCACCCCATCAGCCAGGCTGATCGATTCCGGCATGGCGGGGGAAGCGGGTGCGACGGCATCCTGATGTGTCATGCGGTCCTCTCGAAGCCTGGTCAATGTTCATACGTTGCGTATCATAGTCCCATGGATACCTCTTCTCCCACTGCCCTGCTTGATCTGGCGAGGAAACGCTATGACCGCACCCTTGAACTTCTGGAACGGATGGTGGTGACCGAGTCTCCCACCGGAGACGCCGAGGGAGTCACCGCCGTCGCCGATCAGGTGCGCGAGCTCTTCGCCGAGCACGACGCCGAGATCGCTGTCCACGCGGGGGAGTGGGGGACCCACCTGGTGCTGGACATCCCCGGGGCAGGATCGAAGCGCGATGCCGCGCCGGTGCTCTTCATCGGTCACTCGGACACGGTGTGGCCCACCGGAACCCTGGAGACGATGCCGTTCCGGGTCGACGAGGGCATCGCCTACGGTCCCGGGATCTTCGACATGAAGTCCGGACTGCTGATGATGCACCAGGGGCTGAGCGTGAGCACCGAGCTGGGACTGTCCCGGCCGCCGGTGCGCGTGATCGTGGTCGGGGATGAGGAGATCGGCTCGCCGAGCTCGCGGGAGCTGCTGCTCGCCAGCGCCGAGGGGACCAGCGCCGCTCTGGGCTTCGAGTCACCCCACCCCGGCGGGGCGCTCAAGGTCGGCCGGCTCGGCAGCACCCGGCTCCGGCTGGAGGTCACCGGCCGGGCCTCGCACGCTGCCCTGGATCCCGAGGGGGGTGTCAACGCGATCGAGGAGCTCGTGGACCAGATCCTGGCCCTGCGCGAGATCATCGGGTCAGCCCAGCAGACCGCTCCGGGGGATGTGCTCTGCAACGTTGGCACCATCGCCGGAGGCGGCAAGACCAACGTGGTGCCCGCAGCGGCGTCGGTGGAGGTGGGACTGAGGTTCCGCGCCCCCGAGGTCGAGAATCAGGTGCTGGCGTCGATCCGCGAGCTCACCCCCGTCCGCTCCGATGCCCAGCTGGAAGTCCGCACCTTGTCCCAGCGGCCCGCCTGGCAGGCCGACGCCGCCGATGAGGCGCTGCTCGCGACCGTGGAGGCGGCCGCCGCTGACGCGGGACTTGCCGCCGTCGGCGGGCGACCCGCGGCGGGAGCGGGAGACACCAATTTCCTGGGATCCAGCCTGGCAACCCTCGATGGTCTTGGACCCGACGGCGCGGGAGCCCACGCCGATCACGAGCAGGTCCGACTGGAATCGATCCCGGAACGGATCGCCCTGCTGGCGGCGCTGCTCGCCCGACTCTGAGTCAGTCTGAGGAGGGAGGCCCGGCTCGGGCGGCGCCGCGGCTGAGCAGTCCGGAGAGATCGACGCCGCCGGGGTCGATCAGCCGGTCGGGCAGGATCGGCACCGCGGTGTGCACCAGCACGTCGGTGCCGGCGTGGCCGGTCACGGTGCAGCTGGTGAGCTCCACGTCGTTGCGGTCGGCCACCGCCTCCGCCACGGCGCACGGGCTTCCGGTGCTGATCCCGCGCACCGCATCGGCGCCGGCGAGGGCGGCCAGATCAGCGCCCCGGGCCGCCTGTGCGGAGGAGACGGCGACCATGCTCACGGCCTGAGTCGCGGCGAGCAGCACCAGCAGCGTCATGATCAGGCCCAGGGCCAGCACGGTGCCGGAACCGCGTTCGCCCCGGATCGACTTTCGGGGTGTCATGGGGGCAGATCTCATGGCAGCTCCTCGACGCGGGCCGTGGCCGCAGCGTCCTGGGTCATCGCGACCTCGACCCAGCCAAGCACCCGCACCGGCCGGAGGAGCGTCACGGTGACGTAGCCCTGCTCCTGACTCAGCCGGAAGGACACCTCCTCCCCGGCGACCCGACGAGCCGCCGCCTCCGCCGAGGCTGGGTCCTCTCCGCGGGCCAGCTCCCGCGCCGCCGCCCGAGCCCCCGTCTCCAGAGTGACCTGGGCCGCCCCGTGGAGACCGAGCGAGAGCACCAGCAGCAGCACGAGCACCACCGTCGGCAGCGCGACCGCGAACTCCGCGCTGATCGACCCGCGCTCAGAACGAGAGCGCACGTTCGACGATGCCGGTCAGCAGTCCCCGTGCGGTGCCGGAGCTCAGCACCGCGACCAGCAGCCCGGCGAACCCGACGGCCGCGAGCATCACGATGCCGTACTCCGCCGTGGCGAGACCGGTCTCCTCCTGATGGACCTGCTGTGCCAGATGTTCGGACTTCTTCGGGGTGGTGTGCGTGGGAGTCTTCCCCTTGGCGGTGCGTGCGGTGACGATGCGTTCCATGACCGACCTTCCGTGACGAATGATGCCTGCTGACTGCAGGTCCTCATCAGTCTTGGCCGCTCGGACGTCGATTCCCCCGAGACGAGCCGCACTGTGGAGAGGCGTGATGGGGCCAGGCGAACCTCGGGGCTGGGGCAAACCCTGCCGCTCGGCCACGTCCAGGCCCGACGGAAGATCGCCGCTGAGCATCGATTGTGCAATCTGTGCAGGTCTTTACGGCCATACTGCCCTACAGCGCGGCCGAATCGCACAATGGATGCCCGTTGGGGCCCGGGGCGCCCCGGTGCACGTCCCGTCGGGCCCAGGGCACGCCACCCGCCCGCTCAGCTGCGCGGGAGAAGCCCTTCACGCCCGCCGGAGACCCAGCGCGGGTCGAAGCTGCGGTCACCGGAGACCTGACCGGCGAGCGCGTCCAGCTCTGCCAGCGCCTCACCGGGAAGGGCGACGTCCACCCCGTGCTGCAGCTCGTCCCAGTGCGCGGCCGTGCGCGTCCCCGGAATCGGGGAGATCTGCACGCCCAGGGCGCTGGCCTGCTGATACAGCCAGGCCAGGGCCAGCCCCGCGGTGGGGAGGTCCAGCCGCGCCGCGACAGCGCGCACCTGTTCGAGGAGGGAGGCGTTCTGCGGGAGGTTCTCCGGCATGAACCACGGGAAGTTCTGCCGGATGTCCTCGGCGGGGAGGGCCTTCGCGTCGAAGGAATCGGTGAGCAGTCCTCGGCCCACCGGCGAGTACGGCACGAAGCCGATCCCCAGCCGGGCACAGGTCGGGAGCACATGGGCTTCCACGTCCCGGGCGAAGATGCTCCATTCGCTCTGCACCGCCGTGATCGGGTGCACCGCGTGGCCGCGGGCGATCTCGTCCCCGGTGGCCTCCGAGAGTCCGATGGCGCGCACCTTGCCCGCGGTGACCAGCTCGCCCAGGGCCCCGACGCTCTCCTCGATCGGGGTCTCAGGGTCCACCCGGTGCAGGTAGTAGAGGTCCACGTGATCGGTGCCCAGCCGGCGCAGACTCTGATCGATCTGGTCCTTGATGTACGCCGCGTCGCCTCGGGCCCGGCGCTTGCCGACCCCGGCGCCCTTCTCGATGCCCACCTTGGTCGCCAGCACGAACTCCTCGCGTCGGTGCTTCAGGAAGGTCCCCAGCACCCGCTCGCTCTCGCCGTCGCCGTAGATGTTCGCGGTGTCCAGGAAGGTGACCTCGCGCCGGGCCACGTGGTCCAGCAGCTCCAGCGAATCCGCCTCGCTGATGGCCCCATAGGCGCCGGCCAGTGACATCGCGCCATAACCCAGCGCCGATGTCTCGAGCTGATGCTGGCCGGTTCCCAAGGTGATGGAACGCAGAGTCATGGATGAATCCTTCCGTGGTGCATGGACAGAGAGCAGAGATAGGTGAGCAGAGATCAGGAACGACGACGGCGGCACGGCGTGCCGCCGAACAGGCCGGTCAGCGCCGCATCACCTTGCGCGCCGCCCAGTTGCCCACCAGCTGCAGCGACTGGACGAAGATGATCACCACGATCACCGCCAGCCAGGTCACTTCCGGATTGAACCGGTTGTAGCCCTCGACGATGGCGAAGTTGCCGATGCCGCCGCCGCCGATGATGCCCGCCAGCGCCGACATGTCGGTGAGCGCGATGATCACAAAGGTATACCCCAGGATCAGCGGGCCCAGCGCCTCCGGCAGCAGCACCGTGAGAATGATGCGCAGCCGGGATGCGCCCATGGCGCGGGCTGCCTCGATCACCCCGGGGTCGATCGAGACCAGGTTCTGCTCCACGATCCGGGCGATCGCGAAGGTGGAGGCCCAGATCATCACGAAAATCACCGCATCGTTGCCGATCCCGGAACCGATCACGTAGATGGTCACAGGCTGCAGCGCGGCGATCAGGATCACGAACGGGATCGGTCGGATCAGGTTCACGACGAAGTTCATCGCCATATAGGCGGCCTTGTTCGAGAGCAGCCCGCCGTCCCGCGTGGTGTAGAGCGTGAGCCCGATGGCGAGACCGATGAACCCGCCGAGGAGGAAGGCCCACGCGACCATGTAGATGGTGTCGGCGATGGCCGAGAGCAGCTCGGGCCCGTAGTAGCTCCAGTCCAGAGCTCGGTATGTGTCGATCATTCGTGCACCTCCTGGACCTCTCCGGCGGAGTTCAGCGCCGCGACGAAGGCCTCCACCGCGCTGACCTCGCCTTCCAGGGCGAGGGTCAGCAGCCCATAGGACGCGTTCTTGGTCGTGTTCATGCCGCCGTGCACGATCTCGAAGGACACACCGTGCGAGACCGCCTGGCCCAGCACGGCGCTGACGGCTCCGGCGTTCTGCAGCGAGACCACCACGAGCCGACCGGTGGCGTGCCCGCGGATCCGCCGCACATCCTCCGACGTCGGGCGGTTCTTCAAGGCCGCGCCGACGAAGCTGGCGTCCTTGGACTCGCGCGGGCTGGAGAAGACGTCATAGACCAGCCCGGACTCCACGATCCGTCCCTGGTCCATCACGGCCACCCGGTCCGCGATGGAACGGATGACCTCCATCTCGTGCGTGATCGCCACGATGGTGATGCCGAGCTCCTCGTTCGCGCGGCGCAGCAGTCGCAGGACCTCGCCGGTGGTGTTGGGGTCCAGCGCGGAGGTGGACTCATCGGCCAGGAGGATGTCCGGCTTGGCAGCGAGCGCACGGGCGATCCCGACGCGCTGTTTCTGCCCGCCGGAGAGCTGCTCCGGGTACTGGGTGGCCTTGTCGGCCAGCCCCACGAAGTCCAGCAGCTCCTCCACCCGGGCCTCGCGCTCGGGCTTCTTCCACCCGGCCACCTTCAGCGGATACGCGACATTGCCTGCCACGTTCCGGGAGTGGAACAGGTTGAACTGTTGGAAGACCATGCCGATCCGGGAGCGGACCTTGGTCAGCTGCCCCTCACGCATGGCGGAGATCTCCTGGCCCAGCACGTGGACCGACCCCGCGGTGGGGCGTTCGAGCCCGTTGATCAGCCTGATCAGTGTGGACTTCCCGGCCCCGGAGAACCCGATGACGCCATAGACCTCACCGCGGTCGACGCGCAGGCTCACGTCGTCGACCGCGGTGACCTTCTTGTCTCCCGTCCCGAAGGTGCGGGAGACATTGTTGAACTCGATGAGCGGAGCTGTGCTCACGCGTCGTCGTCCGCTTCCTCATCGTCACCCTCAGCGCCGGACTCGCCCTCGGCGCTGCGCAGCGAATCCTCGTAGTCCACCAGGGCTTCCTGGAGCTGCTCGGCGGTGACCTCCGAGGCGGGGACCGAGGTGTCGGCGGAGAGCTCCGCATCGATCTCAAGCACCCGCTCATCGTGGTAGACCGCGGCGATCTCGCGCAGCGCCTCGTTGTCGCTGTCCTCGGCGCGGGCGACGAAGGCGTTGATGTAGGGGAACGCCGCGGCGTCGGTCGGGTCATCGGCGAAGATGCCGTCGCCCTCGGGGTCGAGCTCGGCGTCCTGGGCGAAGTTGTTGTTGATGATCGAGCCCTCCACCGACTCCAGCGCGTTGACCGTCTGCTGCGCGGCGACCGGCTGAACCGTCACGGTGGAGGCCTCCTCGTCGATGTGGCGCGGCTCGGGCTGGCGGGTCTCCTCCGAGAGCTCCAGCAGACCGGCGGCCACAAGGGTGTTGATGGCGCGCCCCTGGTTCACCGCGTCATTGGGGATCGCGATGGTGTCCCCTTCCGTGAACTCGCTGACATCGGTGTACTCGTTGGAGTACAGGGTCAGCGGCACCGCCGCGGTGGAGCCGATGGGCTGCAGGTCCTCGCCGGAGCTGACGTTGTAGTCCGCCAGGTACGCGATGTGCTGGAACCAGTTGGCGTCGATGTCACCGCTGGTCAACGCCGGGTTCGGCTGGGTGTATTCGGTGAACTCGACGAGTTCGATCTCGTAGCCGAGCTCCTCCTCGGCGATCCGCTCGACCTCGCGGTGGCTCTCGTTGGCGCCGACGACGCCGATGGTGAACTCCTGCTGATCGTCCGGGGCGGCCTCGGTCTCGTCGCCGCCGCGGTCGAAGGCGCTGCAGCTGCTCAGCGCCAGGGCGAGGGTGGCGCTGACGGCCAGGATGCTCAGCCCGCGCTGAGGGCGGTCGGCGGTGGGCCCGGATGAGGTCTGCTGATGAGTCATGAGTGATCCTTATGCTGTGTGCGGGCAGATCTTTGCCCGAAAAGATGACAGGGGTGCCCAGGGAGATGTGCCTGGGGAGCTCGCGAATGTTCACGCGCGAACAGAGGGTGCACCGATGAGTGCGGGTGTGGTGGTGTCCTTTCGACGCTGCTCTTGCCTGTCCCAGTCAGCACCACGGCTGAGCCTCCCGGGCTCCACCGATGGTGAGAACAAGCCGCTTCGTGATCCGGGACCACCCTTGAACATGGGGTTGGTGAGTGACCGTGAACGGATCGTCGGATCACCGCCGACGGCGGATCTCCAGGTCACTTCTCTTGAAGCAGGTTCAATCGTAGCTCACGTTCAAGCCCCGCACAGCGCGCATTCATATTGCGTCACGGACTCGGGTGTGTTCAGTGCTGGGCCCCCGGGGAGCCCGGCGCGGACCCCGGAGCAGACTCTCGAGCAGGCCACGGAGCTGACCCCGAGCCCGAGCCGGGGGCGGATTCCTCGGGCCGGGAGGCCAGGATCGCGCGCAGCAGGTTCAGCGCCGGCTGCTTCTCCAGCGGGTTGTTCTTATTGCCGCATTTCGGCGACTGCACGCAGGAGGGGCACCCGGTGGCGCAGTCGCAGCCCGCGATGGTCTCGGCGGTGGCGCTGATCCATTCGGCGGCCAGCTCGAAGCCGCGTCGCGCGAATCCGGCGCCACCGGGGTGGCCGTCGTAGACGAAGATCGTGGGCAGCTCCGTGTCCCGATGCAGCGCGGTGGAGACTCCGCCGATGTCCCAGCGGTCCCCGGAGGTCAGCAGCGGCAGCAGCCCGATCATGGCATGCTCGGCGGCATGAAGCGCCCCCGGCACGTGCTCCGGGATCACCCCGGCGTCCGCGAGCGCGGTCTCCGGGGCGGTGATCCACATCGCCTGGGTGCGCAACGAGGAGGGCGGCAGGTCCAGCGGCTCGTCGGAGAGCACCTCCGAGGAGCCCAGCGCCTTGCGCTGGAAGCCGACCACGGTGCTGGTGACCTCGACCATGCCGGAGTGCAGCCGGTAGCGACCCCAGTCGGCGGCCTCCTCGACCTGCAGCACCTCGATCGAGGTGGTCTCCCGGGCCTGGGTGTAATAGGGCGGGCTCGCCGGGAAGACCAGCACCGCGCTGTTCTGACGGTCCAGCTCCTCCACGATGTAGCTGCGCCCCTGATGGACATAGACGGCCCCCGGATGCGCCTGCGGCTGGGCCTGGGCGGAGCCCATGTCGCCGATCACGGTGCCGTCTTCAGAGTTCACGATCGTGTAGGGACCGCCCCCGTCGGAGCGCAGCTTCACCCAGGCGGCGGCGGAGACGTCGTCGTGGGCGAAGAACCAGCCGCGTGGCCGGCGCCGCAGATGCCCCTGCTCGGTGAGCGACTCGATCAGCCAGGCCTCGAAGAGCCCCAGGTCAGAGGTGGTCAGCGGCAGCTCCTGGGCCGCGGCGAGGATATGCGGCGCGGCGACATGCGGGTTGGTGGGATCGGTGACCGCATCCTCGACCGCGGTGTCGAAGATCGCCTCGGGGTGGTCCAGCAGATACGAGTCCAACGGGTCGTCCCCGGCGATGAAGAAGGCGGCTCCGCGCTGGCCGGAACGTCCGGCGCGGCCCAGCTGCTGGAAGAACGAGGCGCGGGTGCCGGGCCAGCCGGCGATGATCACCGCGTCCAGGCCCGAGATGTCGATGCCCAGCTCCAGGGCAGGCGTGGACGCGACGCCGAGCAGCCGGCCCTCGCGCAGCGCGTCCTCGAGCTCGCGACGCTCCTCCTTGAGATACCCGGAGCGGTAGGCGGCCACCCGTCCGCGCAGGTCGCGGTCCACCTCGGCGAGCGAATCGGCGGCGATCTGCGCGATGGTCTCGGCTCCGCGGCGGGATCTGATGAACGCCAGCGTCCGGTGTCCGGCGACCACCAGGTCGGTGAGGATGTCGGCGGCCTCCACGGTGAGGCTGCGTTTCAGCGGCGCCGCGTTGTCCCCGGTCAGCGCGGAGTAGGAGGCTTCCCAGAGGTAGACGTCCACCGCTCCGTGCGGGGAGGCGTCCTCGGTGATGGCCTGGACCGCGGCGTCCGGGTGGCCGATGAGCCGGGAGAACGACGTCGCCGGGTCACCGCTGGTGGCCGAGGCTCCGGTGAAGACGGGGTGGGCCCCGTAGTGCGCGCAGATCCGCCGCAGCCGGCGCAGCAGCAGCGCGATGTGGGAGCCGAAGATCCCGCGGCAGCTGTGCGCCTCGTCGATGATCACATAGCGCAGCCGCGCGAAGAACCGGGCCCAGGCCCGGTGGTTGGGCAGGATCCCGACGTTGAGCATGTCGGGATTGGTCAGCACCACATTGGCGTGCTGGCGGATCCAGCGGCGCTCGGCCGGATCGGTGTCCCCGTCATAGGCGGCCGGACGGATGCCGCCCTGGGTCCCGGCAGGCCCCGTGGCCTCGGCGAGCTGGGTCAGCGCGTCCAGCTGGTCGGCCGCCAGCGCCTTGGTGGGGGAGAGGTAGAGCATGGTGGTGCCCACGCTGGACGGAGGGCCGACGCTTCCGAAGGCCGAGCCGGACACGCGCGGAGCCGCGGCGTCCCCGGCTTCTCCAGACCCGCCAGGGCCGCCGAACCCGCCAGCGCCGCCGGCCGCTGACCCCGGCAGCTCCCCGCGCGGGCCCCCGCAGATCTCGGCGAGGCCGGGCAGCTGGGTGCCCAGGGACTTGCCCGACGCCGTGCCGGTGGCCAGGATCGTGTGGCGCCCGGCATGCAGCGCCTCCGCGGCGCTCACCTGGTGGGTGTAGAGCCCGGAGACGCCCAGCTGGCGGTAGCCCGCGCGCAGCTCGGTGGGAACCCAGTCGGGCCAGTCGGCGGTGTGCGCCTGTCGCGCCGGCAGGGTCCGGACGTGGCGCAGCGGACCGGCGTCGCCGATCTCAGCCGTCAGACCCGCACGGCGCAGCAGCTCAAAGGGGTCCTGGTCACGCATCCCCCTCAGGCTACGTCAGGTTCTGGTGGCGCTCAGGCCCGATCGCCCAGGGACCGGATGTGTTCGGGCAGCCGGTCATGAGAGCCGTACATGAAATGGTTCTCCATACGTTCGGAGTAGCGGCTGGCTTCGGTGCTGCGGCCCACGGCTTCGGAGGTCTCACGGATGTGCATCGGTGAGGCGCCGCAGCAGACGCCCAGGTAGTTGATCCCCAGGTCGTAGGCCTCCTTGGCGAACGCGCCGATCTCATAGCGATTGGTGAACAGCGGATCCAGCGCGGTGGGAAAGGTCCGGCCGTGCGGGGAGGGCACGCTGGCGCGCACATCGGAGAGGTTGAAGAAGGTCGGTTCGCTCTGCGTGGTGCGGTAGGGCACGGGCAGCGCGGCGACGTGGCAGGAGACGGCCTCCCGGATCTGACGCAGCCACGGCATCATCGTGTCCGGCCCGCGGAAGCAGTTGAGCCCGACGACGTCGGCTCCGGCCTGCTCCAGGCGCTGGCAGGTCTCGACCACGCCGAGTCCGTCGGCCATCTCTTCGAAGGCCATCGGGGCCAGGGTGAGCACCACCGGGAGTCCGGAGGACCGTGCCGCCTCGAGGGCCGCGAGCGCCTCGCCGGCGTAGTAGAACGTCTCACCGATGATCAGGTCTGCGCCCTCCTGCACCGCCCAGTCGACCATCTCCTCGAACATTGAGCGCACCTCGTTCTGGCGCTGGGCGTCGGTCGGGTCCCAGATGTTGGTGTTGGAGATGTTGCCGGCCATCAGATCCCCGGGGCGTGCGTCGGCGACCTCACGGGCGATCTGCAGAGCCGAGCGGTTCAGCGGCTCGAGCAGATCCTCCTTGCCGATGACCCGCATCTTCTCGCGGTGCCCGTTATAGGTGAACGCCTCGACGATGTCGGAGCCGGCGCGCTGGAAGTCCCGGTGCAGGGCGCGCAGCGCCTCGGGGTCCTCCAGCGCCACCTCGGGGACGAACTCTCCCGCGGTGAGGTAGCCGCGCCGTTCGAGCTCGAAGAGGAACCCTTCGGCGCAGATGACAGGTCCAGCATCGAGGCGATCGGTCAGCGGGTTGGTGGCCATGGGTGCTCCTTCAGCGGCAGTGTGAAGCTGCATCAACCTTCACGATCATGTGAACAATTGAACTTAATGCAGCGATTCGCCGATCATACCGCAGGAGCGGTGCCTGTCCTAGCCGTTGAGGTCGTCGAACTGGGAGTGGCTGGGACGCAGTCGTCCGCCGGAGGTCGCCCCATAGACATGGACGTCGCCGAGCAGCGTCCAGCCCAGGAACTCGTAGAGCTCTCGACCGTCGCCGGTGGCCACGAGCAGGCCCTCTTCGACGTCGTGCTCGTGGGCGATCGCGATCAGCGCGCGGGTCACATAGGTGCCCAGCCCCTGTCGGCGGTAGTCGTTGTTGGTGTAGATCCGGTCCAGGATCGCGTAGTGGCCCACGGTCGCGACCCGGCCGCGGGCGGCGATCTTCTCGCCGTCACGCACCGTGAAGCGGGTCCAGCCGTCGTGGTCCTCGCGCGTGGTGGTGTAGCCCTCCGGGGTGATCGGATCCTCGACGTCCTGAGTGTCCATGTCCACCACCATGAGCTTCTCCTCATCGCTGATGAGCTGCAGCCCGTCGACCGTGCCATGGCTCAGCGACTCGGCGCCGGGCTCCGCGATCACGGTCAACAGTCGGGCGGAGTCCTTCGCGACGGCAGAGGCGATCTTGCGCAGATCGGTCTCCTGCGGGGAGTACAGCACGTACTCCCACTCATCGGAATCTCCGGAGCGCAGAGCTGAGTGGACGTTGCCTTCGTGCTGGACGTCGTAGTCATGAGTTCGCGCCCATCCGGTTACCCAGTGGCGTACAAGGTCATCGCTCAGCTCAGAAGTCATAGTCCGACCATACAAAGAAAAAGCAGCGCACCGTGAGAGGACGGGACAACGAGTTCATAAAGATGTTGTTCAGAACTACCCTTGAGAGGTGAGCATGTCCCGGATCGTCCTCTATTACGCCTTCACCCCCCTCTCGGATCCCGAGGCGGTGAAGCTCTGGCAGCACACGCTCTGCCGGGAGCTCGGCCTCAAGGGCCGGATCCTGATCTCCCCGCAGGGGATCAACGGCACCGTGGGCGGCGAGCTCAAGGCGGTCAAGCAGTATGTGAAGCAGACCCGGGCCTACGCCCCGTTCCGCGAGATGGCCTTCAAATGGTCCGACGGCGCGGCGGAGGACTTTCCCCGGCTCTCGGTCAAGGTCCGCCCCGAGCTCGTGGCCTTCGGGGTGCCCGAGGAGATCGAGGTCGATGAGCATGGCGTCGTCGGCGGCGGCGAGCACCTGCAGCCGCAGCAGGTCCACGAGCTGGTCGAGGCGAAGCGGGCCCAGGGTGTGGAGGTGGCGTTCTTCGACGGCCGCAACGCCATGGAGGCGCAGATCGGAAAGTTCAAGAACGCGGTGGTGCCCGAGACCGAGACCACCCGGGACTTCATCGCCGAGCTGGACTCCGGCAGATACGACCATCTCAAGGACCAGCCGGTGGTCACCTACTGCACCGGCGGGATCCGCTGCGAGGTGCTCTCGGCGCTGATGCGCCGGCGCGGCTTCGAAGAGGTCTATCAGATCGACGGCGGAATCGTCCGCTACGGAGAGACCTTCGGCGACGAGGGCCTCTGGGAGGGTGAGCTCTACGTGTTCGACTCCCGGATGAACACCCGCTTCTCCCCGGAGGCGAAGACCATCGGGGAGTGCACCTGCTGCGCGAGCCCCACGAGCACCTTCTATAACTGTATGGATCGGGGATGCTCCACGCTGCAGCTCTACTGCGAGGACCACCGCCACATCCCCGAGACAACCCGGTGTGAGAACTGCCGCGCCCGGTTGGAGCAGGATCCCGCCGATCCCAATGCCGGCGCGCTGGGAAAGGTGCGCCGCGGATGAACCCCGTCGAGCTGCCCGCCCCCGCCGCCGACCGAGAACTCGTGGCCGCGCTGCGCCAGGACCTGCTCGCCGCGGAGTTCACCAACGAGCGGGTGGCGCAGCTGCTCGGTGCCGACGCGCTGGCCGCCATGGAGCGCGATCAGCTGGTCCCGGGCATGCTGCGCATCGCCGAGCTGCTCTCCACCGACGGGACTCCCGATCCCTGCGCCGTGCTCGCCGGACTCTGGCTGCTCGGACTCGACATCCCGGCCGGACAGCTGCAGGCCGCGCTGCCGCGCCTCGGCGTCGAGGGTCTGCGCCGGCTCAATCTGGTGCACCCGGCGGCAGCGGAGCGCCCGACGGCAGAAGCCCACGGCACGCCAGGAGCGGACGACGCCGAGCGGTACCGTCCCAGCGTGGACCTGCGGCCCTACCAGGCAGAGCAGGAACAGGTCCTGGTCGATCTCTGGGTGGCCAGCGACCTCCCCGCCGCGCAGCTGCAAGGCCCGCTGCATCCCGAACATGTCCTGGGGATCGGCGGCGCGAGCCTGACCCTGGCCGCGAGCATCCACCGCACCCCGGTCCAGCGCGCCCTGGAGATCGGCACCGGCTGCGGGATCCAGCTGCTGCACCTGCTCGACCATGCCGAGCACGTGGTGGCCACCGATCTCAGCCGGCGCGCCCTGGACTTCACCGAGTTCAACCTGGTGCTCAACGCCCCCGCGCTGCGCCTGGACCCGGGAGACCTCGGCGCCCGCGTGGAGCTGGTGCAGGGCAGCCTGCTGGAACCCGTCGCCGGACGACGGTTCGACCTGATCATCTCCAATCCGCCCTTCGTCATCACGCCGCGCCCCCGCGGCGAGCAGATCCAGGCACGCTACACCTACCGCGACGGCGGCCGGGCCGGAGATGAGCTCATGGCGGAGCTGATCGGTGCGCTGCCCGAGCACCTCACCGACTCCGGGACCGCGCAGCTGCTGGGCAACTGGGAGATCCAGGACCAGGACGCCTGGGACGCGCGCCCGCGGCTCTGGTGCGCCGGGTTCCCCGCCGAGGTCGACGCCTGGTTCATCCAGCGCGACCGGCAGGACAGCGCCCAGTACGCCGAGACCTGGCTGCGCGACGCCTCCACCCAGCGCGACCCGGAGAGCTACCGCCGGCGCTACGCCGAGTACCTCGAGGACTTCGGCTCCCGCGCGGTGCTCGCGGTGGGTTTCGGGATGATCTTCCTGCGCCGCCGCAGCGTCGATGCCGGAAGCGCCGAGGCGCGCGCGATCACGCCCTGGCGGAGGTTCGAAGAGCTCACCGGCGCTGTGGAGCAGCCCCTGGGCCCGGTCCTCGGGGCCACCGCGGCACGGGCCGAGAGTGCCGCCCGTGACCCCCAGGCGGTGTTCGACACGGTCCTCGCCGTCGCGCCCGACGTCACCGAGGAGCGCCACCAGCGTTTCGGCGCCGTCCACCCGGAAGTGATCCTGGCACGTCAGGGAGCCGGGCTGCGTCGCAGCCGGGCCGTCTCCAGCGCCGCCGCGGGACTCCTGGGCGCCGCCGACGGGGAGTATCAGGCCGCCGCGCTGATCACCGCGGTCGCGGCGCTGATGGCCGATGAGTCCACAGATCAGGAGGATCTCGAGCAGGCGCTGCGCAGCGAAGTCCTGGAGCTCTACGTCGAGGGATACCTCAGTGAGTCTTGATTCCACCGGACTCGACGTGTTCTGCTCGCTGATATATTGAGCACTCGACGGCCAGCCCACTGCTGAGCGCCCGAGAACGCAGCGCAAGAATTCCCTCAAGGAGATCAGTGCCCGAAGGCAAGAAACTCGTCATCGTCGAGTCCCCGGCGAAGTCCAAGTCCATCGCCAAGTATCTCGGCGATGAGTTCATCGTGGACGCTTCCGCCGGGCATATCCGTGACCTGCCACAGCCCTCCGAGCTGCCCACCGACATGAAGAAGGGCCCGTTCGGCCGGTTCGCGGTGAACCCCGACGACGGCTTCGCGCCCTACTACGTCATCTCTGACTCCAAGAAGAAGAAGGTCACCGAGCTCAAGCGGGCGCTGAAAGATGCCTCGGAGCTCTATCTCGCCACTGACGCCGACCGTGAAGGTGAAGCGATCGCCTGGCACCTGCTGCAGGTGCTCAAGCCCAAGGTCCCGGTCTACCGGATGACCTTCACCGAGATCACCAAAGAGGGCATCACCCGCGCGCTGCAGAACGTGCGCCAGATCGACGACGACCTGGTCGACGCCCAGGAGACCCGGCGGATCCTGGACCGGCTCTACGGCTACGAGATCTCGCCGGTGCTCTGGCGCAAGGTCGGCAAGGGCCTCTCGGCAGGTCGGGTCCAGTCCGTGGCCACCCGCATGGTCGTCGAGCGCGAACGCGAACGCATGGCCTTCATCCCGGCCAGCTACTGGGACCTCTCCGGCAGCTTCGCCACCGCCGCCGGTGAGGAGTTCACCGCCAAGCTCAACGCCGTCGACGGCGCCCGCGTGGCCACCGGATCAGACTTCAACGACCGCGGCGAGCTGAAGTCCACCCGGTCCAAGACCGAGGTCCGCGTCCTGGACCGCGAGGCCGCCGAGGAGCTCGCCGCGAACCTGACCGACGCGGAGTTCACCGTGGACTCGGTCGAGGACAAGCCCTACTCGCGCCGCCCGCAGCCGCCCTTCATCACCTCCACCCTGCAGCAGGAGGCCTCGCGCCGGCTGCGCTTCTCCTCCCGGGCCACCATGCAGGTCGCGCAGCGGCTGTATGAGAACGGCTACATCACCTATATGCGTACCGACTCGGTCACGCTGTCCAACGAGGCGATCACCGCCGCGCGCCGGCAGATCACCGAGCTCTACGGCGCCGACCATGTGCCCGCCAGCCCGCGCCTCTACTCCAAGAAGAGCGAGACCGCGCAGGAGGCCCACGAGGCAATCCGCCCCTCGGGAGACCACTTCCGCACCCCCGGGCAGGTCGCCAACGAGCTGTCCAAGGACGAGTTCAAGCTCTACGAGCTGATCTGGAAGCGCACCGTGGCCTCCCAGATGGAGGACGCCAAGGGCTTCACCGCCTCCGTCCGGCTCAGCGCCGAGGTGGCCCAGGGGCCGCAGGCCGGGACCACCGCCACCTTCGGCGCCTCGGGCACCGTGATCACCTTCCCCGGCTTCCTCGCCGCCTATGAGGAGGTCCGCGAGAACACCTCCGAGGACGACGACGCCAAGGCCGGCAAGGCTGACAAGCGACTCCCGAAGATCGAGACCGGGGAGCGGCTGACCGGCCGCGACGTGCAGGCCAAGGGCCACGAGACGACCCCGCCCGCGCGCTACACCGAAGCCACGATCGTCGCCGAGCTGGAGAAGCGCGAGATCGGCCGCCCGTCGACCTACGCACCCACCATCTCGACCATCATGGACCGCGGCTACGTCACCAAGCGCGGCTCCGCGCTGATCCCCTCCTGGACCGCGTTCAGCGTGATCCGGCTGCTGGAGGAGCACTTCGGCAAGTACGTCAACTACGACTTCACCGCCCGCATGGAAGAGGACCTCGACCAGATCGCGCGCGGCGAGCTGCAGCGCGAAGCCTGGCTGCAGGGCTTCTACTTCGGCGCCAAGGACGGCGTCGACGGGCTCAAGCACGTGGTGGAGAACCTCGGCGAGATCGACGCCCGAGCGATCAACTCCATCGAGATCACCCCCGGGGTCAACCTGCGGGTGGGCCGCTACGGTCCCTACCTGGAACGACCGAACCCCGACGGGGTGGTCAACGCCGACGGCGAGCTGGAGCCCCAGCGCGCCAACCTGCCGCAGGACCTGGCACCCGATGAGCTCACCGCGGCCAAGGCCGAGGAGCTCTTCGAGCAGGCCCAGTACTCAGGCCGCGTGCTCGGCACCGACCCGGAGACCGGTCGCGAGATCGTCGCGAAGGACGGCCGCTACGGCCCCTACGTCACGGAGCTCATCGAAGAGATGACCGAGGCGCAGCTCGAAGAGCACATGAAGTCGCTGCCCACCGAGTACTACAAGAACGGCAAGCCCAAGCCGAAGAAGAAGCCGGCGAAGGAGAAGCCCCGCACCGGCTCGCTGCTCTCCGACATGACTCTGGAGACCGTGACGCTGGAGCAGGCGCTGCGACTGCTCTCCCTGCCCCGCGTCGTCGGGGTGGATGAAGACGGCGAGGAGATCACCGCGCAGAACGGCCGTTTCGGGCCGTATCTGAAGAAGGGCTCGGACTCCCGTTCGCTGGAGACCGAAGAGCAGATGTTCACCATCACCCTGGACGAGGCGAAGGCGATCTATGCCCAGCCCAAGCAGCGGGGACGCCGGGCAGCGGTGCCCCCGCTGGCCGAGTTCGGCCCGGACCCCACCTCGGAGAAGCCGGTGGTGGTCAAGGACGGCCGCTTCGGCCCCTACGTCACCGACGGCGAGACCAACGTGACCGTGCCGCGCAGCGTCTCCCTGGAGACGCTGACCAAGGAGCACGCCTACTCGCTGCTGGCGGAGAAGCGTGCCGCCGGACCGAAGAAGCCTGAGGCCAAGAAGCCCGCCGCGAAGAAGGCACCGGCGAAGAAGAAGGCTCCAGCCAAGAAGACCACCGCGAAGACCGGATCCTAGTCAAGGAGTCACCTGATGCGTCTCGGCGTGTTGGATATCGGTTCGAACACCGTGCACCTGTTACTGGTGGATGCCCACCTCGGGGCCAAACCCGAGGCATTCGCCTCCCATAAGCGACCGCTCTCCCTGGTCAAGCATCTCGACGAGGACGGGGCGATCACCGACGAGGGTCAGCGCGAGCTGATCGGCTTCATCGCCGAGGCGGCCCGGTTCGCCGCACGGCACCGGGCCGAGGATCTGCTCTCCTTCTGCACCTCGGCGCTGCGTGAGGCCGCCAACGGAGAGGCGGTTCTGCAGCGGGTCGTCGCCGAGACCGGGGTGGAGCTCACCGAGCTGACCGGCGCCCAGGAGTCCGCGATGACCTTCTTCGCCGCGCGACGCTGGCGCGGCTGGAGCGCCGGGGACATCCTGAACTTCGACATCGGCGGCGGCTCCTTCGAGATCGCCTATGGCCGCGACGAGCTGCCCGCCACCGCGGTCTCGCTGCCGCTCGGCGCGGGTCGGCTCACCCGGGACTGGCTCGGGGAGGACCCGCCCAGCAAGGACCAGGTCAAGACGCTGAAGGGCTATGTGCGCGAAGAGCTCGAGGCCGCGCGCCGCGAGTTCCCGGCGCTGAGCGGGCACACCGAGGTGCTCGCCACCTCCAAGACCTTCCGCTCGCTGGCCCGGATGACCGGCGCCGCGCCCTCCGCGGAGGGCCCCTACGTCCCGCGCAGCCTGGCCCACTCCGACCTGAAGCCGCTGGTGAAGAGCCTGGCCACGATGACCGCCGCCGAACGCGCCGAGCTGCCGGGCGTCTCTGCGCTGCGCGCCCGCCAGGTCTTCGCCGGAGCCCTCGTCGCCGAGCAGGCGATGAAGATCTTCGGCATCGAGACGCTGCAGATCTGCCCCTGGGCGCTGCGTGAGGGACTGATCCTGCGCCGACTCGACTCCCTGGTCCGCGACGGCGCGGTGGCCGTGCCTGCCGCCCCCGGCGTCGGGCACGTCAACCTCGGACGCGAGCTGCGCAAGCCCTCCCGCGGCGAGGTCCCCGGCGGCCGCGCCCTCGCGACGGCGGCGGTGGAACATGCCAGCTGAGGAGGTCCAGCCCCGCCCGCCCCATGAGCTGCCCCGGATCCCCGTGGCGCTCTCCACCTCCTCGGTCTACCCCATGGGGGTCGCCGAGGGCTTCTCCATCGCCGATGACCTCGGCTATGACGGCATGGAGGTCATGGTCACCCACCGCGGAGAGTCCCAGCAGGCCTCCACGCTGAACGAGCTCTCCTGGCGCTTCGGTCTTCCGGTGATGGCCATCCACGCCCCCACCCTGCTGCTCACCCAACAGGTCTGGGGCTCCGCCTGGGACAAGCTCAAGCGCAGCGCCGCACTGGCCCAGGAGGTGGGCGCCGGCGTCGTCGTCGCGCATCCGCCCTTCCGCTGGCAGGTCGGCTACGCCGAGGGCTTCGCCGAGGGGATCAAGGATCTCGAGGAGGAGACTGGGGTGCTCTTCGCCGTGGAGAACATGTATCCCTGGCGCGCCGGCGGCCGCGAGGCCACGATGTACCTGCCCCATTGGGACCCGGTGGACCAGCCCTACCCCCATGTCACCTGGGACTTCTCCCACGCGGCCACGGCCGAGGCCGACTCCCTCGAAGCGGTCGAGGCGCTGGGTCAGCGGCTGCGCCACTTGCACCTGACCGACGGCTGGTCCAACGGGTTCAAAGACGACCACCTGATCCCCGGCCAGGGCGAGCAGCGCGTGGCCGAGGCCATGGAACTGCTCGGCCGCCCCGACTTCGCCGAGACCGGATTCAACGGCGTCGTCGCCGTCGAGGTCGCCACCCGCACCGCCCGCAACGTGGGGGATCGGGAACGCTGGCTCGCGGAATCCCTGGCCTTCGCCCGCAAGCACCTCGGCCAGGAGTGACGATGTCCCCCAGCACCAGCACCAGCACCAGCACCAGCACCAGCACCAGCCCTGCGCTGCGGATCGCGATGCTCGGCCTCGGCTCGATGAACGGCGCGATCCTGGCGGGGCTGCTCGACGCCTCGGTGACCCCGGAGCAGGTCCGGGCCACCACGCGCAGCACCGCCACAGCCGCGGAGCGCGCGCAGCAGTACGGAGTCAGCGTGCTCGCCGAAGAGGACGACGCCGAGGCCAACCGGAGCGTCGCCGCCGACGCCGACATCATCTTCCTCGGGGTCAAGCCGCACGGGATCGTGGCCCTGGCCGCAGAGATCGCCGCCGTGCTCAAGCCGGGGGCCGTGGTGGTCTCCGTGGCCGCCGCGATCAGTGTTGAGATGCTCGAAGCCGCCCTCGCGCAGGACCAGCCGGTGATCCGCTCGATGCCCAACACCCCGCTCTCGGTCGGCCTCGGCGTCGTCGGACTGGTGCCGGGCAGCCACGCGAGCGCGCAGGACACCGAGACCGTGGCCGCGCTGCTGCGCGCCAGCGGCGCCGTCCACGTGATCGAGGAGTCCCAGATCGACGCGCTGACCGGCATCTCCGGCTCCGGGCCCGCCTACGCCTTCTACCTCGCCGAGCAGATGGCGGAGGCCGGCGTGAAGCTCGGCCTGGACCGGGAGCTTGCCGCGGACCTGGCGGCGCAGACCATCTATGGGGCGGGAAAGATGCTGGTGCGCCACCAGGCCGCCGGCACCGCAGACGCCGCCGCACTGCGCCGCGCCGTCTGCTCACCCAACGGCACCACCGAGCGCGCGATCAACGCCTTCGACGACCATGGCCTCCCCGCCGCGGTCGAGGCCGCCGTCAACGCCAGCGCGCACCGCTCCGCGGAGATCACCGATGAGCTCCGCAGCGCAGACTGAGCCCGGCAGCGGGCGCCGGACGGGCCCCTGGACATACCTGAAGCGCTGGATGGGCCACCTCGCCGGCACCTCGCCGGCACGAGCGGCGATGCTGATCTTCGGGGTCACCATCGCGGTGTTCGCCTCGCTGCTGATGATGCCCTGGGCCACCGCCTCGGGCTCCTCCGCGGCCTTCCACGAGGCGCTCTTCGTGGCCACCTCGGCGGTCACCGTCACCGGGCTGACCCCGGTGAACACCGCGGACCACTGGTCCTTCGCCGGTGAGCTGGTCATCCTGATCGGCATCCAGGTCGGCGGGCTGGGCATCATCACCATCGCCGCGCTGCTGGCCATCTCGGTGACCCGCAACCTCGGTCTGCGCACCCGGCTCGTCGCCCAGGAGGGCGGCATCTCCACCGGCTCGATGGGGGAGACCGGGCAGGTGATCCGCACCGTCGTGATCTGCTCCGCGGTGGTGGAGGCGCTGCTGATGCTGGTGATGATCCCGCGCTTCATCCAGATCAACGGCGACGTCGCCAGCGGGCTCTGGGACGGCACCTTCTATGCGATCTCGGCGTTCAACAACGCCGGCTTCGTGGCCCACTCCGAGGGCCTCGCCGGCTTCGACAACGATCCGGTGATCATCTGGACCATCATGGTCGGGGTCTTCCTGGGCAGCCTCGGCTTCCCGGTGCTGTTCATGCTCTGGCGCAACCGGTGGCACGTGCGGCGCTGGAGCCTGCACACCAAGCTCACCCTGGAGGTGACGCTGCTGCTGATGGTGATCGGCGCGGTGCTCTACGGGGTCATGGAATGGTCCAACAGCGCCACCATCGGGGAGATGTCCCTCGGGGAGAAGCTGCAGAACTCGCTCTTCGCCTCGGTGAACATGCGCTCCGGCGGATTCTCGGTGGTGGAGTCGAACATGCAGAACGCCGAGACCATGCTGATCTCCGACGCGCTGATGTTCGCCGGCGGCGGCTCAGCCTCCACCGCCGGAGGCATCAAGGTCACGACCATCGCGGTGATCTGGCTGGCATTCCTCGCCGAGGCGCGCGGCGACGCAGAGTCCACCGCCCACGGTCGCACCATCCCGCCCTCAGCCGTGCGGGTCGCGGTCTCGGTGGTCGCCATGGGCGCGACCCTGGTGCTGATCTCCACGGTCTGGCTGATGTACATCACCGGACTGGACATGGGCCGCCCGCTGTATGAGTCGATCTCCGCGTTCGCGACCGTCGGGCTCACCAGCGGGCTCACCGAGGACCTGCCCCCAGAGGGGCTCTATGTGCTCGCGGCGCTGATGTTCGCCGGCCGGGTCGGGATCATCACCTTCGCCGCCTCGCTGACCGTGCGCCAGCGCAGTCGGGTCCGCTATCGCTACCCCGAGGGCCGCCCGATGATCGGCTGACCCACCCACCGGCGGGCCAGCGCCGCCGGTAGCCTCCGCGGGGCGCAGTGGGTTTACTCTGGAGTCAGCACTTCAGGACTCGGCCCCGCAGGGTCGAGCAGGTTTCTTCGCGGAAAAGGACGCATTCGTGCCCAAGCTGAACCCCCAGAGCAACAAGCCGGTCCTCGTCGTAGGGCTCGGCCGCTTCGGCATCGCGCTGAGCAACCAGCTGGTGAGCCAGAACAAGGAAGTTCTCGCCGTGGAGCGGGACCGCGGCCTGGTCCAGAAGTACGCGGACATGCTCACCCACGTGGTCGAAGCAGACGCCACCGACATCGAGGCGCTGCGCCAGGTCGGGGCCCAGGAGTTCGACGCCGCCGTCGTCGGTGTCGGCACCTCCATCGAATCCTCCGTGCTGATCGCGGCCAACCTGGTGGACCTCGGGGTCAGCCAGGTCTGGGCCAAGGCCATCAACCCCACGCACGGCAAGATCCTCACCAGGATCGGCTGCCACCACGTGATCTATCCCGAGCACGACGCCGGAGTGCGCGCCGCCCACCTGGTCTCAGGTCAGATGCTGGACTTCATCAAGTTCGACGACGACTTCGCGATCGTGAAGATGCGCCCGCCGCGCGAGCTGCACGGCAAGACCATCGACCAGTGCCAGCCGCGCAGCCGACACAAGGTCAACGTGGTCGGGGTGAAGTCCCCGGGCAAGGACTTCGTCTACGCGCAGCCAGACACGCTCGTCTCCGCCGGGGACACCATCATCGTCTCCGGAGACGTCTCCCAGCTGGAGTATTTCGCCGACCACGCCTGAGGAGGCCCCCGTGGGAGAAGTCCCCACCGCCGTCGTATGGGACGAGGCGCTGCTCGAGTACCGCTTCAACTCCAACCACCCCATGGACCCTGTCCGGCTGGATCTCACGGCGAAGCTCTGTCAGGAGCTCGACCTCTTCAGCGGCGCGAACGTGCGGCAGCTCAGCACCGAGATCGCCTCTGATGCGGTGCTGGGCACGGTCCACTCCGGCGACTACATCACCGCCGTGAAGAACGCCGCGGAACACGGCCGCCCCTCCACCGACCACGGTCTGGGCACCGAGGACACCCCGGTGTTCAGCGAGATCCACCTCGGCGCCGCCCGGATCGTCGACGGGACCCGGCAGTGCGCCCAGGCGCTGATCGACGGCACCGCGGTGCGGGCGCTGAACTTCGCCGGCGGGATGCACCATGCCGCGCGATCCCGGGCCGGAGGCTTCTGCGTCTACAACGACTCCGCGGTGGCGATCCAGCTGCTGCTGGACCAGGGGACCCGCCGCGTGGTCTACATCGACGTCGACGCCCACCACGGAGACGGCACCCAGGACATCTTCTACGACGACCCGCGGGTGATGACCATCTCGATCCATCAGACCGGGGTGGCGCTCTACCCCGGCACCGGGTTCCCCAACGAGACCGGGGGCCCCGGGGCCGAGGGGTCGGCGGTCAACATCGCGCTGCCCGAGACCACCGGTGACGCCGGATGGCTGCGCGCCTTCCACGCGGTGATCCCGCAGCTGGTGGCCGCGTTCGAACCCGAGGTCATCGTCTCCCAGCACGGCTGCGACTCCCACCGCGACGATCCGCTCTCGGATCTGCAGCTCAGCGTGGACGCGCAGCGGCAGAGCGCCCTGGACATTGCCCACCTCGCCGACGAGCACTGCGAGGGACGCTGGATCGCCACCGGCGGGGGCGGGTACGCGGTGCACACGGTGGTCCCGCGCAGCTGGGCGCACCTGACCGGCATCCTCGTCGGTTCACCGGTGTCGCTGAAGACCCCGGTGCCCCGGGCCTGGAGAGACCATGTGCGCGAGCGCTTCGAGGTCGAGACCCCCGAGACCATGGGCGATGCCGCGGAGCTGTGGTGGCGCTCCTGGGAGCTCGGCTATGACCCCTCTGACGCGGTGGACCGCGCGGTGATGCAGACCCGCAGGGAGATCTTCCCGCTCTACGGGCTGGACCCCTGGTTCGACTGAACCTCTCGGCCCGGGCCGAACCGCCAGGTCACACCGAACCTGCACGGCGGTCCCCGATTCTGCCCCAGCAGGGCGTTGCGGCTACACTGTTCCGAGACCTTTTTCTCGTTGTTTACCTACAGACAAGGACTGCACCCCATGGGCTCAGTGATCAAGAAGCGCCGCAAGCGCATGGCGAAGAAGAAGCACCGCAAACGTCTGCGGAAGACTCGTCACCAGCGCCGCAACAAGAAATAAGACTTCTTGGAAGCGTGAGGAAACCCCGGCAGCCAGCAGGCGGCCGGGGTTTCCTCGTCCCACCAGCAGAGTCCGATAAGGAGAGGATCAGTCATGAGCCGGTCGGTCGAGGTCGAGGTGCTCACCAAACAGGGGTGTCACCTGTGCGAGGAGGCCATGGCGGTGGCGCGTGAGGTCTGTGCGGAGTTCTCCGTGCCGGTCCTGGAGCGCGACATCACCGACGATGCGGAGCTGCTGGCCAGCTTCGCGGAGGAGATTCCGGTGCTGCGCATCGATGGTCAGGTGAAGGACTTCTGGCGGATCGATCCGCACCGGCTGCGCCGGCTGCTGCGCGAGGCCAGCTCAGCGTCCTGAGCGGATCGGCGCCTCGACGTACAGAGAGGGCCCGCTTCCGTAGTGGAAGCGGGCCCTCTCTGTACGTCCAGCCGAGCGTCAGTGGCCGGCGTCGTCCGGGTCGTGGTGCGCGGCGCCGCTGCCCCAGGTGTCGGGGCCATGCACGAGGTGCTCCGTCATGGACTCGTCGTAGCCGTCGGGGAGCAGGTGCCGGTATTCCGGGAGGACCCCGTCGAAGACCGAGGCCAGGACCTGCTTGGTCTCGCCGTCGACGGCGACGGTGATCTCATGCATGTCACCGGGATCGCCCTGGAAGGACTCCACGACGAGCTCCTCGTCGAGCTCCAGGGAGACCTTCTCCCCGGCCGGCAGGGTCGCTGCGAAGCTTTCGCCGTCGACGTCGAGCTCCACCTCGACGTCCTCGGTGCCGCTGTTGATGATCGAGCCCATCGCCCGGGCAGGGTTGCCGGCCTCGTCGGTGATGAAGGCCATGTGGCGGAACTGCACGTTCTCGATCTCGGCGCGGGTGCCGTCAGAGGCGGAATACTGCTGGGTGGTGGCCTGGTAGTTCACGGCGCTGCAGCCGCTGGCGCCCAGGAGCGCGGCGGCCGCCACGGAGACCGCTGCCAGGCGGCGGGTCTTATCGGCTGAGAACTTCACGTGGAGAGTCTCCTCACAGGCTTGAAGCGATGCAGAACAGCTCCAGGGTACGCGGTGTGGGACCCGGGGGGAGCGGCATGCAGCGCAGATGTCGTCCACGTCAGCGAAGGAAGCCCCTGCCCACGTGTTGGTCTGATCTGCGGCTAATTCTACAGGATGTCGAAATCGGATGGAGGCGCACCCTATGTCGTGACGGCGGAGGGGGTCCGGAACGACACGCGGGGCCAATTGTGACGCGTGATAAACTCGAGGTCGGGAAAGGGGAATACTTACATGAATTTTGAGGTCGGCGAGACGGTCGTATACCCACACCACGGTGCGGCGACGATTGAAGAAGTGAAGACCCGCACCATCCGCGGCGAAGAGAAGATGTACCTCAAGCTTCGGGTCTCCCAGGGAGATCTGACCATCGAGGTGCCAGCAGACAACGTCGACCTGGTCGGCGTGCGCGATGTCGTCGGTGCAGAAGGCCTGGAGCACGTCTTCGACGTGCTGCGTGCCGAGTACACCGAAGAGCCCACCAACTGGTCCCGTCGATACAAGGCGAACCTTGAGAAGCTCGCCTCCGGTGACGTGAACAAGGTCGCCGAGGTCGTGCGTGACCTGTGGCGACGTGAGAACGACCGCGGTCTCTCCGCGGGGGAGAAGCGCATGCTTGCCAAGGCCCGGCAGATTCTGGTCTCGGAGCTGGCTCTTGCAAAGAAGCTCGACGAAGAAGATGCTGCGAAGCTCCTGGACGAGATCCTCGACCAGGCACCGACTCCGGCAGAGCCAGAGAAGGTCGCAGAGTAGAGATGAGCCAGGTGGGACCACAGGTCGCACCGGCAGCCATGGTCGCCCCGCACGGAGCACCATCGATGAGTCGCCCGGACGCCGGGACAGGAGATCCTGTCACAGCGCGCCGGGCGCTCATCGTTGTGGCCGCCGGCAGCGGCGAGCGACTCGGCCACGGGATGCCCAAAGCCTGCGTGGATCTCGGCGGTCGGCCGATCCTCGCCCACGTGCTGCAGCGACTCCACGGCCTGAGCCGTGGACTGGACGCCGTGGTGCTGGTGCTCCCGGGCGATCAGGCCAGCTACGACCAGCTGAGCGCCGTGGGTGAACAGTTCGGCGTTGCCGCAGGGGTTCCGGTGTTCTTCACCCGCGGAGGCTCGAACCGGTCCTCCTCGGTGCGCGCCGGAGTCGAGTGCCTGCTCAGCGCGGGAGCAGCGGACTGGGACCCCGCGGCCAGCACGGTGCTGATCCAGGACGCCGCCCGAGCCATGACGCCCGAGACCGTCTACGCCCGAGTCTTCGCCGCGGTGGAGGCGGGCGCCGCCGCCGTTGTCCCGGCGCTGCCGGTCACCGACACGATCAAGCGCGTGCATCCGGAGCCGCACCCCGACACCGGGGCCGAGCAGGTCGAGGAGACCGTGCCGCGCTCCTCGCTGCGCGCGGTGCAGACCCCGCAGGGCTTCACCCTCGAACTTCTCCAGCAGGCCTTCGCGTTCATCGGGGACCTCCCCGACGCCCAGGTCGAGGCGCTCACCGACGAGGCCATGATCGCTGAGGCGATGGGAGTCGACGTCGCCGTCGTCCCCGGCTCCGAGAGCGCCGTGAAGATCACCACCGCCGCCGACCTCGCCGCGGCCCAGGCCCTGCTGCAGAGCAGCGAGCCCGTTGCGGCGGGCCGACCGGTGCTGCCGCGGGTGGGAATCGGCCACGACGTGCACGCCTTCGCCGTCGCCGAGGAACCCCGGGACCTCTGGCTGGCCGGACTGTTCTGGCCGGACCAGCAGGGTCTGACCGGTCATTCCGACGGCGACGCCGTGGCTCACGCCTGCTGTGACGCGCTGTTCAGCGCCGCAGGCCTCGGCGACCTCGGCGTGCACTTCGGAGCCGACACCATCGGCACGGCACGACCAGAGCTGGAAGGCGCCTCAGGAGCACAGCTGCTGGCCGAGGCGGCCCGCATCCTGGCGGCGGCGGGCTTCGGGATCGGATCCATCGCTGTGCAGTTCGTCGGCAGACGGCCGAAGTTCGGTCCGCGCCGCGAGGAGGCCCAGCAGGTGCTCAGCGCGGCGGCCGGGGCGCCGGTCGCGATCAGCGCCACCACCTCCGACGGACTCGGCTTCACCGGCCGCGGCGAAGGCATCCTGGCTACGGCCACCGCGGTGATCTACCCGCTCTGACCGTGGTCCTCTCGACGCTCCGGCCGGGTTGCCGTAGGTGCTGAACGCGGTGATCTACACGTTCTGAACCGGGGACCGGATAAGCTGGCGGCGTGGCACTGCGACTTTATGACACCAAGACGGCGACCGTGCGAGATTTCGAGCCCCTTGAGCCGGGCCGGGTGTCCCTGTATTACTGCGGCGCCACCGTGCAGGGTCGCCCGCATGTGGGCCACGTCCGGTCGGCGGTCGCGTTCGACATCCTGATCCGCTGGCTCGAGCACAGCGGCTTCGACGTGCTCAGCGTCCGCAACGTCACCGACATCGACGACAAGATCTTGGAGAAGTCGGCGCTGTCCCATCAGCCCGAGCACACTCCCAGCCCCGGCTACCCGGCTGCGGAGCCCTGGTTCGCCCTGGCCTACCGCTTTGAACAGGCCTTCCACCAGGCCTACGACGCCCTCGGGGTGAAGCGCCCGCGCTACGAGCCGCGCGCCACCGGGCACATGACCGAGATGTTCGCGCTGATCCAGCGACTGATCGACGCCGAGCACGCCTACCCGGCCCAGGACGGCTCCGGCGACGTCTACTTCGACGTCCGCTCCTGGCCCCGCTATGGGGAGCTCACCCACCAGCGCGCCGAGGACATGCAGGACGCCGCCGACGCCGATGCGCGCGGCAAGCGTGACCCGCGTGACTTCGCGCTGTGGAAGGGCCATAAGCCCACCGACCCGGAGACCGCCCGCTGGGACGCACCCTGGGGCGCCGGTCGACCCGGCTGGCATGTGGAGTGCTCGGCGATGGCGACCAAGTACCTGGGCAGCAGCTTCGACATCCACGGCGGCGGTCTGGACCTGCGCTTCCCGCATCACGAGAACGAGCTTGCGCAGTCCGCGGCCGCCGGGGACGGGTTCGCCCGCTTCTGGCTGCACAACGGGATGGTGACCTACGCGGGGGAGAAGATGTCGAAGTCCGTAGGCAACACGATCGCCCCGGAGGAGATGCTCGCCGCCGCCCGGCCTCGCGCCGTGCGCTACTTCCTGGGGCAGGCCCACTACCGCTCCCAGCTGGACTACCGGCCGACCTCGCTCCAGGAGGCCCAGGCCGCCGTCGAGCGGATCGAGACCTTCCTGACCCGTGCCGCCCAGACCCTCACCGCGCAGCAGCGCAGCGCCGACCTCGACGTCCCCGACGGGTTCACCGCGGCGATGAACGATGATCTCAACGTCCCACAGGCGCTGGCGGTGCTGCATGAGACCGTGCGCGCCGGGAACATCGCGCTCGACGCCGGAGACCTCGACGGTCTGGCCCGCAGCGCCGGAGCCGTGACCACCATGATCAAGGTGCTCGGGCTCAGCGACGTCCCCGACGCCGGATCTGCCGGAGACTCCCACGCCGAGGCTGCGCTGACCCAGCTGATCGAGGCGCTGCTCGAAGAACGCGTGGAGGCGAAGTCCGCGAAGGACTACGCCCGCGCCGACGCTGTCCGCGACCGGCTCACCGGAGCCGGGATCGCCCTTGAAGACTCCAAAGATGGAACTCGCTGGGCACTCGCCCAGCCGAGTTCGACCACCAGCCCCGCTGCCGGGGCCAGGAAAGGCTGAACATGGCGAAAGACTCACGGCCGAAATCGGCTGCGATCCGCAGAGAGAAGAAGGGCCCCCAGACTGGCTCCGGGGGACAGGGACGACGCGCGCTGCGCGGCAAGGGACCCACGCCCAAGGCGGAGGACCGGGTCTACCACAAGGCGCACCGAGAGAAGATGCTCGCGGATCGAGCGGCCGCAAAGACCAGGAGCAGTCAGCCGCGCCAGCGCGGCTCCGGGTTCGGTGCTGAGGACATGGTCGCCGGACGCAACTCCGTGCTGGAGGCGCTGCGCGAACGCGTCCCCGCCAAGGAGCTGCACGTCGCCACCGATGTGGAGTCCGACGGACGCGTCCGGGAGGCGCTGCAGTTCGCCGCCGAGGCCGGTGTCCGGGTCCGCGAGGTCACCCGTCGGCATCTGGACAACTCCACCGGCGGCGCGGTCCATCAGGGTCTGGCGCTGCTGCTCGAGCCCTACGAGTATGTCGATGTGCTGGACCTGGCCGAGAACGAGCTGGAGCGCGCCGCCAAGGGGCATATCCCACACCAGCCGCTGTTCCTTGCCTGTGACTCGATCACCGATCCGCGCAACCTCGGCGCCATGCTGCGCGCCGCCTCAGCTTTCGGGGCCCACGGCGTGCTGATCCCTGAACGCCGCAGCGCCGGCGTCACCGCCACCACCTGGAAGACCTCCGCCGGTGCCGCCGCGCGGATCCCGGTGGCGCGGGCGAAGAACCTCACCCAGGCGTTGAAGGAGGCCAAGCAGCTCGGCTTCTTCGTGCTGGGGCTCGACGGCGGGGGTGACATCTCGCTGCAGAACATCGAACTGGCCCAGGAGCCGGTGATCATCGTGGTCGGCTCAGAGGGCAAGGGACTCTCCCGGCTGGTCCGCGAGACCTGCGACCAGATCGTCTCGATCCCGATCAGCTCGGCCACGGAGTCCCTGAACGCCTCCATGGCAGTGGGCATCAGCCTCTACGAGATCGCGATGCGACGCCAGGGGGCACGGCAGTAGATGGTCAGCTTCCGAGGCGAGGAACAGTCCGGATTCCTGGACCTGGTGGGAACCTGGCTGTCTCAGCAGTCCTGGTTCCAGGCCGCGCCAGGCCGCCGTGTGATCACCCGTGTCGGTGGTCTGCGGCTCCCCGCCCCGGAGGGTGACCCCGATCAGTGGGTCCACCTCGAACTGCACATCTTTCATGTCGACCACGCGGGTGGCCAGGCCCGGGTGGCCGTGCCGATGGCACTGCGCAGCCGCCCCTCGGCGCTGGCCGGCAAGACCGCCTTCATCGGACGGCTCCGGGCCGCCGAGGGTGACCTCTGGGTCTACGACGGGGCCCACGATCGAGCCTTCCTCGCCGCATGGCACGAGATGGCCCGCCGCGGACAGGGCAGCCGCAACGGCCGCTCACGGGGGGAGGCCTTCGCCGAGTTCGACACCTGGCCCGCCTTCACCGCCAAGCTCCAGCGCACCCCGCTGACCCCGCCGACCCCAGACGCGACCCGGACCGCGGTCACCATCGACGGTGGAGACGCAGAGACCCGCAAGACCGTGGTCGACTTCTTCCGGCAGCCGACCCACCAGCGCTCAGCGCCCATCGACACCGTGCTGCGCATGTCACGAACCGGCAGCGGCACCGTCTCCCGCGTGCTCGGAGCGGTCACCGGAAGCTGGCCGGAGACGAACCCAGCCACTGGGGAGCGCAAGTGGGTCAGCGGAGATCTCGGCATCATCCGTGAGTCCTCGATCGCGTGGGCTCCCGTGGCGGCTCAGGCACGGACCGCGCTGCACCAAGGCTCAGACTTCCTCGCAGAGGCCGCCCAGCTGGGAAGAACCCTCGGGGACTTCCATGCAGACCTGGCCGGAACCTTCGGCGCCCACCCCCAGACCGGCGCTCAGCTGGAGACGATGATCAACGAGGCTGCTGCGTCGCTGGAAGAGCAGCGGACCCAGGTCCGTGAGAACCTCGACAAAACGGTGCCCGAGGAGCTGCCCGACATCGTCGACCGACTGAGCTCGCAGCTCCGCGAGACCGATCAGCCGATGAGCCTGCAGAAGATCCACGGTGCACTGACCCTGGAGCGAATCCTCACCGATGAGCAGGACGGGGGATCGATCGTCGACGAACAGGGTGGCATGTCTGAGCATGCCCTGCCGATGCGCGATGTGGTCTCGCTGCTGATCTCTCTGGCAGAGGTCGTGATGGAGGCGTCCCGCAACGACGCTCTTCCGCAGACTGCCGAAGGGGATGCCTCGGCGTTTGATCCCGGACTCTGGTTCGAACAGGTGAGTGCCGAAGTGCTGCAGGGGTACCGAAGCAGCGATGCCGGCGACGCCGGACTCGACACCCCGGTGTTCCGGGCGGCCATGCTCACCGAAGCACTCGCGCTGCTGCACCGGAGCGAGGGACGCTGGGTCTTCCGGCCCTCCCTGCTGCAACAGGTCTAGATCAGCTGCGATCTAGACCGGGTCTGAACCGGATCTGGCCAGAACCGGACCTGATCCGCAGATCCCCCTGGTCCACCAGTGGCGACCCGGCCTCCTGTGTGGGGGTGCAAAAACCCCCAGGTCACGGGGATGCCGGGGTGTGATGCAGGTCGCACGGGTTCTGGTTTGCGGACTCGGCAGGGCATGTGTAAAGTTCTATCTCGTGCTCAAGGGCGCACAGCGGAAAGCCACGGCGGACCGATGAAGACCTTAGTTTTGATAACCACATAGCTTCTCCCCATACAGGACATGGTCCTGGCAGCAGGATTCACCGGCCATCTGGTCGTGGTGATGGTGCTGGCTGGTGTAGTGTTCGGGGGGTTCGAGACCACGGTTTTTCTGGTGTTCATATGGTGTTGACCTCGAGTTGACGGCAGCGAAGATCAGGACGTAGAGTTGAGAACCGCGCAGACGACGAGTTCGAGTCGGTCTGGCAGTGAGTATTCACTGCTGAGTGATTCACTTCGAGTCGGGTCAAGACGGTGGAAACGCCGAATTGACGAAGCGGAAGCTTGTTGGTAAGCTTACAAAGTTGCTTCGGAGCGATTCAGAGAAAAACTTCTGATGGTGCCGGTAGCGGTTGTTGTTTGAGAACTCAATAGTGTGCCAAGTTTGTTGATACCAAATTATTTATTTGGTTATAACAGTGACATTATCACCCCCGTGATAGTGATCGCAAATTTAGCCAAGGATTCATTAACTGGTGTCTGTGGTTGATGATGAGCGGATCGTGAGGGCCTTGTTTTTCTGGCAGGGTCTGGTCTGTTTGTTGTTGATTGTGGATGCTGTCTCTTATTAATTTTTTAATGGAGAGTTTGATCCTGGCTCAGGATGAACGCTGGCGGCGTGCTTAACACATGCAAGTCGAACGATGAAGACCGTGCTTGCACGGTTGGATTAGTGGCGAACGGGTGAGTATCACGTGAGTAACCTTCCCTTGACTCTGGGATAAGCCCGGGAAACTGGGTCTAATACCGGATACGACCAGTCCTCGCATGGGGTGCTGGTGGAAAGATTTATCGGTCTTGGATGGACTCGCGGCCTATCAGCTTGTTGGTGAGGTAATGGCTCACCAAGGCGATGACGGGTAGCCGGCCTGAGAGGGTGACCGGCCACACTGGGACTGAGACACGGCCCAGACTCCTACGGGAGGCAGCAGTGGGGAATATTGCACAATGGGCGAAAGCCTGATGCAGCGACGCCGCGTGCGGGATGACGGCCTTCGGGTTGTAAACCGCTTTCAGCAGGGAAGAAGCGAAAGTGACGGTACCTGCAGAAGAAGCGCCGGCTAACTACGTGCCAGCAGCCGCGGTAATACGTAGGGCGCGAGCGTTATCCGGAATTATTGGGCGTAAAGAGCTCGTAGGCGGTTTGTCACGTCTGCTGTGAAAGCCCGAGGCTCAACCTCGGGTGTGCAGTGGGTACGGGCAGACTAGAGTGCAGTAGGGGAGACTGGAATTCCTGGTGTAGCGGTGAAATGCGCAGATATCAGGAGGAACACCGATGGCGAAGGCAGGTCTCTGGGCTGTTACTGACGCTGAGGAGCGAAAGCATGGGGAGCGAACAGGATTAGATACCCTGGTAGTCCATGCCGTAAACGTTGGGCACTAGGTGTGGGGGACATTCCACGTTTTCCGCGCCGTAGCTAACGCATTAAGTGCCCCGCCTGGGGAGTACGGCCGCAAGGCTAAAACTCAAAGGAATTGACGGGGGCCCGCACAAGCGGCGGAGCATGCGGATTAATTCGATGCAACGCGAAGAACCTTACCAAGGCTTGACATGGACCGGATCGCTGCAGAGATGCAGTTTCCCTTCGGGGTCGGTTCACAGGTGGTGCATGGTTGTCGTCAGCTCGTGTCGTGAGATGTTGGGTTAAGTCCCGCAACGAGCGCAACCCCTATCCTATGTTGCCAGCACGTAATGGTGGGGACTCATGGGAGACTGCCGGGGTCAACTCGGAGGAAGGTGGGGACGACGTCAAATCATCATGCCCCTTATGTCTTGGGCTTCACGCATGCTACAATGGCCGGTACAATGGGTTGCGATACTGTGAGGTGGAGCTAATCCCTAAAAGCCGGTCTCAGTTCGGATCGAAGTCTGCAACTCGACTTCGTGAAGTTGGAGTCGCTAGTAATCGCAGATCAGCAACGCTGCGGTGAATACGTTCCCGGGCCTTGTACACACCGCCCGTCAAGTCACGAAAGTGGGTAACACCCGAAGCCGGTGGCCTAACCCTTGTGGGGGGAGCCGTCGAAGGTGGGACTCGCGATTGGGACTAAGTCGTAACAAGGTAGCCGTACCGGAAGGTGCGGCTGGATCACCTCCTTTCTAAGGAGCAGGACCCGAGTCGGGTCCGCCACTTCATGTCGCCGTTCGTGTGACTGGTGGTTTGCTCAAGGGTGGAATATCAACGAATCGTCATCATGGTCTTGGCATTAGTTTCTCCGGTACGCCTGACGCTCACACTTGTGTGGGATCACGTGGGGTCGGAAAGAGAGCTGGTGTCTATATTCTGTGGTGCTTGGCACACTGTTGGGTCCTGAGACAACAATGGTTGTTTCATGATCTGGCCCTCGGCTTCAGGTAGCCGATCCGTGTTATGCGGGTTGGTGATGGTGGTGGGGGTTGTTGTTTGGGAACTGCATAGTGGACGCGAGCATCTTTGTTCTTTTGAACAAAATACTCGAATCATGCTGGTCACACCTTTGGTGTGGTCAGTCTTTTTTGTGTCAATTTTTAGTCGAGCACTTATTTGTGAGTGTCATCGCAGCTACTGTGATGGCGGTCGTAAGTGTTTTAGGGCGCATGGTGAATGCCTTGGTAGTAGGAGCCGATGAAGGACGTGGGAATCTGCGATAAGCCTGGTGGAGCTGATAACCGAGCGTTGATACCAGGATTTCCGAATGGGGAAACCCCGCATGCTGTGATGGTGTGTGACCACCGGTTGAATGTATAGACCGGTTGGAGGGAACGTCGGGAAGTGAAACATCTCAGTACCGACAGGAAGAGAAAACAATGTAGTGATTCTGTGAGTAGTGGCGAGCGAAAGCGGATGGGGCTAAACCGGTTGCGTGTGATACCTGGTAGGGGTTGCGTGGCCGGGGTTGTGGGACATTACGTGGGGGATCTACCAGTCCTCCGGGTTGAGGTGCGGGCGTATAGACGAAGAAGGTTGAGTCCTTCGCCGTAGAGGGTGTGAGTCCCGTAGTCGTAATGCGTTCCGCCGGCCTGTGAGTGTATCCCGAGTAGCACGAGGCTCGAGGAATCTTGTGTGAATCAGCCAGGACCACCTGGTAAGCCTAAATACTACCTACTAACCGATAGTGAATCAGTACCGTGAGGGAATGGTGAAAAGTACCCCGGGAGGGGAGTGAAATAGTACCTGAAACCATGTGCCTACAATCCGTCAAAGCATCCTATAGGGGTGTGATGGCGTGCCTTTTGAAGAATGAGCCTGCGAGTTAGTGCTCAGTGGCGAGGTTAACCCGTGTGGGGAAGCCGTAGCGAAAGCGAGTCTGAATAGGGCGTTTGAGTCGCTGGGTCTAGACCCGAAGCGGAGTGATCTACCCATGGCCAGGTTGAAGCGCGTGTAAGAGCGCGTGGAGGACCGAACCCACCTAGGTTGAAAACTGGGGGGATGAGCTGTGGGTAGGGGTGAAAGGCCAATCAAACTCCGTGATAGCTGGTTCTCCCCGAAATGCATTTAGGTGCAGCGTTGCGTGTTTCTTGCCGGAGGTAGAGCTACTGGATGGCCGATGGGCCCTACAAGGTTACTGACGTCAGCTAAACTCCGAATGCCGGTCAAGTCAGAGCGCAGCAGTGAGACTGTGGGGGATAAGCTTCATGGTCGAGAGGGAAACAGCCCAGACCACCAGTTAAGGTCCCTAAGCGTGTGCTAAGTGGGAAAGGATGTGGAGTTGCTTAGACAACCAGGAGGTTGGCTTAGAAGCAGCCACCCTTGAAAGAGTGCGTAATAGCTCACTGGTCAAGTGATTCCGCGCCGACAATTTAGCGGGGCTCAAGCACACCACCGAAACTGTGGCATTTAGTCCCTTGCGGACTGGATGGGTAGGGGAGCGTCGAACACTGCGGTGAAGCAGCAGCGTAAGCTCGTCTGTGGAGTGTGTTCGAGTGAGAATGCAGGCATGAGTAGCGAAAGACACGTGAGAAACGTGTCCGCCGAATGACTAAGGGTTCCAGGGTCAAGCTAATCTGCCCTGGGTTAGTCGGGACCTAAGGCGAGGCCGACAGGCGTAGTCGATGGACAACGGGTTGATATTCCCGTACCGGTATAAGACCGCCCATGGTGAACTGGTGATACTAACTGCCCGAATCGTGCTAGAGCGTGCCCCTTGTGGGTACGACGTGTACGAGGAGCGCAGGACCTGAACCGGGGAGCCAAGCGTATTAACAGGTGTGACGCAGGAAGGTAGCTGAGCCCAGCGATGGTTGTCTGGGTCTAAGAGTGTAGCCCGAGTCCTAGGCAAATCCGGGACTCGTTATATGGGTGAGACTTGATGGGACTCCACTTTGTGGGGGATTCAGTGATCCTATGCTGCCAAGAAAAGCATCGACGCGAGGGCTTGTACCGCCCGTACCCATAACCGACACAGGTGGTCAGGTAGAGAATACTAAGGCGATCGAGAGAACCACGGTTAAGGAACTCGGCAAAATACCCCCGTAACTTCGGGAGAAGGGGGACCACCCTGGTGATCCAGGCTTGCTTTGGTGAGCTGGTGGTGGTCGCAGAGACCAGGGGGAAGCGACTGTTTACTAAAAACACAGGTCCGTGCGAAGTCGTAAGACGATGTATACGGACTGACTCCTGCCCGGTGCTGGAAGGTTAAGAGGAAGGGTTAGTCCTTGTGGCGAAGCTCTGAATTTAAGCCCCAGTAAACGGCGGTGGTAACTATAACCATCCTAAGGTAGCGAAATTCCTTGTCGGGTAAGTTCCGACCTGCACGAATGGAGTAACGACTTCCCCGCTGTCTCAACCGTGGACTCGGCGAAATTGCACTACGAGTAAAGATGCTCGTTACGCGCAGCAGGACGGAAAGACCCCGAGACCTTTACTATAGCTTGGTATTGGTGTTTGACATCACTTGTGTAGGATAGGTGGGAGACTGTGAAGCGGCCACGCTAGTGGTTGTGGAGTCGTCGTTGAAATACCACTCTGGTGTTGTTAGGCATCTAACTTCGGGCCCTGATCGGGTCCAGGGACAGTGCCTGGTGGGTAGTTTAACTGGGGCGGTTGCCTCCTAAAGAGTAACGGAGGCGCCCAAAGGTTCCCTCAGCCTGGTTGGCAATCAGGTGTCGAGTGTAAGTGCACAAGGGAGCTTGACTGTGAGAGCGGCAGCTCGAGCAGGAACGAAAGTTGGGACTAGTGATCCGGCGTCACCGTGTGGAAGGGACGTCGCTCAACGGATAAAAGGTACCTCGGGGATAACAGGCTGATCCTGCCCAAGAGTCCATATCGACGGCATGGTTTGGCACCTCGATGTCGGCTCGTCGCATCCTGGGGCTGGAGTTGGTCCCAAGGGTTGGGCTGTTCGCCCATTAAAGCGGTACGCGAGCTGGGTTTAGAACGTCGTGAGACAGTTCGGTCCCTATCCGCTGCGCGCGCAGGAGATTTGAGAAGGTCTGTCCTTAGTACGAGAGGACCGGGACGGACGAACCTCTGGTGTGTCAGTTGTACTGCCAAGTGCACCGCTGATTAGCTACGTTCGGGATGGATAACCGCTGAAAGCATCTAAGTGGGAAGCCGGCTTCAAGATAAGATCTCCGTCACCTTCGGGTGTGAAGGCTCCCAGCTAGACTACTGGGTTGATAGGCCAGATGTGGAAGCGCAGCAATGCGTGAAGCTGACTGGTACTAATAAGCCGATCACTTACACCACACTCATATGAGTGTGCTCGATGAGTGTCAATTGAACAATTGCGTGTTTGCGTCCACTAGGCGGTTCTCTGCCAACAACCCCACAACACCCGTGGGCCTCCCGTTTGGGGTGGTCTGGTGGTGTGGGTCAGAGTCAGTAGTTGAATAGTGTTGTTGTGAATTTAGGTTTACGACACCTTCGTACCCCACCACAGGTACACGCCCGGTCCTTTTAGGCGGGTGTGTGTTGTGTGGTGGTGTGGGAGCGGGTGTTGTTCTAGAGTTACGGCGGTCATAGCGTGGGGGAAACGCCCGGTCCCATCCCGAACCCGGAAGCTAAGGCCCACTGCGCCGATGGTACTGCACACTGGAGTGTGTGGGAGAGTAGGTCGCCGCCGGACACTTTTTGTAGAGAGGGTTCAAGCCCGGTCCCTTGTGGGGGACCGGGCTTGACCTGTATCCAGGG
>NZ_PVTY01000012.1 GCF_003003175.1 Nesterenkonia sandarakina | reverse complement strand
CTCCTGGATCACCCGGACGAGAGGGTGCGCAGCATGTTGCTGGAGCTCTTGGAGCGCCGCTACGGCAACACCTCGACGGTGTTCTGCACCCAGTACGCTCAGAAGGACTGGCACCAGCGGCTCGGCTCTGGAGTCCATGCTGATGCGATCATGGACCGCATCGTGCACAACACCATCTGGGTCGAGACCGGCAGCTACAACATGCGCGAACACACCGCCATGAACGGTCTCTAGAAACGACGTTGAGGGCCAGTGGCTCCCACACGGGCGGTCACTGGCTCTCAACGGCAATACTGGTGGCTCCGAAAGGCAATATTGGGTGGCTCCCAACCCTTCGAATACTCACGAGCATCTCACGCGCGCCGACAGGCCTCAGGAAAACGTCACGCAGTGGGCCAAGCAGGACCTCTGCTGGACGAGCTTCCGCGATACTCCTCTTGAGTACTTTGAAACCGCAGAGGACGTGGTCGTCTCAGATGCGGAACGCGCGGTAGAGATTGCGGCGGCCAAGGAGGAGCGGGTCGAAGAGTCGAAGTTGCTGGGTTACTTCGACCTTTTCAAGGTTGATCCGAAGACTTGGCCTGCACTTAAAGAGTTCACCGGTCAGAACTTCGCGCTGTCCGAGAAAGAAACCGGCGTACTGCGTGCCATGGTCACCAAGAACTATGTGACGGAATCCCAGGGTAAGGTCCTGTCATCACTTCTGAAGAAGGCCGAGAAGGAGGGCTTCCGCGCCTGACGACAAGTGGCTGGTCGTGGGCAGAGCGGGCCCGGCACTCTTAGTCAAAGTATGACTACTTCGTACGCCGCATCAAAGAAAGCCCGTTCGTTCGCGACAACCCGCTTCCACCGTGCGGACAACCTCGCGCCGTCGTCGGACTTCAGCGGCGGAGCCACCCGGTTGAGCTCATCGATCAGGAACTGGGTCCATGCCCGGAAGTCCTCGCCGCGGTGCAGGTCGATCCAGCCCCGGTGTTTCGCCGCCTCGGGCAGGGGCAGGTCGCGCTGGCCCCAGTCCAGGTACAGCCACTCCGCGATCACCAGCACCACCAGCAGGTCCGCGTAGTCCCTGGACCCCGCCACCTCCCACATCTGCCCGATGAACTCTGCCGTGGGAGCGGCAAGCTCCGGGTCGGCCACATCCGAAGCGGGCACGCCGAGCTCGGCAAAGCTCTGCTGGAAGTACCCGTCCTCATCGGCGGCGAGCATGCCGAGCTGCGCGGCGAAGCGCAGCCGAGCTGGCTTGGAATCGGTGGTGGCCACGCAGGCGCCCAGCATCGCCACGAAGGCATCGAAGAACTGATAGTCCTGCATCAAGTAGCGGGCCAGCACCTCATCGCTGAGCGTCCCCGCAAACAGCTCGTCAACGAATTGGTGATGCACCGAGGCATCCCACTCTTCGGCCGTAGCCAGCCGCAGCTGTCCTGCGAAGCTGTCCGCGGCGACGTCGGCGGTGGTGGAGAACGTGGTGGGGGAGCTCATGCCAATACCTTACTGACCCGGGACAGCGCCCTGCAGCAGCGTGAAGCGATCAGATCGCGGTGCGCGGGGCCTTCATCTTTCGGGTCAGGTGGATCGCGTAGAGCGCCACGCCCACACCGAGCACAGCCGCGCCGGCGCCGACGTAGCTCGGGGCGCGCAGGCCCATCTCGGCGGCGATCACCTGGCCGCCCACCAGGGCGCCCAGGGCGTTGGCGGCGTTGAACGCGGAGTGGTGCAGCGAGGCCGCCAGCTGCGGCGCGTCCGGAGCGGTGTCGATCAGGTGGGTCTGCATCGACGGGCCCAGCGCGCTGGCCGAGACGCCGACCAGGAAGAGGAAGATCAGCATCAGCGCCGGGATGTGTGCCGTGGACGCGAAGAGCACCATGAACACCGCGACGAGTGCCATGGCGACCACTACGGTGCCCAGCACCGACTTGTCCGCCGCCCAGCCGCCGACAAAGTTGCCGACCACCATGCCGGCGCCGAAGAGCCCGACCACCCAGGGCAGCGCACTCTCCGGGAAGCCGGTGACCTCGGTGCTGACCGGGGCGATATAGGAATACAGCGCGAACATGCCGGAGAAACCGACCACGGCGAGCATGATGCCCACCCAGAGCCGCTTGTTCTTCAGCCCCTTGATCTCAGACCGCATCGTGGCCTTGGCCGGGGGCATCTGCCGGGGCGCGTACCGGGCCACGGCGGCCATCGTGATCAGCGCGAGCACGATCACCGAGATGAACATCCAGCGCCAGCCGAACTGCTGGCCCAGCGCGGTCACGACCGGCACGCCCAGCACGTTCGAGATCGCCAGACCACCCAGGACGACGGCGATCGCGCGGCTGCGCTTGGCCGGGCCCGCCATCTCGGCCGCCATCAGCGCCGCCACGGCGAAGTAGGCGCCGTGGGGGAGCCCGGAGAGGAACCGGGCGATCAGCATGGTCTCGTAGTTCGGCGCGAAGAAGCTCAGCACGTGCCCGAGGACGAAGACGCCCAGCAGAAGCAGAGCATAGGACTTGCGCTCCCGCTTGGCGCCCAGAATTGAGAGCACCGGCGCTCCGACCACCACGCCGATTGCGTAGGCGCTGATCAGCATGCCCGCCTGCGGGATGGTGATGCCGAGATCGGCCACGGCCTCGAGCTGGAGCCCCATGATCGCGAACTCGGTGACACCGACGGCGAACCCGCCGATGGACAGCGCGACGATGGCCAGCGCCACCTGTCTGCGGGTGTACTTGGGTCCCGAGGGGGCTGCGCCCGGGGTGGACGCGTTCGCTGAGGTCTGTTCCGCCGTGGTCATATCGTCATCCTGTGCTGCAGCCGGTCAAGGGAAGGGTGCACCTGTCAGAGCGCGGGTGAAGCCTGCCAATTCCGGGAAGCCGGGAGAAGACACTCACCCGACAACTGCGCGACGGCGGGGATCATTCCCGCACCTGCGCAGCACCTCGACGTTGAGGGCCCTGATGGAGGCGGCCTGGGCATGCGGCTCCTCGGCGGTGAGGAGGCCGGACCAGGAGATTCAGGCGGTCGGCGGGCGCAGGCCCGGGTGCCGCTGATAGATCGACTCGTCGCCGCTCTCGTCCGTCTCCGCGGAGGGGGTCGAGTCGGCAGACTCCTGGGATTCCGCCGAGTCCGGGGAATCTGCTGAACCAGGGGTGTCCACCGAAGCAGGAGACTCGGTCGAGGCTGGCGCGTCCACGGGCTCCGGATAGTCATCAACCACCGGCGCTTCCGGCTGCGCCGAAGACGCTGACTGGGCTGACTGGGCTGAGTGTGCCGACTGGGCTGAGCGTGCCGACTGGGCCGAGGAGGCAGAACCAGTGGAAGCGGCCGAGCTGGCCGAGCCGACGCTGGGGAAGAAGTGCTTCTCCTTCGCGCGACGTTCCGAGGCGGCATCCGGGTGGATCGGGAGATCGCCCTCGTCCTCTTCCTCGAAGATCTGCTCCGGAAGCCGCTCCGGGACAGGTGTCTCATCGGTGATCACCGGGATCGCACCGGTGGGCTCGTCGCCGGGCAGCGGGCGCGGTCCGAACGCCGGAACCTTGCCGGTGGCGTGTGGATCCTCGGTGGCACCGGGATAGGTGGCGCCGGGATAGTCGGAGACGTCCTCGTGGTTGCTGATCCCCGCAGCTGCCGCATCGGTGATCACGGCGGGCTCGTCGTCGTCCTCGCCGGACTCCGCCCACTCGCCGGTGTCAGCCACTGTCGCCGCGGCGCCGGCCCGGGCCACCGGACGGGAATCCTGGACCTCGGCGGGCGCGACAGGCTCGTCGCCCTCGGCCGGAGTCAGTGCGATCGGCTGCCCGCCGTAGGTCTCGATGTCTGTCTTGAGCTGCTCCAGGAGACCCTTCGCCTCCGCGATCATCTCCGGGTTCTCGCTGGCGTGCCCACGGACCAGCCACTGAGCCAGAGCGAATTCGGCGGTCAGCGCGGCACGGCGCATCAGGTGCTCGTCGACCGCGCCGGTGCGGTGCCGGCGGTAGGCCGCGAGGACCTTCTCGGTGAACTCGGCGTCACCGGCGGCGGTGAGCCAGGCGAAGTCATCCGCCGGGTCTCCGCTGTGCAGATCGGTCCAGCCGGTGACCGCCATGACGCGCTCGCCCTCGATCAGCAGCGAATCCTCATGCAGATCCCCGTGCGTGACCGCAGGCGTGAAGCGCCAGAGGTCGCGGTCCTCCATGGCGTGTTCCCAGCGGCGCAGCAGCAGGGCCGGGATCTCCCCGGTGGTGGCAGCCTGGTCGAGCTCGTTGAGCCGGCGCTGGCGGTACCGCTCCGCGGAATATCGAGGCAGGTCGGCGTTGTCCACCACGGCCTCGTCAAGGTCGTGGATCGCCGCGATGGTGCGCCCGATGTCTTCGATGACCGTGGGGGACTGCTGGGCGAGCTCGCTGAGCTCCAGCGAGGTGCCGGGCAGGTGGTTGTAGACGAAGGTGCGCATCTCGCCGCGGCGCACGGCGCCGGCGACGGAGGGGACCCGGAAGGGCAGCTCGGCGCGGATGCCGGTGGAGAAGCCGCGCAGCACCTGCAGCTCGGTCTCCAGGCGCATGGCTGCTTCCTGGTGCTGGGGAGACCTGATCCTCCAGCGGTGGCCTTCGGAGTCGATGACGACGGCGGACGTGAAGTCGCGGGCGTCATCAGCGGCCGCAGCCACGCCGGTGGGGGAAAGCCCCGGCACTGCCGCGGTCGCCAGGGCCGCAAGTTCCATCGATGTCCATCGCACGAGGACAAGCGTATGGGGTCAGAGCCCTTACCCGGTGCCGGGCCACGCGGAATTGCTGAATTCACCCGGGATTGGCATCAGATTCGGATCCCAGGCGCGCCACCGATGCGGTGATGCTCACTCTCCACATCGGTTCTGCGGGTGCTCCCGAGGGTCTGCGAGCCCGGTACGGTGGAGGGTATGCATACGCACCTCCGGGACCCTGCTGACGGCCTGCTCGTACTGCCCCAGGACGGGGCCCGGATCGACCGCCGCGACGCCGACCGCAAGCGCCCCGAGTGGCTACGCGAGATCTGGTCCACCCCCGGCACCCGGGTGCTGCGTCTCTACGGCCGCCGCGCCCGGCTCAGCGGAAACCGGCTGGACTATGAAGCCGCCTCCGGGCCGCTGCCCGAGGGTGCCGTGGCGCTCGGCGCCGTGGATCCGGCCGAGCTGCCCGATGCTGCCGCCACCGCGGAGCCCGGCGTGGCCGCGCCGGTGCATGTGGTCACGGTCGCGCACCCGAAACCCGCCGATGAGCAGCCCGCCGCCGGGACCACCGGCACCACCTGGGCGGATCTGGCCTTCGCCGGATCCCAGCTGACCCCGCTCGACGCCGCCCTGCTCACCCAGGCGCTGGCGATCACCGCCTGGCATGCCCGCACCCCGTTCTGCGCCTCCTGCGGGACGGCCACCGAGGTGGAGGTCTCCGGCTGGCGCCGCACCTGCCCCAGCTGCGGCACGCAGACCTTCCCGCGCACCGACCCGGCCGTGATCACCGCGGTGCTGGACACCGAGGACCGGCTCCTGCTCGGCTCGGCGTACCGCTGGGAGACCAGTCGCTACTCCACCTTCGCCGGCTTCGTCGAGGCCGGGGAGTCGGTGGAAGCCGCACTTGCCCGGGAGATCGAGGAGGAGGTTGGCGTCGTCGTCTCAGATATCCGCTATATGGGGTCACAGTCCTGGCCGTTCCCGCGCTCGCTGATGCTCGGGCACTTCGCCGTGACCCAGGATCCCTCCATGGCCCGGCCCGACGGTGACGAGATCCGCGACGTCTGCTGGTTCACCCGCGCCGAGCTTGCCGCGGCGGCCGAGTCCGGAGAGGTCAGCCTGCCCACCCGCTCCTCGATCTCCCGGGCGCTGATCGAACGCTGGCGCGGCTCCATGATCGACGCGGTCTCCGACGCCAAGCCGCGCCCGGCCTCCGCCGCGAATGGCGCAGCTGACGGCGCAGCCAACGGTGCCGCCGACGATCGGCCCGGTCAGCGAGGACAGCAGCCTCGATGAGTCAGCCCGCCTTCACCTCCAGCTCCTCGACCGGACACTCCATGTCAGCGACCCAGCTGGCCGCCGCCCCGCCCGAGGCGATCCTCGACGGTCTCGACGAGGAGCAGCGCCTGGCAGCCTCCACGCTGAAAGGCCCGCTGTGCATCCTCGCCGGCGCCGGGACCGGCAAGACCCGCGCGATCACGCACCGGATCGCCTACGGGGTCCGCGCCGGGGTCTATGACCCGCACCGGCTGCTCGCCGTGACCTTCACCGCCCGCGCCGCCGCCGAGATGCGCTCCCGGCTCAGCGCGCTGGGCGCCCCCGGGGTCCAGGCTCGCACCTTCCATGCCGCCGCGCTGCGCCAGCTGCAGTACTTCTGGCCGGTGGCGATCGGCGGGACCATGCCGCAGATCCTCGACCACAAGGTCCGGCTGCTCGCCGAGGCCGCACGCCGGCTGCATGTGACCACCGACCGGGCCGCGCTGCGCGACCTGGCCAGCGAGATCGAATGGGCGAAGGTCTCCACGCTGACCCCGGAGTCCTACCTCGAGGTCGCCACCGCCGAAGGCGCCGGCCGGCCCGCGCCCGGGGGAGTGGACCACCGCACCTTCGCGAAGCTGTACCAGTCCTACGAGGACGTGAAGCTGGACAAGCACCTCATCGACTTCGAGGACGTGCTGCTGCTCAACGTCGGCATCCTCGAGGACGACGAGCGGGTGGCCGCCCAGGTGCGTCAGCAGTACCGCCACTTCGTGGTCGACGAGTACCAGGACGTCTCCCCGCTGCAGCAGCGGATGCTCGACCTCTGGCTCGGCGGACGCGACGAGATCTGCGTCGTCGGCGATGCCGCCCAGACCATCTACTCCTTCACCGGCGCCACCCCGGACTACCTGCTCGGCTTCAAGCGCCGCCACCCGGAGGCGAACCTGGTGAAGCTGGTCCGGGACTACCGCTCCACCCCGGAGGTGGTGAAGCTGGCGAACTCGCTGCTGGCCGACCGCACCCGGGAGTCCGTGAAGCTCAACGACCCGGCGCCCTGGCCCGAGCCGCTGCAGCTGATCTCCCAGCGCGAGCGCGGACCGATCCCGAAGCTGATCCAGCACGCGGATGACGACACCGAGGCCGGCTGGATCGCCTCCGAGATCAAGGCGCTGCAGGACCAGGGGGTCCCGCTCTCGGAGGTGGCGATCCTCTACCGCACCAACGGACAGTCCCAGGCCTTCGAGCAGAGCCTGGCCACCGCCGGGATCTCCTACCAGCTGCGCGGCTCCGAACGGTTCTTCTCCCGCCGCGAGGTCCGCGAGGCGCTCGCCGCGCTGCGCACCTCGTCGCTGGTCGACGACGCCGGAGACACGGTCTCCAAGAGCGTGCGCGACATCCTCTCCTCCCACGGCTACTCCGCGAAGGCCCCCGAGGCCACCGGCGCGGTCCGCGAACGCTGGGAGTCCATGGCGGCGCTGGTCGCCCTGGCGGACCAGCTCTCCACCGAGCGCGAAGACTTCACCATGCGCAGCTTCATCACCGAGCTGGAGGAACGCTCCGCCGCGCAGCACGCCCCCACCGTGGAGGGCGTCACGCTGGCCTCGCTGCACTCCGCCAAGGGTCTGGAATGGGAGGCGGTGTTCCTCGCCGGACTCTCCGAAGGCCTGATGCCGATCACCTTCGCGAAGACCCAGAAAGAGGTCGACGAGGAGCGCCGGCTGTTCTACGTGGGGATCACCCGCGCGCGGAAGTTCCTCTTCCTGTCTTCGGCGGCCTCACGGCACACCGGCGGCCGCGGCCGACGCACCCCGTCACGGTTCCTGCGCCCGCTGCGCAAGGAGATGGGCATCGAGGAGCCGGGCCGGAAGATCATCCCGTCCGGGGGAGGGCTGAGCCCCAACGCCTCGGCGCGGAAGAAGAAGGCGTCCACCTGTTCGACCTGCGGGAAGATCCTCACCAACGGCACCGAGGTCAAGCGGCGCCGGTGTGAGAGCTGCCCCGCCCGCTACGACGAGGCGCTCTTCGAGAAGCTGCGCGCCTGGCGGTCCGACTACGCCAAGGAGCTCGAGGTCCCGGCCTTCGTGATCTTCACCGACGCCACGCTGGAGGTCATCGCCGAGCGCAGGCCCACCTCCGACGAGGCCCTGCTGAAGGTCCCCGGCATCGGTGAGCGCAAGCTCGAGAAGCACGGCGAGCGGCTCCGGGAGATCCTCAAGGAAGCCTGAGCCTCACTCCTGCTGGCTGGCCGGGGGCTCGGCGTTGTGGTCGGCCCAGCTGACGCCGGCCAGGAAGGCGTCGGCCTCTCCGGTGCGCGGGTACTTCGCGATGAGCGCCTTGAAGCGCGGCCCGTGGCCGGGTTCGATCAGATGCGCGAGCTCGTGGATGAGCACCGAGTCCTGCACCCAGGCCGGCATCTCACGCAGCCGGGCGGACAGCCGGATGGTGCCGGTGGTCGACGTCGTGGACCCCCAGCGCTGGTGCTGCTGGGTGGACCAGCTCACCGCCTCCGGCTGCGGGATGCCGTCCAGGTAGCGCGAGGACAGCGCACGAGAGCGATCCAGCAGCTCCTCGTCGCTGCGCGGCCGCCGGGCGGCGCGGCGACTGAGCTTCTTCTGGAAGGCCCGGGCGTGATCTTCGATCTCTCGACGACTCAGCCGGACCGGGACCCGCAGCCGCAGCGTCCCTTGGACCTGATCAGCGGTCACCGTCCGGGTGCGCCGAGCCGAACGGATCACCAGCACCTGCTGGCCATCCACCGTGATCTGCTCCTGAAGCTGCCGCGACGCCATGCAGAGGAGCCTAGCCCGGCCCAGGACTGTGGAAAACTCCGCCGAGTCCTCAGGACCTTGGCACCATAGGTCCATGACGGCGCGGACGGCACCCACGGACTGGCAGGAGCCGCTCATGCTCGACGCGCACACCGTCCAGCTCCGCGCCGGAGACCAGACGGTCCGGATCATCGGCCCGGCGCAGCAGACGCTGCGACGACTCCGGGAACACCCGGACAGCACCACCAGCCCAGAGGCCGAGGCCGAGTCCGACGCCGAGGACGAGACCGACGACGGCGCCCCGCCCGCCGACCGGGCCATCCGGGTGCGGGCCCGCCGGCAGCTCGCGGCGGTGCTTCTCGATGGCCTGCCCCGACCGGCGGCGCTGCTGGCCGAACAGCTGACCGACCTGCACCTGGGCCTGCTGCTGCTGCGCGACGACCACCCCGTGGATCGGGGCGACCTGGCCGCCGGCTACCCCGCCGCGGCGGTGGGCCTCACCCGCGCGGCCGCGGTCCGACGCGCCTGTCTGCGGCAGAACTCCGAGGCGGCCGTCGTCTGCGCAGCGCCCACTCCTGACGCCTGGCCCGCTGACACCGTGCCCACTCCTGATGCCGCAGCGCCCCGGCACCTTCAAGCCGCGCCGCCCCAGGAGCCGGTGGACATCCAGGTGATCTTCGCCCAGCGCGCCGTCGCTCCGGCGCACCTCACTGCCGCGGCCAGCCGGGCCCAGCTGGTGCTGCCGGTGGTCCAGCACTCTGCCCACTGGCAGATCGGGCCGCTGCTCAGCCGGGATCATGGACCCTGCCCCCGGTGCCTGCTGCTCCATGGCACCGCAGTCGACCCGCACTTCGCAGCCGTGCAGACCGCGCTCGCAGAACAGGGCGCGGCCCAGGATCAGATCACGGACCGCCCGGTGCCCTCGGATGAGCCGCAGTCCGCCGCGGTGCTCGCCAGCCTGTTGGCCCGGGAGATCCAGCTGGCGGTCGATGGTGAGTTCACCCCGCAGACCGCCTCCCGGATGATCGGGCTCTCCCTGCGCACCGGGGAGCTCAGCCTGGTGCCGGTGACCCCACACTCGGAATGCGACTGCCGGCTGCACACCGCCACCGCCAGGTGACCCCCCGGAGGAGACCCGGTGAAGCATCGGGCGAGAAGACCCGTGCCGATGTCGGGATGGCGGACGACGCCGGTAAAGAGCGGGAACGCCGGCGTCAACGCAGAACCCGCGACTTCATCCTGTGGCGAACTCACCGCGCTCGTGCAGACAGCACCGAGCCGTGCTGGATACGCTGGAGTCTCTCAGGCCGAACCAGGATCACCACAGGGAGCGTCCGATGAGCCAGAACAACTCCGGCAACAACGACCAGGGCAACGGGGAAGACCCACGTGACCCCATGGAGGAGTTCTTCAAACAGCTCTTCGGCGGGCAGATGCCCGGGCAGACCCCCGGCGACGACGCCGACAAGGGCGACGCCGCCAAGCGCGGCCCCAGCATCGGCTTCACCGGCACGCCCGGTGCCCCCGGCGCCACAGGCTCCGGCGACCAGGGCGGATTCCCCGGCTTCCCTCCCGGGTTCGATCCCTCCCAGATCCCCGGCATGGCCGATATGAACCCGCAGATGATGCAGCAGATCATGGGACAGGTCCAGTCCATGTTCTCCGCGATGCAGAACCCCTCCGATGAGGACAAGGGCCCGGTCAACTGGTCCATGGCCCGCCAGGCCGCCCGTCAGGCCGCCGCCGGCGATGACCCCAGCGTCTCGGCCGCCGAGCGCAAGGAGATCGACGACGCCCTGCGCCTGGCCGACATGTGGCTCGACGGAGCCACCACCTTCGAGACCGCCGGGCAGATCGGGCAGGCCTGGTCCCGCGCGCAGTGGGTCGAGGAGACCTTCGACTCCTGGAAGAGGCTGACCGAACCGGTGGCCGAGTCCGTCTCCAAGGCGCTCTCCGCCGCGATCAAGGACCAGCTCGGTGAGGGTGGCTCCGGCCTTCCCCCGGAGCTGGAGTCCATGATGGGCGGCGCCGGCGCGCAGCAGATCACCGGCATGATCGAGTCCATGGGCGGCATGGCCTTCGGCATGCAGCTGGGCCAGGCCGTGGGTGAGCTCGCCAAGGAGGTCGTCTCCTCCTCGGACACCGGCCTGCCGCTGGCCGGCAACACCACCGCGCTGCTGCCCAAGAACGTGAGCGAGTTCGGCAAGGGCCTCAGCGTGGACAAGCGCGAGGTGCTGCTCTACCTGGCGCTGCGCGAGGCCGCCCGGATGCGCCTGTTCAACAACGCTCCCTGGCTGGAGCAGGACCTGTTCAACGCCGTCGGCCAGTACGCCGCCGGCATCCACATCGACATGAACCGGATCGAAGAGGCCGCCAGCCAGATGGACCCCAACAACCCCGAGGCGATGAACTCCATCCTCGGCGAGGGCCTCTTCCCGGAGGAGCGCACCCCCATGCAGGAGGCCGCGCTCAAGCGCATCGAGACCACGCTGGCGCTGGTCGAGGGCTGGGTGGACGACGTCGTCACCCAGGCCGCCGAGCACCTGGAGTCGCTGTCCCGGCTGCGGGAGACGATGAACCGCCGTCGCGCCTCCGGGGGACCGGCGGAGGACACCTTCGCCGCGCTGGTCGGGCTGGAGCTGCGTCCCCGCCGGCTCCGCGACGCCGCCGCACTCTGGGCGCACCTGCGCGAGACCGAAGGCATGTCCGGCCGCGACGACGTCTGGGGTCACCCCGACGTCCAGCCCGATGAGCAGGACCTCGACGATCCCACCGGCTTCCAGAAGCGCCGCGCGGAACGGCAGGAAGAGACCGCGAAGATCGACGAGGAGCTGCAGAAGCTGCTCGACGGCGGCTATGACGGCAAGTCCCCGGAGGTCTGACGTCATCTTCCTGTGTCGCTGGTCTCAGATGAGATGATGGGTGACGATCATCATGACTGAGCGCCCCCTGAAACCGAAGAGGCCGAGTCTGCGGAGAGGCCTGCAGGCGGTGGCCGGCACGTCAGCGCTCATCATCGGGCTGCTGAGCCTGACCCTGCCCAGCCCGTACCTGGTGGAGAGCCCGGGTCCGATGTTCAACACCATCGGTGAGATCGAGGACCAGGCGGTGATCTCCGTCAGTGGCGAACAGACCTATCCCACCGAGGGCTCGCTGAACCTGACCACGGTGTTCGTGGCGGGGGCGCCGACCTCCACGGTGCGCGTCCCCGAGGCCGTGACCGGCTGGTTCAACTCCGGCACCGACATCCAGCCGCACGAGCTGATCTACCCCTCGGGCACCACCGCCGAGCAGGTCCAGCAGCAGAACACCGCCGCGATGACCAGCTCCCAGGATCTCGCGGTGGCCGCGGCGCTCAATGAGCTGGGCATCGACTACAACCAGGAGCTCTCCGTCGTGGACTTCACCGCTGAGGCGGTCCAGGTCGGCACCGATGAGCAGCTCCAGCCCGGCGATCAGGTCACCGCAGCCGCGGGCAGCTCCATCACCGGGCTCGAAGGACTGCGTGACGCAGTCAACACCGCCGCAGGTCAGCCGGTAGCATTGACAGTGCTTCGCGACGGTGAGGAACTCGACTACGAGGTCCCCACCTACCAAGAGGCAGATGGCGACTACTACGTGGGAATCATGCTCGAGAACGAGTTCGATTTCCCTGTGGATGTCGACATCGAGCTCGACGGCGTAGGCGGTCCCAGCGCGGGGCTGATGTTCACTCTCGGCCTCGTGGACTCCATGACCGAGGAATCCATGACCGGCGGCGAGAACTGGGCCGGCACCGGCACGGTGGACCCGGACGGCACGGTCGGGCCCATCGGCGGAATCGCCCAGAAGGTCGTCGGCGCACGCTCCCAAGGGATCGAGAACTTCCTGGTCCCGACGGCGAACTGCACCGAGCTCGACGGGCGGGTGCCCGACGGGCTCGCGACATACGCCGTCGACGACGTCTCTGAGGGACGCGCGATCGTCGAGGCGGTCCGCGACTCAGACCAAGACTTCCTCGCGGGGCTCGAGCCCTGCGGAAGCTGAACCGGTCCGCCGGTCCAGCCGGGTCAGCACGCTGACCCACCAGCAACAGTTGAGAATCCAAGCACATATATAGAGACGAGGGTTTATCCGTGAGTTTCTCTCAGGGATTCGGGTCCGCGAACCCGTTCGGCGGGGGCCTCTTCGGCTCCGGTCCGGGCGGGGACGACGGCGACAACTCCGGCGGGTCCGGTTCCGACCGGCCGGCGAGGAGCTCCGGACCGCGGCGGCCGTCAGCACTGGTGTTGACGATCATCATCATCGCCGCGCTGATCGGCATTTTTGTGGCATCTTCCGGCTTCTACGCCGAGATCCTCTGGTTCAACCAGCTGGGATATGAAGATGTCTTCTGGACCGAGCGCATCGCTCGCGGTGTGATCTTCGTGGTCGCGTTCCTGCTGATGGCGGGCCTGGTCTGGCTCAGCCTGTTCCTGGCGTTCCGGAACCGCCCTCAGATCCTGCAGAACCAGATGAACGAATCGGTCATCCGGTATCAGCGGACGCTGAACTCGATGCGCCGCCTGTTCATGATCGGTCTGCCCGCGCTGATGGGCCTCTTCGCAGGCACCGCGGCCCAGGGCAGCTGGGAGAACGTGCTGCTGTTCATCAACCAGCAGCCCTTCGGCATGACCGATCCCGAGTTCGGGATGGACTTCGGATTCTTCGTCTTCACGCTGCCCTTCCTCGGATTCATCAATGGCTTCCTGATCTCCGCAGTCCTGGTCGCCGGCATCGCCGGCATCCTGACCCACTACCTCTTCGGCGGCATCCGGATCGAGGCCAACGGCAAGTTCGTGGTCGAGAAGGCCGCCCGCTGGCACATCGCCGTCACCGGCGCGCTGTTCCTGGTGCTCCAGGGCGCGAACTGGTGGCTCGACCGCTACGCCACCCTGCAGAACCAGTCCGGCACCTGGGCCGGCGCACTCTACACCGACGTCAACGCGGTCATCCCGGCGCAGGCGATCCTCGCCGTCGCCGCGGTGCTGGTCGCTCTGATCTTCATCGTCACCGCCGTGACCGGCCGCTGGCGCTTCTCGATCATCGGATCCGCCATGCTGCTGATCACGGCGATCATCGGTGGCGGCCTCTATCCGTTCCTCGTGCAGGAATACCAGGTCCAGCCTTCGGAGCGGACCCTGGAGACGCCCTACATCGAGCGCAACATCGAGCTGACCCGCTACGCCTACGGCCTGCACGAGATCGAGCAGGAGAGCTACGACGCCGATGCCTCGGCGACTCCGGGCGCGCTGGCGGAGGACTCTGCCAACACCGAGAACATCCGACTGCTCGACCCGAACCTGGTCTCCGCGGCGTTCGGACAGTTCCAGCAGTTCCGCCAGTACTACTCCTTCCCCGAGACGCTGAGCTTCGACCGCTACGAGATCGACGGCGAACGCCGCGACACGGTGATCGCGGCCCGCGAGCTGAACGTGCCCACCGACGCCTCCTGGGTCAACCGGCACCTGATCTACACCCACGGCTACGGACTGGTCGCGGCCAACGCGAACACCGTCACCCCGGAGGGACGCCCCAGCTTCACGCTGCAGGGCATCCCCACCCGCGGTGAGCTCGCCTCTGACGCGGACTACGAGCCGCGCATCTACTTCGGGCAGAACTCCCCGGAGTACTCGATCGTCGGCGCCCCCGAGGGTGCTGATCCGCTGGAGCTCGACCGTCCCGCGGCAGCAGACTCCGAGGCCGAGACCGTATACACCTTCGAAGGTGACGGCGGCCCCTCTGTCGGCGGCCTGTTCAACCGACTGGTCTACGCCATCCAGTTCCAGTCCCCAGAGATCCTTCTCTCCGGTGACATGAACGAAGAGTCGCAGATCCTCTATGACCGTGAACCGCGTGAGCGCGTGCAGGAAGTCGCACCGTTCCTGGATGTAGACCAGAACATCTACCCGGCGATCGTAGACGGCCGAGTCAAGTGGATCGTGGAGGGCTACACCACCTCCAACAACTTCCCGTACTCGGCCCAGCAGCAGCTGGAGCAGGCCACCACGGATGCGCTGACCCAGGGAGCCCCGATGCTCACCGGGCAGGTCAACTACATCCGCAACTCGGTCAAGGCCACCGTCGATGCCTATGACGGTTCGGTGGAGCTCTACGCCTGGGACACCGAGGATCCGATCCTGCGGGCCTGGCAGCAGGTGTTCCCCGACGCGCTGCAGCCCTATGAGAACATGTCCGCCGAGCTGCTGGATCACGTCCGCTACCCCGAGGACATGTTCCGGGTCCAGCGCGAGCTGCTCGGCCGATACCACGTGACCGATCCAGGCACGTTCTATGAGAACAACGACGCCTGGTCCGTCCCTTCGGATCCGACCGCCGAGGACGAGAACGCCGTGGCTCAGCCGCCGTACTACATGACGCTGCAGATGCCGGGCCAGGAGGAGCCAGCCTTCTCGCTGACCGGAACGTTCATCCCGCAGATCGCTGAGGGCGCGCAGCAGCGCAATGTGCTCTACGGCTTCCTCGCCGCCGCCGGTGACGCCGGCACGGGCGAGGACGGCGTGAAGGCGGAGGACTACGGCCAGCTGCGGCTGCTGGAGCTCCCGCGTGACACCGCTGTTCCTGGCCCAGGCCAGACTCAGGCGAACTTCGACTCCAACTCGCAGATCTCGCAGGAGCTGAACCTGCTGCGTCAGGGCGCGTCCGAGGTGATCAACGGCAACATGATCACCCTTCCCGCCGGTGGCGGCATCCTGTATGTCCAGCCGGTCTACGTGCAGTCCACCGGCACCGCAGCCGCCTACCCGGCGCTGCGGAAGGTGCTGGTGGCCTACGGCGAGGAGGTCGGCTTCGCTGACACCCTCGACGAGGCGCTCGACCAGGTCTTCGGCGGAGATTCCGGTGCTGCCGTGGCCGACGGTGCAGGCGTCACCGGTGATGCGGTGGACTCCGGGCTCGACGTGCCCGAGGGTGACGCTCCCGCTGAGGATGACGCCACCACCGAGGACGAGGCTCCCGCTGAGGAAGAGGCCACCACCGAGGACGAGGCCGAGGAGACCGAAGGTCCCACCGCGCCGTCCGGTCCCGCTCAGGAGCGTCTGAACGACGCCCTGGATCGCGCAGGCCAGGCGCTCCAGGACTCCGAAGATGCACTCGCCGACGGTGACTTCGCCGCCTACGGCGAGGCCCAGGAGCAGCTGCAGCAGGCCATCGACGATGCCCTGCAGGCCGAGGCTGACCTGGAAGAGTGACGATTCGAGGCTGATCTGAGACCCGCAGAATCTCCCCGTCCGGACCCTTGTGGCCCGGGCGGGGAGGCGGGTGTCGGAGATCACGCTCCGAGGCGTTCATCTGGATTTTGCACTCAGGAAATGTGTGCGTAGACTAAACAAGTCGCAACGCGGGGTGGAGCAGTTCGGTAGCTCGCCGGGCTCATAACCCGGAGGTCGCAAGTTCAAATCTTGCCCCCGCAACTGTGAAGGGTCGTTGACTAGGAATTCTCTAGTCAACGGCCCTTTTTATTGCCCAGACGAGGGCCGCCCTGCTCAGAACGTTGCGCAGGAGGGGCGGGGAGACCACATTGCACGAGTGTCCTAGACGCTGCTGTGGTCGACTGGCTCCGCTGCCGAGCTGAATTGATCCAGGTCATTGCGGAGACCCCGCACATCGACGGCGTTCGGGACGCGACGGTCATCATCGGGCCCAGACATGGTGTCGAGCAGGGTCGATCCACATGGACCGAAGAAGTCGGGTACTCCTTCGATCGCTGAACCGCCCGCGAGGTCACAGCCGCCCCGGAACACAGATCAGCCCCAGCACACATGTGGTGTTGGGCTGAGCTCTTGTGTCCGATCAAGCAGCACTACCGTCTCTTCCGACCGTCCTCGAAGCGCTGCGATCTTCTCGTCGCAGTCCTCCTGCGTGAAGCGGGAGCATACTCGTCTCTCGCTGCGATCAACCCGAATAGCTCCGACGCCCATATCGCCGGGCAGATCGCCAACGCCGTTGTTGGTTGTGTAGGCGGTGGTGCCAGCGCACAGGTCATCCAGCGTTGGATCATGAACAACCCCCGGGCAGTGGGAATTGCGCTCAATGCAATCGGTCTCGGTAGCCTCTCCGGCAGCTCTTCACAGGCCTCGGTAAGCATCGATAGTGCGGATGAAGGTCGATTCGCTACTCTGGCAGCCTGACCGATGGAAGGAACGCCATGTCCACGACTGAGACGCAAGACTCAACGAAACGCACGTTTTGGACCACCTGGCAGGTCTTCGTAGGAGTCCCGGGAATCTTCCTCATCGGGTGGATGCTCCTTGGGCCAGACGAACTGGCCTTTACGGGGGGTCAGGTTCTCGCCGCCTGGTTGACGATCTTCGCCGTGGCTGCAGTTGCCGGTCTAATTCGTTCCAAGTCCACTAGATGACCCAGCTTCCAAGAGAGGTCCTGCTCGGTGGAGCAGGGCCTCTCTTCTTGTGTGCTGACCAGATCAACGCCCGAGGCTAGGCCTTGGTCGCTTCACCGTCGAGACCCTCGTAGAGGTCGAAGTTCCTCGCTGTTCGGGCACGACGCGGACATGAAACGGCAGCACTACACTGACCGCGACGACATGTCACAGCTGGTCGCGGTCGGCCTCTGAGGTCGCAAGTTCAAGCAGGAGGGTGCTGTTCAGCGCAGATTCAGCGCGTTCTGGGAGACTGACAGCACATTTGAGCGAGAGGACAGGCATGCGAGTGCTCGTGGTCGACGACGAGCGGCGACTAGCGTCGTCGCTGCGGGTAGGGCTGGAGGCCGAGGGGTTCGCCGTCGACGTGGCTCACGACGGCACCGATGGTCTGTGGCTGGCGCGGGAGCACCCCTATGACGCTATCGTGCTCGACCTGATGCTGCCCGGGATCAACGGCTACAAGGTCTGCGAGACTCTGCGCGGCGAGCGGAACTGGACGCCGGTGCTGATGCTGACCGCCAAGGACGGTGAGTGGGACCAGGTCGAGGGCCTTGACACGGGGGCCGATGACTACCTCACGAAGCCGTTCTCCTTCCCGGTGCTGGTTGCTCGGCTGCGTGCGGTCGCGCGTCGGGGCGCGCGGGAGCGGCCCACCCTCCTGGAGGCTGGCGACCTGCGGCTCGACCCGGCGGCGCGCCGAGCCTGGCGTGGTGAGGGCGAGATCTACTTGACCAGCCGGGAGTTCTCGTTGCTATCGTTCCTGATGCGTCACGTCGGTGACGTGGTATCCAAGCTGCAGGTCCTGGATGCGGTCTGGGACGTCGACTTCGAGGGCGACCCCAACATCGTCGAGGTCTACGTGCGCCATCTCAGAAACAAGATCGACCGCCCCTTCGGCCGCGAGGCGATCCAGACCGTCCGCGGCGCGGGCTACCGGCTGAGCAGCGACGGTGGCTAGCCGCCTCACCTCGGTACGGGTGCGGACGACCACCGCGGCCGTCGCCGTCGTCGCAGTCGCCCTGGTGCTCGGGGGTATGGCCCTGGTGACGCTGCTGCGGTCTTCGCTGCTCGACGGACTGGAGACGAGCGCCGAGCAGCGCGCGTCGGTGATCGCCGACGAGGTCGATGACGGACGCACCCCGACCGGCGTTGAGGATCCCGACACCGAGCCCGAGGACGAGGTCTGGCAGGTTCTCGGCCCCGACGGGCAGGTGCGGTTCTCCTCCCAGCCGCTCGTTGAGGCGCTGCCGGTGGAGGACGTCGAGAGCTTCGCGCTCTCCGGTGCCGAGAGTGCCTACCTGGTCGAGACGGACGACACGGAGGATGGCTCGGTCATCGCTGTCGCGCTGAGCCGCGAGGAGGTCGACGACTCGGTCGGCGCGCTGGTTCCGCTTCTCGTCCTCGGCTTGCCGTTGCTGCTGCTCGTCGTCGGTGGTACGACCTGGCTGATGGCCGGGCGCGCGCTGGCCCCGGTCGAAAGGATCCGCGCCGAGGTTGACGGCATCACCAGCGATAGTCTGGAGCGCCGGGTGCCCGAGCCCGACAGTCGCGACGAGGTGCAGCGGCTGGCCGAGACGATGAACCGCATGCTCGGGCGGCTCCAGCACGCGCGTGAGCGGCAGCAGCAGTTTGTCGCCGACGCGTCCCACGAGCTGCGCTCCCCGCTGGCGAGCATCCGGCAGACCGCCGAGGTCGCGCGAGCCCATCCTGGTGCGCTGGGCGAGGGTGAGCTGGGTGAGGCCGTTCTCGAGGAGTCGGCCCGCATGGAGCGCCTCGTCGGACAGCTGCTGACGCTGACCCGGGCCGATGAGGGTGCCCTCGTAGCGACGCCTCGAGATGTCGACGTCGACGACCTCGCGCTCACCGAAGGCGCCCGCGTTCGTCGCTCCGGCCTGCGCGTCGACACACACGCCGTGGCGCCCGGTCGGGTCCGCGGCGACCCCAGCGCGCTCGGGCAGGTCGCGCGCAACCTCGTCGACAATGCCGTTCGTCACGCCGAGGACCAGATCGCCCTGGCGGTGCGGGAGCGTCACGGGACCGTGGAGCTCGTCGTCGAGGACGACGGGCGCGGAGTGGCACCTGAGGACCGCGAACGTGTCTTCGAGCGCTTCGTGCGGCTCGACGAGGCGCGGGGCCGCGACGCCGGAGGCAGCGGGCTCGGACTCGCGATCGTCGCCGAGATCGTGCGCGCCCACGGCGGCACGGTCACGGTCCGCGACGGCCGGCTCGGCGGCGCGGCGTTCACAGTGGTGCTGCCGGCCAGCTGAACCCACCTTCAGGAGAGTTCAGGTGGGCTTCAGCGTAGGTGTCGCATGGTGGTGGAACACAGACCACGACACCGAAATGAGGCATCATCATGAGCAACCTCCGCAGCAAGCGCGTCCTTGTCCCCGCCATCGCCGCCGTCACTGTGACGGCTGTCGGAGCCGGTGCCTGGACCGCCATCGCCCAGACCGACGACGTGCGTGGCTCCGAGCGCGACCAGGTCGTTGCCGCCGTGGCCGACGCTGTCGCCGATGGCCAGGTCACCGACGTCGAGACCAGCGACGACCGGGGTGTGACCTATGAGGTCGAAGTCCGACTGCCTGACGGCAGCGAAGTGGACCTCGCCCTAGACGCCGACTTCGCCGTGGTCTCCCGTGAGGCTGACGACCGCGACGACAACGACGACGACCGTGTGCCGGCCGCCGGCGATCGCCAACGCGCTGAGCAGGCCGCGCTTGAGGCTGTCGGCAGCGGCACAGCTACTGACGTCGAGGCCAGCGACGACCGGGGTGTGACCTACGAGGTCGAAGTCGTCGACGCCGACGGCGTGGAGTGGCACGTCGACCTCGACGCCGCCTTCGACGTCGTGGATCAGAGGCAGGACCGCTGACCCGTCGGAGCACTGCACTGACCTCGACGACATATCGCAGCTGGTGGAGGTACGTGGGTGAGCCGCTGAAACCTTGCCCAAAACCTTGCTCAGGGACTGCCTCGCCAAGAGGACGAGAACCCCCAGCGCTTCGGTGCTGGGGGTTCTCTCGTGTGCCCTGCGAGTTCCTCGACTCTGCGTGACTCACCCGCAGGGAGCCAGGCATCGACATGGTCGACCCCGCAGTGCCAGCATTGAAGAGCTACTGGATCCGGCGTCGGGCCAGGACGTCGCCATCGCTCGGGTGGGACGTCCGTGATGTGCGGGGGAGTGATCGCGATGGTGCGTCGAGGCGTTCTGGCTGCATTCTTGGCAGCAGGGATCTTCGCAGGGGGCATGACGACAGCCCAGGCAGTTCCGATGAGACCGGACATTCCACTGATCACCGTCGGGTGCCCCGATGGCGAGGGTGGCTACGAGATGTTGCAGGTGCGACGCCATGGAGCGATCGCCTTCGTCTACGATGACGCGGGAGTCGCCACGGGTGAGAAGCTGTTCATTCGCTCGCTCGACGCGGCCCTGTTCTCCGACTCTGGCCAGCTCCTCTGGGAGTACAGCAAGACCTACGGCAAGCGGACCGGTCACGGTGAGCCGGTCTCCTGCAGCGGATCCTTCAGAAAGGGCTCGGATGGGACGGTGTTCTTCGACGTGCTGGTGACACGCCGGTAGCAGGGACCGCCCACCCGCGAACTCTTCGGTGAGATTGAACGAGGGTCCTTAGTCCCTGCCGCAACGGCCGAGCCGGGGATAGCCTCGGGTCCGGACGCTCGGTGGCAGAGACCGGGCCAGAGGATTGGACTGGCGATGACGCAGACTTCACTGGACAGGCTGGGCCCGGTCGACTTCCTGATCGTGGAGTTCCCTGAAGGAGAATCCGTGTTCACGGGCGAGCTTGCCGAGCTGCTCGCCGCGGAGGACATGGAGAACCTCACTGCCGCGATAGATCCAGGCAGTGTGGCGGGCGTGCTCGTCTATGAGAACGTGTGGGCCGCACCCTTCGCGTCGGCTGCGCGCCGCGCCGGGGGTCAACTGGTGGCAAATGGGCGAATCCCTGTCCAGGCCATCATCGCGTCCCTCGAAGCAGATGACCAAGCCCAGATAGAAGGGGAATGACATGCCGCTGAGGCGAACAAGACAGGGAAGAGTAGGGGTTGTTCGTGCACCGGTCGCGAGGGCCGCCGTCGTGGGTGCCGCGGTCAACCGGGGTCGTCGCCGCCGAATCTAGTTCCGCCGAATCGTGGGCATCCTCCCGCCGCGGGAGGCTCAAGGAACGACGGAGCAGAGCAAGACTCGAGCGAGAGTGGGACTCGCATGGTGGCTGCAGCGACGATCCTGGCGCTCATCATCATCTGGAGCGCCTTCTCCAGGCCGCTGGACCGGCATGGGATCACCTCTGCCCTGTTCCTCACTGTCGCGGGCTTCCTGGCTGGCGGGTCCGCGCTCGGTCTTCTCGACACCTCCGTGGAAGCCGCGATCGTTGAACGGGTGGCCGAGGTGGCGCTGGTCCTGCTGCTGTTCAGCGATGCCACGCGGCTCGACCTCGGCACCCTGCGTCGCGAGCTGGGGTGGCCCAAGCGGCTCCTGCTGATCGGGCTGCCACTCACGATGCTCGCCGGCGTCGGGGTCGGGGCGCTCATCTTCTCCGCCATGGCCCTCGCCTCCGTGTTCCTGCTCGCCACGATGCTGGCCCCGACCGACGCGGCGCTGGGTCACAAGGTGGTCTCCGGCCCGGCGGTGCCGGTCCGGGTGCGGCAGTCGCTGGATGTGGAGAGCGGGCTCAATGACGGCCTCGCGGTGCCGTTCTTCCTCGTCGCGCTCGAGATCGCGAACGCTGAACTGCAGACCAGATTCATCTGGGCGGTCGTTGGCCACATGGTCACCCAGATCGGATGGGGGCTCACCGGTGGACTCGCCGCCGGTGTCCTGGGGGGACTTCTGTTCAGTCTGGCCGATCGCCGGGGCTGGATCAGCCAGGAGTGGCGGCAGATCCTGCTCCTCTCGACTGCCCTGCTCGCCTTCACGATTGCCCTGACGCTCGGCGGCAGCGGGTTCATCGCCGCCTTCGTCGGCGGCCTCGCCTTCAGCGGCGTCTCGGGAGCGCGCGCGTCAGCCCTTACCCCCGCTCACCGAAGAGACCGGCGGGGTCCTCGCCGCTGTCACCTGGATCGGTTTCGGAGCGCTCGCCTTCACCCTGGTCATCCCGCACATCACCTGGCAGGTGCTCCTCTATGCCGCGCTCAGCCTGACCCTGATCCGGATGATCCCGGTCGCGATCGCCTTCGCCGGCCAGGGGGTCCAGCGGCCGACGGTGGCCTTCATCGGGTGGTTCGGTCCGCGCGGGCTGGCCTCGCTCGTGTTCGGGCTCATCGCTCTCGAGCGCGGGGTCCCCGAGGGGGAGGTCGTGCTGACCACGGTGGTCGTCACCGTGGCCCTCAGCGTCACCCTCCACGGCCTCACCGCGGGACCGCTGGCCGACGCCTACCACCGATGGTACGAGCGGCATACGACTGAGCATCCGGTGGCGGCAGAGGCGACAGCGGTGAGGATGCCACGCCGTCGGCGCCGCTTCCCCGGCGGGGATCCGAGCACACGTGGCCGCGATGACGAGAACGACTGAGCTGGTCGTGATCCGGCGGGTGCGGGATCCCGCTGACCAAGGGCTCCTCAGCGGTCAGGGCGGCGAATCTGGGTAGATGCTGCGCGTCTCGGATCGGCGCTGACGGCCTGGAGCCCAGTCGCTCAGGTAGATCCTCGGCAGCATCTTGGCGACCGCGAGCGCAACAAACATCACCGTGTTGATCGCGACGAAGCCTGCGAGTGCCAGGAACCAGGAGGATTCCAGCACCAGCGGGGGCAGCACCAGACCATGATGCGCGATGCTGTCGATCAGGAGATGAGTCGTCATCGTTCCAGGCCTCCTCCGCTGTGGTTCCCTGCCAGCTTCAGGTTCGCCGACGTCGAATTTCCCCAGTCAGCGCGTCTGCCGAGCGTGATGTCGAGGACACCCTCGAGGTAGACGATGTTGAGCAGCAGGTCGAAGAGGAGCTCCGGAATGATGGTCAGCGCCAGCAGCCGGGCGCGCCATCCGCCGCGCCACACCGTGATCACGCGTTCGGCCATGAAGATCAGCCCGACGCCCATCCAGAAGGGGAAACAGATCCAGCGATCGATCGAGAGCAGTGTGACCAGCACCAGGAGCAGGAAGGAGCTGAGTGCGATCGCACTGTAGCCGATGCCCAGCTGCTGAACCCAGTAGCGGAATGTCTGCGGGGTCACGCCGTAGGCGCCGATGTTCTCCAGCGCTCCGCGCTGCCAGCGCAGACGCTGCCGCCAGAGCAGACGCAGGTCCGGCATCAGTTCGGTGACCACCGTGCACTCCGCAGGAGAGATCATCAATCCGCCGAGCGACTTGAGCGCGATGGTCAGCTCGTTGTCCTCGGTCAGCGCTGCGGTGTCGTAGACGTCGCCCCGACGGCCCGGGATCGTCCTGCCCCGGTTCTCCCCGATCGTTCGAAGTGCGAGGGGGTGGAACATCGACGCCGTGCCCGTGAGCACGAACACCCGACCACGTCGGCGTCTGATCTGGCGCGCGTACCGGGTGTACTCGTTGCGCTGGAACTGTCCGAGCAGCCCATGGCCCTCCTCGCCCTGGAAGAGGCCGCCGACCGCCATCAGCGCTCGATCGTTCTCGAACCTCGCCACCCCGGCCTCAAGGAACCCGGCATCGAGGCGAGTGTCAGCATCCATCACCATCACGATGTCATTGGGCCCCTGACCGGGCAGGAGCTCGACCAGCATCTGATTGAGACCGCCGGCCTTCTTCTCGGTGTTCCCGACGGTCTCAAACACCTCGACGCCGGCGGCTCGCGCGATCTCGACTGTGTCGTCGGAGCAGTTGTCGGCCACGACTATGACTCGAGCGGGCCGGTGCGACTGAGTCGCCAGCGACGCAAGGGTCAGTGGCAGCGGCGCCTCTTCGTTGTGCGCCGGGATGAGCACCGTAACCGTCACCGGACCTGAGAAGACGCCACGGGTGGCTGCCATCACGATCTTGGGAGCCAGCGGGGTCACGCTCCGGTCCGAGGAGCGTCGCGACCGGTTCGTCGCGCGTCGATCGATGCGTGCCACAGCTGCGACGATGACCAGCACGAGAGCGATGGCCGCCATGAGGAGGCTCAGCTCGGGGGCCTGGGTGTCGTAGGGCACGGTCCAGACGCCGAAGAGCGACGTCTCCATCGGCTCACTGGCAGTCCAGGTATGTCCGAGCGCCAGCGCTGACCACAGGAGCGCCGCCGCGCCCACCGCGATGCCGACGATGAGCAGGCCTGTCCCGCGATTCAATCGTCTCATCCTCGGACCTCGACGCGGTCCCCACCGGTTGCTGCCCCATTCCACCGGGCTTCGAGCTAGGCGAGCGCATCGTCGGGACTCAGCGGCCGTGCCCACAGGTAGCCCTGGGCCTTGTCGCTGCCAAGTCGACAGAGCTCGGCACGCTGCGTTTCGGTCTCCACCCCCTCGGCGATGACGTCCAGCCCCAGCGCGTGAGCCAGGCGGATGATGGTCTCGACGATGAGCGTGGGACGTGTTTCGGTTCCACCCAGGTCCTGGATGAATGACTTGTCGATCTTGAGCGTGTGAGCGGGCAGTCGGTGCAGGTAGCTCAGCGAGGAATGGCCCACCCAGAAATCATCGATGCCGAGGCGGACCCCGAGCTCCGCCGCCTGAGTCATGTGCCGGATGGCGGCCTCGACATCTCCCATCAGGGTGGTCTCGGTGATCTCCAGGTGCAATCGTCGCGGGTCGACGCCGGTCAGTGCCAGCGTCTCCTCGGTGAACGAGATGCATCCGGGATCCTGCAGCTGACGCGTGGAGACGTTCACCGCGATGGACAGGTCCCGGACGTCGGGGAGCCGCGACTCCCAGTCCCGCAGCTGCCGGAGTGCGTTCTCCAGCACCCACCTGCCCAGGTCGACGATCAGGCCGCTCTCTTCGGCGACCGGGAGGAACTCTGAGGGAGACAGCAGCCCCCTCTGGGGATGCTCCCAGCGCACGAGCGCTTCAAAGCCCACCGGTGCGTCGGTTCTGAGATCCATGATCGGCTGGAATCGCAGGCGCAGCTCATTTCGACGCAGAGCCCCGCCGAGGTGTGTCTTCGTCGCCATCCGCTGAGTCGCCTTGCGCTGCATCTGGTCATCGAAGACGGCGGCGCCGGCCCTGCCGGTCTCCTTGACGTCATACATCGCCACATCTGATTTGCGCAGCAGCGAGTCGGCGGTGTCACCGGGTTCGGAGAACGCGATACCGATGCTGACACTGGCGAAGATCTCTTCGCCGTCCAGCATGAAGGGTTCATGAGCGGCTGCCGCGATGCGCCCGCCGAGCTTCTCAGCGCCCTCGGTGTTCAGGTCGTCGCAGACGATGACGAATTCGTCGCCGCCGAATCGTGCCAGCAGGTCACTTCGGCGGGTGAGCTTCTTCAGACGCGTCGCCAGCTGCAGGAGCAGCGCGTCACCGGAGGCATGGCCTCGTGCATCATTGACCACCTTGAACTGATCAAGGTCGATGAACAGCACGGTCACCTGCTCGTCCACCCGGGCCGCCCGGGCGAGCGAACGCGTCAGCTGCTCGGTCATGAGCCTCCGGTTGGCGAGGCCGGTCAGCGGATCATGATTGGCCAGCTGCTCGAGCTCCGCCTCGACCTTCTTGCGCGCCGTGATGTCCTGCAGCTGGACATAGAACGATTCCGGGTTGCCAGCGTTGTCGCGCAGCAGCACGACGGTCTTCTCCACGTGCACGACCTCACCGTCCGGGCGCAGATAGCGACATACCTGACAGCTGTTGTCGGCATGGTCGATGAGGACCTGGTCGAAGAGCGACCCCTCCTCGGAGTGGGACGGGTGGATGAACTCCGAGAGCAGGTGACCGATGAGGTTCTCGGCGGAGCGTCCGAGAACCGTGCACGCGGCAGGGTTCACCCGGGTCAGACGTCCATCAATGTCAGCAATGGCGATGCCGATCGGGAAGTGGCGGGCGCCGAGCGCGAAGACCTGCTCCGCCTCACGGCGCTGCGCCTCGGCCTCGCGAAGCGCGGTGACATCGCGGACCGAAGCCAGGGTGAGGCGAGCCTCGCCCACGCTCAGCTGACGCAGAGAGACCTCCGCGGGGAACTCGGTGCCGTCCTTGCGGCGGCCGCGCAGCTCCTGGCCGGAACTCATCCGCGAGATCAGAAGCTGCTGGGCAGTCAACGCCCGAGCCACAGCCGTGGGATCCGGTGCCCCGCCGATCAGCAGCTCCGGGGGCATTCCGAGGAGCTCCTCGGGCGAGTAGCCGAACACCTCGGCTGCCAGGTCGCTGACCGCGACCATGAGACCGCTCGCAGCCACCATGACGACCGGGTCTGGGTACATCTCCAGCAGGTCGCGGTAATGCCCCTGACAAGCATTGCAGGTATCCATGATCGGATCTTATCCCGGCTCAGGGGCCGCGCCGACGGGGACCGAACGCCGCGGACCTGCTCACTCGGGCGCGGTGACCGTTGCCTGGGGAGCTGCCCCGTCGGTCTCCTGACCGACGGCCTCTTCACCGGAGTCCTTCACGTCGGTGGCCGCTGCAGCAGGTCGAGCAGCGTGACCACGACGCGTGCGCCCGACCGCCTGCGCGGTCAGGCGCCGGACCGTGACTGCGCCGCGGAACGGCCCGGCGAGGTAGGCGACGACGGCGGAGGTCGCTCCGAGAACTCCGACGGCGACGGCCGTCGAGTAGAGCCCCGGCACCAGAGCGTCGTAGACCGCCTCGGCGACATCCGCCGGCAGGTGCTGTGAGACCGCGGCGACGGTGAAGATGCGTCCCAGGGTCACGCCCAGCCCGAGGAGCGCCATCGTCAACGCCAGACCCAGGCCCACCCAGATCATGACCCGCGCCCGCCCGCTCGCGACCAGGACTCCGGCCGCCAGCAGACCGAGGCTCACCCAGGGGAGCACGAAGCCGAGCAGCACGAGCACCCGGTAGGCCGAGCGGGCCTGGACCAGCTCCTCGGACTGGGCGACGACGACCGTCCGGTCGACCTCCGGGATGCGGTCGGCCAGCGCGAACCCCTGCGCGGCCAGCCGCTCCTTGACCGCAGCGATGACCGGTCCAAGCTGGATGCCCACCTCACCCGTGGCGCTGACCACGACGGCCCCGGAGGTGTCCCCGCTGAGCACCGCGGTCATCCGGGCGTGACTGATCCGCAGCGCCTGGTCCCACACCTGCGCGAAGGCGCACAGGCGATGAGCCGCTCGGCGGCGGTGCGGATCTGCGCCTGTGCGCCTTCCACGGCGGGCTGCTCGAGCAGCTGGAGGGCCTCGGCGGCCCTGGGGGAGAGGTCCAGACCTGCGATCCCGTCGAACAGGTCAGACGTGATCGCCTCGAGGTCGATCTCCTCGTTGATCGCCGCGGTGACCTCATCGACCAGGAAGGTCTGGAACGCGGGGTCATCGAGGATCGGGGCCGCGGTCGCGACGAACTGGTCGGTATCGGTGAGCTCGGTCTTCGTCCAGGCCGCGACCACGGAGATCGGCGCGAGGAGCACCCCGAGCGTGATCAGCAGCACCGCAAGGAACCGGCGCCCCAGGCCGGGCTTGCGCGTGGCCGATGGAGGTCGGACCGGCGCCGGCCGGGTCCTCAGCTGCGCCTGCAGCCGGGCGACCTGCGCAGACAACCGTTCAATCTCCTGATCCCGGGATTGCTGGGCATCCATCCGCACTGCGCCTCTCGATCCTCAGCGACATCGACGGGCCGCGGATGTCGCAGGCCCGCCGCTGCCTCCACCATCCGCCCGCCGGCGCACGACGTCCAGGGGCGTAGGTCCCCTGGGCAGGACCGTCCTCACCGGTGTCGCACCGCTAGTATCCAAGGAGTCAGGACAGGCAGGCAGGCTCGAGGGTGCCGAGCTCTCGGACGGGCCTGTCCCGGGACGATGACACCACCGCCATGACCCAGGGGACAGATGAGACGCGAGACCCTTGAACGCCACCAGGTGTGGGTCTATCTCGGCGCCGTCGCGGTGGGGCTCATCTCGGGAAGCCTCCTCCCCGGACTGAGCGACACCGCGGACGCGCTGCTCTGGCCGGTGCTGGCCCTGCTGCTCTACGCGACGTTCACCCAGGTGCCGATGGCCTCGGTGCCGGCTGCGTTCACCGAGGGTCGGTTCATCGCGGCGGCGCTGCTGGGCAACTTCGTCCTGCTGCCCGCAGTGGTCTGGGCGCTGATCCAGTTCATCCCCGCCGATCAGGCGCTGCAGCTGGGACTGCTGCTGGTCCTGCTGGTGCCGTGCACCGACTGGTTCATCACCTTCAGCCAGCTGGGCAGCGGCGACGCGACCCGGGCGACCGCGCTGACCCCGGTGCTGCTGGTGCTCCAGCTGCTGCTCCTCCCGCTGTATCTGTGGCTGATGGCGGACGCTGATCTGCGCGTGGTGTTCGCGCCTGCCGATGTCTGGCCCGCCTTCGTGGTGGTGCTGCTGCCGCTCGGGCTGGCGGTGTTGACCGAGCTGTGGGCCGCACGCAGCCGAACGGGAGCCGGCGTCGTCCTCCGTCTCGGCTGGTGGCCGGTGCCGCTGCTGGCGGTGGTGGTGCTGCTCGTCGCCGTCGCGCAGGTCGGCTCGGTCCTGGCCGGCGCGCAGCTGCTGCCGGTGGTGCTCGGCGTGGTCGTCCTCTTTCTGGGGATCAGCCTGCTGCTGTCGAGGTCCCTCGCCGGTGTCGCGCGGTTGGATCCGGCTCAGGGGCGCACGTTGGCGTTCTCGATGGGCACGCGCAACTCCTTCATCGTGCTGCCTCTCGCGCTGGCGCTGCCCGCGGGCTGGGAGACCGTGGCGATCGTCGTGGTCATGCAGTCCCTGGTCGAGCTCCTCGGCATGATCTTCTGTCTCTGGTTCGTGCCCCGGGTGCTCTTCCCCGATCCATGCTCACCGACGGGTGAGCGGCAGCCACGTGTCAGGTGAGACCCGCCGAGCCGCCCGGTAGGCTCGGGTGATGGAACCGGTCACAGACAGCGTGGATGACTACCTCACGGCCGCGGGACGCTCGGCAGAGATGACCGTGCTGGACGGCTGGATCACCGAGGAGCTGCCCGGACTGAGTCGGGTCCTCTGGCGCGGCCGCATGTGGGGCGGCACCGATCAGACGATCATCGGCTACGGGAAGCTCCGCCAGCCCAGGCCCCGCGGGGCGGCTGTGGACTGGTTCCTCATCGGACTCGCCGAGCAGACCAAGCATCTCTCCGTCTACGTCAACGCGGCAGAGGACGGCAGGTACCTCGTCCAGCAGCGCGCCGAGCGGCTCGGACGGGTGAAGGTGGGCGCCGCCGCGCTGACCTTCACGTCCCTGGAGCACCTGGACCATGCCGAGTTCCGCAGCCTCATCGCCCGCGCCGGTGCGCTCAACCCCGAAGTGGTCTGAGCCCTCACGGCCGACGCAGCTGAGCGGAGCGCTCAGTAGGTCCAGTTGCGGCTGGCTGAGAGGTTGATGCCTTCTCCGGTGAGCTGGTTCCAGCAGGACATCTGCGACTGGAAGGACGTGCAGGCGAAGAACTCGTTCGACGCGGTCTGCCCGTAGCCGAGCACCTGCTGGCCCTGCTGCGGCACCGGGTTCTCGCAGTCCGGCTCCGCCGCGCGGTCGACCGCGATGGAGTAGGTGACGCCCTCGGTGCACCCATCGGGGGCGGCGAAGCTGTGCTGCAGCACCCGGCAGCGCAGCGTGTCTGCCAGTTCGCACAGCACATTGCCGTCGGGGGAGACGAAGGAGGTCAGCGCCAGGCCCTGGGCGGGGGCGGCGGCCTGGATCCAGGCGGAGCCCATGTCCTCGGCCGTGCCGCGCAGTGCGGAGGCGGTCTCCTCCGACTCGCGCAGATCCAGGAACAACGCCGCCGCGTGGGAGCTGCCGCAGCTCTCCTGCAGCCCGGTCAGCGTTTCTTGGACCAGGGTTCCGTCCTCGGGCTCCACCCAGCTGCCGTCCTGCGTGGTGGCGGAGGCGAGCGCGGCGAGCACCTCGCCGTCCTCGGCGGGGGATTCACAGCTGGACTCTCCCGGCAGCGCCGCGACCTCGGCGCGCAGCTCCTCCGGGGTCGGAGGTTCCGGGGTGGGGCTGGGCTCCGGCTCCTCCGCGGACTCGTCCTCAGACTCCCCTTCAGCCTCCTCCGAAGACTGGGCCTGCGCCGGGGCCTCGGCCGCGGTGGAATCCTCGGGGGATCCCCCGTCCAGCATGGACAGGGCCAGCGCGGTCAGGGCGACCAGCACCAGGACCGGCAGCAGAACGGCCAGCACGAACCTCGGCGCCTTGGACTGACGCCGAGGGTAGGCGGCAGGCCGGGCGGCAGGGGAGCGGACCGGTGGAGCCATCGTGGAATACCCCGCCGGTGCGCCGTCGAAGGACCCGTTGGCGAACCATGAACCCTCGGCCGCACCTGCAGCCACGCTCGGTGCTGCTCGAGAGTCCTCAGCGGAGACCGCGTCGATCTCACCGGTGTCCTCCACGCCGGGCTGGTCATGCCCGATGGGCGCAGCCTCGCCCGGGGTGTGGGCCCAGGCGGCCGCGGGTGCCGGGTGTGCCGGATCAGATGCGGGGGGCTCCGCCGGTTCGGTGGACGCAGCGGTGGTCTCGCGCCGGGCGAGCGCGGCGTCGATCTCGGGGTCTCCCAGGGTGGCCAGCGCCTCGAGCAGCTCGGGGTAGGTGGCAGGATTCTCCGCGACGGCCGGGCGCAGCGAGGGGTGGTTCTCCGCGAGCCAGTGCAGAGTGTCCCAGTCGGTGCGGGGATCCGCGGCGATGCCGCCGAGGTCGTCGTCGATCGAAGCCATGCGTTCCTTTTCCGTCCCGACGGCGGCGATCCAGGCCAGCCGTGCAGCGCGAACAATTCGGTTCGACCGAAGTTTACTCCGGTCACCGGATCCGGGGGCGGCTGACCAGCGCAGAGACGGCTCAGTTCTGCAGCTGGTAGCTCTCCCGCGCCATGAAGAACCCGTTGCCGGTCTCGGTGTTCCAACATTCGAAGCCGGACTCCGAGGAGACGCAGGCGAACCGGCCGTTGCTGGCCGACTGGCCATACTGCAGGGTCGCTGAGTTCGCACCCTCGGTGCTGCCGCAGCCGAGCTGCGCGTCCTCGGCCCCGACCGTGAGGCGCGCCGGTCCCTCGCAGTCCTGCGGGGTCTCAAAGCTGTAGTCCAGGATGCTGCACTCGAGCTCGTCCTCCCCGAGGGCGCAGTTGATGTTGCCGGAGGGCGCGGTGAAGGCGGGAATCTCCTGGGCACCTTCGGGCGCCGGGCGGACCGTCTCGGGGTCCTCGGTGGCGTCGGCTGCCTCGGGCTCCTCGGTGGCACCGTCTTCGGTGGCTGGGGCCTCTTCGTCAGCCTGACCCTGCTCCTCGGTCTGCTCCTGAGCCGCTTCCTCGGACACTGAGGTCTCCTGGGCCGGATCCTCGTCCCCGCTGAGCGGTCCGTTGAAGAACAGGAAGTAGGCGGCGACCGCACCGGCGCCGAGGATCAGAAGGATCAGGAAGAGGATGGCGCAGACTCCGCCGCCACGACGGCGCGGCTCCGGTCCGGGCTCGACGAACGACGACGGCGCGCCGGGCGCCTCCCAGGGAGCCGGTCCCGCAGGGGCGACGGGATAGTAGCCGGTCCGCGACGGCGACTGCGGGTAGCTCGGCTGGGAAGGCTGCGCGTAGGGCTGATCATAGTCCTGCGCCGCCGGGTCCTGCGCTGCGTCGGACGCATACCTCTGAGTGTGGTCGTCCCGCACGGCTGAGAACTCGGTGGTCTCAGAGCCTGCCCCGGCGGATCGGCGGGCCAGCGCGGCGTCGACCGCTGGGTCGCCCAGCTCGGCGAGCCACTGCAGCAGCTCGGGGTAGGTGTTGGGGTTCCCCGCGATGAGCGGGCGGAGTTCGGGGTGGTCTCCGGCGAGCATGTGCAGCTGGACCTGGGGCGTGTTCGGATCGGCGGCGCGGGCGGCCGGCCCGGAGGAGCTCTGCCCGTGATGTGGTCCGTCAGTCATGTTCTCTCCAGGGTCGATGGTCCCGCGTGCGGCGTTCTTGGGACATCATGCCCGAACCGGACCTGAATTTCAGATCAGCTGACGGTGCGCTGCGCGCTGATCTCCACGAAATACTCGTGCAGCCGGTGATCCGGGGTCAGCTCGGGATGGAAGCTGGCAGCCAGGATCCGACCCTGCCGGACGGCCACCGGGCGGTCCTGCCAGGAGGCGATGACCTCCACGTCGGCGCCCAGGGATTCGATCACCGGGGCACGGATGAACACCGCCTGAAGCGGGGTCGGGTCATCGCCGGGGAGCCCGGACACCTGCAGCGGACCGATGAAGGATTCGAGCTGGCTGCCGTAGCCGTTGCGCCGGAGAACCACGTCGAGACCGCCGATGCGCTCGAAGCCGGTCAGCGCCTCGGCGTCGAGGATCCGATCGGCCATCAGGATCATGCCGGCGCAGGTGCCGAACATCGCCATGCCCTCGGCGTGCCGCTCCCGGATGGACTCCATGAGTCGCACCGGGGCGGCAAGCCGAGCCATGGTGGTGGATTCTCCGCCGGGCACGATCAGCCCGTCCAGGCCCTCGAGCTCGGCGGGACGTCGCACGGTGGAGACCTCGGCGCCGGCGGAGCGCAGCGCGCGAGCATGCTCGGCCACCGCCCCCTGCAGCGCCAGGACCCCTATGCGGGGTGCGCTCACCAGCCGCGCTCGGCCAGCCGGTGCGGTGCCGGGAGGTCAGCCACATTGATGCCGACCATCGCCTCGCCCAGGCCCTTGGAGGCCTCGGCGACCACGGCGGGATCGTCATAGTAGGTGGTGGCCTTCACGATGGCGGCCGCGCGCTCGGCGGGGTTGCCGGACTTGAAGATGCCCGAGCCCACGAACACGCCGTCAGCGCCCATCTGCATCATCATCGCGGCATCGGCCGGGGTGGCCACGCCGCCGGCGACGAAGAGGACGACCGGCAGGCGACCTTCGCGAGCGACCTGCTTGACCAGCTCGTAGGGGGCCTGCAGGTCCTTCGCGGCCAGGTACAGCTCGTCCTCGGCCAGCGAGGTGAGCCGGTTGATCTCACCGTTGATGGTGCGGATGTGCTTCATCGCCTCGGAGACGTCGCCGGTGCCGGCCTCGCCCTTGGAGCGGATCATCGAGGCACCCTCGGTGATCCGGCGCAGCGCCTCACCGAGGTTGGTGGCGCCGCAGACGAAGGGCACCTTGAACTTCGACTTGTCGATGTGGTGGATGTAGTCCGCGGGGGAGAGGACCTCGGACTCGTCGATGTAGTCGACCTTGAGGTGCTCGAGGATCTGCGCCTCGACGAAGTGGCCGATCCGGGCCTTGGCCATCACGGGGATCGAGACCTCGTCGATGATGCCGGTGATCAGATCGGGATCCGACATGCGAGCGACGCCGCCGGTGGCGCGGATGTCGGCGGGCACACGCTCGAGGGCCATGACTGCGACGGCACCGGCGTCTTCGGCGATGCGGGCCTGCTCGCGGGTGACCACGTCCATGATCACGCCACCCTTGAGCATCTGGGCCAGTCCGGTGTTCACAGCGGTGGCGCCGGTGGCGGCAGCAGTGTGCGAGGTGGACTCAGTGGTCACGGAGATCTCCTGAAGGTTGGGTTGCTGCGATGACAATGGGGAGTGAACATCGCGTTCACTCCCCATTGTTCCATCACTTCAGCGTGACCGCTGAACCGACGTCATACAGCCTCGCTCAGGCGCGATCGCGCTCCTCGGCCTCGAGCTGTGCGGTGTAGTCCTCGGTGGCCTGACCGTCGAAGGATCCGGCATTCGAGCTGCCGGCGCCCAGGGCCGCCGGTGCCGAGCTGCCGGACTTCAGCGCGGCGAGACGGGCCTCGACCTCGGCCTGCTCGCCCAGGTCCTCGAGGGACTCGAACTGCGCGTCCAGCGAGGAGGCGGCGAGCTCGTTCTGCCCGCGCACCTTGGCCTCTTCGCGGCGGATCTTCTCTTCGAAGCGCCCCACCTCGGAGGTCGGGTCCATCACGTCGATGGACTTCACCGCGTCGTGGACCTGGGACTGGGCGTGTGCGGCGCGGGAGCGGGCGATCAGCTCATCGCGCTTGGACACCAGCTGCTGACGCTTGGTCTTCATCTGCTCGAGACCGGTCTTGAGCCGGTCCACGATCTCGCGCTGGGAGGAGATGGTCGGCTCGGCGGACTTCGCCGAGGACTCCGCCTCCATCTGGCGCTGGATGGCGACCTTGGCCAGGTTGTCGAACTTCTGTGCGTTCTCGGCGTTGCCGCCGTCGCGGAACTCATCCGCCTTGCGGGAGGCGGCGAGCGCCTTCTGGCCCCAGGACCGCGAGTTCTCGAGATCCTCGCTGTAGTCGTCCTCCATCATGCGCAGGTTGCCGATGGTCTGGGCGATCGCCTCTTCGGCCTCCGAGATGTTGTTGGTGAAGTCTCGGACCATCTGGTCGAGCATCTTCTCCGGGTCCTCGGAGCGATCCAGCATCGCGTTGACGTTCGCGCGGACCAGCTGGGACATGCGACCTAAAATGGACTGCTTGCTCACAGTGTTCACCTTTCCTTGTGCATCAATGTCTATCGATTGCTCACGTTGTCGATACTAGTCACGGGTTCTTCACACGGCCATGGCGCGGCCCCGACGAAGACTCAGAACATCCGACGACGACGCCCGGAGCCGCCACCGCCCATATGCCCGTATCCGCCACCGCCCATATGCCCGAAGCCGCCCGGCATGCCGAATCCGCCGAACCCGCCGCCGTAGCCTCCGTCTCCGCCGCTGAGCGCGTCCTCGGCGGATTCCTGCCGGGCGATCTGGGCGGCCTGGACGGCCAGGGTCTTGGCCTGGGTGGCCAGTTCGAGGGCCTTGGCCGGCTGGCGGTCTCCGATGGATTCCGCCTCGGCCAGGGTGCGTTCGGCCTCGGCCATCCGGGTCCTGGAGGTCGCCCCGCTGCGCTTGGAGCGCAGATAGTCACGGGAGGACTGCACCTGGTGCCGGGCGGTGAGGATCTCGGTCTGCAGCACTTCCCGGGCGCGTCGGTCCCGGGCCTGCTGGTCACGGACCGCGTTCAGCGGCTCGTCGAGTTCCCGATGGGCGATCTCGAGCGAGTTCAGCAGCTCCAGCGGATTGGTCTTCGCCCCGGAGTCCAACGCCCGGCGGACCTGGGTGACCGCGGCCTCGGCGGCGGCGATGGGTCCGGCGAGCTCTGCGGACTGGCCGGCCTGCATGGTGGCGCGGGCCTGGGCGATGTCCTGCTCGGTCTGGTCCAGGCCGATCCCGAGGTTCTGCTCGGCGCTGCGCAGCCGCAGCTGGGTCTCCTCCAGGGAGTCGATCAGCTTCCCGGCCTCCCCGGCCGCCTCCTCTCCGGCGTGGATCGCGACGACGGCGTCGGAGGCCGTGGACCCGGTGAGCGCCTTCTCGGCGTCCTGGGCGGAGCCCTCGGCGTGGGCGAGGCTGCGAGCGGAGTGCGTCAGTCCTTCGGTGAAGGAGGTGAGCGCGTCGTCGTCGTATTTCGACTGCAGGTCTGGGAGGCGCTTCTGTGCCTGCTCTCGACGGGTATGGAGCTCGCCGATCCGGGTGCGCAGCTGTTCCAGGGCAGGGCGCGGGTCCAGCTCGAGGCTGCGCAGCGACTCGAAGTCCTGCCGGTGCGACTCGAGGGTCTCGTTGACCCGCTGGCAGTTGGCGATGACCTTGCGCAGCAGCTCGCGGGCCTGCTCCTCGTCCTCCGGAGGGTCCCGGTCCACCTGGTGCTGCATCCGGAAGGACTCCTGAAGGTGCTCCCGGGCCTCGTCCACATCCTTCTGGAAGGGGGCGACCTGGTCATCGCCGTAGGCGGCACTGGCGAAGAGGATCTCCTGCTCGGAGGAGTTCACCGCGTTGTCCGCGGCGATCAGCAGCGAACCGGCCTCGCGGCGCAGCTCCTCCAGGCTCAGTCCGGCCAGCCGCCGGTCCTCTGCGGAACGGGGTCCGGAGTCCTGGCCGCCGGCGAGACGCTGGTTGTTCGCGAAGCCCTGGAGCCGTCGGTCCTGCTTCTTGCCGCCGGAGAGCCACACCGCGCCCAGGCCGATCAGGCCGAGGATGACGGCACCGATCAGGAGGGGGCCGATGACGATCATTCCGAGCGTGATGGGTGGATTGAGGACTGCGTCGGGCACCATGGGCCGAGTCTATAAGTGGCCTATGACATCGTCTATCAGCCAACTGTCAGCTCGCCTGTGAGCGTAGGGGCACGGTGTCGGCATCTCCTGGAATCGTCCAGGAGGCATCCAGGCCGTTATCGTCATCGATACAGGATGGGCGCGGACAATAGCAGTCGAGCCCCGCGAGAGCAGGCGTGTCACGCTCCGGCCGCCACACTATTGCACCGCAAGACCACAAAGGCAGGTTCCACCATGAGTTCAGATCCGCACAACAGTCCTCGGCGGGACGACGTCGACCCACCGGAGGACGCCACGGCGCGGATCGCTCCTGTCCCGCCCGGTCCAGACCCGTCCGCTGCGGCGGAGCACGAATCTCAGGGTCAGACCGCACCCATTTCGGAGACCGGGTCCGGGACACAGCCCGGAGTTGAGTCCTACTCCGCCGGCTGGCCCGTCTCCCCCTCCGGGACGCCAAGCTCGCAGCACGTCCCGTACGCGCAGGGCGGCTATGGCCAGGGCGAGCCGGGCCATGGACAGCACGGTCTTGGTCAGCAGGGTCTTGGTCAGCAGGGCCTTGGCCAGCAGGGTCGGGGTGAGCCCGGCGAGGGTCACTACACCCAGGGCCAGTACGGCAACGACCCGCAGGGTGCCCAGTACGGGGCTCAGTCCGGTCAGGGCGAGTACGGCCACGGGGAGTACACCCAGGGTCAGTACGGCCAGCACGGTCATTCCGCCTACAACCAGGACCCCTCATACTCCGGGCAGGGCTATGGCTCCTATGGCGGGCACGGCTCCGGCGCGGCATTCGGTCAGGCCTCCCAGCAGCAGCCGCGGCCCAAGCGCACCGTCGGCGTCGGCGGTCTGGCGCTGGCAGTGCTGCTCGCCGGACTGCTCGGCGGCGGCGTGGTCGCCGGTTCCCAGGCGGTGCTCGACGACGGCGCCATCAGCACGTCCAACACCGGCGGGATCGAGATCAACAACCCCGACTCCGCCACCGTGGTCACCGCCGCGGCGGCCAAGGCCTCTCCCTCGGTCGTGACCCTCGCGGTCAGCGACGGCGGACAGGGCGGCTCTGGCTCAGGGATCGTCCTCGATGATCAGGGCCATGTGCTGACGAACACCCATGTGGTCACCCTCGGTGGCGCCGCAGCCGACCCCGACATCCAGGTCCGGATGAGCGACGGCTCGGTCTCCAACGCCGAGATCGTGGGCACCGACCCGCTCAGCGACCTCGCAGTCATCCGGCTGGAGAACACCGAGGGGCTCCAGCCGGCCGAGCTGGGCTCCTCCGGCGATCTCAACGTCGGAGATCAGTCCATCGCCATCGGTGCCCCGCTCGGCCTGGCCGGCACGGTCACCGACGGCATCGTCTCCACGCTGAACCGCACCATCTCCGTCGCCTCCTCCGCCGTGGAGGACGAGGGCGCCGACGCCCCCGACGCTCCTGAAGAGGGCGAAGAGGGCGACGGATTCGAGTTCTACTTCCCGGACATGGAGGGTTCCCCGACCCAGGGGTCGATCCACCTCAATGTCATCCAGACCGACGCCGCGATCAACCGCGGCAACTCCGGCGGCGCCCTGGTCGACGCCGAGGGCCGGGTGATCGGCGTCAACGTCGCCATCGCCTCCTCCGGCGGAGCCGCCGAGACCGAGGCCGGATCCATCGGCGTGGGCTTCGCAGTGCCGATCGACTATGCCCAGCGCGTGGCGCAGGAGCTGATCGAGACCGGCGAGGTGTCCCACGGGCTGCTCGGGGTCACCGTCGCCGCCGCCGGTTCCCAGGAGACCCCGGAGGGGACCGAGCCCGGACTCGCGCCGGTGATGCCCGGCTTCACCGTGGGCGCCCTGATCGATGACGTGCCGGAGAACACCCCGGCCGCCGAGGCGGGACTGGCCAGCGGGGACATCATCACCGCGGTCAACGACCGCCGGATCGAGGACTCCCTCGCGCTGACCGCCACCATCCGCGAATACGCCGCAGGGGAGACCGTGACGATCAGCTACCTGCGCGACGGTCAGCAGGAAGAGACCGAGGTGACCCTTGGCGCGACCTGATCCTGAGTCCGGCTCTGAGGCCGGCGCTGAGGCTCGGGACCCTGCCGGCTCCGCGCTGGTGACCCCGGCGCACCTCGCCGCGGAGCACGGCATCACCCGGGTGCTGGCCTTCGGGGCCCACCCCGACGACATCGACTTCGGAGCGGCCGGCAGCATCGCGGCGTTCACCGCAGCGGGGGTGCAGGTGACCCTGTGTCTGCTCACGGCCGGTGACGCCGGGGGCTTCGAACCCGGTCGCGACGCCGCCGAGATGGCCCGGGTGCGTGAGGCCGAGCAGCGCCAGGCCGCCGCGGTGCTCGGGGTGGATGAGGTGATCCTGCTCGACGAGCGGGACGGCTTCGTCGCACCCACCGCCGAGCTGGTCGGGAAGATCGTGCGGATCATGCGTCAGGTCAGACCTGAGGTGGTGATCTCTCCGCATCCGGAGCGCGCCTGGGACCGGCTGCAGAAGTCCCACCCGGATCATCTGGCCTGCGGTGAGGCAGTGGTCCGAGCGTCCTACCCGTACGTGGAGAACCCCTTCGCGTACCCGGAGCTGGCCGCCGGAGGGCTCGACGCCTTCAAGATCCAGCACCTGCTGCTCACCACGGCGCCGCAGGAGCGGGTGAACCTGCGTCTAGACGTCTCGGGCCAGGAGTCGGTGAAGCTGACGGCGCTGCGGGCGCACTTCAGCCAGCATCCCGACGCGGCCCGGATGGAGGGCTTCGTGCTGGATCAGATGCGCGCGATCCATGGGGACCGCGGCTTCGCTGAGGAGTTCCACTGGGTCACGGTCAACGCCCCGGACACGATCAGCGGCTTCTGAGGCTCAGCGAGGATCGCCTGAAGCCCCGGGCCAGGCCGTCGCCTCCCGAATCGGCCGCTCAGACGGGGGTGACCAGCACGCCGTCGGCGTCGGACCAGAGGGTGGCTCCGGGCACGAAGGTGACGCCGCCGAACTGGAGGGTCACATCGACCTCGCCGACTCCGTCCTTGACCGACTTTCGTGGGTTCGAGCCCAGCGCCCGCACGCCGAGGTCCATCTCCGCGAGCTGTTCGCGGTCTCGGACGGCGCCGTGGATGACCACGCCGGCCCAGCCGTTCTCGATCGCGGAGGCTGCGATCATGTCACCGATCAGCGCCGAGTCCAGTGATCCCGCGCCGTCGACGACGAGCACGGATCCTGCTCCGGGAGAGTTCAGCAGCTCCTTGACCAGGCCGTTGTCCCGGTAGCAGCGGACGGTCCTGATCGGCCCGGTGAAGCGGGGCCGACCGCCGAGGTTCAATAGCTGCAGCGAGAGCGACTGCAGCGACTCGTCGTCGTCGTAGAGGTCGCAGGTCGCGAAGTCGGCGGTGCCGGGCGCAGCGCCGGCGCCGGACTCGGTGTGGTGGCTCGGGGTAGACATGGATGCTCCGCTCATTCGTCCTCTTCCTGGTCCTCATCGACGGATCCGCCATACTGCGGGCCGTCGGTGACGCGTTCGCGCAGCTCGATCTCTCCGGCGGTCTCACCCATCGGGCGCTCCTCGCCGCGGATCGTCTCGACGGTGATCTGCAGGGCCCGGTTGGCCTCGATGTCGCGCAGGGTGACGATCTCCTCCTCCAGCTCGGAGGCGGTGAAGTTGCCCAGCGAGCTGGGCTGACCCTCATCGCGCGGCATCAGCCACAGCTGGTAGGTGGTGTCGCCCTCGAGCTCGCCGACATCGGAGAAGTCCACATAGCCGACGCCCTCCGCGTTGGAGATCACCGCGCGCGCGGTGCCACCCTCGCTGAGTTCGATGCCGTCGACCACCCGGGCCTCCGGATCGTCGTCCGCGGTGGCCTGGATGTCCTGACCTGTGGTGAGACCCCAGATCAGCCCGATGGCTGCCAAGATGACGACGGCCAGTCCTGACATGATCATCCAGCGCTTGACCACTGGTTCACGCTTCGGCGCGACCTCGGTGTGGCTGGAGATGGATTCCACCATCCCCATGCCGACGTCCTGGTCGGAGAGGTTGTGCAGCACCTCGTCGAGCAGGTGGCTCGGCGGAACCACCGGGTAGGCGGTGAAGATCTCGGCGAGGGTGCGCCGGGCGGCCAGCACCCGGGTGTCCCAGGCACGTGCCACGGCGTCGTTCGCGGTCAGCGCCGCCTCATCGAGCACCGCCCGTTCGCGGTTGTCGATCGCGTCCAGCGCGTGGATCTCGGCGAGCTCCACCAGCAGGCCGTTCTCCACGTCGGTGGCGATGTCCTCGGTGAAGTTCCGCTTGACCGCCCCGGAGCGCTCCACGTCCTTCTTCGTCACGGCGGCGCGCAGGATCGGGTCCAGCTCCGCCTCCCGCGTGGTGCGCCGGGCGTGCAGCCGGGTCATGCCGTCGCGCAGCCGGGACTTCACGGCCGGAACGGCGGAGCCGACCGTCGCCGCGACCTGCTGGTGGGTGCCGCCGGCGAGATAGCTCAGCGCCAGCACCTGGGACTGTGAGTCCGAGAGGACGCTGATGTCCTCGATGATCTCCTCGGGGAGACCGGCGATGCCTCCGCCCTCCTCGGCCGAGACGACGGTGAGTCGGATCGGTGTGGCGAGGCCCTCGCGGAAGCGCTCCACGATGATCCGGTGCGCCAGCGGCACCAGCCATTCCAGCACCAGCTCGTACTCGCTGGGTCGGAAGGCGTCGTCGGGGTCCTGTTCGTCGGCGGCGTGCGCGTCGGTGAGCAGCTCTGAGGCCTGGGACTGCAGCCGCAGATCCTGGGCGCGCTCATCCGCCTGCTCCCAGAGCTGGTGGTAGACCGCCAGCGTGGAGTCCAGGGCGCCCTCGGCGTCCTCGTGCATGAGCAGCGCCAGGCCGTAGACCACGTCGGAGGTGGCCTCGTAGAAGGTCGCGAAGGAGGGCTGCTCACCGCGGGCCGACCCGGCGAGGAGCTCGCTGAGGGTCGGGTCGCGCCGGGACTCGGCGTTGTGAGATGCATGGTCGTGCGCGGCCTCACCATGCTCGGCGCCGGCGCCGGCGTCCTCAGCGGAGTCGGGCGAGGCATCTGGGGAGGACGACTCCCGGGTGCCGGCGTCGTCGAGGTCCGGGGTCAGATGCTCGGATCCGCGGTCGTGTTCTGCGGGGGTCCGGCCGCCGTCGGGAAGGTCGTCGGGGCGGTCCGATGCAGAGCGGTCAGAGGCGGTGTCCATGGTTGGTGAGTGTAGCGATCCTCGGGGCGCTCCAGCGTCACCAACACCCTCCTGAGGCTCAGACAGCCCCGGTGAAACCGTCCTGACGCCAGGCTTCGTAGACGGCGATCGAGACGGAGTTCGCCAGGTTCAGCGATCGACGGGAGGCGAGCATCGGAATCCGGACCCGCTCGGTGATGCGCGGGTCGGCCTTGACCGCGTCGTCGAGCCCGGTGGATTCGCGGCCGAAGAGCAGCACATCGCCGCCGCGGTAGGTGATCGAGGTATGCCCGACGGTGCCCTCGCCGGTGAAGGCGAAGATCCGCTCCGGGACCAGCGCCGCGTAGGCGGCCTCCAGGCTGGGGTGCACGGTCATCACGGCCAGATCGTGATAGTCCAGACCGGCGCGGCGCAGCTTCGCGTCGGCGAAGTCGAAGCCCAGCGGCTCCGCGAGATGCAGCTCCACCCCGGTGACGGCGGCCAGCCGGATCAGGTTGCCGGTGTTGCCGGGGATCTCGGGCTGGTCCACCAGGACGCGTATCGGATTCTTCACGCCGGTCATCCTACCGGCGCCCGGACGTCAGAGGCTGGGCGAGGCGAGTGCTCGAGGTCAGGCGCGCACTGCGGCGGCCACGCGTCACTCCAGCGGGTTCTGCAGCTGCCTGCGCAGCGCGGCGAGCAGGTGCCGGTCGATCACGTTGGCCTGCGCGGAGGCGGCGAGCTGTTCACGGATGCTGCGGAAGGCGCGCGCCGGGGCCAGTGGAGCGCGTCCGGCGCCGCCGCGGGACTCGACCACGGGGCTCTGCATGCCGCCGTCGGGGGAGAGCAGCACGATCTGCTGACCCAGGTTGAGGCTGGTCTCGCGTCCGGTCTCGCGCATCCCGGCCTCCAGGGTGGCCCGCAGCAGCCGGGACTCTCCCGCGAGGTCGGGCAGGGTGAGTGATCGGCCCGCGGCGTGGAGCCGCCGCCCGTCCCAGGACGCGGCCGCGGCAGGCACCTCGAGGGAGGTGACCACGACCAGGGTGTCGCCGCAGACCAGGACATGGTCGACGGCCGGGCCGCGCGGGGGCCGGCTCGCTCCACGTCGATCCTTGGCTGCAGGTTCGATGGCGACCGCGTTGAAGAGTCGCGCGGTGGGCAGCTCGGCCAGCACATGCTTCTCCAGCAGGCCCGCCATCCGCTCGGCGCGGCGCGTGCGGCCACCGCCGAAGAGGCCACGCGCGGCGAAGCGGCCATGGCTGCGCTGACTGGTCAGCGGCAGCGAGAGCGGCTCCGGCTCGGAGAGGTCCGGGAGGTACACCGGCGCCAGGTGGGCGGTCCCGGACGGTGATCGGGCAGAGTCCGCGCTCCAGGAGCGCGCCGAGGTGCTGCCCGAGGCGGTGGTCCGGAACGCCGCAGCCGAGCCGCCGCGCCCATAGGTGGGGCCGGCGCTCGGGGCGTCGTCCTCGGTGTCTGGGCGCTGCGGCTGGCGCAGCCTGCGGTCGTAGGCGGCCCGGGCGGCCTCATCGCCGAGGACCTCCCAGGCGGACTGCACCTGGTGGAAGGCCTCGGCGGTGCCGCCGGCGTCGGGGTGGGCGCGTCGGGCCTGCTTGCGGTAGGCCGCGCGGACGGCCTGGGCATCGGCATCGGGGCCGATGCCCAGCACGCTGTAGAGATCTCCGGAGTCACTGCTCATCGAGGATTCACGATAGTCCCAAAAGCGTACAATCGTGGACACGATGTCATCTGCACCCGACCCCCTGCCCGGCGGATCCTATTTCGACCACGCCGCCACCACTCCGATCAAGCCCACCGCCATGCGTGTGCTGACCGAGGTGATGCCCGCCCTGTCGAACCCCTCGTCGCTGCACGGCTCCGGCCGCCGCGCCCGGCTGGCTGTGGACTCTGCCCGGGAGCAGCTCGCCCGCGCCGCAGGAGCCCATTCCTCCGAGGTGATCTTCACCTCAGGCGGGACCGAGGCGGACAACCTCGCGGTCAAGGGGCTCTACTGGCAGCGTCGCGCCGAGGATCAGGCCCGGCGTCGGATCCTGCTGCCCGGGATCGAACACCACGCGGTGCTCGAGACCGCCGAATGGCTCGAGGCCCACGAGGACGCCGAGCTGGGGATCATCGCCGTCGACGGCTGCGGGATCGTGGACCTGGCCGCGCTGGAGGCGACCCTGGCCGCGTCCGCGGACTCGGTGGCCCTGGTCACCGTGATGTGGGCCAACAACGAGACCGGCGCGATCCAGCCGGTGGCCCAGATCGGCGAGCTCTGCGCCCGCTACGGCGTGCCGCTGCACACCGACGCGGTCCAGGCCTTCGGCTCGCTGCCCGCAGGATCGGCCCCGATGAGCTTCCGCGACTCCGGCGCGGCGACGCTCGCGATCAGCGGGCACAAGATCGGCGCCCCGGTCGGCGTCGGCGCGCTGCTGGTCCGCCGGGACATCACGCTGACCCCGGTGCTGCACGGCGGGGGCCAGGAACGCGACATCCGCTCCGGCACCCTCGACGTCGCCGGGATCTGCTCCTTCGCCGCCGTGGCCGAGGAGCTGGTCGCCTCCCAGGCGAAGGAGGCCCAGCGCCTGGCGGGACTGCGCGATCAGCTGCTGGACGCCGTCGTCGGACTTGAGGGTGTGACGCTGCGCGGACCGGACCCGCGCACGCACCCCGAGCTGCGGCTGCCGAACAACCTGCACATCACCGTGGACGACGCCGAGGGCGATTCGCTGCTGTTCATGCTGGACATGGCCGGGTTCGACACCGCCACCGGCTCGGCCTGCACCGCCGGGGTCCCTCGCCCGTCCCACGTGCTGCTCGCGATGGGTCTCAGCGAGGAACAGTCCCGCGGCGCCCAGCGCTTCACCCTCGGCTGGACGACCACGGAGCGCGACGTCGCCGCCCTGGCCGCCGCGCTGCCCGCGGTGATCGCCCAGGCCCGCAGCGCCGGGATGGCCGCCGCCCGACGCTGAGCAGGCGGGGGAGGGTCTCGGTCAGGGCAGGACGATGTCGTTGACCTCGCCCGGCGCGCAGGCGGTCTCCCAGCGGAACCCGTCGGGATCGGCGAAGTATCTGCTGTAGCCGCCCCATTCCCGCCGCTCGGTGGGCTGGACGGCGGTCGCGCCGGCGTCGCGCGCCTGATCCAGCACCTCATCGACCTGCTGGTCCGTGGTCACGTTATGTGCCAGGGTCAGCGGCGCGACCCCCGGGCCGGTCATGATCGGGGCCACCTCGGCCTCAAACTCGCCGCGATCCCAGAGCGAGAGCAGCAGGTGCTCCCCGGCGCGCAGCATCAGCACCCCGGGGGCCTCCACACTTGGCGCCCAGCCGAGGCCGTCGACGTAGAAGCGGCGGGTCGCGCGCAGATCTGCGACGGCGAGGGTGATCAGTGAGATGCGTTGTTCCATGGGGGCCTCTTTCAGGTGCTGAACTCGATGCTCCGGGCGCAGAGCCCGCCCGTTCGGGTGCGGAGCGCACCCAGTGGGCGGTCTGTGGCGGAACAGCGCTTCGCCGAGGTGCCCATGCCACCGCACAGTGCCCCATGGAGGGAAGGGGGCGGGTGCAGAGCCGGAAGGGCGGGGGAGGCCCGCTCAGGCTTCGCGGATCTGGTCGCGCAGCGCCTCGGCGGTGTCGCGCACGCGGGTGAGCACGCGCATCGCGGCGGGTTCGGTCAGCGCGGCGAACTGCGAGCGGTCCGGTTCCGTCCGGTGGCGGTCAGCGGAACCGACCAGGATGAAGTTCTCCAGGCTGTCCAACGGCATCCCGAGCCGGTCCCAGGGCCCGCGCAGGCGTCGAGCGAGGTCGCTGACCTGGGGGAGCTGCGTCACTCCGCGGCGGGCGGCGTCCCGGGAGGCCGGCCGCGCAGCTGCAGCGGTCTCGGGCGAGGTCAGCGTGGAGGCGAGCATGGTCGCCCCGGATTCCACCAGTTCTGCGGTGCGCTCCCACTCGGGTGCCTGCATGGTGGTCAGATCCACCGCGAAGCCGTTGGCCTTCGGGCCCTGCGCCGCCCGGAAGTCCTGCACGTGTTCGGACTCCACGCTGCCGCCGAGGTCCAGCAGGATCTCATCCACCCCGGAGCGTTCCAGCGTCTCGATCATGAGGCCGAGGTGGCCGCGGGCCTCCTCGCGATCCAGCGCGCGGATCGTCCGGTAGCCGCTGACGGTGGGGATCAGGCCCCCGCGGGCGCGGATGTAGTCAGGTTCGCTGAGGATCACCGTCGACGACGACGGCGCGGCCGCCCGCCGCACGTGGCTCAGGTGCTCGGCGGCCCCGGTGGCCAAGGAGGCTGCGAGGTCGCGGCGTGCCCCGTGGTCGGTGAGCACCTTTTCCCCGGAGTGCAGCGCCAGGCCCGCCATGAGGCTGATCGGCCCCAGCAGCTCGAGCACCAGGGGAGCGCCGAGCCCGTCGTGGTCGGTGTCCAGGCCCGACTCACGGCGCTGCCCGCGGACGTCGGCGAGGGTGTCGACATCCGAGCGCAGCCAGCCGCGGGCGCGCTGATCATCGGCTCCGGGGCGCTGGGTGATCCGCCAGCCGTAGGAGGTCAGTTCGGCGGAGAGCTCGGAGAGCTGGGCGAGGCTGCGGGCCAGCAGCTGCGAGTGCAGTCCGCGTCCGGGGAGCTCGGGCAGTCCGGGCAGGTGTGGTGCCGGCAGCTCGGCGGCCTGGAGCTCGGCGCTGCGCAGAAGACTCGTCCCGGGCATCACCCCTGGTGCGGCGGAGCGCAGCGGCATCAGCGAGCGGTCGGATCGTCGGAGGATCCGGCGCGGGCGGGCCCGGGCTGGCCCGTCGCGCCCGAGGATGCGGAGATCGCCTCGTGGTGGCGGATGACCTCTTCGATGATGAAGTTCAGGAACTTCTCGGCGAACTCCGGGTCGAGCTGCGCCTCATGGGCCAGCCGCTTGAGCCGGGAGATCTGGTTCTTCTCGCGAGCGGGATCGGCCGCCGGGAGCTGATGCTTGGCCTTGAGCACCCCGACGCGCTGGGTGGCCTTGAACCGCTCGGCCAGCAGGTAGACCAGGGTCGCGTCGATGTTGTCGATGCTGGCCCGCATGGACAGCAGCTCTTCGAGGACCTCGGGCTCAACCTGGGTGCCGGCCTCACCGGCGCGGGGATCAGTGCTCATGCCCCCAGCCTACTGGGCCGCCGAGGCCACCGGCTGGTAGTTCTTCGACCGCGCGGTGTCGATCGTGGCCTGGCCCAGCACCCGGGTGCCCTGGTACATCACGGCGGTCTGTCCGGGGGCGACGCCCTGGAGCGCCTCGTCGAGCTCCACCATCAGCCGGGGTGCGCCGTCGTCGGTCTCGGGGTGCTCGGCCTCGACCCTGGCGCGGGCGGGCACCGGGTCGGCATGCGCGCGGATCTGCAGGTCGAGGGAGAACCACTCACCGGTGGCGGCCTCGGGCACCGGGCTTCCGGCCCAGGAGAGCCGGATGCCGGTGAGCCGGTCGATCTCGAGCAGCTCCCGCGGTCCGGCGACGACGGTGTTGTCCTTCGGCCGGATCTCCAGCACGAAGCGGGGCTTGCCGTCCGGGGCGGGGTGGCCGAGCTTGAGTCCGCGGCGCTGGCCCACGGTGTAGGCCTCGGAGCCCTCATGCTCCCCGATCTTCGCGCCCTCGGCGTCCAGGATCGGGCCGTTGCGCAGCTCGATCTGCTCGGCCAGCCAGCCGCGGGTGTCCCCGTCGGGGATGAAGCAGATGTCGTGGGAGTCCGGCTTCTTCGCCACCGAGAGTCCGCGCTCGGCGGCCTCGGCGCGGACCAGGTCCTTCGACGGGGTCTCGCCCAGCGGGAAGATGCAGTGCTCGAGCTGCTCGGTGGTGAGCACCCCGAGCACATAGGACTGGTCCTTGGTCCAGGTGGCGGCGCGGTGGAGCTCCGGGCTGCCCTCGGCGTCGCGGAAGACCTTGGCGTAGTGACCCGTGGCCACGGCGTCGAAGCCCAGCGCGATCGCCTTGTCCAGCAGCGCCTCGAACTTGATCTTCTCGTTGCATCGCATGCAGGGGTTCGGGGTCCGCCCGGCGGCGTATTCGCTGATGAAGTCGTCCACCACGTCGGCCTTGAAGCGTTCGGAGAAGTCCCAGACGTAGAACGGGATGCCGAGCTTCTCACAGGCGCGCCAGGCGTCGGAGGAGTCCTCGATGGTGCAGCAGCCGCGGGAGCCGGTCCGCAGCGTGCCGGGCATCCGGCTCAGCGCGAGGTGCACTCCGACGACTTCGTGGCCGGCGTCGACGGCGCGGGCTGCGGCCACGGCGGAGTCCACCCCGCCGGACATGGCTGCCAATACCTTCATGAATCTCTTCCCGGTTCTTCAGTTGCTGGTCTGCTCCGCGCGGGCGCGCCGAAGCTGGTGCTGCTGCCCAGTATTCAGCAATCCGGGGGGTGGATGCATTCCCGCCGGTCAGCGCGGGGTTCGCCGGGCGCCGCTGCGGGCCCGGAGCCCTTGTCAGAGCCGTCCGGAGGCCTTGAGCCGGATATAGGTGTCGGCGAGCTGCGGGGGCAGCTGGTGCGGCGTGGCCTCCACGACCTCGACCCCGAGCGACGCCAGCTGGCGTCGCAGCGCCTCCTTCTCGATCAGCGCCCGCTCGGCCGCGGCGGCCCGGTAGACCTCCCCGGCGCTCTCCCGGGCACGCGCTCGCCGATCCAGCTCCGGGTCGCGCACCGCGGCGAGCACCACCAGGTGGCGCTCGGTCAGCGCCGGCAGCACCGGAAGCAGGCCCTCCTCGAGGGATCCGGAGTCCAGCGAGGTCAGCACCACCAACAGGCTGCGCTGGGAGCTGATGGCCCGGATCTGACCGGGCAGCTGAGAGAAGTCGGCCTCGACCAGGCGAGGTGCCACCGTGGCCATGGCCTCGGCCATCTGGTGCAGCAGATCCCCGCGCATTCCAGACCGGGCCTGCGAGCTGAGCGCGCGATCGAAGGAGAAGTAGTCCACTCGATCCCCTGCGCCGGCCGCCAGCGCGCCGAGCAGCAGCGCGGCCTCCATCCCGGAGTCCAGCCGCGGCTCATCCTCGATCCGCACCGCCGAGGTGCGGGAGGAGTCCAGGGCGAGGATCACCCTGCGGTCGCGCTCGGGCCGCCAGGTGCGCACCACCAGGTGCTGGCCCTGGGAGGACTGCCGCCGGGCGGTGGCGCGCCAGTCGATGGAGCGCACATCATCGCCGCGCACATAGTCGCGCAGCGAGTCGAACTCGTGCCCGGCCCCGCGGATCTGGACGGCGGTCGCGCCGTCGAGCTCGCGCAGCCGCTGCAGCTTCGAGGGCAGGTGTCGGCGCGAATGGAACGGCGGCAGCACCCGCTGCGCATGCTGCACCCGGTGGGTCACCTGACGCCCGGCCAGACCCAGCGGGCCGATCGAGCGCACGCTGAGATGCTCGCTGTGCAGGTCGCCGCGGCGGGTGGGTCGCAGCCTGGTCTCGATCCGAGCGGTGGCCAGCTGGGCGCCCGGCCTGGGAACAGCCGACCTGGCGCCCGCTGGTCCTCTGCCCGCCGGGCGGCCGGGCCCCAGCTCGAGCGGACTGATCTGCCGGCGCGCCCCCGCCGAGGGCTGCCAGCCGTCCTTGACCTGCCCGTGCAGCCGGCGGGACCCGGTGTGCGTGATGGTGGTGCTCGCCGTCGTCGCCTGGCCCAGCCGCACCGGGGTGGTGGGCACACGTTCGACCCGGAGGCTGCGCGGCGAGCCGGCGAGGACCATGTCGGTCCCGGCGATCAGCACCAGCAGCAGCGCGCAGACCAGCAGCGTCGCCTGGGCCGGGAACACGACGACGACGGCGCTGAGTCCCAGCGCCAGGTACAGGAATCGTCGGGTCAGGACCATCGGGCGCCGCTCAGCGGGGGACCGGGACGGTGGCCAGGATGGACTGCAGCACGTCGTCGATGCTGACTCCGTCCATCGCCGCCTCCGGTCGCAGCGAGACGCGGTGGCGCAGGCAGGCCGGAGCGAGCGCCTTGACGTCGTCGGGGGTGATGAAGTCGCGGCCGGAGAGCCAGGCCCAGGCGCGTGAGGCGTTCATCAGGGCGGTCGCGCCGCGCGGGGAGACGCCCAGCTGGAAGCTCGGGGTCTCCCGGGTCGCCCGGGCGAGGTCGACGATATAGGCGAGCACCTCACCGGCGATCGCCACCTGGCGGACCTGCTCGCGGGCGGCGAGGACGTCCTGCGCCCCGGCGACGGCACGCACGCCGGCGCCGGCGAGGTCGGAGGGGTTGAACCCCGCGGCATGCCGGCGGATGACCTCGATCTCCTCGCCGCGCTGGGGCAGATCCAGGTGCACCTTGAGCAGGAAGCGGTCCAGCTGGGCCTCCGGCAGCGGGTAGGTGCCCTCATACTCCACCGGGTTCTGGGTCGCGGCGACCAGGAACGGGTCGGGCAGCGCGCGGCTGATCCCGTCCACCGAGACCTGCCGCTCCTCCATGGCCTCGAGCAGCGAGGCCTGCGTCTTGGGCGGGGTGCGGTTGATCTCATCGGCGAGCAGCAGATTGGTGAAGACCGGGCCCTCGCGGAAGCTGAAGTCCCCGGTCTTGGAGTCATAGACCAGCGAGCCGGTGACGTCGCCGGGCATCAGGTCCGGGGTGAACTGGACCCGCGAGGTGTCCAGGCTCAGCGAGGCGGAGATCGCGCGGACCAGCAGCGTCTTGGCCACCCCGGGCACGCCCTCGAGGAGCACGTGTCCGCGCACCAGCAGACCGATGAGCACGCTGGTGACGGCGGCGTCCTGGCCGACCACCGCCTTGGCCACCTCGCCGCGGACCTGGTGGAACTTGTCGCGCAGCTGATGGGCGCCCTGGTCCGCGAGCTGGGGTGAGGCCGGGGGTGCCGCGTGGTGGGTCGCAGTAACGGCGATATGCGGTTCAGTCATTGCTGGTGTTCTTCCCTTGCTGGTGGTTCAGGTGTGTGGGGTCTGGGTTGGCGTGGCGGCCGCTGGGGTGATGGTTCAGCGCGGCGCGCTGGACCTCATCTTCGAGCTGCGCCAGCGCCTGGGCGTAGGCGACCAGGTCTGAGTTGCTGCGTGGCCGCCGGGCGAGCAGCTCGGCCAGCTGGGTCGGGTCGCGGCGCACCTGCCGGGCGGCGGCGTCGATGATGCTGGCCTCCCGCGGTGCCGCGCCGAGGCGAAGCAGCCGGGAGAGCCGGATCAGGTGCGCGCTGCGCAGGGTCTGCGCGGAGGCGGCCACCGCATTGGCGCTCTGATACATCCGACCGCGCCCCTCGGCGGTCTCGGCCGCGGGCACCTGAACCGGCAGCGGCTCGCCGACCACCGGACCGGGACGTCGCCCGAGCACCAGCATCATCACCAGCACGCAGAGCAGCAGCCACCAGGCCAGCGGGATCACCCAGCCGGGGAGGAAGTCCATGGGGGAGGCCCACTGCTGATCCTCCAGGGTGTCCAGGCCCATCGGGGTGTACCAGATGAGGTCGTCCTCGGCGCCGAGGAGCCACAGTGCCAGCGCCGCGTTCCCGGCGTCGCTGATGTTCTGATTGGTGAACGCCGCGGGTGCTCCGAAGAACACGCCGGCGTCGGTCTCGATGAGCAGCTGCGCGTCCCCGGCGTCGTCGGAGAATCCGGTGAAGCAGCCCGGCTCATCGCTGGAGAACAGCGCCCCGGGGGCCTGGACCGTGCCGGCGTTCACCGCGGCGTCGACCGGGCACTGGGCGCCCGCCTCGAGCGCGGAGCCGGATCCGCCGTCGGGGTGTGCTCCGGCGTAGAGCTCCGGTCCCTCCGGGTGCACCGCGCTGAGCAGCTCGGGACCCTCGCTGAGCAGCAGCACCGACCGATCCCCGCGGTCGCGCAGCCGCTCGATGAAGGCGTCATCAGGGACGTCCCCGGTGGAGAGGACCACCAGCGGGGCCTCGGGGTGCTCGCTCAGCAGCTCCCGGGCGATCTCTGCCGAGGGTGCCTGGTGGATCTCGACCTCGTTGTCCGAGAGCACCTCGGCCACTGCCGCGTAGCCGTCCAGCGAGGTGTTCTCCAGGCCGAACCGGTCCATGTCCTCGTCTCTGAGCGCCTGGACCAGCGCGATGGAGAGCAGCCCCAGGACCAGCAGGAGCAGCCAGAACTGCCACCGCTGGAAGCCGCTGCGCAGCGTGGAGCCGAGCGTCGCCGTCGTCGTCACCGGGGCACCCCCTGACCCGGCTGGATCCCGGAGTCCTGCCGCGGCAGCTCACCCTCAGGGTGGGAGTCATCGTGCAGCAGAGTCTCGGGGTGCGCAGTCTCGGGCTGCGCGGACTGCAGCCGCGCGTCCAGGGTGAGCAGGGTGTCGTAGTCGGCGCGCTGCAGGGACCCGCCGCCGTACCGGGAGTAGTTGAACAGCTCCGCGGCGTGCACGGCGGCCCGCGCCTGAGCGGGATGGGCCCGGGCCAGCGACGCCCCGGCCTCGGTGGCCGTGCGTCCGGCCTGCTTTGCGAGCTCCCGACGCTCCTCGGCGGCGCGGATCACCGCGCGGAAGAGCTCCCGGCAGGCCTCGTCGAAGCGTCCGGTCTGGGCGTGGGATTCCGCGCGCTGGCGCATCTGATCAGCGGTGATGTCGGCCGGGCTGGTGAGCAGGTCCTCCGGGTCGGTGCCGCGCTGCAGCCGGGGCCGGACCAGCACGATGCACAGGATCACCGCGGCGAGCAGCAGGATCAGCAGCAGCACCGGGCCCATGGGCAGGTTCACCGGTCCCAGGTTCAGGCTCAGCTGGTCGAGCCAGCCGAAGAACCGTTCCGCGGCCTCGCGCAGCGGGCCGGTGGCGTCGCGCTGGTAGCGCGGATCGCTGAGCTCCTGCTCCAGGAGCCGTCGCGCCTCGTCAGGTTCGGGCTGCACCGGCGTTCACCTCCCCGAAGTGTTCGTGGAGGTGTTCGATCGAGCCTGGCACGAGGGCCTCAGACGGTGTGCCCTTCGCCTCTGCCGGCCGTGCCGCGCCCGGCCACCCGGCCTGTCCTGCCGGTCTCGCCCCTCCGGAGACGCCGCGGGCGACCGACGCCGAGGCGCGGACCGGGTCGGCCGCCGCGAGCAGCGTGACGTCCAGGGCCTCCTGCCGGATCCGGGCGTTGAGGTACATCAGGGAGATCACGGTGCCCACGACCCCGATGAACAGGGTGGAGAGCACGGTGCCGTAGAGCTCGGTGAGGGCGAACACCGCGAAGCCGGCCCATTCACCCCCGGAGGTCAGCCCGGACTCCAGCAGCTCCGAGATGCCCACGGTGAGCATCAGCGGCACCGACGCGATCGTGAAGGCCAGTCCGAGGATCACATAGAGCAGCGCGACCAGCCCGATGTTGCGCCACCAGCGTCCCCGGTTGAGCCGCCAGGACCTGGCGATGGCCGCGAAGGGGCCCATGCGCTCGACCACCACGGTCAGCGGGGCGTACATCACCGCGGCGGTGACCCAGCACAGGGCGAGGAAGAGCGCGGGGAAGACCACGATCGCGCCCAGGAAGAGGGTGACCACCAGCAGCAGCACCGCGACGAAGAACACCGGCAGCGCCGCCACGGCCAGGATCAGACCCAGCACCAGCAGGTTCAGCACGGTCGGGACGAGTCGGCGCAGGCGCAGCCGGACCGTCTGGGCCATCCCGGTGTGCAGGCCGTAGGCGGCGCGCAGCGTGGGCAGCACCATATACGCCGTGGCGACCGCGATCACCAGGGAGGTCACCGCCGAGCTCGCGAAGGTCACCCAGAGGAAGGCGGCGTCGGTGGCCACGCCCAGCGCGAGGTCCGGATCATCGAAGGCCCCCGGGTCGGTGAGCATGCGCATATAGGAGGACGAGGGCAGCACCAGCATCATCACCAGGGTGAACCCGAAGTTCACGAGTCCGGCGAGGAAGGGGACGCCCAGCACGGCTTTGGGGGAGCGGCGGATGACCGCCACCGCGGCGCTGAAGAGCTCATCGGCGACCATCCGGCGCAGCGGGAAGACCGAGCCCGGCCTCAGCGGCTGATCCTGGGCGCCAGACGGCGCGGAACCGGTGCTCGGCCATGGCCGTGCACCCCGGTGTGTCTCCGCTGTACGGATCATCGCCCCTCCTCAAGCGCGTCTGCGCGAGTGCCCTCTGCGTCCAGCCTACCGCTCTCATATATCCTGAGTGAGGTGCCGCATGGAACTGGGCCCAAACCTGTGCCCGCGAGACGCTCTGCGGCGCAGGACCCCTATGGATGGAGAGCAGATGAAAGCCAGAATCCTGGTCGTCGACGACGACGAAGCGCTCGCAGAGATGATCGGCATTGTGCTGCGCAATGAGGGATTCGAGCCCACCTTCTGCTTCAACGGCGAGGATGCCCTGGAGACCTTCCACAGCTCCAAGCCCGACGTGGTCCTGCTCGACCTGATGCTGCCCGGCAAGGACGGCATCGAGGTCTGCCGCGAGATCCGCGAGGAGGCGGACACTCCGGTGATCATGCTGACCGCGAAGTCCGACACCGCCGATGTGGTGCGCGGCCTCGAGGCCGGCGCCGACGACTACGTGCCGAAGCCCTTCAAGCCCGCCGAGCTGGTGGCCCGGGTGCGTGCCCGGCTGCGCCCGGCTGATCACAATGCCCGCCCCGACGGGGAGAACCTCACCATCGGAGACCTGAGCATCGACGTCGCCGGTCATGAGGTCCGCCGCGGCGAACACCGGATCTCGCTCACCCCGCTGGAGTTCGACCTGCTGACCGCGCTGGCGAAGAAGCCCTGGCAGGTCTGGAACCGCGAGATGCTGCTCGAAGAGGTCTGGGGCTACCGGCACCAGGCCGACACCCGGCTGGTCAACGTCCACGTGCAGCGACTGCGTTCCAAGATCGAGAAGGATCCGGAGAACCCCGAGATCGTCCAGACCGTGCGCGGCGTCGGCTATAAGGCCGGAGGGCAGGGGTAGTCATTCCTGTCCACGCTGAGAACACCGCAGATCGGGCCGCCTCGCGGTCCTCGGCGACCTCCACGGGCAGCATCCCGGTGATCCGGGACCGCACCCGAGACCCTCTGGAGGAGATCGAGGCGGCCGCGCAGGCAGAGTCCGAGCAGCCGCCCGCCCCCGGCGCGAAGCGGACCTTCGCCGGCACCGCCCGGAAGGTCAGCGGGCTGCCCCGGCTCTGGGCGCGCTCGCTGCTGATCCGTGCAGTCTTCTTCACCGGTCTGCTCACCATGATCAGCACCATGGCCGTGGCCGCCTTCCTGGTCCAGCAGGTCACCTCCGGGCTCTTCCAGGAGCGCTTCGATCAGGCCGAGCTCGAGGCCGCCGACGGTCTCGACGCGATCCGGAGCAGCTTCGCGGCCCTGAGCACCAGCAACCGGACCGAGGCGCAGCAGGACATCCAGTCGATCCTCAACGACGTCGATGACTCCACCGCGCAGATCCAGCGCGAGGTGATCCTGCTGCCGCTGGAGGGCGGAGAGAACCTCTACGTCGACGGGATCACCTCCGGGGGGCTCCCGCCGAGCCTGATCTCGGATGAGCTCAATGACGCCGTGGCAGGGGGCACCGGCCAGTACTGGCAGGCGGTCGCGTACCCCAACAACGGAGCCGAGGAGCCGGGCATCGCGTTCGGCACCCAGGTCGACGTGCAGGGCAACCCCTACGCGCTCTACTTCGTCTACAACTTCTCCCCGGTGCAGGAGAACGTCGCCTTCGTCTTCCGCACCATGCTCGTCGCCGGCGTGGCGATCCTGCTGATCAACATGGCCATCCCCGCCTGGGTCGCCCGCTCGGTGGTCCGCCCGGTCTCCCAGGCCGCCGAGGTCTCGGAGCGGATCGCCGACGGGCAGCTGGACCAGCGCCTCGCCGTGCGCGGGGAGGACGAGATCGCCCGCCTGGGCCTGTCCTTCAACCGGATGGCCTCCAACCTGCAGGAACAGATCACCCAGCTGGCGAACCTCTCCAAGATGCAGCAGCGCTTCGTCTCTGACGTCTCCCACGAGCTGCGCACCCCGCTGACCACCGTCCGGATGGCCGCCGAGGTGCTGCATGAGTCCCGCGATGACTTCGATCCGATCAACCGGCGCTCCACCGAGCTGCTCCACCACCAGGTGGAACGGTTCCAGGCGCTGCTCTCGGATCTGCTGGAGATGTCCCGGTTCGACGCCGGCGCCGCCGAGCTGGCCACCGCCGAGGTCGACCTGCTCGATCTCGCTCGCGAGGTCCTGATCAGCTCCAAGCCGTTGGCGGAGAGTTCGAACACCCCGCTGGGCCTGGTGGTCCAGGGAGAGAACTTCCTCGCCGAGGTCGACGCCCGGCGGATCAGCCGGATCCTGCGCAACCTGATCAACAACGCGATCGAGCACGCCGAAGCCCGTCCGGTGGACGTGATCGTCTCCTCCAGCCCCACCGCCATCGGGATCGCCGTGCGCGACCACGGGATCGGGATGAGTCCCTCCGAGGTCGCCCACGTCTTCGACCGGTTCTGGCGCGCCGACCCGGCCCGGGCCCGGACCACCGGAGGCTCCGGGCTGGGCCTCTCCATCGCCACCGAGGACACCCGGCTGCACCAGGGCGCCCTGGACGCCTGGGGGCAGAAGGGCCAGGGCTCCTGCTTCAGGCTCGTGCTCCCGCGCCGGCAGTCGGTGCCCTATCGCGCCTCACCGATGGCGCTGCCACCGGTCTACCGGGCGACCGACAGGTATCGCATCGAGAACATCCAGGACGCCTTCGACGAGCAGGAACATGACCGGATCAACGAGCAGGCGCTGTACCAGCCGAAGAAGGGCGAGTCATGATCCGCCGTCGACTCATCACCCTGATCACCGGACTGCTCGCGCTCATGCTCGTGCTCGGCGCCTGCTCACCCCTGCTGCCCACCGAGGGGCCGGTGGGCACCTCCGCTCCAGAATCGGGCGAGGAGCTCACCTACGCACCGCTGGCCCAGCCGCCGCAGACCGGGGCCACCGCCGAGCAGATCGTCGACGGGTTCATCCGCGCCGGAGCCGGCGCCCAGGACGACTATGCCATCGCCCGGCAGTTCATGTCCCCGGACGCGGCCAGGGACTGGCGACCCGACGCGCGGACCGTGGTCTACTCCTCCGAGCCGCCGGTGCTCGCCTCCGGGGAGAACAGCTGGAGCGTCCCGTTCCAGGTGGACTCCGTGGTGGACGGCGCCGGGATCCTGACCCGGCTGCCCGAGGACTCCACCGAGGTCATGGACTTCACCCTGGAGGAGATCGAGGGGGAGTGGCGGATCACCGACGCTCCCGACGGCACGATGCTCATCGACGGCAGCTTCCAGCAGGTCTTCCAGGCCCACACGCTCTACTTCTTCGACCCGCAGCTGCGCTATGCGGTGCCGGATCAGCGCTGGTTCCTGAACCGGCCGGGGATCTCCTCGGAGATCGTCAGCGCGCTGCTCGCCGGTCCGGCGCCCTACCTCGAACCCGCCGTGATCTCCGCCTTCGACGACGGCGTGGAGCTCGAACGCGCCTCGGTGCCGGTCGATGAGGGCACCGCCGCCGTGGACCTCTCCCCGGAAGGCGTCGAGGACGCCGAACCGGCGGAACGAGCGCTGATGCAGGAACAGCTCGACCTCGCCCTGACCTCGCTCACCCGGATCAACGATGTGGAGATCACCGTGGCCCAGCGCGAGCTGGACATCCCGCTGGAGTCGGAGCTGGCCGAGGCCGAGCAGCTGCGGATCCAGGTCGCTCCGGAGGTCGACTCCACCCAGGTGGGCATCGAGGACGGCACCCTGCGCCGGCAGAACGACCAGGTCACGCTCTCCATCGGGAGCCTGCCTGACATCTCCGAGCTCGACCCGCAGGCCCCGGCGGTCCCCGGGTCCGCCTCCGACGAGGTCTTCGCCTTCCTCAACGGCGAGGGCAACCAGCTCTACCACCTGCGCCCCGAGCGGGCGGAGGATCTCGTGCTGGAGGCGAACAACCTCACCCGCCCCTCGATGGACAACTACGGCTGGACCTGGACCGCCTCCTCGGAGGGGGACAACGCCACGGTCCACGCCCTGGCCTATGACGAGTCCCTGGAGCCCTCCAGCGCGGAGGTCAGCGCGGACTGGCTCGAGGACCGCACCATCACCTCGCTGCGCATCGCCCAGGACGGAGCCCGCGCCGCCGTGATCCTCGACGACGACGGCGAACGTGACCTCTACGTGGCCGGCGTCATCCGGGACTCCAGCGGCATCCCGCGCGGACTCGGACAGCCGATGCGCCTGGAGACCACCGTGGAGCTCGAAGAGGTGCGCTGGCAGGGGCCCGATGCGCTCTACGTCTGGGCAAGCTCGGACCAGGAGACCATGACCCCGGAGCGGGTGACACTTACCGGCGCCAACCGTGCAGACAGCCCGTTGCTGGGACTGTTGAACATCTCCGTGGGAGAGGGCCAGCAGAAGGTCTTCGCCGAGACCGTGGACGTGCCCTTCCAGAACCTCTCCGGGGACACCTGGGTGGCTCTGGAGGAGATCGAGGTCCGGGACCTCGCGTTCCCCGGCTGATCCGGCTGATCCGATGACGCGGTGCGGGCAGGTCCGCGGCGATCCGCCCCAGGTGCTGGCGGATCCGCTGACTCGCGCCGGTTCTCCCCAGCGACCACGGAGGTGGTCGCGCGGCCCAGCGGCAGCCAGATGATCGGGGCATGGATCCGACGCGCCGACGCCCCGGGCAGCTCGCCCGCACTGCTGACCGGCTCTGGTTCGGGTCCGCCGGGGTCGTGGTCCGAACCGCGCTGCGCTCGGCGGCGGGGATCCTCACACCGGTCTGGTGCGTCGGCTGCGCGGAGCAGGACGAGGTGTTCTGTGAGCTATGCGCCGAGGATCTGCACCTGCTGACCCGCAGTCCGTTCGCCGCCGAGCAGCAGGCTCTGGCCCTGCCGCTGCTGATGACCGGCGAGACGATCACCGTGCTGCCGGTCAGCGCGGCCGGCCGCTACGAGGGACTGCTGTCCCAGGCGGTGCTCGCGTTCAAGGATCATGGGGCGATCGGACTGGGCGCGGCCCTGGGTCCTGGGCTCGCCCGGGCGCTGCGGCTGGCCGCCGCGCGCGCCGCCCAGGGGTCTGCTCCCGTGTCCACCGGCTCGCATCCCTGGCTGCTGGTGAGCCCGCCGTCGTCGTTGCGCTCCCAGCTGACCCGTGGATTCGATCCGGTGCAGCTGCTGCTGGGCCACGCCCTCGCCAGGTCCGCGCGGCCGCCGCAGCACGGTCAGCTGCGGCTGGTGCCCACGTCGGGGCTGCTGCGCCAGACGCGAGCGGCGGCGCTGCGCTCGCTGAACCCGACACAGGGACGTCAGAAGACCCGGGGCGCTCGTGCCCGACGCCGTCGGACGGTGGGCACCCTCGAGCTGACCCCGCGTGGTCGCGAGATGCTCCCGGGTGCGGATGTGCTGCTGGTCGATGACGTGCTCACCAGCGGATCCACGCTGGCCGAGCTCTACCGGGTGCTCGGCGCCGCCGGGGCCCGGATCCACGGCGCGGCGGTCTTCGCGGCAGCCCCTGGACCTGGGGCGGAATCAGAATTTCCGCTGGTGAGAGCTTCGCCCGAGGCGTAAATGGTGACGTGGGTCGCTCCGGCGAACTAGTCTGAGGTATGGGTACTTCTTACAGTCCCATCGCAGCGGCGAGGGGGACATCGTTCCTGTCTCCGCTGTGTCTGAATATCGGATACGAGGAGGACAGAATGACTCTGCAGGTCAACTTCACTGGCCGAAATATCGCGATCCCCTCCGCCTTCAAGGAGCACGTCGAAGGGAAGCTCGAGAAGATCGAGCAGCTCACCGACAAGGGGCATCGCCTGGAGATCAAGGTCTCCAGCGAAAATTCCCACCGCCGAGCCGACACCAGCATGACCGTCGAGCTGACCGTCATCGGCCGTGGCAAGGTCATTCGTTCCGAAGCGCAGGCCGGTGACAAGTTCGCCGCCTTCGAGATCGCCCTGAACAAGCTCACCGAGCGGCTGCGGCGCACCCTGGACAAGAAGAAGTCCCGCGCCCACGCCCCTCATAATGGGGCCGCCGACGTCGCCGCCGCGATGGCGAGCGTTCCCCCAGCCGCCACTGACCGTCCGCTCTATGAACAGGTCCTCGATGCCGAGGCGGCTGATGATGTGCCGCCCACCGAGGATGAGGCGGAGTCGAGCATCAAGATCCGGCGCAAGGTCTTCCCGGCCAAGCCGGTCAGCGTGGATGCAGCCGTGGATGCGATGGAACTCGTCGGCCACGACTTCTACCTCTTTGTGGATGCCGCAACAGGACAGCCCTCAGCGGTCTACCGCCGCCGCGGCTGGACCTACGGCGTGATCTCGCTGGACCAGAACGGCAGCGACGAGCATGAACCGGTGGTCGAGGAACTGGCCTACCAGGCCTCCTGACCCCCGCTCCACACCCACCCATCACCTCCACACCCACCCATCACCCCTCAGCAGAGGGGTGACCCCCACGTCGAGGGGCGGATTCCCCGGGGACTTCATGTCCCGGCGGGCGCAGATGCTCGCAGAATCCGCCCCTCAACGCTGTGCGGGAGGGGATCTGGTGGCCCGGTTCGGGGGCTCCTGGGGCGAGCGCGTAGAATGACACCTGGTGACTCATGCCTATCGTGGGTCTCCGCGGAACCAGTAGACACTGATGGAGAACTGGCTGTGCCCACACTGCTTGAACGAATCCTCAAGACCGGGGATAAGAAGATCCTCAGGACTCTGCGCTCCTATGCGGATGCGGTGAACCTCCTGGAGGACGAGTTCAAGGAACTCAGCGACGCCGAGCTGCGCGCCGAGACCGAACGCTTCCGGGAGCGCCTGCGCGACGGCGAGTCGCTGAACTCCCTGTTGCCCGAGGCCTTCGCCACGGTGCGCGAGGCAGCCGACCGCACCCTGGGTCAGCGGCACTATGACGTGCAGCTGATGGGTGGAGCCGCCCTGCACCTGGGCGACATCGCCGAGATGGGCACCGGCGAGGGCAAGACCCTCGTCGCGACCGCCCCGGCGTATCTCAACGCGCTCACCGGCAAGGGCGTCCATGTGGTCACCGTGAACGACTACCTGGCGAAGTACCAGGCGGACCTGATGGGACGCGTCTACCGCTTCCTCGGGCTCAACGTCGGCACCATCACCAACGACCTCAAGCCGGCCGCACGCCGCGAGGCCTACGCCGCGGACATCACCTACGGCACGAACAACGAGTTCGGCTTCGACTTCCTGCGCGACAACATGGCGCAGTCCCTGGACGACCTGGTCCAGCGTGAGCACCACTACGCCATCATCGATGAGATCGACTCGATCCTCATCGACGAGGCCCGCACCCCGCTGATCATCTCGGGCGCCGCCTCCGGTGACATCTCCCGCTGGTACACCGACTTCTCCACCCTGGTGAAGAAGTTGAACATCGACGAGGACTACGAGGTCGACGAGAAGAAGCGCACCGTCGGCGTGCTGGAGTCCGGGATCGACAAGGTCGAGGACTACCTCGGCATCGAGAACCTCTACGAGACCCAGAACACCACGCTGATCCAGTACCTCAACAACGCCATCCGGGCGAAGGAGCTCTACCGCCGGGACACCGACTACGTGGTCTCCCAGGGCGAGGTGCACATCGTCGATGAGCACACCGGGCGCATCCTGAAGGGTCGGCGCTACAACGAAGGTCTGCACCAGGCCATCGAGGCCAAGGAGCAGGTCCGGGTCAAGCCCGAGAACCAGACCCGCGCCACCGTGACCCTGCAGAACTACTTCCGCAGCTACGACAAGATCTCCGGCATGACCGGCACCGCGGAGACCGAGGCCGGCGAGTTCATGTCGACCTATAAGCTCGGCGTCGTCCCGATCCCGTCGAACCGTCCCCGCCAGCGCGTGGACCACAACGACCTCGTCTACAAGAACGAGGTCGTGAAGTTCGACGCGGTGATGAAGGACATCATCGAGCGCCACGAGAAGGGTCAGCCGATCCTGGTCGGCAGCGAATCCGTGGAGAAGTCCGAGTACCTCTCCAAGAAGCTGGCCCAGGCCGGCATCCGCCATGAGGTGCTCAACGCGAAGAACCATGAGCACGAGGCCGCCATCGTCGCCCAGGCCGGCCGGAAGGGCTCGGTCACCGTCGCGACCAACATGGCGGGTCGCGGCACCGACATCATGCTCGGCGGCAACGCCGAGTTCAATGCGGTCCGCGAGATGGAGAAGCTCGGCCTGGACCCGGAGAAGGACGCCGAGGCCTACGAGGCCAAGTGGGACGAGGTCTTCGACCGCGCCAAGGCCGAGACCAAGGCCGACGGCGACACGGTCCGCGAACTGGGCGGGCTCTACGTGCTCGGCACCGAGCGGCACCAGTCCCGCCGGATCGACAACCAGCTGCGCGGCCGCTCCGGCCGTCAGGGTGACCCCGGCGAGTCCCGGTTCTACATCTCGCTGACCGATGACCTGATGCGGCTGTTCAACCAGGCGGCTGCGGCGCGCATCATGAACTCCAAGGCCATGGACGACGAGATTCCGGTGGAGCACAAGTTCGTGTCCTCCGCGATCGCCAACGCCCAGCAGCAGCGCGAGGGTCAGAACACCGAGACTCGCAAGAACGTGCTCAAGTACGACGACGTCATGAACCGCCAGCGCCAGGCCATCTACTCCGACCGCCGCCGGATCCTCGAGGGCGACGACGTCCATGAGAAGGTCCAGCACTTCATCGAGGACGCCGTGGGCCTGATGATCGAGGAGAAGACCACCGCCTCCTCCTCCGAGGACTGGGACCTGGAGGCGCTCTGGGAAGAGCTGAAGTCGCTCTACCCGGTATCGCTGAGCATCGAGGACCTGGTCGAAGAGGCCGGCGGGATCGATCAGCTCAATACGAAGATGCTCAAGCGCGAGCTGATCTCCGACGCCAAGGTCGCCTACGAGAACAAGGCCGAGGAGATCGGGGAGACCGCGATCCGGCAGCTCGAGCGCCGGGTCCTGCTCACCGTGATCGATGAGAAGTGGCAGGAACACCTCTACGAGATGGATTACCTGAAGTCAGGCATCGGGCTGCGCTCGATGGCTCAGCGTGATCCGCTGGTGGAGTACCAGCGTGAAGGCTTCCTGCTCTTCCAGACCATGGCCGACAGCGTCCGTGAAGACTCGGTGCGTCTGCTCTTCAGCGCCGAGGTCACTGCGAAGGCGCCCGCGACCGCGACCCCGAACCTCCCCGGGGTCAAGGATGGACGGTTGTTCGCCTCCGGCAAGCGCCTGCGCGTACCTGGTCTTCAGGACACCACCGCGACCCAGGGCTGAGCTCAGCCCAGCTCCATCGCGACCACGCGCCAGCGCCGCCGGTGGGCTTCAAGGCGCAGCGCGCATGCCCGGACGCGTCTGCCGTCGCCGAACACCACGGAGACCTCCCAGGCGCCTCGGGCGACGCGTTCGGCGCGCAGGTGCCCGAAGGTCAGCGGCTGCGGCCGCGGGATCGTCTCCGGGGTTCCGGGCCTGGACCGGGGACCGGTCCGCGCTGAGCCCCGGGCTCCGGAGCGTCGGGTCTCCTCGAGCAGGGATGCCCGTTCTGCCACCTTCTGCTGCACCTCGAGATCGAGCCACCGCTGGAGCTGAGCCGCCGGACGCACGCCCTGCAGCACCTCCGTGGTGACCTGGCAGACGATGCGTGAGATGGCGCAGATCTGCCGGTGCTCCTCCCGATAGCTGGCAAGCACCGTGGGCGGCTCGCCCGGTGCTCGACGGCTTCCCGCAGGTTCTCGCTCTCCACGCAGCCGACGCATCAGAGCTGGGAGCTCATCCTCGCGCCGGAGCGGATAGCTCGCCCTCGGCGCGGGGTCCGGAGAAGGCCACGGCGAGCCCGGGGCGGGAATGATCCTGGTGCGTCCCCGAAGCTGGGGATCGGCTTCGAGGAATGCGCGCAGCGACTGCAACGGATCCTCGCGCGACGGCTCTCGGACCGCATCTCGTGCCGGCTTCCGTGTGACCGATGCTGTTGTGCGCTGCTGACCTGCTGGACTCACTGACATGGTTCCTCCTGGGGGTCGCGGATATCTGCTCGATGCCGGTCGGTGGTCACGGGGGTGGGACGTCCAGGACCGTTCCGGGGTGGATGAGGCCGGGGTCCTCACCGATCCTGTCCCGATTCGTCGCGTACCACTGGGGCCAGCTCGCGGCGATCTCCCAATCCGTCGCGTCAGCGCCGAGATGGTCCGCAGCGATGTCCCACAGCGAATCCCCGAGGCGGACCACAACCTGCTCAGGCTCGGACCCGCGGCGGTGGGGCACCCCCTGGAGCCGGTCGGTGTTCAGCGCAGGAGCCTCCGGGGTGAACAGTCCGGAGGGTGGCCGAGTCCTCTCCGGTGACGGCTCGGCGACGTCCGAATCGGTGGTGTCCGGCTCGGCGTCGTCTCGCTCGGCGGTCTCGGGTTCCTCGGCGTCGAACAGGGCGGAGTCTGGCTCTCCGCCCGCCGGGGAGCGGTGCCCGGGGGCGTCCACGACCTGGGGGTCCGAGCCCCGTGAATCGCTGGTCTGCGTGGCGGCGGTCTCCGGCGGGCAGGGCCAGGAGTCGGCGCCGACCGCGGACAGCGCGAGTCCGGTGCCCAGGGTCAGTGCCACGGTGCGGCGCAGGAAGCCTGGAGCGAACCGGGCCAGCGCTTGTTCCAGGGTCCGGGCTCCGCACCGGCGGGCGATCTGCCCGGCGAGCAGCGCCAGGACCGCGATCACCGCCCCGGCGCTGATGACCAGTCCTGCCGCGGCGGCGAGCAGGCCCAGCAGCGTCTCGGCAGCCTCGAGGCCCGGCTGGCGGTGGATCTGCCCGAGCCGCATCGGTGCCTCCGGCCGATGGTTGAGGATCATGGTGGCGAACCACCACAGGGCGGGGCCGCTCGCGATGAACCCCGCGCTCAGCAGCGGGTCTTGCAGGCTGCGCGCAGGGGCTCGTGCCTCTGCACTCGGGGGCCAAGCTGTGCCGCGGATGCCCATGATGCCCGTCCTGGTCACATCGAAATGACGTTTGCTTCTGTTTGGTGTTTTTAGAGTGTACACAGTGTCGTTGGTTCATCAATAGGGTTGGGGGAGGATCCTGTAGCCTCGGGGCCAGACAGCAGGTCAGGAGATGGGACCGATATGCGCTGGGATGCATTGTTTGCCGATCTGGAGACTCAGCTGGAGGCCGGGCAGACCGCCGAGTTCACCGCCGCGCTGGCGGACGCCTCGAGGCTCGAGGCCTCCCGGCTGGAGTTTGCCGAGCGACTGCGAGGGCACCAGGATCGAGAGCTGGGTCTGCAGGTCTCGGGCGGTCACCGGTTCGACCTGCGAGTCCGCGCGGTCGGGGCGGACTGGATGGCTGGGACGACCCTGCGGCACAGCGTCCTGGTGCCGCTCTCGAGCATCCTCACCGTCGACGGCATGGTCCGCTCGGTGGCGCGCGGCGAGTCGAGCGCGGTCCGCCGGCGGCTCGGCATCGCGGCGCCGCTGCGGCGGCTGTCCAGGGATCGCGCCCCGGTGAGCGTCTTCGGGGCGCAGGGCCTCCTGGCTGCGGGCCTGATCGCGGCGGCCGGGCGGGACTTCGTCGAGATCATGCCGCTCTCAGCAGAGGGCCTGCTGCCCCGGGGCGAGGCGGCGCGAGGCCTGCGCGTGGTCCCGCTGCATGCGGTGTCCTGGTTCCGCAGCGAGGGAACCGACCTCGACTAGGGCCTCGTGGTGCTCAGGACCGGGCCGTGCGCGCCTGATCCTCGACCGACGTGCCGGCCCCTCCGGTCGTGCCGGCGCGGGACTCCCGCTGGGCCGCGTACTGACGCTCGATGTATTCGTCGAGCTTCGCCTCCTCGACCCGCCACTGGCCGCGCCCCCCGATCTGGATGCCCTCCAGATCCCCGGTCTTGATCAGCGCCCGAGTCTGCGACATCGAGATGTTCAGCGCCTCCGCCACATCGGGCAGGGTCAAGAACCGTCGCATCATGGGCCTCCGTGATCCAGGGTGTCGTTTGATGTCGTTTCCGCCATTCTCCCACGCGTCGGCGAAGGAATCCGAGTTCTTCACGCCGCAGAACCCGAAATGTTCTGCACAGATTCTGCCGGACCCGTTGTCATCTGAGCAGCGGGTATCTACGCTGAGCCCTGTGCGCCCGCGCTGGCGGGCCGTCAGCCAGGGAGACGCCATGCCTGAGCCCCATTCCCCGCCGAGCGCAGAGCCGCGATCCCGTCCGCGGCCCCCCGGTGCCCCCAGATCGACGCCGGCCGCTCAGCGTCTGCGCCGACCAAGCTGGAGAGACCCCCGGCTGCTCGCAGGCCTGCTGATCGTGGTGCTCTCGGTCTCCGGCGTGATCGCCCTGATGGCCACGCAGAATCGCACCACCGAGGTCTACGCCGCGGACCGACTGCTCACGGTGGGGGACCGGCTCTCCACCGAAGACCTCCGCGTGGTCCAGGTCCAGATCGACGAGCTCTCCGAGGCCTACCTCCCGGTGGCCGACGCGCTGCCCGACGGCACCGAGTTCATCGCCATGGTCGATGAAGGGGAGCTGATCCCGCGTCGCGCCCTGGCGGCGGAAGACCCGCAGGGGCGGCAGGCGATGACCATCACGGTGGAGCACACCCTGGCCAGGGGTGTGGAGCCCGGCCGGCTCGTCGACGTCTGGGCCGCCGACGCCGGAGCCCTGGGAGCGCAGCAGGAGGTCCAGGTCGAGCAGATCGCCGACGGCGCCCAAGTCTCGGTGATCACCGAGTCCAGCACCACCTTCGGAGCCCAGGAACGCGTCACCGTGGAACTTCTGGTGCATCCGGAGGAGCTGCCCGGACTGCTCGGTGCCACCAGCTCGGCCGCCGCCCTTTCGGTGGTGCCGGCCGGCGCCGCGGCGGAGCCTGTCCCGGACCCTGGATCTGACGCCGACCCAGACTCGGAGGCAGCAGACGGGTCAGAACCTCAAGACGAGTCAGAACCTCAAGACGAGTCAGCACCTGAGGACGAGTCAGCACCCGAGGACGAGGCGTAGATGAGCAGGTGGGCCGTGGTCACCATGGGTCGGCTCAGCGTCGACCATATCGCCGCCGTGGAAGGTCTCCAGGGTCCCGTCACGATTGAACGCCGCTGCACCGACCTTCCCGAGCTGATCGCCGTCTGCCGCACCGGCCGGGCCGATGCGGCGCTGATCATCGGCGAGACCCATCAGCTCACCGCCACGGTGCTCGGCGAGCTTCAGGCGGGCGGCAGGCACGTCGTCGTCATCTCCCATGTGGCGGAGGAGCGGAGCCGTCTGCAGCGGCTCGGGGTGCTCAGCTTCACCGACGAGGTGAGCCCGTCGGTGCTGGCGCAGGCCCTGATGGGCGCAGAGCCGATGGGCGGCGCAGGCGTCCCCGACTCCAGCCTGGGCCCGACCAGCGGCTTCCCCTCCGCCGTGGCGGATATCCAGCACAGCAGGAACGGGGACACGAACCATCCCTGGCCGCCGACCAGCAACGGCAGCACCGGAGACCGGGACGTCAAGACTCCCGACGCGAGGACGCCGGACGGCGCGCTCGAGCCGGAGAACGCGGCAGCCCAGCAGGACGCAGCCGGCCCTGAGGTCACACCCGATCCGGAGGGCGCGGCGCTTCGCGACCTCTCCGGCGCGCCCCGCGGCATCACCGTGGTCTGGGGCGCCCCAGGCAGCCCGGGACGCAGCACGGTGGCGGTCAACCTCGCCGCCGAGCTCGCGCTGCAGGGCGCCTCGGTGCTGCTGATCGACGCGGACACGATCGCCGCCTCGCTCGTGGCGCAGCTAGGCCTGATGGAGGAGACCGCGGGGTTGGCCCGTGTCTGCCGGGCGGCAGACCTGGGCCGGCTGGACGCCGCGGCGCTGCAGGCTGCCACCACCACGGTGCAGATCAGCGGCACGCAGCTGAGCCTGCTCTCCGGGCTGCCGCGCGCCCAGCGCTGGCCGGAGCTGCGTGAACGCAGCCTCGGCGCGGTGCTGGAGCTGGTCCGCAGCCACTATGCCCACGTGATCATCGACGTCGCCGCCCCGGTCGAGGAGGACGAGGAGCTCAGCTTCGACACCACCGCGCCCCAGCGCAATGCCGCCACCCTGACCTGCCTGCGCCTCGCGGACCGGGTCCTCGCCGTCGGCGCGGCCGATCCGGTGAGCTTCCCGCGTCTGGTCAAGGCCGTGGAGGCCCTCGCGCTCCCCGCCGAAGGCGCCTCGCTGGGCCAGCCCGAGGTGGTCATCAACAAGGTGCGCAGCGAGGTGATCGGCAGCTCACCCCGGGACCAGCTGAGCCAGACCTGGCTCCGGCTCGGCCCGGCCGCCCCGATCCAGGCGTTTTTGCCCTGGGACCCTGCCGGCTGCGACGCCGCGCTGCTCCATGGTCAGGTCCTGGCCGAGGCAGCCCCAGATTCCGCGCTGCGCCGCAGCATCGCGCGGCTCGCCGGGGTGGATCTGCAGGTGCGCCGTCGCGGGCTGCGCGCCCGGGGCAGACGGTAGGCTGAGCGGCACAGGCAACGCGTGGTCCGGCCCTCCGAGGCCCAGGACTGCGCGTACTCCACATCAGCGCAAAAGGACGAGAGTACACATGCCCGCCGAGACAATTCTTTGGACCAGCAATGACGCCGATCTCGAGACATTGACCGATGCCTATTACGCCCATATCGCCAGTGAGGATCGCCAGCAGGTCAGCGTCGACCGCCAGCAGCAGCGGGTCCAGGAGCACCTGCGCCTCGCCGAGACCCGGACCGACTCGTCCCCGGTGGCCCAGGTCGTCGACGTCGGGGGCCAGAGCCTGGTCCAGGTCGTCACCGATGACATGCCCTACCTGGTGGACTCGGTCACCGCGGAGGTGACCCGGCACGGCCACGGCATCTCTCTGGTGGTGCACCCGATCCTGCTGAGCAGCCGCAGCACCGACACCGGTTCGCTGGTCACGGTGAAGTCCCTGCCGGCGGAACACCGCGGGGTCTCCTCCGGCGACACCCAGACCCTGCCGAACCTCACCGCGATCTTCGACGAGCAGCACCAGGTCAAGATCGAATCCTGGATCACCATCGAGCTCGACCGGGTGATCTCCCACCAGGAGGCAGAGACCCTGGTCAGCGGGCTGCACAAGATCCTGCACGATGTGAAGGTCAGCCATAGGGACCAGGACCGGATGGTCGCTCAGGTCAAGGCCGCCGGGCACGCGCTGCGCGAGTCGACCGACCTCCCGGAGTCCCAGGAGTCAGCGGACCTGCTGCAGTGGATGGGCTCCGGGAACTTCCTGTTCCTGGGCTACCGCGAGTACCAGCTCGCCGACTACCCGGACGGCTCCGTGCATCTGGACCCGCTCACCGGGACCGGGCTCGGGATCCTCGCCGACAAGAACGCCAAGCCGATCACCCGACGCTCCACCGAGCTCTCCGTCGCCGGTCGGCAGCGGGCCGGGCAGCGCCGCGCCCTGGTCATCACCAAGGCCAATTCGCGCTCCACCGTGCGCCGCCGCACCTACATGGACTACGTGGCGGTCAAGACCTTCCACGCCGATGGCACCGTCAAGGGCGAGCGCCGGTTCATCGGGCTCTTCAGCGAGCGCGCCTACAGCGAATCGATCGTGAACATCCCGCTGCTGCGCGCACGCGCCGAACAGCTGCTGCGCCGCTCCGGCTTCGCGCCGGACTCGCATTCGGGCAACGACCTGATGCAGATCCTCGAGACCTATCCGCGCAACGAGCTGCTGCAGATGGAGATCGACGAGATCGAACAGGCCACCTGGCAGATCATGCAGCTCCAGGAGCGACGCCGGGTGAAGCTCTTCCTGCGCCGGGACCACTACGGGCGGTTCATGACCGCCCTGGTCTACCTGCCCAGGGACCGCTACAACACCGCGGTGCGGCGGCGGATCGAGCAGGAGCTGCTGGGCTACATCGAGGCAGAGTCCATCGACTTCAACGTCCGGCTCACCGACTCGGTGCTGGCCCGGGTGTTCTTCCGGCTTCGCCTCGCCGACGACGCCGCTGAGCCCGCCGGCACCCAGCAGGAGCTGGAGCAGCGGCTGACCCGAGCGGTGCGCTCCTGGTCCGAGGGGATCGCCGCCGAGGCCCGGGAACGCTACTCCTCCTCCCACGCCCGCGCCGTCGCCGCGCGCTGGGGCGAGGCGTTCCCGGAGGACTACCGGGTGCTCTACGAGGTCCAGGACGCGCTCGCCGATGCCGCCCAGTTCGAAGCCCTGGAGGCGGCCGCCGCGGAGGGTCAGGCCGTGCCGCGGATGAGCTTCTACCACTCCGGGGAGAACGGGGTGGCGGACATGCGGCTGAAGCTCTACCTCACCGAGCCCAAGACGCTCACCGATACGCTGCCGGTGATCGACGACTTCGGGCTGGAGGTCCTCGACGAGCGGTCCTACACGCTGCACTGCCCCGACGGAGCCACGTTCTACCTCTACGACCTGGGACTGTTCTACCCCGAGTCGGTGGACGCGGACGCGACCATCGGGCTGCTCCAGGAGGCCTATCAGCAGGTCCTGATCGGGCGCGCCGAATCGGACATCTTCTCGCAGCTGGTGCTGCGGCTGAGTCTGAGCATCCGCAGCGTCACGGTGCTGCGCGCCTATGCGAAGTACTACCGCCAGCTCGGCAGCACCAACTCCTACAGCTTCGTGGCGGACTCGCTGTTGAGCAACCCGGAGATGGCGCTGGCGCTGGTGAGCTACTTCGAGACGCGGTTCGATCCTGATCTGGAGGGGGACCGTGAGGACCAGAGCGCGACGGCGCGCGAGCGGGTCCTCGAGGCGCTGGAGCAGGTCCGCACCCTGGACGCCGACCGGGTGCTCAGCGCGCTGCTGAACCTCATCGACTCCACCCAGCGGACCAACCTCTATCAGGGTCGCGACTGGCTCTCGCTGAAGCTGACCCCGGCGACCATCGACGCCGCGCCGGCACCGCGCCCGGCCCACGAGATCTGGGTCTACTCCCCACAGGTCGAGGGCGTGCACCTGCGCTTCGCGAAGGTCGCCCGCGGCGGGCTGCGCTGGTCCGATCGGCGCGAGGACTTCCGCACCGAGGTGCTGGGACTGGTGAAGGCGCAGATGGCCAAGAACGCGGTGATCGTGCCCTCCGGCGCGAAGGGCGGCTTCTTCCCCAAGCAGCTCCCGGACCCGACCGCGGACCGCGGCGCCTGGGTCGAGGCGGGTCAGGACGCGTACAAGATCTTCATCCGCGCCCTGCTCGACATCACCGACAACCAGAGCGAACGCGATGGCCAGATGGTGATCACCCACCCCGACCGGGTCGTCCGGCACGACGGCGACGACGCCTACCTGGTCGTCGCGGCCGACAAGGGCACCGCGACCTTCTCCGACACCGCGAACGCGATCAGCAAGGAATACGGGCACTGGCTCGGGGATGCCTTCGCCTCCGGCGGCTCGGTGGGCTATGACCACAAGGACATGGGCATCACCGCCCGGGGTGCCTGGGAGTCGGTGAAGTCCCACTTCTCCGAGCTCGGCCTGGACACCCAGCGCGAGGACTTCACCGTCATGGGGATCGGCGACATGGGCGGGGATGTGTTCGGCAACGGTATGCTGCTCTCGGAGCACATCGGGCTGGTCGCGGCGTTCAACCACCTGCACATCTTCATCGACCCGGACCCCGACCCCGCGGCCAGCTTCGCGGAGCGGCAGCGGCTCTTCACCGCCCAGCGCTCCGGCTGGGGCGAATACAACCTGGAGCTGATCTCCGACGGCGGCGGGGTCTTCTCCCGCACCGCGAAGACCATCGAGATCACCGAGCCGATGCGGCGTCGCTTCGACCTGCCCGAGTCCCAGCAGCGGCTCACGCCCCCGGAGCTGATCAACGCGCTGCTCAAGGCTCCGGTGGACCTGTTCTACAACGGCGGGATCGGCACGTATGTGAAGGCCTCCACCGAGACCCACGACCAGGTCGGGGACCGCGCGAACAACGCGATCCGGGTCGACGGCGGGCAGGTGCGCGCCCGCGTGATCGGCGAGGGCGGCAACCTGGGACTCACCCAGGCCGGCCGGATCGAGGCGGCCCAGAACGGGGTGCTGCTGAACACCGACGCGATCGACAACTCCGCCGGAGTCGACTGCTCCGACCATGAGGTCAACATCAAGATCCTGATCGACCAGCTGGTCGGATCCGGTCACCTGGACCCGCAGGACCGGACCGAGCTGCTGAGCTCGATGACCGAGGACGTGGCCGCGCTGGTGCTGGAGACCAACCGGGACCAGAACGTGCTGCTGATGACCGACCGGCACCGTGTGGGGGAGTGGTCCCCGAGCTTCCAGCGGCTGATCAGCTGGCTGGAGGAGACCGTGGGCCTGGACCGCGAGCTGGAGGTGCTGCCCAGCGACGAGGTCTTCGCCGAGCGTGCCGCGAACAACCAGCGGATCCTCACCTCCCCGGAGCTCTCGGTGCTGGCCGCGTACGCGAAGATCCAGCTCAAGGCGGCGCTGGTGGAGAACTCGGTGCCCGACGACGACTGGTTCGGGACCACCCTGGAGCAGTACTTCCCGGCCCCGCTGCGCGAACGGTTCCCGGATCAGCTCAGCCGGCACCCGCTGCACCGCGAGATCATCGCCAATGTGGTGGCCAACGACGTGATCAACGTCGGCGGCGCCGCGTTCGTCTTCCGCGCCATCGAGGAGACCTTCGCCGCCGAGGAGCAGGTGGTCCGGTCCTTCGTGGCCGTGCGCGAGCTCTTCGCCCTGGAGGACTTCGACGCCGCCATGCGCGAGCTGCCGGTCAGCTTCGACCGGCGCGCCTGGGCGAACACCTACCGGGACATGCGCCGGCTGCTGGACCGCGCGGTGCGCTGGTTCATCAACCATGTCAGCCGCGGCACCTCGGTCCGCGAGGACGTGGAGACCTACGCCGGGCACATCACCCCGCTCTACGGCGAGCTCACCAGCTACCTGCGCGGGGAGGACCGCGAGCGGGTCGTGCGGCTCCACGCCGAGGCGCTCGAGGCGGGCATGCCCGAGCAGCTGGCGACCTGGGTCTCCCAGCTCTTCGAGGCCTTCACGCTCCTGGACATCGCCAGCCTGGCCCGCGAGCTCGAGCTGGACTCCCGGGAGGTCGCTGGGGTCTACTACGCGGTCTACGCCGAGTTCAGCGCCGATGCGCTGCTGAACCGGATCACCAACCTCCCGCGGGAGGACAAGTGGCAGGCTCTGGCCCGCGGAGCCCAGCGCGACGAGCTCTACGGCGCGATGGCCGACATCACCTCGGCGGTGCTGCGTGCGACCCCGTCCGGGTCCGCGCCGGATCAGCGGCTTCAGGAGTGGAAGCAGGACAACGGGGCCAAGCTGGCCCGGGCCGAGAAGCTGGTCGCCGAGGTGGATGCGCTGGCCGATGACAACATCGCCTCGCTGACCGTGCTGCTGCGGCACCTGCGGGGTCTGGTCGACTCGTGAGCCGTCGTCGTCGTCTGAAGAGTCATCCCACCGTGTGCACCGAGGAGTCCTGATATGGCCGTCTTCCAGGATCCGCTCGTCGGACACCGCCACCTCTCCCAGGACGACGTGGAGTGGCTGCATGCCCTGGTGGGGGACTGGCAGCTGCTCTCGGATCTGGCGTTCTCCGACGTGGTGCTGTGGTTCCCGCACACCGAGGAGGGGTTCCTCTCCGCTGCGGACCGGTCCTTCATCGCGCTGGCCCAGGCCCGGCCCTCGACCACGCAGACCCTGATCCATCGGGACGTGGTCGGGGATCGGATCCGCGCGGACCTGAAGCCGATGGTCGAGCGCGCCTGGACCTCTCAGGTGGAGACCAACTCCTCGGACCAGGGCCAGCCCTCACCGGCGCGGATGCGGGTCCAGGCGATTCCGCTGATCCACCGCGGCCGGACCGTCGGGGTGATCACGCTGCACTTCGCGGTGGCCGCGATGCGCAGCCCCTCACGGCTGGAGCTGACCTACCGGCGCTGCGCCGAGGATCTGCTGGTCATGGCGGCGGAAGGGCGCTGGCCCGATGCGAGCCAGGAGTTCACCGGCTACGGCGGCGCCCCCCGGGTGGGTGACGGGCTGCTCCGCCTCGACGCCGAGGGCCGGATCACCTTCGCCTCGCCCAACGCGGTCTCGGCGCTGCTGCGCCTGGGCGTCTCCGACACCCTGGAGGGACGGTCCCTGGCTGGGATCGGCTCGGAGCTGCAGCGCGCCACCGGGGTGGTGGTCGATGAGTCTCAGCCGATGATGCTCACCGGTCGCCGGGCGATGCGCGCCGAGCTGGAGGCCCATGGCGCCGCGGTGACGCTGCGCTCGATCCCGCTCTACCGGGCCTCCCATGCCGGCTCGGGAACGGGCGCGGTGCCTCCGGTCCGTCCGAGCGGCTCCGCGGATCGTCACGGCTCCCGCGATGACCGCGGCGGGGAGCGGTTCGCCGCGCTGGTGCTCTGCCGCGACGTCACCGAGCTGCGCCGCCGGGACAAGCAGCTGATGAGCAAGGACGCCACGATCAAGGAGATCCACCATCGGGTGAAGAACAATCTGCAGACCGTCTCGGCGCTGCTGCGGATGCAGTCGCGGCGGATGGACTCCCAGGAGGGCCGGGAGGGCCTGCGTCGGGCGATGCGGCGCGTGGAGACCATCGCGATGGTCCACGATTCGCTCTCCAAGGGCCTGGAGGAGACCGTCGACGTCGATGACATGATGCGCCGTCAGCTCTACCTCGCCGCCGAGATGGCCCAGTCCGATCGGCAGGTGATCACCGCGCTGCACGGCAGCTTCGGTCAGCTCCCGCCGGATATGGTCACCCCGCTGGCGCTGGTGATCACCGAGATCGTCGCCAATGCGGTGGAGCACGGCTTCGGCGAGGACCCGACGCACCGCGAGCTGCATGTGACCATGAGCGTGCAGCGCCATGCCGACGCCGCGGGGCGTCAGCGGCTGGAGCTCGAGCTCACCGACGACGGCGTGGGGCTGCCCGAGCAGGAATGGGAGCCTGGGCTGGGGCTGCGGATCGTGCGCACCCTGGTGCGCGGGGAGCTCTCCGGCTCGATCGAGTGGGAGAGCGCAGGGGTCGCCTCGCCGCTCGAGGCTGCCGTCGGCGCTGAAACCGGCGCAGGCCCTGAAACTGGCGCAGGCGCAGAGCCCGGTGCGGGCACAGAAACGGCGAGGACGGGAACACGGGTGAAGCTCCGTGCGCCGATCCTCGCCGCGTCGTTGAAGAGTGGAGGCTGAGGCCTCAGGAGGCGCGGCGGGCGCGCGCGGCCCGGCGCTTCAGCGCCCGGCGCTCGTCCTCGCTCATGCCGCCCCAGACTCCTGAGTCCTGGCCGGTCTCCAGCGCCCACTGCAGGCAGGTGTCCATCACTGGGCACCGACGGCAGACGCTCTTGGCCTCCTCGATCTGAAGCAGGGCTGGTCCGGTGTTGCCGACGGGGAAGAAAAGCTCGGGGTCCTTGTCCAGGCAGGCTGCTCGGCTGCGCCAATCCATGGGATCACTACTCCTAGGGCGCCTCGAGGGCGCCGATGTTCGGGTCATTGGGCATTCAGCGGCGATTCCTCGACCGAGCCTCACGGTGAGGTGCTCGTGCATGAGTCTCCAGGGAGTCACATCCGCTTCCAGGCGACAGAATGTTCCACGGTTCGAATGATCCGCAGTGCCTGGTGGCTGTACATCTCCAGACCTCGGGTGAGGTGTTCTGCCATCCCGAATAAGTACGCAATCAAGGCTGGCATGTTAACGCCTGGCAAACAAGAGTTCGCACTACTGAAATGACGCCGAAACAGTGTGTACTTTGTCACAGCACTCTCAGGCTTATGAAAAGGCCTTGTCAGACGGGGGTGCCTGCCGGGGTGTTCCGGGGAGGCCGGCGGCTCGGGACCCGGTCGGTCAGTGGTTCAATGGTGATATGGCCTCAGATGACTCGGTGCAGCCGGATTTCAACACCCCTCGTCCACCGCGGCGCTTCGTCCAGGCGCGGCCTCGTCCGCTGGGTGTCTGGGTGCTGTTCCTGATCCATTTCGTCCAGGGCCTCACGGTGGTCTTCAGCACGATCGCCGGGGCTGTGGCCTCTCCGCCCCAGGTCCTCGACACGGTCGGCCAGATCGCTCTGGTGGTGCTCTACGTGCTCTTCGGGCTGGTCCTGGTGGTGCTCGGCTTCAGGATCTTCCTCGGCGCCCAAGGCGCCCGCACCCCCGCCATGGTGCTCCAGCTGCTGATCGTGGTGCTCTCCTTCAGCTTCCTCTCCGGCGGCGCGGTGCCTATCGGCCTGGCCTTCCTGCTCCCCGCAGCGCTGTCTCTGATGCTGCTCTTCATCCGCCCCACACAGGTCTGGCTCAGCGAAGCCGAGCCGTTGGACTGAACGTCAGCCCAGATCTCAGTCAGTCCAGATCCGCGGGGCCGGCCCGCTGCGCCAGCGTCTCGGCACAGCTGAGGAGATGCTCGCGCTGGGCGGCGCTCGGCACCCCCGGCAGCAGGGACAGCAGCACCGCCGCGGTGCGCGCGCCGAGATCCGCCGGGTCGGCATGGTCCAGGCAGTGCGCGTGGAAGCGCCGGGTGAACTCCGGGACCGCGGCGTATCCGGACGGGTCGAAGCTCGGCAGCACCAGCAGATGTCCGAGCATCGTCGCGAGATCATCGACCCGGAACCCCGGTCCCACCGTGTCTGCATCGATGAGGCCCGTCGGGTGCCGCGCGGTGGCGTCCAGGAACAGGTTCGCCGGGTGGAAGTCTCCGTGGGTGGGCACCAGAGGACCCGGTGCGGCCTGCAGGCTCAGGCCGATGCGCTCGCGGAGGCGCTGCACCCGGAACGGGTCAGCGCCGGCGGCGACCGCAGACTCCGCGAGACCGTCGGGTCGCTGTGTCGGGGGCACCCGGGGCGGCATCTGCAGCGTCTTCGGGTGCAGGGTGTCCAGGGCTGCCAGCAGCACCGCGGGGTCGATGGGCCCGACGTCGGCCGGGGCGACGGCGCCGTGGAGGTGGTGGGTGAGTGCCAGTCCGGGGGCCTGGTCGAGCACCAGGATGCCGTCCCCGGCGTCGGCGGAGGCCGGGATCAGCGGAGAACAGCGGTGGCGTCGCAGCAGCTGGGCTGCCCGTGCCGGTCTGACCACCTTCAGGTAGAGGACCCGCTGCCCCCGCGCCGAGGTGAGCGTCGCCCGGTAGACCGCCCGCCGCAGCGGTCGCAGCACCAGCATCTGCAGGTCCTGCACCCGGCACGGCTGCCCGAGAAGTCGGCTCAGCCGCGCCTCCAGCCCCGTGCTGTCCGGACGCTCTGTGTTCTCCGGAAGCCCTCTGCTCTCGGGAAGCTCTGCGCTTTCCGCACGCTCCACCGGGCCCGGGGGCTGTCGCGCTCCGGGTTCCTCTCCGGCGGACCGCGCGGCGCGCTCCACCACCAGCAGTCCCGGAAGCTCCGGGTCCACCGGATGTACCCACAGATGCACCGCGCCGTGGGGGGAGTCCGCCCGGACCGCTCCCATGCTCTCGCGCTGCTGCGGCGTCAGCGCGACGGTGCTGGCCACCATGGTCAGTTCGGTCGGCTCGGTGAGTTCGGCGTGATCAGTCGACCCGGCGGACCCGACCGCCACGGTCGGCACCCCGGGTGCGGTGCAGCGCACCCGGTATCGGGCGGAGAGCTCAGCTCCGGGCCGGGCGTAGATCTGCTCCAGCTCCCAGCTGCGCAGCACCACGCCCGAAGCCTCCAGGGACTGCCGCAGCAGGGTCTCGGCCTCGGGTCCGCGCAGCACGCCGACCAGCTCCCCTGGCACCTGATGCAGATCCATGCCGTCATCTTCTCGTATCGAGATGAAAGAACTCTCATCGCCGAAGCACCTCCTGGGCGGGTCTTCAGTGAGAAACTGAAGCCCATGACCCACTCGCGCCAGCCGGATGATGCAGCGGCGACCGGTGCCGTCGACGCCTCGGCGCCTCGGCGCCGGTCACCTCGCGGCTGGAGACCGTTTCGCCTCAATGTCCGGGCGCGGATTCTCACCGCAGTCGTCGGACTCGCGGCGCTCGCCCTCGCCGTCGCCGGATACACCGCGTTCGTGATCCAGCAGACCCAGGTCGAGGGACGCATCGACGCCGAGCTCGCGGCCGACGCCGAACAGTTCCGCGTCCTGCACGAGGTCGGAGTGGATCCGGGCACCGGGGAGCCGTTCACCTCCCCGGCTGAGCTGGTGCGCACTGCGATGGAGCGGATCATCCCGACCCGCAATGAGGGAATCGTCGGACTGGTCGACGGACAGGTGGCCTACACCTCGCCGGTGACTCCGGTGCGACTGGAGGAGGACCAGCAGCTGCTGCGTGCCCTGGAGCCCCATGCACTCGGCGAACGCGCCACGGTGGTGACCATCGAGACCGCGAACACCAGCTACCGTGCGGCCATCGTGCCGGTGCAGGGAAGCGTTGCGCCGGATCCCTCGGATCGGGCCGCTGCCGACTCGGCGGAGACGGCTCAGGAGCCCCAGGTGGGCGCGCTGGTGATGGCCTACGACATCACGGCAGAGAAGCGGGTGTTCTCCGAAGGCTTTCTGATCTATGCCGCCGTGTCGCTGCTGTCTCTCGGCGTGGTGGCGATCGTGGGCGGTGCCATCGCGGGGCGCCTGCTGCATCCGGTGGCCGTGCTGGCCTCCTCGGCCCGGCACATCGGACGCGAAGACCTCTCCGAGCGGATACCGGTCACCGGCAAGGACGACCTGGCCGAGATGACCAAAGCGGTCAATGAGATGCTCGATCGGCTCCAACAGTCGTTCCAGGCTCAGGACCAGCTGATCCACGATGTCAGCCATGAGCTGCGCACCCCGCTGACCATCGTCCGGGGGCACCTCGAGGTGCTCGACGTGGGCGACCGCGATGACGTGACGTCCACCCGAGCGTTGACCCTCGATGAGCTCAGCCGGATGAACCGGGTGATCGACGACCTCACGACGCTGGCCCAGGCCGGGCGCCCGGACTTCGTCCAACGCGCCCCCACCGACATCGGCACCCTCACCGATGAGGTCTATGACAAGGCCCTCGCCCTGGGCCAGCACCGGTGGATCGTGGAGTCCCGCGCCGAGGGTGCCGCCCGGGTGGACCGCGAGCGGCTCACCCAGGCCTGGCTGCAGCTGGCGGCCAATGCGGTGAAGTTCTCCGCCCAGGGCTCGGTGATCGCGCTGGGCTCGGAGCTCACCGCCGAGGAGATCCGGATCTTCGTCCGCGATCAGGGCCAGGGAATCGCCCCCGAGGACCAGGACCGGGTCTTTGAACGATTCGGACGCACCGACAGCTCCAAGCCGGGATCCGGGCTGGGGCTCCCGATCGTGGCAGCGATCGCCCAGGCCCACGGCGGCCGCGTGGACCTGGATTCCGCGACCGGCGTCGGTGCCCGCTTCACCGTGGTCATTCCGCGCGACCACGGAGTGGGGGAGCCCTCAAAGCCGGACCAGGAGGTCGAACAGACCTCCGAGAACGACGACGACCCCGCCGCACCGCTGGCGCACCCGATCGACCCAGGGAGACACAGATGACCCAGATTCTGCTGATCGAGGATGAGGATCGGATCGCCTCCTTCGTGGAGAAGGGCCTGCGCGCGGCCGGCTACGCCGTGCTGCGCGGCGCCACGGCGTCGGAAGGCTTCGAATACGCGATGAACAATTCCGTGGACCTCGCCGTCCTGGATCTCGGTCTGCCCGACGAGGACGGGCTGCGCCTGCTGGGGCGAATGCGCGGCCAGGGCTTCGGGGCTCCGGTGATCATCCTGACCGCGCGCAGCACCCCGGCCGACACGGTGGCAGGGCTCGAATCCGGAGCCGATGACTACATGTCGAAGCCGTTCAGCATCGACGAGCTGCTCGCCCGGATCCGGCTGCGGCTGCGCGGCGGATCAGCGGAGGAGCCGACGACGCTGAGCGCGGGCGGTCTCACCCTGGACCTCCACGCGCGCCGCGTCACAGCGGGGCAGAAGCAGCACGATCTCTCCTCGCGGGAGTTCGCGCTGATCGAGACGTTCATGCGCCACCCCGGCCAGGTGCTCTCCCGGGAGCAGCTTCTGGAGCGCGTCTGGGGCTACAGCTTTGACCCGGGGTCGAACCTGGTGGACGTCTATGTCAGGTATCTGCGGGCCAAGGTGGGCGCGGAAGCGATCCGGACCGTGCGCGGAGTCGGGTACCGGCTCGAGCTCTGACCCCGGGGACCCGGATCGAGGCCTCTCCCGGCGCCGCCCCGGATCTCGCGCCGCGCTCTGGGGCAGCTGCTCCTGGTCAGCTTGCCGCGGAGGGGGCGGACCAGCTCTGCGCAGAGGCGGGGGTAGACCACGACTGGGCGGATTCGAGGGGCGCCTGCTGGTACTGCTGAGGCGGTGCAGGGGCGACCGTGGTCGGACCTGTGGTCGCCGGTGGAACATATTCCTCGGGGGAGGCGGCGCTCGGCGCCGCGGAGGCAGGTGCCTGCGAGGCGGTGGCGCTTGCGCGGGGACTCGTGTCTGGGCTGGGACGTGCCGAGTCCTCGCTCGAGTCCCTGCTGGGGCTCGGCGACGCGGACGGTGACGGCGACGAGGATGCAGACGGTGACGGTGACGGGGTCGGCGCGTCGGTGGTCGGGGCCTGGCTCGGTGAGGAGACCTCCATGGCCGGTCCCAGGTCCTGAACCTGGTCTGGACCGGCCAGCTCCGCCACGGCCACCGTGCCGCCCAGCGCGACGATGGTCAGTGCCCCGGTGATGATCCAACCTGACTGCCTGGACATGTCCCGCATCCTTCCGCGTATGTGCTGGGGTCACTGACTCTGGTGTCACTGGCTCCAGGCTCACTGGTTCTAGATCCTGACACCATCTTCGGTCCCGGGCGTGAGTCTCCGGTGAGACCAGGATGAGAAGATTCTCATCGTTCTGCGGAGCTGACCGTCCCCGCCCGCAGTCGCGCCGCCACATCCCGATAGCCCGGGCGCACCGCGTAGACACAGCCCAGCCGCAGCTCCGCGGCGCGTTCATAGATCGCGAGTGTGCGAGTCGGCACGTGGAGTCGCGCCGCGGCGACGTCGACTGCCTGCGTCACGGTGCGGGCCTCCGCGGGTCCCCATAGTCCCTGCAGTCGGCGCAGCCGTGCATGTGCGCGCAGGTTGCCGAGATCCAACGCCGGGTCGGCCACGCAGGCGGTGTCCACGTCGAGCAGACCAGGACCGGCCTGAGGGCTCCACAACAGCTGCTTGTCATGGAGGTCCCGGTGGGCTGGTCGCAGCGGCACCTCGGGCAGCTGCCCCAAGCTGGTCGCGACGTCGTCCACCAGCCGGTGCAGCCGCTCCGCCGGGTCCAGATAGGGTGCGACCAGGCTGGCCCAGCGGCGGAGCACCTGGCCCTCCACCTCAGCGGTGTGTCGCAGCTGCGATGGACGAGTGCCTGGGGTGTGGTTCCTGGAATCCTGCCTGCTCGAGCTGGAGCCTGCGGTGCTCGCCGCCTCGGCCCAGGCACTGAGCACCTCGGTCCAGGCGAGATCCCAGTGCGGTGCCGACAGCAGCGAGGGGTCGTGCAGGCTGGCACCGTGCAGCTCCGCGAAGGTCACGGAAGAGTCGTCCTGGGCGAGCACCTCGGGGGTGCGGAAGAAGTCCGTGAAGGCTGCCGCGCGGCGGACGCCGTCGAGGATTCCCGAGGCCCGGCCGCGGCGCACCACCTTGATGAACTCCTCGTCTCGGCGGACGACGGCCCGCTTCCCAGGTCGGTGTGAGACGACGGTGCCGGTCGCGGCGAGACGCTCCAGGGCCGGAATCCGGGAGTCGCTGCCGAGAGGCTGCAGCTGAGCGCCGTTGTGGTCCCAGTGACCTGCGATCCGTTGGCCGGCGTCCTGGCACTCGATCGCCAGGCGGGCTTCGTCCGGCACCGGCCACGCCCGGGTGACCTGGAGCGTGCGGCCCGAGCGGGTGATCGTCTCTGGCGGCAGGGTCGGCGTCGTCATCGGTCCAGCGCCTCCTCGGCGAGGGTCAAGGTTCGTTGAAGCAGCTCGGGCCAGTCTGGGAGTCGGAGCCGGAACGCATCCGGTGCGGCGCTCAGCTGAGCGAACGCCTCCCAGACCGAGGCCCGTGCCAGTTCGACGGCGCTTCGGGTGATGTAGCCCGCCCAGAAGTCCTCGATCAGACCGTCGAGCTCCAGGCGTCGGCAGGCCGCCGCCCAGCTGCCGAGATCACGCATCGGGTCGCCGGCTCCGGCTCGATCGAAGTCGATGAGTCGGATCTTGTGGCTGCCGGGGGTCGCGAGGACCACCTGGTCGGGGGAGAGGTCACCGTGGAGCTCCGTGATGACGCCGGGCCCGAGGGCGGAGAACCTCTCCTCGATCCGCTGCGTGAGTCGGTGTGCCTGCGGCCCCAACCAGGGTGCGATCGACGCGACCGCGGCGGCTGCCGATTCGGTGTGAACCGGGAGCGGAGCTCGGTGTGTGCTCATGGTCATCTGGTGCAGCGTGCCCAGGGCGGCCCCGGCCGTCAAGGCGGCGGGTCCGTGCGGATGGCTGGCCAGGTCGGCCCATCCCCAGAGCGGTGCACCCACTGCCGTGCCGCGACCGCCCAGCGGGGTGCTGCGCACCAGCGGCAGCCCCATGCTCCGCCACCGCTGCGCGGTCTCCAACGCGGTGTGGGTGGTCCGCGGGGAGGCGACTCGGATGATCTTCGCACCGTGTTCACCGTCCACTGGCGGCACCACGGCGACGACTCGTCGGCGCGGATTGTGCCGCAGCACCGTCCAGGGCTGGTCCGTGCCGGCTCGCCGGGTGAGCGCACTGCGAGCCGCACCGAGATCCTTCGCCAGGACCGGATCCGCCCAGATGCTGCCGCTGAACAGATAGTGCCGGTTCTCGCTGTGCACCCGGAACGGCATGGTCCCTGCCAGGCTGTTGTCCTGGGCGCGGTGCCGAGCTTTGGAGAGCTTGTCCGCATCCAGCGTCAGCATCGCCCAGCCCGGTTCGGCGTCGGTGGTGGTGAAGGCCGCGACCACGGAATGTCCGGGCTTGATCCGGACCCGTGAGATCTGCGCCTGCCGGCCGAGCAGAGCGGAGAGCTCCGCGGAGTCCAGCAGCGTGCGCGCACCGGGAAGATCCGCCGCCCGCGCGGCGACCTCGTCGGCCTCGGTCCACGGTGGGGGGAGCTGGTTCATCGACTCACCCGCTCGGTCCGGTCCACCGAGGTCGACGCCGGCACCGCGACGGGTGACGCGGCGACCATCGTCTGGAGTCCCAGAGGGACGGTGGCGGCCGGCTCCGCGGTGTCCGGCTGATCCTCGGATTCGGAATCGGTCGCCCCGCGCTGGCTGGCCGCCCACCTGGCCAGCTGCGAGTCGGGGTCAGCCAGCAGCTCCGCGGGCGTTCCGTCCTCGCGGATGCCACCGTCCTCGAGCCACAGCACGCGATCCAGGCCTTGGATCATGCTGAGGTCATGGGTGATCGCCACCGTGGTGCGTCCGCGGGTCAGTTCACGGATCGAGCTCTCCACCACTCCCCGGGACGCTGGGTCCAGGCCGGTGGTCGGCTCATCCAACAAGATGATCGGTGCATCGCGGACCAGCGCGCGAGCGATCGCCACGCGTTGGCGCTGGCCGCCGGAGAGCGTGTCACCGCGATTGCCCAGCTCGGTCTCGTACCCCTCGGGCAGCGTCATGATGAAGTCGTGCGCGCCCGCCTGCCGCGCCGCCTCCTCGACCTCTGCGTCGGAGGCGCCCTGTCGGCCATAGCGGATGTTCTCCCGCACCGAGGTGCTGAACAGCACCGACTCCTGGAGCAGGACCGCGATGTTGCCGCGGAGGTCAGCCCGGGTCACGTTGCGCGCTGAATAGCCGTCCACCAGCACCGAGCCGGAGTCCGGATCGGCGAGCCGCAGCAGGTATCCGGCCAGAGTCGACTTTCCCGCACCCGAGGGACCCAGCAGACCCACCCGCTGACCGGCGGGGATGTTCAGATTCAGGTTCTCGAACAACGGGGTGCCGCGGTGGTCCTTGGCGCTGAGGTTCCAGAAGGTCAGTTCGCCGGTGACGCGTCCCAGCGGGAAGGGATGCGCCGGGTCCTGGATCTCGATCTCTTCGTCGAGCAGGTCCGCGATGCGTTCCCCGGAAGCGGTGGCGCGCGCGATCCGCCCGGTGTACTTCGCCATATCGCGCAGCGGCTTCATCGCGATCTTCAGGTACATCAGGAAGAGCACCATGTCTCCGGGGGTCATGGATCCCTGGAGGACCTGCCACCCTCCGAGGCCCAGGACCACGGCGGTGGAGATTCCCACCAGCAGATCCGTGGACCGCTCCAGCTGCGCGGCGAGCCGGCGGGCCTTGATGCCGGCCTTCAGCGCCTTCGCATTCCCGGCGGCGAACCCCGAGGCGACCCTCTCCTCGAGGCCGTAGGACTGCACCACGCGGATCGCGCCCAGGGCCTCGGCCGCGTCCCCGACGAGTCGGCCCTCGCCCTTGCGGGTGGAGCGGGAGGCGGAGGTGATCTTGGGGCTCAGCACCCGGCTGAACAGCAGATACCCGGCGCCGGTGAGCAGCACGATGATCGCGAGCAGCGGGTTCAGGATCAGCACCACGATCAGCAGGGTCACCAGGGTCAGCAGGTTGCCGACCATCGGGAGCCCGGCGGTGACGGCGACCTCCTGAAGCCGGCCCATGTCCCCGACCAGGCGCTGCGAGGTGTCACCGATGGAGGCTTTGGAATGGTAGCGCAGCGAGAGCGCCTGGATGTGGTCGAAGACCCGGGTGCGCAGCCGCGCAGCCACCTTCACGCCGGTCTTCGCGAAGGCGATGGTGGAGGCGTAGCTGCAGAAGGCGCGTCCTCCGACGATCAGTGCCAGCGCGAACGCCCAGAACACGAGCATCCCCTCGACATTGTGACTGGAGTCGATGGTCTCGTTGATCTGGGCGCCGAGCGCCTCGGTGACCGCGTCCACCGCGAACTTCACCGGCCAGGGTTCGAGCACGCGGAACGCGACGTCGCCCAACAGCGCCAACAGCCCCACAACGATCAGCAGCTTGTGCTCCCCGAGATGGGGCAGGACCATGCGCAGGGTGCGCCGCAGCCCCTGGCGGTGCAGAGCCCGTGAGGATCTGGCCTCGGCCCGGCGGGTCATCGCAGGGCCTCCGTCGGGACTGGGATCTGGGCGAGCACGCCCTGAGCGCGCATCACCCAGCTGTGCTCGCGCTCGACGAGCCTGCGGCCGGCAGCGCCCATCTGGGCCCGTCGCGCCGGGTCTGCGATCAGTCGGTCCAGCGCGCGGGCCAGGGCCTCCGGGTCACCGGGCGGCAGCGTGATCCCGGCAGGCATTCCCTCTGCCGAGCCGTCCGCCGCACGGTCTCCATCGAACAGCTGGGGCAGCTCGCCGAGCGCCGAGGCGATCACCGGGAGCCCGGCCGCGAAGTATTCGTAGACCTTCAGCGGGGAGAAGTAGTGCTCAGACTCGTCGCTGGGAGCCGGGTAGGGCGCCGTCGCGATGTCCAGGCCGGCCAGCAGCTGCGGCACCTGCGCCGGCGAGACCGGGCCGGTGAACTCGACGCGCTCGCCGATGCCCAGCTCGGCGGCAAGGGACTCCAGCCGGCGCCGCTCGGGACCGCCGCCGATGATCCTCAGCCTTGGCCTGGCGTCCTGGGTCGCGATCCGGGCGAAGGCCCGCAGCAGGAGGTCGGTGCCGTGCCAGGGCTTCAGGGTGCCCAGGAAGCCGATGGTCACGGCATCCTGCAGCCGGGCAGCGGCATCTGTGCGCTGCTGGTCTGTGCGGTGCTGCTCTGTGGCCTGCTGGTCTGGGTGCCGCGGGGTGAACCGGGTGGGATCAACCCCGTTGGGCGTCACCCGCACCCGCGGGGTTCGGCCAGCGGCGGTGACGTCCTCGGCGAGCAGCCGGCGCGTCCAGTCCGCCACGGGCTCGGACACGCAGGACAGCAGGTCAGCCTGGGTGAAGCTCTCTCGGGTCGTGCGCTCGGCGGTGGGCTCGTCGTGGAGGCTGCGGTGCACCTTCTGTTCGCGCAGCAGCGGGGCATTGACCTCGATCACCAGGGGGACGCCGCTGGACCGCCGAGCGGTCACGCCTGCGGTGGAGAACAGCGAGTAGCGCTCGTAGAGCAGGTCGAAACCGCCTGCCACGGCCAGTTCGGCCATTCTCGCGGCGACGCGGACGACGGCGGCCTCACGTTCAGCAGCACCCTTGACCCCGGAGACCGGGACCACGAACACCGGCAGGTCCGTGAGGTCTGCAGGCACCGAGACCGTGGTGGGGTCCTCATGCTTGTCTCCACGCTTGGTGCAGAACACCGTGACCTCATGGCCCAGCGCCCGGAAGGCGCGGATCATCTCCTGTGCATGCACGCTCGCTCCCTTGGACCCGAAGATGCCGATCCCCGGGTCGGGGAGCAGATATCCGATTCTCATACCGACTCCTGCAGTGTGCTGGGCTGTCTCTGGACTGTGACGGGCTGGACTGTGACGGGCTGAGCTGGGACCGTCCGGTGTGTGACCGGCCGCCCCGGAGCGGCAGCTGGATCCACCAGGTTCGGCCCCGCCGCGAGCCGGTCCTGAGCGGCCGGTGAATCCGGGTCCGCGACCAGCGACTGCAGTCGTCGGGCCTGGGCCGCGGAGTCGAAGCTTCGCTCGATCATGGTGCGTGCAGCGTCGAGCATGTGCAGGTGCTGCGGCTCGTGGGTGATCGCCTCGGTGACGGCTGCGGTGAGGGCATCGAGGTCACCGGAGGGCACGAGCCATCCGGTCTCACCGCTGCGCACCACCTCACCCACCGCCGTCACCTCGGCCGCCACGCACCGGATGCCGCGCGCCATGGCCTCGAGCAGCACGGTGGGCAGGCCGTCGGCGTTGCCGTCGGCACCGACCACGAAGGGGGCCACGAAGACGTCGTGGGAACCGAGCAGCTCACCCACCTCCTGCTGGGTGCACGGTCCCAGCAGCCGCACCGAGGAGCCGAGGCCGGCGTCGTCGATCTGGCGCTGGAGCTGCTCCTTGAGCGGCCCGTCACCGGCGATGTCGGCCTGCACGTCGAAGCCTGCATCGCGCAGCCGCGCCACCGCGGCGATGAGCAGGTGGAATCCCTTCTTCTCCACCAGTCGCCCGACCCCCAGCAGTCGCGCTGGACGCAGGGTGCCGCCCGGGTGGTTCCCGGCGTGGGGCTCCGGTGCGGCGTCGAGGTGCGGAGCGAACGGGAAGCGGGAGAGTTCCAGGCCGTTGCGCACCAGGTGCAGCCGGGTCGTCGCGGCTGGGAACCTGGTGCGGAGATCGTCGAGGTTGTAGCCGGAGATCGTGATCGCATGATGGGCATCGGCGAGCTTGGTTTCGAGCTCAGCCTCGTCCACGTCTTCGTGGAAGATGTCCTTGGCATGAGCCGTGAACGAATACGGCAGCCCGCCGATGCACCCGGCCAGCCGGGCCACTGTGGTGGCGATCGAGGCGAAGTGCGCGTGGAGATGCGTGACCCCGGCCTCCTGAGCGGCGCGGGCCAGCGCGATGGCCTGCGCGGCATCGTCGGGTCCGGCGGCCAGCAGATCCGGGAGGCAGCGGCGCATCCCCTCGAGCAGGGTGGGGGACTCGGCGGTCCGGCCCAGTTCACCCCACAGCCGGCTGGGGGAGGAGGGACGCGGGACATGGATCACCGGAGCCTTCACCCGGGCAAGCTCAGGGTGGAAGCGGGCATCGGTGCTCGGGCGGAGCGAGAAGATCACCAGCTGTTCCCCGGCGGCCTCCCGAGCCAGGAGCTCCGAGACGATGAAGGTCTCCGAGAAGCGCGGATACATCTTCAACACGTAGCCCACCACCGGAGCGATCGCGGACTCGCCGCGCCCTCCGGTGCTGAGCGTGTCGATCTCGAGACCGTCCTGGGCGGTGTTCTCACCGGACATGGGAATCAAACCTCGTTTCAGCGGCGGGGGCAGACAGGGGGGTTGCGGCGCAGCGAGCCGCGGCGTGGGCGACATGCGCCGGAGGGTACGGAGCGGGGACCGGCACTGGAGCTTCTGCGGGACGGGGCGCGGCACGGAGCACGCCGGGAGTCGGCCGAACAGCCGTCGTCCGGGGCAGCGCAGCAGGCCGCAGAGCGAGCTCCGCGGCCGCCAGCGCGCCGATCCTGCTGAGACCGTCCAGATCCACCGCGCCGCGGTCACAGCGCCGGACCACGGCCTCGGCGAGCCACCGGCTCAGTGCCTCCGCGCTGAGCTCCTCCAGCGCCAGGGTGTCGACCGCGCCCACGGCGGCCAGCGCCCGGGCCCGCCGGGGCTGCTCGGCCCGACGGGCGGCGCGCGGGACCAGCAGCGCCGGCGTGGTGGTGGCCATGATCTCGGCGGTGGAGTTGTACCCGGCCATGGAGACGACGGCGGCCGCCTCGCGGACCAGTGCCGGGACATGCGGCGCCAGCCGGGTGACCTGGATGCGAGCCGCGTCGGGGGAGGCCTCGACCGTGCGCTGGACCCGGGCGTGGTCCGGCAGCGGCATCTGCGGTCCGGTGAGGATGATGTGTCGATGCCCGGCCGGGACGCGGGCCTGTGCGGCGGCCAGGGCCAGCCGGCCGCCGTCGGATCCTCCGCCGACCATCGAGAGCACGTAGGGCTTCGGGGCGCGGACGCTGGAGCCAGAGACCTCGTCCACGGGTCGCCCGTGGCTGAGGTAGCCGGTGAACCGAGTGCGGGTGGCCAGCGGCTGCGGGATCTCCCCGCTGCTGATCGGGTTGTAGACCGACGGATCGCCGTACACCCAGACCGCGTGGTAGAACTTCGCGGCGGCCGCCGCCCCGCCGATCCGGGCCCACTCAGCGCGCGTCGCCTCCGGGGAGTCGAGCACCTCGCGCAGGCCCAGCACGCAGCGGGTGCCCTGGGAACGCAGCCACACCAGCGAGTCCAGCAGCTCCTCACCGACCCCGAAGGGGTGGCGGTCAGCGATGAAGAGGTCCGGGGACATCGCCTTGATCGCGGCGGCGGCGGTGGAGCGGCGCAGCGCGGAGAGCCGCTCGTTGCTCACATCGAGACTGCGAGAGGCATACCCCTCAGCGGTGCGGGTGAACCCCGGGAGGACCAGCCAGTCCCAGCCTTCGGGCAGCGAGTCGGCCGTGGCGTCGGGGTGTCCGGCGATCAGCAGGCCGCGCACCGGCTGTCCCGTGAGTCGCGGCAGGTCTGCCGCCAAGGCGTGGGCCAGAGCCCGGTTGCGGCGGGCGTGGCCCAGGCCGACCGAGTCGTGCGAGTAGAGGACTACGGTGATGCTCATGGGAGACCACTCTGGTCAGTCCAGGTGAAGCAACGATGAGAGCCGGATGAGAGTCTCTTCCGAGTTCTCTCATCCGGCTCTCATCTGGTTCTCATAAAGGCCTCAGTGCCTCATGGAAGAGGTCAGTTGACCGGGCCGGTCCACTTCTCGCCGGGACCCTTGCCTGGTGCATCTGGGACGGTGGACTCTTCCCGGAAGGCCAGCTGCAGCGAACGCAGCCCGTCACGCAGCGGCGCGGCGTGGGTCGAGCCGACCTCGGGTGCGGCTGCAGTGATCAGACCGGCAAGCGCCGTGATCAGCTTGCGAGCCTCATCGAGGTCCTTGAGCTCCTCCGCCTGGGGGTCATCCGCCAGGCCGGTCTTGACGGCTGCGGCACTCATCAGGTGCACCGCGACGGTGTTGATCAGCTCCACCGCGGGCACCTCGGAGATGTCGCGGGACCGCTGATTGACGGCCTGGGCGACATCGGAATTTTCGGCGTGGTTATTCTGCTCACTCTGCATGCTGGTAAGCTTGTCACAGTCTCATCGACCGCGCTAAACGCGCTCAACACGGCGATATCTGCCCAGTTGCGCACAGTGCGCGGACTGACCGATGACTCCCCATTCACCGAATTCCTCACAACAGGAGCTAGACAGATCAGCGAACCACGCATCAACGAACGCATCCGCGTACCAGAAGTCCGCCTTGTCGGCCCCCAGGGGGAGCAGGTGGGCGTCGTGCGGATCGAAGACGCCCTGCGTCTCGCCACGGAGTCCGATCTGGATCTGGTTGAGGTCGCGCCCCAGGCCAAACCTCCCGTCTGCAAGCTGATGGATTTCGGCAAGTACAAGTACGAAGCAGCGGTCAAGGCCCGTGAGTCACGGAAGAACCAGAGCACCACGGTGCTCAAGGAGGTCCGCTTCCGACTCAAGATCGATGACCACGACTACAACACCAAGGTCGGGCATGCCCGCCGCTTCCTGGAAGCCGGTGACAAGGTCAAGGCCATGATCCAGTTCCGCGGTCGCGAGCAGCAGCGCCCCGAGATGGGCGTTCGCCTCTTGCAGCGCTTCTCCCAGGACGTCGCCGATCTCGGCGCCGTGGAATCCTCCCCGCGCCAGGACGGCCGCCACATGGTGATGGTCATCGGTCCGCTCAAGACCAAGGCTGAGGCCAAGGCAGCGGCGAAGAACCAGGCCAAGAAGGAGGAGCCCTCCGAGGCTGACGCCACGGCCGAGGCTCCCAAGGTGAAGAACGAGCGCCGCTCGCGGAAGAACGCGGAGCGCCTGCCCACGGAGAAGAAGGATGCGACGCCGCTCTCGAACTCCATGGCCGATTATCTGCCGGATGAGCTGAAGAACCTCTAGAGGGCTTCTCTCCTCACGGTGAACCCGCGCACCACTCTCATGACGTAGACTGGTGCGCTGGTTTGTGTGTCAGCTCCGCAAGGCGCTGTCACCACCACCCAAAAAGGGGTCCGAAGCGTGGACCGCGTCGCTGCGCAAGCAGCCTCGACCACGCTGCGACGACCCACCTCTGCGCCGCCGCGTCAGTGGATGAGCTTCGGCTCGCTGCTGGAGAGCACAGGCGTTGCAGGTCCGAACGACATAAGGAGAACGGCACCATGCCGAAGATGAAGACCCACAGCGGGGCCAAGAAGCGGTTCAAGCTGACCGGTTCTGGCAAGCTCAAGCGCCAGCAGGCCAACCGTCGCCACTACCTGGAGCACAAGTCTTCACGCCTGAAGCGCCGCCTGGCCAGTGACCAGCTCGTCACCAAGGCTGACGAGAAGCGCATCAAGCGGATGCTGGGCATCTGAGCCTCAGCACGTTCATCACCGAAGACTTTAAGACTCAAGGAGATATCACGTGGCACGTGTGAAGAGGGCCGTCAATGGCCATAAGAAGCGCCGCAAGGTCCTGGACAGGGCCTCCGGCTACCGCGGACAGCGCTCACGCCTTTACCGCAAGGCAAAAGAGCAGCTGCTGCACTCGTACGTCTATAACTACCAGCACCGCAAGAAGCGCAAGGGTGACTTCCGTCGCCTGTGGATCCAGCGCATCAACGCTGCCTCCCGCTCGCACGGCATGACCTACAACCGCTTCATCCAGGGCCTGAAGGCCGCTGGCGTCGAGGTTGATCGCCGCATGCTGGCCGAACTGGCCGTCTACGACGCCAACTCGTTCGGCGTTCTGGTCGAGACCGCCCGCAAGGCGCTCCCGCAGGACGTCAACGCCGCTCGAGTCTGACTCGATCCGTGTGGCTGAAGGCGCCGTCTCCTCACCGGGAGGCGGCGCCTTCTGCATGCCAGCACCACATCGAGACAGCGCCACCTCCGCAGCACCCCTCGAAGCATGAGCAGTCCCCACAGCAGGAGAAGAGAGAACCATGTCCCAGCAGATCGACCCCGAGCTCGTCGACAACCCGAAGTCTGATCGCGTCCGTCGCGTGGCGGCTCTCGCCGGCCGGTCCGCGCGGCAGAAGCAGGGACTCTTCCTGGCTGAGGGGCCCCAGCCGGTCCGCGAAGCACTCATTATCTGGCTGCGCCAGTGGGAGCAGGAGCTGGGCCCGCAGCCCTTCCCGGAGCTGGACGCGCTCTTCTTCGATCCCGCCGCGCTTCAGCGTCACCCCGATGTGCTCGCGCTGCTGGACCGGATGCGCGGTGTGCTCTTCAACCCCGAGACCCAGCTCCCCTCGAACGCCCGGCCCTTCCTGCGCGAGGCCACCCCGGAGGCGCTGCGCGCCATGGGCGACGCCGAGACCTCCCAGGGCATGCTCGCCGTCTGCCGCATCCCGTCGGTCAGCACCGCACGGGAAGCGCTGGACGCCCAGCTCGAGAAGGTCGCCGCGGGCACCGGACAGGTCGCGGCGATGCTGCGGCTGCAGGATCCCGGCAATGCCGGCACGATCATCCGCACCGCAGATGCGGCCGGCGCCGGCGCCGTGGTGCTCTCGGCAGGGACCGTCGATCCCTGGAGCCCCAAGGTCGTCCGATCTGCCGCCGGCTCGCACTTCCACGTGCCGATCTTCACCGGCATCGACGCCGCAGATCTGACCGAGGCGGCCCGCGCCAAGGGCTTCCAGGTGCTCGCCGCCGACGGACGGGGCGAGACCCAGCTCCCCGAGCTGGCCACGCCCGCAGCTCCCACGCTCTGGCTGTTCGGCCACGAGGCCCACGGACTGACCCACGCCGAGCGTGAGCTGGCCGATCAGCGCGTGGCGATCCCGCTCTTCGGGGCCGCCGAGTCCTTGAACGTGGCCACTGCCGCCACGGTGTGCATGTACTCCACCGCGATGGCTCAGCACGCGCTGCCCGCCGAGGCGTCGACGTCCGACGCCGGACCGAGCGCGCCGACGGCATGAGCAGGGAGGCCGAGAACACCGGCTTCGACTGCATCCACTGCGGGCAGCTCATCCCCAGGCAGCTCGGCGGCAGCTATCGGAACCACTGCCCACGCTGCCTGTACTCCCGGCACGTGGACATCACCCCCGGGGATCGCGCCGCCGACTGCGGGGCCGCGATGGAACCGGTGGGGGTGGACCACACCGGCAAGAAGGGCTTCCTGCTGCTGCACCGCTGCACGCGGTGCGGGCAGGTGGACCGGAACCGGCTCGCCCCGGACGACGACATGGACCGCGTCATCGAGCTCCAGCGCCCGCGCTGAATCACCAGCGGCTCTGAATCACCAGCGGCTCTCGCTCACCAGCGGACCCGGGCTCAGCCGGGCTGGTTGCTGAACGACACCCCGGAGGCGCCCCGGCGGTAGGAGCCGAGAAGGTGCGTGTCCACCATCCCGATGGCCTCCATCAGCGCGAAGGCGGTGGTGGGCCCGACGAACCGAAAGCCCTCGGCCTTCAGCCGCTTCGCCAGCGCCTCGGACTCCGCCGATCTGGTGGGCACCTCGTCCATGGTCGTCGGCACAGGAGTCTGCTCGGGCTTGAACGACCAGATCAGCGCCGAGAGGCCACCGTGATCCCGCAGCGCAAGGGTCGCCCGCGCGTTGCCGATCGTCGCGCTGATCTTGCCGCGATGCCGGATGATCCCGGCGTCACCGAGCAGCCTCTGGACATCGGCCTCGGCGAACTCCGCGACCAGCTCAGGATCGAAGCCCGCGAAGGCCGCCCGGAAGTTCTCCCGCTTGGACAGGATCGTGGACCAGGAGAGTCCGGACTGGAACCCTTCCAGGCTGAGCCGCTCGAAGAGCCCTCGCTCCTCGCGGATCGGCATGCCCCACTCGGTGTCGTAGTAGCGGCGCATCATCTCGCTGCCCAGCGCCCAGGGGGTGCGGGCCAGTCCGTCGTCGCCGGTCACGGGCCCGGTCGCCATCTCAGAGGTCACGCACACCAGGGTATCGCTGTCCACCACGCCGGTAGTTGCACAATGCAACCATGTGGCCGTGGAGGCTGGTAGAACAAGGTCATGACACAGCAGAGTTCGCGCATCTTCTCCGATCTGGACCACTACGTCGCCCACCCCCGGCTCAGCGGCCTGACGCTCAGCCCCGACGGGTCACGCCTGGTCACCACGGTCTCCACGGTCAATACGGCCGGAGACGGCTACAGCGGCGCCCTCTGGGAGATCGACCCCAGCGGCAGCCGTGCCGCGCGGCGTCTCACCCGCAGCGCCAAGGGTGAAGCGGCTCCAGGCTTCTCCGCCTCGGGCGATCTCTACTTCACCTCAGTCCGCCCGGGGGAGACCGCAGCGGAGAAGGGCTCCGCGCTCTACAAGCTCCCCGCCGACGGCGGCGAATCGGTGCTGATCCATCGCCGACCGGGCGGCGTGAGCCAGCCCCACTGCGCCCAGCGGTCCGAGGTGGTCCTGGTCAGCGCGCCGCTGCTCCCGGGCGCCCACACCGAGGAGGAGCACAAGCAGCTGCACACCCAGCGCGAGGAGGCCTCCGTCAAGGCCATCCTGCACACCGGCTACCCGGTGCGCTTCTGGGACCACGACCTCGGTCCGGCCCGCCCGAGCCTGTTCGCCCTGGAGTCCGCACCCGAGTCCGACGACGACGGCGCACCCGTCACGGGGGATTCCGAGCAGGCCACCCTGCGCCAGCTCACCGAGGGCCTCGGCGCGCGCTTCGGCGGCGAGGTGCAGCTCAGCCCCGATGGCACGACCGCGCTGATCAGCGTGATCGTGCCCGAGGCGGGGGCCGATCAGCGCACCGCTCTGGCCGTGGTCGACGTGTCCAACGGGGAGCGCCGGATCATCGCCGATCAGCCCGGATACACCTTCAGCACCGGGGTGATCAGTCCGGATGGCCGGATCGCCGCCGTCGTGCGCTCTGCACAGCCGACTCCGCAGCGGGCCCCGCAGCCACAGCTGCATCTGCTGGACCTGCACACAGGTGCGCTGACCCGGCTCGCCGAGGCCGCCGACCTGTGGCTCAGCCCCGCCGCCTGGCTGCCGGACGGCTCCGGGCTGCTCGCGCTGGCCGATCAGGGCGGACGCGGTCCGGTCTTCCGCGTGGACGCCTCGACCGGAGCGGTGCAGCAGGTCACCACCGAGGACGCGACCTACTCCGCCGTCGTCGTGCACCCTGAGGGCGGCACCGCCTACGGGGTGCGTTCGAGCTACGCCCACCCCGAAGAGGTCGTCTCGATCGATCTCGCCACCGGGGAGACCGCCCGGCTGCAGAACCCGCATGTGCGTCCAGCGCTGCCCGGGCGCCTGACCGAGGTCACCGCCGCCGGGGCCGACGGGGCGCCGGTGCGCGCCTGGCTCGCGCTTCCCGCCGAGGCCTCCGCGCAGCAGCCGGCGCCGCTGCTGCTATGGATCCACGGCGGACCGTTGAACTCCTGGAACGCCTGGACCTGGCGCTGGAACCCCTGGCTGATGGTGGAACAGGGCTATGCGGTGCTGCTGCCGGATCCGGCGCTGTCCACCGGCTACGGCCAGGACTTCGTCCAGCGCGGCTGGAACTCCTGGGGCGGACACCCCTTCACCGATCTGATGGCGATCACCGACGTCACTGAGGCCCGCGAGGACATCGACCCCACTCGCACCGCGGCGCTGGGCGGCTCCTTCGGCGGGTACATGGCGAACTGGATCGCCGGGCAGACGGACCGGTTCTCCGCGATCGTCACCCACGCCTCGCTGTGGGCGCTGGACCAGTTCGGGCCCACCACGGACATGGCCTCCTACTGGCGCAACGAGCTCGACGAGCGGATGGCGGCCGAGCACTCGCCGCATCTGCACGTGGAGAAGATCGTGACCCCGATGCTGGTCATCCACGGCGACAAGGACTACCGGGTGCCGATCGGGGAAGGTCTGCGGCTCTGGTACGAGCTGCTGGCGAAGTCCGGGCTGCCGGCCGACGAGGACGGGAAGACCGCGCACCGGTTCCTCTACTTCCCGGACGAGAACCACTGGGTGCTCAGCCCGGCGCACGCGAAGATCTGGTACCAGGTGGTCTCCGGATTCCTCGCCGAGCACCTGCTCGGAGAAGAAGCCGTGCCGCCGGCGGAGCTGGGGCTCACGGTCCCTGAAGCAGGCTGATCGCAGCGGGCTGACTGCAGCTGACGACCGGCTGGCCGCAGCTCGGCCCGGCCTGCTGCGGCAGCTCGCGGGGCGCTCGAGCGAAGTCTGCTCAGCGGCGGATCTCGAAGCCTGCCCGGGGCAGCGAGGCCAGGTCCTGCTCGGTGGCTTCGCGCTGCTCGACGTCGTCCACGTCTGCGGCTTCGGGCCCCTTGGCGGCCCAGCGCAGCAGCGCGTCCACCGCTGGTCCGTCTCCGCCGACGAGCAGCTCCACCGCGCCGTCGGAGATGTTCCTCACCCAGCCGATCAGTCCAAGGTCATCGGCCTCCGCCTTCGCGGCCGCGCGATATGCCACCCCCTGCACCCGACCGGTGATCTGCGCGTGGGTTCCGGTGGTGCAGCCTGAGGGAGCCAGCGGCTGTTCGGAATCGGGCGAGGAGGGGGGTTCAGTCATGCGCCCAGTCAAACATCCTCTCGGGTCAGTCACCAGGCCCCGGCCCTCTCGGATTGAGCGGAGCGGGGCCTGGAGTGCGGGTCGGGCCGCGGAGCCCGATGGATCAGGCTGCGGAGTCGGCCGGCTCGTGGGAGAACACCAGCTCCCCGTCGATCCAGGTGTGCTGGACCCGGTTCCTGGTGTTCAGCGGATCCCCGGACCAGAGCGCCAGATCAGCGTCCTTGCCCGGCTCCAGGGTCCCCACGCGATCTGCCACCCCGAGCACCTCCGCCGGATTGATCGTGATCGCTCGAAGCGCCTCCACCGGGTCCATGCCTTCGCGCACCGCCAGCGCCGCCTGGTGGATCAGGAACTCGATCGGCACCACCGGGTGATCGGTGATGATCGAGACCTTCACCCCGGCGCGGGCAAGGATGCCCGGGGCCTTGGGGCTGCGGTCGCGGACCTCCACCTTGGAGCGCGAGACGATCATCGGCCCATAGAGCACCGGGATGCCGCGCTCGGCGATGACGTCGGCGAGCTTATAGGACTCGGTGCCGTGGTCCAGGACCAGCTCGTAGCCGAACTCATCGGCCAGGCGCAGCGCGGTGGCGATGTCATCGGCGCGGTGGCAGTGCTGCCGCCACGGGATCTTGCGGTCGAGCACCATCGCCAGCGCCTCGGAGACCAGATCGCCCGGCCGGTCCGCCGGATCCTTGGCCTGCCAGTTCTTGGCCTCGGTGAAGGCCTTGCGGATGGTCATCGCGACCCCGAGCCGGGTGTTCGGGGTCTGCTTGCGCTCTCCATGGACCCGCTTCGGGTTCTCGCCCAGGGCCGACTTCAGGCCCGAGGGGGAGCGCAGCACCATCTCATCGACGATCCGCCCCTGGGTCTTCAGCGCCACGGCGAGTCCGCCGATGGGATTCGCCGACCCGGGATTCACGTTGACCGTGGTGATGCCGGCGGATCGGGCGTCGGCGAAGCCGATCTCTGCCGGGTTGATCGCATCCAGCGCGCGGACCGCGGCGGTCACCGGATCGGTGGTCTCGTTGACATCGGCCCCGGCCCAGCCCTCGCCCTCCTCGTGCACGCCCAGGTGCACGTGGGCATCGATCAGCCCGGGCAGCACCCAGCCGCCTGCCGCATCGATGACCTCGTGCCCGGCGGGGTGATCCACGTCCGGTCCGAGGGCCGCGATCTTGCCCTCGGTGACCACCAGGGAGCCGTCGAAGGGCTCACCGCTGATCGGCAGGATGTGGGCATTGCTGACTACATAGTTTCTTTGAGCAACCATTTGGTGACTCTAGCGCACCGGCTTGCTGAGAACGCTTCTGCGTCCGGCTCGCAGCTTAGGAGATCCCGGATGAACTGGGGAGAATAGACCTACGATGCACCATCACGACCATGGCGCCCGCGCCGGCGCCGAGAACTCCGCCGAGACTCCGGAACGCGCGCGCTCCCACGGCCGCCGACTGGCCATCGCGTGCGCGATCACCGTCGGAATCGTCCTGGCCCAGGCCATCGGCGCCTGGGTCACCGGGTCGCTCGCGCTGCTCACCGATGCGGTGCACTCACTCACCGACAGCATCGGTCTGGGCGTCGCGCTGATCGCGGCGGGGCTGATGTACCGGGCGGCCACCGCCCAGCGCACCTGGGGATTCCGTCGGGTGGAGATCCTGGCCGGCCTGCTGCAGGCGACGCTGCTGCTGAGCGTCGGGATCTACGCCGCGGTCGAAGGGGTCAGTCGGCTCGGCGCCCCACCGGTCATCATGCACCTGGAGCTGCTGCTCTTCGGCGCGGTGGGCCTGGCCGGCAACGTCATCTCGCTGCTGGTGCTCGCCTCGGGCCGCAAGGCCAACCTGAACATGCGAGCCGCCTTCCTCGAGGTCAGCGCCGACGCGCTGGGGTCGCTCTCGGTGATGATCGCCGCCGTCGTCATCTGGAGCACCGGCTGGCAGCAGGCCGACGCCGTCGCCGCGCTGGTCATCGCGGCACTGATCATCCCGCGCGCGCTGCTGCTGCTGCGCGAGACCGCCCGGGTGCTCCTGGAGTTCGCCCCGCGCGGGCTCGACCTGGAGAAGGTTCGGGAACACATGCTGGCCCAGGACCATGTCCAGGACGTCCATGACCTGCATGCCTCCACCGTCGCCACCGGACTGCCCGTGATCTCCGCCCACGTGGTGCTCGACGATGCCTGCTTCCGTGAAGGCTGCGTGCCGGAGACCCTGAGCAGACTCAAGACCTGCGTGGCCGAACACTTCGACGTCGCGGTGGAGCACTCCACCTTCCAGCTCGAGCCGCCCAGCATCGCCGCCGGGGAGACCCACACCCACGCCTGAGCGCGAGGCCCGGATCCCAGCGGATGCCGAGACTCCCAGGATCCGGGCGGAAAGTCGTGACCGGGCAGGGTGGCCGGTAAGCTGTGCGCTCATGAGCACTCCACCCCTGAGATCCTCCGCACGCAGGCTCCGCGGCATGCCGCTGACCGGGATCGGCCTGCTCGCCGCGCTCACCCTGGCGGGCTGCGGCGACGGGGACCAGGGCAGTGCCTCCGGCAACGACGACGACGCCGCGCAGGTCGACGCGGACACGCAGGACGACGGGGCGACCGGCGACGGCGCAGACACCGAGGACGGCGGAGACGCTGAGAGCGGTGCACAGGACGCGCAGGCCGGACCGAGCGGATCCGAGGACCCCTTCGCGACGGCGGAGCTCACCGACATGGCCTCCAACGGCATCGGGACGGTGAGCTTCACCGAGGTGGAGAACGGCGTGCTCATCGAGGCCGAGGTGCACGACCTCGACGCCGGCTTCCGCGGCATCACCATCCACGAGCGCGGAGTGTGCGAACCCCAGTCCAGCTCGGACTCCGGGGTCTTCGGCGACTTCGAGTCCTCCGGCGGACACCTCGTCGGGACCACGGAGGAAGACATGGGCATCGTGGAGGGTGAGGAGGCCCCCGAGGAGCCGGCCGAGACCAACCTCGATGACCTCTCTGAAGAGATCCCACCCACAGAGCCCGAGGCCGTGACCCACCCGGACCACGCCGGGGACCTGCCCAACCTGCTGGTCAACGAGGACCGCACCGGCTGGCTGAGCCTGGTGAGCGATCGGCTGGTCCCGGACGACCTGCTCGGCGATGAAGGCAGCTCCGTCATCGTCCACGCCCAGCCGGACAACCACGGCAACGTCCCGGAGCGCTACTTCGGCCCCGACGCGGAGACCCTGGCCAACGGGGACTCCGGCAGCCGCATGGCCTGCGGCGTCGTCGAGGAGCAGTGACGCTCCCGGAGACGAGACAGATTCCGCACCGGACCCCGGCGCGGAGATTGATCAGCGGCGATGCACCGTCGCTGTAGCACGGAACACACCGGAGCATGGTCCGCCCTCCATGATCAGGACTCAATTGCTGAGAGATCAGCTCGATGGATATAGTCGATCACTGGTGTGCCGGGAAGACTGGTCGGCGATGAGCTTCACCGCGCCGTTTCACCCCGCACCGACTGGAGGCACCATGCACCTGCGAAGACCTTCCATGCGCTCAGGGGCGCCGGCGGTGGTCCGTCGATGACGCTCATGGTGCTCCTTCTGCTGACCCTGGCCCTGGTCCCCATCGCCGTCGTCGTCCACCGCGCCCTCGGACGCGACACCGGCTTCTTCGCCGCCGTGGCACTGACCGGCATCGGGGTGGCCACGCTGCCGTGGCTGAGCACCCTGATCGACGGGGGAGTGTTCGAGGAGCACCTGCCCTGGATCCCGACCATCGACGTCGGGCTCAGCCTGCGCCTGGACGGGCTCGGCATGGTCTTCCTGCTCCTGATCCTCTTCATCGGCGCGCTGGTGATGGCTTACTCCGCGCGGTACTTCTCGGTCAAGAAGAAGACCTCGGACTACTACCTGTGGATGCTGATGTTCGTCTTCGCGATGAGCGGCATGGTCATCGCTGATGACCTGATCCTGCTCTTCGTGTTCTGGGAGTTCACCACGCTGTGCTCCTTCTTCCTGATCAACCGCTCCGGAGACAAGGCCGCTGCCCCGGCCCAGCGCACGCTGCTGATCACCGCCGCCGGCGGGCTGGGCCTGCTCACCGCGGTGCTGCTGATCATCGTCGAGACCGGCACCACCCGGATGTCCGAGGCGCTGAGCCACACCGCCTGGCAGGACAACACCACCTTCACCTCCGTGGTCGCGGTGCTCATCGCCTTCGCCGCGTTCACCAAGTCCGCGCAGTTCCCCTTCCACCTGTGGCTGCCCGATGCGATGGTCGCCCCGGCACCGGTCTCCGCCTATCTGCACGCCGCCGCCATGGTCAAGGCCGGCATCTACCTGCTGCTGCGCTTCTCCCCGGTCTTCGCAGACTCCACGCTCTGGCAGGTGCTCCTGATCAGCTGTGGTCTTACCACGGCCCTGATGGGTGCGCTCTTCGCGATGCAGCGCCATGACATCAAAGAGATCATGGCCTATTCCACGGTCTCTCAGCTGGGCTTCCTGGTCGCCGTCATCGGCATCGGCACCCCCACCGCTCTGGTGGCCGCCACGATCCACGTCATCGCCCATGCCTTGTTCAAATCCGCGCTGTTCATGATGGTCGGCATCATCGAGCACGAAGCCCACTCGCGAGACATCCGCCGGCTCAACGGGCTGAGCAAGACCATGCGGGTCTCGCTGGTGGTCACCGTGATCTCCTCGCTCTCGATGGCCGGGGTCCCGCCGCTGCTGGGCTTCGTCTCCAAGGAGCACCTGCTCGCCGGGTTCCTCTCCGCCGACATGCCCGCCGCACTGACCTGGACGCTGACGTGCATGGCAGTGCTCGCCGCGATCGGCACCTTCGCCTACTGCGGGCGCATCGTCCTCGGTGCGTTCACCGGCTACACCGGCGCCGGAGCCAAGGACGAGTTCCACGAGCCGATCGACCCGGCCACGCCCCACGAGGCCCCGGCCAGCTTCTACCTCCCGGCGCTGCTGCCCGCCGCCGCCGGCCTGGTGCTCGGCTTCATCCCGTTCGTCTTCGACGGACTTCTCACCCGGGCCGGCGAGGACGCCCAGACCGGGACCTACGCGGCAGAGTTCGCGCTCTGGCACGGCTTCAACACCGAGCTGCTGCTCTCGGCGGTGATCGTCGGCGGCGGGCTGCTCGCCGTCGCGCTGCGCGCCCGGCTCGACGACCTGATTCCGCGCAGGATCCTGCCCTTCACCGGTGTCGAAGCGGTCGAGTCGATGCGCCTGGGCGTGATCAACTTCGGCCGTCGGGTCGGTGACATCACCCGCACAGACATGCACGGAGTGCACCTGGCCGCGCCCGGCATCCTGCTGGCCGGCGTGTTCATCGCCGGAATGGTCGTCGCCCCGGAGGTCGGGGAGTTCGATCCCGGCAACACTCGGATGACCGACTGGGTGCTGATCGCTCTGCTGGTCTGCTTCCTGGCCGGCACCGTGATCGCCGAGAACCGGGCGGCCGCCGTCGTGCTCGCCGGTGGTGCCGGCTTCGTCGTCGCCGCGTGGTACTTCGCGCTCGGCGCGGTGGATGTGGGCATGACCCAGCTGCTCGTGGAGATCCTCACCGTGGTGGTGCTGGTCCTGGTGCTGCGCAAGCTGCCCAAGCGCTTCCACGCGGTCACCCGCACCCGACGCGCGGTCTCCATCGCGGTGGCCCTGGCCTTCGGCGTGATGGCCTTCGCCGCGACCTTCGCCCTCACCGGCCGGCGCGGACAGACCCCGGTCGCCGAGTGGTACCTGGAGAACACCTACGAGGAGACCGGCGCGCTCAACGTGGTGAACTCGATCCTGGTGGACTTCCGCGCGCTGGACACCTTCGGGGAGCTCACCGTGCTCGGCGTCGCCGGCTTCGCGATCCTGGCGCTGCTGAACTCCTCCTTCGCCACCTCGGACAACGAGCCGCCCGCCTCCCGGCAGTGGTCCGGCACCCCGTTGGACCACCCGGGGGACAACACCACCGCCATGCGCAGCGTCTTCAACTGGATGGCGCCGTTCATCGTGCTGCTCTCGCTGATCCTGCTGCTGCGCGGCCACTACGAGTCCGGCGGCGGGTTCATCGCCGCGCTGGTCGCCGGCGGCTTCTTCGCCCTGCGCTATCTGGTGGCTCCCTCGGACACCTCGGTGAAGCTGCGCTTCGACTACGCGATGGTGATCGTGGGCGGCATCATCGTCGGAGCCGCCACCGGTCTCGCCGGCTACCTCGAGGGCTCGTTCCTGCGCCCTGTCGTCATCGCAGAGGGGCTTCCGATGCCTTGGGGCTCCGACGCCGGGTTCTCACTGACCACGGCGCTGATCTTCGACGTCGGGATCTACCTCGCCGTGATCGGTGCGGTGCTCGTCGCGCTGGACCGGCTCGGCCAGGCCCAGCGCTACCCGGCGGAGCTGCTCAAGGCGCACCGTCGGGCGCACGGCACCAGCGAATCGGACTTCTCCACGGTGAAGGTCCCCGCCGGCTACCACGCCGACCCCGGCGACCTTCCCTTCGAGGTGCAGGCGGATGAGTCCTGGCCCGGGGTCCTGCCAGAGAACGATCCGAGAGGGGTGAACGACCGATGAGCATCGCCATCGCCGTCGGGCTGCTCACCGCCGCAGCCGTCTACCTGTTCATGCAGCGCGGCATGGTGCGGATCGTGCTGGGCTTCGTCCTGGCCAGCCACGCCGCCAACCTGATGCTCTTCGCCGCAGGCAACACCGCGTTCCGCGGCGTGCCCTATGTGGGCTCCGGCGAGGTGGGCGAACAGGCCGACCCGCTGCCGCAGGCCTTCGTGCTGACCGCCATCGTGATCGCCTTCTCCATCACCATGTTCATGGTGACCCTGGCGATCACCACCACCACCGATGACGACACCGAGGACGTGGAGGTGTCCCCGGCGCGGCTGCTCGCCGCGGACCGCGGCGACACCAAAGACGCCGGCTTCTTCGGTCTGACCACCGAGTCCGGTGACATCGTGGTCGAGCACGGGGAGGACGAGACCGGAGAACCCTGGCCGGAGAAGATCCCCGGGCCTGTAACGCCCGCCGAGACCCAGGAGGGAGACGCCCGATGACTGAGATGCTTCCTCCGCTGCTGCCCCTGGCGGTCGGGGTCCCGCTGCTGCTGGCCGCCGTGGGTGTGGCGCTGCGCAAGAAGCGCCTGGCCCGCCACGTGATCAGCCTCGGCACCCTCGCCGGACTCTTCGGCTTCGCGGTGCTGCTGGTGATCGCCACCGGCGACGGCACGACCCTGGTCCACCAGGTCGGACTCTGGGACTACGGGGTCTCGATCCCGTTCGTGGTCGACGCGCTCTCCGCGCTGGTGCTGATGATCATGTCGGTGCTGGCCATCGCCAGCGTGCTCTTCGCCATGGCCACCCATGAGGCCCGGGCCCGGTTCTTCCACCCCTTCGTGCTGGTGCTCATGGCCGGGGTCTCCGGTGCGCTGATGACCGGTGACATCTTCAACCTGTTCGTGTTCATCGAAGTCATGCTGCTGCCCTCCTATGGCCTGCTGGCCATGATGGGCGCCAAGCTCGGCGCCCACGGCGCGCGGATCTACGTGTCGGTGAACCTGCTGGCCTCCACGCTGCTGCTGGTCGGCATCGCCCTGGTCTACGCCACCGCGGGCACCGTGAACCTGGCGGAGCTGCACGGCGCGGGCAAGGACGACCCCGCCGTCGCTCTCGCCGGCGGCGTGGTGCTCACCGCCATCGCGATCAAGGCCGCAGTGGTCCCGGTCCACGGCTGGCTGACCCGCACCTACGCGATGACCTCCCCAGCGGTGACCGCACTGTTCTCCGGGATCCACACCAAGGTCGCGATCTACGCGATCTACCGGATCTACTCGCTGCTCTTCGACGGTGACGAGCGCTTCCTCTGGGTGGCGCTGCTGATCACCTCGGCCACCATGCTGATCGGCGTGCTCGGCGCGGTCGGGGAGAAGACCACCCGCTCGATCCTGGTCTTCCACATGATCAGCCAGATCGGGTACATCCTGATCGGCGTCGGACTGTTCACCCTGCTGGGCCTGACCGCCGCGATCTTCTACCTGCTCCATCACATGATCGTGAAGGCCTCGCTCTTCCTCTCCACGGGCGCCATCGAAGAGACCTATGGCACCGGGGAGATCGACAAGCTCGGCGGCATGCTCAAACGTGAGCCGCTGATCGCAGTGACCTTCATGGTCGCCGCGCTCTCGCTGGCCGGGCTGCCGCCGTTCTCCGGGTTCGTGGCGAAGTTCGCGATCATCCAGGCCACCCTCGCCGAATCCCACTACTGGGTGGCCGCCGTCGCGGTGGTGGTCTCGATCTTCACGCTGCTCTCGATGCTGAAGATCTGGACCGGCGTCTTCATGGGACCCGAGCCCGACGACCTCCAGGAGCGCGCGCTGACCTATCAGCAGCGGATGCACGGCAAGCGCTACCTGCGGGTCCAGGCGCAGGCCGAGACCCCCACGCTGACCATCGGACCGCCGACGGCGACCACCTCTGCGGTGCTCGCCGGCAAGCAGGCGGTCAAGGTCCCCTTCAAGCTGATCTTCCCCGCGATCCTGCTGGCCGGGATCACCTTGTTCTTCGGACTCGGGGCGGAGCTGCTGATGGGCTGGTCGGAGACCGCGGCAGAGAACCTGCTCAATCCAATGGACTATGTGAGGGCGGTGAGTGGAGCATGATGAGTTGGCCATTTCGGATCATCGGATTCCTCCTCTGGTACGCCAAGGAGTTCATCACCGCGAACCTCTCGGTGACCGCCGAAGTGCTGCGTCCACGTGGACGCTCCAAGATGAAGCCCGCGATCGTCGCGGTCCCGGCCGCCTCACGCAGCGACAGCGAGTGGACGCTGATCTCCTCGCTGATCACGCTCACCCCGGGCACCCTGACGATCACCATCTCCAAGGAGCACGGGATCCTCTACGTGCACGGGATGTTCGTGGAGAGCCGCGAGCAGCTGGTGGGCGAGATCCAGGAGATGGAGGACCGGATGCTGCACGCTGCGCGCCGAGCCCCCGGGGATCTCACCCGTCCCGCCGAGCTCCCGGTGGTCCGTCCGCTGGAGGAGACAGGTGAGAGCCGATGATCTCCGAATGGACCCTTGAGGTCGCGCTGATCCTGCTGGCGATCGGCATGGTCATCGCCGCGGTGCGCGGACTGCTCGGCCCACGCACCATGGACCGGGCCGTCGCCGCAGACCTGATCTTCTTCGCCACGATCGGCTTCGTCGCCCTGATCGGACTGCGCACCAACATCGAGGCGCTCTTCGACATCATCCTCATCGCCACGCTGCTGGGCTTCATGGCGGCGCTGTCGATGGCCCGACTCGGATCAGGAGGTCGCCGCTGATGGAACTCACCGATCTCGCCGACATCGTCGGCCTGGTATTCATCTTCCTGGGCATCGCCACGATCATCATCTCCGCGATCGGGCTGTTCAAGCTTCCCGATCTCTACCTGCGCGCCTCGGCCGTCGGCACCTCCGCAGGTCTCGGCGTCGCCTCCATCGTCCTCGGGGCGCTGCTGATGGATTTCAGCGGAACGAACCTGATCAAAGCGATCATCGCGATCATCGCTCAGCTGCTCACCTCCGCCGTGGGCTCCATGGCCATCGCCAGGGCGGGATACCTCAACAATGCGCTTCCAGCGCCGATCACACATATCGACGAGCTTCGGCTCACCCGGCGCGAGACGTCAGGGGGTCGCTGAACAGTTGGTGCTGAGTTCACATGCGGCTAGTTTGAACCCATGAGCACTCATTCCGACCCGCAGGGTCACCCCGAGAATTCCAGCCCGGCCCGCCGTGCCGCTGGCGCCCTGAAGGCCCACCGTGCCCCACGGCACCACATCGAGGACCACGGCCAGACCGGGGGCACCGTGCACCAGGGCGACCAGCTGCGCGTCGGCACCCTCTCCGCGGCCGCAGACCAGCCGTTCATGGTCAAGAATCGCCAGCGGGAGGACTTCGAGGAGTCGATCGCTGGAGACAGCGAGGACAAGAAGACCTCGTCCCCGGTGAAGCTGACCGGGACGACCTGGAAGTACAGCGCCAAGCGGACCCTCACCGAGTTCGGCCGGGACAGCTGCACCGACCTGGCTGCGGGCCTGACCTATTACGCCGTGCTCTCGGCCTTCCCGGCGTTGATCGCGCTGGTCTCGCTGATGTCCTTCGTCGGGGAGGGGGAGCGGACCCAGGAGTTCCTGCTCTCGACCGCCGCACAGATGGTCGAATCAGACACGATGGAGCAGGTCCGTCCGGCCATCGAGGCGATCACGAGCGTGGAAGGTGCCGGCATCGGACTGGCCCTCGGTCTGCTCACCGCGCTGTGGACCGCCTCGAACTACGTCAACGCCTTCTCCCGGGCGATGAACCGGGTCTATGAGGTTGAAGAGGGCCGCTCGATGTTGAAGCTGCGCCCGATCTTCTACCTGGTCACCGCGGGTCTCCTCGTGCTGGTGGCCACGGCGATCTTCCTGCTCCTGACCTCCGGGCCGATCGCCCGGGCCGTGGGAGACACCATCGGCCTCGGGGACATGGCCGTGACGATCTTCAACTGGGCCACCTATCCGGCCCTGCTGCTGGTGGCTGCCATATGCATCGCAATGCTGTACCACGTGACCCCGAACCTGCGGCAGCCCGGAGTTCGTTGGATCTCGGCCGGCGCGCTGCTGGCGATCGTGGTCATGGTGCTGGCCACCACCGCGGTGTTCTTCTACGTCGCGAACTTCAGCAACTACGAGGCCACCTACGGGGCGCTGGCAGGTGTCATCGTCTTCCTGATCTGGATCTACATCATGAACCTGGTCCTGCTGCTGGGGGCCGAATTCGACTCCGAGCTGGAGCGCGGACGTCAGCTGCAGAGCGGCATCGAGGCCGAGCGCACGATCATGCTGCCCCCGCGCGATATGGCCGCCGCTGAGAAGAAGTCCAAGAAGTACGAGGATCTCGTCGCCCAGGCTCAGGCGCTGCGTCTGAGCAAGGGGGAGACCTCCAACCCGGAGACCTCCTGGCGACGCTGAGCGAGACTGCCTGAGCATCGTCGTAACACTCTGACTTATTCGCTGGCCAGGTGCATTACCGATCAGTAGCAGGGCTTTGAAGTGAATGTTGCTTACGTGTTTCAAGTAGCGAAGTGGCGCCGCTCACAGACGTTGCGGACATATGACCGCCTGGTAGCTCCCGTGTGATTCCTCTGGCGGAATCGCACGGGAGTTTCTCTGTATCGGGGGCTTTGTTGCATGTTTCACACATGTTTTCTGCGCGTGGGGCGGCGGCTGTCATGGGCGTGATGTGGGTCATATCTGACTCGGTTGATCCGGGTAACGATTCAGTCACGCGTGGCGAAATGGGCATCCAGGCTGCCGGGTCGACCGTAGTCTGGTTCGCACATTGAACCGGTGTTAGATGGGTCACTTTCTCGAGGGATGAGAAGTGGACGTCGCAGCGGTCACATCGCATTGAAGGATGAGGAGCAACTGTGAAACTGAGGAAACTCTCTGCGGCGACGGCCATCCTGGCCACCGGCGCACTCGTGCTCTCCGGATGCACGCCCGACGGCGGCAACGACGACGCCGAGGCGGCGGACACCGGCAACGGCGAGACGAACGGCGAGGCCAGCGGCAGCACCGACGCGTTCAACGCCGAGGGCCAGCAGTTCACCACCGAGCCGGAGGACACCGGCAAGGCCGACACCAGCGATCTCGAGACCATGGAGGACGAGATCTCCGTCTCCATGGGCGAGATCGAATTCGTGGGATACAACGGTCAGACCCCGGAGAGCTACAGCGTCTACAACTCCACCGTGGTCAACCGGATCTTCGAGGGCTTCGGCTACTGGGGCACCGACAACGTCTGGTACGCCAACGAGGACTTCGGCTCCTACGAGGTCATCAGCGAAGACCCCTTCACCGTGGAATACACCATCGGCGAAGACGTCTCCTGGTCCGACGGCACCCCCGTCACAGTGGCCGACTATGTGCTGGACTGGGCGTACCAGAACGCCTCGCTGACCAACTCCGACGATGAGCCGCTGTTCAACGGCATCTCGCAGACTTACGGCGAACGCGTGCTGGAGGGCCCGCAGGGCGACCCCGAGGGCAAGACCTTCACGATCGAGTACACCGAGCCTTTCGCCGACTGGGAGATCCTGGTCAACTATGCGCTGCCCGCGCACGTGGTGGCCGAGCAGAGCGACATGGAGCTCGACGAGCTGGTCACGGCGATCCGCGATGCCGACACCGAGGCGCTGGAGCCCGCAGCAGAGTTCTGGAACGAGGGCTGGCTGACCGACCCCGGCACGCTGCCCGACGAGGAGCTGATCCCGGTCACCGGTCCCTACACGCTGGACAACTGGCAGGCCGGTGAGTCCCTGACCATCACCGCCAATGAGGAGTACTGGGGCAACGCGCCGGGCACCGAGAGCATCGTCTTCCGCTTCGTCAACGACGGCCAGCACGTCCAGGCTCTGGAGAACGGCGACCTCAACGTCGCCCGTCCGCAGGCCACCGTGGACACCCGAGGCCAGCTCGAGCGGCTCGAGGGCCAGGTCGTGCTGCACGAGGGTGAGGCCGCTACCTGGGAGCACCTGGACTTCAACTTCATCGAGGGCGGGACGTTCGCCGAGAGCCTGGAGCTGCGCGAGGCGTTCGCCATGTGCGTGCCGCGCCAGCAGATCGTCTCCAACCTCGTCGAACCGGTCAACCCCGAGGCATCGGTGCTCAACGCCCGTGAATCGCTGACCTTCGAGGAGAACTACGAGGACATCGTCGCCGAGAGCTATGACGGCACCTACGACGAGGTCGATGTCGAAGGGGCGGCTGAGATCCTCGAGGCAGAGGACGCCGTCGGCACCGAGGTCCGCATCGGCTACGCCGCTCCGAACCCGCGCCGCACCGACACGGTGGCCGAGATCAAGGCCTCCTGTGATGAGGCTGGCTTCGAGATCGTCGACTCCGGCTCCGAGGACTTCTTCGGTCCGGGCGGCGCTCAGGAGACCGGGGACTACGAGGTCGCACTCTTCGCCTGGGCCGGTTCCGGTCAGGTCGTCTCGGGTCAGAACATCTACTCCACCGATCGTCCGCAGAACTACGGCGGCTACTCCAACGAGACCGTGGATGACCTGTTCAACCAGCTCGCCACGACTGAGGACGCCGACGAGCAGCAGGAGATCATCATCGGCATCGAGCAGGAGCTCTGGGGAGACCTGTTCGGAATCCCGCTCTACGTGCACCCGCAGCTCTCCGGCTCCGACATCTCGATCAGCAACGTCCGCGACACCGCTTCGCAGGACCAGATCGTATGGAACGCCGAGCAGTGGCAGCGCGCTGAGTGATCTCAGCAGTCCGCAGGTCCGTATCGGCTGAGCATCTCAGCTGACGAGGACCATTGACATCGGTGGGGTTCGATCCGAAGGAACTTCGGATCGAACCCCACCGATGCTTCCCCTGCAGCTCGTGGAAGGTACAACCACCCCGTGTACAGCTATGTCCTAAAACGTCTTCTCAGCGCCGTCGCGGTGCTCTTCGGCGCTTCGCTTCTCGTCTTCGTCCTGGTGATCAACTCCGGTGATCCGCTGCAGGAGCTGCGCGAGTCCAACGCGGAGAACGTCGAGTTCCTGATCCAGCAGCGCATCGCGTTCATGAACCTCGACGAGCCCTGGTACTCCCGCTACTGGATCTGGCTCAGCGGGATCGCCGGCTGCGCCGTCGGTGCCTGCGAGTTCGGCACCAACATGAGCGGTCAGGATGTCGGCGCGATGGTCGCGAACTCGGCCTCCTCCACGCTGCGCCTGGTCTTCCTGGCCACCATCCTCTCGATCATCATCGGCATCCTCACCGGCATCATCACTGCCATCCGGCAGTACTCCTCCCTGGACTACGCCGTCTCCTTCTTCGTCTTCCTCTTCTTCTCGCTCCCGGTCTTCTGGGCCGCGGTGCTGGCCAAGGACTGGATGGGCATCACGTACAACAACTGGCTGCGCGAGCCGAACTTCACCTGGACGCAGATCACCGTCGTCGCGGTGGTCCTCGCGATCATGGTCCCGCTGATCATCGGCGGATCCGCCCGACGTCGTCTGCTCACCGGAGCAGTGATGTTCGGCTTCGTGCTGGTCGCCATGCCGCTGCTGGATTCGTTGAACTACGCCCGGGAGCCCCGGCTGGGACCCGCGGTCATCACGCTGCTCGGCGTCGGGCTCGCCTTCGGTCTCACCGCGCTGCTCTCCGGGCTGCGGAACCGCCGGGTGCTGTACTCGGCACTGACAGTGGTCGGACTGGGCCTCGTGTCCTACTACGCCACCTTCTGGCTGCTGATCGACCCTCCAGGCGGCTGGCTGACCATCGCGGGCCTGTTCGTCGTGACCATCGCGGTCGCAGTGCTGGTCGGTCGGGCCATGGGCGGCCACGCCAAGGGTCAGGCAGTTGCCGTCAGCGTGATCACTGCGGCCCTGTTCGCAGTGATGGTGCTGCTGGACCACTTCATGCGAGCCTGGCCCGGTTTCCTGGGCATCAAGCCTCGCCCGATCGCGACGATCGGCTCCTCCTCGCCGAACTTCAGCGGGGACTTCTGGCAGGTCGCCCTCGATCAGGGAACGCAGCTGGTGCTGCCGACCACGATCCTGATGCTGGTCTCCGTGGCCACCTACACCCGCTACACCCGCAGCTCCATGCTGGAGGCCGTGAACCAGGACTACATCCGCACGGCACGCGCCAAAGGCGTCAACGAGCGCACCGTCGTCTTCAAGCACGCCTTCCGCAACTCGATGATCCCGCTGACCACCATCGTGGCCTTTGACTTCGCCGGCCTGATCGGTGGAGCCGTGGTGGTCGAGCAGGTCTTCGGCTGGTCCGGCATGGGCGACATGTTCGTGACCGGCCTCAGCAGCTCAGACCCCGCGCCCGTCATGGCGTTCACCCTTATCACCGGCGCCGCCGCGGTGCTGTTCAACCTGATTGCGGACCTCATGTATGCGGTCCTGGATCCGAGGATTAGAGTATGAGCCAGTCGATACCCCCCATCCCGCCCGAGGACGTGCGCAGCGCGACCGAGGCGGAGGACGCCAAGCTGGCCAGCGCCCAGCGCTCCTACTCGCAGGGCCAGCTGGTCCGGCGCAGATTCTTCGCCCATAAGCCAGCCGTCGTCTCCATGGCCGCGCTGATCTTCATCATCCTGCTCTCGATCACCTCCATCGGGTTCTCCGGGCAGGGGACCGGCTGGTGGTCGAAGAGCTTCCTCGCCACCGGGCTCACCGTCGACGGCGGCGTCCCGACGATGTTCCGTGACGGATTCCTCGGCGAGCACCCCTTCGGCCAGGACAGCATCGGACGGGACTACTTCGCCATGGTCATGCGCGGCACCCAGCAGTCGCTGCTGGTCGCTCTGGGCGTCGCGCTGTCCTCCACGGTGCTCGGTGTGCTGGTGGGTGCCCTTGCCGGATACTTCCGCGGCTGGATCGAGGCGGTGCTGATGCGGATCACCGATGTGGTCATCGTGGTGCCGCTGCTGGCGCTTGCGGCCGTCTTCGGCGCCTACGCCCAGGGTCTGCCCGGTGGCACGCTCACGCTGGCGCTCTTCATCGGCCTCGCCACCTGGACCGGCACCGCCCGCCTGGTGCGCGCCGAGATCCTCTCGCTGCGCGAGAAGGAATACGTCTCCGCGGCGATCGCCATGGGCGCGCACCCGGCGCGGATCATCCTCAAGCACATGCTGCCCAACAGCATCGGGGTGATCGTGGTCAACGCCACCTTCGCCATCGCTGCAGCGATCCTGCTCGAGACCACACTGTCCTACCTCGGATTCGGCGTGCAGGCCCCGGAGACCTCGCTGGGTGCACTGATCCAGAACAACCAGAACGCCTTCACCACCCGACCCTGGCTCTTCTGGTTCCCCGGGCTCTTCATCATCGCCATCGCGCTGAGCGTGAACTTCATCGGTGACGGCCTCCGGGACGCCATCGACCCGCGGCAGAAGCGCACCGGTTCGGCTAGGCCAGGCTGGCGGACGGCCTTCGGGCTGCTGGGCCAGGCCACCGCGGAGGAGCGGTCCGGCAAGCAGGTCACCGAGCTCTCCGGCGGTCCCACCCAGATGCAGCCACCTGCCGGAATGACGGACCACGGGCCGGACCTCGGCTACGACCCGACCGATGAGAAGAGGGACTCCTGATGCCCGAACCAGTGCTGAGCTATAAGGACATCCGTGTCAGCTTCGCCACCGAATTCGGTGACGTGGACGCGGTCAAGGGCGTCTCCTTCGACGTCATGCCCGGTGAGGTCGTCGCCGTCGTGGGTGAATCCGGGTCGGGCAAGTCCGTCACCTCCTCGACCGCGATGGGGCTGCTGCCCGAGAACGCCACCGTGAACGGTGAGGTCCTGCTTGAAGGCAAGAGCGTGCTCACGATGTCCACCGCCGAGCTGCGCCGGCTGCGCGGCTCCGACATCAGCATGGTCTTCCAGGAACCCATGACCGCGCTCAACCCGGTGCTGCGCGTCTCGGATCAGCTGGTCGAAGCGCTCCAGGTCCACGACGTCGCCTTTGGCGGGGAGGCCCTGGAGAAGTCCATCGCGCTGCTGGAACGGGTGGGCATCCCGGATGCCCGGACCAAGATCAAGCAGTACCCGCACCAGTTCTCCGGCGGGCAGCGGCAGCGCATCGTGATCGCGATGGCCATCGCCTGCGGGCCGAAGGTGATCATCGCCGATGAGCCCACCACCGCTCTGGACGTCACCGTGCAGGCCGAGATCCTCGATCTGCTGCGCGAGCTCAAGGACGAGCTGAACACCGGCATCCTGCTGATCACCCACAACATGGGTGTGGTCGCTGACATGGCGGACCGCGTGGTGGTCATGCTCAACGGCGAGGTGGTCGAGACGGGCCCGGTGGCCACGATCCTCGGCCACCCCGAACACCCCTACACCCGCCGTCTGCTCGCGGCGATGCCGCTGCTGCGTGAGGCGGGAGACCCCTCGCTGGAGTCCGAGCGGGTGGTCGTCACCGAACGTGGGGGAGTGGGCGATTCCTCATCCTCCCGCACGGCCACGGGCGTTCCAGATGGGCGCTCCAACGGTCGCGCTGCCAATGGCGTGGCCGGCACGGACAGCGACGCACCGCCGGCGCTCGAAGCCAAAGATGTCGCGCTGGAGTACAAGTTCCGGCGCAAGGCCACCCGGGTCGTGCATGATCTGAACTTCACCGTCCAGCCTGGCGAGATCATGGGACTGGTGGGGGAGTCAGGCTCCGGAAAGTCCACCGTGGCCAAGGCGGTGCTGGGTCTGCTCGACGTCGCCGAAGGTGAGCTGCGCGTTCGCGGATCCAACATGCCCGCCCTGCCGGCCAAGGAGAAGAAGGCGCTCAAGCGAGAGATCGGCGTCGTCTTCCAGGACCCGGCCGCCTCGCTGGATCCACGCTTCCCGATCGGTGACATCATCACCGAGCCGATGGTGGTGCACAAGGAAGGTGACAAGAACTCCCGGATGGCTCGTGCCCGCGAGCTGCTCGACGCCGTCAGGCTTCCCTCCAGCGTGCTCAACCGGTACCCGCACGAGCTCTCCGGCGGCCAGCGTCAGCGCATCAGCATTGCGCGCGCGCTGACCCTGAACCCCACGCTGCTGATCGCTGATGAGCCGACCTCGGCTCTGGACGTCTCGGTGCAGGCGGCGGTGCTGGACCTGTTCTCCGAGCTCCAGCAGCAGTACGGCTTCGCCTGCCTCTTCGTCAGCCACGACCTTGCAGTGGTGGACGCGCTGGCACACAAGGTGCTGGTGATGCAGAAGGGCCGCACCGTGGAGCAGGGAACCACTGATCAGGTGCTGCGACACGCCAAGGAGTCCTATACCCAGCAGCTGCTGGCGGCAGCGCCGGTGCCGAACCCCGAGGTGCAGGCACGACGGCGGACAGAGCGGCAACGGCTGCTCGCCGCGCTGGCCTGACAACGGATCCAGACATCGGGGTCGAGTAGCACAAGAATCACAGTTATATGGGCGAAACCTGAAACACAGCTGAAAAATGCCCTGCTAAACTCGCTCCCACAAGTGACCCACGCAACACTCTCGCGTGGATCACCGTATGCCCATAAAGCTCGCATCTTCTCGAGGAGTCATTGAATATGCACGTCAACAAGACATCCCGTCGCTCTCGCGCGACGGGCGCTGTCGCCGTGTCCGCAGCCGCAGCCCTGGTGCTCGCGGCCTGCGGCGGCGGTGACGACAACGGTGGAGACACCGGCAACGGCGAAGCCGCCGCAGGCGTCGAAGGCGGCGGCACCGTCTCGGCCTACAACTGCGAACCGCAGTTCCTGGTTCCCGCGAACTCCACCGAGGTCTGCGGCTCCTGGGTCCTCGGCTCGCTGTTCACCGGCCTCACCCAGACCGACTTCGACACCTACGAGCCCACTGCGGGCGTGGCGGAGTCCTGGGACACCGAGGACAACGTGACCTGGACCTTCACCCTGGGTGAGGACTGGACCTTCCACGACGGCGAAGCGATCACCGCACAGACCTTCGTGGACACCTACAACTGGGCCGTGGATCCGGACAACGCGCAGCAGAGCGCGAACTTCTTCGACAACTTCCTGGGCTACCAGGAGGTCGTCGACGGCGATGCCGAGGAGATGGAAGGCGTCCGAGCAGTCGACGACTACACCCTCGAGATCGAGCTCACCGAGCCCTTCTCCCCGCTGCCCGACATGCTGACCTACACCGCGTTCTACCCGATGCCCTCGGTGGCCTACGACGACATCGAAGCCTTCGAGCAGGCCCCGGTCGGCAACGGTCGCTACATGATGGACGGCGAGTGGGAGCACGACCAGCAGATCGCCGTGAACCGCTTCGAGGACTGGGCCGGGGAGAACCCCGGCCTTCCCGAGCGCATCGAATGGCGCATCTACTCCGAGGTCGACACCGCGTACCTGGACGTCCAGGCCGGCAACCTCGACATCCTCGACGCCGCACCGCCGAACCGCCGCACCACCGTGGAAGCCGACTTCGGCGACAACGCGCAGGACTTCGACACCTCGGCCTTCACCTACCTGGGCTTCCCGCTCTACCAGGAGGAGTTCCAGGACGCCGATGTGCGCCACGCGCTCTCCATGGCGATCGATCGCGAACTGATCATCGACAACATCTTCGACGGCGCGCAGACCCCGGCGGAGAACATCATTCCCCCGGACCTGATCGAGGGCAACGAGAACACCTGTGAGTTCTGCCAGTACGATCCCGAGGCAGCCGCGGACCTCTACGAAGAGGCCGGCGGCCCGGAAGAGCTGACCGTCTACTTCAACTCCGGCGCAGGTCACGAGGACTGGGTCGAGGCTGTGGCCAACCAGTGGCGCGACAACCTCGGCATCGAGGACATCACCTTCGAGTCCCTCGAGTTCGCTCAGTACCTCGGTCTGCATGACGAAGAGGCGATCACCGGACCGTACCGCCTGGGCTGGACGCTGTCCTACCCCAGCGCGCAGTATGCGATGGAGCCGATCTATTCCACCGGAGCGTCGTCGAACTACGCGGACTACTCCTCCGAGGAGTTCGATGCCCTGATCAGCCAGGCCAACGCCGAGACCGATCCCGACGCCGCAGCCGGGCTCTACACCGACGCCGAGGCGATCCTCCTGGAGGACATGCCGGTCATCCCGATGTGGTTCACCAACTACCAGGTGGTGCACAGCGACCGGATCGATGGAGAGTCCCTCTTCATGGATCAGGCCACCTTCACCCGCCTCGAGCAGGTGGTGGTGACCCAGGAGTAATCCTGGTACCAGTCAGAGGCGCGGTCTGCGTGAAAACGTGCAGGCCGCGCCTCTGGCATGTCGGCCGGTGGATTCCTGGAATTCCCGAACGACTCCCTATCATTGATCGCGGCGTCGCCCTCGGCTGTGGAGAAGACCTCTCCGCCGAGATAGACGCTCGGCGCACCCGCGCCACCGCCCGCACCCACAAGGACAGCAATGACCCGCTATATCATTCGGCGTCTGCTCCAGTTCATCCCGGTCATCCTCATCTCCACGTTGATCGTCTATGCACTGGTGTTCGCCATTCCCGGTGACCCGATTCGGGCACTGGCCGGAGATCGCCCGATGAGCGATGCCGTCAGGGAGACGCTGCGCGAGCAGTACAACCTGGATGACCCGTTCCTGATCCAGTACTTCAAGTACATCTGGGGCATCGTGACCGCTCTGGACTTCGGCTCGACCTTCAACGGCCGCCCGGTGACCGACATCATCGAGCAGCGCCTGCCGGTCACCGCCACGCTCGCACTCGTGACGCTCGTGATCCAGACGATCATGGGCATCATCGCCGGCATCCTCGCCGCTCTCTACCGCGACCGGTTCTTCGATCGATTCGTCCAGGTCTCCACCGTGACCATGGTGGCCCTGCCCACGCTGGTGATCGGCTTCCTGCTGCAGCTGATCTTCGGCCTCAATCTGGGCTGGTTCCCGATCGCGGGCGTGAACAACGGCATCAGCAGCTACATCCTGCCTGCGCTGACCATGGCCGCCGTGTCCACCGGCATCCTGGCCCGACTGGTGCGCAGTGAGCTGCTCGACGCGCTGAAGTCGGACTACGTCCGCACCGCCACCGCCAAGGGCATGAAACAGACCCGGGTGATCACCCGGCACGGACTGCGCAACTCGCTGATCCCCGCGGTCACCTTCATCGGCGCCGATCTGGCCAGCATGCTGGGCGGGTCGATCATCGTGGAGACCATCTTCAACCTCCCCGGGCTGGGCCAGCAGGTCTTCGCCTCCATCCAGGGGCAGGAGGGCACCGTCGTCGTCGGCATCGTGACCCTCTTCGTGCTCTTCTTCGTGGTGATCAACCTGATCGTTGATCTCCTCTATGGCCTTCTCGACCCAAGGATCCGTTATGAGTGAGATACACCGCCCCGAAGCCCGGGTGGAGCCGATCGACTCGACGATCGAGCCCGTCGGAGGCTCCGCCACGTCCAAGACCAAGAAGGTCGAGGAAGCCAGCCTGCTCGCCGATGCCTGGCGCTCGCTGCGGAGGAACCCCTGGTTCATCGTCTCCGCGGTCCTGCTGGTGCTCTTCCTGGGCATGGCGCTCTTCCCGCAGCTGTTCACCAACAACGATCCGCGCGAGTGCCTGCTGGGACGCAGCCGACAGTCGCCCTCCGCCGAGCACTGGTTCGGCACCGACGTGCAGGGCTGCGACTACTACAGCCGCGTCATCTACGGCGCACGGAACTCCATCGCCGTCGGCTTCATCGTGGCCATCGGCACCTTCATCATCGCCGTGGTCCTGGGCCTGGTCGCCGGCTACTTCGGCTCCTGGGTCGACGCCGTGATCTCCCGCATCACCGACATGGTCTTCGCCGTGCCCTATATCCTGGGTGCGCTGGTCTTCCTCAACGTGTTGGAGTCCCGCGGCGTGCGCGAAGTGGCCTTCGTGCTGATCATCTTCATGTGGCCCACCATGACGCGCCTGATGCGCGGCTCGGTGATCTCAGTGGTCAACTCCGAGTTCGTGCTCGCCGCCCGGGCCCTGGGCGCCGGTCCGATCACCATCATGCGCCGGCACATCCTGCCGAACTCGCTGGGACCGGTGATCGGCTACGCCACGGTGTTCACCGGCATCATCATCGGCGCGGAGGCGACGCTGACCTTCCTCGGCGTGGGCCTGCAGCTGCCTGCCATCTCCTGGGGCCTCCAGCTCTCGGACGCACAGCCGTTCCTGCAGACCGTGCCGCACCTGCTGCTCTTCCCGGTGATCTTCGTGGGACTCACCGTGTTCGCATTCATGACCATGGGCGACGCCATCCGCGACGCCCTTGATCCCAAATCCAAGAAGTGAAGGGCTGGATCTCATGACTGAATCCCAGACCTCGACCGGGTTCACCCCGGGAACCCGGCCCGGTGACGCGCCCCTGCTGGAGGTCAAGGACCTTCAGGTGGAGTTCCGCACCAAGGCCGGCGTCGCCAAGGCGATCAACGGACTGAACTTCACCCTGCACGCGGGGGAGACCCTCGCGATCCTGGGCGAGTCCGGCTCCGGCAAGTCCGTGACCGCGCAGACCATCATGGGCATCCTCGACATGCCGCCCGGTCGCATCGCCGGCGGCGAGATCCGCTACCGCGGCGAGGACCTGCTGACCATGGACGAGGAGTCGCGGCGGAAGCTGCGCGGCCGCAAGATCGCGATGATCTTCCAGGACGCGCTGTCCTCGCTGAACCCGGTGCTGCCGGTCGGCTGGCAGATCGCCGAGATGTTCCGCGTCCACCGCGGGATGAAGCGCAAGGAGGCCAGGGCCAAGGCCGTGGAGATGATGCAGCGCGTGGGGATCCCCGGCGCCGAGGAGCGTGCCGGAGACTTCCCGCACCAGTTCTCCGGCGGCATGCGCCAGCGCATCATGATCGCGATGGCCATCGCCCTGGACCCCGATGTGCTGATCGCCGATGAGCCCACCACCGCGCTGGACGTCACCGTCCAGGCCCAGGTGATGCGGCTGCTGAAGGATCTGCAGACCGAGTTCAACATGGGCCTGATCCTGATCACCCATGACCTCGGTGTGGTCGCCGACGTGGCGGACAAGATCGCCGTGATGTACTCCGGACGGGTGATGGAGGCGGCCGACGTCTACGAGATCTATGGGAAGCCGGGACACCCCTACACCCAGGGGCTGCTGAACTCCATCCCCAGGATCGACGACGAGGGCGGGCGCCTGCGCGCGATCTCCGGACTTCCGCCGTCGCTGACGGACATGCCCTCGGGCTGCCCGTTCAATCCGCGCTGCGAGTTCGCCACCGACCGCTGCACCACGGAACGCCCCGAGCTGCGGCTCGTCGCCGAGGGCCACCTCTCGGCATGCCACTACGCCGAGGACGTCTACGCCGGCACCGCCACCCGCACCCGGCGCCCATCACCCACCGGCGCCGGGATGATCGCCGGCTCTGAGGAGGCACCAGAATGAGCCTGTCTGTTCCCACTGCCGCTGTGGACCCGTTCGCCGACAAACCTTCGGTGCTCGAGGTCGACGGCCTGGTCAAGCACTTCCCGATCACCCAGGGCATCGTGTTCCAGCGCAAGGTCGGAGCCGTCAAGGCCGTCGACGGGGTGAGCTTCAACCTGCGCGAGGGCGAGACCCTCGGCATCGTCGGGGAGTCCGGCTGCGGGAAGTCCACCCTGGCGAAGCTGCTGATGCGCCTGGAGGAGCCCGACGCCGGGACCGTGAAGTTCCGCGGCGAGGACTTCCTCTCAGTCAAAGGCGATGAGCTGCGCCGGCTGCGGCGCAAGATCCAGATCATCTTCCAGGACCCCTACACCTCGCTGAACCCGCGCATGTCGGTCGGTGACATCATCGCCGAGCCGTTCAAGCTGCACCCGGAGGAGAAGCCCAGACAGGGTATCCGCAACCGGGTCAAGGAGCTCCTGGACCTGGTCGGTCTGAACCCCGAGCACATCAACCGCTACCCGCACCAGTTCTCCGGCGGACAGCGTCAGCGCATCGGGATCGCCCGCGGCCTGGCCCTGAACCCCGACGTGATCATCTGCGACGAACCCGTCTCGGCTCTGGACGTCTCGGTCCAGGCGCAGGTGATGAACCTGCTCGACGACCTGCAGAAGGAGTTCGGGCTCAGCTACATCTTCATCGCCCACGACCTCTCGGTGGTCCGGCACATCTCCGACCGGGTCGGGGTCATGTACCTGGGCAAGCTCGCGGAGCTGGGCACCCAGGACGAGATCTACACCGGCCCGGCGCACCCCTACACCCAGGCGCTGCTCTCCGCCGTGCCGCTGCCGGATCCGACCCTGCGTGGGGCGCGTGAGCAGATCGTGCTCCAGGGCGACCCGCCGAACCCGGCGAACCCGCCCTCGGGCTGCCGCTTCCGCACCCGCTGCTGGAAGGCCACCGAGATCTGCGCGACCCAGGAGCCGGAGCTGATCTCGCGAGGTCAGATCGCCCAGCTCGCCGCCTGCCACCACGCCCAGCAGAACGAGAAGATCATCCCGGCGCACAGCTGATATGTAGTTGCAGTTTGTCAAGAGGCAGGATGAGGCGCCCGTCCCCGTGGAGGGGGCGGGCGCCTCGTGCTTCGCTGCGGATCGGTCGGTGAGCGTGTCAGAAACGACGCGCGGTCAGACTGATATACGCGGGTTGGTTACCGCAGGACGGGATGTTCGGCAGGAGCGTTCCCGCGTGTCTAGGATCGAGCATCACCAGGGGTGGGACTGGCTGCTCATAGCTGTATCGCGGATCACTCCACGCGCTGCCACCGGCGTCACCGCAACGAAGCGGTCTATGG
>NZ_PVTY01000011.1 GCF_003003175.1 Nesterenkonia sandarakina | reverse complement strand
CACGGTCGCCCTCATGGCCCACAATCCTGAGACACGTGCCTACGTCGCCAAACGTCGGGCTGAAGGGCTCACCAACAAGGAGATCCGACGCTGCCTCAAGCGATACCTCGCCCGCCGGATCTACCGTGCCCTGGAAAACTCCCACAGGATCCCACTCGTTGCTTGACAGACATAGAAGAGTCCATCGTCCTCATACTGCCTGTGGTGAGATGCCGCCGGCCTCACTGGTCCCGATCGGTGTCAATAACGTCACGCCCTCTTACAACTAGGACGGGCTGGAGGCGCTGGCCGCGGGCCAGGGTCCGACAGGCTCCTTGTTCGCCGGGGCGGTGTCGCCGCGGCGCAGGGTCTCGATGTCGTTGGCATCGTGCAGGTCACCGATCCGGTGGACCTTGACCATGTTGGTGGTCCCGGCCTGTCCTGGAGGGGAACCGGCGGCGATCACGACGAGCTGTCCGAGTTCGGCGGTGCTCTCCTCGAGCAGCAGCTTGTCCACCTGGGCGGTCATGGTGTCGGTGTGGGTGACGAACTCCACCCAGCGTGGCTGCACGCCCCAGGACAGGGTCAGGATGTTGTGCGTGTGCTCGACATGGGTGAACGCGAAGATGTTCTGCTTCGGGCGCAGCCGGGAGAGCCTCCGGGCGGAGTCGCCGGACCGGGTGAAGGTGGTCAGGTGCTCGATGTCGAGCTGGTCCGCGATCTCCTTGGCGGCGCGGGTGATCGCACCGCCGCGGGTCTTGGGCTTGGTGCCCAGCTCGGGGATCCGGCTCAGGCCCTTGGTCTCGGTGGTCTCGATGATCCGGGACATGGTCTCCACGGTCTCCACCGGGAACTGGCCCACGGAGGTCTCGCCGGAGAGCATGACCGCATCGGCGCCGTCGAGCACCGCGTTGGCGCAGTCGGAGGCCTCCGCGCGGGTCGGCCGGGGGCTGTCGATCATGGATTCCAGCACCTGGGTGGCGACGATGACCGGCTTGGCCCAGCGGCGGGCGAGCTCCACGGCGCGCTTCTGCACCAACGGGACCTCTTCCAGCGGCAGCTCCACGCCGAGGTCGCCGCGGGCGACCATGACGGCGTCGAAGGCGTCGACGATGTCCTGCAGCGCCTCCACCGCCTGGGGCTTCTCGACCTTGGCGATGACCGGGACGCGGCGTCCCTCCTCGTCCATGATCCGGTGCACGGCTTCGATGTCTGCGGCGTCACGGACGAAGGACAGCGCGACCATGTCGAATCCGGTGCGCAGCGCCCAGCGGAGATCCTCTTCGTCCTTCTCGGACATCGCGGGCACTGACACGGCGACGCCGGGCAGGTTGATGCCCTTGTTGTTCGAGACCTTGCCGGGCACGGTGACCTCGGTGAGGACATCGGTGTCGGTGACCTCCAGGGCGCGCAGCGAGACCTTGCCGTCGTCGATCAGCAGGGTGTCACCGACGTTGACGTCCCCGGGCAGGCCCTTGAACGTCGTTGAGCACCGGTCCTTGGTGCCCTGGATGTCGTCGATGGTGATGGTGAAGCGGTCGCCGACCTCGAGGGTGTGCTCGCCCTCGATGAAGCGGCCGAGCCGGATCTTCGGGCCCTGCAGGTCGGCGAAGATGCCGACGGCGCGGCGCAGGTCCTTGGAGACCTCGCGGACGGTGTTGTAGGTGTCCTCGTGGACGCTGTAGTCGCCGTGGCTCATGTTCACCCGGGCGACGTCGACACCGGCCTCCACGAGCTTGCGGGTCATCTCATAGCCTGCAGTGGCGGGGCCGAATGTGGCGACGATCTTGGCGTGTCTCATGTCTCACCTTGTCCTATCTATTGTGCTGATAAGCGAGTTGATGGACTGGCACGACACTGGACCAGGATTGAACGTGTTCGAGCCTATAACAGTCAGCCTGTGAGCGAAATCGCACGATCCGAGGGCTTGACCGGGGCGGGGAGCCTGGTCGCGCCTTCGAGGTATTCGTCCACCTTCGCGGCTGCCGCACGGCCTTCGGCGATGGCCCAGACGACCAGGGAGGCCCCGCGTCCGGCATCACCGATGGCGAAGACGCCCTCCATCGAAGTCTGGTAGTCCTCGGCCCGGGTGATGTTCCCGCGCTTGTCGAACTCCAGCGAGAGCTGCTCGGTGAGCGTGTCGGACTCCGCGCCGGTGAAGCCCAGCGCCAGCAGCACCAGATCGGCGGGGATCTCGCGCTCCGAACCGGGCTTCGGCGAGCGGGAGCCGTCGGGGTTGTACTGGGTCTCGGCGACCTTCAGGGCGCGCACCTGACCGTTGGAGTCCGCGAGGAACTCCACGGTGGAGGCCAGGTAGCTGCGCTCCCCGCCCTCTTCATCGGCGCTGGTCAGCTCGAAGACCCGGGGGTCCATCGGCCAGGGCTCGTGATCGGGGCGATCCGAGGGGAGCTCCTTGCCGATCGCGAGGGTGGTCACCGAGGCGGCGCCGTGGCGGTGCGCGGTGCCGATGCAGTCGGCACCGGTGTCGCCGCCGCCGAGGACGACGACGTGCTTGCCGTCCGCGCGGATCTGGTCCTCGACCTGATCCCCGGAGGTGACCTTGTTGGACTGCACCAGGTACTCCATGGCGAAGTGGACCCCGTGCAGCTCGCGCCCGGTGATGCCCAGATCGCGCGGGACCATGGCGCCGGTGGCCAGGATGACCGCGTCATAGCTGGCTTCCAGGGCGTCCCAGGTGATGTCGGAGCCGATCTCGGTGGAGGTGTAGAAGCGGGTGCCCTCGGCGCGCATCTGGTCGATGCGGAACTCGACGTGGTGCTTCTCCATCTTGAAGTCCGGGATGCCGTAGCGCAGCAGCCCGCCGAGCCGGTCGTCGCGCTCGTAGACCGCCACGGTGTGCCCGGCGCGGGTGAGCTGCTGGGCGGCGGCGAGGCCGGCCGGGCCGGAGCCCACCACGGCGACGGTCTTGCCGGTGAGCCGCTGGGGCAGCACCGGTTCCACGTAGCCGCGGGCGATCGCCTCGTCCGCGATCGAGACCTCGGACTGCTTGATCGTCACGGCGGGCTGGTTGATGCTCAGCACGCAGGAGGTCTCACAGGGGGCCGGGCAGATCCGCCCGGTGAACTCCGGGAAGTTGTTGGTCATGTGCAGCCGGGAGGAGGCCTCCTCCCACTGGTCGCGCCAGATCAGGTCGTTCCACTCCGGGATCAGGTTCCCGAGCGGGCAGCCGGTGTGGCAGAACGCGACGCCGCAGTCCATGCAGCGGCTCGCCTGGGTCTGCACGATGCCGCGCTCATTGCGGTCATAGACCTCGCTGAAATCCATGATGCGCACCGGGACGGGACGAGAGGGCCGGTCCTGGCGCTCTCGATGCTTTAGAAATCCACGCGGATCAGCCACGGGTCGCCTCCAGAATCTTCTGCCATACGGCGTCCCCGTTGGGATCCAGGCCCTCGTCGAGGGCGCTGGAACGGGCGCGCAGCACGGCGTCGTAGTCGCGCGGGAGCACCTTGGTGATCCGCGAGTAGGTCTTCTCAGGGTCTTGCAGCAGGGCCTCGGCCACAGCGCTGCCGGTCTCCTCATGGTGCCGGCGCAGCAGGTCGCCGATGATCGCGCGATCCTCCTCGTCGGGCTCGAGCAGCAGCAGGTCACCGTTGCGGTGGGCCTGTGAGTTGACCTTCTGCTCGTCGAAGTCCAGCAGGAACGCGGTGCCTCCGGACATGCCGGCTCCGAAGTTGCGGCCGGTGGGGCCCAGGATCAGCGCCTGGCCGCCGGTCATGTACTCACAGCCGTGGTCGCCGATGCCTTCGACCACCGCGGTGGCCCCGGAGTTGCGGACCAGGAAGCGTTCGCCGACCTGGCCGCGCAGGAACATCTCGCCGGCGGTGGCGCCGTAGCCGATCACGTTGCCGGCGATGACGTTCTGCTCTGCCACCAGCGGAGCTTCAGGGTCCGGGTGGGCGATGATCCGCCCGCCGGAGAGTCCCTTGCCGACGTAGTCGTTGGCGTCCCCGGAGAGGTGCAGGGTGATCCCGTGGGGCAGGAAGGCCCCGAGGGACTGTCCGGCCTCACCGGTGAGCTCCACGACGATGGTGTTGTTCTCCAGCGTCTTGAGCCCCCGCGCCTTGGTCACCTCGTGGCCGAGCATGGTGCCCACCGAGCGGTCGGTGTTGATGACCTTCTTCTCGATGTGGACCTTCTCGCCGTGGGTGATCGCGGAGCCGGCGAGCTGGATCAGGCCCATGTCGAAGTGCTTCTCCAGCTCGTGGTCCTGCCCGCGGGTGCGGCGCAGCATCGAGGCGGTCACCGGGTCGTTGGGGTCGTAGCTGTCCAGCACGGCGCCGAGATCGAGTCCGGAGGACTTCCAGTGCCGCTTCGCGTCGTCCATGTCGATCGCGTCGACGTGGCCGATGGCCTCGTCCAGGGTGCGGAAGCCCAGCTCGGCCAGGTATTCCCGGACCTCCTGGGCGACGAACTCGAAGAAGTTCACCACGTGGTCGGCCTGGCCGGTGTAGCGGTCGCGCAGCACCGGGTTCTGGGTGGCGACGCCGACCGGGCAGGTGTCCAGGTGGCACACGCGCATCATGATGCAGCCCGAGACCACCAGCGGGGCGGTGGCGAAGCCGTATTCCTCGGCGCCGAGCAGCGCGGCGATGATCACGTCGCGTCCGGTCTTGAGCTGCCCGTCGACCTGCACGGTGACGCGTTCGCGCAGCCCGTTGAGCATCAGCGTCTGCTGCGCCTCGGCCAGCCCGAGCTCCCAGGGGGTGCCCGCGTGCTTGAGCGAGTTCAGCGGGGAGGCGCCGGTGCCGCCGTCGTGCCCGGAGATCAGCACGACGTCGGCCTTGGCCTTGGTCACGCCGGCCGCGACGGTGCCGACTCCGTGCAGCGAGACCAGCTTCACGTGGACCCGGGCGCCGGTGTTGGCGCGCTTGAGGTCGAAGATCAGCTGGGCCAGGTCCTCGATGGAGTAGATGTCGTGGTGCGGCGGGGGTGAGACCAGCGCGACGCCGGGGGTGGAGTGCCGGGTCTCGGCCACCCAGGGGTAGACCTTCTTGCCCATGAGCTGGCCGCCCTCACCGGGCTTGGCTCCCTGGGCCATCTTGATCTGCAGGTCATCGGCGTGGGTCAGGTACTGGCTGGTGACGCCGAAGCGTCCGGACGCGATCTGCTTGACCGCCGAGCGCCGCTCGGGGTCCTCCAGGCGGGCCGGGTGCTCGCCGCCCTCACCGGTGTTGGAGCGTCCGCCGAGCCGGTTCATCGCGATCGCGAGGGTCTCGTGGGCCTCCTGGGAGATGGAGCCGTAGCTCATCGCCCCGGTGTTGAACCGCTTGACGATCTCGGCGACGGACTCGACCTCTTCGATGGGCACCGGCTGCCGGTCGGAGCTCAGCTTGAAGAGCCCGCGCAGGGTCAGCAGCTCCTCGGACTGGTCGTCGACATACTTGGAGTACTGCTTGAAGATGTCGTAGCGCCGGGTCTTGGTGGAGTGCTGCAGCTTGAAGATGGTCTGCGGGTTGAACAGGTGCGGCGGGCCCTCACGGCGCCACTGGTATTCGCCGCCGATCTCGAGCTCGTTGCCGCGACCGAGGTCGTTGCCGTCGGCCGGGTAGGCGCGGGAGTGCCGCTCCAGGGTCTCGGCGGAGAGCACGTCGAGCCCGACGCCGCCCATCGGCGAGTGGGTGCCGGAGAAGTACTGGTCCACGACGTTCTGCGCCAGGCCCACGGCTTCGAAGGTCTGCGCGCCGCAGTAGGAGGCGACGGTGGAGATGCCCATCTTGGACATGATCTTCAGCACGCCCTTGCCCAGCGCGGTGAGCAGGTTGTGCACCGCCTGCTCCTCGTTGACCGCGGTGAGCTCGCCGCGACGGACCATGTCCTCGGCAGTCTCCATGGCCAGGTAGGGGTTCACCGCGGCGGCGCCGTAGCCGATCAGGCAGGCCACGTGGTGGACCTCGCGCACGTCACCGGCTTCGACGACCAGCGAGACCTTGGTCCGGTTGGCCGACTTCAGCAGGTGGTGGTGGATCGCGGAGAGCATCAGCAGCGACGGGATCGGCGCCCACTGGGCGTTGGAGTCGCGATCGGAGATCACGATGTAGCTGACCCCGCGGTTGACCGCGGCGGAGACCTTCTCGCAGATCTCACGGATCCGCTGGCGCAGCTCCTCCTCCTTGGATCCGGCGCGGTAGAGCGCGCGGACCTTCAGGGCGATCTTCGCGCCGTCGTCGTTGCGGATGTTGGCGATCTTGGCGAGCTCGTCGTTGTTGATCACCGGGAAATCCAGCGCGACCTGCCGGGAGCGGACCTGTTCGTTGCTGAGCAGGTTCCCGTTGGGGCCGATGTGCAGCCCGAGGGAGGTCACCAGCTCCTCGCGGATCGCGTCCAGCGGCGGGTTGGTCACCTGGGCGAAGGTCTGCACGAAGTAGTCGAAGAGCAGCCGGGGCCGGTCGGCGAGCACCGCGATGGGGGTGTCGGTGCCCATGGCGCCCAGCGGCTCGGCGCCGGCGGTGGCCATCGGGCCGATGAGCACGCGCAGCTCCTCGTGGGTGTAGCCGAAGGTCTGCTGGCGCAGCCGGACCGACTCCGAGGGGTGGCGCACGTGCAGCCGCTCCGGGAGGTCGGCGAGCTTCACCAGGTTCTCCTGGACCCAGTCGGCCCAGGGTGCCGAGGAGGCGAGCTCAGCCTTGATCTCCTCGTCCTCGATGATCCGGCCCTCGACGGTGTCGAGCAGCAGCATCATGCCCGGGGCGACCCGGCCCTTGCGCACGATCGAGGAGGGCTCGAGGTCCAGGACGCCGACCTCGGAGGACATCACGACGAGGCCGTCGTCGGTGACCCAGTAGCGGGCCGGACGCAGGCCGTTGCGGTCGAGCATCGCACCGACCTGGCGACCGTCGGTGAAGGCGATCGCGGCGGGACCGTCCCAGGCCTCCATGAGCTGTGCGTGGTACTGGTAGAACGCCCGCAGACCGGGGTCCATGGTCTCGTGGTTCTCCCAGGCCTCGGGGATCATCATGCGCATCGACTGGGCCAGCGGACGGCCGGAGAGCATCAGCAGCTCGGCGGCCTCGTCGAAGCTGGTCGAGTCCGAGGCGCCGGGGGTGCAGATCGGGAACAGCGACTCCGGGTCCTCGCCGAGCAGCTCCGAGGCCATGACCGACTGCCGGGCGCGCATCCAGTTGCGGTTGCCCTTGACGGTGTTGATCTCACCGTTGTGCGCGATGTTGCGCAGCGGCTGGGCCAGCGGCCAGGAGGGGAAGGTGTTGGTGGAGAAGCGGGAGTGCACGATGCCCAGCGTGGTCTTGTACCGCTCGTCGGAGAGGTCCGGGAAGAAGGGCTCCAGCTGCGCGGTGGTGAGCATCCCCTTATAGGTGATGGTCTTCGAGGACAGCGAGGGGAAGTAGACGCCGAGCCGGTTCTGCCCGCGCTTGCGCAGCCGCCAGCCGCGCTGATCCAGCGTGCCGGAGGCGGACTCCTGGTAGGCCATGGAGTCTTCCGGGGCGAAGCCGATGAAGACCTGCCGGAAGTACGGCATGGACTCCTTGGCCAGGGTGCCGATCATCGAGGCGTCCACGGGGACGTCGCGCCAGCCCAGGACGGAGAGGCCCTGCTCCTCGGCGAGCTCGCCGAAGCTGGCACACATCTGCTCGCGCTCAGCGGGTGACTGCGGCAGGAACGCGGTGCCGGCGAGGTACTCCCCCATCGGCGGCAGCTCGAACTCGGTGACCGCACGGAAGAACTCGTCGGGGATCTGGGTGAGCAGTCCGGCGCCGTCGCCGGTGCCCACGTCGCCGCCCACGGCACCGCGGTGCTCGAGGTTGCGCAGCGCCACGAGGGCGTGGTCCACGATGTCGTGGCCGGGGACTCCGCGCAGCGTGGCCACCGCGGCCATGCCGCAGTTCTCGTGCTCGTTGGCCGGGTCGTAGAGACCAGCCTTCTCAGGGAAGGCGGCAAAGCGCTGATAGGGACTCATGATCTGGGGCGAGCCTGCTGTGGCAGCTGCCTCGAACCCTGGTGATCCGGGAGTAGACATGAAGGTCTTCCTTCCTCCGCATGCGGACGTTTCATGGGGAGGGGACATCATCGGCCCCTTCTATGGTGCACGGAGTCTGAGCTCATTCTGCCAGGTCTTCGGAACTGTGCGTCCCGGTCGGCAATCAAGTCTTCAGTGTTCCGTCGGTCTTCAGTCCTGCATGACGCAGCGTCGTATGTGACCTGCGCGCTCTACGGGGTGTGTCCCGGCGCGTGACTGCGACGACGCGGGTTGGTCGGCGCGCCGCCGTCGTGGTCCTCCCGCTGACACCAGGGGATGAGACCAATCTTCCAACTCGGACCTGCGGGTTGCAAGTCCGATCTCAGGATCTGGGACTGTCCGCCTCAGTGGCGTCCGGCGCCGCCTCGCCCGATTCATCCCCGACCGGGGTCTCCGTGCTGGCCTCGGTGGAGGTCGCAGCGCTGGTCTCGGTGGAGGTCGCGGCGCTGGTCTTCGTGGAGGTCTTGACCGCGCCGGCGTCGTCGTCGGTCTCGCCCAGGGCGGAATCACCGGTGGTCGCGGCGGCAAGCGCGGCGTGGTCCTCAGATCCGCGCGGACCCTGTCCGGGGCGGTAGATCTCCAGCTCCTCGGCCAGTGCCGCCTCGGTGCGCGGACGGCGGGTCCAGAGCCAGATCATCATGGCCAGCGCCAGGACGAAGAGGAACACCGACATCCACATGTTCAGTCGCCATTCCAGGCCGAAGAGGTTGATCCACTGGGTGGACTTGGTCATCTCGTCGATGCGCAGCGACTCGATCCAGAAGCGGCCCAGCGAGTAGTAGGCCACGTAGGTCCAGACCAGGAGTCCCTGCTTCACGGCGAACCGGCGGTAGAGCGCGATGAGCAGGAAGAAGCCGATCAGGTTCCAGAGGCTCTCGTAGAGGAAGGTGGGGTGGAACAGCGTGCTCTCCCCGGCGCCCAGCGGCGGCGCCTGGTGGCGCTGGCTGGTGTCGATCTCCAGGCCCCAGGGCAGGTTGGTGGGGGCTCCGTAGAGCTCCTGGTTGAACCAGTTGCCCCAGCGTCCGATGGCCTGGGCCAGGATCACACCAGGTACGAGGGCGTCGGCGAAGGCGCCGAACTTCATCCCGTAGCGACGGCAGGCGAACCAGACGCCGACGGCGCCCAGCGCCACGGCGCCGACGATGCCGAGGCCGCCGAGCCAGACCTGCGGGATCAGCGAGAGGTCGCCGCCCTCGCCGAAGTAGGCGTCCGGGGAGGTGATGACGTGATAGAGCCGACCGCCCACGATGCCCAGCAGCACGGCCCAGATGAGCGCGTCGAACACATTCTCGGGGCTTCCGCCGCGGGACTTCCAGAGCCTGCTGGCGACGAAGTACGCCACCAGGATGCCCAGACCGATCGCCAGACCGTAGAACCCGATCCGCAGCGGTCCGACGAGGTCAATCCCGTCTGTGGGCGGGGCGGGGAAGGCTGCGCTGATCTGCGCCGTCGCCGAGGCGGTGGCCTCAGCGGCGGTCTGCAGGGCGCTGACCGGACTGGAAGTGTAAGACACGGTGTCCTTTCGCGGGGTGAGTCACCCTCCCCCGGCTGAGCTGGGGACGGGCTGAATTCGTGATCCGGTGCAGTCTATGGCCTGGGGCTGGCGAGTGCGACCAGCAGGCGCGGCGGCCGCTAGGAGCTGTCGGGGTTCCGCCTGAGATGGACGACGGCGGCGACGAGTCCGCCCCAGACCGTCACCAGGGCCACGATCATCATGATCAGCGCGTCGGTCTCCATCAGTCTCGGGCTCCTCTTCGGTGGGCGGAATTCTCGATGTGAGCCGCGGGCTCGGAGTCAGGCTCTTCCTCGAGCACCTCGGCATGCAGCGCGGAGTCGGTTCGCCAGGGCAGGGCGGTCAGCACCACGGCGGCCACCACCACGAAGCCCAGGGCGCCCCAGCCGAAGGTCATCACCACCCAGGTGTCGAACCCGCCGTAGCCCTCGGTGACCTTGGTCCGGATGTCCATGACCAGCAGCACACCCAGGACCAGCGGGAGGACCACTCCGATCAGGGACTTCCAGATGAATCCCAGCTTGATCGAGCCGTAGGCGTTCATCCCGTCGGCCAGCACGTCGAGCCGGCGGAAGCCCCAGGTGACGGCCAGCACCGCGATGAAGGCCGCGGCGACGATGCCGATGTTGTTGGAGAAGGCGTCGATCACGTCGAGCACCGTGAGCCCGGAGACTCCGCCGAGCAGCACCACGGAGACCAGCGCGCTGGAGCCTCCGACGAGCGCGACCGTCACCGGTCGGGACCAGCCGGTCTTGTCCTTCACCGACGAGATGGCGACCTCCAGCACCGAGATCTGCGACGTGATCCCGGCCAGGGTCAGCGAGCCGAAGAAGAGCACGCCGAGCAGGGCCGAGGCGGGCGCCTCGCTGATGATCGTCGGGAAGGCGACGAAGGCCAGCCCGAGCCCGGAGGTGGCGACCTCCTCGACCGCGGTGTTCGCGGCGACGGCGATGAAGCCCAGCGCGGAGAAGACGCCGATGGCGGCGAGCAGCTCGAAGGAGGAGTTCGCGAACCCGACGACCAGGCCGGAGCCGGTGGCATTGGACTTCCGTTTCAGGTAGGAGGCGTAGGTGATCATGATGCCGAAGCCCACCGAGAGGCTGAAGAAGATCTGCCCGTAGGCCTGGATCCAGACGGTCCCGCTGGTCAGCGCGCTCCAGTCCGGGGTGAACAGGGCGTTGAGCCCGGTGAGCGCGCCGTCGAGGGTCAGCGAGTAGCCGACCAGGATCAGGAACATCACGAAGAGCACCGGGATGCCGTAGATCGAGACGCGGGCGATCCCGCGGCGCACGCCGAGTGCCAGGGCGACCAGCAGCACCACCCAGACGGCGATCAGCGGCCAGCCGACCTGCGCGACGAAGTCCACCGAGAGTCCGGAGCCATCGGCGCCTGCGCCGTCGTACTGGAGGTATTCGGTGAAGAAGAAGCTCTCGGCGTCGTCGCCCCAGGCCTGGGTGAAGGAGTACCAGGTGTACATCGCGGCCCAGGCGATGATCGCGGCGTAGTAGATGGAGATCAGGAAGCAGATGCCCACCTGGAGCCAGCCGATCGGCTCGGCGTGCCGGTGCAGCCGCTTGAAGGCCAGCGGCGGGGACCCGCGGAACCGGTGGCCCAGGGCGTAGTCGAAGAGCAGGATCGGCAGCCCGGCGGTGAGCAGCGCGATCAGATACGGGATCAGGAACGCCCCGCCGCCGTTCTCATAGGTCACATAGGGGAACCGCCAGATGTTGCCCAGTCCCACCGCAGAGCCGACGGCCGCCAGGATGAAGACGGTCCGGGAGTTGAAGCTCTCCCGGATCCGAGTCCGCGCCGGCGTCCGCTGGGTCATCGAGCCGTCTCGGCTCCCGTGAGCTCGGCGGTCAGGGCTGCCACAGCGGCAGGTCCGCCGTCACGCAGCGCCACGACCAGGGCGGTGCCGACGATGACGCCGTCGGCGTAGCGGCCGATCTCCTCGACGTGGGCCCGGGTGGAGACCCCGAGTCCGACACAGACCCGCTCGGCGCCTGCGCCGCGGGCGGCGGTGACCACGCGCTCGGCGGCGTCGGAGACCTGATCGCGGGCACCGGTCACCCCCATCACGGAGACGCCGTAGACGAACCCGCGCGAGGCGGAGACGATCTGCGCGACCCGCTCGGGCGAGGAGGTCGGTGCGGTGAGGAAGACCCGGTCGAGTCCGTGCTTCTCGGTGGCCGCGATCCACTCGCGGCCCTCATCGGGGATCAGATCCGGGGTGATCGCGCCGGCGCCGCCGACCTCGGCCAGTCGACGCGCGAACTCCTCCGCGCCCATCCGGTCGATCAGGTTGTAGTAGGTCATCACCAGGACCGCGGCATCGGTGGCCTTGACCACGGCTTCCACGATCTCGAAGACCTCCGGCAGCTTGAACCCGCGGGCCAGCACCTCGGTGGTGGCCTGCTGGATGACCGGGCCGTCCATCACGGGATCGGAATAGGGCACGCCGATCTCGATCACGTCGGCGCCGTTGCGGGCCAGCTCGATGGCCGCCGCGATGGAGGTCTCCTTGTCCGGGTAGCCGGCGGGAAGATAGCCGATGAACGCGGCCCGGCCCTGGGCGCGGGCCGCCTCGATGGCGTCGGCGGTCTTGGACGCGGTCTTCGGCGCCTGCGGGTTCGGGGCATCGGTGTTCGGGGCATCGGTGTTCGGGGCCTGGGTGGCGGACCCCGTGTGGGTGGCTTCGGTGCTCATGCCTGGACTCCCGTCTCGGGTGCCGGGGACGGGCTCTCATCCCCGGTATTCTCTGCGGTCTCGGTCTCGGCCACCGGGTCGTTCTCCTGGCCCGGAAGCATCCGGAACCATTCAGCGGCGGTCTCCACGTCCTTGTCGCCGCGCCCGGAGAGATTGATCATGATGATCTTGCCTTCCCCGTCCTCACCCCAGCTGCGGGAGAGCCGGGCGGCGCCGGCCAGCGCGTGGGCCGACTCGATGGCGGGGATGATGCCCTCGGTGCGGCAGAGCATCTCGAAGGAGGCCATGCACTCGGAGTCGGTGACCGGTTCGTAGGTGGCCCGTCCGATCTCGGCGAGGTAGGCGTGCTCGGGGCCGACCGAGGGGTAGTCCAGGCCGGCGGAGATCGAGTGCGAGTCCACCGTCTGGCCGTCCTCGTCCTGCATCAGGAAGGAGCGGGCACCGTGCAGCACCCCGGAGCGGCCGAGCGTGATGGCCGAGGCGTGCCGGCCGGTCTCGACCCCGTCGCCGCCGGCCTCGAAGCCGTAGAGGGCGACCTCCGGGTCGTCCAGGAAGCCGTGGAAGAGGCCCATCGCGTTGGAACCGCCGCCGACGCATGCGGCGACGACGTCGGGCAGGCGTCCCTCCATGGCGAGGATCTGCTCGCGGGCCTCGTCGCCGATGACCTGGTGGAACCAGCGGACCATCTCGGGGAACGGGTGCGGCCCGGCGACGGTGCCCAGCAGGTAGTGGGTGTGCTCCACCGAGGCGACCCAGTCGCGCAGCGCCTCGTTGATCGCATCCTTCAAGGTCTTGGCGCCGTGATCCACCGGGACCACCTCGGCGCCGAGCAGCCGCATCCGGGCCACGTTCAGCGCCTGTCGGCGGGTGTCCTCGGAGCCCATGTAGACCACGCAGTCCATGCCCATCAGGGCGGCGGCGGTGGCGGTGGCGACGCCGTGCTGGCCGGCCCCGGTCTCGGCGATCAGCCGGGTCTTGCCCATGCGCTTGGCGATCAGCGCCTGCCCGAGCACGTTGTTGATCTTGTGCGAGCCGGTGTGGTTGAGGTCCTCGCGCTTGAGGAAGATCCGGGCGCGGCCGGCCTGGGCGGCGAAGCGGGGGACCTCGGTCAGCAGCGAGGGGCGTCCGGTGTAGTCCCGGCCGAGGCGGTGGAACTCGGCGAGGAACTCCGGATCCTGCTTGGCCTCGCGGAAGGTCTGCTCGACCTCGTCGAGGGCTGCGACGAGAGATTCCGGCATCCAGCGTCCCCCGAAGTTCCCGAAGTAGGGCCCTTCGTGGTCGCGATACTTCCGCGTCTCTTCAGCTGGAGCGCTCATGGTCTCTCCTCGATGATCTCCGCCGGTCAGCCTCAGCTGGTCGGCTCAGTGTATGAAGCTCAGGTGGTGGGTGCCCAGGGGTGCAGGCTCTGGGGTGGGCTCCCGGGTCATGCTGCGCGGGTGCTGAGTCAGACCAGGCTCGCCGCGCGGAAGCTGCGCAGCGCGGTCTCCGGTGCGCCGTCCTTCACCAGGGCTTCGCCGACCAGCACGGCGTCGGCACCCTGTGCGGCGTAGTCGGCGACCTCGCGGGCGGAGGTGACCCCGGACTCGGCGATCCGCACCACTGAGGCTGGCAGGTGCTGGGCCATCGTGGCATAGTGCGCGACGTCGACCTCCAGGGTCTTGAGGTTGCGCACGTTGACTCCGACGATCTTGGCGCCCAGCGCGACGGCCCGGGCGATCTCCTCCTCGGTGTGCGCCTCGACCAGGGCCTCCATGCCCAGTTCGTGGGTCAGGGTCAGGAAGTCGCGCAGCTGGTCGTCATCGAGTGCTGCGACGATCAGCAGCACGAGGTCGGCGCCGTGGGCGCGGGCCTCGTAGAACTGGTAGGAGTCGACCATGAAGTCCTTGCGCAGCACCGGGATCTCGACGGCGGCGCGCACCGCGTCCAGGTCTGCCAGGCTTCCGTTGAAGCGTCGGGCCTCGGTGAGGACGCTGATCACAGCGGCCCCGCCGTCCTGATAGGACTTCGCGAGCCGCGCCGGATCGGGGATCTCGGCCAGGGCACCCTTGGAGGGTGAGGACCGCTTGACCTCGGCGATGATCCGCACGCCGTGCGGGTCGTCGCGCCCGGCGAGCAGCGCCGCGTGGGCATCCAGCGCGGGGGGCGCGGCGGCCGCTGCTGCCACGATCTGCTCATGCGAGATCGCGGCGCGGCGCTCCTGGAGGTCTTCGCGGACTCCGGCGATGATCGAGTCGAGGACGGTCACCATTCAGCGAGCTGCGGTTTCTGACCGCCGCTGGTCCTGGCCGCCGCGGGAGTTGTCCGTGGTGGCCGGGCCCTGGTGGTCGCGGGCGCTCTCGTGCTGCTTGAGCACCGCGTTGGAGTCCATCTCCACGCCATAGCCCTTGGCCTTGAGCACCACACCGAGAGTGAGGGCGAGCGGGATGAAGAGGATCGAGATCCAGACCAGGATCCAGATCTGCAGGACCATGCCCAGGCCGGCGATGATCGAGCCGACGATGATGGTGAGGCTGAGCGCCCAGGCCGCGGGAGTGGAGCCGTGGCCGATGTGATCGTGATGGATGTACTCGTCATCGATCTTCTCGCCGGGGGCTGGCTCGGTGTCGCGCAGAGCAGTGGTGTTGGCCATTCTGGTCCTCTCTAGAACGTGCGGCGGTGCTCATTCAAATCTGGGCACCATTCTGCCACGTATGGCCTGACCCCGTGGTCGGTGACGCCGCGGAGCGAAACCTCCCGAGTCGCAGCGGCTCAGGTCTTCCGGCAGCCCGACGCTTCAGCCGCCGGACCCCAGCAGCTGGGCCGCGCGGACGTCGGGAGCTGGCCCGCGGACGTCGGGAGCTGGCCCGCGGGGCGTCAGCGGCGCGGGTCGGTGGGGTCATCGCCGTCGGAGAGCCCGTCCCAGAGGTCGAACTCGTCAGGCTCGGTCCCGCTGGCCCTGGTGCCGCGGGCGCTGCGGTTCGTCCCGGGTCTCTGCTGGGATCCGGGCTGTCCGGCGTCCGGCCCGGCACCCTCGCCCGGTGCTTCGGAAGCATCTTCAGCCGTGTTGACCTGGTATTTGCGGGACCGGCGGTCCGGCCAGCGGTAGGAGACCAGCAGGAGTCCCAGGGAGGCGATCAGCAGCAGCAGCGCACCCGCGAAGCCCAGCCAGACTGCCATGCTCAGCTCATAGCGCTGGGCTGCGGCGGTGGTGCCGGTGATCTCACCCAGCGCCGTGGAGGCGACGCTTGCCGGATCGGCCAGGACCGAGCGGATGGCGAGCAGCGCGATGATGGCGGCGCCGAAGAGCACCGAACCGATGACGACGCGGCCCAGCCGCCTCGCGATGGTCACGGCCACGCCGGCGGCGAGCCCGACGAGACCCATCGCTGTGACGGTCTCCACCAGCTCCGCGCCCGTCATGGCCACCTCCTGGACCGAGGAGGTGGATCCCAGGCCGTAGGCGGTGACCCAGGTCATCGTGGAGGAGATCAGCAGCAGCGCGCCGCCGAGCAGGGACATCAGCACCACGTTGCGGCGCGTCATGATCCCGCTCAGGCGCGAGGTCGCGCGACCCTGCGCCCTGGAACGGTGCGGCTCGGGGTTCTGCGGGGCAGGGGTGGTCTCACTCATGTGTGCTCCAGACGATCGGCGGCCAGCACCGCGCGCAGCGGCGCCGCGGCTTTGTTCACGGTCTCCAGACGTTCGGCGTCGTCGTCGGAGTCCGCGACGATCCCGCCGCCGGCCTGGACGTAGGCGCGGCCGTTCTTGAGCAGGGCGGAGCGGATCGCGATGGCGGCGTCCATCCGTCCGGAGAGGTCGAAGTAGCCGACCACTCCCCCGTAGATGCCGCGCCGGGTGGGCTCCCAGGCGTCGAGCAGCTGCAGCGCGCGCGGCTTCGGCGCCCCGGAGAGCGTGCCGGCCGGGAAGGTCGCCGAGAGCACGTCATAGGCGCTGTGCTCGGGGGCGAGCTCACCCTGGACGTGGCTGGTCAGGTGCATCACGTGGCTGAACCGCTCCACCGCCATGAACCGGGTGACCTGGACCGAGCCCGGGACGCAGACCTTGGCCAGGTCGTTGCGCGCCAGGTCCACCAGCATGATGTGCTCGGCGCGCTCCTTCTGGTCTGCCAGCAGGTCCTCGGCGAGCTCGGCGTCCTGCTTCGGGGTCTCCCCGCGGGGGCGGGTGCCGGCGATCGGGTGGGTGATCACGGTGGTGTCCTCCACGGTGACCAGCGCCTCCGGAGAGGCTCCCACGAGCTGGTAGGGCTCGCCGTCGGGGGTCTCGAAGTGCATCAGGTACATGTAGGGGCTGGGGTTCAGCAGCCGCAGCATCCGGTAGACGGCGAGGGCGTCGACGTCGGTCTCGACCTCGAACCGGCGGGAGACCACGATCTGGAAGACCTCACCGTCGATGATGGCCTGCTTGGCCTTGCCCAGGGTCGCGAGGTATTCGTCCTGGTCCCAGGCGTGGACGACCCGGTCGGTGAGGTCCTGCTTCACCGCCGCGCCCCAGTCCGGCTGCGCGGTGGAGACCACCGGGGCGACGGGCTCGGCGAGCTTGGCGCTCATCTGGTGCAGCCGGGCGACGGCGTCGGTGTAGGCGCGCTCGGCTCCGGTGTCCTGGCCGTCGAAGTTGATCGCGTTGGCGACCAGGGTGACGGTGCCGTCGCGGTTGTCATGCACCGCCAGGTCCGAGACCAGGTTCATCGCCATCTCCGGGACGTGGAGGTCATCGGTCGGCGGATGGGGCAGCTTCTCCCAGTGCCGGATGACGTCCCAGCCGGCGTAGCCGACCAGGCCGGAGGTCAGGTGCGGCAGCTCCTCGATGAAGGGCCGGCCCGGGGTCGCGCGCGCAGCGGGGGCCGGTTCAGCGTCTGTGGCGGGGCCTGGTGTGGCGGTCCCGGCGAGGAACTCCAGGGTCTTGCGCAGCACCTCGGCGGTGGTGCCCTCGCGCGGGGTGCCGACCGGGGGCTCCCCGATCCAGTGCGCGGCGCCGTCGACCGCGCTGAGCGTGGCGGAGGAGCTCACCCCGATGAAGGAGTGCCGGGACCAGGCGGCGCCGGGGGCGGCGGACTCCATCAGGAAGGTGCCCGGGCGGGCCGCTCCGGCGTCGTCGGTGGCCAGCGCCCGGTAGATGCTCAGCGGGGTGTGCGAGTCGGTGAGCAGCGTCATGGTCACCGGGATCACCCGGTGGTCCTGGGCCAGCTCGAGGAACTCCTCCGCTCCGGGGACCACGGTGCCGAGGTCATGCATCGGTGATCTCCCGTCCGGTGAAGCAGGTGGTGGTGCCGGTGTGGCAGGCGGGTCCGGACTGCTGCACCCGCATCAGCACGGTGTCGCCGTCGCAGTCCAGCGCGAGGGAGACCACATGCTGGACGTTGCCGGAGGTCGCGCCCTTGCGCCAGAGCTCCTGGCGGGAGCGGGAGAAGTACACGCCCTGACGGGTGGCCAGGGTGATGCCCAGCGCCTCGGCGTTCATCCAGGCCAGCATCAGCACCTCGGAGGTCTCGGCGTCCTGGGTGATCACCGGCACGAGCCCGTCGGCGTTGAAGCGCACGGCCTCGAACACCGACCCGGGCTGCTCCGACTCAGGGCTCGACGGCTCGGGGGTCGACGGCTCGGGGGTCTCTGCCGTCTCGGTTTCTTCGCTGCTGCTCATGCGGACCTCATCTCACCGGGTATCCGGCGGATCGAATGGCGTCTTTGACCTGGGCGATCATGTCATCGGGCCCGAAGTGGAACATCGAGGCGGCCAGCACCGCGTCGGCGCCGGCCGCGATGGCGGGCGGGAAGTGCGCCGGGACTCCGGCGCCGCCGGAGGCGATCAGCGGGACCCGGGTGACCGCGCGGACCGCAGAGATCATCTCGGTGTCGAAGCCGTCGCGGGTGCCGTCGGCGTCGATGGAGTTCAGCAGGATCTCCCCCACTCCGCGGTCAGCGGCGTCGCGGCACCAGGCCAGCGCGTCGATCCCGGTGCCGGTGCGGCCGCCGTGGGTGGTGACCTCGAACCCGGACTCGGTGGCCTCGCTGCGCCGGGCGTCGAGGGAGAGCACCAGGACCTGGTTGCCGAACCGGCCGACGATCTCGTTGATCACCTCGGGGCGGGAGACCGCGGCGGTGTTGATCGAGACCTTGTCGGCCCCGGTGCGCAGCAGCCGGTCCACGTCCTTCGGTGAGCGGATCCCGCCGCCGACGGTCAGCGGGATGAAGACCTCTTCGGCGGTGCGGGTCACCACGTCGTAGGTGGTCTCCCGGTCGGCCGAGGAGGCGGTGACGTCGAGGAAGGTCAGCTCATCGGCTCCGGCACGGTTATAGCGGTGCGCCAGCTCCACCGGGTCCCCGGCGTCGCGGAGGTTCTCGAAGTTGACCCCCTTGACCACGCGACCGGCGTCGACGTCGAGACAGGGGATGACTCGGACTGAAAGTGTCATCGACCGTCCTCTGCTCAGATTCGGCAGGCGTGGATGGAGGAGACCAGGATCGCGCGGGCACCGAGCTCGTAGAGCTCGTCCATCAGCTGGTTGGTCTTCTTCGCCGGCACCATGGAGCGCACGGCCACCCAGTTCTCATCTGCGAGCGGAGAGATGGTCGGTGATTCCAGGCCCGGGGTGATCGCGGCGGCGGCCGGGAGCAGGTCCCGGTGCACGTCGTAGTCCATCATCACGTACTGCGCGGCCACGAGGACGCCCTGCAGTCGGCGGATGAGCCGGTCCAGGCCCTCGGGGTGCTGGCCGCGGCCGGAGATCAGGATCGCCTCGGACTGCATGATCGGCTCGCCGAAGGTCTCCATCCCGGCGGCCTTGAGCGTGTTGCCGGTCTCCACGACGTCAGCGATGGCATCGGCCACGCCGAGCCGCACGGCGGTCTCCACCGCGCCGTCGAGGTGGACGACCTCGACGTCGGGGACGCCCTGGTTCTCGAACCAGTGGGCCAGCAGGCCGTCATAGCTGGTGGCCACCCGGGTGCCGGCGAGGTCGGCGGCGCTGCTGAAGCGCCCCTTAGGTCCGGCCAGGCGGAAGGTGGACTTGCCGAAGCCCAGCCCCAGGACCTCCTCGGCGCCGTGGTCGACCCGGGCGTCCTGGAAGAGGTCGCGACCGGTCAGCCCGACGTCGAGGGTGCCGGCGCCGACGTAGACGGCGATGTCGCGGGGGCGCAGGTAGAAGAACTCCACCCCGTTCTCCTCATCGAGCATGACCAGTTCGCGCCGGTCGCGGCGCTGGACGTAGCCAGCCTCGGAGAGCATCTCCATGGCGGCCTCGGAGAGGGCACCCTTGTTCGGAACAGCAATGCGCAGCATAGGGATCTCGTCTTTTCGTGTGCAGGTGATGGCGGTGTCGGTGAACTCGCCCGGGAGGTTCAGAGGTACTTGTAGACGTCCTCGGGAGCGATGCCCTTGGCGATCATCATGACCTGCAGATGGTAGAGCAGCTGGGAGATCTCCTCGGCGGTCTCTTCGTCGCTCTGGTATTCGGCCGCCATCCAGACCTCGGCGGCCTCCTCGACGACCTTCTTGCCGATCTGATGGACCCCGGCGTCGAGGGCTGCGACGGTGCCGGAGCCCTCCGGACGGGTCTCGGCCTTCTGGGCAAGTTCGGCGTAGAGCTGATCGAAGGTTTTCACCGCTCCAGGGTATCTCACCGGTTCAGCGCGGCGATCTCCACGGCTGCGGCCACGGCGGCGTGCGCCGCCTCGAAGCCCTTGTCCTCCTTGGAGCCCTGCAGGCCGGCGCGGTCCAGCGCCTGCGCCTCGTCGTCGCAGGTGAGCAGGCCGAAGCCCACGGGGGTCCCGGTGCTCAGCGCCACCTGGCTCAGTCCGTCGGTGGCGGCGGTGCAGACGTAGTCGAAATGCGGGGTGCCGCCGCGGATCACCACACCGAGGGCGACGACGACGTCGAAGCTCTTCGCGGCGTGGGAGGCGAGCACCGGCAGCTCGAAGGAGCCCGGCGCCCGGATCACGGTGACGTCCTCGAGGCCGATCTCGGCGCAGAAGCGGTGCGAACCACTGATCAGCCCGTCCATGACGACCTCGTGCCAGCGCGAGGCCACGACGGCGACGCGCAGGTTCAGCTCGGCGGCGGCGGTGCGCAGCGCGGCAAGTTCTTCAGAATCGATCTGGGGTGTTCCGGTGCCGCTCATGCGGGCTCCTCTGCTGTGGTGGTCGGCGCTGTGGGTGTCATGGGGATAACGTTCAGTGGATCGCTCTCAGGGGATCACTGTTCGTGGAGCTGGAGGTGGTCCAGGGTGTGGTTCATCCGGTCGCGCTTGGTCTCCAGGTACCGGCGGTTGGTCTCATGGACCACTCCGGTGGAGGGCACCAGCTCGACGTCGAGCCCGGCGTCGCGCAGGGTCTGCACCTTCAGCGGGTTGTTGGTCATCAGCATCAGCTTCCGGATGCCCGAGGCGTAGAGGATCGCGGCGGCGCCGGAGAAGTCGCGCAGCTCCGCGGCCAGGCCCAGCATCTCGTTGGCCTCCACGGTGTCTGCACCCTGCTCCTGGAGCTTATAGGCCCGCATCTTGTTGGCCAGGCCGATCCCGCGCCCCTCGTGGCCGCGCAGATACAGCAGGTGTCCGCCGTCGCGCTGGATGGACTCCAGGGCGGAGGCCAGCTGGGTGCCGCAGTCGCAGCGTCGCGAGCCCAGCACGTCGCCGGTGACGCACTCGGAGTGCATCCGGATCAGCGGCCGATCGGCACTCTCCCGGCCTTCGCCGGGCGCCTGGGAGAGCGCGGAGATCAGCATGTGCTCATGCCCGGTGGCGTGCTCGGTCCAGACCTGGGCGGCGAAGACCCCGTGGTCGGTGGGCAGGGTGACCACCGGGCCGGGGGTGACCAGCTTGGAGATCTCGTCGTGGGGGGCCTCCCAGCTCGCAGCCACCGCGTCCATCGCGGTGCCCGGCCTGGGGGTGCCGCCGCGGTAGACGATCAGGTCCGCGATCGAGATCAGCGCGTACTGGTGCTCGTCGGCGAACTCACGGAGCGCGGGCAGGCGCATCATCCGACCGTCGTCGTGGGTCAGCTCGGCGATCACGCCGACCTCGGGGAGCCCGGCGAGCCGGCAGAGGTCCACGGCGGCCTCGGTGTGGCCGTCGCGTCCGAGCACTCCTGACGGATCCGCGATCAGCGGGAAGAGGTGGCCCGGGCGGCTGAGGTCCGCGGCGGTGCTCGCCGGGTCGGCCAGCACGTTCGCGGTCTTTGCCCGATCTGCGGCGCTGATCCCGGTGCTGACTCCGCTGGTCGCGTCGCAGCTGATCGTGTACGCGGTGCCCTTGGGGTCCTCGTTCTCGGTCACCATCGGTGGCAGCCCCAGGTGCTCGGCGCGCTCCGGGGTCATCGGGACGCACAGCACCCCGGAGGTGTAGCGGATGGTCAGCGCCATCAGCTCGGGCGTGGCCATGGCGGCCGGGAAGATGATGTCGCCCTCGTTCTCCCGATCGGCGTCATCGACGACGATCACCGGTCGGCCCGCGGCGAGCTCGTTGAGCGCGACGTCGATCCGGTCCAGCACCGGAGCCGGGGTCTCCGGCTGCGGGATCGCCGGCACAGCCTCCGGCTGGCGTTCGGCGGCGGTGTCGGGGACGGAGGCATCGGCGTCGGCGAGGTGCTGGTCGAACTGGAGCATCCGGCGGGCATACTTCGCCAGCACGTCGACCTCGACGTTGACCTGCGCCCCGATGCCGGTGCTGCCCAGGGTGGTGTCGGCCAGCGTGGTCGGGATCAGTCCCACCTCGAAGAAGGGGTCGCTGGATCCCGGCGCGGAGACCGCGGAGACGGTCAGCGAGACCCCGTTGATCGCGATGGAGCCCTTCTCCGCGATGTACGGCGCGAGGTCCTGGCTGATCAGGAAGCGATGCCGTCCGTCCTGGGGGTCGGCGAGGATCAGCTGGGCCAGGCCGTCGACGTGTCCCTGGACCACGTGCCCGTCCAGTCGCGCGCCGGAGGGCAGGCAGCGTTCGAGGTTCAGCGGGTCCCCCACCTGGAGCTGCCCCAGGGTGGTGCGCGAGAGGGTCTCCTGGATCAGCTCCACGCTGATCTGATCGTCCTCGATGGCCACCGCGGAGACACAGACACCGTTGACGGCGATCGAGCCGCCGAGACCCAGTCCCGCGGTGTGTCCCGGGGCTGAGAAGCTCAGCCGCTCCACACCCTTGGCGGGGTCGAACCGCCGTGCAAGGACCTCTCCCAAACCAGTCACGATTCCGGTGAACATGTGTCTCCTTTCGGCTGCAGGTGCACACAGACATCGGGGTCCATGATCTGCACCGGCCCGCTGTCAGCGGGGTCAAGAGCAAAGCGGGGCGCCTCACTCAGGGTTCTCACACCGATGTCGCCGACGCTGCTTCGACCAGCTCCGAGCAGCAGCGGCGCATGGTAGGCGAAGACCTCGTCGACGAGATCGGCGGCGAAGAAGGCCGAGAGCACGCTCTGACCGCCCTCGACCAGGACGTGTTTGATCGGGTAGCCGCCATGGGTGGTCTGCGCCAGCTCCTGCAGCGCGGCCAGCGGGTCACGGGTGCGCAGGTGGAGCCAGCCGTCACCTTCGGGCAGTCCCTGGGTCAGCTTCTGCGCAGGCCGCACGGGCGTCATCCCCATGACCACGCGCAGCGGCTGGCGCAGGGTGAGCTCGCCGGTCGGGGTGCGCGCGGTGAGCCGGGGGTCATCCACGGCCACGGTGTTGGTGCCGACCAGGATCGCGTCTGTCCGGCTGCGCACCATGTGGGTGTGGTCGCGGGACGCCTTGGAGGTGATCCACTGGCTGGTGCCGTCGGGGGCGGCGATCCGCCCGTCCAGAGTCTGCGCGAGATGAGCGGTGACGAAGGGGCGCGCCTGCACCGCGGCGGCGACCCAGCGGTGGTTCAGCGCCTCACACTGCTGGGCCAGCACCCCGGAGACGACGTCGACGCCGGCGCGCCGCAGCACGTCGGCCCCCCCGCCGTTGCTCGAGGGGTCCGACGCGCCGTGGACCACACGTCCCACACCGGCGTCGATGATCAGCCGGGTGCAGGCGGGCTGGCGGCCCTGGTGGCGGCAGGGCTCAAGAGTGGAGTACAGGGTGGCGGAGCCGAGGTCCGCTCCGGCGGGATGCTCGCGGGCGAAGGATTCCAGCGCGTCACGCTCGGCATGGAAGGTCCCGGCTCCGCGGTGGTGGCCGGTGCTCAGCACCTCCCCTGCGGCAGAGACCAGGATCGCGCCGACCAGCGGATTCGCTCCGCGGACGCCGCGGATGGCGGCGTCGAGGGCCTGGCGCATGACCGCTTCGTCTGGCACCGCATCGTCCTTCCCAGCGTGTCGACGCACTCCGGGGAGGCCGACGCCGCGGTGACGTCGGTCGAGCCCAGGCGGTCGGCCCGCGGGTTCGCGAAGACGGCCACAGAGGCTCTCGTGCTTCTCCCATCCAGACTGTGACTGTCGGTATCGGAATTTCACCGATTCAACCGAGACCTGCCCAGCGGACTGGGCGGAACTCGGGTCGCGGACTATGACCGCCGGTTCGGACTTTCGCCGATCCCGGAGCACGAAATGTGTAGCACCAAGTGTGCCACATGCGCGGTGTGGGTGGGCTCGATCGCGCTGAGGGTGAAACGTTGCTTCACGTGAGACGACGTCACGGGGCATGAGACGCGAAGAGGGCCCGAGACCTGGTGGTCTCGAGCCCTCTTCATCTGCCGCCTGCCGGGCGGCCCATCTGAGCGGATGACGAGATTCGAACTCGCGACCCCCACCATGGCAAGGTGGTGCTCTAGCCAGCTGAGCTACATCCGCATGAGTTCAGGATGCCGTGCCGTCCCAAAGGATGGCCGCATTTCCTGCACTCAGTGCGCGATACTGGGATCGAACCAGTGACCTCTTCCGTGTCAGGGAAGCGCGCTACCGCTGCGCTAATCGCGCCAGTGTGTGGTGTCTCCAACCACCGTGGCGTGTTGCTCTGTGCTGCTTGTTCTGTTGTGCTCGTTCTCAACCCTATGTCATTTCGCCCGGCGAACCGGACGCACCTGCGAGGTGGGGACGGGAATCGAACCCGCGTTAACGGCTTTGCAGGCCGCTGCCTCGCCACTCGGCCACCCCACCGCAGTCAACTTCCGACCTGACGAGTCTTCGGTCGACGTTCAGTGGTAAGGCCTGGTCAGGCCCTGACACTTCGAAGAGGATCCGCAATGAATCCTCTCATACTCACGTGCTTTTTCCTGCGAGCGGATGACGAGATTCGAACTCGCGACCCTCACCATGGCAAGGTGATGCTCTAGCCAGCTGAGCTACATCCGCAGTGCTGTCCAGCCGCAGTTTTTCGCGGCGTTTCAACGACTTGAAACGATAGCGCAGGTCTCCGCCGCTCGTCCAATCGGGTCGCCGATCCCCCGTCCTGCGGGGCCGGCGGCCGGGTCAGCGGTCCACAGGAAGGGCCTCGAGTGCCGACGGGCGCGTTTCGTGGCGGACCTGCGGCCGTGTCCGAGGCAGGTGGCAGACTGGAGGCGATGACACAGCCAAGCCTCGCGCACGCCACAGACCACGGCCGCATGTACTCCCGTTCCCTCGGCGGCAGGCCTGAGGTGCCCTCGATCACCACCGTGATCTCGCAGGAGCACAAGGACCTGACCGGCTGGGCCGGTCATATGGCCAGCGCGGAGCTCGCCGGTGACCAGCGGCTTGCCAGCGCCGTCGGCTCCCCCGCAGAGCTCAAACGGCTCGCGCGCCAGGCATCCTCGGCCGCGGAGCGGTTCCGGGACGCCGCAGCCGCTCGCGGGGACCGGGTCCATGAATATGCCGAGCAGGTCGCGCTCGAGGCCCTGGGCGTCACCCATGGAGCCGGTGCGGCTCGCGAGGCACTCGCCGAACACCGGGAGACCAGCTTCGCCGACCGTTTCGATGAATGGTGGCAGCTCTACGGGGTGACGCCGCTCGCTGCCGAGGTGACGGTGTGGAACCACACGCTCGGATACGCCGGCACGCTGGATCTGGTGGCTGATATCGGGGGGCGCACCTGCATCATCGACTTCAAGACCAAGGGACTGAGCCGGGACGGCCGGGCCAAGCCGCTGAGCGACTCCGTGGTGATGCAGCTGGTGGCCGGGATGCAGGCCGAGGAGATGCTGGTCGACGCCCGGTCCGGAGAGTGGAAGCCCTGGCCCTACGGCGAGGACCCGATCCTGCTGGCGGTGGCAGTCTCCGAGGCGGAGGTGGTGCCGAACCAGGCGAATCCGGCGGTCCTGAAATCGCACTGGCACAAGTTCTGGGCGCTGCGTCAGGTCTGGGAGCACAGCAGATCCGCGGCGGCCGCCGGCACCGCTCTGCGCCCGATCGCGCCGCCGCCGCTGCCCGCCCCCACCAGGCCAGAGCCAGAGCCTGAACAATGACAGAATGTCTCCCATGACTGTCCTGAGCATCCGCATGATCGGCGACCCGGTGCTGCGCACTCCTGCGACCACCGTGGCGGCCACAGGGGCCGGTGCCGCAGTGGACCGCAGCACCGCTGAGCTCATCGCTGACATGTTCGAGACCATGGACGCCGTCGCCGGCATCGGACTCGCCGCCCCGCAGATCGGGGTGAGCCGCAGAATCTTCACCTTTGACGTCGCCGGCGAGCGCGGGGCCGTGATCAACCCGGAGCTGAGCCTGCTCGGCGAGCGCAGCTTCACCGCGCGCGAGCCCGAGCAGGGCCCCGCCGAGGGCGAGAACCTGCTCCGCGAGGGCTGTCTCTCCGTTGCGGACATCTACGCTCCGGTGGTGCGCGCGCAACGGGTGCTGCTGACCGGTTCGGATCCAGACGGCTCCCCGGTCCGTCGCGAAGCCACCGGACTCTTGGCCGCGTGCTTCCAGCATGAGGTGGACCATCTCGACGGACGGCTCTTCGTGGACCGACTCACCGGTGAGGACAAGGTCGCCGCCGCCCGCGCGCTGCGCTCCCGCGAGTACGGTCAGGCCATCGATCAGACTCTCGGCTCCCGCAAGACCAGCCACAGCAGCTTCTTCGCCTCCTGAAAGGCCCCCCGACCATGCAGCAGTTCACCGAAGACACTCTGGCCGCCGCCCGCGCCGAGACCCGCGGCACCACCCCCGGCCCGGGTCGGATCATCTTCGCCGGCACCCCGGAGATCGCCGCCACCGCGCTGCGGACGCTGCTGCGCTCGGGAGCCGAGGTGGCCGCGGTGCTCACCCGCCCCGACGCCCCGGTCGGACGACGACGCAAGCTGACCCCCTCCGCGGTGGCGCAGGTCGCCGAGGACGCCGGGATCCCGGTGATCAAGGCCGACACCGTGGATGCCGAGGTCACCGCCGAGCTCACCGCGGTCGAGGCCACGCTCGGCGTCGTCGTCGCCTATGGCGCCCTGCTGCCGGCTGCCGCCCTCGAGGCTCCCGCCCGGGGCTGGGTGAACCTGCACTACTCCGCGCTCCCGCTGCATCGCGGCGCGGCCCCGGTGCCGCACGCCATGCTCGCCGGGCAGACCGAGACCGCCGCCACCGTGTTCCAGCTCGAGCGCGGGATGGACACCGGACCGATCCATGGCAGCTGCCACTACGAGATCGCTGAAGCCACCTCGGCCGGCACGGTCCTGGAGGAGCTCACGGTCCTCGGCGCCTCGCTGCTCATGGTGCTGCTGCCCGATCTGCTGGCCGGCACCTCGGTGCCGCAGGAGCAGGTCGGTGAGCCCGGCTACGCGCCCAAGCTCACCGGCGACGACGCCTTCATCGACCCGCGCCGTCCGGCCGCCGAACTGGTCAACCGGATCAACGCGACCATCCCTGAGCCCGGCGCCTGGACGCTGAACGGGGAGCACCGGATCAAGCTCGGCGTCGCCCGGCTCTACCGCCCCGAGGCGGCCCCGGCTGATCCCGCCTCGAGCCAGGCGAGTCCCGCGGACGCGGCGCCGCCGACCGGTGAGGTGCTCGTCGGTGAGGTGCGCCAGCTCGACCCGGAACAGCCCGGCGCCGACCCGGTGATCGGCTTCCGCGCCGGAGACGGCGTCGACCTGGTGCTCACCAGCGTCCAGCCCTCGGGCAAGCAGATGCTCAACGCCATCGACTGGTACCGCGGCCTCCACGGCCAGGTGCTGCTGGGCGGCGACGAGCAGGAGCGGCCGGACCAGATCCTGCCTGAGCACGCCGAAACCTCACCCACGGCCGCTGCCGGCTCCCCGACCACCACGAACCTCCCGACCTCCCCGATGTCGACGACCCCCATGGAAGAGCGCACCCGATGAGCCACAGCGGCCGAGATGCAGCACAGCCGCCCAGCCGACGGAATGAGAAGGGTCGCGAGCGCAACCGCGGCGGAAAGGGAGCCACCGGGCCGGGCAAGGGCCAGGCCGCCCGCGGCTTCAGCGCCGCGGCCCCCGCCCAGCGCAAGCGCCGCGCCGATCCTGCGCGGCTCACCGCGTTCACCGTGCTGCGCGCGGTCAGCCGGGACGACGCCTACGCCAACCTGACCCTGCCCGCGGAGATCAGCCGCAAACGTCTGGACAAGCGCGACGCCGGCTTCGCCACCGAACTGACCTACGGCACCCTGCGCAGCACCGGCACCTACGACGCGATCTTGAGCGCCTGCGTGGACCGCCCGCTGAGCGAACTCGACGCCCCGGTCCTGGACGCGCTGCGCCTCGGGGCGCATCAGCTGCTGAACATGCGAGTCGAGACCCACGCCGCCGTGGACGAGACCGTCGCGCTGGTGCGTGCCGAGATCGGTGCCGGACCCAGCGGACTGGTCAACGCGGTGCTGCGCAAGGTCAGCGCCAGGACGCTGAGCGAATGGACCGAGAAGCTCGCCGATGACCGCCAGCTCAGCGGCGACGACGCGCTCGCCCTGTCCTACGCCCATCCGGCCTGGGTGGTGCGCGCGATGCGCCAGTCGCTGCGCCTGCACGGCCGCGGCACCGAGCTCGAGGCGCTGCTGCGCGCGGACAATGCCGCCCCGGAGGTCCACCTGGTCGAACTTCCCGGGACCGGACCGGCGCCAGGACACCGGCTGCGCAGCGCGCAGGAGGCCGGCGCCGTGGCGTCCACCGCGCTGACCGGGGCTGCGATCTTCCGCGGCGGAGATGTCGCCCGGCTGCCCGGCACCCGGGAAGGCCAGCTGCGCGTCCAGGACATCGGTTCGCAGTGGGTCACCCGCGCCCTGGCCGCCGCCGAGCTCCCGGATCAGTCAGGCACCACGGAAGCTTCCGGCACTGCCGGTCAACCAGGCACCGCCGGCCAACCAGACACTGCGGGTCAGTCAGGCGCTGCCGAGCGCTGGCTCGACCTCTGCGCGGGCCCCGGAGGCAAGGCCGCGCTGCTGGCCGCCCTGGCCGCCCAGCGCGGCGCCTCGGTGCTGGCCAACGAGCCCGCTGCCCACCGAGCCAAGCTGGTGACCAAGGCCCTGGAGGCCGTGGACCCGAACGCCTGGACGGTGCGCACCGGCGACGGCCGGACCATCGCGGAGGACTCGACAGAGTCCGGCTTCCACCGCATCCTGGTCGACGCCCCCTGCACCGGTCTCGGCGCCCTGCGACGCCGGCCCGAGGCCCGCTGGCGGCGCACCCCGGGAGACCTCTCCAGCCTCACCGCGCTCCAGCAGGAGCTCCTCGACACCGCCGTCGGCGTGCTCGCCCCCGGAGGCCTGCTGGCCTACGTGACCTGCTCCCCGCATATGGCCGAGACGGTGATCCAGGTCGATGACCTGCTCCGCCGCCACCCCGAGCTGGTGCTGCTCGACGCCCATGAACCGATGCGCGCCGCCGCCGAGGACGCTGGAGCGGCGCTGCTGCGCGAGACCGCCGCGACCGCCACCACGGAGACCGCCGCCCGGTGCGTGCAGCTCTGGCCCCATGTGCACGGCACCGACGCCATGTTCTTCGCGCTGCTGCAGCGCCCGCTGCCGACCCCTGCGGCGGCTGAGGAATCCGCCGGCGAGAACCCCGACGGTAGGATCGCCGGATGATCAGCCCGCGCATCCACCCCAGCATCCTCAACGCCGACTTCGCCAATCTCGCGAGCGAGCTGACCCGGATCAGCTCCGCCGACGCGGTGCACGTCGATGTGATGGACAACCACTTCGTGCCGAACCTGACCATCGGGCTGCCCGTGGTGAAGTCTCTGCGCGCGGCCACCGAGCTGCCCATGGACATCCACCTGATGATCGAGGATCCCGACACCTGGGCGCCGCGGTACGCGGAGCTCGGCTGTGAATCCGTGACCTTCCACGCCGAGGCGGCGCAGGCCCCGATCCGGCTCGCCCGCGAGCTGCGTGCTCAGGGCAGCCGTTCGGCGATGGCGCTGAAGCCTGCCACCGGGATCGAGCCGTACCTGGACATGCTCGGCGAGCTGGACATGCTGCTGCTGATGACTGTGGAGCCCGGGTTCGGCGGGCAGAGCTTCCTGGACCTGATCCTGCCCAAGATCCGCCGCGCCCGCCAGGCCGTGGACGACCTGGGCGGAAGCATTGCGCTGCAGGTCGACGGCGGGATCAGCACCGAGACGATCCAGCGGGCCGCCGAGGCCGGCGCCGACACCTTCGTCGCCGGATCAGCGGTCTACTCCGCCGACGACGCCGCCTCAGCGATCGCCGAGCTGCGCCGCCTGGCCAGCTGACCCGCCGGGCGGGGAATCCCAGACGGGCCGGACCGATCCTCACGCCGGACGCCGATGGTGTTCGGTGTCGATTCTCAGCTCCGGTAATCAGCTCCAGGGCTCAGCTCCGGTGTTCAGCTGCCGACGAGGCCGCGCAGCTCTCGGCGAGAGCGGATCTTCAGCTTCGCCATGGCATTGGCCACGTGGTACTCCACGGTGCGCACCGAGAGCACCAGCTGCTCGGCGACCTCGCGGTTGGTCCGTCCCTCGGAGACCAGCATCGAGACCTGCCGCTCGCGTTTCGAGAGGCCGCTGAGCGCGTCTTCGGCACGCAGGCTGAGCACTCGCTGAGGCGTCGCCGAGGCATCCTTGAGAACCCATCCGACGACGTGTTCCGAGGTTCTGGAGCCTGCCGGCGACGTCGCGACTGCCGATCCCCCGCCGGACCCTGCCTCCCGCGGTGCGGCCGAGCCTGCTCCGGAGTCCGCCGTCGCGGCCTCACGTCTGGCGGCACCGGGACCTGAGGCGCCCGACCAGAGGGCGCTCGGGCCGACCGGACCTGCTTCTGCCGCGCCGACGCCGCGGACCTCCTCGGACTGGATCCTCGGGCGCAGCGTCTCCATCAGCTGGTTGGACCGTTCCAGCTGCGCATCGGCGTCGCAGGACTGCAGCACCGAAGCCGCCCACACGGCGAGCTCCAGAGCCGTGGCCCGATACCGGGCCAGCTCCTGCGGGTAGGCCGCGGTCAGGGTCGCGATGTCCATGCTGAGCATCGCGCGGAAGATCCGGAATCCGCCTCCCTCCCCGGGCAGCTGGGTGGGGCGGATCGATTTCGCCGCGTCATAGCCGCGCAGCGTCACCAGGAAGCTCTCCATCGCCTCGCGCGGCGCGTCGGCGCCCCAGCGTTCGAAGCCGCGCAGATACGGCGCGGTCAGGGAGCGCTGGAAGTCCAATCCGGCGGCGTCGTCCTCGACGCTGCGCAGCAGCGCCGGCAGCATCGCGGCCCATCCGCTGACGTGCAGCGCCCGGGCGAGCATGCTCACCGCCTGGGGCTCCATCGCCCACCATGCGGTGCCATCGTTGCGCATGCTCAACAGGTTCCGGGCGACCCCGCGGTAATCAGACTGCGACGCCGCCAGGCAGGCCTCCACCCAGTCGATGGTCCCGGTGATCAGGGGCCCCGTCGCGAAATGGCTCTCCCGCAGCACCTCCAGCCGGGCTCGGACCTTCTCCACCTCGCCGCGGGCGGCCGGCACCACGGCCGAGACCGCATAGGCGACATGGGAGACGGCGTTCTCACCGCGGGCCAGCGCCTCCCCCGCGGCGCGATCGGCCATCTGCTCCGCCTCGTCCCAGTACGCCGCGCTGAACAGCAGCAGGGCCAGCTGGGAGCGGGCGTACATGACATAGCTGCTGGTGCCGTCGCGGGCGGCGGCGGCGCTCAGATCCTGGTAGGCGCGGCCCTTCTCCCCGACCTGCCGGTACAGCGCGCCGCGCAACGCATACATGGACCCTTCGTAGCGTTCGACCCCGGACCGGCCGCGCAGGGACATCAGGGCGGCCGAGATCCGGTCGATCATGGCGTGGGCGTCGCTGGGGTCCACCGCGGAGATCTCCCGCCACAGGTGGTTCATCGCATCCATCCCATGCAGCTGACCGGGCGTGAAGATGTCCCCGAGGAGGTCCTGGGCGTCCGGACTGCCCAGGGCGGCGGCCAGCCCGGCGGAGGTCTGGCCGGCCAGTGCGGCGCCGCGACTGCGCCGCCCCAGGGCGTAGAGCCGGGCGTTGGCCTCGATGACGGCTTCGGCATAGATGGGCAGTCCGCGATCGGGCTGTGGGGTGACCGATTCCAGCTCCTGGAGCGCCCCGTCGAGGTCCGACTGTTCGAGCAGCATCAGCGCCAGGATGCCGGAGCGGCAGGTCGACTCCGGCATCGCCCGAATTGAGGCCTCCAGGGCCAGCAGCGCCGAGATCCGGTGGGTCTGCACGGCGAGCGCGCCGAGCAGCCTCAGTGACTCCACGTCGTCGAGGGCCATCGAGACGGCGGCCATGGCAAGGTCGAAGGCCTCCACGAAGTCATGGCGCCGGGCGGCGTGGAGCGCGTAGCAGCGCAGCTGCCCGATGACCTCGCCGGCGTCGCCCACCGAGGGGTCGCGTCGGATCGCTTCGGCCAGGTGACGCACCGAGTCCTCGCCCTGGAGCACGGAGGAGACCGCCAGCAGCAGCTGGGCCTGGTCCTCCTCGGAGGTGCCGCTGAGCACCGCCCGGCTCAGCGAGCGGCGCGGCACCGCATAGCCGCCGGTGAGCTCCTCCCAGTCGAGCAGCGCGGTGCTCAGCAGAGCGGCGGGATCCACGGCGGCCCCGAGCGCGGTCTCGAGCTGACTCCGGCTCAGCGAGGTGTCGGCGACGGCCAGCAGCGCCACGGCCCGACGGTCGGCGTCATGGAGACCGGCCATCTGGGTCAGCACATCCCGGTGCATCCCGCTGTAGTCTGCAGACCGCACCGTGGCGGCCAGTGCCTGGTCGATGCTGCGCCCTCCGGCAGGAACCCGCCGCAGCCAGCGCCCCACCTGCTCCACCAGTCCCGGATAGCCGTCGGTCTCGCGCAGCACCTGCGCCGCGACCGACTCTGCGACGGGCAGCTGGGAGTGTGCCTGCAGCAGCTCACGGACCTCCCGCAGCGGCAGCGGCTGCAAGGCGATATAGGAACCCCGGGGGCTCGCCTGGGCCAGCCGGATGAGCCGCTGGACCTCCGGGCGCGCCGACCCCTGCGTGCTCAGCACCGTGAGCACCGGGCCGTCCTGGAAGATGCTCAGTGCCCGCCACAGCGCGTCGGCGGAGAACTTGTCGACCAGGTGGAGGTTCTTCACGCTCATCAGGTAGGGCCGCTGCAGGCGCCGCGCGGCGTCGAATCCGGTGGCCAGCAGGCCTTCAAGCTCGGCAGGACCAGCGCCGAGCAGGTGCTGGATGGCGGATCCCTCGTGGTCGGTCAAGGAATCGTCGAGCAGGATCGTGCGCTCGTCCCACTCCGGGAAGGACGCCATCGCCTGGTGCAGCAGCCGGGTCTTTCCGGTTCCGGTGAACCCTTCGATGACCACGAACTGGGCCTTGCCGCGCCGGGCTCGCTCGGCCGCCTGACGGATCAGCGCGAGCTCCTCGCGCCGGCCCACGAACGGGTCACTGCGGTGCACCGTGGGCTCCTATCATCGAGGGAACAGATGTTCGGAACTATACCGGCCCGTATCTTCTACTGGGTTTTTCGGTCGAACTACGTGGTTTCGCGGGATCTGCGCGTCCTGGCAGTTCTGGGGGCGTGTAATGGGAGGGCCTCCACGGAGGCGCAGGTGGTCCGGAGAGAAAGTTCAGGGGGTTCTCTCCGGACCATCAGTGCGTCCGGGCCAGTCAGCTTCCGGCCCTGCTGTGATCCTTGCATCTCACGGCATGACCGGAACGCTTCTGGGAATGAGAAAACCGGTGGCGCTCTCAACCTTCCCCAGAAGAGAGCACCACCGGTACATCTATGAGTCTAACGGAACCCGAATCTGGGCTGGACCACGGTTGCACCTGAACTTGAAGGTCCGTGGAGCTCCTCGCGGCGCAGCTCCTCGATCGCGTTCTCAAAGTCCTGCAGCGACTCGAAGCCGCGATACACCGAGGCGAAGCGCATATAGGCGACCACGTCGAGACGACGCAGCGGCCCGAGGATCGCCAGTCCCACGTCATTGGCGTCCACCTCGGCGTTGCCGGCCGCGCGGATGTTCTCCTCGACCTCCTGGGCCAGCACCGCCAGGTCATCGTTGGAGACCGGCCGCCCCTGGCACGCCTTGCGCACCCCGTTGATCACCTTCGACCGGTCGAAGGGCTCGGCCGCGCCGGAGCGCTTGATCACGTTGAGGCTGGTGGTCTCCATCGTGGTGAAGCGCTTGGAGCACTGCGGGCACTGTCGACGTCGGCGGATGCCCGAACCGTCGTCAAGCATGCGGGAGTCGACGACTCGGGAGGAGTCATGGCGGCAATAGGGGCAGTACATGGGACAAGTCTACCCACCACATATAGTGCGCTTCAAATCTTCGACCACAAGATGTTGTGGCTTCCGGGCTCCCCTCCGGTGCATGGGAGGGGGCCCGGCCGCCGCTCAGAGCTCCAGGCAGCCTGGCCCCAGCAGCACCTTGAGGTCGCCGAAGAGCGCCGGTGAGGGGCTGACCTGGTATTCGTGGCCCAGTCGCATCAGTTCGATCTTGTCACCGGAGAGCAGCCGCACGTGCACGTCGGAGGTCCCGCGGTGCGCGCGCAGCGTCCGGCCGAGCTCCATGACCAGGTGCTCCGAGGCGCGCTGGGAGGAGACCGAGACGACGACGGGTCCGGCGTTGCCGTCCTCATTGATCTCCGGCACGACCACGTCCATCGCCTTGAGCGTGACGCTGCCATCCTCGCGCCGGTCTATCTGACCCTTCACCGAGACCACCAGGTCCTCGGCCAGGATCATCGAGACCGCCTGATAGGTCTTGCCGAAGAACATCACCTCGATCGTGCCGGCCATGTCCTCGATCTCGGCCCGTGCATAGGGGTTCCCGGAGGACTTCGCCACCCGGCGCTGCAGCGAGGTGATCATTCCGGCGATGGTGATGCCGGCGCCGTCGGCCGGGCCGTCCTCCCCCATCACCGAGGAGATCGAGCGGTCCGCGTGGTGGGCCAGGACCCGCTCGAGGCCTTGGAGCGGGTGGTCGGAGACGTAGAGGCCGAGCATCTCGCGCTCGAAGGAGAGCTTGTCCATCTTCTCCCACTCCGGCAGGTCAGGCACGCTGACCGAGAGCGAGTCCCCGAGCTCCATGTTCGCGCTGCCGAAGAGGTCGGTCTCATAGGCCTGCGAGCCCTTCTTCTCGGAGATCGCCTGGTCGATGGCCTGCTCGTGGATCGTCACCAGCGCCCGGCGGGTGTGCCCGAGCTCGTCGAAGCCGCCGGCCTTGATCAGTGACTCGATGGTGCGCTTGTTGCACACCTGCATCGGGACCTTCTTGAGGAAGTCGGCGAAGGTCTCGTAGGAGCCCTTCTCCTCGCGTGCGGCGACCATACCGGCGACCACGTTGGAGCCCACGTTGCGCACAGCGCCCATGCCGAAGCGGATCTTGTCGTCACCGACCGGGGTGAAGGTCAGCGCGGACTCGTTGATGCTCGGGGAGGTCACGGTGACCCCCATGCGTCGGCACTCGGAGAGGTAGAGCGCGAGCTTGTCGCGGTTCTCACCCACCGAGGTGAGCAGCGCCGCCAGGTACTCGGCCGGGTAGTTGGCCTTGAGGTAGGCGGTCCAGTACGCGATGAGCCCGTAGGCGGCGGTGTGCGCCTTGTTGAAGGCGTAGTCGGAGAACGGGAGCAGGACGTCCCAGAGCGCCTTGATCGCCGCCGCGGAGTAGCCGTGGGCCTCCATGCCGCCGGAGAAGTTCACGTACTGCTTGTCCAGCTCGGACTTCTTCTTCTTGCCCATCGCGCGGCGCAGGATGTCGGCCTGGCCCAGGGAGTACCCGGCGACCTTCTGCGCGATGGCCATGACCTGCTCCTGGTACACGATCAGCCCGTGGGTGGTGCCCAGGATCTCCCGCAGCGGCTCTTCGAGCTCCGGGTGGATCGGGGTGGCCTCCTGGTGCCCGTTCTTGCGCAGCGCATAGTTGGTGTGCGAGTTCGCACCCATCGGTCCAGGGCGGTAGAGCGCCAGGGCGGCGGAGATGTCTTCGAAGTTGTCGGGGCGCATCAGCCGCAGCAGCGAACGCATGCCGCCGCCGTCGAGCTGGAAGACGCCCAGGGTGTCGCCGCGGGCGAGCAGGTCATAGGCGGCCCGGTCGGTGAGCTCGAGGTTCTCCAGGTCGATCACGACGCCCTTGTTGAGCTCGATGTTCTCCAGGCAGTCGGAGATGATCGTGAGGTTGCGCAGACCCAGGAAGTCCATCTTGATCAGGCCGAGGTTCTCGCAGATCGGGTAGTCGAACTGCGTGATGATCGCGCCGTCCTGCTCGCGCTTCATGATCGGGATGATGTCGATCAGCGGGTCGCTGGACATGATCACGCCCGCCGCGTGCACGCCCCACTGGCGCTTGAGCCCCTCCAGGCCCGAGGCGAGGTTGAAGATCTCGGTCATCCGCGGGTCGGCGTCGACGAACTCGCGCATCTCGGCGGCCTCGGAGTACCGGGACGACTTCTTGTCGTAGATGTCTCCCAGCGGCATCGGCTTGCCCATGGCGTCCGGCGGCATCTTCTTGGTGAGCTGGTCACCGGTGGCGAAGGGCTCTCCCATGACCCGGGCGGAGTCCTTCAGCGCCTGCTTGGACTTGATCGTGCCGTAGGTCACGATCATGGCCACGCGCTCGTCGCCGTACTTGTTGACCACGTACTGGATGACCTCGGAGCGACGACGGTCATCGAAGTCGACGTCGAAGTCGGGCATGGAGACGCGGTCGGGGTTGAGGAACCGCTCGAAGATCAGCCCGTGCTGCAGCGGGTTGAGGTCGGTGATGCGCATCGCGAAGGCGACCATCGAGCCGGGACCGGAGCCGCGGCCCGGACCGACTCGGATGCCCTGCTCCTTGGCCCAGGTGATGAAGTCGGCCACGACCAGGAAGTAGCCCGGGAAGCCCATCTGGGTGATGACGCCGATCTCGTACTCGGCCTGCTTGCGGACCTCGTCGGGGATCCCGTTCGGGAACCGGTAGTGCAGCCCCTTCTCGACCTCCTGGATGAACCAGGACTCCTCGGACTCTCCCTCGGGGACCGGGAAGCGAGGCATGTAGGAGGCCGCCTCGTTGAACTCCACCTGGCAGCGCTCGGCGATGGCCAGGGTGTTGTCGCAGGCGTCGGGGAAGTCGCGGAAGAGGTCGCGCATCTCGGCGGCGGACTTGAGGTAGAACTCCTCGGAGCCGAACTTGAACCGGTTCGGGTCATCGAGGGTGGAGTTCGACTGGACGCAGAGCAGCGCGCCGTGGGCCTTGTGGTCGTGCTGGTGGGTGTAGTGCAGGTCGTTGGTGGCGACCATCGGCATGTTCAGCTCGCGGGCGAGCTTGATCAGGTCCGCCTTGACCTTGCGCTCGATGTCGAGGCCGTGGTCCATCAGCTCGCAGTAGAAGTTCTCCCGGCCGAAGAGGTCCTGGTACTCCGCCGCGGCCTTCTTCGCCTCCTCGTACTGGCCCAGGTGCAGCCGGGTCTGGATCTCCCCCGAGGGGCAGCCGGTGGTGGCGATGATGCCCTTGCCGTAGGTCTGCAGCAGCTCCCGGTCCATGCGCGGCTTGTAGAAGTAGCCCTCCAGGGAGGCCTTAGAGCCCATCCGGAACAGGTTGTGCATCCCGGTGGTGTTCTCGGCCCACATGGTCATGTGCGTGTAGGCGCCGCCGCCGGAGACGTCCTTCTCCCCGATGACCCCGTCGCCCCACTTCACCCGGGTGCGGTCGGAGCGGTGCGTGCCGGGTGAGAGATAGGCCTCGAGCCCGATGATCGGCTTCACGTCGTAGTTCTGCGCGGTCTTCCAGAACTCGTAGGCGCCGAAGAGGAATCCATGGTCGGTGGTGGCCACGGCGGGCATGCCCAGGTTCTGGGTCTGCTCGAAGAGCTCGCCGATCTTGGCGGCGCCGTCGAGCATCGAGTACTCGGTGTGGTTGTGCAGGTGGACGAAGTCACCGGTGGTTGCCATGCTCAGCCGTTCTCCAGGATCTCGAGGGCCTGCGCGAGGTCCGCAGGGTAGTCGGTGCGGTAGCTGACCCATTCTCCGTCGCTGGGGTGGTGGAAGCCGAGCTCCATCGCGTGAAGCCACTGCCGGGTCAGGCCGAGGTCGGCGGCGAGCTGCGGGTCGGCGCCGTAGGTGAGGTCTCCGGCGCAGGGGTGGCCCAGCGCGGAGAAGTGGACCCGGATCTGGTGGGTCCGGCCGGTCTCCAGGGTGACGTCGACGAGGCTGGCCCGGCCGTAGGCGTGCTTCAGCCGGTAGTGGGTGCGCGACTCGCGGCCGCCGTCGAGCACCGCGAAGCGCCAGTCGTGGCCGGGGTGCCGGCCGATGGGGGCGTCGATGGTGCCGTCCACCGGGTCGGGCAGGCCCTGGACCAGAGCGTGATAGCTCTTATGCGTGGTGCGCTGGCGGAAGGCGTCCTTGAGCACGGTGTAGGCGTGCTCGGTCTTGGCCACCACCATCACACCCGAGGTGCCGACGTCGAGCCGGTGCACGATCCCGCGGCGCTCCTGGGCTCCGGAGGTGGAGATCTCCACTCCGGCGGCGAGCAGCCCGCCGATCACGGTGGGGCCGGTCCAGCCCGGGGAGGGATGCGCGGCCACGCCCACGGGCTTGTCCACCACCACGATCTCGTCGTCCTGGTGCAGCACGGTCATATCTTCCACGGCTTCGATCCTCACCTGGAGCGGGTCCTGCTTCTCGGGCACGACGACGGCGAGCTCGGTTCCAGCCTGCAGACGGTCGGACTTCTTCACCGCGCGCCCGGCGGAGCGGCCCTGGGTGCGGTCCTGCGCCCAGGTGACCAATCCTTCCTTGAGCCACTGGGTGGTCTCCATGCGGGAGACCTCGAAGAGGGTGGCCAGCACGGCGTCGGCGCGGCCGCCGTCGAGCTCGGTGGGCACTGCGATCTGTCGGGTGCTCATGTGTCGGTCTCCGCAGCGTCGGTGTTCGCGGTCTTGGGCTTCACTGTCGTTGGGTTCACGGTCTTGGATTCGGCGGTCTCAGGTCCTGCGGCCTCAGGTACTGCAGTCTCAGGTCCTGCGGCTTCAGGTTCAGCCGCGGCGGGCGTCTCGTTCGTCTCTCGGGTGCCGTCGAGGTTCAGACCGAACAGCATCATGGTGCAGATCCCGATGATGGAGCAGACGATGAAGGAATCGGCGATGTTGAAGATCGCGAAGTTCGGGACCGCGATGAAGTCGACGACGTGACCCTGTCCGAAGGTGCTGATCCCTTCTCCGTTCATCGACGGGTCACGGAAGATCCGGTCGGTGAGATTGCCGGCGACGCCGCCGGCGAGCCCGCCCAGGCCCAGGGTCCAGAGCCAGGAGCCGCCGAGTTCCCGGCTCTTGAAGCCGACGTAGCCGAGCACCACGATCATGATCAGTGTGAAGATCCAGGTGTAGTCGGTGCCCATGGAGAACGCGGCGCCGGGATTCAGGTGGTACCGCCAGTAGAGCACCGGGGGCAGCACCTCGGTCTGCTCCCCGAGGGTCATGGTGGTCTCGACCCAGACCTTGGTTAACTGATCAGCGGCCCAGGCGAACACCGCCAGGGCCGCTGCCACGATGAGTGCAGTTCGGCGGGACGGGTTTCGCGTGGACCGCTGATGGTCTTCTGAGAGCTGTTTCGACACCGTTGGATTCTACAGGCCAGGTGTCACCCTGGCTGCTCGGAGTCTGGCCGGGAGACTCAGCTCCCGGTGGCTTCCTTCTCGATGGAACCGCGGCTGTTGAGGTCTGCCAGCTGCCCCTCGATGTAGTCCCTGAGCCGGGCGCGATAGTCACGCTCGAAGCCGGTCAGCTCACCGACCTTGGACTCGAGGTCAGCCTTCTTGCGTTCCAGCGCGTTCAGCGTGCGGGTGGAGGTCAGCTCCGCCTCTTCGATCATGTTCTCGGCGCGGGTCTCGGCCTCGGTGACGATCTCGTTGCGGCGGCGCTCGGCCTCGGCGAGCAGCTGGGCGTGCGTGGCCTCGGCGGTGCTGACCAGCTCGTCGCGGCGGGTCTCACCTTCGAGGATGTAGGCGCTGCGGGTGCTCTCGCCTTCGGCGATGTAGGCGTCCCGGGTCTGTTCACCTTCGGCGATGTAGTCGCTGCGCGTCTGCTCACCCTCGGTGACGTACTCGTGGCGCTTCGCCTCACCCTCGGCGATGTAGGCCGCGCGGGTCTGTTCGCCCTCGGAGACGTACTGGTCATGCAGCTTCTGAGCCATCGCGAGCACGCCGGTGGCCGAGGTGGCCTGGTCGCTCGCGGAGCCCTCAGCGGCCGGCCGCTCCTGTGCGGGCCGGGTGCCGAGCGCGTACTCGGGGTGCGCGGTGACGGAGGGATCCGCGCTGAGCTCGTGGTCCTCGGTGATCCGGTCGATGGAGCCGGTCATCGTGGAGGTCGTGCCTGCGTAGCCGGAGAGGCCCGCGTCCTTGAGCTCATCGGGCTCCAGGTTCGCAGGGTGCTCCTCGAGCTGCTCTTCCAGGGCTGCCACCCTGGCAGTGAGTTCCTCGTTCTCCTGAGTCAGGCGCCGCCATTCGACGACCACCTCATCAAGGAAGTCATCGACCTCGTCCTTGTCGTAACCGGGACGGAACTTGGTCTCGGGGAATTCCTTGTTCAGGAGATCGTCGGGGGTCAGGGCCATGCGGTGTCACCTCATCGAGTGGCTGGGGAAGCTGTGAAGCTGGTCTTTGGGTCATCGATCAGGATACCCATTGCGTTTCTTCGTCTTCGACTTCAACCTTCAAGTCCGGCTTTCACGCTTTCGGGTCCGTCCAGCGGCGCAGTGCTGGGCCCGAAGTCACGCGCGGGGTGAGGATCACGCGAATCCGCGCAGCACCATCTTGGCGATGACCACGACCAGGAACACCAGCAGGAAGCCCATGTCCAGGGAGACGCCGCCCAGGTTCAGCGGCGGCACCTTGCGCTGGATCCATCGGATCGGCGGGTCGGTGATGGAATACACCCCGACGGCGATCATGAGCGGCAGGCCCTTGGGTCGCCAGCTGCGAGCGTACTGCTGGGTGAGGTCGAAGACGATGCGGACCACCAGCGCGAACTGGTAGATGGTCAGCAACAGGTACAGGGGCGCGGTTAAGAGATCCACAGCTTAGAAGCGTACTTCGTTCAGCTCTGGTTGAAGAACTGGGCCGAGGACGGAGTCTCCGCGGCGGCGCGCTCTTCAGCCAGCACCTCGATGTTCTTCGGGGTCAGCAGGAACACCTTGTTGGTGACGCGCTCGATGGATCCGCCCATGCCGAAGACCAGGCCGGCGGAGAAGTCCACGAGTCGCTTGGCCTCGGCCTCACCCATGTCGGTGACGTTCATGATGACCGGGATGCTGTCCCGGAAGGACTCCCCGATGACCTTGGCGTCGTTGTAGGAGCGCGGGTGGACGGTGGTGATTTTTCGCATCGGTGAACTTTCATCCCGGGATGAGGGGGCTCGCTTGATCGGGGTGACCGGGGCACGGTAGTCCGGGTCCACGGCAAGGCTGGAGCTGTTGTACTGGCCTGTGTGTGAGGTGTCATCTGCGTGATCGACGCCGAGGGCGACGACCTCGCTTCCCCGCGTGGAGGAGGTGGCGCTGGTGGGCGCCGGCGTCTCACGGACTGCGGCCGCGGTCGAGGAGCTGCGGCTCATCGAGCTGGGCTCCGCCTGCGAGCCCTGGGTGCTGCGGGTCGGGGAAGAGGGCTCCTTGGAGAAGCTGTCCTCGCTGTAGTCGTCTCCGTCGGCGAGGCCGAGGTAGATCATGGTCTTCTTGAAGGCACCGGCCATGAGGGTTCTCCTGGGGGAAGTTTGAATTGTCACTGCGCGATCTCGAGACTATCGCTGAAGCGGACGCTCACCCAGGACATCTCGGCCAACCCGCAGGTGTGTCGCACCGTGGGCCACGGCTTCCTCCAGGTCCCCGCTCATTCCCGCGGAGATCATGACCGCCTGCGGGTGCGTCTGGCGCAGCTGCGCGGAGAGCTCCGCGAGCCGGCGGAACGCGGGCGCTGCGGGCGCCTCCAGGGGCGCGACCGCCATGAGGCCCCCGAGCGTCAGTCCTGGGGCGTCGGCGATGCGCGCCGCCAGATCGGCGATCGCGGCGGGATCGGCCCCTCCCCTGCCGTCGGACGGCACCGGATCACGCAGGTCCACCTGGATCAGGCAGGTCAGTGGTCGCTCCCCCGGCTCCGGGGCGGCCTTGACCAGCGCCTTGAGCAGGGAGCTGCGGTCCACGGAGTGCAGGTGGTCGGCGTAGCCGATGACAGATCGGGCCTTGTTGGACTGCAGCTGGCCGATGAAGTGCCAGTGCAGCACGTCCTCGGCGACGGCCCCAGCACCCGATCCCAGGATCGCGGCGACCTCGGCGGCCTTCGCGGCTGCCTCCTGGTCGCGGTTCTCGCCGACGTCGCGGACGCCCAGCCGGTGCAGCCGGACCACGTCGGCGGCGGGAAAGAACTTGGTGACCACGATCAGCTGAGGCCGATCCTGGCGTCCGACGGCGGCCATGGCCCGGTCGATCCGGTCGTGGACCGCGGCGAGGTTGGCCGCCAGCTCCTGGCTGCGCGGGTCCTGCGCTGCCTCGCCGGTGTCGGTCGGGCCTGGGCGGGCTGATTCAGGGCTTGCTGGTTCTGGGCTTGCTGGTTCGGGGCTGGTCTGCACGGGGAAAGCCTATCGAGCCTGGCGGTCTGGGCGGAGTTCGGCTCGGGCGGGGGCCGGGGGCGTCCAGATGACTCCGGCGAAGCGCCCGTCGCCCGGGGCGCGGCGGTGGGAGAAGAGCGAGTCGTCCTCGATCGTGCAGCCGGAGAGCTCGGCGACGGTCACGCCCTGGCGGGCAAGGATGCTGTGGGCCTCGGCGCGCAGGTTCAGCGCACTGGTGCCCCAGCTGGTGGTCGAGGCGATGGCGGGGCGTCCGGAAGCGATCTCGGCGACCATCTCGGCCGGGATCTCGTAGCAGTCGCCGCAGGCTCCGGGTCCGATCCAGGCGGTGATCGAGGTGGCCCCGTGGGCCTGCATCGCGGAGACGGTGTTCTCCAGGATGCCGGCGAGCAGCCCTGGGCGCCCGGCATGGGCGGCGGCGGTCACCGGGACTCGGCCGGCGGGGTCGTCGTCTGCGCGTCGGCCGTGGAGCAGGACCGGGAGGCAGTCGGCGACCATGATCGCCAGGGGCACGGATCCATCGGCGCAGACCCAGGCGTCGGCGGTGGGCGGATCGGCGGAGTCCGGCTCGGCGGGGTGCGTGGTCTCAGCAGGCGCCGCGGCCTCGGCCTCGAGGACGTCTGCGGAGTGGACCTGGTGCAGAAAGCGCAGGGAGCCCTCCGGGACGCCCATGTGGGTCTCGAGACGTCGGCGGTTCTGGGACACCTCGGGCTGGGATCCGACGTGGCGGGCGAGGTTGCCGGCCGCCACGGAGGTGAAGCCCAGCTGCACGGTGTCCCCGGCCTGTCCCCGCCACCAGAACGGTGACGGGGACACGGCCGTGCTGGCCCCCGTGTTGCTGGGGGCCTCGGTCACTTCAGGAAGTCGGGCACATCGAGGTCGTCGTTGCGACCGCCGGTGTAGTCCGATTCGACGATGTCCGGGATGTCCTGCTGCTCCTCGTTCTCATGGCGACGACGCGACTGGTCGAAGCGCTGCTGGGGAGCGGTGTCCTGGGAGCCGGCGTGGCGCGCCGCGCCGTATCCGCCCACGGGGATCGTGCCGGGCACGGTCCCCGGCACCGGCGGAGCGGTGCGTGCGGCCGGTGCTGCGGAGCCGACGCTGCGAGCAGGCGCCTGCTGGTTCTGCAGCGGCTGCGCGGGGCGGGAGGTGGCGTCGACCTGGTCGAAGCCGGCGGCGATCACGGTGACCCGCGCCTCGTCACCGAGGGCGTCGTCGATGACGGCGCCGAAGATGATGTTGGCCTCGGGGTGAGCGACCTCCTGGACCAGTCGGGCGGCCTCGTTGATCTCGAAGAGTCCGAGATCGGAGCCGCCCTGGATGGAGAGCAGGACGCCGTGGGCGCCGTCGATGGAGGCTTCCAGCAGCGGCGAGGCGATGGCGAGCTCGGCGGCCTTGACCGCACGGTCTTCACCGTTCGCCGAGCCGATGCCCATCAGCGCGGAGCCGGCACCCTGCATGACCGACTTCACGTCGGCGAAGTCGAGGTTGATCAGGCCCGGTGTGGTGATCAGGTCGGTGATGCCCTGCACGCCGGAGAGCAGCACCTGGTCCGCTGAGCGGAAGGCGTCGAGGACCGAGACGTTCTTGTCGGAGATCGAGAGCAGCCGGTCGTTGGGGATCACGATGAGCGTGTCGACCTCGTCGCGGAGCTGCTCGATGCCCTCTTCGGCCGAGCCGGCGCGCCGGCGACCTTCGAAGGTGAACGGGCGGGTGACCACGCCGATGGTCAGCGCACCGAGTGAGCGGGCGATCCGAGCGACCACGGGGGCGCCGCCGGTTCCGGTGCCGCCGCCCTCGCCTGCGGTGACGAAGACCATGTCTGCGCCGCGGATGACCTCTTCGATCTCCTCGGAGTGGTCCTCGGCGGCCTGGCGGCCGACCTCAGGATTGGCACCGGCTCCCAGTCCACGGGTCAGCTCACGGCCGACGTCGAGCTTCACGTCGGCGTCGCTCATCAGCAGCGCCTGCGCGTCAGTGTTGATGGCGATGAATTCCACGCCACGGAGACCGACGTCGATCATGCGGTTGACGGCGTTGACGCCGCCGCCACCGATGCCGACGACCTTGATCACGGCCAGGTAGTTGTTCGGTGATGCCACGTTGTGTGTCCCTTGCTCGTCTCTGGTCTCAAATGTACGGAGACCCCCGTCGCCGCAGAAGCCGCAGCGCGACTCCTCACTGTCTTCACCCGTCTCGGGCCACCTGATCGTGCCGATGTCATTCGCGGGTACATCGGTCCGATCATGGGCGGCAGCCCGTGACGTCGCAGCGGCTCTTTAGCGGACGGGAGCCTCCGTACCTGAGACATTCTTCTGTTGCCTGCGAACCAACAGCAAGGTTCAAGCTTTACTTGAACCTGAGAGGATCCCCGAGGGCATCCCCTGTCTGATGTTCTTTTCGGTCATAAGCCTACGCGCCACACGCGCCTAGCGCGTCACCGGCGCGCTCGGAGTTGAGATGTCGAGCACCTCGACGCCGTCGAACTCGGCCGCCGGGGAGCCGAGGATCGCTTCGAGCACCGCCGCCTTCTCCTCGCCGCGCTCGTCGTTGCCCCAGACCACGGTGCGTCCGTCCTGCAGCTCGAGCTGCACGGAGTCCCGCGACTCAGCGGTGGCCGAGTCCAGCGACTCCCGGGCGCCCTCGGGCAGCTGGCCCAGCACCGAGACGATGGTGCGGAAGACCGATTCGTTCTCCAGCGCCGCCTCCGCGGAGATCACCGGGGTGGCGTAACCCTCCGCGTCCGAACGCTGGGACTCGTCGAAGGTCCTGATCAGCTCGCCCTCTTGGCTGTAGAACAGGATCTCCTCGCCGACGTGGACCTCTGCCACCGGAGGATGTTCGATCACCAGGATCTCCAGCCCCTCGGGCAGCCGGGCGGCGACGATGACCTCATCGACCGCGTGTTCGTCCTCGAGCAGGTTCTCGACGTCGCGCTGGCTGACCTGGGCCAGCGGCGTGCCGTGCAGCGGCCCGAGCAGCTCCTGGGCGCGCTCGTCGGTGAGCAGCTCGTTGTCCTGGACGGCGATGGCGCGCACGACCAGCAGCGGGGAGAAGTACAGGGTCGCCACCACGCCGAGAAGCACCGCGATGCTGATCAGCAGCGTCAGGATCCGGCGGCGTCGGCGTCGCCGCCGGGTGACGGCGGCGGGCTCGGGGAAGTCCAGCGGGGACTCGTCGGAGAACCCGAACTCGTCCTCGTCCTCCTCGCCGAACGAGTCGCTGTCGCGGGTCTGCTCGGCGGACCCGTCCGGATCGGTGGCGCGATCGGTGGCGCGGCGGGGAAACCGCAGCTTCATCGGCGCTCCGTCAGCGCGGTGAGGATGTGCTCGCCCAGGGCGGTGACGTCTCCGGCGCCGAGGGTCATGATCAGGTCCCCGGGGCGGGCGGCGGAGGCCACGGCGTCCACGGCCTCGGTGATGCTGCGCACCGGGTGGCCCAGCAGCGCCGCGGTGACGCCCTCGATGGGCTCCTCCCGCGCGGGATAGATCTCCAGCACGGCCACGGTGTCGGCGGCGGTCAGCGCGGTGCCGAAGTCCGCGGCGAAGGCGGCGGTGCGGCTGAACAGGTGCGGCTGGAAGATCACGTGGACCTGGCCCTGCTCCGTGGCGAGCGAGGCGCGGGCGGCCTGGAGCACAGCGGCGACCTCGGTGGGGTGATGGGCGTAGTCGTCGTAGACCCGGACGCCGGAGACCTCGCCGCGCAGCTCGAAGCGGCGCGAGGTGCCTTGGAACTGGGAGACGGCCTCGGTGCTGGTGCGCAGCGAGAGCCCGGCCCGCCGGCCGACCGCGATCGCGGCCAGCGCGTTGAGCTGGTTGTGCACCCCGGGCACGGTGAGTCGCAGCTCGGCCTGCTCAGGTCCGGCGCTCACGGTGCCGCCTGCGGGGGTGACGCTGCTCAGCCGCAGGTCGGCGTCCTCGCGGGTGCCGTAGCTGATGATGTCCACACCGCGGGCGCGCAGCGGCTCCGCGACCTTGGCGAGCAGCGCGCGGGCGCCGGCGTCGTCGGCGCAGATGATCAGCGCGCCGCCGTCGGTGATGCGTTCGGTGAAGTCCACGAAGACCTGCTCCACCGCCTCGGCGGTGCCGTAGTGATCCAGGTGGTCGGCCTCGACGTTGGTGACCACGCCGACCTCTGGGGCGTAGTTCAGCAGCGATCCGTCGGACTCGTCGGCTTCGGCGATGAACCATTCTCCGGTGCCTGCCGCGGCGTTGACGCCGAGTCCTGCGACGTTGGCGCCCACGGCGAAGGTCGGTGAGAGTCCTGCCTGCTCCAGCAGCACGGTGGCCATCGAGGAGGTGGTGGTCTTGCCGTGGGTGCCCGCCACGGCGACGGCACGACGGGTGCGCATCAGCGCGGCCAGGCCCTGGGAGCGGTGCAGCACCGGCAGTCCGCGGCGCACGGCCTCATCGTATTCGGGGTTGCCGGCGGCGGCGATGGAGGAGGCGATCACCGCGGTGATCGGGTGGCCGAGCTGGTCCTCTGCCGCGGCCAGGTTCTCCGCCCGGTAGCCGACCTGCACGGCGGCGCCGGCTCGGCGGAACTCCTCCAGGACCGGGAGCTCCTTGGCGTCGGTGCCGGAGATCGGGACGCCGTCGGCGGCCATCAGGCGGGCGACGGCGGAGACGCCCACCCCGCCGAGTCCCAGGAAGTGGACGTGCCCGAGCCCGTTCACGCCCGGGCCTGCGGCAGTGTCAGCGGTGGTGGGGTCAGCGGTGGTGGCAGCGGATGCGTCGGGTGCGGAGGGGTTCATCGAAGGCAGGGTCACTTCTTCTTCTTTTCGGATGTCTCGATCGGGTGGCCTGCGGCGGCGAGGGTGGCTCGGGCCATGCGGTCATCGGCGTCGGTGATCCCACGGGTGGCTGACTGCCGCTCCATGGTGGCCAGCAGCTGCGGGTCCTCGAGCAGCGGAAGGATGTTCCGCCGGATCCAGGCCTTGTTGAAGTGCTCGTCCTTGACCAGCAGCGCGCCGCCGGCGGCGACCAGTTCGCGGGCGTTGAGATCCTGCTCGCCGTTGCCCACCGGCAGCGGCACGAAGATCGCGGGCAGGCCGACCGCGGCGATCTCGCTGACGGTGGCGGCACCGGCGCGCGCGATGATCAGGTCGGCGGCGGCGTAGGCCAGCTCCATGCCGTCGAGGTACTCCCGCTGGTGGTAGCCGGGGTCGGTCAGCAGCCCGCCGTGCTCGCCGGTGAGCGCCTTGTCCCGACCGGTGAGATGCAGCACCTGGGCTCCGGTACCGAGCAGGTCGGCCAGCGCGGCCTTGATCGCCTGGTTCAGCGAGAGCGCGCCGGAGGAGCCGCCGGTGATGACCAGGGTGACCTTCTCCGGGTCGAGCCCGAGCGCCTCGCGGGCCTCGGCGCGCCGCTGGGATCGGTCAAGCTGGGAGATCTCTCGGGCCATCGGCATGCCCACCCACTTCGAGCCCTTCAGCGGCGTGCCTTCGAAGGCGACGCCGGTGAACTTGGCGAAGCGGTGGCCCAGCTTGTTCGCCAGGCCGGGGCGTGCGTTGGCCTCGTGGATGACCACGGGGATGCCCAGCCGGCGTGCGGCCACGTAGACGGGGGTGCACACGTATCCGCCGACGCCCAGGACCACATCGGCCTGCTCGGCGCGGAGGATCTCGGCGGCGTCGCGCACGGCCTGGCCGAAGCGGGACGGGAAGCGCAACATGTCCCGGGAGGGCCGCCGCGGCATCGGGACCTTCTCGATGGTGTGCAGCCGGTACCCGGCCTCCGGCACCAGCCGGGTCTCGAGTCCGGCGGCGGTGCCGATGACGGACTGGTGGATCTCGGGGAGGACTCGATCGAGGGCGCGGGCCACGGCCAGCATCGGACTGACGTGACCGGCGGTGCCCCCGCCTGCGAGGACCACGGAGGGTGTGCTCATCTGTGTCTCATACTCCTGAAGCTGGTGGGGGCCGGTGCGGCCGTAGGTGCGCGTCTCATACTGTTGCAGGTTTCCGGCGGGAGGTCACCCCGGCGGCCTGGCCCTTCCTGGTCCGGCCGGCGGACTTACCGGAGCGGCCGCCGGTGGGCTTGCGCGCCTCGATCCGCTGGGTCTGTGCGAAGTTCAGCACCACGCCGACGGCGACCAGGTTGGAGGTCAGTGCGGAGCCGCCGGCGGAGATGAACGGCAGCGGGACCCCGATCACCGGGAGCAGCCCGGTGACCATCGCGAGGTTGATGAAGGTCTGCCCGATGACCCAGGCCATGATGCCCACGGTGGTGATCTTGACCCACCGCTCCGTGGAGCGCGATGCCACCCGGAACATGCCCAGCGCCAGGGTCGCGAAGAGCAGCAGCACGGTCAGCGCGCCGAGCAGGCCGAGCTCCTCCCCCAGGATGGTGAAGATGAAGTCGTTCTCCGCCTCGGGGATGTAGTTCCACTTCTGGCGCGACTGTCCCAGCCCGACGCCCCAGAACCCGCCGGAGGCCAGCGCGTAGAGACCCTGCTCGGACTGGTAGCAGAAGTCCTGCGGGAGGCTGCAGGCGTCGTTGAGCCCGAGCCAGGCCTGGATCCGGACGGTGCGGTTGGGGCTCATCAGGGCCAGCACCACGGCGCCGATGATGCCGGTGGTGCCCGCGACGATGAAATACCGCGCCTTGGTGCCGGAGACGAAGAGCATCGCGGCCAGGAAGAAGCCGAAGATCAGCGCGGTGCCGAGGTCGCGGCCCCACATGATGAACGCGAAGACCAGGGCGGCGCCGGGCATCAGGACCGGCACGATGGTGTGCTGAAGCTGGCGCACCTTGTTGCCCTTGCGAGCCAGCACCAGGCCGGTCCAGAGGCACAGTGCGAGCTTGGCCAGCTCCGAGGGCTGGCCGTTGACGGGCCCGATCTGGATCCAGTTCCGGTTGCCCTGGACCTCGTACCCGAGCGGGGTGAGCACCAGGGCGAGTCCGATGACGGCGATCACCATGGCGGGCCAGGCGAGGTTCTTGAGCCAGCCGCGCGGCATGAACGCGACCGCGAACATCCCGGCCAGACCGATCCCGGCCCACATCAGCTGGCGCCTGAACACGCCGTAGGCGCCGTCCGGGGTGCCCACTGCTTCGACCGCGGTGGCGGAGAGCACCATCACGAGTCCGAAGATGGTCAGTGCCAGTGCGGAGCCCAGCAGCAGCCAGAAGGTGGTGTACGGGTTGCCCTCTTCGACGAAGTGCCAGAAGCGCTGGACCCGGTCCTTGCGCAGATCCTCGCGCTGGGCCTTCCACCGACGTCCGGCCGCGCCGTCGTCGGTGGGGTCCAGCGAGGTCTTCGCCGGCGTCGCCTGTGAGGCCTTCTGCGAGGTCTTCACCGGGGTCTCTCGGGGAGCTCTGGCGGAGCTCGGCGCCGCGGAGGGCTCCTGGGAGCTCGGCTCCTGCGGATCCTCCACGGCGTGCAGCCGGGGCCTGCGCTGTTCGGGGGAGGCTGGGACGCGTGGTCTCCGCTTGTCCATCCAGTCCTCCTCCTGGTGGGTTCCCCTTCCGGGGCTCCACCTCTACGATCTGTCGGTCATCAGCTCCGCCACTGCTTCGATGAATGCCTCGCCGCGGGCGGCGTAGGAGGCGAACTGATCCATCGAGGCGGCGGCCGGGGCCATCAGCACCGTGTGGTGCGGAGCAAGCACCTTGGCGGCCTCGGCCACGGCGGTCCGCATCGCGCGCACCCCGTCCTCACCCGCCAGCGACGCTTCCATCTCGCTGCGACTCTCATCGTCCCTCAGCTGTCCACCGATCACCGGGACTCCCGGCGCGTGTCGCTCGAGGCTGGACCTCAGCTGGGAGGAGTCTGTGCCGATGAGGATGACCTGACGCAGCCGCGGAGCGATCTCCTGGATGAGCTCGTCGTAGACCACCCCCTTGGGCAGTCCCCCGGCGATCCAGATGACATCGGTGAAGCTGCGCAGCGAGGCGGCGGCGGCGTGCGGGTTCGTGGCCTTGGAGTCGTTGATCCAGAGCACGTCGTCGGCCTTGGCCACCGGCTGGATGCGGTGGTCCCCGGCCTCATAGCCCTGCACGGCGGCCCGGATCGCCTCCGGTGCGGCGCCGGCGGCGCGCGCCAGGGCGGCGGCGGCGAGCGTGTTGGCGACCAGATGCTGTGGAGCCAGCGGGCCGAAGTCTTCCAGCCCGGCCAGCTCCAGCGCCTGGTGCGCCCGATTGTCCAGGAAGGCCCGGTCCACCAGCAGGTCGTCGACCACGCCGAGCATCGACAGTCCCGGGGCGCCGGTGGTGAAGCCGATGGCGCGGCAGCCCTCCTGCACGTCGGCCTCGGCGACCATGTCCTCGGTGACCTGCTGGTCGGCGTTGTAGATGCAGGCCAGCTCGGTGTTCTCGTAGATCTTGGCCTTCGCGGCGCGGTACTCGGCGAAGCTGCCGTGCCAGTCGACGTGGTCTTCGGCGAGGTTGAGCACCGCCGAGGCCAGCGGGGAGAGCAGCTCGGTGTATTCGAGCTGGAAGCTGGAGAGCTCCACGGCCAGGGCGTCATAGCCTTCTGGGTCGCGGATCGCGTCGAGCACCGGCACTCCGATGTTGCCGCAGGCGATGGCGCGCTGGCCGTCGTGGATCAGCATCGACTCCAGCAGGGTGACGGTGGTGGTCTTGCCGTTGGTGCCGGTGACCACGAGCCATTTTGGCGTCTTGGCACCCGGGCGGGGACCCAGCCGCCAGGCCAGCTCCACCTCGGAGAGGACCGGGATGCCTGCGGCGCGGGCCTGATGGATCAGCGCCGAGTCGGGCCGCCAGCCCGGGGAGGTCACCACGATCTCAGCGGGCTCGCCCTCGACCAGGGGCAGCTCGGCGAGATGCTCCTCGCCGAGCAGGATCTCGCTGACCCCGACCAGCCGCAGCGTGTCGGCGTCGCGGCGCTTCTTGCGTCCGTCGGAGCCGTCGACGACGACGACGCGCGCGCCCAGCTCGGCCAAGGTGTCTGCGGCGGCGAATCCGGAGACGCCGAGCCCGGTGACCACGGCGCGCAGTCCGCTCCAGGGGGCGTCCCAGCCGCGCAGCTCGGGCCGGATCTGTGGCTGCCGGTCGCTCACTGGAAGATCACCCATTCACCGTAGAAGAGCGCGAGGCCGATGCCCACGGCGAGGGCGCCGATGATCCAGAATCGCACCACCACGGTGACCTCGGCCCAGCCCTTGAGCTCGAAGTGGTGCTGCAGCGGCGCCATCAGGAACACGCGCTTGCCGCCGGAGAACTTGAAGTAGCCGACCTGGATGATCACCGAGAGGGTGATCAGCACGAAGAGGCCGCCGAGGATCACGAAGAGCAGCTGGGTGTGGGTCAGGATCGCGAAGCCGGCCAGCGCGCCGCCGAGGGCGAGCGAGCCGGTGTCGCCCATGAAGATCTTCGCCGGGGAGGTGTTCCACCACAGGAAGCCGATCAGCGCGCCGGTGATGATCGCGGCGATCATGGCCATGTCCATCGGGTCGCGCACCTGGTAGCAGACGCTCTCCACGGCGCTGGGGCTGCCGCAGGCCTGGTTGAACTGCCAGATCGAGATGATCGTATAGGCCGCGGTGACCATCGCGGTGGCCGCGGTGGCGAGCCCGTCGAGGCCGTCGGTGAGGTTCACGCCGTTGGTGGTCGCGGTGACGATCAGGTTCGCCCAGATCACGAAGAGGATCATGCCGATGACCGGGCCGGCGAAGGCGAGGTCCAGCACGGTCTCGCGGACGAAGGAGATGCTCGTCGACGCGGGGGTGACCCCGTCGGAGTCCGGGAAGTTCAGCGCCAGCACGGAGAAGAGCACCCCGACGCCGAGAAGCCCGGCGATCTTGCGCCAGGGGGTCAGCCCCAGCGACTGCTTCTTGCTGATCTTCGCGAAGTCGTCGGCGAAGCCGACGAGCCCCATCCCGACCATCAGCAGCAGCAGGAGCAGCCCGGAGGCGGTCGGACCGCCGGTGTCGCCGGTGAAGAACAGCAGCAGGTGGGTGAGCAGATACGCGGCGACGACGGCCATCATGATGACCGCTCCGCCCATGGTGGGCGTGCCGCGCTTCACGTGGTGGGTGGTGGGGCCGTCGTCTCGGATGAACTGTCCGTAGCCTCGCTTCACCAGGAAGCGGATGAACAACGGCGTCCCGACGAGGGTGAGTCCCAGGCCGAAGACGGCACCGATGACTACAGCGATCACAGGGCCCCTCCCTTTGCGGCGATCTTGTCACCCAGGAGTCTAAGCCCTGCGCTGTTGGAGGATTTGAACAGCACGATGTCCCCGGGAGCGAGCTCCTGGTCGAGGTAGGCCTCGGCCTCCTCGACCGTGGCGACCCAGTGCACCTCGGAGCCCCAGCTGCCCTCGGCGATGGCGCCGCGGTAGAGCGGGTAGGCCAGATCGCCCACCACCAGGGTCTTGTCGATGTTCAGCCGCACGACGGTCTCCCCCAGCTGGGTGTGCTTGGGGATGGAGACGTCGCCGAGCTCGAGCATCGCGCCGAGCACCGCGACTGACCGGCGGGGGGCGCGGCCCTGTCCGGGCCGGGTGAGCATGGCCAGGGTGCGCAGCGCCTCACGCATCGACTCGGGGTTGGCGTTGTAGGCGTCGTTGATCAGCGTGACCCCGTCGGCCCGTTCGGTGCGCTCCATCCGCCAGCGGCTGGCCGGGCCGAGCCCGTCGAGCCGCTGCGCGATGGCGGCGGGAGCCACGCCGGCGCGCAGCGCGCAGCCTGCCGCGGCGAGGATGTTGGAGACGTGGTGGGCTCCGGTGAGCCCGGAGGCCACGGGGAAGTCTTCCCCGGTCTCGGTGAAGCGCAGGGTGAAGTTCGGGTGTCCGGCCGCGTCGAGGCTCAGGTCCACCGCGCGGACCTGAGCCGGCTCGACGGCGTCCTGCCCCGCAGTCCGGGACGTGTCCTGGGCAGACTCCTGGCCGGTGTCTTCGCTGAACCAGGTGATCGGGGCGGAGGCCAGCGGGGCCATGGCGGCGACCTGCGCGTCGTCGCGGTTGAGCACGATGGCGCCGGCGGCGCCGATCGCCTCGACCAGCTCGGCCTTCACGGCGGCGATCTTGTCCGCGCCGCCGAACTTCCCGGCGTGCGCGGAGCCGACCATCAGCACCGCGCCGATGTCGGGGCGGACCATCTGCGCGAGGTCCCGGATGTTGCCGGGGGCGTCGGCGCCCATCTCCACGACGACGAACCGGGTGTCCAGCTCCGCGGTGAAGATGGTCAGCGGCACGCCGACCTCGCCGTTGTAGGAGCCCTGCGGCGCCACGGTGGGTCCCTCGGGCTCGAGGATCGACTTCAGCAGATCCTTGGTGGTGGTCTTGCCGGCCGATCCGGTGATGCCGATGACCGTGGTGGCCGAGTGGGCGCGCACCCGGTCCAGGATCGTCGCGGCGAGCTGTCCCATCGCGGTGACCACATCGGTCACGATCACGCTGGGGTGCGGCGCGCCGGTCGGGTCCTGGGTCTCGCGCTCGGCGAGGACCAGGGTGGCCCCGGAGGCCAGGGCGGCGTCGATGAAGCGGTGTCCGTCGGTGGTCTCCCCCGGCTTGGCGATGAACAGCGAGCCTGCGGCCATGCTGCGGGAGTCGGTGTCGGCGTGGTGCACCCGCACGGCGGCCGGGTCAGGGAGGCCGCGAAGCGTCCCTGAGGTGATCTCGGCGATCTGGGCGGCTGAAAGTTCGATCATGACTTGTCGCCTCCTTCTGCTGTGGAAAGTCTGTGATGGTCCGGTGTGTTCGGAGCCGGGTCGGTCTGTGGATCCAGGTCGGTCTGTGGATCCGGGTCGGTCTGTGGCGCATCGTCGGCGGTGGGGAATCCGCGCCGCCGCAGCGCGCGGGCAAGCTCCACCCGGTCGTCGATCGGATGCTTGGTCCCGGCGAAGTCCTGGTGGACCTCGTGTCCGCGTCCGGCGAGGATGATGGTGTCCTCGGGCTCGGCGACCTCGACGGCGCGGGAGATCGCGTCCAGTCGTGGCGAGATCTCCTCCAGCGTGGTGTCCAGGTCCTCGGCGGCCAGGGCCTCGCGTGCTCCCTCCAGGAGGCCTGCGCGGATCTGCGCGGGGTCCTCACCGTGGGGGTCGTCGTCGCTGATGATCACATGATCGGCCATGCGCACGGCGATCGCGCCCATCGCGGGGCGCTTGGCGCTGTCCCGCTCCCCCGCGGCTCCGATGACCAGGATGGTCTTGCCCGTGGAGGTGCTCGCGGCGGCCTCGAGGGTGCGGATCATGGCGTCGGGGTTGTGGGCGAAGTCGACGATCGCGGCGGGGGCGGTGCCGATGACCTGCATCCGGCCCGGGACGCTGATCGTGAAGGGGTCTGCCTGCTCCAGCGCCGCGATGATCTCCTCGCGGCTGACGCCGAGCGCAGTGGACTCGTCGGCGGTGAGCACCATCACGGCAGCCAGGGCCGCGTTGGCCACGTTGAACCGGCCGGGCAGCCCGGTGCGGGAGCGGATGCTCTCCCCGGTGTGGCGGTTGCGCAGCGTGAAGGCGCTGCCGAGCAGATGCGGGGCGACGTCGGTGACGCTCCAGTCAGCAGCCGGGTCGGGCGTCTCGGCGGTGGCGAGGGTGACGACGTGGCCGGTCGCGACCTCGGCCATCCGCCATCCCCAGGGGTCATCGACGATGACCACGCTGCTGCGGGTGCGACGGCGGGCGAACAGCGCGGCCTTGGCCGCGAAGTACTCCTCCATCGAGCCGTGCAGGTCCAGGTGGTCCTGGGTCAGGTTGGTGAACCCGGCGACGGCGTAGAACAGCCCGGAGGTGCGCTCATAGGAGATGGCGTGGGAGGAGACCTCCATCGCGGCGGCGGCGACGTCGGCCTCGCGGAAGAGCGCCATCAGGCTGTGCAGCTGCACGGCCTCCGGCGTAGTCATCTTCGAGGGGATCGTGGCGTCGCCGGAGGCGATCTCGATGGTCCCGATCATCCCGGTGGCGCGCTGGTGCGGGCGCAGCAGCGTGTCCAGCAGGGAGCGCAGGAAGTAGGTGGTGGTGGTCTTGCCGTTGGTGCCGGTGACCCCGAACAGGGCCGGCCCGGAGGTGGCGGTGTTGCCGTAGATCAACGCGGCCGAGGGGCCAGCCGCTTCACGCACGCGGCTCACCTCGATGACCGGGATGCGGTAGCCCACACGTTCGCGGACCTTCTCGGCACCGGCCACGTCGGTGAGGACCGCTGCCGCGCCGGCGTCCAGGGCGGTCATCACGTAGTCAGCCCCGTGGGCACGTGCGCCGGAGATCGCGACGAACAGGTCGCCGTGGCCGACGGCCTTCGGGTCCATCGCGGCGCCGGTGAGCCGGATTTCTCCGGCGGTGCGCCCCACGGGGGTGACCAGCGGGTCGTATCCGGTGCTGGCCAGCTCAGCGACCAGTGCCTCCACCGTGGCGCCGATGACGCCCTCCGGCCGGAAGACCCGGTCCTGCGCTGCGACGCTCAGTCCTGATGCTGCCGCGCTCACCAGGGCTGATCCTGGTTCTCGCCTTCGAAGCCGTCGTAGGCCTCGCTCTCCGCCCCTGTGGGCGCCTCGTCATAACTGCTAAGCACGTAGGACATGATCTCACGGAACGTGTCGGTGACTTCCCAGTCGCGCCAGTAGCCCTGCGGCCGGTGCACGGTCACCGCGACCAGGTACTTCGGGTCTTCCAGCGGCGCCATGCCGATGAAGGACTGGGTGTGGCCGTCGAACCCGCCGCTGGCCCCGGCCGCCTCGGCGATGCCGGACTTGCCGCCCACGCGGTACCCGGAGACGGCGGCCTCCGTGCCGGTGCCGTAGTCCACCACGCCTTCGAACATCCGGAGCATCTCCTCGGAGGTCTCCTCGGAGAAGATCCGCTCGCCCGGCTCGGACTCCACCGGGTGTTCGGTGCCGTCGGCGTCGATGTAGGCGTCGACCAGGCGCAGCGGGACGTCGACCCCGCCGTTGGTCATGGTCTGGAAGGCCTGCAGGTTGTGCAGCACCGAGGTGGTGTAGCCCTGCCCGAACTGGGTGGTCAGGTGCTGACGGGCATCCCATTCTTCCGGGGGACGCAGCACCGAGTTGGCCTCGGTGCCGAGTCCGATGTTGAGCGGCTCGCCCAGGCCGACCCGGCGCATGTAGTCATAGCGGGTCTCCTCGGGGATCTCCCCACCGATCATCACGGTGCCGGTGTTGTAGGAGCGGGCGAAGATGCCGGCGGCCGTCATGTCCAGGGTGGGATGGCGGGTGGCGTCGCTGATGGTCTGACCGTCCACCTCGTAGCGGTTGTCCACGGTGAATCCGTCGGTGGGGTTCAGGGTTCCCTCTTCCAGCGCCATCGCGAAGGTGATGGCCTTGCCCGTGGAGCCTGGCTCGAAGTCCTGGGTCAGGGCGAGCGGCCGGCGGAAGAGCTCCTCGGTCTCCCCCGGCGACGCCGGATCCACGGTCTCGGAGTCGGCCATGGCGAGGATCTCACCGCTGCTCATGTCCACCACGGTGGCGTTGCCCCAGGCGGCGTTGTACTGGTTGGCCTTCTTCGCGATCGCTTCCTGGGCGAACCACTGCAGGTCCTGGTCGATGGTGAGTCGGACGTCCTGGCCGTCCTCGGCGGGGAGCTCCTCGAACGTGGCGATCGGGATCCGGACTCCGTCGCCGCCGACCTCGAAGATGCGTTCGCCGTCGCTGCCGCTCAGCGCCTCGTCCTGCGCTGCCTCGATGCCTTCGAGCGGGCCGTCGGCGCCCATGAAGCCGATGATCGAGCCGGCCACGGATCCGGAGGGGTAGCTGCGCTCGGAGACCGGTTCGGCGTAGAGCCCCGGGATCTCGAGGTCGAGGACCTGCTGGCTCTGCTCCGGCGTCAGGGAGCGGGTGACCACCGAGTAGCGGCTGTCGCCGATGATGAGGTCGGTGAGCTCCTCGGTGTCCAGGTCCACGATCTCGCTGAGCTCGGCGATGCCGGTCTGCACGGGCACCTCTTCGCGCAGCCCGGTCGTCTCGTCCAGCCGGACGAAGTCATCGACGACCTGTTGGTCGGCCACGATGTCGTAGCGGTCCACGGAGGTGGCGAGCACCCGACCTTCGGCGTCGAGGATGTCCCCGCGGTGCGCCGGCAGCGGGACGCTGCGCAGCCGTTCGGAGACGGCCGCCTGCGCGTGGCCGGCGGGGTCGAGGCCCTGCACGTGGAAGAGGCGTCCTCCGAGCAGGAGCAGCATGACCAGGATCATGGTGAGTCCGATGCGCATCCGGAACGAGAGGACCCGTTCTGCGCGTTTCTTCTGAGCGGCTGCCATGGCGTCAGCGTTCTCCCAACAGGTCGATCAGTCGAATGAGGGCGCCGGAATGGTCCCGCCGTTGAGTTCAGTGGGGCTGAACTGGTCTTGCGTCCCTGCGGATGTCTGGTCCTCATTCTGCCCGCTGGGTGCCTCGATGAGCGTGTTCAACGCGCCCCCGCCGAGAATCCCTGAGGGCGCGCCGGTGACGGTCTCGGAGACGTTCAGCGGTGCGGCGGCGTCGCCGCCGGGGGCTGGCGGTGCCGCGACGAAGCTGGAGGGACGGTCGCCGCTGTCAGCCGGCTCGGCTGCCCCGGTGACCTCGCCGTCGGCGAGGTCCAGGGCCCCGGCCTCGGCCGGCATGACCATGCCCAGGCCGACGGCGGCGCTGGAGAGCGCCTGGGGCGACTCCAGGTGCTGGACCTCTTCGGTCAGCGCCTGGTTCGACTGTGACAGCACCCGGTATTCGTTCTGCAGCTCCACGACGGTGTACTGCGAGTTCGCGACGTGGATGTTGACCGCCAGCACGATGGTCAGCGCGACGGCGAGCACCGCGATGATCCCGGCGATGAGGCCCTTCTGGCGCTGCCGGAGCTTCGGCAGCGCCCGGAGCATCGGGCTCATCGAACGCTCAGGCGAGGTCGCGTCGTCGGTGCGGGTGGGGAAGGAGAGGCTGCGCGCCAGGGACCCACGGCTGGCCGGGGCGATGGGCTGTGGTTCTGCGCTCATGCGGTGGTTCTCCTGGAGTCAGTCAGCTTCTCCACTGCACGCAGCTTCGCTGATGCTGCGCGGGGGTTCTCGGCGATCTCGGCCTCATCGGGCAGCTCGGCGCCGCGGGTGAGGGACTTGAACGTCGGCTTGTGCTCTTCGAGCTCCACCGGCAGGCCCTTGGGCGCTGAGGACTTGGTGCGCGCGGCGAATGCCTGCTTCACGATCCGGTCTTCGAGCGAGTGGTAGCTCATCGCGACGATCCGACCGCCCGGCGCCACGGCGTCCAGCGCGTTCGGGATGGTCCGCCGCAGCACTTCGAGCTCCTCGTTGACCGCGATGCGCAGCGCCTGGAAGGTGCGCTTGGCGGGGTGCCCGCCGGTGCGCTTCGACGCCGCCGGTACTGCCCGGTCCACGACCGCTGCGAGGTCTGCGGTGCTGGTGAACGGCTGGCTCTCGCGTCGAGACACGATGGAACGCGCGATGCGTCCGGCGAAGCGTTCTTCGCCGTACTCGCGGAGGATCCGGCTCAGCTCTCCCACCTCGATGCGGGCCAGCAGCTCGGCCACGGACTCGTCGGGGGAATCCGCCGAGGCGTCCATGCGCATGTCCAGCGGGGCGTCATAGGAGTAGGCGAAGCCGCGGGAGGCCTCGTCGAGCTGCAGGGAGGAGACGCCGAGGTCGAGCAGCACTCCGGCGACGCGCTGATCGGGCTCCAGCTCCTCCACGGCGACCTCGTCCACCCGGTCATAGACCGTGTGGATGCCGCGAAAGCGGTCGCCGTAGGAGGAGAGGCGCTCCGCCGCGAGGGCGTGAGCCTGGGGGTCCCGGTCGAGGCCGAGCACGAGCACCTCGGCGTCGGCGGCGAGCATGGCTTCGGCGTGGCCCCCCATGCCCAACGTGGCGTCGATGACCACGGGCCGGTGACCGGCGGCGCGGACGTTCTCGACTCCGAGGGACAGCAGTCTGATGCAGCGATCTCGCATCACCGGCACGTGCCGGTCCGCTGTCTCTCGTTGCGCCATACTGCCTCCGCTGATAAAGAAGGATCCTTGGACCAGCTCCTCCTCCGCTCCGGCCTGCTGCCTGACATCGGGGAAGATAAGTCAGGAATGCGGCCGGGCGGCGGAAGAACTCACCCAAGGATCCCTTGAAGTGTTCGAACCGTCTTCACTTGTCGTGCATTGTTCTATCCGTGTCGGAATCGAACGCCCTCGGTGCTCAGAAGAGACCAGGAATGGCTTCCCCATCGGTGGATGAGAACTCCGACTCCTTCGCCTCCAGGTACTCGTTCCAGGCAGCGGTGTCCCAGATCTCGGCACGGTCTCCCGCTCCGATGACTGTGACGTCGCGATCCAGTCCGGCGTACTCCCTCAGCGCGGCGGGGACCGTGATCCTGCCCTGCTTGTCCGGAATCTCGTCAGAGGCTCCGGAGAGGAATACGCGGATGTAGTCGCGTGCCTGGCGTGAGGTCAGAGGAGCCTGCCGCATCTGCTGGTGCACATTCTTGAACTCTTCTGTGCTGAACACGTAGATGCAGCGTTCCTGCCCGCGGGTGAGGACCAGACCGTTGGCCAGTTCCTCGCGATACTTCGCGGGAAGGATCAGGCGAGCCTTCTCATCCATGCGAGGCGTGTATGTGCCCAGGAACAAAGGACACTCACCACCTCACTTGTTGAGGAGAATCATTCCTTCTCCCTCTACCGAGCTCCACTTTACCCCACTTCCCCCCACTTGCAACCAAACTTTGCCTCCACGCGACCGAAAGTCGCCTCGGAGCTGCAACCCCAGGCCTCTGACCTGCGGTGATGATGCTGAACTTCCCGTGGGGCCGGGTGGAGGGCCATCCCAGCGGGGGCGGGTCCACGGCACGTGGAGCAGACCGGCCAGACTCCGGAATAGGCCGGGCGGCGGGCCGAAAAAGCCCGGATTCTCGGGCATCTGGGCGTGCAGGAATTCATGGGGCCAGCAGAGTGGCGGACAGCGGGGAGGCTGGGTGGAGGAAGGTGGAGCGACCGAGTGGGGCAGTGTGGGGCGTCGCGGTGGAGCGCAGTGGAGCGGCCCGGTGGTGGGGTGTGCAGCAGCCCGGCGGTGGGATCTGGGGGCCTCCTGCGTGCACCGCGAGAGGGCACGAAAAAGGCCCCTCCGGAGAGGGGCCTTTCGAAGCTGAGTGAAGCCGAGCAGGTCAGTCCTGGCGGCGTCGTTCTTCCCAGCGCTGCTCGAGTCCGGTCATGAAGGTTCCGGAGGGGCTCGGGGTGGAGCTGCGGGGTCCGCCGCCGCCGCCTCCGCCGCCTCCATTCCCGCCGGAACCGTTGCCGCGGGAGTTCCCGGAGGTGCCTCCGGTGGTGGCGTAGTACACGCCTGCGCCCATGATCAGAAAGCCGATCACGCCGACGATGATCCACTGGTTGTAGATGCCGAGCAGGAGCACGACGATGCCGAGGACCGCGACCAGGGCGCCGAGCACAATATTGCGCACATTGAGCTTTCCAGCCGGGGAGTCCTGCATGGAGCTTGCGAAGCTCGGATCCTCCGACTGCAGCTGTTCTTCCAGCTGCTTGAGCATGCGCTGTTCACGCTCCGACAGTGGCATCGTGAAGCTCCTCGCGGTCGTCGTGTGGCGTGTGGACGATACAGATACGCCTGGGTCTATAGTCTAGCCGTTTCGCCAGCCCAGACCTAGCCCGAAGTCTTCGCACCGGTGATCTATAGGCTGACTCTCAGGGTCCCTCCAGTCAGGGTTCCTCCTTGCGGGCCCGAAGCAGCGAGGCCGGGGCCGTCTGGACCTGCGGAAACTTCTTCGCGATGGCGTCGAGCGCGCTCTCGGCGTCGAGCCAGTTCGTCTCGGTGCGATCGAAGCTGAGCTGGAGCGAGCCGCCTTCATCGACGAGCCGTTCAGCTCGGACTCCGATGAGCCGGACCGGCTGCGGCCGCTCCCCCAGCCGCTCCAGAAGCGCCAGCAGCCGCGAGTAGATGGCCAGCGCAGAGTGGGTGGGATGGGAGAGCGTGGAGGACCGGGTCAGCGTCTCGAAGTCGCTGTATCGCAGCTTCAAGCTGATCCCCTCGGCGGAGACCCCTGACTCGCGCAGCCGGGCGGCGACCCGGTGGCTGAGCCGCAGCAGCTCGGCGCGCAGCACCGCCTCATCGTCGACGTCCACGGCGAAGGTCTCCTCGGCCCCGATGGACTTCTCGATGCGGTGCGGCTGGACGTCGCGGGCGTCCTCTCCCCAGGCCAATCGGTGCAGCGCGGTGCCGGTGACCCCGAATCGTCGGCGCAGCGCCGGCTCCGGCGTCTCGGCGAGCTGAAGCACCGTGGTGATCCCGAAGGCCTTCAGCGACTCGGCGGTCTTGCCCCCGACGCCCCACATCGCGGTGACCGGCAGCGAGTGCAGGAACTCCAGCCGGCGGTGCGGCGGAACCAGGAGCAGCCCGTCGGGCTTCGCTCGGGTGGAGGCGATCTTGGCGATGAACTTCCGATCGGCGATCCCGACCGTGGCGGGAAGGTCGAACTCCTCACGGATCTCGCGGCGGATCTTCTGTCCGATCTCAGCGGGCCCGCCGAGCCGGCGCAGAGACCCGGTGAGGTCCAGGAAGGCCTCGTCCACACTCAGCTGCTCCACCGCGTCGGTGATCGTGTCGAAGTAGGCCATGATGCGCCGGGACAGCTCGCGGTAGACCTCCATATGCGGCGAGACGACGACGGCGTCGGGACTCATCTGCCGCGCCCGGGCCAGCGGCATCGCCGAGCGCACCCCGTCGGCGCGGGCCTCATAGGACGCCGAGAGCACCACGGAGCGCCCGGAGTCCTGGGCGACGATGATCTTGCGCCCGCGCAGCTCGGGCTGGGTGAGCAGCTCGACCTCCACGTAATAGGCGTCCATATCCACATGAGCGAGCACGCGCGAATCAGCGGGTGGGGACGGTGCCATACCGATAGGCTATCCGCCATGAAGCGCGAAGAATTCATCAGCGAGGTCAACGCGAGGTGCGCCGGCTTCCTCCAGGATCGCCACGCAGAGGTCAATGCAGTCTCCGAGCACGCCGTCCCGCTGGTGACGGCGCTGATGTCGCTGACCCGGGGCGGCAAGAAGATGCGCCCGGCGCTGGCCCGTCTCGGCTGGCAGGCCGCTTCCGGACGCGGCGACGCCGTCGTCGACCTGGGGGTGGCGCTGGAGCTCTTCCAGGCGGCGGCCCTGGTCCACGATGACGTGATCGATCGCTCCGCGACGCGCCGCGGCCTGCCCAGCGCGCATATCCGCTTCGAGCAGCTTCACCGGGAATCCAGCTTCAGCGGCGATCGCAGCCACTTCGGCACCTCCGGGGCGATCCTCTCCGGGGACCTCTCCCTGGCCTGGGCCTCGGAGGCCTTCTTCCATGCCCAGTGCACCGCCATGCAGGATGGGCTGACCAGCAGCCCGCTCGCCGCACGAACCTTCCACCGGATGCACACCGAGGTGATCACCGGGCAGTACCTCGACGTGCTGGAGGAGGTGCGCATCCCTGCCGAGACCGAGGCCGAGGCGGTGCACCGCGCCCGTGGGGTGCTGCGCTATAAGGCGGCGAAGTACTCCACCGAGTACCCGGTGGTCCTCGGCGCCGCGCTGGCCGGCGGCTCCGACGAGCTGTGCCGCGCCTTCGCCGCCGCGGCGCTGCCTGTCGGGGAGGCCTTCCAGCTGCGTGACGATCTCCTGGGTGTCTTCGGTGACCCGGAGACCACCGGCAAACCGGTCGGCGACGATCTGCGTGAGGGCAAGCGCACCGAGCTGATCGCCTACGGACTGTTCCGATCCTCCGCGACCGCTTCCCGTGAGCTGGCTCAGATGCTGGGCGATCCAGGGCTGAGCGAGACACAGGTGGAGCGGGCCCGCGCCATCCTCGTGGAATCAGGCGCCCTGGCCGAGGTGGAGCGCAGCATCGAGGCCCTCACCGAGGACAGCGTCGCCTGTACCCAGGACCTGATCGACCTCGGCGTCTCCGCGGAGGTCCTCGAGGAGTTCGACCAGCTGCGCGGCCACCTGGTGCTGCGCACGGTCTGACTCCGACGTCGCGCCGGGGGCTCCCTGGGCTGGGCAGGTTCGATACCCTGAAGCGGTGAGCCAAGAACAGACTGACCCGTGGATCGGATCCAGGATCGATGACCGCTATGTGATCGAGGAGCGCATCGCGCGCGGCGGCATGTCCACGGTCTACCGCGCCCAGGACCATCGTCTCGGCCGCGAGGTGGCACTGAAGGTGCTGTTTCCACATATGGCCGAGGACCGCAAGGTCGTGGACCGGTTCGAGCAGGAGGCGCGGAACTCCGCGCTGATCGCCCACCCCAACGTGGTCCAGGTGCTCGATCAGGGTCAGTCACGCGAAACCGCCTACCTGGTGATGGAGTACGTCCCTGGAGCCACGCTGCGCACGCTGCTCAAGCATGGGGCGATGACGCCTCGGCTGGCACTGACCTACATGGACTCGATCCTGCAGGGTCTCGCCGCGGCGCACCGCGCCGGCCTGGTCCATCGCGACATCAAGCCGGAGAACGTGCTGGTCTCCCACGACGGGCGGATCAAGCTTGCGGATCTGGGGCTGGCCCGCGCGGCGACCCACCACTCCGGAACCTCCACCCTGATGGGCACCGTCGCCTACATCTCCCCGGAGCTGCTCTCCGGTGAGAGCGCGGATGAGCGCTCCGACATCTACGCCATCGGCATCCTGCTCTACGAGATGCTCACCGGGGTCCAGCCCTTCACCGGGGACTCCCCGGTGCGGGTGGCCTACCAGCACGTGAACTCCACCGTCCCGGTGCCCTCCGCGCAGGTCAGCGGGCTGGCCGCCGAGCTGGATGACCTGGTCAGCATCGCCACCCGACCCGAGGTGGCGCTTCGGCCGAAGAACGCCGACGAGCTGCTCAAGATGCTGCGTGAGGCCCGCGGCCTGCTCAGCGACGCCGAGCTCGACTTCGACGGCGCGCTCACCACGGCTGCGACCCGAGCGATCCCCGCCGTGGGTGCCTCCGGACGGGACTCCGCGCAGAGTTCCACGAGCCCGGGCCAGCGATCGACCACCATGCTGCCCGGGGACTCCAGCGAGGCCTTCCTGGACACCGAGGCGCACCCCGACGATCCGCAGACCCGCGTCGCTGAGCCGTGGGATGAGGACATCGAAGCGGCCCTGGGCAATGCGCGGACCACCCACCTGCAGGCGGAGCATCGTGACGCCGCCTATGAGCGTCCCTCGAGCCTGGCCGAGGAGGATCGCCAGCTGGTCACCCAGGTGCCCATCAGCGGCCTGCATCCGCGTCCGCCCCGGCTCAGCGTCGCGGACCCGGTGACCGGGATCCAGCCCGCGGTCGGCGCCCGTCGACCGGTGGAGCGGGTCCGCACGGAGAAGCGGGAGCGTCAGCGCCCCACGGTCGAGCTGGAGCGCGCCAACGCCACCCGGGTCTGGCTGATGATCGCCGCCATCATGATCGGCGGCGCGCTGCTGGTGCTGCTGGCCGGGTGGATCGGCACGAGCGACGCGCTGATCCCCAGCCTCGGAGGCTGAGGACCAGCGCCGCCGCTGGCGGCTACTTCACCTGAGTGAGCGACTCCGCCACCAGGAACGCCAGCTCCAGGGACTGCTTGTGGTTCAGCCGCGGGTCCACCAGGGACTCGTAGCGCTGGTCGAAGGCCGACTCATCGACCACGTCGGAGCCGCCGAGGCATTCTGCGACGTCGTCGCCGGTCATCTCCACATGCAGCCCGCCCGGGTACGTGCCCAGGGAGCGGTGGACCTCGAAGAAGCCGCGGACCTCTTCGAGGATGTCGTCGAAGCGACGGGTCTTGTAGCCGTTGTCGGCGGTGATGGTGTTGCCGTGCATCGGATCGGTGACCCAGACGACCTTGGCGCCGGAATCTCGCACGGCGGCCACCAGCGGCGGGAGCTTCTCCCGGACGTTGGAGGCGCCCATCCGCACGATGAAGGTCAGTCGTCCCGGTTCACGCTCGGGGTCGAGCTTCTTGATGATCTCCAGGACGGTCTCCGGGGTGGTGGTGGGGCCCAGCTTGACCCCGATCGGGTTCTCCACCCGGGAGAGGTAGTCCATGTGGGCGCCGTCGAGCTCGCGGGTGCGTTCGCCGATCCACACGAAATGGCCGCTGGTCACGTAGGGCTTGCCGGTGCGCGAGTCGATGCGGGTCAGGGCGCGTTCGTAGTCGAGCAGCAGCGCCTCGTGGGCGGCGTAGAACTCGGTGCGCTTGAGCCCCTCGAAGTCTGCGCCACAGGCCTCCATGAAGCGCACGGCGCGGTCGATCTCGCCGGCGAGCTGCTCGTAGCGGGCGTGGGCGGGGTTCTCCATGAAGCCCTTGTTCCACTGCTGCACCGCGCGCAGGTCGGCGAAGCCGCCCTCGGTGAAGGCGCGGATCAGGTTCAGCGTGGCGGCCGACTTGTGATATGCCGCGACCATCCGCTTCGGGTCCGGGATGCGGGACTCCTCGGTGAACTCGAAGCCGTTGACGATCTCGCCGCGGAAGGTCGGCAGGGTGACGCCGTCGCGGGTCTCCACATCGGAGGAGCGCGGCTTGGCGTACTGACCTGCCATGCGGCCCATCTTGACCACCGGCAGCGAGGCACCATAGGTGAGCACGACCGCCATCTGCAGGATCGTCTTGATCTTCGCGCTGATCCGGTCGGCGGTCACGCCGTCGAAGGTCTCGGCGCAGTCGCCGCCCTGGAGCAGGAAGGCCTCGCCGTTGGCCACCTTGGCCAGCCGGCGCTTGAGCTTGTCGACCTCGCCGGCGAAGACCAGCGGCGGGTGCGCGGAGAGCTCTGCATAGGCGGAGTCGAAGTCTTCGTGGCCGCGCCAGTCCGGCTGCTGGCTCAGCGGCAGCGAACGCCACTCGTCGAGCCCCGGATAGTCCGCTGCTCCGACGTGGAGGATCTCTCCGGGAGCGGTCAAAGGGGCTTCGGATCTGGGCTCTGGCGTGGTAGTCACCCACTCAGGGTAGTCCGCCGCGCGCGGGCGCGCCTAATGCCGAATCAGCAGTCCATTATGCGGACGAAAGGAGCCCGGGGGCGGCGTGCGCCCCCGGGCTCCGGGGTTCTGCTGGGATCGTCGGGTCAGCGCTGGCGGGCACGCGCAGGGGTGCGGCGTGCGCGGATCAGCCCTTCTTGGCCGCGGCCTCGGTGTAGAGCGCCTCGACCTCGTCGGCGAAGTCCTTCATCACCACGGGACGCTTGATCTTCATGGACGGGGTGAGGTGGCCGGACTCGATGGTGAAGTCGGTGTGCATCAGCCGGAAGTCACGGATCGATTCGGCGCGGGAGACGGACTCGTTGGCCCGGTCCACCACCGACTGCACATGGGCGATGATCGTCTCGTGCTGGACCAGGTCGGCGACCGGGGTCTTGGGATCAAGTCCCTTGCGCTCGAGCCACTGCGGCAGGGTCTCTTCGTCCAGGGTGATCAGCGCGGCCACGAAGGGACGGTTGTCCCCGACCACCACGGCCTGGGAGACGATCGCGTCGGAGCGCATCAGGTCCTCGAGCTGGGCCGGGGAGACGTTCTTGCCGGCGGCGGTGACCAGGATCTCCTTCTTGCGACCGGTGATGGTGAGGCAGCCGTCGGAGTCCAGGGTGCCGACGTCGCCGGTGCGGAACCAGCCGGTGTCGGTGAAGATCTCCTGGTTCAGCTCGGGCCGGTTGTGGTAGCCGCGGAAGACGCAGACCCCGCGGCCCAGGATCTCACCGTCCTCGGCGATCTTCACTGCACACCCGGGAAGCGGGGCTCCGACGGTGCCGATCTTGCTCAGCGCCGGGGTGTTCACGGTCAGCGGCGCCGTGGTCTCGGTGAGGCCGTAGCCCTCCAGGATCTGCACGCCCACGCCGTAGAAGAAGTGGCCCAGCCGCTCCCCCAGCGGAGATCCGCCGGAGACCGCGTGGGCGACCTGCCCGCCCATCCGAGCGCGCAGCTTGGAGTAGACGAGCTTGTCGAAGACGGTGTGCTTGAGTCCCAGGGTGAAGGGCACCTTGCCGTTCTGCTTGGCGCGGGACCATTCGATGGCGGTGTCCGCGGCCTTCTGGAAGATCGCTCCCTTGCCGTCGGACTCGGCCTTCATCATCGCCGCGTTGTAGATCTTCTCGAAGACACGCGGGACCGCGAGCAGGAAGGTCGGCTTGAAGGTGCCCAGGTCATCCACCAGCTCCTTGATGTCGGAGGTGTGTCCGACCCGGGAGCCGCCGGCCACGGCGAGCACCGAGATGAAGCGTGCGAACACGTGGGCCAGCGGGATGAACATCACCGTGGAGGCGTCCTTGTTGACCACGGAGCCCAGTGAGGAGCCCAGGGCCTGGAGCGAGAGCTCGGTGAAGTTGGCGTGGGTCAGCTCGCAGCCCTTGGGCCGCCCGGTGGTCCCCGAGGTGTAGATGATCGTGGCGAGGTCAGCGCCCACGGCGACCCCGCGGCGGGCCATGACCTGATCCTCGGTCACGTCAGCGCCCTTGGCGCGCAGCTGATCCAGCCCGGAGCCCTCGATCGTGTAGACGTTGCCGAGCCCGGTCAGCTTCTCCTGGGCGACGGCGCGCTCGACGATCTTCTGGTGCGCCGGGGTCTCGGCGACGAGCAGCTTCACGCCGGCGTCTTCGATGATCCAGGCCACCTGGGAGGGCGAGGAGGTCTCGTAGACCGGCACTGTGACAGCACCGGCATAGAAGATCGCGAAGTCCAGCAGCGTCCACTCGTACCGGGTGGGGGCCATGATCGCGACCCGGTCACCGACCTCGATGCCGGAGCCGATGATCCCCTTCGCCAGGGCGATCACCTGGTCGCGGAACTCGGCGGTGCTGACGTCGGTCCACTGGCCGGGGCTCAGCTGGCGACCGAAGAGGATGTTCTTCGGATCTGACGTGAACTGCCGTTCCAGCAGGTCAGTGATGTTCAGCTCGGCCGGGACCTCTACTGCGGGCGGTGTTGCGATTTCCTTCACGGGGACTCCTCCATCATGTGTGCCATCTCACATCATGGTCTCACAGCCCGTTACTCAACGGTAGCTGGATGTTTCGTGTCTTTGTCGGCGGACCGCTCAGACCTGTGCGCCGTCCCCGGATCCTGAGCGGTTGCGCGGCATCTGCAGGAACAGGATGACCAGACCCGCGAGCACCACTCCGATCAGCGCCGGCACGGTCCAGCTGGGGGTGTTCAGCGGGAGGAAGGGCACGATGATCAGCGCCAGGATCGCGCCGATGCTCAGCACCGCACCGAGCACCACGGCTGGCTTCGCGCCGGCCAGCGGGTTCTTCGGGTTCGGGGGCTCGAAGTCATCGATGTCTTCCAGCACGGAGTCGTCCACGCTGTGATCCCGGGGCCCCTGTCCGGGGCCGGGAAGTGGTCGCGAACGCCCCTCTCGGCCGAAGACTCTGCTGGGTTCATCGTCGCGATAGGTGCTCATGGCGCCATCCTCTCAAGGGTCTCGGCGGCGAGGTGCCGTCGGTGCAGAAAACTGATCAGCTGCTCGTGGATGGTCTCCGCCTCGTGGTCCAGCGTCGCCACGTGCTGGCTGCGGGTGAGCTCGACGGTCTCGAGCTGGTCCGCGCGGAGCAGCCGAGACAGCGTCTCGGCCGAGGACGGCGGCAGGACGTTGTCCACCGATGAGCGGAAGAACAGCACCGGGGTCCGCCGGCGGGCCAGCTCGGGGAGCTCGCGGCGGACCTGCGCGAAGAGCCGATCCAGCTCCACGACGGCGCGCAGCGGAGTCTGCGCGTAGGCCTCCTCCACCACGTCGGGCTTGGCGATGTCCCCGGCGATGCTGGCCACCGAGGGACGGATCCGGCCCATGGCCCAGGCTTTGGGACCGGTCAGCGGGGCCAGCCGGAGTCCGGGATTGATCACCGAGACCGCCTCCACCCGCCGATGGGCAGCCACATGCAGCGCCAGCGATCCCCCCATGGAGAGCCCCACGGTGGCCACTCGGGGGCAGCGAGCGGCGAGCCGGTCATAGCTGGCCAGCGCGGCCCGCATGATCTCGCTTCGCGAAGTCGTGGCCAGCTGTTCCCAGCTTGTACCGTGACCGGGCAGCAGCGGCAGATCCACCGTGAAGCCGGCGCCCTGAAGGGCATCGGCGAGCGCGCGCATCGAGGCGGGCGTGGAGGTGAATCCGTGAAAGACCGAAACTCCGAAGCCGGACATGTCCATTCCTCTACTGTATTGCCTCTACAGTGGTCACGAAGCTCAGCCCCCTGAAAGGACCCCCTCACACCGTGTCGTTCTATAGCGTCGCCAAGAACTTCGTCGTGGCCCCGGTGGTCAACACGGTGTTCCGCCCCTGGGTCCGCGGTCTGCACAACATTCCCAGCGAGGGTCCCGCGATCCTCGCCTCGAACCACCTGTCCTTCTCCGATTCGGTGTTCATGCCGGTGAATGTGCCCCGGCAGGTGCACTTCATGGCGAAGGACGACTACTGGAGCAGGCAGGGCGCCTCCGGGTGGGTGATGCGGAAGTTCTTCGACCTCTCCGGGCAGATCCCGATGGACCGCTCCGGCGGGAAGGCGAGCCAGCATTCGCTCAACGCCGGAGAGCAGGCGCTGCGTGATGGAGGGGTGCTGGGCATCTACCCGGAAGGCACCCGCAGCCCCGACGGTCGGCTCTATCGCGGCAAGCTCGGCATCGCGCGGCTGGCCCTGAACACCCAGGCCCCGGTGATCCCGATCGCGCTGATCGGCACCGACAAGGTGCAGCCGATCGGGAAGAACATCCCCCGGCTGGGCCGGGTCGGGATGATCGTCGGTGAGCCGATGACCTTCGAGTCCTACTACGCCAATGCCGATGACCGTTTCGCCCAGCGGGCGGTCGCCGACGAGATCATGTATCGGATCATGCGGCTCTCCGGGCAGGAGTACGTGGACGTCTACGCCTCGGACGTGAAACGCCAGCTGGAGGCGGAGAAGTCTGAGGCCAAGGCGGCCCGGAAGGCGCTTCGGCACCACAGCGGACGCCGCACCGAGGATCCGGAGACCGACTAGGCGGACCCGCCTCGGCGCCGGGGCAGGCGCTCGGGCCGGTGCGGCTCAGAACACCCCGGGGGCAGCCTTGCGGTGCAGACCGAAGCGGAATCCGAGTCCGGCTGCGACGACGATCGCCGCGCCGAACACCCATCCGGAGAGCGCCAGAGCCTGCGTCCCCGAGAGCAGCACTCCGATGGTGCAGCCCAGCCCGATCATCGCACCCCAGCCCAGGAGCACCCCTCCCCCGAGCGCGGTCAGCGAATTGAACGCGGTGGTCTTCTCGACACGCACCCGCCGCCCCGGCAGGGCGACCGCCAGGGAGGCCAGCACGATCCCCACGATCAGCCATCCGTTGGTGGTGATGGTGTCGACCACCATGGCCACACACCCGGCGAGCCGCTCATCGAGCCCCGGCATGAAGCCGTCCATCCAGCCGGCCTCGGTCATGCCGGTCCGGGTCATCGACGAGATCTGCTGGGTGACCCCCAGCGGCTGGTCCTTGTAGTAGGCCAGGATCGCCAGGATTCCCACGGCGGCGCCGGTGAACAGCGCCGGCCAGCGTTTGAAGAACACCAGCCGCCGGACTTCGGCGGCGTCCACGACCCGGTCCCCCCGGCCCTGGACCGGAGGGTTCCAGCGCAGCAGCAACACCCCCAGACCCACCAGCACCCCGAGCTGCAGCAGCACCGCGAGCACATACCCGTTGCCCGCCGCCAGCCAGGTCGCGGGGGCGCCGAGGATGAACCCCGAGTACATGGCGTCCCAGCTCAGGAAGCCGAGCCCGAAGCCCAGGACGACGCCGGCCAGCGCGGGGATCGAGCGCAGGTGCCCCTCTGGGAGGCGGTACAGATGCCCGGCGATGCATCCGCCGGAGATCACCATGCCCAGCCCGAAGGCCAGTCCGGCGATGACCAGCGCCAGTGAGACCGGCGCGATGTGCGCGTCCGTGGGGACGTTGTCTGCGGTGGGCGTCGGAATCCGGGTCGAGAAGATCACCGCGTAGCCGATCGTGCCGACCCCGATGGAGACCAGGATCGCGTACATCCCCCTGCTATCCCGCTTCTCGAAGAGGTCCCGGAACACGCAGAAGAAGCAGTACCGGCCACGCTCGAACAGGATGCCCAGACCCGCCCCGATGAGCAGCATCAGGGCCGCATTGGATCCGCCGAGCCCCTCGCCGTCGGTCGCGGAGAGGTACCCCGCGAGCCCCAGCAGCACCGCCGCCACGGCGACCGCGATCACGGTGCGCACGGTGTCCGCCCGGGTCCATCCCAGCTCTCGATCTGCTCTGACTTGCACGGTCATGAGGGTCCTCTCCTGCACACAGGAGCCGGGCCCGCTGCCGCGGGCCCGGCTCCCTCAACGGTCTTCGGTCAGCGATCCGGGTGGAACGGGAACAGCTCAGTCTCCGGACTGGCCCCAGAGTCCTGCCCGCTCTCCGGAGTTGTTCGCCACCGGGACGCCGACGCTGTTGCCCCATTCAGACCAGGAGCCGTCATAGACCTTGACCTCCTCGCCGAGGATCTGGCTCAGCGCGTACCAGGTGTGCGAGGCGCGCTCTCCGATCCGGCAGTAGGCGATGATCGGATCATCGAAGTCCACCCCGGCCTCCTCGTAGATGCTGCGGATCTCCTCGGCGGGGAGGAACTCACCGGTCTCCTCGTCCACGATCTGGGTCCAGGTGACGTTGACCGACCCCGGGATGTGCCCCCAGACTGCGGCGCCCTCGCCCTGGAAGATGTCCGGGTCGACGCCGACCTCGCCGTCGTGCTCTTCGGCTGAGCGGATATCGACCAGGTTGACCGCCGCGACGGCGTCTCCGTCGGCCTCGGTGTTCTGCTCTGCGATCTCCAGCACCTCGGGCTGGAACGCGCGGAGGTCGTGGTTCTGCGGCTTGGCCTCGAAGTTCCCGGCCGGCACCGAGGGGACCTCTTCCACCAGTTCCCGCTCGTCATAGAGCTCCCATTTGTGCAGGCCTCCGTCGAGCAGCACCACGTCTTCGACGCCGTAGAGATTGAACACCCAGGAAGCGTAGGCGGCGAACCAGTTGTTGTTGTCCCCGTAGAGGACCACGGTCGAATCTTCACCGATGCCCAGGGACTGGGCGAGCTCGGTGAACTCCTCCGCGGAGATGAACTCCCGCGTGTTGGGCGCGGTGAACTCCTCGGACCACTCCACATACTGCGCCTGCGGAATATGCGCCTCGGCGTAGGGGGTGAGCTCCGAGCTGGGCAGGTTCTCCGAGACGTCGAGCAGCACGATCCCCTGCTCGTGGAGCTCCCCCTCCTCCAGACGCTCGGCCAGCCAGTCGGTGGTGGCCAGCGGCTCTTCCGTGTGGACCTCGTCGAAGCCGCGGTGCTCCCCGGGGATGTCCGCCGCGACGACCGTGGTGGCCGTGTCCCCCGAGCCAGTGCCGCCTGATTCTGCGCTGTCGGATCCTGCAGTGTCGGATCCTGCGGTGGTCGACCCCGCATCGTCGCCGGTGGAGTTGGCCACCACGAAGCCAGCCGTGCCGGCGAGGGCCGCCGCGGCGACCACGGCGATCGCGGTCCTGCCCGCGGATTTCCTGGGCGTCGGGGCTCCGGCCCCGGCGGTGCTCTCATCGGTGCTCATCGGTGCGCCTCTCATCGTGGAGTCAGTGTGCGTGACACCACTATGCGGCAATATCTTCAATTATGTACAACTGCGCGTTCATATTTGGACACATGGGCATCGGGTCCCTGTGCGGGATGCGACCGTCGGCGGATCGCGCCAGGACGCAGAAGAGCCCCGCCTCCGATGATCGTGATCATCCGAAGCGGGGCCCGCTGTGCTGCTTGAATACTCTGTGCGCGAGGGGGGACTTGAACCCCCACGCCCGTGAAGGCACTGGCACCTGAAGCCAGCGCGTCTACCTATTCCGCCACTCGCGCATACCTGTTGTTCAGGCCCTTTCGGGCCTGTCTCGCAACCGGCGATCGCTCCCCGGCAGCGAGAAACATATTACCCATATTCCGGACCGGATGCCTAATCGTGGGCCCGCGCCGGGATCCCCCAGAGCCCGGTCTGGCCTTGCCTGCACCCGGTGACCCCAGTTCACCGCATCAACCCTAGTATTGGAGGGTTATGTCTGAGCCCAGAACAGCCCGTCGCGAGACCTGGTCCGCGCAAGATCTCGCCTATCCCGCCGCGCTTCCCGTCAGCGGCGAGCGCGAACGCATCCTCAAGGCCCTCACCGATCACCAGGTCATCGTCGTCGCCGGCGAGACCGGCTCCGGCAAGACCACCCAGCTGCCGAAGATGGTCCTGGAGCTGGGGCTGCACAACCAGGGCATGATCGGTCACACCCAGCCGCGCAGGCTCGCGGCCCGGACCGTGGCCGAGCGGCTCGCCGAGGAGCTCGGCACCTCGGTGGGTCGCGACATCGGCTACCAGGTCAGGTTCAACGCCGAGGTCTCGGGCTCCACCGCGGTGAAGCTCATGACCGACGGCATCCTGCTCGCCGAGATCCAGCGGGACCCGGCGCTGAAGCGCTACTCAGCGATCATCATCGACGAGGCCCATGAGCGGAGCCTCAACATCGACGTGATCCTGGGCTACCTGCGTCGACTGCTCCCCACCCGGCCTGACCTGAAGGTCATCGTCACCTCCGCCACGATCGATCCGGAGCGCTTCGCCCGGCACTTCAGCCAGGACCCGGAGACCTGGACCCGGGAGACCTCGGACGTGCCGATCATCGAGGTCTCCGGACGGACCTATCCGGTGGAGATCCGGTACCGCCCGGTGAACCCGGAGGCGGAGCTCGAGGACTTCGACGAGTCCGAGCACTTCGGGGAGACCGAGGACGGGGGCTCCCGCAGCCCCGGACCCCGCGGGGGCGGCTCCCCGGCCTCACGTCCCGGCGCGAAGACCCCTGCGCCGAGCAGCGCCGCGGATGAGGAGCGAGACCTCCTCGACGCGGTCAGCGACGCCGTCCTCGAGCTCGCCGGTGAGCCCGACGGCGACATGCTGATCTTCTTCCCCGGCGAGCGCGAGATCCGTGACGCCGCGGAGGCGCTGACCGAGACCGTCTCCGGTGACCGGCGGCTGCGCGGCTCGGAGATCCTGCCGCTCTTCGGCCGGCTCTCCATGGCCGAGCAGAAGCGGGTCTTCTCCCCCGGCGGCCGACGTCGGATCGTGCTGGCCACCAACGTGGCCGAGACCTCGCTGACCGTGCCCGGGATCAAGTACGTGATCGACACCGGCACCGCCAGGATCTCGCGCTACTCCACCCGCACCAAGGTCCAACGGCTGCCCATCGAAGCCATCTCCCAGGCCAGCGCCAACCAGCGCTCCGGACGGTCCGGGCGCACCAGCGACGGCATCGCGATCCGGCTGTACTCCCAGGAGGACTTCGACTCCCGCCCAGCCTTCACCGACCCCGAGATCCTGCGCACCTCCCTGGCCTCGGTGCTGCTGCAGATGTCCTCCATGGGCATCACCCGCAGCCCCGAGGAGCTGCTGGACTTCCCCTTCGTGCAGAAGCCCGACTCCAAGGCGGTCAACGACGCCGTCCGGCTGCTCACCGAGCTCGGCGCGCTCAGCCTCAAGGCCGAGTCCCCGCAGAAGGGCCAGGAGGGTCAGCAGGGTCGAAAGGGTTCGGGCACCAGTTCGGTGACCCCGGTGGGACGCATGCTCTCCCAGCTGCCGGTCGACCCGCGCATGGCCCGGATGATGGTCGAGGCCGCCCGCCGCGACTGCCTGCCCGAGGTCACCGTGCTCACCGCCGCCCTCTCCATCCAGGATCCGCGGGAGCGGCCCGCGGAGAAGCGGGCACAGGCCGATGAGCTGCACTCCCGGTTCAAGGATGAGAACTCCGACTTCTCCGCACTGCTGAACCTCTGGCGCTACCTCCAGGACAAGCAGACCGAGCTCTCCGGCAACCAGTTCAGGAAGCTCTGCCACCGCGAGCACCTGAACTACCTGCGAGTGCGCGAATGGCAGGAGCTGGTCAGCCAGCTCACCGAGATCGCCGAGCAGGTGGAGTTCAGCGGCAAGGGCCCGGGCCGGCGTGCCGGCTCCGGGGGACGACGGGGCAAGAAGCTGCCCGCGGTGGACCCTGCGGCCAAGCACGACCAGATCCACCAGTCGCTGCTCTCCGGGCTGCTCAGCCACGTGGGCCTCTACAACCCTCGCACCCGGGACTATCAGGGCGCCCGCGGCACCCGCTTCGCGGTCTTCCCCGGCTCGCACCTGTTCAAGAAGAACCACGACTGGGTGATGGCCAGCGAGCTGGTGGAGACCTCCCGGCTCTGGGCGCGCTCGGTGGCGAAGATCGACCCGGCCTGGGTCGAGGAGCTCGCCCCGCACCTGGTGAAGACCAGCCATTCGGAGCCGCGCTGGTCCGCCCGGCAGGGCGCCGTGGTGGCCACCGAGAAGGTCACGCTCTTCGGGGTTCCGGTGATCGCCGACCGGCAGGTCCTCTACTCCAAGGTCGACCCCGAGTACAGCCGGGAGCTGTTCATCCAGCGCGCTCTGGTCGACGGCGAATGGTCCACCCGGCACCACTTCGACCGGCGCAACCGGGAGCGCTTCGCGGAGCTCGACGAGCTGGAGAACCGCACCCGACGCAAGGATCTGCGCGCCTCCGACGAGGAGCTGTTCAGCTTCTTCGACGCGCGGGTCCCGGCGAACATCGTTTCGCAGCGGCACTTCGACTCCTGGTGGAAGACCCAGCGCCTGGAGACCCCGGAGCTGCTGGACCTCACCGACGTCGAGCTCATGGCCCAGGCCGCCGAAGAGCTCGACATCGACTCCTATCCGGAGCATTTCGACCACGACGGCCTGAACCTCGAGCTGCAGTACGAGTTCAACCCCACCCGGTACACCGCCGAGAGCGGCTCCTCTCCCAGCGCCGCGGCCGACGGCGTCACGGTCCGGATCCCGGTGGTGTTCCTCAACCAGCTCCAGCCTGAACGCTTTGACTGGCTGATCCCCGGGCTGCGCACCGAGCTGATCACCGCGCTGATCCGCAACATGCCCAAGCCGGTGCGGAAGAACTTCGTTCCGGCCCCCGACGTCGCGGAGAAGGCCCGGACCCTGTTGGAGCAGGACTACACCCCGGGCGTGGACTCGCTGACCGCGTCGCTGGCCGCAGTGCTGCGGCAGCTCAAGGGCCATGTGGTCGACCCGCAGGTCTTCGACACCAGTGCGCTGCCGGAGCACCTGCGGTTCACCTTCGCGGTGATCAGTGAGCGGGGTCGGGTCCTGGACAGCGGCTTCGACCTGCGGGAGCTGCAGATCCGGTTCTCCGCGGAGAACCGCGAGGCCATCGGGCGCAGCCTCTCCGAGGAGCCGAGCTCGAAGGGCGGGAAGCCGACGCCGCAGCCGGCACGCGCGACGGGGCCCGCTCAGAGCGGTTCGCGGTCCCCGCAGGGCGCGGGCGCCCGGAACGGCCGCGGGAAGCAGCAGAAGGCACCTGCGTCCACAGTCTCGGCACCCGCGGGCAAGCAGCGGCAGCGGACCTGGACCTTCGGGGATCTGCCGCGCGAGATCACCACGGTGGTCGCGGGACGCCAGATCACCGGCTATCCCGCGCTGGTCCCGGCCGGCGGCGCCGACGGGGTCTCCTACTCGATCCAGGACTCGGCCGCGGAACAGGCGAGGGTGCACCGGGCCGGCGTCGTCGCGCTGCTGCGGGAGGTGCTGCCCTCCCCGCAGCGGTATGTGCTGGATCATCTGAGCAACCGGGAGCGGCTGGCGTTCAGCCAGTCACCGCATGGGACCGTGGAATCGCTGGTCTCCGATGCGACCATGGCGGCACTGGCGCATCTGGTGCCCGCGGAGCTGCCGTTCGGCGCGGCCGAGTTCGAGACGATCGCGCGGCACTGCCGGGCCGAGCTGATCGAGACGGTGCTGCGGCTCACGGACGTGCTGGCGCAGATCCTCAGCCTCTCCACCGAGCTCGGCGCCCGGCTGGAGCGGGTCAGCTCCTCGGCGCTGAAGGCCGCGCGCAGCGATATGACCGCCCAGCTTCAGCAGCTGGTCTATCCGGGCTTCGTCACAGCCACGGGTCAGGCGCAGCTGCAGCATATGCCGCGCTACCTGCAGGCGATCAAGACCCGGCTGGACCGGCTGGAGTCAGGACAGGGTCTGACCCGGGACGCCCAGGACATGGCGGCGGTGCAGGAGCTGGAGGACGAGTACGACGCCGCCCTGGAGGCGGTGCCGGCCCAGCTGCCGGTGCCCGCAGAGCTGGCAGCCGTGAAATGGATGATCGAGGAGTTCCGGGTGAACCTCTTCGCCCAGCAGCTCGGGACCGCGCAGACGGTCTCGGTCAAGCGGATCCGCCGCGCGATCAAGACCGCACGCCGATAGCGGAATCGTCCCGAGGGCGGTGCCCCGGAGAAGCGAACTGGACCGGAGTCAGTCCTGCTCGGCCGGGACGTGCTCGGCGTCGCCCATCAGGCGCAGCGCGACCCGGAGCTTCTCCGCGGACTCGTCCATCCGGGACTGGTCCGGGTCGTCGTCGGCCTGGGCGAAGCTGTGATCGGCCATCGAGTTCGAGGGCCAGACGTGCAGGTGCAGGTGGGGCACCTCGAACCCGGCGATGCTCAGCCCCGCCCGCTCGGAGCCGAAGGCCTCCACCTGGGCCTTGCCGATGCGATGGGCCACATGGAACAGATGCGCCATGAGCTGGCCCTCGGCGTCGGTCCACTTGTCGAGCTCCTGACGCGGCACCACCAGGGTGTGGCCGTAGGCCAGCGGGGCGATGGAGAGGAACCCGACGCAGGTCTCGTCCTGCCACACGAAGCGACCTGGGATCTCACCGGCGATGATCTTGCTGAAGACTGTGCTCATGCTCCCACTCTAAGGGTGACTGCTAGTCTGGAGCGAGCATGAACGAGACAACCTCCACCCCTCCGGCGCGCGGTCGATCCACGCGTCAGAAGCGCGCCGTCTGGGCCGCGCTGCACTCCCTGGATGACTTCGTCAGCGCCCAGGATCTGCACAAGATCCTCGACGGTCGCGGCGAGAAGGTCTCACTGGCCACGGTGTACCGGGTGCTGCAGTCCCACCAGGAGGAGGGCCTGGTCGACGTGCTGCGCCCCGATGACGGCGAAGCGATCTTCCGGCTCTGTGAGCGCGAGGAGCACCACCATCACCTGGTCTGCCGCTCCTGCGGCCTCACGGTGGAGTTCGAGGCCCCGGCCATCGAGGACTGGGCGACCACGCTCGCGAACCAGCATGACTTCACCGAGGTCCGGCACACGCTGGAGATCTTCGGACTCTGCGCCAGCTGCGCCGCCATCGCCCGCAGCTGAGGCTCGGGCGGTCAGAAGGTCGAGTCGAGCGCTCCGGCGGTCACCGGGTCAGGCGGTCAGCGGCCAGGAGGTCAGCACGGCGGCGGATCGGCGTCGACGGTTGCGGCCGCCGCGCCCCAGCAGCACGCAGATCACGTAGATCACGAAGGAGATCGTGGTGATGTAGGGGCTGATCGGCACGGTGCCGGTGATCGCGAGCATGATCCCGCCCACCGAGGAGATCAGCGCGAAGAGCATCGAGAGCAGGACCGCGAGATAGGGCCGCACGGTGACCTTCAGCGCAGCCGCCGCCGGCACCACCAGCAGCGCGAGCACCAGCAGCGCCCCCACCACCTGGACCGACATCGCGACGGCGATGCCCAGCAGCACCATGAAGACCATCGAGAGCAGGTTGACGTGGACCCCGCGGGCCCGGGCGAGCTGCGGATCCACCGAGGCGAACATCAGCGGGCGCCAGATCAGCAGCAGCACGATGCTGATCACCATCGCACCGGTCACCAGGGTCTGGGTCTGGACGTCGTCCACCCCGACGATCTGTCCGGTGAGCAGCCCGAACTTGTTCGCGCTGCGCCCCTGGTAGAGCGAGAGGAAGAGGATGCCCAGGCCGAGGCCGAAGGGCATCAGCACCCCGGTCACCGCGGAGGTGTCGCGGTCCTTGAGGCTGAGCACCCCGATCAGCACCGAGGCCGCGACGGCGCCCAGCGCGGATCCGGCGACCACGTCGACGCCGATCAGCAGCGCCAGCGCCGCGCCGGCGAAGGAGATCTCGGCGATGCCGTGGACCACCAGAGCGGTCCGGCGGAGCATGATGAAGACTCCGATCAGGCCGCCCATCAGGCCCAGCACCCCGGCGGTGATCACCGAGTTTCGAACCAGGGAGAACAGCTCCCAGTAGCCTTCGGTGGTGAATGAGCTGGTCAGCGTCTCCATCATGGCAGCGTCAGCTCCTCGGGGTGGCAGTGGCCGCCCTCGTCGTGGGCGGACATGACCAGCAGCCGGCCCTTGTGCTCGATGACGTCCACGGATGAGCCGTAGAGCTCCGAGAGCACCTCGGAGCGCATCACCTCGGCGGTGGTGCCGATCCGGTACTGGCCGCGGGCGAAGTAGAGCACCCGATCGACGTGTTCGATCACCGGGTTGATCTCGTGGGTCACGAAGACCACGGCGGAGCCGCGCTCCACGGCCTGGCGGCGGATGAGCTCGGTGACGGCCTGCTGATGATGGAGGTCCAGCGAGTGCAGCGGCTCGTCGCACAGCAGCACGGCGGGGTTCGAGGCCAGCGCCTGCGCGGCGCGCAGTCGCTGCTGCTCGCCGCCGGAGAGCAGCCCCACCGGCATGTTGGCGTAGGCGGTGGCCCCGACGGCCTCGAGGAGCTCATCGACCCGGCGGCGCAGCGCCCGGTGGTGCAGGCGGATGCCGAAGCGGTGCCCGTCCAGGCCCAGAGCGACCATGTCGCGGGCGCGCATCGGGGTCTCTTCGGGCATGGTCTGCTGCTGCGGGATGTAGCCGACCCGGCTGCTGCCGCGGCGCACCGGGGCGCCGGCGATCTCGGCCGACCCGGAGCTGAGCTTGGTCAGTCCCAGCAGCACCTTGAGGAAGGTCGACTTTCCGGCGCCGTTGGGGCCCAGCACGGCGAGGAACTCCCCCGGCGCAAGGTCCAGGTCGAGTCCCTCCCAGAGGGTGCGTCCGCTGAATCCCACGCCGGCGTCGCGCAGCGTCACCAGCGGCGCGGCGGGAGAAGACCCGGCCGCCCGCGAACCGGTGGCCCGCGAACCGGTGGCCGACGGAGCGGCGGGCGATGAACCAGGTGATGCGGACTCCGGCGACGCTGACTCAGGGGCCGGTGGCGTGGCTGACGCTGACTCAGCCACGCGACTCCTCGACCATGGTCTCCACGGCGGTGATGTTGGCGTCCATCCATTCCAGGTAGGAGCCGTGCTCCTGGGGAATCGTCTCGTTGAAGTCCAGGACGGCGACGTCGGCAGCCTCGGCGGCCTCGCGGATCTGAGCGGACTGGTTGGTCTCGGTCTGCGGGTTGTAGGAGAGCAGATCGATCTCCTCATCGGCCGCGGCGCTCAGCGCCTGCTGGTAGAGCCGGGCCGAGACGTCGTCGCCGTGTTCGACGGCGGCCAGGAACTGCTGGTCCGTGGCGTCCTCGAAGCCGGCGTCGGTGAGCAGGAACTGCGAGACGGCCTCGGTGGCCAGGAAGCTCATGCCTTCGGCATCGATGGCGCGGTTGCGCTCATCCAGGGCATCGATCTCTGCGGCCAGGGCCGCGGCGTTGTCCTGGTAGAGCTCGGCGTTGTCCGGGGACACCTCGCCCATATGGGCGCTGAAGTCCTGGGCGAAGTCGCTCATCGCGGCGAGGTCGTACCAGATGTGCTCGTTGACGAAGTCTCCGGAGTGGTCGTGGCCTTCGTGCGCGTCCCCATGCTCCTCGTCAGCGTGCGCGTCCTCGGCATCCTCATCTTCGGCGTGGTCAGCGTGCGCGTCCTCGGCATGCGCGTCGTCGTCGGCGTGCTCATCTTCGGCATGGTCCTCGTCGCCGTCGTGCTCGGCGTGCGCGTTCTCGCCCTCGATGAGCTGGTAGACCGCGTCCTCCTTCTCGGAGGTGGCGGCCAGTCGGGTCAGGAAGGGGTCGTATCCGCCGCCGTTGGCGAGGATCACGTCCGCGCCGTCGACGGTGAGCCGGTCCTGCGGGGTGGCCTCATAGGAGTGCGGGTCCGCCGCGGGGTTGTCCACCAGCGCGGTGACCTCGGCGGTGTCGCCGAGGATCTGCTGGGCCAGGTCGGCGTAGACGTCGGTGGAGGTGACCACGGTCAGTGTGCCGCCCGCCGCTGCCGAGCCGCCGTCGTCGTCGGTCGAGCCTGCGGAGCCGGTGCAGGCACTGAGCAGCAGGGTCGTGGCGCCCAGGAGGGCGGCGGAGGGAAGCAGACGGGAGGCAGGCATGGGTCGTACTTTCTAGTGGGGGGACGCCGCGGAGGGCATGGGCAGCTGGGACCAGCGTACGGCCAGACCTAGTTGAGAACAAATCTCAACTAGGTCGAGGTTCGGCCCGGCTGGACCGGTTCAGCCCTCTTCGGCGGCGACGGTGTGCCGGCGGCGCGAGTCCCAGGACTGGGTCGCGTCGTGGATCTCTCCGACGAGCACCTCCAGCACGTCTTCGAGGAACAGGATGCCGCGGGTGACGCCCTCGGCGTCGATCACGCGGGCCAGGTGGGAGCCGGTGCGCTGCATCTGCCCCAGGCAGGCTTCGATCTCATCGGTGAGCGCCATATTGCCCAGCGAGCGGACCACGGTGACCGGGATCGGCGCGGAGGACGCGGCAGCGGGCAGGCTCATCACGTCCTTGAGGTGCACGTAGCCGGTGTAGACGTCCTGGTCGTCGGTGGTGACGAAGCGGGAGAACCCGGTGCGCCCGACGGCCTTCTCCACCTTGCGCGGGGTCACGTCCACCGGCAGGGTGATCACCTCATCGACCGGGATCATCACCTCCGCGGCGGTGTAGTCGCTGAACTGCATCGCCCCGGCGATGATTCCGGCGTCGTCGCGCACCGTGCCGCCGCGCTTGGACTCCGCCACGATGGACTCCATCTCCTCCAGGGTGAAGGTGGAGACCACCTCGTCGCGCGGGGTGACCCCGAAGGCGCGCAGCACCAGGTTCGCGGTGAGGTTCAGCGCCCAGATCAGCGGCATCAGGAGCCGATAGAGGAAGACCATCGGCGGAGCGAGCAGCAGCACCGCACGGTCGGCCACGGAGACGGCGGCGTTCTTGGGGACCATCTCTCCGACGGTGACGTGCAGGAAGGAAACCAGCGCCAGGGCGATGATGAAGGCGATCACGCTGGCGGCGGTGTAGCTCAGCCCGAAGGAGGTCAGCGGGTCGGTGAGCAGGTGGTGGATCGCTGGCTCGGAGACCATCAGGATCAGCAGCGAGCACACGGTGATGCCCAGCTGCGCGATGGCCAGCATCTGCGAGACGTGCTCCATCGCGTAGAGCGCGGTCTTGGCGCGGGCAGACCCGGCCTCGGCCTTCGGCTCGATCTGGCTGCGCCGGGCGCTCATCACCGCGAACTCGCCGCCGACGAAGAAGGCGTTGGCCGCGAGCAGGATCACCAGCCAGATGATGCCCATCAGGTCGGGGTTCATCGTCGTTCACCCCTTTCGCGGGCGTAGCGGACATGGTCCGCACGGTCCTCGGCCAGCTTCTCGGCCCGGGCCGCGGCATGCTGCAGCGCGGCGTCGCGGGCTCTGGGATCCGGGGTGAAGCAGAGCCGGTCGATCCGACGGCCCTCGACCCCGACGACGGCGAGCCTGCCGCCGTCGACCTCGACGGCGTCACCCAGGCCGGCCACCCGGCCCAGGGTGAGCAGCATGAAGCCCGCCACGGTCTCGTAGGCCGGATGCTCCGGGATGGAGAGCTCCAGGATCTGGGCGTTGATCTCGTCCGGGCGCAGCAGACCGGGGAAGATCCAGTCGCCGGAGGCGCTCTGCAGCACCCCGGGGGCGATCCGGTCATGCTCATCGGCGACCTCGCCGACGATCTCCTCGATCAGGTCCTCCAGGGTGACCACCCCGGAGGTGCCGCCATATTCGTCCTCGACGATGGCCACCTGAAGCGAGGCCTCGCGCAGCACCGGGAGCAGCGCGTCGAGGTGGATGGTCTCGGGCACCCGCGTGATCTCGGACATCACGGTGGCCGCGACCAGGCCCTGGCGCTTCTCGCGGGGCACGGCCACGGCCTTCTTCACGTGGGTGACGCCGCGGACGTCGTCGACGCTCTCGCCCAGGACCGGGAACCGGGAGAACCCGGTCTGCCGGGCCAGATCGATGAGCGTGTCCAGCGAGGAGTCGGCGTCGATGCTGGCCATCCGCGGACGCGGGGTCATCACATCGGCCGCGGTCTGGTCGGAGAAGCGCAGCGTGCGGTCCAGGAAGGTCGCGGTGCTCTCATCGAGGGTGCCCAGCATGGCGGAGCGGCGGACCATCGAGGAGAGCTCCTCGGGGGTGCGGGCTCCGGAGAGCTCCTCCTTGACCTCCAGGCCGAAGCGGTGGAGGACCTTGTTGGAGAAGCCGTTGAGCACGACGATCAGCGGCCGGAACACCGCGGTGAAGACCAGCTGCGGCTTCGCCAGCACCCGGCCCACGCGGAACGCCTCGGCGATCGCGAGGTTCTTCGGCACCAGCTCGCCGATGATCATCGTGACCATGGTCGCGATGATCAGGGCCAGGGTGATCGAGACCGCGGAGAGCGCCTGATCGGGCACGCCGAGGGCCTCGAGCGGGCCTGCCAGCAGCGCGCCCAGCGCGGGCTCGGCCACGTAGCCGGTGAGCAGAGTGGTCAGGGTGATGCCCAGCTGGCACGAGGAGAGCTGGGTGGAGAGCGACTTCAGGCAGCGCATCACCGCGGGAGCGGACTTGTCCCCGCGATCGATCGCATGCTGGACGGTGGGCTGGTCCAGCGCGACCAGCGAGAACTCGACGGCGACGAAGAACCCGGTGCCCAGGATGAGCAGGAATCCCAGGCCGAGCAGGATCAGTTCCACTTAGCGCAGCCACCCCGAGTCCGGGATCTGCGCAGGTGGACCGGGGATGAGGTGGGGGCCGTGGCCGGGTTGTCGATACTCCATGAGATCACAGAGCTTACCGCTGGTTCACCAGGAACCGGAAAGCGGCTTGCCCTCCTCGTATCCGGCGGCAGACTGGACTCCGGCGACGGCGCGCTGGCGGAACTCGTGCAGCGAGTCGGCGCCGGCATAGGTCATCGCGGACCGCACCCCGGCCGTGATGGAGTCCAGCAGGTCCTCGACGCCGGGCTTCGCCGGGTCCAGGTACATCTGCGAGGTGGAGATGCCCTCCTCGAAGATCGACTTCCGGGCCCGGGCGAAGGCGCTCTCGGCGGCGGTGCGGTTCTGCACGGCGCGCGAAGAGGCCATTCCGAAGCTCTCCTTATAGCGCCGACCGTCGACGCCGGTGAGCATGTCTCCCGGGGACTCGTAGGTCCCGGCGAACCAGGACCCGACCATCACCTGGGAGGCGCCCGCGGCCAGGGCCAGGGCGATGTCGCGCGGATAGCGCACTCCCCCGTCGGCCCAGACGTGCTTGCCCATCTCCCGGGCGGCCGCGGCGCATTCGAGCACCGCGGAGAACTGCGGGCGGCCCACGGCTGTCATCATCCGGGTGGTGCACATCGCGCCCGGTCCGACGCCGACCTTCGCGATGTCGGCGCCGCCCTCGATGAGCTCGCGCACGCCCTCGGCGGTGACCACGTTGCCGGCCACGATCGGGATCTGCAGTCCGGAGGACTCCACGGCGGCCCGCACCGCGGCGAGGGCTTCGAACATCTTCTGCTGGTGCCCGTGGGCGGTGTCGACCACGAGCACGTCGACTCCGGCGCCGAGCAGCGCCTCGGTCTTGCCGGCGACATCGCCGTTGATGCCCACAGCTGCGGCCACCTTCAGCCGGGACGCCGCGTCGAGGTTGGGCCGGTAGAGCGTGGAGCGCAGCGCGCCGCGCGGGGTGAGCACCCCGGCGAGCGTGCCGTCGGAGGTGGTGACCGGGGCGTACTCGGCGCCGGCGGCGTCCATCGCGATGAAGGCCTGCTCCAGGCCGGCGTCGGTGAGCACCTCCTCGGCGGTGAAGCGCAGCGGGGGCATCCGCATCACCGAGGCCACCGAGGAGAACCGGTCGACGCCGAGTCCGTCGCTGGCGGTGACCACGCCGGCCAGGCGCAGATCCTCGTCGACCACGCAGACGGCGTCGTGGTTGCGCTTGTCCAGCAGGTGCAGCACATCGAGCATGGTGTCGTTGGGCTGGACCTTCAGGGCGGTCTCCAGCACCGGGTGACAGGACTTGACCCAGTCGGTGACCTCGCGGATGACCTCCAGCGGCACGTCCTGGGGCAGCACGCCCAGGCCGCCGCGGCGGGCCATGGTCTCGACCATGCGACGTCCCGTGACGGCGGTCATGTTCGCGGCGACCACCGGAATGGTGGACCCGGTGGGATCCTCCGCGGAGAGGTCAACGCTCATCCGGGACTGGGTGTGGGATCGCGAAGGCACGAGGAACACGTCGGAGTAGGTCAGATCGGTGATCGGTTCGTTCAGGAATCTCACGGGGATCCGCGCCCTTCGTAGTGCTGGTGATGATGCGCACCGCCAGGTCAGTCCTGCGGTGTAGCCGCTGAGGAAGCGGCCCCTGACACGATACCGTGGCTGGTGGCGGCACGGTGCATATAGTCACTATGCTTGGACGAGGTGAAGATCCACGTGCACGAAGCTGTGCCGGATAACTACACAACACAATGGAAGAGGCGTATCCACAGTGCCAGAGCTAACGTCCAGCCGTCTTGCCGAGGAATTCCCGGGAAACGAATGGTTGGTCGCCGACATATACGACAAGTTCAAGGACGATCCGGATTCGGTGGATCGGAAGTGGGCTGAGATCTTCCGCCAGCTCGAGGGCGACGGTGGTAACCGACCGTCCGGCACATCTTCGGCCCCCGCACCGACGGCGTCCACCCCTGCGGCGCCGAAGTCCTCATCCGGCAAGGACGCCGGATCCGGCAGCAACGGTGCCGCGAAGCCTGCGCCCAAGTCCGCGCCGAAGCCGTCAGCGGACTCCAGCCCCAGTGCGGAGAACCAGCGCGCCTCCACCAGCGAGACCACGCCGGCCACCGCCACCCCTGCCGAGCCCTCGCAGTCGCAGAAGCCTGCCGGTGAGAAGGGCCGCTCCGGCAGCAAGCCGGTGGCCCCGCGGAATCCGACGACGAAGAAGTCCGAGGGCTCCTCCGGCACTCCGATCCCCTCCGAGCCCTCTGCCGCGAAGGCCGAGTCGGAGAAGAAGGAGGCCAAGGAGGACAAGGTGGTGCCGCTGAAGGGCATCTCCAAGGCCATCGCGGCGAACATGGATGCCTCGCTGACGGTGCCCACCGCCACCACGGTGCGTGCGGTTCCCGCCAAGCTGCTCATCGACAACCGCACCGTGATCAACAATCACCTCAAGCGGACCCGCGGCGGCAAGGTCTCCTTCACCCACGTGATCGGCTACGCCCTGCTCAAGGCGCTGCGCCAGCACCCGTCGATGAACGTCACCTATGACGTGCAGGACAACAAGCCGGTGGCGGTGCACCCGGCCCATGTGAACTTCGGCCTGGCCATCGACATGCCCCGGCCCGACGGCACCCGCGCGCTGGTGGTGCCGAACATGAAGGCCGCCGAGGAGATGAGCTTCACCGAGTTCTGGGCCGCCTACGACGACGTCGTCAAGCGCGCCCGGGACAACAAGCTCACCCCCGGGGACTACGCCGGGACCACCGTCTCGCTGACCAACCCCGGCGGCATCGGCACCGTGCACTCGGTGCCGCGGCTCTCCAAGGGCCAGGCCGTGATCGTCGGTGTGGGCGCGCTGGAGTACCCCGCCGAGTTTCAGGGCGCCTCGGAGAAGACGCTGAACAACCTGGCGGTCTCGAAGGTCATCACACTGACCTCGACCTATGACCACCGCGTCATCCAGGGCGCCGGGTCCGGCGAGTTCCTCAAGACCATCCACGAGTACCTGCTCGGCAAGCACGGGTTCTACGAGGAGATCTTCGAGGCGCTCCGGATCCCGTATGAGCCGATCCACTGGTCCGCGGACATCCAGGTCAACCCGGAGGACCAGATCAACAAGGTCGCCCGGATCCAGCAGCTGATCCACTCCTACCGGGTGCGCGGTCACCTGATGGCCTCGGTGGACCCGCTGGAGTACCAGATGCGCAGCCACCCGGACCTCGACATCGAGACCCACGGGCTGACCCTCTGGGACCTGGATCGGGAATGGCCCACCGGAGGCTTCGGCGGCAAGTCGATGCTGCCGCTGCGCAACATCCTCGGCGTGCTGCGCGACACCTACTGCCGCAGCACCGGCGTGGAGTACATGCACATCCAGTCCCCCGAGGAACGCCAGTGGTTCCAGGACGAGATCGAGCACCCCTATGAGAAGCCCACCCGGGATGAGCAGTTCCGGATCCTGGGCCGGCTCAACGCCGCGGAGGCGTTCGAGACCTTCCTGCAGACCAAGTTCGTCGGTCAGAAGCGCTTCTCGCTGGAGGGCGGCGAATCGCTGATCCCGCTGCTGGACACGATCCTCTCCGAGGCGGCCGACGAGGGCCTCGACGAGGTCGCGATCGGCATGGCCCACCGCGGACGCATCAACGTGCTCACCAACATCGCCGGCAAGACCCACGCACAGGTCTTCCGCGAGTTCGAGGGCCGCGAGGCCGGCACCGGCTCGGGGGACGTGAAGTACCACCTGGGCACCCGCGGCTCGTTCACCTCCGACCGCGGCAACTCGACCAGCGTGTACCTCGCGGCGAACCCCTCGCACCTGGAGGCGGTCAACCCCGTCCTCGAGGGTGTGGTGCGCGCCAAGCAGGATCGGATCAACCAGGGCGCCGACGCGCTGAACTCCTTCTCCGTGATGCCGCTGCTGGTCCACGGCGATGCGGCGTTCGCCGGTCAGGGCGTGGTCGCGGAGACGCTGAACATGTCCCAGCTGCGCGGCTACCGCACCGGCGGCACCGTGCACGTGGTCGTGAACAACCAGGTCGGCTTCACCACCGCGCCCTCGGCCGCCCGGTCCATGACCTACTCCACGGATATGGCCAAGGCCATCCAGGCGCCGATCTTCCACGTCAACGCCGATGATCCGGAGTCGGTGGCCCGGGTGGCGCAGCTGTCCTTCCGGTACCGCCAGCGGTTCAACAAGGATGTCGTGATCGACCTGGTCTGCTACCGCCGACGCGGTCACAACGAGGGTGACGATCCCTCGATGACCCAGCCCAAGATGTACAACCTGGTCGAGGCCAAGCGGACCACGCGCCGGCTCTACACCGAGGCGCTGGTCGGACGTGGCGACATCACCCAGGAAGAGGCCGATCAGGCGCTGCGCGACTTCCGTCAGCGGCTGGAGCGGGTCTTCACCGAGACCCACGCCGCCCAGACGCAGCCGATCTCGACCGCCGACCCCGAAGCCTCCGGCACCCGGGGCATGGCCCCGACGGCCTCAGAGGACGAGACCACCATGCCGGATCGGGAAGGCACCGACACCAAGATCACCGAGGACGCCCTGGCGCACATCGGTGAGGTGCACACCAACATCCCGGAGAGCTTCACCCCGCACCCGAAGCTGAAGTCGCTGCTGGAGAAGCGGGCCAAGATGGCCCGCGAAGGCGGCATCGACTGGGGCTTCGCGGAGGTCGCGGCCTTCGGCTCGCTGCTCATGGAGGGCACCGAGGTCCGCCTGGCCGGTCAGGACTCGCGCCGCGGCACCTTCGTGCAGCGCCACGCGGTCTTCCACGACCGGGTCAACGGCGACGAGTGGTACCCGCTGAAGAACCTGACCGAGGATCAGGCCCGGTTCTTCATCTATGACTCGCTGCTCTCCGAATACGGCGCACTGGGCTTCGAATACGGCTACTCGGTGGAGAACCCGAACGCGCTGGTGCTCTGGGAGGCTCAGTTCGGCGACTTCGTCAACGGCGCCCAGATCATCATCGACGAGTTCATCGCGACCGCCCAGCAGAAGTGGGGCCAGAACTCCTCGGTGGTCATGCTGCTCCCGCACGGCTATGAGGGTCAGGGACCGGATCATTCGTCAGGCCGTCCGGAGCGCTTCCTGCAGCTCTGCGCTGAGGACAACATGACCGTGGTCCTGCCCTCCTCGGGCGCGAACTACTTCCACCTGCTGCGCCGTCAGGCAGTGGCGCGTCCGCGTCGCCCGCTGATCGTCTTCTCCCCGAAGCAGCTGCTCCGGCTCAAGGCAGCGGCGAACTCGGTGGAGGACTTCACCACCGGGACCTTCCAGGAGGTCATCCCGGACCGCGATGTCGACGCCGCGAAGGTCAAGCGGGTCCTGATCGTCTCCGGACGGCTCTACTACGACCTGATCGCCACCCGGAACAAGCACAAGGACGAGACCACCGCGATCGTGCGGCTCGAGCAGCTCTACCCGATGCCCGTCGAAGAGCTGCAGGCCGAGCTGGACCGCTACTCCTCGGCTGAGGAGGTCGTCTACGCCCAGGACGAGCCGATCAACCAGGGTCCGTGGCCGTTCCTCGGGATGAACCTGCGTCCGCTGCTCAAGCAGGAGCTGAAGCTGGTCTCCCGCGCTGAGTCTGCCGCCACCTCGGTGGGACAGGCCAAGCGTCACGCCAAGGAGCTGGAGGGCCTGCTGAGCAAGGCCTTCCCGCACCTGGACCTGTGAGCTGATGGAACACTCCACTCAGGATCTCAGAGCCGCAGCCTCCGGTCATCGGCGCCACGTGCGCCTCGTCGCCCTGGGCGACGAGCTGCTCAGCGGCGTCGGTGACCCCCGAGCTCTCGGGTGGTTCGGTCGGGTGCTCTCCAAGACCCCGATCGACGGACTCACCCTTGAGCACTATGCCCTCGCCATGCCCGGTGAGGGCACCGAGGCGCTCTCCGAGCGGTGGCAGGACGAGGCGGTGGCCCGGTTCTCCGCGGCCACGACCGACGGCAGCACGCCGGAACGTCATCTGGTCATCGCGCTCAATGACACCGACCTCTACAGCGCCACCTCCTCGGCCCGTTCCCGGCTGAACCTCGCGAACATCCTGGACCGGGCCTCCCAGGAGGGCATCCGGTGCCTGGTCCTCGGGCCGGTGCCGACCCTCGACGCGGAGCGCAACCAGCGGATCTCGGAGCTCAACGCCGCCTACCGGGATGTGGCCTCACGCCGGTCACATGTCTACGTGGACGCGTACGCGCCGCTGGTCAGCCACGAACAGTGGCGCAGCGACCTCGCTGCGAACGGGGGTCTGCCCGGACAGGCAGGCTACGGCCTGATCGCCTGGCTGGTGCTGCACCGCGGGTGGTATCCGTGGTTAGGGCTGCAGGAGCCCGTGGCCTAGAATTATCTCCAGCCGACGAAAGGAGTTCATCATGAGCAAGCGTGGACGCAAGCGCAGCGCTCGTCGCAAGAAGAACGCCAACCACGGCAAGCGCCCCAACTCCTGATCTCAGTGATCTAAGGCTCTTGCTGCGGTGGACGCTTCTCGAAGCGGCAGCGCAGAAACACAGAACCCCCTGCAGAGAATCTCTGCAGGGGGTTCTGTCGTACCTGGTGTCAGCTCAGCGCTGGTCGTCGTCCTGCTGGTGTCCAGCCTCGACGCGGATCTGGCTGATCCGCTCCAGGATGGTGACCTTCAGCGTCTCCGGGGCGCGTTCCGCGCAGGAGCGGCGGACCACGGTGCGGATGATGCACTCGAGGTCGTAGTCGTTGGCGCACTCCGGGCAGGCATGCAGGTGGGCCTCGACCTCACCGATGTCCTCCCGGCTCAGCGCGCCGTCGGCGTATTCGTAGATCCGCTCCATGCGGGTCTGCTGCTCGGTGCAGTCCCCGTCCTTGCAGTTCTCGTCGAGCCACTTGCCGGGGCTGACCTCGGTGGTCTGGCTCTGTTCAGAATCGTTCATCGTTTGGCCTCCTGCTTCTTGAAGCCACGTTCGCGGGCGTAGTCACTGAGGAGTTCGCGCAGCAGCTTCCTGCCGCGGTGGAGTCGGGACATCACCGTGCCGATCGGGATGTTCATGATCTCGGCGACCTCTTTATAGGCGAATCCTTCGACGTCGGAGAAGTAGACCGCCAGGCGGAACTCCTCGGGGATCTGCTGAAGCGCGTCCTTGACGTCGGAGTCGGGCAGGTGATCCAGCGCCTCTGCCTCGGCCGAGCGCAGACCTGAAGAGGTGTGCTCCGCGGCCTGGGCCATCTGCCAGTCCTCCACGGTGTCCGTGTTGGCCTGCAGCGGCTGGCGCTGCTTCTTCCGGTAGATGTTGATGTAGGTGTTGGTGAGGATGCGGTAGAGCCAGGCCTTGAGATTCGTGCCCGGCTTGTACTGGTGGAACGCGGAGTACGCCTTGGTGTAGGCCTCCTGCACCAGGTCCTCAGCATCTTGGGGATTGCGCGTCATCCGCATGGCGGCGGAGTACAGCTGGTCCACGTACTGGAGAGCCTCGCTCTCGAAACGCACGCGACGCTGTTGTTCTGTCTCTTCGGCGACGACGACGCTGCTCGAATCTGCATCTGTGCCGGTGGCTGCGGGCTTTTCCATCACTGATGAGTCTACTCGCACCGCGCACACCGTTCGTCGGACGTCACGCGCAGGGGCGCGGACGCGTCTTGGGGTGAGAGTCGGTGTGGTCATACCTGGGACAACGACGACGCCGCGCTGTGCATTCCTGGGAACGCCGCATCTGCGTGCCGGTGCCGCTCGGCGCCGGCTGATTCCCCCCCCCCGACCGCCCGTGAGGCCCGCCGATTCCCGTGACAGCCCTGATTGGGTAGATTGGACCTTGAACGATGCTTCAGCGCCACACTCCTACAGGAGGACACTATGTCTCTGCTTCGTAAATTCGCCCGCCCACTGCTGGGCGCGAGCTTCATCGCCAGCGGTGTCGACCGCCTGCGCAACACCGATGAGGCCTCGGCGAGGATCGAGTCCACCCTCGAGGAGATCGGCTCCCTTCTCCCCCAGGCTGAGCCCCTGGTCTCCAACGCCAAGCTCACCACCCAGGTCCTGGGCGGGGTGGAGGTCGTCGCCGGCGTCGCACTGGCCGTGGGCCGCTTCCCGCGCGCCTCGGCGCTGATGCTGGCCGGCGTGCACAAGTTCAACAGCTACGCCGAGTACCGCAACGCAGAGGTCGAGAACGACGCCGATGTCACTGCACAGCGCAGCACCCTGCTGAAGAACGCCTCGATCCTCGGCGGCCTGACCCTGGCCATGGTGGATCTCGACGGCAAGCCCTCGCTGTCCTGGCGCGCCGAGCACCTGGCGAAGACCACCCGCAAGAAGGGCGCCAAGTTCGGCGACAAGACCTTCAAGTGGGCCGATGGGGTCGGCGGCGACGCGACCAAGAAGATCCGCAGCTTCGAGAAGAACGCCAAGAAGAACTTCCAGCGCGCCGAGAAGGACGCCCTGAAGGCGATCACCAACGCGTCCAAGGGAGCCGACAAGGGCATCAAGTCCGCCAAGAAGAAGGTCGGAGCTTAGAACCTAGCGACGTGAGCACTACATCTACACCCGCTGCATCGGTGCCCCCGCAGCCGTGGCCTGCGCCACGGGCGGGGGCACCTCTGCGCGCAGAGGTCACCGTTCCCGGATCCAAGTCCCTGACCAACCGGTATCTGCTGCTGGCCGCCCTGGCCGATGGCCCCTCGGTGGTCATCAATCCGCTGCAGTCCCGCGACTCCCGGCTGATGCTCGACGCGCTGACGGTGCTGGGCAGCACCGTGGAACATCTTCAGGACTGGGAGGACTCCGGGGTCTCCGCCGTGCGGATCTCCCCGCTTCCGGCGCTCTCCGGCGGCGCCGCTTCCGATGCCGAGCACAGCCCCGCGGCTGAGCGCAGTTCCCAGGCTTCCCGCGCCTCGGATGCCGGCGCCGAGCTGAGCATCGACTGCGGACTTGCCGGCACCGTGATGCGCTTCATGCCCGCGGTGGCCGCACTGACCGGAGCCCGGGTCCACTTCGACGGCGACCCTGAGGCCCGCGTGCGCCCGATGGGTGCGGTCCAGCACGGACTGCGCGACCTCGGCGTCGAGATCACCGGCCCCGGCGCCCCCGCACCTGGCGGCGAGGGCCACCTTCCCTTCACCGTGCATGCCCCGGAGGGCATCACCGGCGAAGAGATCACCATCGACGCCTCGGCCTCCTCCCAGTTCGTCTCCGGTCTGCTGCTCACCGCGGCCCGGATGCCGCGCGGCCTCACGCTGCGTCACATCGGCGAATCGGTCCCCTCGCTGGAACACGTGGAGATGACCCTCCAGGTGCTCGCGCAGGTCGGCGTGAAGGTCAGCACCCCGGCGAAGCACACCTGGCGCGTGGAACCCGGAGGCATCCCTGCCTTCAACGTCCGCGTGGAGCCCGACCTCTCCAACGCCGGCCCCTTCCTCTGCGCCGCCGTCGTCACCGGCGGAGAGGTGACGATGCGTGGCTGGCCGATCGCCTCCACCCAGATCGGGCGCCGCTGGACCGACCTGCTCCCAGCCTTCGGCGCGCAGGTCGACGAGGAGCCCGAGACCCCGACCACCGTGACGCTGCGCGTGCGCGGCACCACGCTGCGCACCCCGGGCACCGTGGACGGCACTGCCGAGCTGACCCCCACCGTGGCGGCCCTCGCCGCGCTGTGCCAGGAACCCACCCTGTTCACCTCGGTGGGGCATCTGCGCGGCCACGAGACCGACCGGATCGCCGCGCTCGTGGCCGAGATCCGCCGGCTCGGCGGCTCGGCGGAGGAGACCGAGGATGGCTTCAAGGTCACCGCCCCGGTCACCCACGGCGGACTGGTGCGCAGCTACGCCGATCACCGGATGGCCACCTTCGGCGCGGTGCTGGGCCTGGTGGTCGATGACATCGAGGTCGAAGACATCGCCTGCACCGCCAAGACCATGCCCGACTTCCCGAAGCTCTGGGCCGGGCTCCTGGCCGAGACCTCCCTGCCGGGGCGGCACGGATGAACCGCTGGGCCGACTGGGACGAGTCCCACGTGCGGGTGCGCCCGAACAAGAAGGGCACCCGCCCCCGGACCAAGGAGTCCCCGGACTACGCCGACGCCGAGCTGGGCCGGGTCGTGACCGTGGACCGCGGACGCTACACGGTGCGCCTGGAGGACCCCGACGGCGGTGAGCGTATCATCTCAGCGGTGCGCGCCCGCGCGATGCGCCGCACCCCGGTGGTCCCCGGTGACATCGTGGGACTGGTCGGCGACACCACCGGCGACGAGGGCTCGCTGGCCCGGCTGATCCGGATCCAGGAGCGCACCACGCTGCTGCGCCGCAGCGCCGAGGACACCGACGACGCCGAGCGGGTGATCGTCGCCAACGCCGACCAGCTGCTGATCGTCGTGGCGGCCGCAGATCCGGCCCCGCGCACCGGGTTCATCGACCGCGCCCTGGTCGCCGCCTACGACGCCGGCATCACCCCGATCCTGCTGGTCACCAAGGCCGACCTGGTCGAGGACCCGACCGATCCTGCCGGGCTGATCAGCCACTACGCCGAGCTGGACCTGCAGACCGTCGTCTCCCAGCAGGCGGCAGGCACCGCCTCCGGCACCCCCACGCTCGACGACGCCGCCGTCGTCGCGCTGCGCGTATCGCTGACCGAACGGGTCACCGCCATGATCGGGCACTCCGGGGTGGGCAAGTCCACCATGGTCAACGCGCTGACCGGCGCGGACCGCGCCACCAGCGGGGTCAACGCAGTCACCGGGCGCGGGCGGCACACCTCCTCCTCCGCCGTCGCCCTGAACCTGGAGCCCACCAACTCCCTGGATGTGGCCACGGCGCGCAGCTCCTGGATCATCGACACCCCGGGCGTGCGCACCTTCGGCCTGGCCCACGTCGCCCCCGACGACGTGCTCGGCGCCTTCTCCGACCTGGTCGAGGGCTCCGCGGCGTGCGAACCGGGGTGCGCGCACATCTCCCCCGAGGGCGGCTGCGCCCTGGACGCGTGGGTGGCGGACGGGCACGCCGGTGACCACGGCGCCGCCCGGCTGGCCTCGCTGCGCGGACTGATCCGGTCCATGGCGGGCACCGAGGACGGCCCGGAAGAGAAGCGGCTCGGCGCGTAAGCGCGTGAATGCGGGTCCTGCCGCTCAGTGATTGCTAGCGTGGCGCTATGAGCCTCAGCACCAGCGCCTACACCGATGACCTGCGCCTGGCGCATATGATCGCCGATTCCGTGGATGCGAAGACGATGTCCTTCTTCTCCTCCATGGACTTCGAGGTCGAGACCAAACCCGATCTGACCCCGGTCACCGAGGCCGATCGTCAGGCCGAGGAGCTCATCCGCGGTCAGCTCAGCCGGGCGCGCGGCCGCGACGCGATTCTGGGCGAGGAGTTCGGCTCCACCGGGTCCGGTCCGCGCCAGTGGATCATCGACCCGATCGACGGGACCAAGAACTTCATCCGCGGAGTGCCTGCCTGGGCCACGCTGATCGCCCTGGTCGACGAGGGCGAACCGGTGGTCGGGCTGGTCAGCGCCCCCGCCCTGGGTCGACGCTGGTGGGCCGCGAAGGACGGCGGAGCCTACACCGGCAAGGCCCTGGCCTCGGCCAAGCGGCTCCAGGTCTCCAAGGTGCCTCGCCTCGAGGACGCCTTCCTCTCCTACTCCTCGCTCGCCGGATGGCGGAAGATCGGGCGCAGCCAGAACTTCCTGGAGCTCACCGAGACCGTCTGGCGGACCCGCGCCTTCGGCGACTTCTGGTCCTACTGCATGGTCGCCGAGGGTCAGGTCGACATGGCCGCCGAGCCGGAGCTGAGCCTGCACGACATGGCGGCGCTGGTGCCGATCATCCGCGAGGCCGGCGGCATCTTCACCTCCCTGGACGGGGAGCCCGGATGCACCGGGACCAACGGGCTGGCCACCAACGGCCTGCTCCACGACGCCGCCCTGGGCGCCCTCGCCGCCGACCGCCCCGCCCCGTTCTGAGTCCGCTCGGGCTCTCATCCGGCGGAGGCCCCGAGTCGTACCGGACTCTGATTCACCTGCGGCACCGAGCCATCTGAGGGACCGAGCCATCTGAGGCACTGAGCCCGGTCAGGCGCTCAGTCCGGCCCCGCTTGCAGTTTTAGGTGTGCCTAAATTATACTGTGGGCATGAGCCACACCCGGTCCTTCACCCTCGCCACCGGGATGCTCGGTGCGCTGGCGCTGAGCGGCTGTGCCGCGGCGAACTCCGGTGAACCCGACGGAGCCCCAGAGGACCAGCGGCCGGTGGTGCTGACCAGCTTCTCGGTGCTCGCGGATATGACCCGCGCCGTGGGCGGAGACCTCGTCGACACCAGGTCCATCACCCCGCCCGGCGCCGAGGTCCACGAGTACTCCCCCACGCCCGGCGATCTCCGCGACGCGGCAGCGGCAGACGTGATCTTCTTCAACGGGCTCGGCCTGGAGGCCTGGTACGAGCAGTTCCTCAGCCACTCCTCGGTGGAGGTGCTGATGCTCTCCGAGTCGGTGGAGACCCTGCCGGTCACCCGGCTGCCCGAGGATTCCCCGGGTGCGGCTGCGGACCCTGCAGACTCCGCAGCTGAGGCTGAGGCAGCAGACGACGAGGACCTGCCGGTCAACCCGCATGCCTGGATGTCGCCGGCCCAGGCCATGATCTATGTGGACAACATCGAGGCGGCCCTGAGCGAGCTCTCCCCCGAGGACTCCGCGCAGTTCGCCGAGAACGCGGACAGCTACCGCGGGGAGATCCAAGCGATCTGGGACCGGGCCGAGGAGCGCCTGGCACCGCTGCAGGAGGACGGTGAGATCCACCTGGTGACCTGCGAGGGCGCCTTCAGCTATCTGGCCGAGGACCTGAACCTCGGCGAGCACTACCTCTGGCCGCTCAACGCCGAGAATGAGGGCAGTCCGCAGCAGGTGGAGGCGCAGATCCGCTACGTCCAGGAGCACCAGGTGCCAACGATCTTCTGCGAATCCACCGTCAACGACGGAGCCCAGCAGCAGGTCGCGGAGACCACCGGCGCCACCCTGAGTGAGCCGCTGCACGTGGATTCGATCACCGAGGCCGACGGGCCGGCCCCGAGCTACCTCGAGCTCCTGGAACATGACCTGGACCTGATCATCGAAGGAGCCCAACGTTGAGCACCGAGACGAGCCCCCACACACACCCCGACACGACTCCCCGGGCCGGTTCTGAGACGAGCGCCGACACAGGTGTCGGCAGCGGCGCCACACCAGGTGCCGCCGTCGTCGTCGAGCGGCTCAGCGCCGGCTATCCCGGCGTCCGGGCGCTGGACGAGGTCAGCATCACCGTGGGCGCGGGGCGCATCTGCGCGCTGCTCGGCGCCAACGGCTCCGGGAAGTCCACCCTGTTCAAGGCGCTGCTGGGACTGCACCGGCCCACGGCCGGGACGGTGCGGCTCTTCGGGATGGACCCCTCCAGGGCGCGACGCCGCAACCAGGTCAGCTATGTGCCCCAGCACGAGCAGGTCGACACCAGCTTCCCGGTCAGCGTGGAACAGGTGGTCATGATGGGGCGCTACGGACATATGGGCCTCACCAAGCGCGCCCGGCCCTCGGACCGACTGGCCTGCGACGAAGCCCTGGATCAGGTCGGTCTCAGCGAGCTGCGCCGGCGTGGGATCGGTGAGCTCTCCGGAGGTCAGCGCAAGCGCGCGTTCCTGGCCCGGGCGATCGCTCAGCAGGCTCCGCTGATGCTGCTCGACGAGCCCTTCGCCGGAGTGGATCGCGGCTCGGAGGAGCTGATCAGCTCGGTGCTCAAGGCGCTGCGTGACACCTCGGGCACCACCGTGCTGATCTCCACCCACCACCTCGCCGGAGTGGAGGACCTCGCCGACGAGGTCGTCCTGCTGCACCAGCGGGTGCTCGCCGCTGGACTGCCCAGCGAGGTGCTCACCGAGGAGCAGCTCGGCCGCAGCTTCGGCGCCGTGCTGCGTGAGACGACCTGATGCGCGGGGAACCGCTGCAGGACGAACCGCTGCGCGACGAACAACGGCGCGACCAGCCGACGGATGAAGCACTGACGAAGGGGGCACGCTGATGTGGGAGCTGCTGGTCCAGCCGATGGAATTCCCCTTCATGCAGCACGCCCTGGCCGCGGCGATCATCTCCTCTGTGGTCTGCGCGCTGCTCTCCTGCTGGCTGGTGCTGATGGGCTGGTCGCTGATGGGCGAGGCCGTGGCGCACTCGATCCTGCCCGGGATCGTGCTGGCGCACATCTTCGGCCTGCCGATGGCGCTGGGCGCCTTCGTCTTCGGGATGCTCGCGGTGCTGCTGATCGGCGGGATCAGCGGCGGGTCGACGCTCAAACATGACACCTCGATCGGGGTGGTGTTCACCTCGCTCTTCGCGCTGGGCCTGGTCCTGGTCTCCCGGACCCCCAGCGAGACGCACCTGACCCATATCCTCTTCGGCAATGTGCTGGGCATCTCGCAGCAGGACCTGCTGCAGACCGCCGGCATGGGACTGGCCACCGTGGCGGTGCTGCTGGCGCTCCGCCGCAGCTTCGTGCTGCTGGCCTTCGACAAGATCCACGCCCACACCATCGGGCTCTCCACCGGGGCGCTGTCGATCCTGCTGCTGGCGCTGCTCGCGCTGACCACCGTGACCTCGCTGCAGACGCTGGGGATCCTGCTGGTGGTCGCTATGCTGGTGGTGCCCGGTGCCACCGCGCTGCTGCTGTGCCGCCGCTTCGGGCCGATGCTCGCCGTCGCCGCGTGCAGCGCCGCAGCCTCGGCGCTGATCGGTGTCTATGCCAGCTACTGGCTGGACATCTCCACCGGCGGCTCGATCGTGCTGGCACAGTCAGGTCAGTTCGCCCTGGCCTACCTGTTCGCCCCGGTGAAGGGCATGGTCCCGCGGCTGCGCCAGCGGCGTCAGCGTTCCGCCGGGGAGCACGCCGCCCCGACCCGCCCGATCGATACGCTCCTCGACGTGAAGGATCCCGCCTAGATGACTCCCCGCACCTCGGCTCAGGGCCGATCCACCGCGATCGATGCCGCCACCACGTCGGTGGAGGACTACGCCAAGACCATCTACGGCCTCGCCGAATGGGACGGCGCCTCGGTGACCGCCTCCGCGCTGGCCAAGACCCTCGGCGTCTCGAACCCCTCGGTGTCGCTGATGATGCGCAAGATGGCGGATCTGGGTCTCGTCGAGCACCGGCCCTACGCGCCGATCGCGCTGACCGGGGCCGGACGTCAGCTCGCCCTGGCCATGGTGCGTCGACACCGGCTGATCGAGACCTGGCTGGTGCGCGAGCTGGGCTACGGCTGGGGCGAGGTCCATGAGGAGGCTGAGCGTCTGGAGCATGCGGTCTCGAAGACCTTCGTGGAACGCCTCGACGTGCGGCTCGGTCATCCGCGGGTGGACCCGCACGGGGACCCGATCCCGGGGCCGGACCTGCAGCTCGACTACCCCGAGACCCAGCTCCTCTGCCGGGTCCCGGCCGCGATGAAGGTCCGCCTGGAACAGGTCGACGACGCCGTCCCCGATGCGCTCTCCGCCCTCGACGCCCACCGGGTGCCCATCGGTGCGCAGGTCACCGTCGAAGCCACCGAGGGCGGCGCCGTCGTCCTGACTCCACTGACTCCAGCCGCGCAGAACGCTGGGCAGGCCAGCGGGCAGACCGGCGACGGAGCCGGCCCGGGAGAGGCGGCCGAGGCTCCGGCGGAAACCAGCATCAGGCTTGCCCATGAGGTGGCCCACGCCATGCGCGTGAGCGTGGTCCGCTGAGGCCGCCGCGCGCGGACGTATCCTGTACTGGTGTCATCCACCGAATCACCTGCCACCAGCAGGCGCCCGCGCCCCAAGCGGCCGCCGACCTCGCTGTTGGTGCTGATCCTGCTGGTGGCCCTCGCTGGGGCCGGCGGCGCGCTGCTGCGACTGGTCATCGGCGAGCTGATCCCCGAACAGGGTATGAAGTTCCCCTGGACCACCATGGCGATCAACCTCAGCGGCTCCGGGATGCTGGGCCTGCTGATCGGAGCCGCGCGCGCTCGGGCCAGCACCCCGGACTGGGTGGTGCCCACCTTCGGCACCGGACTGCTGGCCTCCTATACGACCTTCTCCGCGGTGATCCTCGCCGTGATGCCCTCGATGCCGGGATCCGCCTACGACGGGCTCGCGGCAGTGACCTACGTCAGCCCCGGCGCGATGGAGATGCTGACCTATCTGTTCCTCAGCGTCCTGGGCTCCACCGCCGCGGCAGCCGCCGGGCTGACCATCAGCCGGGCGCTCTTCGGTCAGATCGGCGCCGAGTCGGCCGATCTCGGCGTGAGCAGCGAGGGGCACCATGGATCCTGAGATCAGTATGATCGTCGTGCTGGGCGTAGCCCTGGGCGGCGCCCTCGGCGCGGTGCTGCGCTTCCTGCTTGATCGCTATCTGCGCGCCGGGATCCTGCTGGCCAATGTGCTGGGCTGCCTGGTGCTGGGGTACCTCTTCGGGGAGCTCACCTGGCTCGCCGAGACCGGGGCGGACGCCGGGTCCGGGGTGTTCGCAGCCCTGTTCTCCGGGACGGGCTCCACGATCCTCTCGATCGGGGTGCTCGGCGCGCTGAGCACCTTCGCCACGGTCTCGGTGCGGGTGGCGCAGACCTGGATGGCGGGCCGACAGCTGCGGGCCGCAGGCATCTGGGTCACCCACGTAGGCCTGGGCTTCGCGGCCGCCGCGCTGGGCATTGCACTGTCTCGGATGTCGGGTCTATACTGAAAAGTCCGCTCGTCAGCAACTGGTGAGTGGGCTGGGGCTGAGCAGGCCCCGTTGACAACACAATATGGGGACGATCGGTTTCGACGATCTGAGTTGATCATGGTGAAGCGGGTCGAGGATGCAGAGTGACCTCGTAAATACCCCTCTGCAAAACAATAAGTGCCGAAACTAAGCGCACTGACTTCGCCCTCGCTGCCTAAGCAGCGACGCGAGTCTGTCAGCCTGGGTCTGCTATCGACCCAGATCCTGGCATCAGCTAGATAGCCACTGGTTCCAACTCCTCGTCGTGGGGAGTTGGGTCGACAATTCACACGACTGGGCCCGTCAGCCGCCTGTCTGCGTGACGGCTGGGGCCGAGAAAATCTACTAGCAGACTGCACCCGGAGAAGCCCATGTGAATCCAGATCGGACGCGGGTTCGATTCCCGCCGTCTCCACAGATCGCCCGAGCAGGCTCAGCCTGCTCGGGCTTTTTTGTGCCCGGGGACGGGCCTGAGCCGGATCCGGCGCGAAACCGGGTCGCGAGACCCAGTCAGGCGGGAAGCCGGTTCAGGCCCTCGTGCCGCACGGTGAAGCCTCCGGAGAAGCCGGGCGCATCCTTCGAGCCGTCCCAGCCCGCGGCCATGAGTGCGACCGCGATCAGCAGACCGCCGTTGCCCGGCAGGTACAGCGGAAGACCCTCGTTCTGCCAGTTGTGCCCGTTGGAGAGATAGCTGTTCTTCGGCGTCGGCATCAGCAGCGCATCCACTGCCAGATCGGGTCTGCCCAGCCTGGCGGCGGTCATCGCGATCATCGGGCAGTCCCAGCCCCAGGTGCTCCGCCAGTCCCAGTTCTGGAGGATGTCCAACAGGGTCGCCTCCATGATCTCGGGGCGGATCAAGGGGGTCCGCGGCACCACGCCGAGGGCGCCCAGCACCGAGGGGTGGTCGGTGCGCCGGTCAAGGACCGGGTGCCGGATCGCCGGGTAGATGCCCTCGCGCACCTCGGGCCGTCGCAGCTCATCTCTGGTCTGCTCCCAGTGCGGGGCCGGTTCACGACCCAGCAGTTCACGCCAGCGGATCGCGGTGTCCAGAGCCCAGTGCCAGTAGGCCAGTTCGAAGGTCGGATCGCTCAGCTCTGCCTTCACATCGCCGTAGCATTCCTGGGCCGGCAGGAGCGGGGCGCCGAGGCTGGCCACGCCGTCGTCGTCGTTCGGGTGCGTCGCCATGAACTCGGCCGTCTCGAAGACGAGCTCGGCGTACTGTTCCGCCTGTTCCATCCCGACGCTGCGCCGCAGCAGCTCCGCGAAGTAGATCAGGTGGGGCTGCTGCCAGAGCAGGAACGGACCGATGTCGCTGGGCGTCTCCTCCCCCGCCGGTCCCACCTGTTTGGGCCAGCGGGCCCCGGTGACGCCCTGGGCCGCGGCCGTGCGCTGCGCCTCCGGCAGCACCTGGTGATACCAGTCGAGGCTGCGCCTCCGGCAGCACCTGGTGATACCAGTCGGGGCTGCGCTGCAGCAGCGCGGGTCTGCCCCAGACCGGGAAGTGGGCGGCGTGCCACCAGTGCATCTCCAGGTGAAACTTCCCGCGCCAGGAGTTGATCATCAGTCCGGTCTCCTGCGGCGGGGTGCTGCCCGAGCAGTTGATCGCGGTCAGGTACTGCGAGAGCACGATTCGGCGCTCCAGCTCGGGGGCTCGCAGGTCCGTGCTGCCGCTGAGATCGACGACGCCGCCACCGGTCCAGTGCTGCTCCCACCACCGAGCGGACGCCTCGAAGACCTGGTCGGGGGTCACCGCCGGTCCCGCGTCGCTGCGGGAGGCCGGACCGGGACGGAAGCTCACAGAGATCTCCCAGGGCTGCCCGCCGGGGAGCGGCTGAGTTGAGATGACCACGTCGTGGACCGTCTGCTGCTCCGCGCGCAGCGGCTGGTCACTGCCCAGACTCACGGAGTAGTCGGACTCATCCAGGCTGCGGGAGATCACCACCGACCCCTCCCGGTCGTGCACGGTGGTGCTGTGACGCTCGTCCTGCCAGGACGCCGCATTGCCCCACGCCCCGCTGCCGTAGGGAAAGCGCAGCCGCAGCGCTGGCGCATGCGGCGAATCGGTGGCGATGGAGATGCCAAGGACGTCGCGAGCGGGGTGCACCGCGGTTCGCACCGTGAACGCGAACCCGAGCAGGGTGAATCTGGACTCGGCGATGCCGGTCCAGAGATCAAGCTCTTGGCTGATGGGCTGGAGATCGTCGGCGGACAGCTCGCTGCCGCCCACTGAGGACGGCGCCAGTCCGATCCAGCCCAGCATCAGCCGGTGTGGATTCTCCCGCAGCCAGAGCTCCGCTTCGGTGCCGGACTCGGGACCCTCGCCGAAGGTCTCGGTGGAGAGGTCGACGTAGGGCACCGAGCCGCGCGCGGTGGCGAAGCGGCGCGTGGCGGAGCCGATGCTCGGTCGAGGGTCGAGCGGCGTCGTATGCCAGCCCCACTGGGTCTGGGTGCCGAGCAGGCTGCCCGGGTGCTCCGGATCGCGACCGGGGTGCGGGTGCAGCTCCGGGAAGGTCTGCAGTCCGGTGCCGTCCACGCTCAGGCCGAGCTCGCCGTTGCCCAGCTGGATCGGAGACCCGGGCTCGATCGCGCTCCGACGAATGGCGTGCCGGGCCACCAGGGCGCGCCGGTCGATGCTCATGCTGGGATCACCCGTGGGGGTCTGGGGCACATGTCGAACCTTTCCGCTGGCCGAGGACTGTGCTCCAAGCTATCCAGCGACGCTCGCGTTTGCCACGACCTCTGCAGACTCCCTTGGCATGGCGTGATGCCCGGGCTGTACCGCCTCCCGCCACGGAATCCTCGAAGGGCGTCCAGGGACGCGTCTGCGCTCAGAAGTCCCGGGCCGACTCCGCCGCCGGGCCGCCCACTCGCACCAGGTGGACCCGCCGGATCAGCCTGATCGTGGGGCGGACCATCAGCAGCAGGCTCCCAGCCAGGAACAGCCAGGTGCCGGCGGTCATCGTGGACTCCGAGAAGAAGAACACGCTGCCGACCGTGAAGGTCAGTGCGATCAGGAAGTCGTTGGCGATGCTCAGGGTCTCGTAGCGACGCCGGATCACCAGCTCCTCGCGGCCGAGATGCAGCACCAGATCAGAGTCAGTCATGCGGCCAGAGTAGTCGCCGGGGCACGGCGCCGCGGGCGATTCCCGGCTCAGCCGGCGCATCAGGAGTCGGAGTAGTATCCGAGACGTCCCGTCGTCTCTGCGAAGGAGCCTTATGAGCCTCCCCTTCTACCGTCCCCTCTCCCCCACCTGCGGCCTGCGGGTCTCCCCGCTCGCCCTGGGCACGCTGCCCTTCGGCGGCGCCGACGGCGGACATATGGGCACCCTCGGTCCCGACGATGCCGCGGTACTGCTGGATCGGTGCCTCGAAGCCGGGATCAACCTGATCGACACCGCCAACCTCTACTCGGGCGGGGTCTCCGAGGAGGTGCTGGGTGAGACCCTGGCACGCAGCGGCCGCTATGACGAGCTGCTGGTCACCACGAAGGCCCGGATGGTGGTCGGCGACGGTCCCAACGACGGCGGTGCGTCCCGCTGGCACCTGCTCAACGAGGTGGACAAGTCCCTGCACCGGATCGGCCGCGACCACCTCGACCTGTTCTACCTGCACCACTGGGACGGTGAGACCCCGCTGGAAGAGACGCTGCAGACCATGGACGGTCTGGTCCGGTCAGGCAAGATCCGGTACTACGGCGTCTCGAACTACACGGGCTGGCAGCTGATGAAGGCGATGAAGGTCTGCGAGGTCAACGGGTTCATCAAGCCGGTGGTGCAGCAGATCCACTACTCGCCGTACTCCCGCGAGGCCGAATACGAGATGATCCCCGCCGGCATCGATCAGGGCATCGGCACCCAGTCCTGGAGCCCCCTGGGCATGGGCCTGCTCACCGGCAAGTTCCGCAGGGACCAGCACCCAGAATCCGGCGCCCGCATGGCCGACGGCGACGGCTCCGAGCTGCGCGTCGCGGATTGGGAGCGGCTCTACGGCGTCGTCGACGTCCTCGATGAGGTCGCCCAGCGCAACAACGCCACGATCCCGCAGGTGGTGCTGGCCTGGCTGCTGGAGCGCCCCGGAGTGACCAACCTCGCCGTGGGTGCGCGCAGCCTGGAGCAGTGGAACGATCTGCTGGGCACCTTCGAGGTCTCACTGGACGCGGAAGACACCCAGGCGATCGACGACGCCGGCCGGCCATCCCTCGCCTACCCGTTCTGGCACCAGGCAGATATGGCGAGTGAACGGATGAGCGGCGCGGATGAATCCATCATGGCGACCACCAAGCGGGAGATCGCGGAGAAGATCGGCGAGTAGTCAGCTGACGTCCAGCTCGCGCGGACAGGACCCGATGGTGGTCTGACTAAGGTGAAGACAGATGACCACAACAGATTGAGGTGTCAGATGACCACCGAGCAGAACAAGCCAGAAGATGCGCAGCGGCCCACCCCGGACCACGGCGCGAGCGGCGTGAACGGCGGCCAGCCGCTGGACACGCCTCCGCACCAGCGGGACGGTGGGAATCAGCATACCCACGGCGAGCATCACCGTGATGAGGATGCACGCAACCCGGGTCTGGATCCAGAACCGAATGACACTCCGGGTCTTGAGGCTGGCGGCGGCGTGCAGCCGGGCGACACCCCACCGGATTCGAACTCCGCCACGGCCTCGCCGAAGCAGGCTTCGCCGACAAAGCCTCCCAGGGGCAACCTGGTCATGACGGTGGCGATCATCGCGATCGTCGTGGTGGTGCTGCTGATCTTCGTCGGCTACATCGCCGGGCTGCTCGACTGAGCGGGGCGCTTCAGCACCCGAGTATCAGGATGACCGCAGGTTCCGGTAGCGCATGGCGCGCTGGGCCTCGCGGTTGTCCTGGTTCTCCCTGAGGGTCTGCCGCTTGTCGAACTCCCGCTTGCCGCGGGCGATGCCGATCTCGACCTTGGCCCGGCCGTCCTTGAAGTAGAGCGACATCGGGACGATGGTGAGGCCCGGGTCTTCGATCTGGCGGGAGATCTTCACCAGCTCTTTGTTGTGCAGCAGCAGCTTGCGCTTCCTGCGGGCCGAGTGGTTGGTCCAGGTGCCGTTGAGGTACTCGGGGATCGTGACCTGCTCGAGCCAGAGCTCTCCCCCGGGGGAGAAACCGGCGAATCCGTCGGTGAGGTTGGCTGTGCCTTCGCGCAGCGACTTCACCTCGGTGCCGGTGAGCACCAGGCCTGCCTCGTACTTGTCGAGGATCTGGTAGTCGTGCCGCGCACGCCGGTTCGTGGCCACGATGCTGTTGTTGGGATCGCGCTCTTTCTTCGCGCCCTTCTTCTTCGCCACCGTGTCACCTCCGCGCTGTATCGCTGATCTCGGCGTTCTTCTGCAGTGGCCAGAAGAGCCGACCTTCGATCATACACGCAGGTATCTGCGTACCGTGACCCAGGAGGCGATGATCGCCAGGACCACGGCGATCGCAAGCAGACCGGGCATGATGCTCCAGGCCTGGGCGGAGTCGATGAAGTGGATGCTCGGGACCTGCTGGGCCATCCACTGGCCCAGCACGAACTCCGCGACGACCCAGGTGGCGGCGCAGGCGAGCAGCCCTCCGATCAGCGCGGCGATCACGCCTTCGAATACGAAGGGCATCCGGATCATGGACTTCGAGGCGCCGACCAGGCGCATGATCCCGGTCTCGCGGCGTCGGCTGAAGGCGGAAAGCCTGATGGTGGTGGCCACCAGCAGCAGCGCACACACGATCATCACTCCGGCGATGATCAGCGCCACCATGGTCAGGCCGTTGAGGATCCCGAAGATCTGATCGAGCACCTCTTGCTGGTCTGCCACGGATTCCACCCCGGGGGCGGATCCGAAGAGCTCGGTGACCACCGGGAACTCCTCCGGTTCATGGAGCAACACGCGGTAGGACTCCGGCATGTCCGAGGCGGTCAGCGACGCGGTCCGGGAGTTCTCCCCGCGGGTCTCCAGGAAATCGTCGAGAGCTTCCTGCTGGGTCTCATGGCGGTAGCTGGCCACGTATTGGCTGGCCGCGCCATCGGTCAGGGTGTGTTCCAGCGAGTCGCGCTGATCCGCGCTCACCGCACCGGTGGGACAGGCGGACTGAGGCGAGTTCTCGGTGCAGAGGAAGACCGAGAGCTCCAGGCGGTCGTAGAAGTCGTCGGTCATCTGGTTGACCTGGGTCTGCATCAGCGCGGCGGAGCCGACGAAGGTCAGCGAGATGAAGGTGACCAGGATGACGGAGGCGACCATGGCGACGTTGCGGCGCAACGAGCTGAACGTCTCGCCGAGCATGTAGAGGAGCCGGTTCACTTGTCCCTCCTCAGACGGCGCATGATGGATCGACGCGAGCGGGGAATTCCGAGATGTTCGGCGGTCCTGCGCGCATCGGTGTAGGTGGACTGCGAGGCCGACGACATGGGCTTCGGCACCGGGCGGGGTTCATCGGGCTCGGGTTCTGGTTCGAATTCGAGCTGGGGGTCACCGGCCGGGTCGAGCCCTGGTCGGGGCTCGGGTTCGGGTTCGAACGCGGCCACTGGCTCGACCTCGGGCTCGGGTTCCGGTTCAAACTCCGGCTCCGGTTCATTCCCGGGCTCGGCGGTCATATCTCGGAGGGCAGACCCGGGTGAGAACGGCTCCTGCGTGGGCGGATCCAGCGTGAACGCCGGGACCGACGGTGCCGACTGCTCGGCCGGCTCTGCACTGGTCCGATCCGGGGCGGCGTCGCTTGAATGGGCGAGCCAGGACAGCCGGGGCCGCGCGGGCGGCGGCGTCGCCGGAGCAAGGGGTTCATCGGCGAACACCTGAGACGCCGGCTGCTGGAGCTGGGGTCGATCAGCTTCGGCGGGCTCAGGGGCCGACGGGGCGTCGTCGTGCGACACTGCCGCAATCTCGCCGGCCACCGGCTCCTCCAGCTGCGGTTCGGTCAGCGGGAGATCGGCGTCAGTGGGGTGACCGCTCAGGAACTCGATCTGCTCTGCCTCTGCCGATTCGTCCTCGGTCTCGGTGTAGCCGTCCTGCTCAAGATCAGGCATCTCGGTGCCGTTGAAGTCGCTATGAAGTTCAGGCACGTCGTGGCTGTGCGCGTCCTCGCGGAGATGATCGGGCCAGGTGATCCGCAGACCGGTCTGCTCGTGATCAGCGTCGTTCTCGTGTTCGTCCTCATCGACGTCGGCATCATCGACGTCGTCGACTTCGTCATCGTCGAGGTAGGACTCCTGATCGCCGAGGAGCTCTTCCTGCTCGGGCTCCTCCTGGATGGGCTCGTCGAAGATCGGCTCTTCACGCTCGGACCCCTCCTCGAACGGCGCGTCGAAGACCGCGTCACCCTCTAGGTCCATTGCGGCGAGCTCCTCGGTGGAATCCAGCGGCGCGGTCTCCCGGAGCACAGGGTCCTCGTCATAGGCGAGGACCGAGGGGTCCTCGCCAGGGGCCATCACCTGGTCTTGTGGGTGGTCACCGACGTGGTCGATGGACTCATCCCGGGACTCCACGAAGTGGTGGTCCTGCGTGTCGGGCTCCCAGGTGTGGTGGCCCTCCGTGCCCGCATCGGCGGTGGAGCTGTCATCCAGGTCGCGATGAAGGGTCTCGTCGTCGTGAGCCTCGTCATCGATGGTTTCGTCGTAGCTGTCGCTGCCGGACACCCCGCCGGCGGCGCCGCCGGTGACCGGGAGCATCCAGGTCTTGAGCGGGGCCGGGTCATGGGCGCGCAGTCCTGATTCGCCCTCTTCCTGAGCGAGCACGTCCCAGGCCTCGGAGCCTTCGGGTGCGTCGTAGAAGCCGTGGGGCTCATCGCGGACCAGGCGTCCGCGATGCAGCTGCACCACGCGACTGTCGGCCTGGTCGACGATCGCGCGGTCGTGGGTGGCCATGATGACGGTGGTGCCGGAGGCGTTGATCCAGCGCAGCACCTTCATGACCTCGGCAGAGGCGCGCGGGTCCAGGTTGCCGGTGGGCTCATCGGCGAGCAGGATCGCCGGGTCGTTGACGATGGCGCGCGCGATCGCGGCGCGCTGCTGCTCACCGCCGGAGATCTCATGCGGGTAGCGCTTGGCGAGGTGGGCGAGGTCGACCTTCTCGAGGACCTTGGTGACGCGCTTGCGGATGGCGCTGCGCTTGGTGCCCAGCACCCGCATCGCGAAGGCAACGTTGTCGAACACGGTCTTGTCCGGCAGCAGGCGGAAGTCCTGGAAGACCATGCCGATGCTGCGCCGGAAGTCCGGGACGCGGCGGTCGAGCATCAGCCCGAGGTTCTGCCCGGCCACGGTGACCTTCCCGCGCTGGGGCAGGCCCTCACGCAGGATCATTCGCAGCAGGGTGGACTTGCCCGAGCCGGAGGCGCCGATCAGAAACGCGAAGTCTCCGCGGTAGAACTCCACGGTGACGTCATCGAGGGCCGGCCGCCCGTCGGCCTCGTAGCGACGGGTGACCTGTTCGAATCGGATCATGGATCAGTCGTCCTCGGCCGCGGTCTCGTTGCGCCAGCGGATACCGGTGTCGATGAAGCCGTCGATGTCCCCGTCGAGCACGGACTGGGTGTTCCCGACCTCGTGCTCGGTGCGCAGGTCCTTGACCATCTGGTACGGGTGCAGCACGTAGGAGCGGATCTGGTCGCCCCAGGAGGCCTTGATGTCTCCGGCGAGCGCCTTCTTCTCGGCGGACTCCTCGGCCTTCTTCAGCACCAGCAGCCGGGACTGCAGCACGCGCATCGCAGCGGCACGGTTCTGGATCTGGGACTTCTCGTTCTGCATCGAGACCACGGTGCCGGTGGGCAGGTGGGTGATGCGCACGGCCGAGTCGGTGGTGTTCACGGACTGTCCGCCGGGTCCTGAGGAGCGGAAGACGTCGATCTTGAGGTCGTTCTCGTCGATGTCGATGCTCTCGGTGCCTTCGAGCAGCGGGATGATCTCCACGGCGGCGAAGGAGGTCTGCCGGCGGCCCTGGTTGTCGAAGGGGCTGATCCGCACCAGGCGGTGGGTGCCGGCCTCGACCGAGAGCGTGCCGAAGGCATAGGGCGCGTTGATCTCGATGGTGGCTGACTTCAGCCCGGCCTCTTCGGCGTAGGAGGTGTCGAGCACCTTCACGTTCCAGCCGCGGCGCTCGGCCCAGCGGGTGTACATGCGCAGCAGCATCTCGGCGAAGTCGGCGGCGTCCACGCCGCCGGCGCCGGAGCGGATGGTCATCACGGCGTCGTACTCGTCGTACTCACCGGAGAGCAGCGTGGTGATCTCCAGGGACTCCAGCGCCTTGTGGATCGAGGCGACCTCGCGGACGGCGTCGTCGAGGACCTCGTCGTCACCCTCCTCCCGGGCCATCTCGACCATCATCTCGACATCGTCGATCCGGGTCTCGAGCCGCTCCAGGCGCTCCAGCTCGGTCTGCCGATGACTGAGCTGGGAGGTGACCTTCTGGGCGTTGGCCTGGTCGTCCCAGAGATCCGGCGCGACGGCCATATCACTGAGCTCGACGACCTGCGCCTTGAGCTTTTCGATGTCGGTGACCTCCGTGATGCGGCGCAGGGTATTGCGCAGGTCACGAAGTGCGGTGGGGAAATCTGTCTCTGCCATAACAGGACTACAGTACCGTCGTCTGCGCCCTCACCGGTTGAGGCTCACCCGGGCATGGGACTCCACGCTGATCGGAACCCGGGCGGGAAGGATCGCTGAGACCACCGGCAGGTCGACGACGGCGGCCAGCTCCACGTGCGCGGTCTCCCCCGCGTCGGTGACCCAGGCACGGGACACGACGACGCCGCTGAAGCGCTCGTCTGCTCCCGAGACGGCCAGGTAGTTCTGCGCCTGGGCACGCACCTGGTCGCTGCTGACCCTCGGGGTGGGGCCGGAGGCGCCTTGTTCGGCCGCCTGCGCCGCGGCCGATGCGGCGCCATCGGCGGCAGAGAGCAGCTTGCGCGCCTCGAGGTTCACCGCGGTGGCTCCGGCCATCACGGCGACGAGCAGCAGCACCACCAACAGCATCCCCAGGACCAGGACGCTCGTCTGGCCCGCGTCCTGGGCATGGAGTCGGCGGAGCATCGCGGCCCGGACCGAGTCCCGCGAGCGCCGCAGTGGCCGTGGCGGGGGTGAGAGTCGCGGCGGGGGTGCAGAGTGCGGCGGGCCGATGCGTCTCGTAGGCATGTCAGCCTGCCTGGACCTGGGCCGAGGTGGAGGAGACCGTGACCAGGGTGGATCGCCAGCTGCCGAGGTCCGGGATCAGCGGCACCGGCACCCGGACCTCCACGGTGAAGGCGACCACGTCGCCGTCGTCCTCACATGCCCCCGACGGGCAGGACATGGTGATCTGCGCCTGATCGGTGCTGATCCCGAAGTCAGCGAGCGCCGCCGACGCCGCGGCCTGACTTCGTGCGGACCGTTCCCCCGCTCCGAGGTCCTCCCCTCCCAGGACATACATCCGGGCGGCCTGGTCGGAGGCGCCCAGGCTGGCGTAGGCGGCGGCCTGCACTGCGGCGACGCCCAGAATGAAGTAGACGATGGGGATCAGGAGCAGCACGGCGAGCATGATGAACTCGACGAGCGAGGAACCGGACTCATCCTGGCTCTGCGTCAGCCAGTGGCGCAGTCGCCTGTCCGAGCGTGGGGTGAGGCGTCCGACCACGCGTCGAAGGGGGCGCTCAGTCGAAGTCATAGGCGCTGCCCGTCACCTCGAGGCTGCCGACTCCTGGGAAGAGGCCCAGCACCGGGACCTGGGCCTGGACGGTGATCCGCAGCGTCTGACCTTCCGGCTCGGGCACGTACTCGTAGCCCACTCCCTGGGCGTACCGGGCGGAGATCGAGGACTCGATCAGGTCTTGGGTGCGCTGGACCCCGTCGCTGGCGGTGCGATCCTCGAGGACCCCGAAGCGGGCTCCGGTGGAGGCGGCGTCGATGAGCGTATTGCGCACATGGACCATCAGCGTGAGCTGGAGGATCGCGAAGCTGAGCAGGACCAGGAGCGCGGAGACCATGGCGAATTCGGCCGTGGCGGCGCCCCGATCCTCCGCCGCTCGACGAACCCGTGAGACTCCCGAGGGCGGAATCAAGTCAGCGTGAGACCTGGCTGATGGCATCGTTGAACAGTCCCTGCAGCGCTGGCTGCGCGATCGCGAGCAGCCCGGCCACCAACACGGCACTCATGAGGGTGATCATCACCCAGCCGGGCACGTCGCCGCGCTCCTCTTCGTGCAGACAGTCTGCGGCCTGGGCCGCCTCGTCGAATCGTTCCTCAGTGTGTGACATGTGGTTTCCCTTGTCCGATGGTGCGGTGATCCTGCGTGGTCGGTGGTGAGCGTGGGTCAGATGCCGATCTCCAGCAGCGAGAGTCCCGGATAGATCGCGAAGAGCACCGTCAGCGGCAGCACGCCGAAGACCAGGGGCACGAGCATCCCGATCTCTTTCCTGCCCGCCGTCTCGATGAGGTCGCGTCGGGCGAGCTCACGGACGTCCTGCGCCTGGGCGTGCATGACCTCGGCCAGCGGCGTGCCACGTTCCATGGCGACGATGATTCCTTCGAGGAACCGGGAGATCGGTGCAGAACCGACCCGAGTCGACATCTGCTTCAAGGCGGTGGAGAAGCTGGTCCCGGCTTGGGTCTGGTGCAGAACCCGGGTCAGTTCGTGCGCCAGTTCTCCGCGCGCCAGTCTGCCGACACGGGCGAATGCCCCCGGAGCGCTCTCCCCGGCGCTGACCGCCAGCGCGATCATCTCTGCGATGGTCGGGAACTCCGTGAGCATCCGCGCCTGTCGCCGCCGGATCTGGCGGGTCAGCAGATTGTCGCGCCCAGCTACACCGAGTGCTGTCAGCCCAAGCACGATGACAGTCGCCGAGAATCCGTTGACGCTGCCGGCCCAGACCCCGAGCAGGCTCAGCACGGTTCCCAGCAGGGCACCGAGGACGCCGAGGCCCAGCTGCTGAAGGCGGTAGTCATTGGGACTGAGCCGCGAATTCGCCTGCCCGAGCCGCTGATCAAGCTGCTCGGCGTCGAGGCTGAACCGATCAAGCTGGCGTACCGCCTGCTGGATCACCGGGGCCAGGATCCTTGCCGTGGCACCCAGGCCAAGGGCTGGCTGCGAGCCAGGGTCTGACAGTTCGAAGCGCGAGTCCGTGGAGCGCAGGTATGGCGCCACCCGGGCGGAGAAGCTGGGTTGGTTGTTCATCGGAAGGGCGCGCAGGACGAGGACCAGTCCAAACCCCAGGAACAGACCACAGATGAGCGCCCAGCCGAGGATCGCCTCGTTCATGCGAGCACCCGCACTTCTCGAGGAAGAGCCCCGATGCGCAGCATGAGGCGATAACACACGAGGGACACGATCAGGCCGGCGCCGAGGACCGCCATGCCGGTCGCACCTCGGTAGGCTTCGGCGGCCTCGTGCTGCAGGGAGAGCAGCAGCACCACGATCCAGGGAGCTGCCACCGCCAATTTCGCAGCGTTGACGGTCCACGATTGGCGCGCCTCCAGCTCGCTGCGCGTCCTCGCGTTCTCTCTCAGGAACTCCGCCAAGGTGCTGAGCAGGCGACCCAGGTCCGAGCCGCCCACTTCGCGAGTGATCATCAGGGCCGCCACGATCCGATCCCCCACGGGGTCAGCCAGGCGCAGCTTCAGCCTTCCCAGTGCGACCCCCAGGGTCTGTCCCGCGCGATAGTCCTTCCCGAACTCCACGAAGGGTTCGCGCAGCGGTTCCGGACCAGAGACGCCGAGTTGCATCAGACCTTCGGGCAGCGACATCCCGGACCTGACCGCCGATCTCAGGTGATCGACGGCATCCGGCCAGATGTTGCGCAGGAGCGCTCGTCGCTTTCCCGCCTGCCAGCGCAGGGCCAACACCGGCACCATGCCGGCGAACAGGGCAAAGCAGAGGGCCACCGGGATTGCCGCCGTGAGCACCAGGACGACCAGAAACGCAGCAGCTGCGCAGATCATGATGGCGGTGAGGACCCCTGTGACCGGGACTTTCGGGTGTCCAGCCTCATCGAGGAGCTTGCGGGCCCGCCCCCGTCGCGCGCGTCGGGGCCCCGCTGCTCGGGGTGGGCGCTCCCAGAAGGAGGCGTAGATCAGCAGCAGCCCGAACCCGATTCCCAGTCCAAGCAGCAGACTCATCCGAGCAGCCCTGTTCTGGCGAAACGGCGCTGGTGCTGCGGTGCGAGCTTAGGCAGATCGAAGACCGCGGAGTCGGTCACCGCGAGTTCACCGTCGGTGGCGTCGAAGAGCAGGGTCGTCTCAATGGTGTCAGCTTCGACCCTGCTCCCGACCGCCATGATCTGCCTGACGTGCCGGCTGCCGTCACGCTCGCGCACGCAGTGGACGACGAGATCGATGCAGGAGGCGACAGTCGGCAGGATGAAGCTTCTGGAGATGTTCTCTCCGGCCAGCAGCGGCAGGGTGCAGATCTTGGTGACGGCGTCTTGGGCGCTGTTGGCGTGGACGGTGGCCATTCCCGGCAAACCTGAGTTCAGCGCGATGAGCATGTCGAGGCTTTCGGCTTCGCGGACCTCGCCGACGACCAGCCGATCAGGACGCATCCGCAGCGCCTCCTTCACCAGCCGGCGCAGCGGGATCTCACCCTCCCCCTCGAGGTTGGACTGTCGACACTGCATTCCCACGACATCGCGGAGCGGCAGCTGGAGCTCGAAGATCTCCTCCACGGTGACGACCCGCTCACGGGGGCCGATGGCGGCAGCGAGGCAGTTCAGCAGTGTCGTCTTCCCGGACTGGGTCGCGCCGGACACCAGCATGTTCAATCCGCTGTCGACGCAGGCCTCCAGAAAGTCCGCCGCTGATGCGCTCAGGGATCCCCGACGGACCAGGTCATCGAGCGTCTGGGCGCGGGCGATGAACTTGCGGATGTTGACCGCCCAGTGGCGCCGGGTGATGTCGGGAATCACCACGTGCAATCGGGAACCATCGGGAAGCGACGCATCGACAAACGGCGAGGAGAGGTCAAGGCGTCGCCCTGAACTCTTGAGCATCCTTTCCACGAGGTCACGGATGCGAGATTCACTCAGCGTGATGGAGGTGAGCTCGGATCGGCCGGCGCGAGCCACGAATATCGCGCTGGGTCCATTGATCCATATCTCCTCGACCGATTCGTCCTCGAGGAACGGCTGGAGCTCCCCGAAACCGGCCACGGCGTCGACGACATGCTTGACCGCCTGCTGCACCGGACCGATCAGCGGCAAAGCGGTGACCATCGACCGGCGGTCATATTCCACGACTGCTGCCTCGACCAGCTCCCGAACACCCAGCGGGTTCTCCGCAGGGTCCAGTCCGCGGTGGCGGATCTGTTCCCGCACCTCATCTTCAACGATCGTCAAAGCATCCACAGGCTCGGCCTCGTCCCTGATTCCAGTGTGGTGAGATCACGATATCCAGCTGAATAGCTCCTGACCATAGATTGTTCAAAACCTGTGGAAAATAATCCATGATCACAGGTTCTCCACAGCCACGAACCTGTCGCCGGGCAGCCGTTTCGCCAGATCTAGGCTCAGATCAGCACCGACGCGGGCGCACGCGTCGCAGACTCTGCAGATCCACGACGACCAGGAGGGACACAGGTGACCTCGGCACCACCTACCGCTCTTTCCTGCACGCTGGTACATGCGCCAGGCTCCATGCCTGAGACCCTCTGGAATCAGCTGCGCATCGAAGCGGGAGGCGTGCACCGCCACGAGCTCCGGATCCTCCTCGACGGTGCCGCCGCTCCCACTGGGGCTCAAGTCGATGACGCGCTGGGATCCTGGATCCGCACCGTCAGCGCAGCGGCATCCCTCCGGGTGAGGCCCTTGACCGAGACTGTCCCGAGCTGGGTCGCAGTCTTGGACCGCATACCCCTGGCGGACCATGCCGCCGACTCCCCCTCCATTCACCACGGAATGGTCATAGTGCTGCACCCTCTGACCTTCAGAGCCTCGCCCCACCCGTCCGCCCCGCCACCGGTCCGACTCTGCATCAGCGCGGGGCCTGACTCTGGGTGGATGGTCAAGATCCCGCGCGGTGTCCACGTGCTGGGGCGGGGCACTCGGCATCGAGGCACGGCAGATATCCGGATCAATGACCCCCTCCTGGAACGTTCACACGCCTCGATCCAGGTCAGCAAGACTCAGGTGAAGCTTGCCCGTCCAGGAGCAGCTGCTGTCACACTGAGCGCCGACACCCCCGTCGGCCTCGGCCGGTCCCGCGTGGAACTGGTCCAGGAGCCTCCTCCTCCTGGTCCCCACCGGACCTGGCCCCTGCCCCCGGTAGGGGTCACAGAACAGCCGCCGTCCGGGCGCTACCGGACGATGCTGCTGGTATCCCTGGCTCCACTGGTGGTCGGCATCGTGCTGGTGATCGTGACCGGCATGTGGATCTTTCTGCTGTTCAGCGCCGCCTCAGCAGTACTCGCTGTGCTCACGCTCATCGATGCGCGGCGTCGTCGTCGTCGCTTCCGTCGAGCCGTGCGCGCGGCCTCCCTCGAGTGGGCCGACCAGCGCACGGCTCTGCTCCCCACGCCGGGACGTGCCGCCAGGGCCCTGCGAGCCCAGGCACGGCCGGGGAGCTCGCTCAACCACAGCGAGCCAGCCGGCGTCGTCGTGACGGTGGGTGAGGCGAGAATCGAAGCTGAACTGGACTGCCCGGGCGACGCCGGACAGCCCGAGGCTCTGGAAGAGCGCCTCGTCCGCACCGCCACGGCCTGGACGCTTCTCAGGTCGGAACATACGCTGCTCTCGGGCCCGCCCCGGGAACAGCTCAGCGTCCTGCGCTGGATCCTTGCGCAGCTGACACACCATGTCGACCCAGGTCCCCAGGTCCTGCTCACACCAGGAGTCGAGTCGGTGGGCGGGGCAGGCGCGCGCGAGCTCCGCGATCTCATGGACCTGACGGAGCTGCGCGACTATCGGCGTGTGAGCGTGGTGCCGCCGTCGGGACTGGAAACCGCGCTGCGTGCCCGGCCGTCGGGTTCAGCATCGACGCCGGCACCGGTGCTGATCAGTCCGGTTCCGCTGGACTCCGTCCAGGTCAGGGCTGCGCTCGGCGCCGGCTGGCACGTCATCTCCACTGCTGGAGCTGACAGTTCGGCAGGACCATCGGTGCCGCCTAGATGGCAGACACCGCCAACGACGCCCGACGGATGGCGGGTGAACCTCGACGCCGGAGAACTCCACCGGATCGAGTCAGGCGCTGCGCGCAGGGTCGCGACCGGACTGGTCCCCGACGGATTGGCGCGGCAGACCCTTCACGAGCACCTCCGACTGGGTCTTCGCCACGTCTCGGGGTCAGGCACCGACACTGGTGTCCCGATGCTTGTCACCGCACCCCTGCCGTCTCCGCTGATGCTCGGAGACGCCCATCTGAGACTGGAGACTCTGCTTGGCCAGGGCTCCTCGGCCGTCGAGCTGCTGGACCTGGTGGAAGACGGTCCTCATATCCTGCTGGCAGGAACGACGGGATCTGGTAAGTCCGAGCTGTTGAAGTCGATGCTCCTGGGGTGGGCGGCGAGATATGACCCCCGGGAGCTGAACCTTCTGCTCTTCGACTTCAAGGGCGGGTCGAGCTTTCAGCACCTGGCTCGGCTGGAACACACGGTGGGGCTGGTCACGGATCTCACGCAGGCCCAGTCCGATCGGACGTTGGAAGGCCTCCGATCTGAACTCACTCGGCGGGAACGGCTGTTCCTCGAATCCGGTGTCGCGGACTATGCAGATTTTCGGAGAGCACGCCCCACCGAGTCACTGGCCCGCCTGCTCGTGGTCATCGACGAGTTCCGCATCTTCACCCAGTCGTTGCCGGCAGCGATGGATGAGCTCATGCGGCTGGCGACACTTGGCAGATCCCTGGGTCTGCACCTGATCCTCACCACCCAGCGCCCCCAGGGTGTCGTCACAGCGGACATCCGCGCGAACATCGGCACCATCATCTGTCTACGTCTGCGCAGCGAAGACGAGGCACGCGAGCTGGTGGGAACCACAGAGCCGGCCCGTGTCCCGCGGCAGCTGCCGGGACGCGGAATCATCCGACGCCCTGGAGAGGCACCCCGACCGTTCCAGGCAGTGCAGCTGCTGGACCATTCGGAGAAGCTCACGGCGCGCGCCGAAAGGGCCCGGGCACCCCGGGCGATCGGGTGGCGGGATTCCACTCCGGCCCTGGTCGAAGGGTTGGAAGCGCATCTCCGGGTCACGCGCATCCGCCGACCCCACACGCCGCTGTGTCCCCCGCTGCCGGAGATCCTTCGAGCGCCGCTGGGCACCGCCGAGATCCGGTTCGGCCTCATCGATGACCCGGCCCGGCAGACGCAGCGACCCCTGCGATTGAACCTGGATGACGGCGCAGGCATCGCGATGCTCGGTGAATCCGGCTCCGGGGGCACCGCGGCGCTACAGTCGTTGCTGCGTCAGCTCCTGGCTTGCCCGAAGGAGGTCCACGTCTACCTGTTGGATGGTGATCACTGTCTGGAGAAGTTCCGGCACCACCCCCGGATCGGGTCCTGGGTCACCACCGAGCACCTGCAGGAGGCCCAGCACCTGATCAGTCAGCTCCATAAGCGGGTGACCCGACGTCGGACCTCCCAATCCGTGGAACGCATCCCGCTGGTGCTGGTCATGTCCGGTCACGCACGCTGGCAACGGTCGGGCAGCCTGATCGGCGGCGGAGATCTCGAGTCTGATCTCGGGCTTCTCACCGATGAAGGCGCCGGGTTCGGATACACCGCGGTGATCGCAGGAGGCCGCGAGCTCGCCCTCGGAAAGCTCGGCTCCCGCCTCGCCTGCAAGGTGTATCTCCCGTATGGGGTGTCTGAGGAGATCCGCTACCTGTGGCCGAAACTGCGTGCATCGGACCTGCTGCCCGGCCGCGGAGTCCTCGTCTCCGCCGACGAGCCCCCTCCCGGACTGAGCGTCCACCTGGTGACAGAGGTCTTGGACCGGAAGGCCGCGTCCAGAGTGAACAGCGATCGGCGACCGCTGAGCCCCTCGATGCTCCGAGTCAACCCCCTGCCATCATCTGTGGGGATGCCGGTGCTCGATTCCGATTCCACCGCGCTGTCGCTCGGCCTGCACCAGTTCACCTACTCACCGGCGTGGCTCGAGGACAGCTCCTGGCAGGCCGGGCTGATCCTTGGAGCCGCTCAGACCGGGAAGACCAATGCTCTGCGCGTGGTCGCCGCTCAACGGCGGTGTGTGACTTTGGCGGATCTGGCCACAGCGGGCGGATCAGGCAGCCGTGCTGATGAAGCCCCCCGGCTGCTGCTCGTCGACGACGCCGAGCGGTGCACCCCGGCCCAGCACCGCAGCATCGAGGCATGGCTGGAGTCTGGCGGCAAGCTGCTGGCAACGGCGCCCCCTCAGCTGGACGTGTTCAGCAGGCTTCCCTGGTCCTATCGAGTCCGCGGAAGCAGCGCGAACTTCCTGCTCAGTCCGCTGAGCCGCTCGCAGGGAGATGCCTTCGGACTCCCGATTCCACCGCTTCAGCGACACACCCCGGGTCGCGGTGTCTGGATCGGCCCTGAAGGCCTACGGATCATCCAATGGTGGAAGCATCAGGAATCGACCTGATGAGCCACGCCACGTCACCACTGCTAGGGGAACCGCTTCGGCCAGGTCTCCCCCGGCCCGCTCGCCTCCCCCGGCCCGCTCGCCTCCCCCGGTCGGACCAGTCCCGACTCGTAGCCGATGACCACCAGCTGCGCCCGGTCGCGGACGCCGAGCTTAGCCATGGACCGGTTGACATGGGTCTTCACCGTGGCCGGACTGAGGAAGAGCTGCCGTCTGATCTCGATGTTGGACAGGCCTCGACCCACCAGCGTCAGCACCTCCCGCTCCCTGAGGGTGAGCACCTTCAGCCGCCGCGCATCGGGTTCCTTCGGCGAGCGCGTGATGAAGGCTTCGATCAGCGCCCGAGACCCCTCCGGCGCCAGCAGGGCATCCCCCAAGGCGACCGTGCGGATGGCCTGGCGAAGGTCCACCGGGTCCACGTCCTTGGTCAGGAATCCGCTGGCGCTATCGCGTCTCGAGCTTCGGCGAGGATCCGCCGGGTGGCGGTGATCCCGTCCATTCCGGGCAACCGCAGGTCCATGAGCACCACCTCGGGCCGGTGCGCCCGGGCCAGCGCCACCGCCTGGTGTCCATCCGCCGCCTCCGCGATGACGGTGCTGTCTCCCTCGCGTTCGCACAGGGTGCGCAGCCCGGTGCGGACCAGCTCCTGGTCATCGGCGAGCAGGATCCGCAGCGTCACCGGGGACCTCCGGTGGGGAGCCGGGCCTCGACGCGGAAGCCGGGCTCGCCGTCGCCGGCTGGTCCATACTCCAGCCGACCACCCGCCGCACCGATCCGCTCGGCCATGCCCTGCAGTCCCGTGCCGTGCCGGTCGGGCCGCACCGGGGTGGATTCCCGGGGGACCCCGTGATCCCGGATCATCACGTTGACCACGTCGGCCTGCAGGTCCAGTCCCACCTCCACGCGCTCCGCGGTGGAATGGCGCAGCACATTGGTCAGAGATTCCTGCACGATCCGGTAGATCACCAGCTCCACCGAAGGCCGGATGGTCGAGAGGTCCCCATGAACGCTGAATGACACCTGCAGCCCAGAGGCCCTGACCGCGTCGACGAGCTCCGCGAGCTGGTGCCCGCCGAGCCTGGCCTCCGGAGGAGACCAGAGGCTGTCCTCGCGCAGGACCGCGATCGTGCTGCGCAGGTCCACGCTGGCCTCTTGGCTGGCGGCGCGGACCCGGTCCACGGCCTGCTTCGCGGTCTCCGGGTCGCTGTCGATCGTCTCCGCCGCGACGCTGGCCTGGATTCCCACCACCGCCACCGTGTGGGCCAGCACGTCGTGCAGGTCGCGGGCAGCGCGCAGCCGCTCCGCGGTGAGCTCCCGCTGATGCTCCTGATCCGCCAGCAGCAGCCGCAGGGCAGCCTCCTGGCGGACCGCCCGTCGACTGCGCAGCGCCTCGCCCAACAGCAGCAGCACGGCCAGCAGGCAGACATCGAAGAGTGTGCTCAGCGCCACCTGGCCCAACGGCTCCGCCCCGGGCCCGCTCAGCCGGTAGGGCACGCTGGTGAAACCGACCAGAGACACCACCGCGAGCGCCCACCAGAGATGGCCCGACCAGGCCGCGATGAGCACCGGCACCCCGATGGCCAGCACCGGAGAGAAGCCTGGCACCCCGACGCTCAGGGCCGCGAAGAAGCTGACGCTGGCGCCGATCAGCGCGATCCGAGGGGCCCGACGAGACATGGCCGTCCAGGCTCCGATGACCATGAGGATCGCGACCACCGGGGCGTCCACCGGCCGAGCCGGCTGATCTCCTGACTCCAGGGCGGCGATGACCATGACCACGGTGACCAGAGCTGCAGCCGCGAGGTCCAGAGGAATGCCGCGCCAAAAGGTGAAAGGCACCTTTCCAGTCTAGCCACGCGGCTTCTCCGCGCAGCCCCCCGCGCTCGCACTGACCTGGCCCGGCTTTCCAGGGTTCACGCAGGTAGGAGGACTACCAATGGGAGGTCAAGACCCCGCAGTCCCCGAACGAAGGATCCGATCATGAACTCTCGCTGGAACAACTCCTCGGCTCTGCTCTCCGTGGCCGCCATCTCCGCGCTCGCCCTGAGCTCCTGCGCCAGCGACGAGCTGGACCCCGACGACGACGAGGCCCAGCCCACCGCGACGGTGACCGAGACCGTCGAGGCGGAGCCCACCGAGGAGACCACCGACGACGCCGCAACCGAGGCCGGGCCCACCGAGGAGGCCACCGACTCCCCGGAAGCTGACGCCTCCGAATCCGACGACTCAGCGACCGACGATTCAGCAGCCAGCGATGAGGACCCGCTCTACCAGGCCGTGGACGCCGTGGAGCATGAGTACCCGGACGCCGTCGTCCTGGATTTCGACACCGAGGGCAGCTATTACGAGTTCACGATCTTCGACGGCGGCGCCGAGTGGGAGCTCGACGTGGACCGCGAGAGCTTCGAGATCATGAACACCCAGGAGGACGACATCGACTCCGATGATCAGCGCAATGCCGAGGCTGTGCAGGTCGAGTTCACCGATGCGCTGCGCACCGCGTCCGAAGAGGGCGGCGGCACCCCGGAACAGGCTGATCTGGATGACGAGAACGGGGCGGTGACCTGGGAGTTCGAGCTGGACAACGGCACTGAGGTCTATGTGGACGTGGAGAACGGAGAGGTCGTCAACTCGGGCAGCTGACATAGACTGGACTGATTGAAGCATCAGTCGTCTAGGGCAGAGAAGAGGTGGCGTCGTGACGGCGGGCCACAGTGACACCACCGGGCGCCACCCGGAGCCGGCGGCGCAGGCATCCCCCGAGGATGCCCGTGTCGACATCGCCGAGGGAACCACCGAGTCTGCCGCGATGAGTGATCAGCGCGGCCGTCACGACCTCACCGGCTTCTCTCCCAAGGCGCGAGCCTGGCGATCCTTCTTCGAGACCTCCGCGATCATCAGCGATCGCATGGAGAAGCGACTGCACTCCAGCACCGGGCTGCGCCTGAGCGACTACAACCTGATGCTGCTCCTGGCCGAGGCCGAGGACCACCAGCTGCGCATGGGCGAACTGGCCGAGGGCATGGTCTTCTCCCCCTCCCGACTCTCCTACCAGGTCAAGTCGCTGCAGAAGCGTGGGCTGATCGATCGCTTCGCCGACGCCGAGGACCGGCGCGGCATGACCGCGCAGCTCACCGAGGAGGGGCACCGGGTCTTCGAACAGGCCTCCCGGCTGCACGGCACACACATTCGACAGCTCTTCCACCCGGCCCTGGACGACGCCGAGGCGGACACGCTGCGGGAGATCTGTGAGCAGATCAAGGACACCGTCGCCGCGGCCGATCGGGCCTGAACGACTCTCACGACTGCCACGGGGCATCCCCGGGGACGGCTCAGCGGACCAGCTTCACCTGGACCGAGTCTGCGCGCTCGCGCAGCATCGGCACCTCTCCCAGGGCGGCCTGCACGCTGGCCAGCGCCAGCCGGGAATCGACCTCATCGACCCCGGGCAGCAGCACGACCCCGACGCTGAGCTCCGGACCGCTTCCGCCGCCGGGCACCGCATGCCCGGCCGCCGTCCGGGTCCCGACGCCGTCGCCGGGCTGCAGCTGCAGCTGTGCGACGCCGGGGCAGAGGTCCAGAATGCCGCCCAGCGCATCGGCCAGCTCGGGGTCCTGATACGAGGGCACCCACCGGGCGGCCTGCGCGAGGGCCTCCACCGCGGGCCGGCGCAGCACGAAGGTCAGCTCCGCCCCGGGGTCCAGGACCGCAAGTTCGGCGCCCTCGGCCAGGGCGGCGAGCATGATCCGTTCGGTCTCCGCCGCCACGGGGCGTGCCTTGTCGTGCCAGCCGGTGAGCGCGTCCACGGAGGTGAACACCGGCATGGTCTGGCGTCCGTCGCGGCTGGTGATGCTGATCAAGGTGATGTCCGCCTGCTTGTCCCCCACCGGGGCGCTCGGCTCACCGGGCGCGCCGCCCGGGGCCGGGTCGGCCTCCTCGGCCAGCTCGGCGAGCACCGGGACGAAGAGCCGCTGTCCGGCCAGGGCCGCGACGAACCCTGCTTCGTCCAGCTCCCCGGCGAGCAGCTGGTCCCGGGCCGCACTGACCGTGGCGGTGGCGAGGCCGTCGTCGCCGTCGAAGGTGTGCAGCGGGTTGCCGTCTCCGGAGAGGTCGCGGTCCGCCCAGGGCACTCCGGCGGAGTCCGCGGGCCGGCCCTGCGCATCCCGGGGCGCACGCTGCAGCAGCGCCGCGATATGGCCGGGCAGGTCCCTGCTGGATTCGGCGTTCTGACTCATGCGGAGGCTGCGGCCACCTTCAGCGCCTCGGGGAACTCGAACTTCCCGGCGTAGAGGGCCTTGCCCATGATGGCGCCCTCGACGCCGAGGGAGACCATCTTGGCCAGTGCCGCGACGTCCTCCAGCGAGGAGATGCCGCCGGAGGCGACCACTGGCTTGCTGGTCTTGGCACAGACCTGGGCGAGCAGCTCGGTGTTGGGTCCGCGCAGGGTCCCGTCCTTGGTGACGTCGGTGACCACGTAGCGGGGGCAGCCGGCATCTTCGAGGCGCTGCAGCACCTCCCAGATGTTCCCGCCTTCGCGGGTCCAGCCGCGGGCGGCCAGGGTCTCGCCGCGCACGTCCAGCCCGACGGCGATCGCGTCGCCGTGGCGTTCGATGGCGCGGGCGGTCCACTCCGGGTCCTCCAGGGCCGCGGTGCCGAGGTTCACCCGGGTGGCGCCGAGCTCCAGGGCGCGGTCCAGGGACTCGTCGTCGCGGATTCCGCCGGAGAGCTCGATCTTCACGCCGAGCTCCTTGACCACGCGGGCCATGATGTCGCGGTTGTCGCCCCGGCCGAAGGCGGCGTCGAGATCCACCAGGTGGATCCATTCGGCCCCCTGCTGCTGCCAGTTCAGCGCGGCTTCCAGCGGGTCGCCGTAGCCGGTCTCGGACCCGGCCTCTCCCTGGACCAGTCGCACGGCCTGGCCGTCGGCCACGTCGACGGCGGGCAGCAGCTCCAGTGCGGGGACGGTGGCGGTGGGCGCGGAGGGCTCAGTCATGAATCTACTTTCGGCTGGGTGAAGGGCTGGTGGGTCTGGACAGCGGGGTGACACGGGCTGGTAGGTGCATCGAAGCGGTCGGGCTGCGCGGAGCACCGGTCCGCGGGGAGTTCAGGGTCAGAGGCTCAGGATCCAGTTGCGCAGCAGCTGCATCCCGGCGTCCCCGGACTTCTCCGGGTGGAACTGGGTGGCGGAGAGCGGGCCGTTCTCCACTGCGGCGATGAAGTCGGTGCCGTGGTGGCTCCAGGTGACCTTGGGCGGGTTCATCGACTCGATGGACTGGTCGAAGTCCCAGGACTGCACGGCGTAGGAGTGCACGAAGTAGAACCGTTCGTCCTTGAGCCCGTCGAAGAGCACGCTGTCCTCGGGCGGGCGCACGGTGTTCCATCCCATGTGTGGGACCACGGCGTCCTCGGGCAGCGCGGTGACCTCTCCGGGCCACTCGCCCAGCCCCTCGGCGGGGATGCCGTGTTCGACGCCGCGGTCGAACATCACCTGGTGGCCCACGCAGATCCCCAGCACCGGGCGCGACCCGGCGATCCGGCGTCCGATCCAGCGGGGTCCGTCGATCTCACGCAGCGCCGACATGACGGCGGCGAAGGCCCCCACACCGGGCACGACCAGCCCGGAGGCGTTGAGCACGGCGTCGGTGTCCTTGGTCAGGGTCACGTCCGCGCCGGCGCGCTCGAGCGCCCGGACCGCGGAGTGGATGTTGCCGGAACCGTAGTCCAGGACGACGACGTCGGGCTTGCCTGTCACAGGGCACCCTTGGTGGAGGGGATCTCATCGGTGCGCGGGTCAGACTCCACGGCCTCGCGCAGCGCGCGGGCGAAGGCCTTGAACTGGGCCTCCGCGATGTGGTGCGGGTCCCGGCCGCCGAGCAGCGTCATGTGCAGGCAGATCCCGGAGTGGTAGGTGATCGCCTCGAAGACGTGCCGGGTCATGGATCCGGTGAAGTGTCCCCCGATGAGGTGGTACTGCTGCCCCTCGGGCTCGCCGGAGTGCACCAGGTAGGGCCGGCCGGAGACATCCACGACGGCCTGGGCCAGCGCCTCGTCCAGCGGGATGGTGGCGTTGCCGAAGCGGCGGATTCCGCGCTTGTCCCCCAGCGCGACCCGCAGCACCTCGCCCAGGACGATGGCGGTGTCCTCGACTGTGTGGTGCACATCGATGTGGGTGTCACCGGAGGCTTCGACGTCGAGGTCGATGAGCGAATGCCGGGACAGTGCGGTGAGCATGTGGTCATAGAAGGGCACACCGGTGCTGATGTTCGAGGTGCCGGTCCCGTCGAGGTCCATCCGGACCTTGACGCTGGACTCACTGGTGACACGTTCCATCTGGGCGATGCGCCCGGAGATCAATTCTGCTCCCATAACTCCTGCTTGGTGGTGGGGTACGCCAACTCTTGAGTCTACGCGGTGGTCCTGGTGATGAATCGCTTGAGTGAGGCCAGGAAGTCCGAGGTCTCCTCCTCGGTGCCCGCGGTCACTCGCAGGTGCCCGGGGATGCCGACGTCACGGATCAGGATGCCGTCCTCCAGGAGGTGCTGCCAGGCGGCCTTCTCATCGGTGAGTCCACCGAAGAACACGAAGTTCGCGTCCGAGGGCGCCGGGCGCAGCCCCAGCTGCTCCAAGGTGGTCACGATCCGGTCGCGCTGCTCCTTGATCCGCTCCACGTTGGCCATCAGCGTGGCCGAGTGGTCCAAGGCGGCGACGGCGGTCGCCTGGGTCACTGCGGAGAGGTGATAGGGCAGCCGGACCAGCCGCATGGCGTCGGTGACCTCGGGGGCGGCGGCCAGGTAGCCGAGTCGGCCTCCGGCCAGCGCGAACGCCTTGCTCATGGTGCGCGAGACGATCAGGCGCTCCCGTCCGGGCAGCAGGGCCAGGGCCGAGCCTGTCCCGGACTGGCGGAACTCGCCGTAGGCCTCATCCACCACCACCATGGTGTCGGATTCCTCGGCCGCGGCGTAGGCCGCCTCCACGGTCTCCAGGGAGAGTGCGGTGCCGGTGGGGTTGTTCGGGGAACACAGGATCACCACGTTGGGGTGGTGCTCGTGGATCTGCGCCGCGACATCCTCGGGCGTCTGCGTGAAGTCATCGGCGCGAGTGCCGGCGATGTACTCGCTGTAGGTGCCCCGGGCGTAGAGCGGGTACATGGAGTAGGTCGGAGGGAAGGAGAGCACCGAACGGCCCGGGCCGGCGAAGGCCTGCAGGATGTGCTGCATGATCTCGTTGGAGCCGTTGGCAGCCCAGATGTGCTCGGCGGTCAGCACCGCCGGTTCACCCTCGGAGGCGAGGTCCCGGTTCAGGTACCCGGCGAGCTTGCGGCGCAGGACCGAGAATTCACGGTCCGGGTAGCGATTGAGCTGGGCGGCTGCGGCGCGGACTTCCTTGCCGATGGCGTCGACCACATCTGCTGGGACGTCGTAGGTCGTCTCGTTGACGTTGAGCATCGCCTTCACGCTCAGCTGCGGGGCTCCATAGGGCTCTTGACCCTGGAGCTCTTCGCGCAGCGGCAGGCGGGACAGGTTCCGGGAGCGAGATGAAGTCACCGGGACATTCTAGCCGGGCTGAACCTGCCGTCTCGGGCTCCAAGCTCTGCGGCCGGGAGGGGACTGCTCGGTCGACTCAGTCGACCGGGACGAAGAGCTCCTGGCCGGGCGTGATCTCGGAGCCGTTGAGATCGTTGAGCTCAGCGATCTGACCGATGAGCACCTGAGTGTGCTCGTCAGAGTCCACCGACGCCGCCACGCTCCACAGGGTGTCCCCTGCACCGACGGTGACCACCTGGGCGTCCACGCCGGGAACCTCACCGGATGACGCCTGCGCCTGGTTGAGCAGCGAGGTGGCCAGCATCAGCGCTCCGAGGAGTGCGATGGCCAGGACTGCCAGCACCGGAAGGCCCAGCAGGAGAAAGCGACCGCGGCGAGTGAGGTGCACTGCCGAAGCCGGTGCGGAGTCGACAGGTGCAAGTGCAAGCTGTGCAGTACTCATGGGGAAGAACCTCTCATTCGAACGTGTGTACTATTTCTAGCACATAGTTTCGAATCTTGACCAGACTCACCGCAGAATCAATGGAATCTCTCTACGATTTCGAGTAACCTGAGCGCCAAGTTCGAAGTGATCTTCGAAGCGAATCTCACTGTGAACAGTCCATCAGCAGGGTCTGACATGGATGCTGACACAGGGCAGATTCGGTTCCGATCCCACCTCGAACCGGCCCGGCGCCGACTCACCCAGGCGGCAGGCAGCAGGCAGCAGGCAGCATCACGAGACCGCGGAATGCTCGGCACAACTATGGAGGCAGCAATGGCGCAGAACACCAAGGACTCATCGGCAGCGCCGCGATTGACTGATCGGCAGCGCCAGATCGTCGACGTCATCCAGGAGTCGCTGGCCGAGCGCAGCTATCCGCCGTCCATGCGAGAGATCGGCGACGCCTGCGGTCTCGCCTCACTGTCCTCCGTGACCCACCAGCTGGCGCGTCTGCAGGAGCTCGGCTACCTCAGGCGGGTCCCCGGACGGCCGCGCGCCATGGAGGTGCTGCGTGACTCAGCGGGTGCCCCGGTGCTCAGCGAACAGGCCCAGGAGGCTGAGGCTGCCGCCCGCGACTCCGTAGTGGATCTGCAGGGCTACCGCATGCAGTCGGACAGTCGAATCTCGGAGATCCCCGTCGTGGGACAGATCGCCGCGGGCGGACCGATCCTGGCCGACCAGCAGGTCGAAGACATCATGCCGCTGCCACGGCAGCTCACCGGCGAGGGCGAGCTGTTCATGCTGCAGGTCCGTGGTGACTCGATGATCGAGGCCGGGATCTTCGAAGGTGACTGGGTCGTGGTGCGTCGGCAGAACACGGCGGAGAACGGTGACATCGTCGCCGCGCTGCTCGATGACGAGGCCACGGTGAAGACGCTCAAGCGCCGCGATGGACACGTCTGGCTGCTGCCGCAGAACCGTCAGTACGAACCGATCCTGGGCGACGAGTCCACCATCATGGGCAAGGTCGTCACGGTGCTGCGCAGCCTCTGATCCGGACGAGCTCGGCAAGGCGTCAATGATGCCCGATCTGTTGGACTGCCAGATCTGTTGGACCGCCAGATCTGAAGGGCTGCGGAGGCTGACCCTCTGGGGGACGGACGGGTCAGCACCGAGTGCGGGCCTGAGGAACCCCTCCCGGTCTCACCCGCCTCCTAGTCCCCGCGCGGCACCACCGTGGGCTCCTCGCCCGTGGGTGTGGGCGGGTGCTCCCGGAGGTCCTGGTCAGTCATGACGTCCAGGAGCCGCGACCACCGGTCTTCGACGGTCGTCGCGCTGAGTTCCGGACGTTCGGGAATGTCGCCCTCGGCGAGCTCGCGCAGCGGCCAGATCCCCCGGTGCAGCTCCTCGTCCGTGGGACCGCGATCCACGGTGACGGGCAGCCAGTCCATGCCGGTGACTTGGGCCTCGTGCTCTGTGACCTCCACCGTGGCGTAGACCACGGTTCCGCTTGCGGTCTCGACGACGCAGCAGGCCTCGTCCTGATTGGAGAGGAAGTTGCCCATGGACCACACCACCCACATGCCCTCGCCGGACGGCCCGCCGTCGAGGTGCTCCACCGGCTGAGGCGTGTGGGAGTGGCTTCCGAACACCACGTCGATCTCGCCGTCGGCGGCGAGCTGCTCCCCGTACTTGCGCTGTTCTTCAGTGGGCGCATCGACATACTCGTCACCCCAGTGCACCGACGCGACGACGATGTCGGCGCCGTCTTCGCGTGCCTGGGTCGCCTGATCGGTGAGTTCCTGAGGGGTGACGTCAGCAACCCGCCACAGTTCATCCTCCTGCGGCCGGTGGTCGGGGTTGTGGAGCATCGTGGTGGCCACGTGAGCCACGGTCACTTCTCGTGCGCCGCGTTCCACCGTGTAGAGCTGGGGCCGGTCGGCCTCCGCCTCGGTGCGTGCCGTCCCCGCGTGACCCATGCCGGCCTCGTCGAAGACGTCGAGCGTGCGCTCCGCTCCGGCTGTGCCCTGGTCGAAGGAATGGTTGTTGGCAGTGGAACAGCCGTCGAAGCCTACGGAGGCGAGATCACCGGCGAGCTCCCGCGGGGCAGCGAACACCGGATATCCGCTCGGCTCGACGCCTTCCGGAGCGATCGGCACCTCCAGCCCACACAGGGCGAGATCGGCGCCGCTGATGAGATCCCCGACTCCTTCCATCAGGGGCGCGAAGGAGTAATCCCCGGGCTCGGCCAGCGCCGCTGCCGTGTCGATGACCGGACCGTGGATGAGCAGGTTCCCGGTGCCGGCGATGGTGAACTGTGTCGGCCGGGGTTCTTCCGCGTCTGCCCGGTCAGTCTTCTCGTCACTGGCGTCGGTCTGGGCGGTGTCGGGCTGGGCGGCGCCGGGCGCGGGGGTGCCAGGCTCGAATGTGCCAGAAGCCGGCTGAGCCGGAGCGTCGTCACCGACTCCTGATCCGCAGGCGGCCAGCAGGAGGACGGCCGAGAACACCCAGAAGGAACGTGCACCTCTGGTGCGCCCGGCGTGTCTGCTCTCCGGCATGGTCTGTCCGCTTCCTGCGGCCACCGCTAGGTTGATCCTGGCGCACCCTGAGAGTGCGCGTCTGACTGATTCTCCTGCCGACGGCATTGATCTGCGAGCAGCGAGATGACGAAGCAGCCTGTGGCGCTAGACGGTATGAAGTAGCTCCTTGCGGTCCGCGAGGGGTTGCGGGCCGGGGCCCCACTCACAGAGATTCGTGGATTACCGGACAAGACGCCCCTTGCCCGGCCTTGCCGACATTTGTGGGAGGCCCCGGTGTTTACCGAGCGTACGAGTGTTGGGCTCGATGTGCACGCACGATCTGTCTTCGCGGCAGCAATCGACAGCGACACAGGAGAGCTCTTCCAATCACGACTGACCCCATCACCCGAGCACATCCTCACCTGGGTCCAAGACCTGCCGGGCCCGGTGGCGGTGGCCTACGAGGCCGGCCCGACCGGGTTCGGCCTCTACCGGACACTGCTCGATGCCGGGATCCG